>NZ_JBWKOR010000003.1:0-601742 GCF_059416185.1 Pseudomonas sp. GW821-FHT09E04
TCGGTGGTGATCAGCAGGCCGGCACCGGCGCGCACGGCGCCGTGGCGGTCGGTGCGCAACTCGAAACCTTCGCCGCGTGGCTGCCCACCTGAAGGACGTGGATGGGTCAGGTAACCAAGGTTGATCGCACTGGCGCCGTGGTCACTGCGCAACGCAATGCTGATTTCGCTGGTGGTGTCGTCGATGCGCAGTTCGTTGGCGCGGCTGCCCTTGTATTCCTTGCTCTTGACCGTGGCCAGGGTCTTGAAATCCGGCAGTTTGTACGGCGGCAGGTTGGCGCCGTGGTACAGGCAACCGGTGATCAGCGGCTGGTCGGGATCACCTTCGAGGAAGGTGATCAGCACTTCCATGCCGACCCGCGGAATGTTGATCGAGCCAAAGGTTTCAGCCGCCCAGCTGGAGGCCACGCGCATCCAGCAGGTGGTCTTGTCATCGTGCTGGCCTTCGCGGTCCCAGAAGAACTGCACCTTCACCCGGCCGTACTGGTCGCAGAAGATCTCTTCGCCTTCCGGCCCAGTGACCACGGCGCTTTGCGAACCGAGAACCTTGGGTTTCGGGTGATCCAGCGGCGGACGGTACGGCACGTCCCAGGGGATGGCGCTGAAGCGGTTGCGATAGCCCTGATGGAAATCGTCTTTGTTGTCGGTGGTGTCGCTGGTCACCGACTCTTCCAGCACCTGCGGCTGTTTGCCTTCGTGGAAGATTTCAGTGAGCAGCCAGAGGTCGTTCCACGTCGGGTTGGCGTGGTCGGTCAGGGCCAGAAAATGCCCGGTGACCAGAATCGGTTGGTCGCTGTTGCCCTCGGCCAGCCGATAGTCGCTGCGGTGGCGTTCGAGGTTGCGGTTGGCCAGATGCTTGCCGCGCTCGCGGTCCACGAAACGCCCCGGGTAATCGTAGTCTTCCAGGTCCGGCTGGGCGCTGCTCTTGGCGTCACTTTCCAGCTCGATCTTCGGTTTGACGAAGTCGTAATCGCGCCGCGTAGTGCGGCTGGTGCGGGTCGCCAGGCGCAAGCCGAAACGCTTGACCACCGGTTTGTCCGCCACCAGCCCGGAGTCCTGCTGATAGGCCACGGGCGCCAGTTTCGGGAACACCGTCTGGTCATCGCCGAAGGTCAGTTTGTGGCCGCTGGACGTGTGCTGGAAGTGGTAGTGAATCCCCTCCTCCTCGCACAGGCGCTGGACGAAATGCAGGTCACTTTCGTCGTACTGCGTGCAGTAGACGCGCTCGGGATAGATCGCGCTCAGCTGGAAGTGGTAGTCGCTGGCGAGGATGCCGTGTTCTTCCAGCACCTGGCTGATGATCTGCTGCACGGTCATCTGCTGGAAAATGCGCTGGTTGAAACGGTGCGCGAGGTACGAAAGCTGCGGGCGCAGCGAGATCTTGTAACGGGTCAGGCGCTTGCCCGCCTCGCCCTGAGCGATGCTGTAGATCAGCCCGTGAATGCCGGTGCCGCTCGGCGACAGCTGAAGAAACGCCAGTTTGTGCAGCAGACTTTCGAGGTTGATCGAGGCCTTTTCGCTGACCAGTTCCAGCTCGAATTCGAAGGGCGTGTTGAGGGCCTCCCGACCGGTGAACGACAGCACCTGGAAATCGCTGTCCGCGCCATCGATGGTCAGGTTGAAATGAGCCTGGTTGGCCGGTGAGAACATTCCCTTGTCCCTCGTGCTGTGCTGCAGCGCACGCCAGATCGATAAGGATCTGACGCTGAAAATTCTTTGAGTAGTGAAGGTGCCTCGACCGGCGAACCCGGCCGAGGCGGTACAACCATCAGCCGCGATTAAACGACTGGAGCACGCCAGTCATCGGAACCCGAAGTACCGGATACTTCGTGGGTCCAGGTGATTTTGCGGTAGGTGAACTGCACTTCTTCCAGGTGGGTGAAGTGCGCGTTGCCTGGATCCTGGCAGTTGTGCATTTTGTTGTTGATGGCGACGATGATCGCGTCTTCCAGTTTGGTGGTGTAGTAGTGCTCTTGGGTGCCTTGCGCCGAAGTGCGGTACCACTGGATAACGATTTCGCTCATGCGCTCGCCGGAGGTCAGAGCGGCTTGCAGCAGAGGCGAAGCCTTGTCGTAGACCTTGGTGATCACGACTGGCTTGTGCACGCGCTGACCGGTTGGCTGACCGGATTGTGGGTCACGCGGGATGATCACGTCGTGGGTGAAAGCCTGAACCATGACCTGGTCTTCGTGGCCTTCCTGATAGGTGTTGCCAACGGAGTCGGCGGTGAAGGCGCCGGCAGTGATCAGGCCTTGTTTTTCGCCGGTAACCGACATGTACGCTGGTGTTGCCATGGGGTGTGCTCCTTGCTCAAAAGACAGGACCGGACGGCGTGATTGCCTGTCCAGGTGGCAAAGGAGTAATCAAAAGTCGTGCCAGCCATCATATGGCCATTGCCTATCAAGGGTTTACGAAGCTCGCGTGGGGGTTTTTCGTTTTTTTCTGTAGGAAAAAGCTAAAAAGTGCGCAAGAAGTTGCGCAGTACTGCGCAACTTCTTGCGCACTTGGCTGCAGGCCTTTATCGGCAAGGCCTGCAGCGGTTTTGAGTGGGGTTTTATTACGGACAACTGCGCAACTTTTTGCGCAGTTCAACCAATCCGGTCAGAGCTCTGGGATCAGGATTCCTGCAACGCCCGTGGCCGTTGACTGCGCTGTTCGGCTGCCGAATCCGGCGCCTGCTGCAACTGGAAGTCGAACTTCAATTCGGCACGACGCCCCGCGGCATCTTCACGAAACTCGACTTCCCCGACCAACCCTTCACGGGTCGCATAGGCGAAGTCATCCCACAGGTATTTGTCCCCCGACAGATTGATCTGCGTCGTCAGGTGTCGATGCCCAGGCGCGGAAATGAAGAAGTGAATATGAGCCGGGCGCTGGCCGTGGCGGCCGAGCAGGTTCAGGCACTCCTGAGTCGGGCCCTGGGGATCGCAGCCATAACCGGAAGGCACGATGCTGCGGGCACGGTAGCGGCCTTCGGCGTCGGTGATGATCCGGCGGCGCAGGTTGTAGTCAGACTGGCTCTGATCGAAGAACGAATAAGTACCCTTGGTGTTGGCATGCCACAGGTCGACCGTGGCGCCGGCGAGCGGTTGGCCCTGCGGGTCGAACACTTGGCCTTCAAGGAACATCACCGTGGCGACGCCTTCCTCGCTGCCGTCGTCCATCCGGCATTCACCTTCGTACAGCGGCGCGCCGGCCACGTACAACGGGCCTTCGATGGTGCGTGGCGTGCCGCCGGTCAAGCCAATCTGCGCATCCTTGGCGTCCTGCAACAGGTCGAGGAAATGTTCGAGGCCGAGGCCGGCCACCAACAGCCCGGCTTCGGAGCGGCCACCCAGACGGTTGAGGTAATCGACGGCTTTCCAGAATTCGTCTTCGCTGATGTCGAGGTCTTCGATGATCCGGGCGGTGTCCTGCAACACCCGCAGGACGATGGTTTTCAAGCGCGAGCTGCCGCCATCGTTGGCAAAACCGGCGGCTTCTTCGAAGAACTTCTGCAATTGGGCAGTGTGGGCAATGTTCACGGTCATGATGTTCACCTCATCTTGTTGTTGTGGGGTTGAGTCCGGGCTCAGCGGTCGTCGGCGTGGATCGACGAGGGATGACGGCAAAGGCCGTCGATCTCGATGTCCATGTAGGGAAACAGCGGTAAAAGCATCAGGGTGTCGTGCAGCGCCTCGACGCTGGGTACGTCGAACACGCTGTAATTGGCGTAGTGCCCGGCGATGCGCCAGAGGTGTCGCCACTGGCCTTCGCGTTGCAGGCGCTGGGCGAGTTCTTTCTCGTCGGCCTTGAGCTTTGTGGCAACGGCCGGGTCCAGGTCGGCGGGCAATTTCACGGTCATTTTTACGTGGAACAGCATGGCGTTCTCCTTGGGGAATCAGTGCCGGCGAAAACGCGCCAGACGCTCTTCATCCAGCGTCAGGCCCAGGCCTGGGGTGCGTGGAATATGCAGGTGAAAGTCGCGGTACTGCGGGCGCTCGGTGACGATGTCTTCGGTCAGCAGCAACGGGCCGAACAGCTCGGTGTCCCACGTCAGTTGCCTGAGTGTGAGGAACGCGTGGGCCGAGGCCAGCGTGCCGATGGAGCCTTCGAGCATGGTGCCGCCGTACAGGGCGATGCCGGCGGCTTCGGCAATTTGCGCGGTGCGTAACACGGCGCGCGGACCGCCGTTCTTGGCGATTTTCAAGGCGAAGACGCTGGCGGCGCCGTCGGCGGCGAGGCTGAACGCGTCTTCCACGCTTTCGATGGATTCGTCGGCCATGATCGGCGCCGGGCTGCGCTGGTTCAGACGAATCTGCCCGGAACGATTGACTCGCGAGATCGGCTGCTCGATCAGGTCGATACCGTTATCGCCCAACACCTGACAGCCACGAATCGCCTGGGACTCGTCCCAGTACTGGTTGACGTCGACCCGCACACTGGCGCGATCACCCAAGGCTTTCTTGATCGCCACCACATGCTTGAGATCCTGCTCCAGCGGGTTGGCGCCGATCTTCAGTTTGAAGATCCGATGCCGTCGCAGATCAAGCATCTGCTCGGCCTCGGCGATGTCGCGGGCGGTGTCGCCACTGGCCAGTGTCCAGGCGACTTCGAGGCTGTCGCGGACCCGTCCGCCGAGCAGTTCGCTCACGGGCAGGCCAAGGCGTTTGCCTTGGGCGTCGAGCAATGCGCTCTCGATCCCGGACTTGGCGAAGGTGTTGCCCTTGGCGATTTTGTCGAGCTTCTGCATGGCGACGTTGATGTTGCTCGCGTCCATGCCGATCAGCGCCGGCGCCAGGTGCGCGTCGATGTTAGCCTTGATGCTTTCCGGACTTTCGTAGCCATAGGCCAGGCCGCCGATGGTGGTGGCTTCGCCAATGCCTTCGATGCCATCGCTGCAGCGCAGGCGCAGGATCACCAGCGTCTGGTTCTGCATCGTGTGCATCGCCAGTTTGTGCGGGCGGAGGGTCGGCAAGTCGACGACGATCGTCGACAGGCTTTCAATCAGGGTTCGGTTCATTGAGGTGTCCATTCAATAGGTGTCAGCCGAGATCGCCGCCACCGACCGGCAGGGTTACACCGGTGATGTAGGAGGCGTCGTCCGAGGCCAGAAACAGGATCGCGCCGACCTGTTCGTCGAGGGTTCCGTAGCGTTTCATCAGGCTGCTGTCGAGGGTTTGCGCGACGATTTCCTGATACCAGGCTTGCTCCTGCGCGGACTGTTCGGTGGTGTTGCGCGGGATGCGCCGGGGCGGCGCTTCAGTGCCGCCGGGCGCGGTGGCGTTGACCCGGATCCCGCGCTCGGCATTCTCGAAGGCCAGGCAGGCAGTCAGCGCATTGATCCCGCCCTTGGCTGCGCCGTAGGGAACGCGGTTCAGACTGCGGGTCGCAATCGACGACACGTTGACGATCGCGCCGCGCCCCTGCTTGAGCATGTACGGCAATGCGGCGTGGCAGCACCACAACGTCGGGAACAGCGAGCGGCGCACTTCGGCCTCGATCTGCTCGACGTCGTAGTGCTCAAACGGTTTGGCCCAAATGGTGCCGCCGACGTTGTTGACCAGCACATCCAGGCGCCCGAACGTATCGACGGCGGCGCTCATCACCCGGGCGCAATCGGCGTATTGCTCAAGGTCGGCGGTCAGCGACAGCACGCCCTCGCCTTGCAGTTCGTGGACCAGTTCGGAGCGGTCGACAGCAATGACCTGCGCGCCCTCCTCCAGCAAGCGCTCGCACACCCGGCGACCGATGCCCTGCGCCGCGCCGGTGACCAGCGCGACCTTGTTGGCGAATCTGTTGTTCATGACAACCTCGCAATTCAAAAAAAAGACTCAGGCCGCCGCGAACTTCTCGTAGTAGAAATTCGCCGGCGTGATGCCCTGCTCGCGGATGTACTGGCTGACCGCCTCGACCATCGGCGGCGGGCCGCACAGGTACACGTCGACATCGCCTTCATTAAGGTGACGTGGTTCGATGTGCTGGGTGACATAGCCCTTGAGCGGGTGCTGGCTCTGCGGATTGGCCACGCAGGCGCCGAAGCTGAAATTCGGGATGCGCGCGGCGAAGGCTTCGAGGCGGTCTAGCTCGACCAGATCGAAATCGTTGGTCACGCCGTAGATCAAGTGAACCGGATGTTCGCTGCCCTGCTCGGCGATTTTCTCCAGCATCGCCGTGAACGGGGCGAGCCCGGTGCCGCCCGCCAAAAGCAGCAACGGCCGCTTGATTTCCCGCAGGTAAAAACTGCCCAGCGGCCCTGCGAGATTCAGGCTGTCGCCGGCCTTGGCCAGCCCGGTCAGGAAGCTGCTCATCAAGCCGCCGGGGACATTGCGGATCAGGAAACTGACCTCACCGTTCTTCTGCAACGAGCTGAAGGAATAGGCACGGGATTGCTCGCTGCCCGGCACTTGCAGGTTGACGTATTGCCCCGGCAGGAACGCCAGTTTGCTCAGGGATTCGTCCTTGAGCGACAGCGCGATGGTGCTCTCGGAGAGCTGACGAACATCGCTGATCGACGCCTGGAAACTCGCCTGTTCGGTCTTGCACACCTGCGAGCCGACCGGCACCCGCACCACGCAATCGCTTTCGGCGCGCATCTGGCAGGTCAGGACGTAACCCTGGGCCAGTTCGTCTTCACTCAGGGCGTCTTCGATGAAGTTGTCGCCCATGTCGTATCGCCCGGCCTCGGCGAAACATTTGCAGGTACCGCAGGCGCCGTCGCGGCAGTCCAGCGGAATGTTGATGCCTTGGCGATACGCCGCGTCGGCGACGGTTTCGTGGCCCGAGGCCTCGATGAAACGAGTGACCCCGTCTTCGAAATTCAGTGCGATCTGGAAACTCATGGTGCACCTCGCTCACAGCGTCGAGCCCGGCTCGCCGCCGTCTCGATCAGATGTGATAGATGTCGATGACCTGACGGACGTAATCGTTCTTCAGCACGACTTTCTTGGCCTTGATCAGCGGTTGTTCGCCGCGCAGGTCGAGGGTGTAGAAACTGCTGCCGAAGTAGCTGTCGGTGACCTGATAGCGAAAGCTCAGGGTGTGCCAGTTGAAGCGCACCTGGCATTGCCCTTTGCCCTGCTCGACGATCTCGATGTTGCTGAGGTTGTGCGAAGTGCGGGTGTCGGGGATGGTCGCGCTGGAGCGCTCGGTCTTGATCCGGAATACCCGGTCTTCGAGGCCGCCACGGTTGCCGTACCAGATCAGCGAGATTTCGCTTTGCGGGTCTTCGGTCAGGGTGTCGTGATCGTCCCAGGCCGGCATCCAGAAACTGGCGTCGGCAGCGTAGAGCTCCAGCCACTGATCCCACTGGCCATCGTCGAGATAGCGTGCTTCGCGGTAGAGAAAATCGCGCACGGTGTCGTAGAGGTTGCTCATTGCACGGCCTCCACGGGGATCAGCTTTTTATCGCTGGCGGCGGCCTTGAGCATGATTTCCTGCCAGTACTTGTGTTGCAGCACGAATAGGCCTTCGTCTTCGGTGCGCATGCCGGACAGGAGTGGTTTGAGGTCGATTTCCTCGGCCGCCGCGTCCGCGCCTTCGACCCAATGGGTCGCGCCACGGGACATGTCGTTCCAGCCGCGCCCGGCACCGTAGCCGGTCTGGCACGAGCGGAATTCTTCGAGGTCATCCGGGGTGGCCATGCCGCTGACGTTGAAGAAGTCTTCGTATTGGCGAATGCGTTTGGCCCGAGCCTCGGCGCTCTCGCCTTTGGGGGCGATGCAATAAATGGTGATCTCGGTCTTGTCGATGGAGATCGGCCGGGCGATGCGGATCTGCGAACTGAACTGATCCATCAGGTACACGTTGGGGTACAGGCACAGGTTGCGCGAGTTCTCGATCATCCAGTCGGCGCGAGCCTGGCCAAAGTCCCGGACCAGTTCACCGCGACGCTCGTACGCCGGACGGTCCTCGGGGTTGGCCCAGCGGGTCCAGAGCAGCAGATGGCCGTGCTCGAACGAGTAGAAACCACCCCCCTTCTTCGCCCAACTGCCGGCGCTCATGGTCTTGATTTCTTCACCGGCGTCGCGCTGCTGACGCTGGTTCTGAGTGGCGGCGTAGTTCCAGTGCACGGAGCTGACGTGATAGCCGTCGGCGCCATTTTCGGCGGTGAGTTTCCAGTTGCCTTCATAGATGTAAGAGCTGGAACCACGCAGCACTTCAAGGCCTTCGGGGGACTGATCGACGATCATGTCGATGATCCTGGCCGACTCGCCCAGGTGCTCGACGAGAGACTTCACGTCGGCATTCAGGCTGCCGAACAGGAAGCCGCGATAGGATTCGAAACGCGCGACTTTGGTCAGGTCGTGGGAGCCTTCGCAGTTGAAGCCTTCGGGGTAGCCGGCCTCGCTCGGGTCTTTGACCTTGAGCAGTTTGCCGCTGTTGTTGAACGTCCAGCCGTGGAACGGACAGGTGTAGCTGGAACGGTTGCCGGACTTGTGCCGGCATAGCATGGCGCCGCGATGGCTGCACGCATTGAGAAAGGCATTGAGTTCACCGGCCTTGTTGCGGGCGATGAAGACGGGTTGGCGGCCCATCGTGGTGGTCAGAAAGTCATTGACGTTGGGGATCTGGCTTTCATGGGCGAGGTAGATCCAGTTGCCTTCGAAGATGTGCGCCATCTCCAGTTCGAACAGCCGCGGATCGGTGAACATCTCCCGCTTGCAGCGGTAGGCACCCTTCTCGGGGTCCTCTTCAAGCATGGCATTGAGGTAGTCGATTCCCAGGGACATGGCCGGGGCCTCCATTGTTATTGTTCAGGCCAGGTCAGATTAGGGAGGCAACGCGGGAGGCAATATCCGAATCCTGCAGAGCGTTATCCGTTTTGTGCAGGACGGCGCGGCAGGTGCTTCAGGTTGTTTCGGGGCGGGAATTCAGTGGCGGCGTTTGAAGGTCACGGACGGCAGTTCGCCGAACTGCTGGCGATAGCTTTCGGAGAAACGCCCGAGGTGCAGGAAGCCGTAGTCCAGCGCCAGTTCGGTGAGGTTGCGCACCGGGCAACTCGGATCGCTGAGGCAGGCATGAATACGTTCCAGCTTGCGCTGGCGGATGTATTGCATCGGGGTCACGCCGAGCTGGCGTTCGAACAGGGCGTACAGGGAACGCAGGCTCATGTTCGCCTGTGTGGCCAGGTGGTCGGCAGGCAGATCCTGTTTCAGGTTGCGCTCTATATAGTCGAGGATGCGTTCAAAACTGACACTCGGTGAACTCAGGCACTCGCGACTGACGTTGGTGTTCATCAGCGAGATCAGTTTGCTGCCGACGATCTGCGCGTAATGCTCCTGCACCCGCAGCAACGGATCGCTGGCTTCGGCTTCCTGGCAAATCATGCCGAGCAGGTTGGTAAAACCTTCCAGCTCATCGAGCCGGTAATGATTGCGCAGAAACCGGATGCCACCGGCAGGATGCAACCAGCGCTGCTCGTCGCACACCGACTCCAGCACGCTGACCGGCACCTTGAGGATGAATTTCTCGCAATCGTCGGAATAGGTCAGATCGACCGGATCGTCCGGGTTGATCAACAACAATTCGCCCGGCACCAGATGATGCTCGCGCTTGGGCCCGCGCCACAGACAGTTGCCTTGCAGCAGGACTTGCAAGTGATAGACCGTTTCCAGCGCCACCGAAGTGACGCGAACGCTGCCGCCATAGCTGATACGACACAGATCGAGGTCGGCGAGTTTGCGATGGTTGAGGCTGGCTTGGGGATGGGTAGTCCGGGACAGGCCGATGAAATGCTGGCCGACGTGCTGGTTCACATAGTCGGAGACGGCATACGGGTCAGCGTGGCGAAACACGCTGCTGCGGTCGCTCAGCAGGCGGTTGTCCATGGGCAAGGCACTCGATCTTCTATTTATTGTGTGATCACGGGTGGTTCACCGGTCACAGTACGCCGGAGTGTCGGGGTGGGCAATTGGACGAAGGTTTGGCTGTCCGGTGATCGAACGCTTTCATCGAATCGGGATTGACGGCCCCAAACGAAAAAACCACCCGCGAGCAGGTGGTTTTGATCAGGACAGCAAACGCAGTCATTCAGCGGTCGGCATGCTGCTCCAGCAAGGCGTAGGCTTCGCCGGTAAACCGGTAGCTCTTGTCAGGCTGAAACACGATGACGCCCTCCTCGCACAAACGCTTGAGCACTTCCCTGACGCTGATGAACTGAATGCCGCTGACAAACGCCTGCAGATACCCATGCACCCCGCGCCCGCCAACGGCGCGTCCTTCGCGTGTTGCAACCAGCAAGGCATCGATCACTTTGATCCGGATCAGACTGGTGCGCAGCCCGTAATAATGCAGCAGCTCACGGATATGCTCATTGGTGCTGCGCTCGAAATCGAAGGCCCGCTGCCCCTTCGACAACGGGAACTGCAATTGCTTGCCAGAGGACGTCGATGCCGGGCTGGTTAACATGCAAATGCTCCTTTTTATGATCAGCCGCTGTGCGTAGCTCTATATAGAAGAAGGCGCACTCAGCAGTGCGCCCCCGATCAGAAGTCGACGGTCGCCGACAACTGCAACGTGCGTGGATAGCCCGGGGAGAACGCGCCGTAGGACGCCACACCCGACCAGTACTCACGATCAAACACGTTCTGCACCGTGGCGCGGAACGTCGTCGGCCGACCTTCGATCTTGGTGGCGTAGCGAGCGCCGGCGTCGATGCGGGTCCAGGAAGGCAGCTCCTGGGTGTTGGCCTGATTGACGTATTGGCTGTCGGTGTAGATCGCGCCGCCGGTCAGGGTGAAACCTTCGACCCACGGTGTATCCCACTCCGCCCAGAGGTTGGCCTGGACATCCGGCACGCCCACCGGTTTGTTGCCACGGTTGGCGGCGGTGGCCGAGTCCGTCAGTTCGCCGTCCAGCAAGGTCACGCCGCCCATCAGGCGAGTGCCCGGCGCGACTTCACCGAACATGCTCAACTCGACGCCACGGTTACGTTGTTCGGCCTGCACCGAGAACACATTGCCGGCGCCGATTTCGCCACTCGGTTTCTCGATCTGGAACAGGGCCAGAGTCGTCATGAACGTGCCGTGTTCGTACTTCACGCCGATTTCGTGCTGCTTGGACTTGTACGGGGCGAACGTTTCGCCGGAGTTGGCTGCGGTGCCTGGAGCGATATCACCTTTGCTCAGGCCTTCGACGTAGTTGTAGTACAACGAAACGTCTTCCCATGGTTTGACCACCACGCCCGCCAGCGGTGTGGTCGCGCTGTCGTCATAACGAGAACTGACCGAGCCCGAGGCGTTGTAGTTACGCGATTCGATGTCCTGTCGGCGTACGCCGAGGGTCAACTGAATCCGGTCATCGAGAAAGCCGAGGGTATCGGTCAGTGCGACGCCAGACAGTTCCGATTCGGAAATGCGCAGCACTTTCGGCGAGCTGATGTACTGCTTGGGCACGTCTACCGGGTGATAGATGTTCGAGCGGATTTCCGTGCCGTTGTTGATGCCACGGGACAATTCGTCCTGATAACGGGTCGCCATGACCGTGGTCGTGTGGGTGACCGGGCCGGTGGCGAACAGTGCACGCATCCCCACGTCAGCCGTCGAACGGTCGACGTTGAATTTGTAGTAACCGGGGATGTTGCTGGTGTCGCCGGCGTCGTTGAGGATTCTCGGCACCTGGTCGGACATGCGCTTGACGTCGGAGCGACCGCCGCCGGCGTGGGCGAACACGGTCAGGTTATCGTTGAGGTCATACTCGCCGCCGAGCAATGCCGACTGTTCCTTGGTGTCCGACCAGCCCCAGTCCTGCGGCAGGTTGGTGCGGCCGTTCGGCGCCGATGGAACCTTTACACCCGGTGCAATGGTGAACGGTCGCGAGGCCGCGTCGAAGCTCTCTTTCTGGCTGATGTAATCCAGGTTCAGGCGCAACCGCTCGCCCTTGTAATCGAGTGCGATGGCGCCGATGTTCAGCGCGCGTTCCTGATCGTTGATCGCGGTGTCGCCGCCCTGGGTACTGCCGTTGAAGCGGATGCCAAACTGGTTCTCGCTGCCGAAACGCCGACTGACGTCCAGATGCCCGCCCACTTGCGAGTCCGACGCGTAAGTGCCGGTGAAGCGGGTCAGGTCTTCGTCCAGTGGTCGTTTGGGCACGATGTTGATCACACCACCGACGCCGCTGTTGGGGGAAATGCCGTACATCAGCGCGCCCGGCCCTTTGAGCACTTCAACGCGTTCGGCGTATTCGGTGAACACCCGATAGTTGGGCGCGACGCCGTACACACCGTCGTAGGCCAGCTCGCCGAGGTTGCCCTCGCCTATTGCAAATCCACGGATGAAAAACGAATCGACGATGCCGCCGGTCTGCCCGGTGGAGCGTACCGAAGGGTCGCGTTCCAGCGCATCGGCCACGGTCACCGTTTGCAGATCCGCGAGGGTCTTGGCGGTGTAGCTGGTCACACTGAACGGCGTGTCCATCACGTCCTTGTTGCCCATCATCCCCAGCCTTGCGCCTCGGGCGACCTGGCCTCCGGCGAGCACTTCCGGCAAGGCAGTCGCGCCGTTGTAGCTGCCCGAAACGTTGGTGGTATCCAGCGTCAGCCCTTCCGTGGCGGCGACGTCCTGTTGCTCGGATTGCTTGGGGTCTGCTGCCCAGACAGTGGCGCTTCCTGCGGCCAGAATAGAACTCAGCATGGCGGTGCGAATAGCCAGCGTTAACGCGCGTTCACTGCAAGGTCGACGTGCAACAGACATGACGATGGGGTCCTTCTCGAATGGCTGAAAATGGTAATGACTCCTATTTGCCAGTCGACAATCGAAAAAGTATCAGCGTCGTTGATTATTTTTTTGCGAGCGGATGGCTCGGAAGAGAACGTCCGGAGGATGGGCTGCGAAACCCACCCTCCGACGCCGGTCAGTCGTACAGGCATTGCAGCGGAATGGAGATCACCGGCAGCGCGGGGTCGAACGCGTGCCGGGTGGTCTTGTACGGGAACAGTTCGCCGCGCTCGATGGTGGTGAATATCCGCGCCACTTCGAACGCCTGCCCGGTTTGCCAGTGCCGTACACAGACTCGCGGATCGGCGTAGTCGAGCTGGATGCACGGCACCCGTTTCAACCCCAGCGCCCGCGCCGCGTTGAACCGGTGATTGCCGTCCATCACGATGCCCCGGGAGCGCTCGACGATGATCGGTTCCAGCCAGTGTCCGGCCTGGATGATCGCCTCGCGCAGCCGCTGCACGTTGAGCGGATCGACCTGCTCGGATTGCCGCACGTCGCACAGTGGCCGCAGGGCAATCTGGTAACCATGTCCCATGATGCGTCCCCCGTTTCAGCAGGCATCCGCGTTGGCGACCAGCGCGTACTGGCTGGCCATGTCCCGCAGGCGTTGCGCCTGCTCGATCAGCGGCAGATCGACCATTTCACCGTCGACTTGCACCGCGTGGCTGCCCCCGGCCACGGCGTTCAGGACCCGATCCGCCCACGCCAGTTGGCGGGCGTTGGGCAGGTAGGCTTTCTGCACCGTGGCGAGCTGCGAAGGATGGATACACAACTTGGCGCCGAACCCCAGCGACCGGGCGTAACGCGAGTCGCGCTCGACCACCGCCATGTCGCTGATGGCCGGGGTCACGCCATCGATCGGTGCCGGCAGACCGGCTACGCGCGACGCCAGCACGATGCGATTTCGAGCGAACAGAAACGCCTCGGGAATCTGGCTGCAATCGATGTCCAGGGAAAAATCCAGCGAACCGAATGCCAGCCGTGCCAAACCGGGAATCGCCGCAATTGCCTCGACCTGATGCAAGCCTTTGGCGGTCTCGATGATGGCGACGATTTGCAGGTCGGGGTTCCACGCCAGCAGGCGCTCGACCACACGGGACAGGCTCTCTGGACATTCGGCCTTGGGCAGGAAAATCCCGGCGCAGCGCTCGGGATAGCGCATGTCACCCAGCCAGGTCATGTCCTGGCGAAACAGCGAACTGCCGACGCTGTTCAGCCGGATGTAACGCTGGCAGGCGGTTTCGGGCGTGCTCTGCTGCCAGGCCCAGATCGATGCCCGGGCCACGGCTTTGCTGTTCGGATGAACGGCATCTTCGAGGTCGAGAATGATCGCATCCGGCCCGGCTTCGACCGCTTTGGAAAAGCGTTCCGGCCGGTTACCGGGAACGAACAGGTAGCTGATGGGAAGCGTGGCGTTGGTGCTGTGACGAACAGTCATCGGGACTCTCCTGAGCGTGCTTCAGTCGTGGGTTTTCAAAAAAATTCGAACACCTGTTACAGGGGGAAAACCAGGTTGCATCCGGGTGTCTTGAATCAACCGCCAACACCTTGAATAACAAGGCGTTGACGGTTTTTAAAATCAACACGCGAGCGCTTACTTGAGCATGCGAATAAGCGGCTTCGCACTCCTCTGTTGTGTGTGTTCATTCAAAAATATTTGAAAACCTTACTTGATAATCATTCCTGTTCGCAATATTGTTCGAGCCGCTGACAGGGTCAAGACTCAAATCAAGACCTGAAATTTTGTTCACGAAAAGTTCGGCGCAATGATGTCATTTACATGTCAGGTAATGGCACTTCAAAAGAGACAAGGCCATCAGTTATTGGCCTTCTCCTTGCCTGCCTGAGCCTTAAGGAGTGGGGTTCTCATGAAACAGTTTTGTGAAAATTTTATGAAAGAACATACCCCGGGGTTATTTGCAGAGCGGATCTGTCATCCGCCGCCACCTCTTTAAACACTCGTATCTGACGAGCAGCAAGAACACACGACTCGACAAGCATTAGTTGTCGACCTGCACATGGCGATTATCGACGCCAGAGGTTTTCTATGCCTGAATTAATTGCGCCGACAGTTAAAGAAACAATCGAAACCCAATACCCAAAAGTGCTGAAACCGTTACTTGATCCTGTTATCGATAACTTTCTTAAACATTCTCCGAAAGCACTTGCCGAACTTGTTAAACAACACGGATCCCCACTGAACCTCGTGTGGCCGCATGCGTTTGAAGCCAATGCTCAAGCGCTGCAATCGGTGTTGAAACGACACGACGTCGACTACACGATTTTCTACGGTGCCAAAGCCAACAAGTCACAATGCCTGCTGGCTGCGGCATCGGCGTCGGGCATCGGCACCGATGTATCGAGTCTCTTCGAGCTGCAAGCGGCACTGCGCGCCGGAACCCCGGCGGAACATCTGTGTGCGACCGGGCCGGCCAAAACGGCAGCGTTTCATAACGCACTGGTGCAAGGCGGATCGCTGATTTGTGTGGACTCACTGGAAGAGTTCAGCCATCTCAAAGCGTTGCTCGACACTTCGCAACCACCGGCCAAAGCCCGGATCCTGCTGCGTTACAGGCCGACAAGTTGCCCGGCGAGCCGATTCGGAATGGGTGCGGATGATTTGTTTCAGTGCCTGCAATACCTGATCGAACAACGTGAGTCGTTCCGCTTCGAAGGTTTCCATTTCCACCTCGGCGGTTACGGTTACGAAACCCGGGTACAGGCTTTCCGTGAAGTCACCAGCTTCATCGATGCGGCAAGGGAAATGGGCCTCGACCCGGTCATGATCGATATCGGTGGTGGCCTGCCGATGCGGTATGTAGACCCGCAGGACTACAACAGCTTTTTGCAGAACGACAACAATCCTGGTCATTATCAGAATCGTCGAGTGCCCGACTCTTATTACCCTTATGGCAGCAGTCTGACGGCTTGCCAGTGGCTGGAGTTATTCCTGGAATCGGATAACTCCCCGGGAAAAACCATTGCGAGTTACTTGAAAACTCAGAATATAAAACTGGCACTGGAGCCCGGCCGAAGTCTGGTTGACCAAGCCGCCATCACCGTCTTTCGCGTCACCCGCACAAAACAACTGACCGACAACAAAGTTGTGATCTTCGCCGAAGGCAGCAGTTTCAGCGCGTGCGAAACATGGTTCTCATCTGAATACCTTGTCGATCCAATTTTGATCACTTCGAAAGAGTCGAAACTTGCTCCAATGCAAGCCTACATTGCCGGGCATAGTTGCCTTGACGACGACGTGATCACTCATCGCCTGATCAACTTCGATACACCACCACAAACCGGCGACTTATTGATCTACGCCAACACCGCCGGTTATCAGATGGACTTGCTGGAAAACGAATTTCATCGCCACCCGTTGCCACAACGACTGAGGGCGACGTGTTGTACGGAAGGTAACTACGCATTCACACCTGACTATTAAGGGAAGACGTCCAGATGATACTGAATAAAGTTTCGGATCTTATTGGCAATACACCAATGTTGGGCATCGATGTTCCAGATACCAACGCCCGGCTTTTATTGAAGATAGAGAAGAACAACCCCGGCGGCAGTATTAAAGACCGTATGGCACGAAACATGGTATTGGCGGCCCTCAAGTCCGGAAAGCTGAAACCCGGTGGCGTGGTCGTGGAATCGTCTTCCGGCAATACCGGCATCGGCCTGGCCATGGCAGCCGTTGAGTTCGACCTGCATTTCATTGCCGTGGTCGATCACCATGCGGCGCAGGACAAGATCGCGGTGATGAAGGCACTGGGGGCCGAAATCCGTTTTGTCGCCGGCACTTACCGGGAAGACGAAGTGGCCGTGGTCGAGCGTCAACGGCTGGCCGCCGAGCTCGCCTCGCAGATCCCCGGCGCGGTGTTCATGAACCAGTCGGACAACGCGGCCAACGCCGGCGGCTACAGCGATTTCGTCCGTGAAACCATTGCCCAGGCCGGTGGCCACATCGGCGCGTACGTTGGTTGCGTCGGCACCGGCGGCTCAATGACCGGCATCGCCCGCGGTCTGAAACTGCACAACCCGGACATCGTCACCGTGGCCGTCGAGCCGGCCGGTTCCATCGTCTTCGGTCATCCCGGCTATCCGTATTACCAGTCGGGAACCGGCACCCCTGCCGGCGACACCGTCGGCCTGGTGCTCGACTACAGCTGCATCGACCTGGGCTTGCAAGTCACCGATTCACAGGCCTTCGAAACCGCCCGCTACATCGCGCGCAATCTGGCCCTGCTGGTCGGCGGCTCTACTGGTGGCGCGATTTTCAAGGCGCTGGAGCTGATTCACAAAGGCACGTTGACCGGCAACGTCGTGGTGCCGATTGCCGACGGCGGCGAGAAATACCTGCACACCGTATTCGACGACAACTGGCTGGAAGAACGGGACCTGCTGGACCCGGGCGTCGCACCGCAACTGGATCGCTGGCTGGGCAAGACCCGCTGGCTGGAATCCGACGCCACTCCCCTGCAATTGAGCGTCGCCTGACGCGTCTCCCACACAGGAAAGTCTCTGTATGAAACCGCTGAAAGTCGCCATCTGCGGCGCAGGCCGGACCGGGCACCTGAATGCCATCCTGTTTAAACAGCTGCCCAATGTTCAGGTCTCGATGCTCACCAACAACAAGGAGGTGGTCGACCGGCACCTCGCCAACCTGCCGATGCAGGCGCTGATGCCGGACGGCTCGACACTGAGCGCGCGGCCGGATCAGGTCAGCACCGATGCCAGTGTCGTGGTGGCCGACGCCGACATCGTGATCATCACGGTTCCGGCCCATGCCCGACCACAAACCCTGCAAGCCATCGCGCCGCATTTGAGTTCGGGCAAACCGGTGTACGTCGGCGCCATTCCGGGTTTCTGCGGCTTCGACTGGCTGGCGGAAGCCACGTTGGGCGAACGTTCGAACGTGGTGATCTGGGGCATGAAGGATGTGCCGCACACCGCGTTCGATCTGAAGCCTGGCGTGTCGGTGAAGATGGGCGGCGGCAAGAGCCAGTTGTATGTGGCGACTCACGCCCGGGAAACCCTGGCATCGCGCCAACACCTGGAAGAAATCCTCACCACGCTGTACGGCCCCTGCGTGACGATGCTCGACCACTACCTGGAAATCACCCTGACACCGGGCAATCCGATCATGCACAGCTCGGTGATTTACGGGTTGATCGGTCCCTACGGCCAGTGGCATCGCAAGATCTTCCCGCAGCGCATGTGCTGGTGGACCGAGTGCCCCGAGCTGGGCGCCTATTTCCTCGAGCGCATGGATCAGGAAAGCCAGGAACTGTGCAGCGTGATCAGCCAGCGCATGGGCATCGACCTGTCGTCGGTCAAATCCCTCAAGCAGGAAATCGTCGAGGCCTACGGCGAACAGATCCGCGATCAGAGCAGCATGCTGTCGATCCTGCGCACCAACCAGGCCTACAACGACATCCTCGCCCCGATGATTCCAGCCGATGACAACCGCGCCGGCTACGTGATCGAACGTGAAAGCCGCGCCTTCAATGAAGACGTCGCCTACGGCCTGGTGCTGCTGGTGGAAATGGCCCGGCGCTTCGAACTGAAAGTCCCCTACATCGAAGAAGTCCTGCAATGGAGCGTTTCCTACATGCAGGGCCTGCGCGACTCGGCGCTCGACTACTTCCCCAGCCAATGGCCGCGCACGGCGTGAGCGGGTTCAACTTTTCATTAATTTCTCGACGAGCAGATAGCTGATATGGATGACTTCAAGACACTCATCGCCTACTCCCGCAAGAACGCCCTGCGACGGATGATCCGTTGCCTGTTTGCCGAAAACATTCTGGATCGCTCGGGCCTGCGCTTCTCCGCAGCCGGCAACGAGGCCACGTACGCGCTGAAAGACGGCCGTTCCCAAGTGTACTTTTCTAACATCGCCAAGGGCCCGGCGGACACCGTGGTCAACGACGGCGACGTGATCCTGATGACCGATGAAGGCGTGCGCCAGGTGATCTACACCCATCAGGATTTGCTGGATGTGCTGCGCGACAGCTTCGATTTCGAGCCGACCGATGAAGGCATCGCCGGGCTCAAGTCGGACATGGAAAACAGCCTGATGAACGACGCCCATGCTCGTCAGCATCGCCAGCAATGGAACGCACGACTGGCTGCCGCCGCCCGGGAACAGGGCCTCGACAGCCTGACCGATTACCTGCGCCAGCACGCCAGCACCAAGGACGCCGCGATCCTCCTCGACCAGTGGGGCTCGCTGGAAGGTCACCCGTATTATCCGACGTGGAAAGCCCGGCCGGGCCTGAGCGACGAAGAAGTCGAGCAACTGTCGCCGGAGTTCAACGCCCAGGTGCCACTGCGCATTGCCGCGTTGCGCGCCGACATGGCGAAAAGCGAAAGCATGCCCCACGTGACGGACTACCACACCTGGTTCGCCAGCAACTTCCCGACTCAATGGGAGCAATGGAAAGCGTCGCTGAACGACAAGGGCCTGGACGAATCCCAGTGGCTGCCACTGCCGATTCACTCATGGCATCTGCAGGCTTACGTGCTGAAAAATTTCGCGGCGGAAATCGCAGAAGGCATCCTCATCATCGACGGCCCGGACATCCAGACCCTGCCGACCATGTCGTACCGCACGATGATGCCGGTGCTCAAGGAGAGCGCGCCGCTGATCAAGTTGCCGATTGCCGTGTGGATGACCAGCGAGCTGCGCAGCCTGCAGGCCAAGTCGATCCACATGGGCCCGCGCATCAGCACCGTCATCACGAAAATCCTCGAGGTCGAAAACGGCTTCGACCAGCGACTGGAAATCTTCCCGGAAGAAATCGGCGTGCGCTACAAGAACGCGATCACTCAGGACGACCACCCCGGCCGGCATCTGTCAGTGGTGTTCCGCGCCAGCCAGCAAGCGTTCGAGCGCACCGATGAGTGTCTGCCGATCACCGTGGCTTCTCTGTTCACTCGCTTGCCGGACAGCGGCCGGCCGTTGTTCACCGAGTTGATCGAGCGCGATGGCGTTCGGGCCAATGCCGCCCAGGTCGAAGACTGGTTTCGTCAGTACGCCAAAGTGGTCACCCATCCGGTGATTGCAATCTACTTGATGTACGGCATCGGGCTTGAGGCGCACCAGCAGAACACGATGGTGCTGTTTTCCCCGGATGGCAAAGCACGTAGTCTGCTGATCCGCGATTTTGGCGATGGCAGGACCTACGCTCCATTGCTGGAAGGACGCGGCTACACCCTGCAACCGCATGTGCAGCCGGGCATTCTGCCAACGGTGTTCGAGGGCGATATCGAGCCGGTGCGCATGTTCGTGCTTGACGCGGCGTTCCTCACGCATCTGCATGAAATGGCCTTGTGGCTGACCAAGGAGTACGCGCTGGACAACAATCGGATGTGGGACATTCTGCGTGAAGAAACCGAGCAGGCTTTTGCCGCGGTGCGCGAGCGTGTCGCGCCGGATCTGTGGGAAGTCGAACGCAAGGCCTTCCTCAATGATCCGTGGCCGACCCGTTCGTTGTTGCGCATGCACATGATGCAGTACTCCAACTACCGGATTCAGCACACGCTGACCAACCCGCTCAATGTCGTTCAATAACCGAGGCTGACTCATGACCCATGCAGGTGCCATCGCGGGTTCGCGCGTAAGAGTCCTGATTTATCTTCTGTTCGCGATCCAGCTCATTTCGATGGGCGCGATGGAAATGAGCGGGCCGTTCTGGCCTGTCCACCTGCGAGGGCTGACGTCTTCGGACTCGCTCTTCAGCTTCGCCAGCATCGCCGTGTACGTCGGGCCGATGCTGGGCATTATTCTGACCAGTGCATTCTGGGGCCGTATCGGCGACCGCTACGGCCACAAGTTGATGATGATCCGCGCCCTCGCCGGCCTGTCATTGACCCAGCTTGGGCTGGCCCTGTGCAGTGACATCTGGGTGATCCTGATCCTGCGCTTCCTGCAAGGCGCCTTCGCCGGTTACATCGCCCCGGCCCAGGCCTATGGCGTAAGCATCGAAGCGCCTTCGCGGCGGGCGCGGCTGTTCGCGATCCTGCAGATTTCCACCAACGTCGGCTCGTTGCTGGGCGCAGTGGTGGGCGGCCTGATCCTCGATTACGCGACGTTCTTCTGGATCAACATGATCGCGGCGGTGCTGTGCGCCATCTGCACCGTGGTCGCGGCCGTGACATTGCCGGACGTGCCGCCAGTGAAGAAAGCACCGGTTGCCGATAAAGAAGCTCCGGTCAGCCACAACACCAGCGTCTGGCAAGGCACGCCCCTGCTGTCGCTGCTGGGCGTCATGGGCATTTTGCTGCTGGCGCGGATGCTGCCGCAGACGTCTTTTTCGCTGTATGTCAGCTCGGTGTTCGAGGTCAGCAATTCGGTGGTCGGGCTGTGCTACGGCTTACTGGCGCTGGGTTTCATTCTGTCGGCAACCGCGTGGTCGCGTTACTTCGAACACCGTACCCAACAGGACACCTTGCAACGCATCACTTATGTCGTCCTCGGCTGCATTGCGCTGACAGCACTCGCCGGCGTCACCCGCAACCCGATCATATTCGTCGGCGCCTACTTCATCTGGGGCGTATTGCTGGGCGCCACGACGCCGGTACTGATGGCGCTGATCTCCAAAACCGCCGACAGCTCACGCCAGGGCTATGTGCTGGGCATTGCCCAGAGCACCGCACAGTTTGCGTCCATCGCCGGCATCTCGGCCGGTGGGCTGCTCAGCCAGGTCTACGGTTTGCAGTACACCTACCTGTTTGTCTGCCTCGCCTACATCCTCGCGCTGATTCCCATCGTTGCGTTGCGCTACCGGCCCATGGTCATGCAACCGAGCCAGATCCCGCCGGGCGACTGATCAAGGAGTTTGCTTTGAACATTGAACAACTGCGCGCCGACACCCCGGGTGTCGAGCAACTCATTCACTTCAACAATGCCGGCGCAGCGCTGATGCCCGATCCGGTGATCGAGGTGATGACCCGTCACCTGCAACTTGAAGCCCGGATCGGCGGCTATGAAGCCGCCGGGCAACAGGCCCGAGAAGTGGAAGACGTCTACGACGCCATCGGCCAACTGATCAACGCTCTGCCCGGAGAAATCGCTGTCATTGAAAACGCGACCCGCGCCTGGGACATGGCCTTCTATTCATTGCCGCTGCGGCCCGGCGATGTGGTGCTGACGTCGACCACCGAATACGCCGGCAACTACATTCCCTATTTGCAACTCAAGCAGCAGCGCGGGATCGAGATCAGGGTCATTCCCAACGATGAACAGGGCCAGGTGTCATTGCCGGCGCTGCGGGACATGCTCGGCGATGACCGGGTTGCCCTGGTGTCGCTGCCGGTGATCGCCACCAACGGCGGCCCGGTGCAGCCCATCGAACAGATCGGCGCCCTCGCCCGCGCGGCCGGGGTTCTGTTTCTGCTGGATGCCTGTCAGGGCGTCGGGCAGATGCCGATCGATGTGCAGAAAATCGGCTGTCATATGCTCGCTGCCACCAGCCGCAAATACCTTCGCGGCCCTCGGGGCATGGGGTTTCTCTATGTCGAAAAGACCTTGTGCGAAAACCTCGAACCGGCGTTTCTCGACCTGCACGCGGCTTCATTGCTGACCCCGGACACCTTCAGGATTCGTGGAGATGCCAAGCGTTTCGAAAACTGGGAATGCAACGTTGCCGCGAAACTGGGCATGGGTGCGGCGGCCCGGTATGCCCTGATGCAAGGCATCGAGCCGATGTGGCAGCGCATTCAAGGATTGTCAGCTCACCTGCGCAATCGCCTGAACGACGTACCCGGCGTCACGCCGCAGGATCGGGGCGCGGTCAAGTCTGGCATCGTCACCTTCACCTGCGAGGACGCCAGCGCGGCGCAAGTCCAGACATGGCTGGCGCAGCAGGAAAAACGCATCAACGTCACCACCTCGACCTTCCGCTCGACCCTGCTCGACATGCAGCAACGGGACCTGCTGGAAGTCAGCCGCGCATCGCTGCACGCCTACAACACCGAGGCTGAAATTGATGCCATGGTAAACGCGTTGTTGAGAATGCCCCGCACCTGAAAACGGATGCTGATTCGCGCTTGCGTCGCGGGCTCTTTGTACACTAGCATTGGGAATACTTCTCAATTGCAAAACACTGCAGCCATGAGCGAAACCCTTCCCGCGAACAACGACAACCACCTGCGCGTGATCGAAGCGCTGTACAGCGGTCATCACGGCTGGCTGTACGCCACGCTGAAGAAAAAACTGGGTAACGCCATGGATGCGGCGGATCTGGCGCAGGATACCTTCACCCGGATCCTCGCCTCCCAGGTCACGACCATCGAGCAGCCCCGGGCATACCTGAGTTGCGTGGCGAAGGGCATCCTCATCAACTGGTATCAGCGCAAGGCACTGGAACGCGCCTACCTTGATGCCCTCGCGCATTTGCCTGCGCCGGAAGTGCCCTCACCCGAGTTGCGTTTCGTGGTGCTGGAAACCCTGCACGAAATCGACGCAATGCTCGACACCCTGCCGCCGCTGGTCAAACGCGCATTCCTGCTGTCGCAGATCGGCGGTTTGAAATACGCCGACATCGCCGAGCAGCTGGACGTCTCGCTGATCACCGTCAAGCGCTACATGAAACAGGCTTTCGTGCAGTGCCTGATGCTGGTGGAATGAATGCTCACGCGTCGCAGTGAACCGCCGCTTGATCCGAAGATCCTCGAAGAAGCCGCCGAGTGGCTGATGCGCCTGAGTGAAAACGACCTCAGCGAAACCGAGCGCGCGGAATGGGAATACTGGAAAGTCAGCAGTCCCGAGCGCAATCGGGCGTGGGCACGCGCGCAGTTGCTGCAAAGCAAGTTTGGCGGCCTGCCACCGTCGCTGGCGATGTCGGCACTGGATCGCCCGAGCAACCCGGAACGCCGCGCAGCCCTCGGCAAACTGGCCTTGCTGTTGGCGGCGGTGCCCGCCGGTTGGGGCAGCTGGAAACTGGCGCAATCGCAACAATGGTCCGCCGATTACCACACTGCCGTGGGCCAGCGCCGCGAACTGACCCTGGCCGATGGCTCGCAAATCACCCTGAACACCGACACGGCCATCGACGTCCTTTTCGACACCCGGCAGCGCCTCATCAATCTGCGCGAAGGCGAAATCCTCGTGCAGACCGCGCCGGACAACGCCGCGCAGCCTCGGCCCTTTCTGGTCAGCACCCGTCAAGGCCGAATGCAGGCGCTGGGCACGCGCTTCACCGTTCGTGAATGGCAGCCGCGCACCCAACTCGCGGTACTCGAAGGCGCTGTGCAGGTCGAGCTGGCCGACAGCCCCCAGAGCGCGCCGATCATCGTCAACGCCGGGCAACGTACCGACTTTTCATCGCAGGCTTTTGGCTCACTGAACCCGACCGACCGCAACGTCGGCGCCTGGACCCAAGGCATGCTGATGGCCGACAAGATGCGCCTGGCGGATTTCGTCGTCGAACTGGCGCGCTATCGCCGGGGTTTCGTGCGCTGCGACCCGGCCATTGCCGACTTGCGCATTTCCGGGGCCTTTCCCATCAGTGACACCCAACGTTCGCTGAACATGCTGGCGCAGACCTATCCCGTGCACATCTCCGGGCACTTGAGCGGTTACTGGGTGACGCTCTCACCCGCCTGAGCAAAAAAATCACCTCGCAGGTGATACTTTTTTTGATCTCGGCTGGCAATGAAAGGAACAACCATTCCACCTCGTCCATAGGGTCACTCCTTCATGCTCGTTGCACGACCCTTGCCTCCGGATCGTCTGCTACTAAAGCCCGTTCTACGCAGTGTGTTGCTCAGCGTTGTGCTGGGCCTGGCCGGTGGCACGTTCGCTCTGGCCGCCGGACCGGCGCAACTGGATGCGGTGACCGTTCGAGCCTACAACATCGCGCCTGGGCCGCTCGGCGTGACCCTGTCGAGTTTTGCTGTGGACGCCGGGATTGCCCTGTCGTTTCAACCATCGATCACCGAAGGCCTCGTCAGCCCGGGACTGTCAGGCAGCTACTCGGTCCAGGACGCGGTGTCCCGTCTGCTGGAAGGCAGCGGCCTGGAAATGGTCGCCCGCAGCGACGGCACCTGGACGCTGGTGGTACGCCGGGTCACGCTGTCGGACACCACGATCGAAGGCACCGACAAGCGCAGCGACAGCCTGCCATCGGTGCTCCCGGGCGGTCAGGCCGCTCGCGGCGGACGTCTCGGCATGCTGGGCAACCGCGACGCGATGGACACCCCGTTCAGCGTCAGCAGCTACACCTCGACGCTGATCAAGGACCAGCAGGCTGTCACCGTCGGCGACTTGCTGGAGCGTGACTCTTCGGTGCGTTCCACGGGACAGGCCGGAGGGATTGTCGACTCGTTCTTCATCCGTGGCTTTCCCGTCGGCGAAGGCAACCTCGGTGAACTGGCGTTCGACGGCGTGTACGGCGTGGCCTCCAATTACCGGGTGTTCACCGAATACGCGGAACGCATCGAACTGGTCAAAGGCCCCGGCGCCCTGCTCTACGGCATGTCACCCAACAGCGGCGTCGGCGGCGTGATCAACGTGGTACCCAAACGTTCGCTGGACGAAGACCTGACCCGCTTTACCACCAGTTACGCCTTGAATACCCAGGTCGGCGGTCACGTCGATGTCAGCCGCCGCTTCGGCGAAGAACGCCGGTTCGGGGTGCGAATCAATGGCAGCGTCCAGCAAGGTGAAACGGCCATCGACAAACAATCGCGGGAAGTCGGCATCGGCGCGATTTCCCTCGACTATCAGGGCGACCGACTGCGCACCACCCTGGATCTGATCAACCAGAAAGAGAGCTTTGACGCCGCGTCCCGACCGTTTCTGATCGCTCCCGGCGTGGAGATTCCTTCAGCAGCCAACGGGCGCACCAGCGTCAGCCAGGAATGGGGCTGGTCGGAAACCCGCGATAAATCGGCGTTATTGGGTGGCGAGTACGACCTCAACGATAACCTGACAGTGTTCGCCCATGCTGGCGGAGGCCGATCGGATGTCGCGCGCATGTCCGACCAGACACCGACCATCATCAACGAAGCGGGCGACACCTCGTCGATCCCCGGCTATTACAAATTCGAAGTCCAGCGCTACACCGTCGACGCGGGTGCACGCCTGCGTTTCGACACCGGGCCGATCAGTCACAGCGCTGCCCTGCAAGTCACCCGTTACCGCGATAACTTGTCCCGGGGCATTATTTCCGGGCCGGCGATCCTGTCGAACATCTACCACCCGATCGACCGTCCGAAACCCGCGATCGCCAAACCGGATACGCCAAAGGTCTCCGAAAGCGAACTGTCGGGCGTGGCCCTCGCCGACACCCTGTCGGTGCTCGACGAACGCCTTCAAGTCACGCTCGGCGTGCGCCAGCAAAACATCAAATCGGATAACTACAACGCGGCCGGCTTCGTCACCACACATTACGACAAGAGCAAATCCACGCCGCTGTTCGGGGTTGTCGTCAAGCCCTGGGATCATGTCGCGTTCTACTACAACTACGTCGAAGGCCTGAGCAAGGGTGACATCGCGCCGTCCGCCGCCTCCAACGCGGGCGAGATCTTTTCCCCTTATGTGTCCCGGCAGCAGGAAGTCGGGGTCAAGCTCGACTACGGCCGTTTCATGTCCACCATCGCCCTGTTTCAGCTTGAAAAGCCCAGCGGCGAATTGGCATCCGGGGTGTTCGCGGTCAATGGCGAACAACGCAACCGTGGCGTCGAACTGAACATGGCCGGCGAGATCGCATCAGGCACGCGCCTGCTCGGTGGCGTGACGCTGCTCGACGGCGAACTGACCCGCACCGGCGTCGCCGCCAACCGTGGCAACAAACCGGTTGGCGTTCCCGAAGTGCAAGCCAACCTCTGGGCCGAGTGGGACGTCCCGCAAGTCGAAGGCCTGACGTTGACCAGCGGCGCCATTTACACCGGCAGCCAATACGTCGATCAAGCCAATACCCAACAACTGGACGCCTGGACCCGCTTCGATGTCGGCGCCCGCTACGCCACGCGCATCGCCGAACGACCGACCACTTTCCGGGCCACCGTGCAGAACGTGTTCGACCGAGAATATTGGTCAGGCGTCGCCTCTTACGGCGCGTTCTCTCAAGGCGCACCTCGGACCCTGTTGCTCTCGGCCACTGTCGATTTCTGAAACGTCCGGCCCGGTGCGGCGCCTGGCGTCGTGGTCCGATCCGGCTTTTGCAAAGGCATACACCATGGTTAACGTTTTTCGCCGCCGCCAGACCTTCGCCGCCCTGCTGTTTGCGGGGCTGCTGGGCCTGTCCTTGTCTTCCTTGATGCCGAGCAGCGCGCAGGCTGCCGAGCCGGATCCGGCCCTGGGCACCGTGACTGATTTGCAGGGCCGCACGGTCAAGGTTCACCTGCCGGTCCGCCGGGTGATCCTGGGTGAAGGTCGGCAGTTGTATCTGGTGGCCGCGCTGGATACGCAGAACCCCATCGAACGCATCGTCGGCTGGCGCAAGGACCTGATCCAGTCGGACCCGGACACTTATAACGCCTACCTGCGCAAATTCCCCGACATTGCCAAGATCCCGACCTTCGGCGGTTTCGAGAGCGGCACCTTCGACATCGAACAGGCGATTTCCCAGAAGCCTGACGTGATCATCCTCAACATCGAAGCCCAACACGCGACCGAGGATGCACGCTACATCGAGAAACTCGACGCCCTGGGCATTCCGGTGGTGTACGTCGACTTTCGCAACAACCCCATGCAGAACACCGAGCCGACCATGCGCCTGTTCGGCAAGTTGTTCGGCAAGGAACAACGCGCGGAGGCCTTCATCGATTTTCGTAACCAGCAGATCCATCGCGTCACCGACGTCATCGAAAAGCGCCACCCTGCCCGTCCCAGCGTGTTCATCGAGCGCATAGGCGGCTACACCGATGACTGCTGCCTGAGTTTCGGCAACGAGAACTTCGGTCTTTTCGTCGACATGGCCGGCGGCAACAACATCGCCCGTCGGATCATTCCGAGTACCTTCGGGCAACTGAACCCTGAGCAAGTGATCGTCGCCAATCCCGACCATGTCGTCGTTACCAGCGCCGACTGGGAAGCCTTTGCGCCGGGCGGCCACTGGGTCGGCGTCGGCCCGGGCGCGGACCTGGCCGAAGCCCGGCGCAAACTGGCCTGGTACACCCAGCGCCCGGCCTATGCCGGCATCAAGGCGCAGAACACTCAAGCCTTTCATGCGATCTGGCACCAGTTCTACAACAGCCCTTACCAGTTCGTGGCCATCCAGCAATTGGCCAAATGGTTCCACCCGGAACTGTTCGCCGATCTTGACCCGGATGCCGCGTTTCGCGAGTTGCACGAGCGGTTTCTGCCAGTGCCTTACGAGCCAGGCTATTTCGTCAGTCTGCAAAAAACCGAGGCCAAACCATGAGTTCGCTGGGCGAAGCACCGATTGTGCAGAGTGTCACTTACCGTCGACTGGTGCTGCGTAAACGGCTGATTCTGCTTGGGCTGTCCGTGCTGCTGATCTTCAGCGTGCTGCTCGACCTGGCGCTCGGCCCGGCCCGTTACAGCCTCAGCGAAGTGCTTGGCGCGTTGATTTCACCGGATACCGCATCGGCACAAGTGCGCGTGGTGATGTGGGACATCCGTCTGCCGGTGGCGTTGATGGCGGTCGCTGTCGGCGCGGCGCTGTCGCTGGCCGGTGCGCAGATGCAGACCATCCTCAACAACCCGCTCGCCAGCCCCTTCACCCTCGGCATTTCTGCGGCGGCCGGTTTCGGTGCGGCGCTGGGGCTGGCGTTTGGCGTGGCGCTGTTTCCGCTGGCGGCGCAATACATGGTGCCGCTCAATGCGTTCATCATGGCGATGCTCTCGGCGCTGCTGATTCACTTCATGAGCATGCGTCGCGGAGTGACGGCCGAAACCATCGTGCTACTCGGTATCGCCCTGGTGTTTACCTTCAATGCGCTGCTGGCGCTGGTGCAGTTCTTTGCCACCGAACAAGCCGTGGCGGCCGTGGTGTTCTGGACCATGGGCAGTCTGACCAAAGCCACGTGGCCGAAACTCGGGGTGATCTGCGTGGTGATCCTCATCACTCTGCCGATCTTCGCCAAACGCGCGTGGGCGATGACCGCCCTGCGCCTGGGCGATGACAAGGCCGCCAGTTTCGGTATCAACGTGCGCAGCCTGCGTTTTCAGACGCTGATCATGGTCAGCCTGCTCGCGTCGTTTCCGGTGGCGTTCGTCGGCACGATCGGTTTTATCGGGCTGGTCGGGCCGCACATTGCGCGGATGCTGATTGGCGAGGATCAGCGGTTTTTCCTGCCGGCCTCGTTGCTGACCGGTGCGCTGATCCTGTCCGCCAGTTCGGTGGTCAGCAAGACGCTGATCCCGGGGGCGATATTCCCCATCGGCGTGGTCACGTCACTGATCGGCGTGCCGTTCTTCATTTCTCTGATTCTCAACGGAAAGAAAAACTCATGGTGAAGATCCGGCTCGACAACATCGGCGCCCGCTACGGGCAGCGCGAGATCATTTCCGGTGTCAGCACCGCGATGTTTACCGGCGGCCAGGTCGTGGCGGTGGTCGGGCCCAATGCGGCGGGCAAATCGACGTTGTTCAAACGCATGGCCGGGCTGATCGACGGCCCGGGCGAAGTGATTCTCGAAGGTTCGAAGAAAGGTACCCAAGGCATCAGCTATATGCCCCAGGGCCTGAACGCCAGCGCCCGGTTGACGGTGTATGAATCGGTGCTGCTGGCGCGCAAGCAACTGACGCCCAACTGGTCGGTTCACGACGATGAATTGCAATTGGTGGACGAGATTCTCGATGCGCTCGGGATCACCGAACTGTCGTTCCGCAACCTCGGCGAACTGAGCGGTGGCCAGCAACAGTTGGTGTCAATCGCCCAGACCCTGGTGCGCGAGCCGGAAATCCTGTTGATGGACGAACCCACCAGCGCACTCGACATGCACCGGCAAGTTCAGGTGCTGAACTTCATGAAAGCCCTGGCGCGCCGGCGCGAAGTGATCGTATTCATCGCCATTCACGACCTGAATCAGGCGCTGCGCTTTGCCGATCAGGTGCTGGTGATTGCCGGCGGCACGGCCCATGGCAGCGGGCCGAGCCATGAAGTCATCACCGAGCCGATGCTGCGCACGGTTTACAAGGTCGAGGCACGAATCGAGCAATGCAGCCGCGGGCAGCACCATATTCTGATCGACGATATTGTTTGAGGGTTACCCCGTCAGACTGCAAAGGCAGGGATGCCGAAAGCTATTGGGTGTCGGGTAAAAACGTCAGGCAAGCGAAACCGGTCTTGGTACGCCATTGCTGGATGGCTGAACACTCTCCCGATCGCCGGCCAGGCTCAAATTTCCAGCTCTCGTGTCACCTCTTTATCGGGTGGCAACACAATAAAATCCCGCCATGCCATCAAGGCTTTTTCAAAGGATTCCAGACTGAGAAATTCACAATAATCGTCTTCCATCAGGAAATAGATCTTTACGGAGTCCTTTGAAAACTCTGATCCCCAATCTTCACGACCCCAGCTATCGAATTCGACCTTTGACTCCTTCACCGATTTGATCCGCGCCAGACCCACGTCTATCCACTCCAGCGAGTGTATATGCCCGCAGCCCCCATCATCGGTCAGGATGCAAGACAAAGGGCTCGCACCATCGTCCTTCATGACGTTTGAACTACAGTGCGGAAACAAGTCGTCGAACGCTTCTTCCCAGGAGAATCGCAATTTCATTTTTGGTTCCATGCACCAGAGATAACTGATCGATAGGGTTTGACACTCAAGCACCAGCCTCAGAGCAGACTCCACGACACCCCGACATACATCGCCATGCCCTCGCCCGGCGTTGAGCGTGCGGCATCCAGTCCTTTATCGTCATAGCCCGGCGTAACTGTAGCGGCGTAGTGCTTGTCGGTCAGGTTGCGCATGTCCAGCCAGGTCTGCCAGTCGCCCTTGGGTGCGTTGTAACCGAGGGTCGCGCCGAAGGTGGCGTAAGGGTCGGCGTAGTAGCTATTGGCGTAATCCACCGCCACTTTCGACACCAGTTGCGTGTTGACGGCGGCGAAGAAGCCCTGCGGGAAGTCGTAGCGCAGTTCGCCCTGGTAGTAATGCATCGGCAAGCCCGGCAAGCGGTTGTCGCCGAAGCGATCGTCGTCGCGGTAATGGAAATCGCTGAAGGTGTAGGCCTGGCGCAGGCTCAGCTTGCCGCCATCGTTCGCCGACCACAGATTGCTGTTGAGGCTCGCCTCCACACCTTGGTGCACCGTAGGACTGGCATTGAGTTCATAAGGCGTGGTGGCGTTAGCATCCGGCAATACCGAGAGCAATTCGTGGCGCACCTGGGCGTAGTACCACGCCAGGCTCCATTCGCCGAGTGCGCTGTCGCCACGGCCGCCGAGTTCCAGGGTGGTCGCGGTCTGGTTCTGCAGTTTGACCGGATCACGCTGGGTGCCGGTGGCGGCGCCGCTGCCGGCCGGGAACCGTACGTTGGAGCTGTAGATCAGCGACCACGGATGCGGCGCTTCAACCGAGCGGCTGAGGTTGCCGAACAGTTGCAGGTCTGGCGTCACCTGATAGCGCAGACCCAGGCGTGGCGCGTAGTCCCAGTCACCGAGGCTGGTCTTGCCGCCACCCTCCGGGTAGGTCACGGCACTTTCGCGGCGAGTGTAGATCGCGGCTAGGCCGGTGGTCAGCCACAGGTCGTCGGCGATTTCCAGGTCGTTGCCCACATGCAGAACAGAATCCGAACCCTGATAAGTGAAGTTGCGCATGTGCGTACCCGGCGCATAGCCGGCGGTGTTGCCGGTGGGAATCCGCACCAGCTCGCTCGCACCGTCGTTAGGCAAATGTTTGGTCACCCGCAGGCCGACCGTGCTGTGGCTTTCGAGGCCCCAGAGGGTGTCGCGGCGCTTGTAGTCGAACGTGCCGCTGACATCGGTGTACGCCACTTTCAGACGGTTCGGGCCTTCGCGCAGGTCCATCGGGTAGTCGTGATAAACGAGGCCGGTCTGGATGCTCGAATCGTCGTCGATGTAATACGTGGTCTTGTTGCCGATGAAGGTGCTGCCGGGCTGATCGCGGCTGTCGTTGCGCGTCACGTAGGCCGGGTTGGCCGCCCGTGGATCGTGCTCGATGGCGTGCTTGGTCACCCGCCCGGCGAGGTCGTTGTCGGTCTCGCGGTGACGAATGTAGAAGCGGGTTTCCAGATTCGGATTGAAGCGATAACCGAAGTTGGCAATCACGCCCTGGCTCTTGCTCGCGGTGTGATCCTGATAACCGTCGGAGTGTGCATCGGTCATCGACAGGTAGTAATCGAAGTCGCCCAGCACCTGGCCCGAGCTGACTTGCCGCTGGGCATAACCGTGGCTGCCCATGACGTAGCGCACATTCAACCGAGGTGCGTCGTAGCCGGTGTGGCTGACGTAATCGACTGCACCGCCCAGTGCCAGGGCCCCACGATCGAAACCGTTGGCACCGCGCAGCACTTCCACATGGTCGAGCCACAGCGGTTCCAGCAACTCATAGGGCGTACCGCCGGGGCCGGTCAGCGGCAGACCGTCGAGCATCGTGTACAGCCCCGACGCGTGAGCACCAGGAGCCCGATTGATGCCCGAACCACGAATCGAGATTTTCACCCCCTCGTTGCCCGCCGACTGGGCATACACCCCCGGCTGATACGCCAGCACATCCTGATTGCTCGCCACCCGCCCCTGCATCGGGCGGCGCATATCGACCACGTTGGTGCCACCGGGCACCTGTGCCAAGCGGGCCTTGGCCTCCTCCAGCGAAAGGTCTTCGCCGCTCTGGTCTTCAGCCCCGATCAGCACCTGCCCCAACTCCATGCCCTGAGACTCGGCTTCCACCGGACAAGCAAGGGCCAGCCCCAGCAATGCAGCGGGCAGTGTTTTGAGCGAGGGCATCGAGAGAACTCCAGACAGACAGAAACGGGCAGTGAGAACTGCGACGTATGAATGAACGAAGTAAACACATGGTGATTTTGTTTTTTGTCAGGTAAACAGGCGGCTGAAATGCTGGATTGTGATTTGAACGAGGGAGATGCAGGGATGGCCGAAGCAGTATTGAAGACGAAACTGGTCAATTTTCTGGCCCCCAGCGGACTCTGGGTTGGCGGGAAGGTGACGGTGACCCACTCCACGATTTTCATGAACGCCAATGCCATGAACCGTATGGTTCAGGACGGGGTTCTGGATATTGAAATCCCCATGGCATCGATTCGAAAGGTCAGCCTGGAATGGGGGTTCATGACCAAGATTGTGTGTCTGGAAACCGACTACGGCTACTTTTACTTCCGTTGTTTCGGGGCGAAAGAGATGGTGTCAATGATTACCAAAATGTACGTGTCGCGGGCCTTGCAACGCACCTAGTGAACGGGACTTGATTCAAATGCCCTTGAGCCCTCGGACCTCTCTGATCGGCATCAAGGGCTCGGGGCCAATCTCAGGCAGCGCCCGCGAAGTCAGCGTCCATCGCGGGCCGGTCGTAATCGAGGAGATACGCTTGATGCCGGTGATACAGCCTTGAAAGCAGATCCTTGTTGGGCCCGACCACGTCCATTCCTCGGTCGTCGTAAGGGAAAACCATCACTTCGGCCTTCAAATTGAACAGGTAGACCGCGCAGCGTGGATTCGGCGCAATGGCGCCAAAATCCGTGGCCAGTGCGCACCAGAGCAATGCTTGAAGCAACCTTACGGGCGCCTCGAATGCGAGGTTGATCCAGTACTCGGGTTCGCTTTCGCAGAACCAGTCATCCGGATCAGTGCGTTCACTCCAGATCGAGCGTGCTGCAGGTATCTCGATGCCAGCCGACCGAAGGGCCTGAAGCAACGCTCGATGGGCAAATCGCTGACCGCCGGAGTGAAAGCGCAGACAGGTCACCAGCGTGGGCTCGCCACTGAAAATGTCGGTGCAGATCTCGGTCGATTTTCGCAAGGCCAACAGGAACTGTTCGATCATCCCTCCCGTTTCGGAGAGTTCGAAACGCAGTCCTCCCGGGCAGGAATAAAACAGCGGCCTTGCGAAGGCCTGGTCGGTAAAAATCCGCTCGATTTCAAGATGAAGATTCACTGAAGTCCTTTCCGGTCAATATGGCTCGGGCGGCTATCGCGCCTTATCAATTCTTGCACTTGGCCACCACCACCTGGCAGGTACCGGGTGTCCCGCCGGAGCGGCCGGCGTAGCGCATGCAGTTATCCATGGATTTTTTCTGTGCCTGGCCCAGGGTCGATCCCCAGGCCAGACCACCCTCGCCCATCGTCGGCACCGCTTTGGCATAGCAGCGATCACCGGTGGTCGCGTAGTGAGCCTTGCTTGAGCAGGACGCTGTGAGCGTCAACAGGATCGCGCACAGGCCATACGAGCATCGGCGTACCCAGATTTCGCTCATCTCGTTTCACCTGCAGCAAAGGGGGCTGACGTGTTCAGTCTAGCCGCGATGACTCGCAAGCCGCTCATTGTTCCGTCGCCTGTCGATACTGACGCGGCGTGAATCCGGTCGAGGCCTTGAATTGTCGGGTAAAAGCGCTGTGATCGGTATAGCCGCATTGCAGTGCAACCTCGGTGATCGGCATGTCGGTGTGAAGCAAGCGATGGGCATGTTCCAGTCGTACTTTCTGGATCATCTGCCGTGGCGTCAGGTGGAACACCCGTTTGCAGTAGCGCTCCAGCTGCGCCACCGAGATACCGGCGATCCGGGTCAGTTCACCCAGCGTCACCCGGCGATTGAAATGCGCGCGGATGTGTTCGTCGACAGCGGCCAGACGCTCGAAGGCCGGGTGAGTTTCGCTGGCCGATTGCAGGTCCACCGAAATCCCCGCCAGACCGATGATCGCGCCGTCGCGGTTGTACAGCGGTCGTTTATGGGTCAGGCACCAGCCCGGTTCGCGACTGCCGTACAGGTGCAATTCCAGCTGATCCTCCAGCACCCACCCTTCTTCCAGCACCCGACGGTCCTGCTCGGTGTAGCCCGGCCCCAGTTGCGCCGGGAATACCTGCGCGCTGGTTTTACCGAGCAACGGCTTCAGGTCTTTCAACCCGCATCGCTGCACCAGCGTGCGGTTGGCCATGACATAACGCGCCTCGACATCCTTGATGAAAATCGCTGCATTCGGAATCACATCCAGCATCGGCAACAACGCAGCCACGCCCGCCACCAAGGCTTCGAGAGTCTGGGGGCGATTGCGCTCATCACCCTCGCACAGGATCGCAAATGCGTTCTGCATCGTCAGTTTTTCCTTCGCGGATGGATCGGCTGTACGGCGTTCGCGTGCAGATTGCAGCAACGTCCGCAGACTGTCGAGGCCTGCTGTCGCTCAGTGCAATTGTGCTGATTTCGTCATCCAGACCTGCGCAAAACATCAATCGCCCGACGCCTGATGAGTTCACTGTTTAGCCGTTCCAGTGACTTCACACCTGCCTATCCAATAACTCACAAGAAGGCGATGCCATGTCAGGCCAAGGCAAGTTCAAAAAACAACTTTCATTGATCGACCTCACCTTTATCGGGCTCGGGGCGATCTTCGGTTCGGGCTGGTTATTCGCGGCCAGTCACGTCTCCGCGATTGCCGGGCCGGCCGGGATTTTCTCCTGGCTGCTGGGTGGTTTCGCCGTGTTGCTGCTGGGCATCGTCTACTGCGAACTGGGCGCGGCGTTGCCCCGCGCCGGCGGTGTGGTGCGTTATCCGGTCTACAGCCACGGGCCGCTGCTGGGTTACCTGATGGGCTTCATCACGCTGATCGCGTTTTCCAGTCTGGTGGCGATCGAAGTGGTTGCCTCGCGCCAATATGCGGCGGCGTGGTTTCCCGGCCTGACCAAGACCGGCAGCGGTGATCCGACAGTGCTGGGCTGGCTGGTGCAGTTCGGTCTGCTCTGCGTGTTCTTCCTGCTCAATTACCGCAGCGTGAAAACCTTCGCCAAGGCCAACAATCTGGTGAGCGTGTTCAAGTTCATCGTGCCGCTGCTGGTGATCGGCGTGCTGTTCACCTTCTTCAAACCCGAAAACTTCCAGGTTCAAGGCTTCGCCCCCTTCGGGCTCTCGGGCATCGAGATGGCCGTTTCCGCTGGCGGCGTCATCTTCGCCTACCTCGGCCTGACCCCGATCATCTCGGTGGCCAGTGAAGTGAAAAATCCACAGCGCACCATTCCGATTGCGCTGATTCTTTCCGTGCTGCTGTCCACCGCGATCTACGTGTTGCTGCAAACGGCTTTCCTCGGCGGCATCCCTACCGAATTGCTCGCCAATGGCTGGGCCGGGGTTTCCAAGGAATTTGCCCTGCCGTATCGCGACATCGCCCTGGCGCTCGGTGTGGGCTGGCTGGCCTATCTGGTGGTGGCCGACGCGGTGATCTCGCCCAGCGGCTGCGGCAACATCTACATGAACGCCACGCCACGAGTGATCTACGGCTGGGCGCAGACCGGCACCTTCTTCAAAATCTTCACCCGCATCGATGAGAAGTCCGGCATCCCGCGCCCGGCACTGTGGCTGACCTTCGCCCTGTCAGTGTTCTGGACCCTGCCGTTCCCGTCCTGGGAAGCGCTGATCAACGTGGTGTCCGCCGCACTGGTATTGAGCTACGCCGTGGCCCCGGTCACCGTCGCCGCGCTGCGTCGCAATGCACCCGACATGCCGCGCCCGTTCCGGGTCAAGTGCATGGGCGTGCTGGGGCCGGTGTCGTTCATCATCGCCGCGCTGATCGTCTACTGGTCGGGCTGGGACACCGTGTCCTGGCTGCTCGGCCTGCAGATCCTGATGTTTGTCGTGTACCTGCTGTGTGGTCGTTTCGTACCGACCCAGCATCTGAGCCTTGCCCATCAAGTGCGCTCATCCGCGTGGCTGATCGCCTTCTACGCCGTGACCATCGTCCTGTCGAAACTCGGCACCTTCGGTGGTCTGGGCATCCTCGCCCACCCTTTCGACACGCTGGTCGTCGCCGCTTTCGCCACCGGCATTTATTACTGGGGCGCCGCCACTGGCGTACCGGCGCATCTGCTGCGCCTGGAGTCCGAAGAGGATGAAAGCGAAGTCACTTCGACGTCCCCGGCCTCCACTTCCAACCCGCGCGCTGCCGGCGCTTATTGAAATCTCTTGAAGGGACACGTCCATGAAACGAGTACACGTCATTGATTCGCACACCGGCGGCGAACCCACGCGCCTGGTGATGAAGGGTTTCCCCGATCTGCCCGGCAACACCATGGCCGAAAAACGCGACGCCCTGCGCAACCAGCACGACTGCTGGCGCCGGGCCTGCCTGCTGGAACCGCGCGGCAACGATGTGCTGGTGGGTGCGCTGTATTGCGAACCGGTGTCGCCGGACGCCACCTGCGGCGTGATCTTCTTCAACAACGCCGGTTATCTGGGCATGTGCGGCCACGGCACCATCGGTCTGGTGGCCTCCTTGCAGCACCTGGGGCTTATCGCCCCGGGCGTGCACAAGATCGACACGCCGGTCGGCCCGGTCAGCGCGACGTTGCATGAAGACGGTGCCGTGACCTTGGGCAACGTGCCGGCTTATCGATTGCGCAAACAAGTGGCGGTTGAGGTGCCGGGGTACGGCCGTTTCCTCGGCGATATCGCCTATGGCGGCAACTGGTTTTTCCTGGTGTCGGAGCACGGACAGACGCTGACGATGGACAACGTCGAAACCCTGACCGACTTCACCTGGAAAATGCTCAAGGCCCTCGAGGACCAGGGCATTCATGGCGAGGACGGTGCTGTCATCGACCACATCGAACTGTTCGCCGATGACGACCACGCCGACAGCCGCAACTTCGTCATGTGCCCCGGCAAAGCCTACGACCGTTCACCGTGCGGCACCGGCACCAGCGCCAAACTCGCTTGCCTGGCCGCCGACGAAAAACTGGCGCCCGGCGAGCGCTGGGTACAGGCAAGCATCACCGGCAGCCAGTTCGAAGGCCGCTTCGAATGGGAAGGCGAACGCGTGCGCCCGTTCATCACCGGTCGCGCCTATATGACCGCCGACAGCACGCTGCTGATCGACGAAACAGATCCATTCGCGTGGGGCATCTGAGCCGCTGCGCTGCTTTTCCAATCCAATCCGAATGACCGTTCCAAGGAGAACAATAATGAGCGACAACATCTTCACCGGCTGCATGCCCGCCCTGATGACCCCGTGCACCGCCGCACGCAAACCGGATTTCGACGCCTTGGTGGCCAAGGGTCGCGAGCTGATCGATACCGGCATGAGCGCCGTGGTCTATTGCGGTTCCATGGGTGACTGGCCGCTGCTCACCGAGGCCGAGCGTCAGGAAGGCGTGGCGCGCCTGGTGGCCGCCGGGATTCCGACCATTGTCGGTACGGGCGCCATCAACACCCGTGAAGCAGTCTCCCATGCTGCCCATGCCGCAAAAGTCGGTGCTCAGGGTTTGATGGTGATTCCACGGGTGCTGTCCCGTGGTGCTTCGCTCGCCGCGCAAAAAGCCCACTTTGCCGCGATTCTGCAGGCCGCGCCGAACTTGCCGTCGGTGATCTACAACAGCCCTTACTACGGCTTCGCGACCCGCGCCGACCTGTTCTTCGAACTGCGCCGCGAGTACCCGAACCTGATCGGCTTCAAGGAATTCGGCGGTGCCGCCGACCTGCGCTACGCCGCCGAGCACATCACCTCCAAGGACGATGACGTGACCCTGATGGTGGGTGTCGATACTCAAGTGGTGCACGGCTTCGTCAACTGCAACGCCACCGGTGCGATCACCGGCATCGGCAACGCCCTGCCCCACGAAGTGCTGCAACTGGTGGCGCTGAGCAAACAGGCGGCCAAGGGTGACGCCAAGGCACGACGTCAGGCCCGGGAGCTGGAATCGGCGCTGGCGGTGCTGTCGTCCTTCGACGAGGGCACGGATCTGGTGCTGTATTACAAACACCTGATGGTGCTCAACGGCGACAAGGAATACACCCTGCATTTCAACGAGACCGATGCCCTGAGCGACTCGCAGCGTCGCTACGCGGAAGCCCAGTACGCGCTGTTCCGTCACTGGTACGAAAACTGGTCGGCGGAACAGAAATTCGCCTGACCGGCCGCTTCGCTTCAGCCCGCTGCCCACATCCGCGGCGGGCCTTCATTCTTTTCCAGGAACCTGCCATGTCTCTTACGGGCAAACTGCTGATCGGTCAGCACACCATCACCGGCGACCGCGACATCATCCGGGGGATCAACCCGGCCACTGATGCACCGCTGGAACCGGCTTATGCCGGCGGCTCCGCCGAGCACGTCGAACAAGCCTGCGCTCTGGCCTGGGCTGCGTTCGACCGCTATCGCGAGACAGCGCTGGACGCACGCGCCGAATTCATCGAAACCATCGCCAACGAAATCGAAGCCCTCGGCGATGAGTTGATTGAACGCGCCATGGCCGAAACCGGCCTGCCGCGCCCTCGCCTGTTGGGCGAACGCGGGCGTACCTGCCAGCAATTGCGGCTGTTCGCTCGTACTGTACGAGCCGGCGAATGGTTGGATGTGCGCATCGACAGCGCCCAACCACAGCGTCAGCCAATGCCACGTTCGGATCTGCGTCAACGTCAGATTGCGCTGGGGCCGGTGGCGGTGTTCGGCGCGAGCAATTTCCCCCTCGCGTTCTCCGTCGCTGGCGGCGATACCGCTTCGGCACTGGCCGCCGGCTGCCCGGTGATCGTCAAGGCCCACGGCGCCCACCCCGGCACCAGCGAACTGGTCGGCCGCGCCGTGGCTCGGGCCGTCAAGGCGTGCGGTTTGCCTGAGGGCGTGTTCTCGTTGTTGTACGGTTCCGGGCGCGAGGTCGGCATTGCGCTGGTCAGCGATCCACGCATCAAAGCGGTGGGGTTCACCGGTTCGCGCAGTGGGGGCCTCGCGCTGATCACAGCGGCTCAGGCTCGCCCCGAACCGATTCCGGTGTATGCGGAAATGAGTTCGATCAACCCGGTGCTACTGTTTCCCGCCGCGTTGCACAATCGCCCGCAAGCGCTGGCAGAAGGATTTGTCGCCTCGCTCACGTTGGGCGCCGGGCAGTTCTGCACCAATCCCGGGCTGGTGATCGCCCTCAAGGGGCCAGCGCTGGACACCTTCATTGGCGCCGCCGCCGAGCTCATCCAGCGCAGCCCGGCCCAGACCATGCTCACCCCCGGCATCTTCAATGCTTACGAGTGCAGCGTGAATGCACTGGCGGAAAATCCGCGCGCACGTCTTGCAGTGGTCGGCCAGAGAGGAACAGGTGCGAATCAGGGGCAGGCCCATGTCTTCGTCACCGATGCTGCGGACTTTCTTGCCGATCACGCGCTGCAAGCCGAAGCGTTTGGCGCGGCGTCTCTGGTCGTGCAATGCGCCGGCCACGATGAGGTCCGTCAGGTGCTCGAACAGCTGGAAGGTCAACTGACCGCCACGCTGCATCTGGATGACGCGGATCTGGATAAGGCCCGTTCATTGCTGCCGACACTGGAACGCAAGGCCGGACGCTTGCTGGTCAACGGCTGGCCGACCGGTGTGGAAGTGTGCGATGCGATGGTGCATGGCGGACCGTTCCCGGCCACGTCCGACCCGCGCACCACGTCGGTCGGCACGGCGGCGATCCTGCGATTCCTGCGCCCGGTCTGCTATCAGGACTTCCCCGACGCCTTGCTGCCCTCCGCACTCAAACAGGCCAATCCACTGGCACTGCGACGCCTGCTCGATGGCCAAAGGGAAGCCTGAAACCATGCCGAACATCACCCATGACATCGCCGTGGTCGGCGCCGGCATCATCGGCGTTGCCTGCGCCCTGCGTCTGGCGCGACAGGGTTTGCAGGTGGTCGTGATCGACCCGCAGGAACCCGGTCACGGCGCATCGTTCGGTAACGCCGGACACCTGGCGACCGAGCAGGTTTTTCCGATTGCCGATCTGTCGATCCTCAAGCGCTTGCCGGCCATGCTCATGGACCCGATGGGGCCGCTGCGCCTGGACTGGAAATACCTGCCCTGCGCCCTGCCCTGGTTCACTCGGCTGTTGCTGAATCTGCGGTCGGCGCCGTTCCAGCGCACCGTGGCGGGTCTGCGAGCACTCAATGAAAGCTCGCTGGAGGCCTGGCACCGGTTGCTCGGTGACATCCAGCGGCCCGACCTGCTGAAAGTGGAAGGTTCGCTGCTGGTGTTCGAACGTCCCGACTCGCGCCCGGCCATTGAAGCGTTGCAGGCGCGGTTGCGTCAGCAGCAGGTGCCGGTCGATTTATGGCAGGCGGCTACGGTGCGTGACAGCGCACCGCAACTGAGCGAACACCTTCAGGGCGGGCTGTTTTTCCCGAGCACCGGGCACTTCATCGATCCGTACCGAGTGGTGTGTGAACTGGTCAGCGCCGCGAAGACCAGCGGCGTGCAGTTTGTGAAGCAACGGGTCGAGGGCGGGCAACTGGATGCACAGGGCGTTTCGCTCAATACCGGAACCGGCAACTTGAACGCCCGTCGAGTACTGATCGCCTGCGGTGCTCACTCGGCCAGGCTGACGACAGCGCTGACGGGCAAGAAAGTGCCGCTGGACACCGAGCGTGGTTATCACCTGATGCTGCCTCAGGAACACAACCGGCTGCCCTTCCCCGTTACGTCACTGGAACGCAAGTTCATCATGACGCCGATGTCCGAAGGCTTGCGCCTGGCGGGCACCGTCGAATTCGCCGGGCTTGAAGCGCCGCCGACCATGGCACGCGCCTGGCAGTTGCATCGGTTGAGCAAGGGGTTGTTCCGTGAGGCGTTGAGTGCCGAGGCGGCCACTCCGTGGATGGGGTTCAGGCCTTCGCTACCGGACTCGCTGCCGATCATCGATCAGACAGACGACGGCAAGGTACTGCTCGCGTTCGGTCATCAGCATCTGGGGTTGACCCAGGCGGCGGTGACGGCGGAGCTCGTGTTGCGGATGGTTTCGCCGCTGGCAGCGACTCGGGGTGAGGAACTGCCGAGTGTCGAGCCTTACAGGCTGGATCGTTTCTGAAAACGCGAAAGGCCTGCTTTTGAGGGCAGGCCTTTCGCTTGGCGATAAATTTTCAGGAAGGCATTAGCCAGTGTCGTTCAGTGGTCCATCCGAGAAACACCTTCCCGCCTTCGCGCTTCTGGCGACTCTCAGTCAACGGATGCCCGGATGCTGCTATACGCAACCCGATCATGGCCGGTAAAAACTTTTCCTGAAACTCACTGGATTGAGCCGCAAAATGCATTTCAATGGTCTTGAGTGCACCCTGCAACTGAACCGGATCCAGCATCGACAAATAAAACAACATCTGACGCCAGGCATAGGCCGTATTTTTCAACATGACCAAGCGTGCGTGGTAAAGCCGGATCTGAATTTGTTGGCGACGGCAAACCCATTCGAAGCACGACTGAGCCATTGCACTCAGGCGATCATGCAACACCTCTCTCAGTCCCAGAACACCAAACAGCGTTGCCAGATTCTGTGTTGTCACGATCTGTTGCTGCTCGATAATGGTGCCGTTGGTTGCAGGATGCCGGGTACCGATATCGACATTTGCACGCTGAGCGCACAGTCGGGCCAGCGCATCGTTGTTGTTTGTCGAACGTTGCCAATACGTTTTGGTGCGCCTCGATTTCGGCGGGTCGGGAAGGCCTGCCAACTGATCCGTATCGATATCGTAATATCGGGCGTAAAGCGATCCAGTCAACATACGGGCTGATTGCCTGGCGGCCTTCACGAATTTATTCGAGAAAGCGCCCATGAAGATGTCTGCCGCGACCTCCTCCACGATTGGAAGATCCAGCTTCGCCGTTTCAACCAGGGACGAAAATTCCTGAAGCAATTTGTTCGGAATAATCGCTTGTGGAAACGCCGAGAGAGTCAGTGCTGACGCTTCGATCAGGGCCTGTTTGGCGCCTTCGACCGCAGATACGTTCGCTTCATACTCACTTTCAAGCGCAGACACCCACGGAATATCTCCGATTTTCACCTGACGTTGCATATCCAATAGCAACAAAGAGCGTCGACGCCTGAAAGCTCGATACGTAGCGACAGACAATGTCTTCAGCGTTGCATCTCGATATCCCGCACTACAGATTTCCGCTGTCATGGCCGGCAGTACTCGCGCCACCGTATCTCCGGATGTAATCACACCCTGGTCAATCAACTCCGCGACGGTTCCCTTGCGACAGCGTTCGAGGCGTCGACGAACCGAGGGGGGAACGGCGTCTCCAACCATTAATGCATGTAGGTTCGCTTCCTCATTGGTGATGGGTTCCAACAGAGGGGAAAAGTCAGAAATACCTTCAGAGTCTGGATAACTCGTCAGACGCGCGGAGACAGCCTTGGCAATCAGATGATGTGCCGACGCGTTCACGTGATGGCGTTGCTTTGCTCGCTTATTGGAGTGTGCTTCGGATTCTGGATGGCCATGCTTGGCCAGAAAGTCATCGACAATCTTCCGGATGCGTCCCACTTGACGCCCCGTCAGCGATGCCGGATCAAAGGAGCACTGTTTGAGCAATGCATGCAACTCCACCACCCGGTTCATGGAGGAGCCTGCACTGCGGGGATCAGACTCCAATGTCTTTTCAAACTGTGCGCCAAGCGCAATTGCACGTTCGAACCAACCCTCAGGGTAATACCTGCAAGGCCAGCTTTCCTGATAGGTCAGAAGGAAAAGCGAGATGGCTGCGTCGTAGAGAGGCAAGCTGTTTTCGACAACGTGTTTTTGAACAGCCACACGCGGTTGAGGTGCAAGAGTGGCCAAACGCTGGCTGATATAACCGACATTAAAAACCTCAACTTCAGCCACCGAGAATGCTTGCTTGTCAGTCACTGTCGGAAAGAAACGTAGTCGTTCGAAAAAAGGCGCAATCCGCTCAATCAGCGTTCGTGCTTCCTCGATGCGCTGGTGCTTCAGAAACCAGGCAACTGTCAGCAGCGCAGCCTCTTCCGGCACATCGATTTGATAATTCCCTTTCGCCAGACACTCTTGCAGCGATCCAACGCCTTCATCTGAAAGATGCCAGGTATTTAAATCGAGTCGTTCAAACCCGACGCGAATGCCGGGGATCAATGCAGCCAACCGGCGCTCATAAAGCGTTAACTCGCCGCCGGCCAGAAGCTTGCCAGTGGCAAAGCCGCCAGTGGCCACCTCCAACGTGACCCATTCGGGCAAATCCGCAAACGGTGTGCGTGAACCGTACAGCGCGTTGCCCTGCACGAGATGCTCGACAACCTGTCGCCAACGCTCAATCCGATCAAGCATTTGTGGGTCAGCGTCGTTTTCTCGTGCCGCGGTCAGCGCTCGAGATAGTTGAAAGTGCGCATAACCGTCATTTATCCCGACAAACGCATCCGATTCACTATCGTGCCTGGACATACTTCCTTGCGACCCTGCGTTGTAATGGGTCCGGGGGCTGGATTCGAACCAGCGCCCACCCGGTTAAGAGCCGAGTGTTCTACCGCTGAACTACCCCGGAACAGAGCGCGCATTGTCGACTGGCAATGAAAAGATGTGAAGCTCAATCTTGGGGATTTTGTTGCAGTTTGGTTCTGATCCTTCATCTTTTGATGAACCGGCGTCATGCTATGCTCAGAACACGTAGACAAGGGTTTTCCAAATGACTAAACCAGCCGCTGACAGTGTTGCAACCGAGGTTCGCAAGCTTGCCAAGGAACATCACGTCACCGCCGACCGTGACAGCATGAGCTGCATGGCGGTGACCATTACGCGCCTGGCGGGTGATGTCGTTGAGCTGGATGGCGTTGAGCAATTACTCGTCAATCTCAAAAGGAAAGGTGTTCTGAACAAATCGGAAATCATGACATTTCAAGGGCGTTATCTTGAGGAAAAGAGGCGGTCCAAAAAGAAGCTGAGCGCATGATGTTCGACCCTTTCGGCGATTTTGACACTAACGGCTATCTTCAAAATTCACTGAAGCTGAAAGATCCCCTCGAGGTAAAAGAATCTGAACATCTCGCTTTCGAAGCGAGTCTCGAAGACGCTCTTGCCTATCTGGCCAAGAGAAAACCCATCGATTACAAATCTGTCCTCAAAACGCACGAAATCCTGTTTTCCGGTTTCTATCCATGGGCCGGAAAGGACAGGAACGAACTCGTACCCCACCTCGCCGTTTTCAAGGGATCAAAAGACGATCCTCGCCACACGGTTTTTGAACGTCCCGACCTCATCAGAAGGTCTGTGGAATACGCCCTTGAACTTGCTGCAAACAAAGAGCGTTTCAGAGAACGTCCGGGAGAAGTAATGGGCCAGCTCGCATCTGCTCACCCTTTTCTGGATGGCAATGGGCGCACGATCCTGCTCATTTACATGGAACTGTGCTACCGCACAAGATTCGCCATTGATTGGTCAAATACGAACAAAGACGACTACCTGCGAGCACTCAGTGATGAGATCCAAAACCCATTCAAAGGCCATCTCGACGACTATCTGAAGCCCTACGTTCTCGATATCTCCAGCCGTGACGAATGGCCGGAAATGATCGGTGGAATAAAGGGTCTGGATGGGCTGGATAAAGAAGGCATTACCTACGAGAACCTCGACAGTCCAGAAGTGCAGCGGCTCTATAAAACGTATAGAACACTGCCCATCGAATGACCTTCACGTTTAGAGGACCGCAGTAGAAACAAAAGGCCTGCTTTTGAGAGCAGGCCTTTCACATTTTTCGCAGTATTCGATCAACCCTGACGAGCCGTCAGCGCCGCGTAGCCATTCATCAAATTGCGATAGTTCGGAATCCGCTGCGACAGCAGGTTGCCCAGCCCTTCAATGTCGTTGCGCCAGTCGCGGTGCAGCTCACAGGCCACCGAGAACCAGTTCATCATCTGTGCGCCGGCCTGGGTCATGCGGTTCCACGCGGCTTGTTGCACGGTGGTGTTGAAGGTGCCGGAGGCATCGGTCACCACGAACACGTCAAACCCTTCCGCCAGCGCCGACAAGGTCGGGAACGCCACGCACACGTCGGTCACCACACCGGCAATGATGATCTGCTTGCGGCCGGTGGCCTTGATGGCCTTGACGAAGTCTTCGTTGTCCCAGGCGTTGATCTGGCCCGGGCGGGCAATGTAGGGCGCATCCGGGAACATTTCCTTGAGTTCCGGCACCAGCGGGCCGTTCGGGCCTTGCTCGAAACTGGTGGTGAGGATGGTCGGCAACTCAAAGAATTTGGCCAGGTCGGCCAATGCCAGCACGTTGTTCTTGAACTCGTTCGGCGAGAAGTCCTGGACCAGCGAAATCAGACCGGTCTGGTGATCGACCAGCAGAACCACGGCGTCGTCTTTGTTCAGGCGGTTGTAGGTTGCAGTGCTCATGTTGAATCCCTTTTTAGTTGTGGAAGTTCGCTTGCGTTCAAGATGGGCACAGATTAATGACTCGCCTGAAAGCGATAAATCACCTGCAAAGCGTTTAACCGTCAACTCAGAAGAGACAATCAGCGCAAACCGAGGCTCAATCACGCTGCGGTCCCGAACTTCCTGCCGATCCTTGTCATAATGTCCGCCAGCATTACGTTCAGAACGACATTCAAGGAAAAGTTGATGCTCGGACGCAACACGCAAGAGCCAACTGCAAACAAGGCGCAGCACCCCGCCAGCAAAGCCGTGAAGGCCGGCTCGACCTTCCGGCTGACGGTCAGCTTCATGCTGGTTGTGGTCGTGGCGTTTCTGGCGGTCGAGAGCTGGCGGACGTGGCGTGACTATCGTTCGGTCTTTGCGTCTGCGCGCGATTCGGTGACCAACCTGGCCCGCGCCACGGCCCAGCACGCCGAAGACACGATTCGCCAGGTCGATGTGGTCACCGCCGGGCTGGCCGAGCGTGTCGAAGGTGACGGACTGCAGAACCTCGATGTCCCGCGCATTCACAAGCTGCTGGTGCAGCAATCGAAAATCATGCCGCAGTTGCATGGCCTGTTCATCTACGGCCCGGACGGCCACTGGATCGTGACCGACAAAGAGGTCACCCCCGAAACAGCCAACAACGCCGACCGCGATTATTTCCAGTACCACCGCACTCACGAGGATAGGCAAGTGCGCATCGGCCAGGTGGTCGAGAGCCGCTCCACCCATGACCTGATCATTCCCATCTCCCGTCGCTTGAACAACCCTGATGGCTCGTTCGCAGGCGTGCTGCTGGGGACGGTCAAGGTCAGTTATTTCGTCGACTATTACGGCGATTTCCGCATCGATGACAAAGGCGCACTGGTGTTGGCCATGCGTGACGGCACGATTCTGGTTCGCCGTCCTTTCATCGCCTCCGTGGTGGGCAAAAGCCTGGCGAACAGCGAGATCTTCAAGACTTACCTGCCCGCCTCCAACGAAGGCATCGCCCAGATCCGAGCGGTGGTCGATGACACTGAACGGCTTTATGGCTATCGCGCCTTGACCACCTATCCGCTAGTGGTTGAGGCGGGCCTGTCGAAAGATTCCATCACCGCGCCATGGCGTCGGGACTTGCTGAAAAACGGCTTCGTGCTGATTTTTCTGATCCTGGTCCTCGCCGGTTTTGGACTGATCGTGCTGAGCCAGTTGCGCCAGCGGATCGCGATGGAGCGGGAGATCCGTTCCGCCCACCAGGCCATGCGCGACATGGCACTAACCGACAGCCTCACCGGGCTCGGCAACCGCCGGCGCCTGGACAACGCGCTGACGGACGAGATTCGTCTGGCCCGGCGCCAGGGCTCATCGCTGTCGTTGATCATGCTCGATGTCGACCACTTCAAACGCTACAACGACCGCTATGGTCACGCCGCCGGCGACGACTGCCTGAACGCCGTCGGACGCGCGATCCAGCAAGCGGTCAAACGCCCCGGCGACCTCGCCGTCCGCTACGGTGGCGAAGAGTTCACCGTGCTGCTGCCCAACACCGAGAACGCCGGCGCCATTCAAGTCGCCGAGGACATCCTGCAAGCCATCCGCTCGCTGGAACTGGAACACTCCGGGCATCCCCTCGGGTACGTCACGGCCAGCGCCGGCATTGCGACCCGCCATCCGGTTGACGACACAGTGACGCCGGCCATGCTGCTGCAGTCGGCGGATACCTGCCTGTATCAGGCGAAGCGGCTGGGGCGCAATCGTTGGTGTTCGGCGGATGAGTCGGTGTGATCGATGGCAGCGGGTGACGGCCGGTGGTACAAGCTCGATTCCACGTCAGTTGCCCGTCAGAATCGAAACTGAACCTCAGCCCCTGAACGCACGCATTATTTCTTCAACCACCGGCCTCGCGTATTTCTCACTGGGATCAGTCCCCGGCGGATCCTCGCTGCGGATCCATTCACCCAGATCAAACGCCTGATAGAGCGAGAAGGCGGGCTCAGGCATATCGTCAGTCATGCCGACCTCAACCACGGCATTGATGACTCCGTTCATCACACCATCGCAAAATTCATAGTCCAGCGATCTCTCCAGATAGCTTTCCGCAATCGCTACGGAGAGCTCGTTCAGTAGATCTCGCGGTGTCATTCCGAATTTCGCGCACGTGACGGCAAGATCACTCAGCGTTAATCCATTGACCTCGGCTTCCACCGAAAGCGCCTTGAGTTCGTTGTCCGGTAGCATCCTGGGCATGGGGCTCTTCCGGCCAGACGCGAAGGTAGCGCCCGGCTCACTCATAAAACTTTCCGGCCAGCAGAATGGCTGCGCAACGCTGCCACACGTTCGATACCGCTCTTTCGTTTGAGATGGACCGGCTGCTTGAATCAGCCCACGCGGCCGCGGCATCGAGAAACGAGTCAACGGATCCGTTTTCCCACTCTGAAGCGCCGGCCCAATCGAGCGTTGAAGGTGACAGCTCTTCCAGTGATCGCTCGTGGGCAAAATCAGCACCCAGCGCCTGGATGAAGCGAATGAACGAGGCTTCATCGCTGACATGTACCAACAATTCATCAAGATCCAAAGGGTCAGACATGAGTTTCCAGGCTTGGTGTTCGGGAGGCGCCATGCTGCGATACAGCAGCATGGACGGTCAACTTCAAACCCGGGCAATCATTCGTAACGCTGCTGGAAACCAGGAATGAACTCCGCCGGGTTTCCGATGCCACACACAGCGTTCACTTCACCGCGTCATGGGTGATCAATGTCTTCGGCTCCAGATACGCGTTCATCCCCCACTTGCCCATTTCGCGCCCCAGGCCCGAATGTTTGAAGCCACCAAAAGGGGCGCGCGGTTCGTGGGCCAGGGTGTTGATGAGCACGCGTCCCGAATCGATCTGACGGGCGATATTCACACAACGTTCGGGGTTCTGGCCCAGCACCAGAGCGCTCAGTCCATAGTCCGTATCGTTGGCGATTCTTATCGCATCGGCGTCGTCCTCGTAAGGGATAATCGTCAGCACCGGGCCGAAAATTTCCTCACGCGCGATACGCATCTGGTTGTTGGCGTCCGTGAAGATCGTGGGCTTGACGAACCATCCGGCATGCAGGCCTTCCGGACGACCTTCGCCACCCGCCAGCAACCTTGCGCCCTCTTCCTGGCCGATACGGATGTAGCGCTGCACCCGCTCCCATTGTTTCTGGCTGACCATCGGGCCGATATCGGTGTCGGCGTTGCGTGGGTCGCCCGATTGAAACTGTGCGACGCCCTCCTTCGCGACCTGCTCGAACTCTGCGAGCCGTGAACGCGGGACAAGAATGCGCGTGCCCGCGATGCAGGCCTGGCCGCTGTTGAGGAATCCGGCGTGCAGTGCCAACGGCATGACCGCCTGGAAATCCGCGTCATCGAGTACCACGGTGGGCGACTTGCCACCCAGTTCCAGGGTCACGCGTTTCAAAGTGTCGGCGCCGGTTCTGAGCAGATGCTGACCGACTGCGGACGACCCCGTGAACGAGATCTTGGCAACGTCGGGATGGCGGGCGATCTCCTCGCCCACCACATCGCCCCGTCCGTTGACGATATTGAAGACACCCGGTGGCAGTCCCGCTTCGTGCAACGCCCGGATCACGACCTGCGTCTGCAACGCGCTCATCTCGCTGGGCTTGATGACGGCGGTGCAGCCTGCTGCCAGTGCGGTGGCCAGTTTGTTGCAGATGAAGCCGGCATTGCTGTTCCACGGCGTGATCAGACCGGTCACGCCCACGGGCGTCAGAATGACTTTGGCCATACCGGCCTGCTCTTCGAAGTCGAACGCCTCCAGCGCCTCGATCGCTTGTGCAATCACATCCGCCGGATACGTCGCCATCCAGCGCCCGCGAACCGCAGGCGAGCCGTACTCTTCAAGGATGGCTTCCAGCAGTTCTTCCTCTCTGGCCGCCACGGCCTTATGCATGCGTTGCAGGGCGGCAATGCGCTCCTCGCGCGTGGTACGAGACCAGGCCGGGAACGCAGCCTTGGCGGCGGCGATGGCGCGCTGGGCGTCGAGTGCATCGCCCAACCGGACCTGACCGATGACTTCCTCGGTGCTCGGGTTATGGAGGTCGAACCACTCCTGACCGTGTGGGAGGACGTACTCGCCGTTGATGTAGATGTGTTCAATGCGCTGCATGGCAACTCCTCGCTGAAAATGACTCGCTTGAAGCGAGCCTCGATGAAGCGAAGTCTAAGAAGAGTTGATTGTTCCGATAAGCTATCCTTTGGCTGATGAAGCATCCCTATTTTCAGGACAATCCATGCACAGAACAGGAATGACCGATCTGGAAGTGGTGCTGGCCGTTGCCCGACGCAACAGTTTTCGCGGCGCGGCCCAGGAACTGGGCATGTCCACCACGGCTGTGAGCAGTGCGGTGGCCGGACTCGAAGCGCGCCTGAAGGTGCGCCTGTTCAATCGCTCCACTCGCAGCGTTGCCCTCACCGACATCGGGCAGCGCTATGTGGAGCGCATCGCCCCCGCCCTGGCGCAGATCAAGAGTGCCGGCGAAGAAGCCAGCGTCGGTCTCGACGAACCCAGCGGCACACTGCGCATCAATGCACCGCACGGCGCGGCCTACCTGCTGCTGGAGCCGCTGCTCGATCAGTACGCTCGGCGCTATCCCGAGGTGCGCATCGACGTCGTCAGCGAGGCAAGCATGGTCGACATCGTCGCCGGGGGCTTCGACGCCGGGATTCGCCTGGCCGAGTCGGTACCGCAAGACATGATTGCGGTGGCGCTGTCAGGCGACATCCGGATGCTCATGGTGGCAACGCCCGAGTACCTCGAACGCCACGGCGTGCCCGAACACCCGCGGGATCTGCTCACCCACCAGAGCATCGGCATGCGCATGGCCCACGGAGGTATCTACCATTGGGAGCTGGAACGCGATGGCGAGAAATTGCAGATGGATCTGCCGACGCGCTTCGTGTTCAACGAATTGCTGGCGATCAAGCAGGCCGTGGTGCTGGGCCTTGGTATCGGCTTCATTTCCGAATGGTTCATCCAGGAAGAACTGGCAAGCGGCGCATTGGTGCCGGTGCTGATGCCGTGGTGTCCGTCGTTTGGCGGATTGAGGCTTTATTACTCGGGCCATCGCTTCGTGCCGGCGCGATTGCGTGCGCTGATTGATCTGGTGCACGAGTTGCGGCCGACCTTGTGCGATCTCAGGAAGAAGCAGCATTGATAACGGGCGTTAAATTGCAGGTATCTGTCACGGGGAACGAAGCCCGACTGTTCGGTACTCCCTCGGCGTTCAGTACCGTTTCCCGGGCTATCCGCAAATGCAAGGTGGGCACAAGCATCCACCTGCCGCTGGAAAGCAGCCAGTCGCCATTCACGTCATTGGAAATCCGGTGCACCACGGGTTCCGCCGTTGTTGCCGTCATGGACTGCACGCTGCTCATCGCTTATCCGGAAAAACTGCGACGCCGATTGTCTCCGTATTTTGCAATGCCGGCAGAGACTCCATCAGGATCGACTTTCTTCATCAACGCGTCACAAATAGACGTTCTTCATGACCTGGCCGGGGAATCATTGCAAATGATCCTGCAAGTCGTGGGGCCTGATCAGGTTTGAACTTGCGTTGGCATGAGCGTTTTGGGCCTTTGGCAGTCAATTGTCGGCGACGACTTCCGGCCAAAACACACGCTCAATCACAGTGATCGGTTTCCCCGGACTCCTGTGACAGAACCCCCTGATATCCCCCGACTTCAGGGGCATATGAAACAAACCGACCGCCGATGGCCTTTTCCAGCAAAAGCCGACCACAGCGCTGGCATTCGTAAACGGTTGTTTTTCGGCTGGCATGGATGCTGGATATCCGGTCCTCCAGGGTATCAGCGGCGCCGACCCAAGGCGCGAGTGCTCCATAGGCCTTGGCGATCGCGGCCTTGTCTCCTGACTCCGCAGCCGCCACCAGAGGTGCGATTTCACGACGCAACTCATCCCAGAATGCATCTTCTTCCTGGTCGCGCAGCAAGCTGGCCTTGTAGGGCAAGCTGTCGGTCTGATCGACAATCACATGGCCACACTTGCAACCTATTTTGCTCATTTACAGTTCAATACCTACAGGTTTGATCGGTTGGTTAAACGGGCGGCCTTGGTCATCCAGGCCTCGAAGCACTGGAAACCCAACCACACCGGACTCGAGCGTGATGGCTCCATCAATATCAGTCGCATTGGCTCTTTTCTTGAAAATCCGTGGCTCTAGACTGGTTTCCTTCCCACGACTCGCCTGGAAAGGAAACCATTCTAGTGCACGACTTCGACTGCCAACCCGTTTTATGCGGGAAAACGCTTAGGCTCAAGCCTCTTTCCGAAAGCGATTTTGAAGGACTGTTTCTGGCAGCCTCAGACCCGCACATCTGGGCAGGCCATCCCGCCAGTGACCGCTATGAGCGGCCGGTATTCGAAGCGTACTTCGCCGCGCGGCTAGCCACCGGCAAAACGCTGGCCGTCATTGATATCGACTCGGGGCTGATCGTGGGCATGTCGAGCTATTACACCCCGCCCGACCTGCCGGACAGTATCGCTATCGGGTATACCTTTCTGGTGCGGGCGAAATGGGGTGGCGAGACCAATCGCGAACTGAAGCAGCTGATGGTGGAACACGCCTTCAAGGCGTACGACACTGTCTATCTTCACATCGCACCGTCGAACATCCGCTCGCAGAAAGCCGCCATGAAGATCGGCGCGGTGCACTTGTATGATGCCGAGCTGACGCTGTCCACGACACCGGCCTGGTGCAAGTGTTACGGGCTGACCAGGGCACAATGGGCTACAAGCCAGGCACAAAATCAGAGATGACAGCCAGGCTCCCCCTTCACGCATCAGCCCCAAACGCAGCCCTGGCAAAATCCACGAAGCTTCGCAGCTTGGGCGTCAACCGAGGGTCCGGTGCATACAGAAGATTCATCGGGGAAACCGGGACGTTGTAATCCGGCAGAAGGTTCACCAGCGTTCCACTTCTCAGCGCATCCTTGACCAGCTCCAACGGCAACAGCACGACCCCCAGCCCTGCCACCGCCGCGGACAGCAACGGGTCGGCCTGATTGATCGTCAATCTGCTTTTAATCGGCACGTCGATGCCACCGTCCGGCCCTTCGAGGCGAATGTGGGAACGACCGTCCGAATAGGCAAACGCCAGGCATTCATGTTCCTGAAGATCCAGTGGCGTCGTGATGGGTGGACGTCTGGCCAGATAGGCAGGCGCCGCGCACAGCACCATTTGATAAGGCTTCAAAGGCAAAGCCTTCAGACCGCTGTCGGACAGCTCACCGATTCGAAACACCACGTCATATCCGCCCTCCACCAGGTCAACGAGTTCGTTGGACAAGGTCAGATCCACCGACACCTGCGGATACCTGACCATGTACTCCAGCAGCCGAGGCGACAGCGTGCTGACGCCAAAGGTGACTGGCGCGTTGATTCTGAGCCGGCCGCTGGGTACGCCTCGGGTCATCGCGGCCATTTCTTCCGCGGCGTCCATATCGGCCAGGATCAGCTTCGCCCGTTGATAGAACGTACGGCCGAAGTCGGTGAGGCTCTGTTTGCGGGTCGTGCGATTGAGCAGCGAGACACCCAGATGCTGCTCGAGCATCTTGACCTGTTTGCCGACCAGTTGCGGGGACAGATTGAGCTCATCCGCCACTGCGCTGAAGGAGCCAAGCTCCACCGCTTTGACGAAGACGGCCATCAAGGTGAGGCGATCCATTGGCAACCCTGCGTTTCTAGTGTTGCGCTATCGTAGGTCTTTATCCGACCCGGGCCAAAGCCTAAATTGACGGCCATGGCAACGACGCGCCCAACTCCAACAGGCGCGTTATCACTGGAACTCAGGTCGTTCACACCGGCCTCATTGATCACAGAAGAGGTAACCATGGCACGCATTGTCAGGATTCATGAATACGGCGACGCAAGCGTTTTGAAACTGGAATCGGTCGATGTGCCGGCTCCGGCATCCGGCGAGGTGCAAATCGAGGTCAAGGCCTTCGGGTTGAATCGGGCCGAGGTCATGTTCCGCAATCACGCCTATCTGCAGGAAGCGCAGTTTCCCAGCCGCCTCGGTTATGAAGCGGCCGGTGTGGTGGTTGCCGTCGGCGCAGGTGTCAGCGAGTTCAAGGTCGGTGATGCGGTCAGCCTGATTCCGCCGCTGGACATCGCCAAATGGGGCACCTACGGCGAGCTGGCCAACGTGCCCGCCGATCTGACGGTCAAACACCCGTCGAACCTGTCCTTTGAACAGGCCGCAGCCTCATGGATGCAATACGTCACCGCGTGGGGCGCGCTGGTCGAACAAGCCAAACTGACGAAGAACGATTTTGTACTGGTCACTGCCGCCTCCAGCAGCGTCGGCCTGGCGGCCTTCCAGATTGCCCGAATGGTGGGCGCGACTTCGATTGCCGTGACCCGCACCCGGGCCAAGAAACAGGCCTTGCTGGACGCCGGCGCCGCGCACGTCATCGTCAGCGATGAAGAGGATATCGTCGCCGCCGTCATGGCGCTGACCGATGGTCAGGGCGCGCGCGTGGTGTTCGATCCCATCGGCGGCCCGGCTTTCGAACAGCTCACCCAGAGCATGGCCAGGGGCGGCATTCTGCTTGAGTACGGCGCCTTGAGCCCGGAGCCCACGCCGTTCCCGCTGTTCACCGTGCTGGGCAAATGCCTGACGCTCAAGGGCTACCTTTACGCAGAGGTCGTCGCGAACCCTGCGGCTCTGGCCCGAGCCAAGACGTTCATCAGCGACGGCCTCGCTTCGGGCGCGCTGAAGCCGATCATCGCGAAGACGTTCGCCCTTGAAGACATTCAGGAGGCGCATCGCTTTCTTGAAGCCAACCAGCAGGTCGGAAAGATTGTCGTGACTGTTTAAGGATATGATCCGGGAAACCAGGCCTCAATGGACCGATATCTATGCCCGTTTCCCGGATTCGCCCGTCACCGGCTCCCCTGCTGAAACCCGGCGAGACGGTGGTGTTGTTCGACGGCGTCTGCAAGTTGTGCAATGGCTGGGCGAAATTCCTGATTCGTCATGACCGCCATCAGCGAGTCCGGCTGGCGGCGGTGCAATCTCCCGAAGGGCAGGCGCTGCTCGCCTGGGCAGATTTACCCCTCGATCAGTTCGACACCATGGCGGTCATCCGCGACCGACACTATTGGGAGCGCTCCGATGCCTTTTTCGAAGTCGTTGCCCTACTGCCCGCCCGCTGGCGTCCATTGCAATGCTTGCGCATTTTCCCGCGCGGGCTTCGGAACTGGGCCTACGATCGTATTGCACTGAATCGTTATCGGCTGTTTGGACAATATGACACCTGTCTTCTGCCTGATCCCGATCATGAGCAACGCTTTCTGAAGGCTTCGCTACAGCAACAGCCCTAACACCTGCACGGGCGTCATCTTTGTCACCATCATCAAGACGATCACGAACATCCCCAGAAAACCGGCCACCCCCATCCAGAACCATTGGCGGTACACCGACCCGTACTCGTCCGCGAGCCCTCCTCCGGTCTCGATTGCACTCGAAGCCATCACATACAGGCGCTTCTGAAGCACCAACACCGGGAGCCAAAGTGATCCTACGCAAAGAAAGATGATCAACGACGTCAGCACCCATTCCGTGGTCAACGGAAGGCCGGCCAGCTTGATCAGCCCATAGCCCGATGCGATCTGAATGAAGCCTGCCGGGGTGGTGATCCAGGCGTCGAAACGCACGACCATTTTCGCCACGTGAGCGATCACTTGAGGATTGGCGGTGCGGCTGGCGGCGATCAGGTAAAGGTAGGAGCCCATGCCGAAGCCGAACAGGAACACAGCAGCAATCACATGGATGTACTTGAGGCACAGGTAAAGCATGGTCAGCGCTGCCCGTCAGAGAAATGCACCGACAGGCTCAGGTTTTCAGGGTCGTTGATCGCGGCCATGTATTCGTCGACGGTGATTTCGCCGACGCAAGGCCGGGCGCCGGGTTCAGGCACATACCCTTGGGCCATTTTGGCGGCCAGGGCCACAGCGGCGCAGCTCGGGATTTCCGGGCCCTTGTCATTCCATGCCGTCAGCTGAGCGGTCATGGACAGCGGTTGTCCTTCAACCCCGATACCTTGCACGTCGATGTACATCGCGCTTTTGCCATCGCCGAGTCGCTCGAACCAGGTGCCCAAACGATGCAGTCGCGCGGCCCAGGGCGCATGGTCGCGAATCAGCCCCATCTTCTGGGCCTGGGCGAACAGAGCATTGGCGACACCGCCGAGTTTCAACCCCGCTCCAGCCTTGAAGCTCAGTGTCCGGGCACCATAACGACCGGCGAAAATGTCCATGTCCGGAACGTCGACATTGGCCAGCAAGCGGGTGCCCAGATGCGGCATCTTGCGCAACGTCAGATCCTGCCAGCCCGGCACCTCGTGAACCCGGCCATCCTTGAGCTGTTTGATCGGCTTGCCCGCGTAGGCAAGCACACCTTCGACAGTCGACAGTCCCGGCATCTTCGCGGAAGAGGAAATGCCATGTTCGATCGAGTCGATGCGCTGAAAGCGATACCGCTGCTGATCGATGATGGCCGAAGACAGGGTCGGCACCGAACTGCAACCACTGAAAATCGCCACGCCCGCCTCTTTCGCGCGCACATCGAGTACAGCGATACCGTTGACGAAGGTTCGGCAGTCGGACAGGTCGCAATAGTTCACCCCGGCCTCGATGCAGCTTTCGGCAACCGCATAGGACTGCCCCTGAAACGGGCCGCCGGTGTGGACGACCAGCTCAATTCCCATCGAGCCCAACGCAGATTGAAACCCGGGCCCCATGGCATCACCGCACCAACTGGCGCAGGCTTTTCCTGAAGCGGCTTGCAACGCCTCGACCTTGCGCAGCAACTTGTGCGGATCGCGACCCGAGATCGCCAGATCAACATCGGGCATCGACGCCAGATGCCGGCAGACGATGCTGCCGAAGTTTCCATACCCACCGACCACCAACACCTTGAACGCCATTCAACGCTTCCCTAACGATTCGATCGTACAGCCAACTTGCCCGAGACAGGATTCGCGGGAGCTTCCCTGATATCGGCGGGTCAGGCAAGAAATACGACTGAATCCGCTTTGATTGAACATCCGCAACCTGCACAATTGCCGGCTTTTTTCGACAGGACGTCCCTATGCAACGGATTGTGATTCTGGGTAACGCCGGCAGTGGCAAATCCACCCTCGCCCGCGCCCTCGGCCAGCGCCTGAACCTGCCCGTGGTTCATCTGGATACCTTGTTCTGGGAACCAGACTGGGTCGAACCCGACGCAGAACAATTCCGCACACGGGTCCGCGAGGCAATCAACGCGGATTCATGGGTGTGTGAAGGCAACTATGCCCGGCGAACCTTCGACCTTCGCCTGCCCCGCGCCGACCTGATTATCTGGCTCGATACGCGACGACTCACCTGCTTCGCCCGCGTGATCCGGCGCAGCATCATGAACCGCCCGCGCCCGGATCTCGCGGCAGGCTGCAGAGAAAAAATCGACCGGAAATTCCTGACGTTTCTGAAGTTCGTATGGACCTTTGACCGGGGTTACCGCCCGGGTATCGACAACGTGCGCCAGTCAATCGGGCCAGACGTCCCGGTGGTGCATCTGCGTGGCAAACGGCAGGTTTCGACCTTTCTCGACAGGCTTTGCACCACACCTCAAGTCAGCCAGAGGCCGACTCCCGCGCAAAACACTCAACGGTAAAGGCAGCGTTCTAAAAGCGGTCTACGCTCCACCCACCTACACCTCTGGAGTCACCGTGATGATCCGCGCCTTGCTGACCGCTTCCTTGCTGGTGACCCTGAGTGTTCCGGCCCATGCGGACGTGAAACCCTTCCCCTCCTCGTTCCGCACACAAGACATTGCCGTGGACGGCGCGAAGATCCACACGCGCATCGGCGGCAAAGGCCCGGCCGTGGTGCTGTTGCATGGTTTTGGTGATACCGGGGACATGTGGGTGCCATTGGCGACCGATCTGGCGAAGGATCACACCGTGGTGATCCCTGATCTGCGCGGCATGGGGCTGTCGTCGATTCCCGACGGTGGCTACGACAAGAAGACCCAGGCGGGAGACATCCGCGCCGTGCTCGCCTCGCTGGGCATCGAGCATTCGGTCGTCATCGGTCACGACATCGGCACCATGGTCGCGTTCGCCTATGCCTCGCGGTATCCGCAACAGACCGATCGCCTGGTGGTGATGGATGCGCCTGTTCCGGGCATTGCGCCGTGGAACGACATCGTGCGTTCGCCGATGCTCTGGCACTTCGATTTTGGAGGCCCGGACATGGAGCGACTGGTCGCCGGCCGTGAGCGCATTTACCTGGATCGGTTCTGGAACGAGTTCGCCGGCAACCCGAAAAAAGTCGACGAAGCCACCCGCCAGCATTACGCCAAACTCTACGCCCGCCCCGGCGCGATGCACGCGGCCTTCGCTCAGTTCCGCGCCATTCGCCAGGACGCGGTGGACAACGAAGCGTCGTCAAAGAACAAGCTGACGATGCCGGTCCTGGCCGTCGGCGGTGAAAAGTCCTTCGGTAACAACGAAGCGATCGTGATGCGCAACGCCGCCGACAACGTCACCGAAGTGGTGATCGCCGGAGCGGGCCATTGGCTGATGGAAGAAGCGCCGGTGGAAACCACGCAGGCGATTCGCAGCTTTATGACCCGCTGACGCTGGCGATGGACGCTGCCCCTCAGGCAGCCTGCCGGCGCATGGTCAGAATGGCGGCGCCGAAGCCGATGAACGTCGATCCCACCACCCGGCTGACCCAACGGGAAAACGCCGGACGGGTCAACACGCCTTTGGCCCGGGATGCGAGCGCGGCGTAGAGCGTCAGGGACGTCACCGACAGCGCCATGAAAATCGACGTCAGGATCAGGAACTGCGGCAGCAGCGTCGCGCCCTGGTCGATGAACTGCGGGAACAGCGCGGTGAAAAACATCGTCGCCTTGGGATTGGTCACGGCCGTCAGGAATGCAGACTTGTAGAGTTTCAGGCGCGTGGGCCGGGCTTTCTTCGAATCGTCCTGAGGACTGTCCTGAAGCATCGCGTCCTTTTTGAACAGTTGCTTGATCCCGAGATAGAACAGATAACCGGCGCCGATGATCTTCACCGCGTTGAACAGCATTTCGGAACTGGCGAGCAACGCCCCGAGCCCGAGCATCGCAGCGGCTGAAAGACAGAACAGGCCACTGGCATTGCCGAGCGACGACCAGATCGCGCTGCGCTGACCATGGGCCAGGCTGTTGTTGATCGCCATCAGCGTCGCGGGGCCTGGGCTGGCGATGGCAATCGCGGCCACCAGGGTAAAAGCCAGAATCGAGTGAGAATCCATTTTCCATGCTCGTGGGAGTGAAAGGCTGCAGGGTACAGGAACCGGTGTGGCGCATCGACCGGTTGAATCGGCAGCATGACCGTCACCGCCATTTGACTCGATCAAACATGAGCTATCGTTTCAGCGACTCGCCGCCAGCGGGTGGCGGCCATGAAGTAAGGATGCTTCATGGCGGCGACGCTCGACGGGCAGTGGACTCCGCCAGCGGTGGTGAAGGTGGATTGAGCGTGCGTCAGGGACGCCTAGCCATCCAGCCTCTTGTTATTGATTGTATCCAGCGCTTTAAGGATGGCGGGTTCACGCTCCTTCAATAGGGCCTGGAAGGTATTTTCGACAGAGTCTTCAGCGTCGAAAATCTTGTCCAGAAAGCTGCGGCCCTCAGGCGTGTTGTTCAAAATATCTTTGCCCTGCGCGGGGTTATCGTGGGCACGAATCGCCGCATTGAGTTCATCCGGCTGCAAGTGAGCCGCCAAGGTATCGATCCGCAGGTTTCTGATCTCATCGAAGGGAACTTTGTCTTCCACAACCTCGCGGATTTCTTCATCCATCACCGCCATGTAACGTGGCGAGTAATCTCGCATTACGGTTTCCACCACCTCATCGTAATGTTCCTTGAAGGCGCCACTGATATCGACCAGTTCCCTGGCCTTGTCCTTGCTTCCTCCACAGGCGGTCAGTGACGTTGCAAGCAACAAAACCAACGCTGCCGTTCTCATTCCCATGAGCCTTTATCCTTGTTCAATTTGTAGAAACCGATTGCCTGGCGCAGGTGCGGACGGCTGCGTTCCATGGCAAACCTGCAGAACTGCAGGGGGCGCAATTCTAAACAAAATGGGGACAGATTTATTTTTTGATAATAAATCTGTCCCCATTGAATGCTCTCGCTCTAAACCCACGGCTGCTCGTCATACTCCGGCAATTCGATAGCATCAGCCTTCGGCGAAAGAATCTTCCCGAACAGGCGCTTGAACCCCGGCGCACTCGCCAGCCTCAACACCGCGTGACCAAGGGCGATGCCAAGGCGCGAATGCGGTGAGGCCAGTCTGGGGGCGAATCCGGGCACGCTTTGCGCCTGGGCGACAAAGGGCCGCATCCGTTTTTCATAGGCCGAGAACGCCTGGATGTGGTCGGCATGGCGCCCCAGTTCACCGGCCAGCACGTAGGCGCCGCACAGACCCAGGCTGGTGCCCATGCCACTGATGGGCGATGCGCAATAAGCCGCGTCCCCGACCAGCGCGATGCGCCCCTTGGACCAACGAGGCATTTTGACCTGCCCCACCGCGTCCAGATAAAGGTCGGTGGCCTCCTCCAGCGCAGCCAGCACGCGGGGCGTCTCCCAACCGGCGTCAGCGAATATTTGCCTGAGCAAGGATTTCTGTTCGTCCTGCGCGAGTTTTTCGTATCCACACGGCGCCTGCTGAAAAGACAGAAACGCGCGTATGGTGCCCAGATTGTCAGGCCGCAAACAGACACAGCGCCCACCTGGCATGTTGTGCCAGCGCATGACCTGGCCATCGCTCGGCTGTCGAGGAACAGTGAAATAGGCCGTATACAGATTGAGCGGACGGCGCTGGACTTCGTTGCCGAACACCTGATTGCGCGTTGTCGAACCGATCCCTTCAGCCACGATCACCAGATCGTAAACCTGCTCGGCACCCTGCTCGAAACGCACATGAACCTGCTCACCATCGTCTTCCATCGCTGCAACGCAGTCGCCGAATCGATAGGTCACTCGATCCTGACTGTGCTGGATCAATAGCCTGGCGAGCTCGCCCCGCAGGATCTCCAGTTCGGCAATCGGCCCCTCCCCGTCGAACGCATCGACACCCAGAAACGCCTGGGTCCGGTTATCCTGGTCAACGAAGGCGATGCCCTGTTCCTGAGTCGTGTTCGCCCGAATCAAATCTTCCAGACCCATGCGCTGAATCACCACACGCCCGGCGCCCCGCACGTCGATCGTTTGCCCCCCATCGCGAAACGCAGGCGCCCTCTCGACCACCGTAACGTCCATACCCTGCCGGGACAGCCAATAGGCCAAAGCAGGCCCGGCGATACTTGCACCGGTCACCAGTATTTTTTTTGGTTTCATCACGCGTCCTGGTTTTCAGACGTGGCCACAGAGCTGCCCGGCAGCGTGGTGCTGTAAACCTCGATCACCTGGCCCAGGAATGCTTCAACCACGGCGCGATCCTTGCCGTCGAGTGCTCCGAGGACGGCGCTCAGGCCATTGAGCATTGGCGCGATATGCCGATAGGCCTGCGCCACCGACTCCGGAACCGGACACACCAGCACCCGGCGCTTGTCATTGAGCTGCCGCTCGCGGACCACATGCCCGGCCCGTTCCAGTCGATCGATGACCTGCGTGATACCAGCGGTGGTCACTGAAAGGCGCGCCGCAAGTTCGGTCGGCGGCAGAGGTCCGTCGGTAATCAAGTGCTCCAGCGTCGCCACATCCGTCTGATTGATGCCCAGCGCTGTGCCCAGATGGCTGGCAGCCTTGCGCGTCAGGATGGCGATCTGTTGCAACTGCTGGCCGACGACATCACTGGCGATCTGCAGGCTACGGGGATCTTCAGTCGGATTTGGCGGTGATGAAGGTAACGTCATGTGCAGGATCGGTCCGGGCTGGTCGTGATGAGGACGCGAAACTAGCATATAGCTAACTTGCTTAGCTACCTTTCAGACTCAAGGACAAAAAAGAACCGGTCCATTTTTCAGAAAACAGACCGGTTCCCCTCATTCACACTGACGCTAAAGAACCTCAGGCGCGCTTCGGCAGCTTCCAGTTCGGGCGGATGAAGTGGCAGGTGTAGCCATTCGGAATACGCTCCAGGTAATCCTGGTGCTCCGGCTCCGCCTCCCAGAACGGCCCGGCCGGTTCGATTTCGGTCACCACTCGTCCAGGCCACAGCCGTGAGGCGTCGACATCGGCGGCGGTGTCTTCGGCGACGTCGCGTTGCTGTTCGTTGAGGTAATAGATCGCCGAACGATAGCTGGGGCCAAGATCATTGCCCTGACGGTTGGGCGTGGTCGGATCGTGTATCTGAAAGAAGAACTCCAGGATTTGCCGATAGCTGATAACGGCAGGATCGAAGACGATTTCGATGGCTTCGGCGTGATTGCCGTGATTGCGGTAGGTCGCATTCGGCACATCGCCACCGGTGTAACCGACGCGCGTCTGCAGGACGCCGGGATAGCGCCGCAGCAGATCCTGCATGCCCCAGAAGCAGCCGCCGGCGAGGATGGCAGTTTCGGTTTGGCTGGTCATGGTCTGTCCTTCCCTTCAGGGATATTGGAGGTAACCATCGTTATGAGGGCGCGTTGGCCAATTCCAAGGTTGAGCTGCGCAAATCAAGCAGCATGACCACCCTTTGAAAATGATTACCGCTCTATTCACTCTAACTGGTTGAACGACTGATCCAGTACTAACCTAATCTTTTGAATGAAAAGCAAGGAAAGCCCACAGCAGTGAGAGCGACTATAAGGATATAAAAATGCCACTGGATAGAACGTGCTTCTCTCACGCAAAAGAGTTTGCGAACTTCGACCAAGGCAACTATCTGGGCAGAGGCAACGACGTTGTCGTGCTGACGATGGGAAGTCAGGGAGGTATTGCCCACTCCGAAACAGTGACGCCCGTGTCTGAAGGCATGTGTTGGGCGTATTGCTGCCTGTGGGTGCGGAACATCAAGGCCAACAAACGCTATCTGGTAAAAACCCTCGACAATGTTTCTGCATCAACATTGCAACGGGACATGATGGGCCGTCACGCTACCTCTGACACCAACAACGCGTTGCTTTTGGCATTGGCTGGACAGCAGAGTATCTACGAAGATGTTCCAGGTCTGTTGACGAGCGCCGGCTCTATCCTGACGTGCCTGAACGGCTACGCAACAAACCACGCGAACTTCTTGATGCTGACACTCAAGGGCGGGGCCCAATGGGCGCACGCGGTGGTCTTGAAACTCAATCAAAGCTCAACCGGCGGGTACCTGAACTGGAGTTATCCCTGCGCCATGTTTGATCCCAATATCGGACAAGGGATGTATAACAATCACACCGATATGGCAGCTGACGTGCTTGCACTCAATAAGGCGTACTCCGCAGCCTTTGCCCATCAATCGGTCGTGACCTCGGTCAAGGCACAATTGATTTCGTACAGCAGTGGGATGAATTGATGCCAGGCGAATGGAAACCTACCGGCGGCCGGGACACTTTGGTGGACGTACGGTTGAATACAGGGATATTCAACGGGCGGCCAATCTACATTCACATGACTTCGCTGTTGGGCTATACGGCGATAAACAATGCCAGCCAGATTTCGTGCGCCCCCAACACGGCTCGACGCGGGCAAGCCGCGAAACAGGGGATATACCTGAATCCGTCGACCCAACCATTCAGCCCTGAGGAAGCACATACACTGTTGTTTTTTGACGAGCCGCGTTACGCCCAGAGTGCGACGCACTGTTTCATATTTGCGTTTCGCGATGCCGTCGTGGTCGAAGATTTTCCGATCAGCCAGTACAGTTGGGTCAGGGAAATCATTTATCGCGGCGATATCAATTTTCGCGACATAGACTTGCTCTATCGGGGGCCGAATCAGTTCGTTTCATTAACAAAACAAAACCATCACCGCGGATAGGCTGCCAACTAGACTTCAAACGAGCCACGTCTGAGTTAAAGAAAGTTAAAGGGGACAGATCTATTTTAAAAATAAATCTGTCCCCATTAAAAACTCAGGCAAACGCAGACTCGATGAACGCCTCCAGCGTCTGCTCCTCGAGAATCTCGATAGAGAAATGCCCGAAGCGCTTGGGCAGCCAGATGATGCGTGTCCCGGACGGTGATTGCAGGTTGGCGCGTTCCAGTGGCTGTCCGTTTTCGTCTTCGGGCTGCACGCCGGCGATCACCAGTTCGTCGTAGGCCTTCTCGATGTCCGGGGTCGAATAGCAGTGACGGTAGATCATCCCCTCCCCCGATGAATCCAGCAGCTCCTTTAGGTTGCCCGCCAACGGCTGGACCAGCATGAAACGCTCCTGACCGATCAGCGCTACTGCGTAGCGAACATGCAGGCCACCCCGCTCCCAGACGAGGGTCCGGGAGATTCTGGCTTTCAGGATTTGCGCGTAGTAGGCGCAGGCCTCTTCGAGGTTGTTGACCAGTACGTCGACGTGACTGAACTTCAGATCCATTGCATCGCTCCTTCTGACAGGCGTCCATCTTAAAAACAAAAAAGCACCCGAAGGTGCTTTTTTGTTGTCATCGCTGTCAGCGAACCGAAGCCGTCACATTGGCCCGGGCCGCGTGCAGTTTCTTGTAGCTGTCGATCAGTCGCAGATGGCGATCGAGGCCTTCAAGTTTCATGCTGGTCGGCGTCAAACCGTAGAAGCGTACGCTGCCGTCCACCGAGCCGATCGCGGCGTCCATCCGTTCGTTGCCGAACATGCGGCGGAAGTTGGCTTCGTAGTCGGCCAGCTCCAGGTCTTCGTCCAGTTGCATCTCCAGCACCCCGTTGACGGCCTGATAGAACAGACCGCGCTCGACGGTGTTGTCGTTGTACTGGAGGAACATCTCTACCGCTTCCTTAGCCTCCTCGATTTGTCCCAGGGCGAGCCAGATCAGCAGTTTCAGTTCCAGGATTGTCAGTTGACCCCACACGGTGTTGTCGTCGAACTCGATGCCGATCAGCGTGGTGATGTCGGTGTAGTCATCCAGCTCGCTTTCGACCAGACGCTCGACCAGCGACTGGAGTTCCTCTTCGTTCAAGCGATGCAGATTGAGGATGTCTTCGCGGAAGAACAGCGCCTTGTTGGTGTTGTCCCAGATCAGGTCGTCCACCGGGTAGATTTCCGAGTAGTCCGGCACCAGGATGCGGCAGGCGGTTGCGCCGATGTGCTCGTAGACCGCCATGTACGATTCCTTGCCCATGCCCTTGAGGATGCCGAACAGGGTTTCGGCCTCTTCGACGTTGGAGTTTTCACCTTGGCCGGTGAAGTCCCACTCTACAAACTCGTATTCCGCCTGCGCGCTGAAGAAGCGCCACGACACCACTCCGCTGGAATCGATGAAGTGCTCGACGAAGTTGTTCGGTTCGGTGACCGCCTGACCTTCGAAGGTCGGCTGCGGCAGATCGTTCAGGCCTTCGAAGCTGCGGCCCTGCAGCAATTCGGTCAGGCTGCGTTCCAGCGCGACTTCGAAGCTCGGATGCGCGCCGAACGAAGCGAACACACCGCCAGTACGCGGGTTCATCAGCGTGACGCACATCACCGGGAACTCACCGCCCAGCGATGCATCCTTCACCAGAACCGGGAAGCCTTGTGCTTCCAGGCCTTGAATACCGGCCATGATCGCCGGGTACTTCGCCAACACTTCTTGCGGCACGTCCGGCAATGCAAATTCACCTTCGATGATTTCGCGCTTCACGGCGCGCTCGAAGATTTCCGACAGGCACTGCACCTGGGCTTCGGCCAGGGTGTTGCCGGCGCTCATGCCGTTGCTCAGGTACAGGTTTTCGATCAGGTTCGACGGGAAATACACCACCTCGCCGTCCGACTGGCGAACGAATGGCAGGGAAACGATACCGCGCTGTTCATTGCCGGAGTTGGTGTCGATCAGGTGCGAGCCACGCAGCTCGCCGTCGCGGTTGTAGATCTTCAGGCAGTACGGATCGAGGATCTCGGTCGGCAGCTCGTCATTGCTGCCCGGCTTGAACCAGCGCTCGTCCGGGTAATGCACGAACGGCGCATTGGCGATGTCTTCGCCCCAGAACTGATCGTTGTAGAAGAAGTTGCAGTTCAGGCGCTCGATGAACTCGCCCAGTGCCGACGCCAGCGCGCCTTCCTTGGTCGAGCCCTTGCCGTTGGTGAAGCACATCGGCGAGTGCGCGTCGCGGATGTGCAGCGACCACACGTTGGGCACGATGTTGCGCCACGAGGCGATTTCGATCTTCATGCCGAGGTCGGCGAGGATGCCCGACATGTTGGCGATGGTCTGCTCCAGCGGCAGATCCTTGCCCGGAATGTAAGTGCTCACGCTGGAGTTCGCGCCCGGCATCAGCAGTGCCTGGGCGTCGGCGTCTAGGTTTTCCACTTCTTCGATCACGAACTCAGGACCGGCCTGCACCACTTTTTTCACGGTGCAGCGGTCGATGGAGCGCAGGATGCCCTGGCGGTCCTTGTCGGAGATGTCTGCCGGCAACTCGACCTGAATCTTGAAGATCTGGTTGTAGCGGTTCTCCGGGTCAACGATGTTGTTCTGCGACAGGCGGATGTTATCGGTCGGGATATTGCGGGTTTCGCAATACAGCTTCACGAAGTAAGCCGCGCACAACGCCGACGAGGCCAGGAAGTAGTCGAACGGACCCGGTGCCGAGCCGTCGCCCTTGTAGCGGATCGGTTGGTCGGCCACCACCGTGAAGTCGTCGAACTTGGCTTCAAGTCGAAGGTTGTCGAGAAAGTTGACCTTGATTTCCATGGGGGACTACCAGAATAGCGAGCTGAACAGAATGGCCGCCATTATCCGGTTTTTGAGCGGGAAGTCTTGTGCTTTGGCGTTTTGGCCGCCGACCGGAGCCTCGCTCAGGTCGAGATATTGCGTTGCGCCATCTCGTCGACGATGGCGTCGATCACACAGCGGGCGGTCGGTGACAGGCTTCTGTTGGGCAGGCTGACGACGCCGATTTCGGAATGCAGCCCGGGTCTGTCCACGACCTGCAATTCGATCAGGTTACCGATGCGCAGGTCTTCAGCCACTGCGCCGTGGATTACGCCGAGGATGGTATCGGTCGAACAGGCCACCGTTCTGAGCAACGCCACATCGTCGCACTCAAGCGCAAGCGGCAAGGCCTGGCGAGTGGAAATGCCCAGGGTATGCGCAGTCTCTTCCTTCACCACGGCTGGCAGGCGCGTCGTTGCGATGCCGTACTTTTCCAGGTCTCTCATCGTCACCGCGCGCCCGGCCAGCGGATGTTGCGGCCGGACAAAGAACCCCGCCGAAACCTGTCCCAGCGAACGAATCAGCAGATCGGTGTCGGCCGAGAAATTGCGAATGTCCGCGACGAAAAACTCGATCGCTTCATCCCGCAAACGGGCTTCAAGAATCTGCCAGTTGTTGATCTCTACCCGCAGGGTGACTTCCGGATACTCCCGACGCAACCGAGGCACCACCTGATGCATCAACATCGCCGCCGGAAACGGCCCGACGCCGAACGCAAGGTTGCCGAGCCGGCCATCACCGTAAAGCGCCAGATCACGTTCCAGCGAGCGTGCATCGAACAACAGGCGCCGCGCCCGCTCGATCAGGAACTCCCCAGCCGGCGTCGGGCGAACGTCGCCGGTGTCCCGATCGAACAGGCGCTGGCCGGTTTCGCTCTCCAGCGCTTGAATGCTGCGGCTCAGGGCCGGTTGGCTGAGGTGCACGCGTTCGGCGGCGCGGCCGAAATGGCGTTCATCGGCCAGCGCCAGAAGATGTGTCAGTCGTTTGAGATCCATGTCGCCGATGCTAGCCACGCATTGGCTGGATGTAAACAATGCATTGGATACATCACCCTCCTCTCCCTACTCTCTGCTGATTGATCATCGGAGAACAACAAGAATGAGATCGACCTGCCACACACTCATCGCCCTGGCGCTGGTATCCCTCGCCGGTTGTGACAAACCACCGAGCGTTGCCAATGGCGAAGCAACGCCAGCGACCGCAGCGGTGATCGAAGCCACGATCAAGGGCCTGGACCTCAATGACACCCGGGACATGGAAGATGCCCAACGCGGCTTCATCGCCCGGCCGACCGGGCAGATCCTCGGTTCCGACGGCACCGTGCTGATCGATTTCGATGCATTCAGATTCGTCGAAGGCAAGGCCCCCGCCACGGTCAACCCGAGCCTGTGGCGCCACGCGATGCTCAACGCCCAGATCGGTTTGTTCAAAGTCACCGACGGCATCTACCAGTTGCGCGGTTTCGACATCGCCAACATGACGTTGATCGAAGGGCAAACCGGGTGGATCGTGGTCGACCCGCTGACCTCGAAGGAAACCGCCGCCGCAGCCTTGGCATTCGCCCGCGCACAATTGGGCGACAAGCCCGTGACCGCCATCATCTTCACCCATGACCACGCTGACCATTTCGGCGGAGTGCTGGGCATTACTTCGGTCGCGGAAGTCGCCGAGCACAAGATCCCTGTAGTGGCGCCGGTGGGTTTCATGGAGGAAGCCACCAGCGAAAACGTGTTGGCCGGGCCGGCAATGTCGCGCCGTTCGATGTATCAGTTCGGCAAGAACCTGACACCGGGCGCAACCGGCATGGTGGATACCGGGCTGGGCAAAAACGTCGCCTACGGCAGCATCGGCATTCTGGCGCCGACGCAAATCATCGATCAGCCGATGCAGGAACTCGTACTCGACGGCGTCAGCTTCGTCTTTCACAACATACCGGGCGCCGAAGCCCCGGCCGAGCTGACCTTCTCGATCCCCGAACGCAAGGCCTACGGCGGTGCGGAATTGCTGGCGCAGACCATGCACAACCTGCTGCCGATTCGCGGCGCCAAGGTTCGCGATGCGCTGCGCTGGTCCGACTACACGCAGATCGCCCTCGACGAACTCGGCGACACAGAAGTCTATTTCGGCCAACACAACTGGCCGATCTGGGGCAATGAGCGGATTCGCGAATTCATCACCAAGCACCGCGACGTCTATAAATACATGCACGATCAGACCGTGCGGCTGATGAACGCTGGCTACACGCCCAACGAGATCGCCGACAAAATCCAATTGCCCGACTCACTGGCGTCGTACTTCGGCACCCGTGGTTATTACGGCGATGTGCGACACAACGTCAAAGCGATCTACCAGATGTACCTGGGCGCCTACGACGGCAACCCGGCGCACTTGAATCCGCTGGTGCCCAAGGAATCCGCCAAACGCTATGTCGAATTGATGGGCGGTCACGCCAAAGTGGTCGAGGCCGCACGCGTGGCCTATGACAAAGGCGAATACCGCTGGGTGGCCGAACTGTTGGATCAGGCCGTTCTCGACGCACCCGACGACAAGGCCGCCAAGGAACTGCTGGCCCAGACCTATGAACAGCTGGGCTACCAATCGGAGTCCGCGACCTGGCGCAACAGCTACCTGACCGCCGCCCAGGAACTGCGCAACGGCCCGCCCACCAAAGGCGTCAGACGTTCGGACTTGATAGAACTGATGAAGCAGACACCCACCGAGCGCTTCCTCGAAGCCATGGCCGCGAGCCTCGACGGGCCGGCCGCCAACGGCAAGAACTGGACCTTCAATCTGCTGCTGACCGATACCCGCGAATCCTTCGTGCTGTGGATCGAGAACGCCGTGCTGCACTACCGAAAAGGCCCGTCGGCAGCGAATGCCAACGCAACGCTGACCGTCACCAAAGACCTGTTCGTGCAACTGCTGGGTGGTACTGCGGGAATCAAGGATGCGCTCACTTCGCAAGACCTGAAGGTCGATGGCAGCACGGTCGATCTGGTGAGATTCCTGGGGTTGTTGGAAAAAGCGCCGGGCAACTTTGCAATCGTCGCTCAGGATCGCAATTGATCGACCGGGGCCAGCGCCATTCGATTGTGGAGCAATCGCTCCGCAGTGATTGGAACTGTGCCCCGTTTTTCCGCAGGCACGCGCTGCCTAGCATGGCTCCACTCATTATTGTGGAGCTCTCCCATGCACGATCTACAGGCATTACCCACTACGGCGACGGCCACACAAGAGGTCCCTTCCTCCTGGCGCGACTGGCTCTCGGTGTACTCCGTAGCCCTCGGCGCCTTTGCTTTTGTCACCACGGAATACCTGCCGGTCGGCATCCTACCGCAGATCGCCGATAGCCTGAACGTCACCGTGGGTGTCGCGGGATTGATGGTCACCGTGCCGGGGATGGTCGCGGCGGTATCGGCGCCCGCAATCATGCTGGGCGCGGGACGCATGAACCGACGGCATCTGTTGTTGCTGCTGACGCTGCTGCTGGTGGCCGCCAACCTGATCTCGGCGCTGGCACCGTCACTGGCGATCATGCTGGTCGGACGTGGACTTGTCGGCATAGCACTGGGCGGATTCTGGGCTGTGGCGATTGCAGTGGCCGGGCGACTGGTCAACACCTCTAACGCGGCGAAGGCCACGGCGCTGATCTTCGCCGGAATCACCCTGGCGACCGTGTTCGGCGTGCCGTTCGGGACGTTCATCAGCAGCCTGTTTTCATGGCGCATGTCGCTCTCGCTGACGGCGGGGCTTGCACTGCTCGCGCTCGCTGCCCAAGCCCTGACCTTGCCTTCGCTGCCTTCCAGCGAGGGCCTGAAAGTACGCGCGCTGCTGGCTTATGTGTCGCGCGGCAATGCACGTCGCAGCATGCTGTTGCTGGGCACGGTGGTGGCGGCGCATTTCGCGGCGTACACCTACATCGCGCCGTTCCTTGGCCATGAAGCCGGTTTCTCGCCGAGTGCGATTACTGCGATCCTGCTGGGCTTCGGCCTGGTCGGCATGCTGGCGAACTTTGCCATGGCCGGCACCATTACTTCGCACTTGCGCGTGTCATTGGGCGCGGTGGTGTTGCTGATGGTGATCGTGCAGTTGGCCTTGCCGCACTTGCAGGGGCTGGGCGTGACGCTGGCGGTGTTGCTGTGGGGCGTGGCATACGGGGCGATTCCGCTGGGTGTCAGCAGCTGGATGCAACTGACGTCGCCGACACTGCCGGAAGCGAGTTCGGCGATGCTGGTCACCACATTTCAAGTAGCGATCGCCTCGGGTTCGTTGTTCGGTGGCTTGATGGTCGACCATGCCGGCATCGCTTCGCCGCTGTGGCTGGGCGCCGGGGTCGGTCTGCTCGGGCTGGCCGTGATGCTCAGTTTCGGTCTGAGCAAGTCGCCGATTGCCGAGACCCTGCAACGCTGAGGGTCAGACCTTCAGAATGTTGTCTTTGAAAAAGTCGATCAACACCCGCAACCTCGGTGCCGTCTGCTTCGACGCAGGCCAGAGCATCCACAGGTTGCCGGTGTGGTCGGTGTAGTCCTCCAGCACCACCTTCAGGCGGCCATCGGCCAACGGCTCACGGATTGAAAAGTCCGGCAGACACGCAATCCCCACCCCATCCAGCGCCAGGTACGTCAGCGGGTCCATCGTGGTGCAGGTCAATGCACGCGAAAGGCTCGGCTCGATGTGCGTGTCGCCCACCCGCAGCGGCCAGCGCTCGATCATCCCCGTGGCAGGAAACTTGTGCAGCAGGCACACATGCTTGCTCAGATCGTCCGGGTGCGTCGGCGCGCCGTTGCGCTCCAGGTAGGCGGGCGATGCAACCAACTGCAATTGATAGCCACCGAGCTTGCGCGCCATCAGCCGCGAGTCCTGAGGTGCGCCGGTACGGATCACCGCGTCGAAACCCTCCTCGATCACGTCGACCATGCGGTCGGACATGTCCACATCCAGCTCGATGTCCGGGTAGGCACGCATGAACCCGGCCAGCACCGGCATGATCAGCACGTTCTGGATCGGCACGCTGATGCGCACCTTGCCCCGTGGCGTGGCGGACAACTCCAGCAGCTCCATTTGCGCGGCTTCCACTTCACTGAGGATGCGTTTGCAGCGGTCCAGAAACAGCTCGCCTTCGGTGGTCAGGGTGACGCTGCGGGTGCTGCGGTGAAACAGCCGCACACCGAGGCGTTCCTCCATGCGTGCCACACTCTTGCCGACGGCGGACGAGGATATCTCCAGCAGACGCCCGGCTTCGGTGAAGCTGCGGGTTTCGGCCACCTGAATGAAGGCCGTGATACCGCTGAGGCTGTCCATCATGGCGGGGGTACTCGGGGGTGGGGAGAGTTCAGGCAGAGTAGATGCGGGCGGGGGATTTGCAAAGAGACGTCTTGCCAACAAAAACGCCATCGCGGGCAGGCCCACTCCCACAATCGCCTGTGGAAGCGGGCCTGCCCGCGATGGCGGTATTACCTTCAACGCAGAAGCTGAAACCGATCAGGCACTCTGCTGGTAAAACGGATAATCGGTAAACCCGACCGCACTGCCACCGTAGAAGGTGTCACGGTCGTAGGCATTGAGCGGCAGGTCATGACGGATGCGTTCCGGCAGATCCGGGTTGGCGATGAAGTCGCGACCGAACGCCACCAGGTCGGCATCCCCCGCTTGCAGAATCTGCTCGGCCGACGCGGCATTGAAACCGCCCGCCGCGATGATCACGCCGTCGTAATGCTGGCGGATCAACTGCGCCGCCACCGGGTTCTGATCCTTGCTTTCATCGATCGAATTGCCCAGCACGCGCGGTTCGATCAAGTGCAGATACGCCAGCTTCAGCTCGGCCAGTTGCTCGGCGACATACACAAACAGCGCTTCAGGATCGCTGTCCTTCATGTCGCCGAAATTGCCGCTCGGGCCCAGACGTACCGCCACGCGCTCATGACCCCAGACCGAAATCACCGCCCGGGTGATGTCCATCAGGAACCGCGCACGCCTGGCGATCGTGCCGCCGTAGGCATCGGTGCGACGGTTGCTGCCGTCCTGCAGAAACTGGTCGATCAGGTAACCGTTGGCGCCGTGGATTTCCACGCCATCAAATCCGGCTTCCAGGCCTCGCGCCGAGGCGCGGCGGAAATCCTCCACCAGCGCCACGACTTCCGGCTCGCTCAAGGCACGATGCGGTGTGCTCGGGACCCAGCCGCTGGCGGTGTAGGCCACGCCGTCGTACTCGACCGCCGAAGGCGCCACGGGTTGTGCGCCGTCAGGCTGCATGTCGCTGTGAGATTGGCGCCCGGCATGAAACAGTTGCAGGAAAATCCGCCCGCCCTTGGCGTGAACCGCATCGGTGATGGCTTTCCAGCCAGCAATTTGCGCGTCGTTGTACAGGCCAGGCGAACCGAGATAGCCATTGCCGGTGGTCGAGACCACAGTGGCTTCGGAAATGATCAGGCCGCCGGCGGTGGCACGCTGCGAATAGTATTCAGCCATCAACGCACCGGGCAGATCGCCCGGCTCGGAACGCATGCGTGTCAACGGCGCCATGACCACGCGGTGGGACAAGGCATGCGGGCCGATCTGGATCGAAGAAAACAGGGTTGGGTGATTCATGGTGACCTCCAATAAATATCTGGAGGCCACCTTAGGCCAGGCGTCTCGGGAGAAAAACGGGCCGACGATCCAGTCTCTCTGGACTGATTGCTCCGCAATCCTCTGCAGGACAGGCCTGTCGATCACCTGTCACAACGCACCTTGTGCTGTCCCGTCAGATGACTGAAAGACAACGACCTAACCGACTTTAAACAAAACCTCAATTTAATTATTAAATTCTGCTCAAAGGCCGGATGACTCCGCACGAAAGTTGAAGAACCCGAAGTTTTCAATCCTTGATCTTGTGCGCCCTTATCAATGCACTAATAAAGTGCAACAACAGCCGAATAGTGGCGCTCTGCCCTCATTTACTACTTTCAAAGAGTCGAATTATTTTTTCTATCGATAGAACTCATTTATGCATGCCATTCATTCACATATTTATTAAGACGTTGTTTTATATGGATTTATTAGCATTATATGATTTTTTTATTTTGCATTATGGGCTGATTTTTTTGGATCCAAGATCCTTGACAGCCCGTTTAAGCTTGCTGCATAGTCCCTCCGCCACACCAATTGTTACAACTCATTGCACTGTTGAAAGTGCAAGTACTGCCGACAAAAGCCACTCGACAGAACAGCAAGAAAATCATCAAACCGGATATTGATGAAGAGGTCCTGAAACTTAGGTTTCAGCAGTGCAAGGGTTGCCTTTTAATCCTCTGAATTTATGGCTTTATATATGCAAAACAAGAATCTTCTGGTAGTTGGCGGTTCCAGTGAAATAGGCGCGGCCATTGTCCGCGAGGCGGAAAACAACAACTATCAAGTCATCAGTACCAAGCGCTCGGCAGACACCAGCGGGCTGTTCATGGACGTCACGTCCGATGAAAGCGTCCGGTCGGCTGTCCAGCAGGTCATCGCGGATTTCGGGACGATCGACGCGGTTATCTATGCGCCTGCCCTGTCCAGCGACGGATTGATTCATACGCTCAATGATGACGCCTGGCAGGCTGCATTCGATGTCAACGTCTTTGGCGCGGCTCGCGTAGCCCGCCACCTACTCCCCCACTTCATCAAGGCACGCAAGGGCATTTTTCAGTTCATTTCCTCCACGGCAGCCGTACGTGGAGCAACTGGTGCAGCGCCTTACTCCTGCTCCAAGGCTGCATTGAATGCCCTGGCCCTGAACATTGCCCACGACTATGGCCGTTTCAACATTCGCGCCTACACCGTCATGCCAGGTTACGTCGACGGTGGAATGCTGGCCCATCTGCCGGAGGAGAAAAAAGCGCTGTTGGCCAGAGAGCCTTCGCTCAAGCGCTTGGCCACGCCCGCTGACGTCGCGCACTTCTGCATTGCCACGCTCGACTCCCCTTACCTGACCGGCACGGCACTGACGCTCGACGGTGGGTTGGCCAGCTGAAACCGGGCAACCCCACACCCAGGAAAACACTGACGCAAGGAAGGTAAAACGCAATGACGACCATGGAAACAACCTTGGCCGCAGCGCAGGGTATTGCGCCCGGCACCGCTCGGTCAGCGGCCAATCAGCTCTATCACGAACGAATTTCCTCGCGAGACGATCCTTCGACCCTGCCCTGGCTGAACCGGTTGCTCAAGCACGGCATCATGGATCTGGAACACATCGAAAATCCGATGTACCTGACGCTGCTGGACGGAAAGATGTCATCCCGTGCGTTCGAGTCGTTCCTGCAACCGTATTACTGGGGTTCAAGTCAGGGCTTCAACAAGAAGGTGCTGCCGGCAGCGTTGAAAGCTCATACAAACGAGAACTGGCGCGCCTACATCAAGAGCATCATTCGCGAAGAAAACACCCCCAGTTGCCACTCCACGATGTTCAGCAACTTTGTTCGCAGCCTGGGTTACGACGTCGGTGAAAGACCCGACACCGCGCAACGCTTCGTCGACAGACTGATCGCCGGGTACAGCGCAGACCTGGGCTTTGCGCTGGGTTACGCCCTGGGCGTCGAGACCGAGGCCGACTTCCAGATCGCCGTGATCCACAACGCCCTGATCCGGCAATTTCCGAACGTTATCGCCCGCGACGAGTTTTTCACCATCCACATGGATGAAAGCGGTGAAGAGGCCCACGCCAAGGCAACGTGCGAATCCATCGAACAGTTGGTCGCCGACGGTTCCATCGAAGCGAACCAGGTCGCGGAAGGATTCAACGCCGCCATCCTCGATACACGGGAATTCGTCTGCGACATCCACGCCGCGCTTGCGTCCTGACACCTTCAGCGTTCCCCGCATTTGACTCATACAAAAACCAGAGAGCCAGACCATGCCTGTTGATAGCCGTTTTGTAGAAATCCTGAGAACTGTTGCCGAACTTGATGCCACCCATCCCATCGATGAGTCCCAAGAGTTGCAGGCGCTGGGCATCGATTCGTTGAAACTGATCGATGTCGTGATGTCGGTCGAACGCGAGTTCGGCACAGAGCTGGATGAGGATGCATTGGTTCGTGCGCGCACGGTTGGCGAGCTGTGGCGTGAAATCGAGGGCGCCAAGGCCTGACGCGTCAATCGGCGGTCCTGTAAAGCGTCCGCCGGCTCAACCCTGGACCCTCGGCGGCATCGCGCTCGGCCCATGGCCGGATTCGCGATGCCTCCGCCTCTATCGAAATGCGTTTGCGCATTTCCGCTCGGAGCATCCCATGAACCCAGCGACTCTCGAATTTTCGATCGAGCGTTACGCGCTGTATCCGCCTGCACCGTCGGCGTCTGGCGACGCTGAACTGCTGCCCGAAGACTTCAATGAATGGGTCGATGCCAAAGGCGATCGGTTCCGCGACACCTTCAGTCGAATCTGCTTCTACCTCGCCGCGCGTTACATGATCCCGACGGACGCGACCCACAATGAAACCGTCATCGTGGGCACCGAGTACGGCAACCTGGAAGCCATGCTGCGCTTTCAGCGCCAGGCCAAAATCGATCACAAGGCACTGTCGGCTCAGCAGTTTCCCTATGCCACGACCAGCTCGGCCTCGACCTTCATCAACATCAGCCAGCACATCGGCGGTGGCAATGCGACCCTGAATGCCGGGGTACTCACACCGGCGCTGGCCATGCTTCACGGCCTGCTTCACCTGCAAGATCACGATCAGGCAAAAAGTCATGTGTTTGTCGGGGACACCTATTGCCCCGAAGCACTCGATGACATCGCCCGGCAGGCCCCCTCTGCAACCCGGGTGTCCTCAGGAGTCAGCTACCTGGCCCTGAAGCAAGGCAATCAATTCAGCGCGGTTATCCGCTTTGAAAAGGACGCGCAACAGTCGCTCAAGACGTTACCCGGCGATGCGCGGCTGTTTCTCGACAGCGGCAGCCGGGCGCTGCTGGCCGCTCAGTGTCCGCCGGACGACAACGCCGACGACACCACGGCGAATGAATACAACCGGGCATTTGTATTCGCGGCCTTCCTGGAGGGCGTACAGGTCTTGAAGCCCGGCCAGCATGCCGCTCTGCTGCTGGCCCAGACGGACAACGCCGCCAGCATCGTGATTTCGCGCCATCATGAATAGCACCCGAGCCGAAATCTTTGACCCAGGCCTTGACGTGTTCAAGGTGCACTTCGAAAACGACCCGATCGTGCCGGGCCTGATGTTGCTGCTCAGAGAACTGCAGCAACCGACTCGACCCGCCCCCTCCTCCACGGTTGTCGAACGGCTGCTGTTCAAATCGTTCGTGCGCCCGGGGCAAGCCGTCACTTACGTGAACGAGGGGCCGCACACGCAGATCAATGGCGACGCCGGCCTTTGTTGTTCGTTTTCGACGCTCGCCGGCGATCTAATCGAGACACCGGCGTTCATGGATGAGGTATGTCGATCGACACAACCCGTCAGCCCTGCGCGTGAACCGCTGTACTGGTTTCTGCCGGAGCAGATCGATCTGAATGACGAGGGCACCCATGCCCAGACTGTCATCGACCTGCAGCAGGTCATTGCACGGCACCCCTACCTGGCGCAGATGGCCGATCCGGCGTTGCTGGTCCTGACCGAAGCGCTGGGCAATCTCGCCCTGGTGCTGCAGCAGCGTCGTGCAGGTGGCGCGGCGGCCAGCTACGTGTTTGCCCGGTTTGATGCACTGCAGATCGATCTGAATCGCGAGGTTGCCGCCTCCCCCCTGAATCTGAAAACACGCGTTCGGCACTTTGGCTCGTTCCTCGCCTGGGATGCCTGTGCCTGGGATGAACAGGGCATGAGGCTGGTGATTCACAACGCTATTTCTGTCAAGAGGAAAACCCCTTGAACACAATCTACGTTTCCGGACTCGGAGCGGTGACCCCCATTGGTCTCGATGTCGAACAGTTCTGGACCGCGCTGATCGACCGCCAGGCCAATTTCAGCGCCCAGGCGGCGGTCTATCCAGGGATGAAGCCGAATTTCATGGCCGGCCGTATCGATGCGGCACAAAAAGCCCTGCTCAAACAGCGCGCGCCTGAGGTCACCGGGCCGAACGTGCCCGACTCTTCGCTGTACGCGGTGGACGCGGCAATGCAGGCGATCGCGGACGCCGGCCTGGTTGCCGGATCCGCTGCGCTGCGCCATGCGCTGGTGTGCGTCGGCAACAACGAGGCCGAAGCCGACATCCTCGACCGGCATCTGGAAGACGATGACGAAGGCTGGCGCCAAAACACCTATTCCAGCCACGCGATTGCCCGCAATGTTGCGCGAGCCATCGGTTCGCAAGGCCCGGCGCTGTGCTTCCACAACACCTGTGCCTCAGCGAACGTGGCACTGGAGTTCGCACTGCGCATGCTGCGCAGCGGTGCGGTCGACACCGCCGTGGTGGGCGGTGGAGATGCCTTTTCAAAGAAAGTCTGGTCAGGGTTCTACACCCTGAACGCACTGGGCGAACAGCAATGCAAACCTTTTTCCCGTGACCGGCGCTACATCACCATCAGCGAAGGCGGCGCTTTCGTGGTGCTGCAGCGAGCCAGCGACGTCGTGTCCACGCCCTATGCCCAACTGCTGGCAGTCGCGAGCAACAATGATGCGGCGCATCCGACCAACCCGGATCTGGCCGGCGTGTCCGCCTGCCACCAGAAGGTGCTGCAACAGGCCGGTCTGCAAGCCGGGGACATCAGCGCAATTTATGCCCATGGCACCGGAACCCGCGCCAATGACCTCACGGAAAGCACGATCTTCGCCAACACCTACCCCACGGCGGCCGTGACCGCGATCAAAGGCACGGTTGGCCACATGATGGCCACCGCAGGAGCGATCGGAGCGGTGGCGAGCTGCCTGTCCCTGCGGCATCAATTGTTACCGCCCACTCACATCGAGCCGGACAGCCTCGAATACGAGATCGATCTGGTCACCCAACCGGGTGGTCTGTCTCGCCCGCTACGGCATATCCAGAACAACTCCTTCGGGTTTGGCGGCAATAACGCCATCTCCATTTTCAAGGTCATCGAACCATGATCATTCTCGGAATCAGCGGATTACCCAACTCGCAGCGCGCCCATCGCGCCGCTCACCCTCAAGCGCTGGAAATCGACGAGCGCATCTGTCAGGGCCTGGACAGTGCCGCCTGCCTGATCATTGATGGGAAGGTCATTGCGGCAGCGGCCGAAGAACGTTTCACCGGTGACAAAGGCACAGGTGAACTGCCCCTTCACGCGATTGACTATTGCCTGCGCACGGCACACCTGCAACCGGGTGATGTTCAAGTGATCGCCCACGGATTCGACTATGACCGCTACCGACGCTTTTTCACCCAGTCGGCGGAATCCTTCGATGAAGTCCTGAGTGCAAAATCCGTCATCAAGGCTTTGGAGCAAGCCGGCTGGGAGGATGTCGCACCGCGTTTCAAAGCCGTGGATCACCACATTGCCCACGCGGCTTCGGCCTATTTCACCAGCGGTTACGAACGTGCGCTGTGCATCGTCTCCGACGGCATGGGTGAAGTCGAATCATTGACGGTGTTCCAGGCACAAGGCCGCACGCTCAAGAAACTGCATGGTCAACCCATCAAGAATTCCCTTGGCCTGCTCTACTCCATCTGCACCCGATTCCTGGGGTTCGCCTTCAACAGCGACGAGTACAAAGTCATGGGGCTGGCAGCCTATGGCAACGGTACGGCGTACCTCGAAGCCTTCAATCAGCTTGCACAATTCGATGCGAAAACCGGCTCGATCAACATCCGCTGGCCCGCCCAGGCACTCGGCCGGGCGGAGGAAGGTTATCCCGCGGCGATGGAGTTTCTGGCGACGCTGTTCAACCTGGCACCTCGAGCCAGCGACGAGGCACTCGGTGACCGGCACGCCAACTTTGCCGCGGCCTTGCAGACCGTGTTCACCTCGCTTCTGGAGTCACTCGTTGCTTTCTGGCTCGAGCGCACCGGTGAAACATCGCTGTGCCTGGCGGGAGGTTCATTTCTCAATTGCAAGGCAAACGAACGGCTGTGCAACTTGCCATCGGTGGAGCGGGCCTTCGTGCAACCGGCGTCAGGTGATGATGGAACCGCACTGGGTGCCGCGCTCTATCTGGCGGCGCAACAGGGTGAGCCGCTGGACAGCGGGTTTTCCCCGTACCTGGGCCCTGAATACAGTGTCGAACACATACGCCGGCAACTCGACGACGCCGCGGCGGATGGCAGCCTGAAATGGCGTTACGAAGGGCTGACGGATGAATACTTCGCCCGGGCTGCCCAGGACATCGCCGAGGACAAGATCATTGCCTGGTTTCACGGACGCATGGAGTTCGGCCCGAGGGCGCTGGGCAATCGTTCCATTCTGGGACGGGCCAACGGGCATGAAATCAAGGCCAGGATCAATGGCCTGGTGAAGTTCAGAGAGCCCTTCCGCCCTTTCGCGCCGGCAGTTCTGGACATCGATTGCGATCAGTTGTTCGAGTCGAAAAAACTGCAGCCGACCCGCTACATGCTCTGCACCGCACGGGTCCGGGAAGACGCCATGGCTGCCGTCAGCGGTGTGGCACATGCCGACGGCAGTGCGCGGATCCAGGTGGTCAGCCAGGACGTCAACGAGAACTTCTGGCGTCTGCTGACCCAGGTTCGCAAGGTGTGCGGCCATGGCTGCTCCATCAACACGTCGTTCAACGTCAAGGGCCAGCCTTTGATCATGTCGCCGGATGTCGCACTCGCGACGTTCCGTTCCATCGCCCTGGACACGCTTTACATGGAAGGATTCATCGTATGGAAACCCTGACTCACGTGGACCTGACCCGAGTGGTCGATGAAGTTCTGCACACGCTTGCCACTGCCAAGCAAGTCAGCCCGACATCGCCGCTGGACATGATCGTATTCGACTCCCTGGATCAGATGCGGCTGCTGGTCGCCATCGAAGACCGCCTGCAATTCGTCTTCGACGATGCCGCGTTGCAGCCATTTTGTCTGGACAGCCGCGAGGCGCTGGTCGACAGCGTGATCGCCATGATGAACCAAGCGGGATAATCGACATGTTCGCACTGCAGGATTTACAGGCTCGTCGCCTGCTCTCGGTCGTCGCTTCCGGCAATGGCCTGATCGGCTACCGTTTTTGCGACACCCTCCACCAGGCCTACGAGGCTCTGGACCGGGCACTGATCAACACCATGAGCCGCCATATCAGCGCCACGGCACACTCGTGCACGACGCTGATCGAGCGACAGGCGCTGGAGAAGATCGGTTTTTTCAACAAGCTGCCCTGCATCCCGATGACCGCCAGCCCGCATGCGTGCAGTGATCACTCTGAAAAGGATCACGAGGGCGACTGGGTATTGAGCCCCTCGACTTGCTATCACACATTCTCCCACCTGGCCGGCAGCACAGAGCGCTGGGACCTCAAATGCTTCACGGCGCTGGGCCATTGCCACCGATACGAGCCCGTGCTCGACGAGCCGACACGCCTGGCCAGTTTCACCATGCGTGAGTTCGTACTGTTGGGCCAGCAGTCGCAAGTCGAACACATGTGTCAAGTGCTGTTCGACAGTGGCGTGGAACTGATCAGACGCCTGGTGCCATCGACCTTCGTGGAGCGGGCCAGCGATGTCTTTTATGGCGAGTCGGCCCAGGTGACCCGCAAGGTTCAACTGGCGATGGGCGTCAAGCTCGAAGCGGTGATTCCCTGGCCGCAGCGCCAGGTCAGCGTCGGATCGCGCAACCTGCACCGCGACCTGTTCACGCAGGCATTCAAAATCGGCCCGCAAGCCCCTGAGCCCGCCATGCACTCAGCCTGCGTAGCCTTCGGCATGGAACGCCTGCTGCTGTCTTTGCTTGCCCAGATCGGCGACCCCGACCGCCTGCTTGCTCACTTGCACGAGGTACTCGATGATCAGCCTGCCGGCCAACGGACAAAGGAGTTCGAGCATGCAGCGCTGGTTTGACGCCGCGGTGGCCAAACGTATCGCCGTCGTCTCGTTTCCGTTGATGGGGACAATGGTCGGCAACCTGCTGATGATGCTCGTCGACCGGTTATGCCTGGCGCATTACTCACCGGATACGCTGGCGGCATCGGGGCCGGCGGTCTTTACCAGCATGGCGATCATCGCGTTCTTCTGCAGCACCGTCGGGGTTTCACGCTCGTTCGTTGCCCAGGCAAACGGCCGCTCGGGCATCGAAGAAGCCCGGGGTGAAGGGGCGCTGGGATTATTCCTCGGACTGGCCTGCGGTGCGCTGCTGTTCATGGCCGCCCCGCTGATTGCGTTGATTCCGCAGTTGAGCTCGCGTCCCGCGCAAATCGTCAGCCTTGAGTCGCAGTACATGCTCTGGGCCGCGATTTTCGGTGGCGTGATGGCGATCAATACGGCGTTGTCATCCTTCTTCAATGGCGTGGGACGCACCCGTGAAACACTGATGGTCGGCATTGTCGGTCAGGTGGTCGACTCGATCTTTACCGTGGGCCTGGTGTTCGGAAAGTTCGGGCTGCCCGAAATGGGCATGGCCGGTGCGGCTATCGGGACCCTGATCGGTACGTTGTCCATGCTGGGCTGCTACGCGCTCATGCTGCCGCGCGAGGTCTGGCGCGAGCTGATGAATATCTTCATCGCCCGCAGTGAACACCTGTGGAGTCGCCTGGCTTTCCGGCTGCGCCGAGGCGTACCCAGCGGTTTGTCGGCGGGGGTGGATCAACTCGGCAACACGGCGTTCATCTGGATCGTTGCGGTACTGGGCGCCAGTGCGCTGGCGGCCAACAACGTCAACTTGACGATCAACTACCTGGGCATCATCCCGATCATCGGGCTGGGCATCGGCTGCAGCATCCTGTGCGCCACGGCGGCAGGAAAACAGCAATATGCCGAGCTGGCGACGATTGTGCGGGTGACCGTGGTCATTGAGTTGATCTACGTCCTGCTGGTGTCCACCGTCCAGGTGACGATGCCGCAAGTCTTGCTCAAGGCTTTTGGCGACCTGGGGCATAACCAGGAAATCATCGACCTGGCCATCGATACCCAGCGCGTCCTGTGGACGTTTTCCGGTGCCTTTGCTTTTTCGATGACCGGCGCCGCTGTTCTCGAGAGCATCGGGATGGCCCGGTTTTCCCTGATCGTGCGGCTGGTGCTGATGTGGTTCATGAGCATCCCGCTGATCTATTACGTCGCCATGGGCAATCGCGATGATCCCTCGTCGCTGGTGACCTGCTGGATCATCGGTTCGATATTCGAACTCGCCATCGGGCTCATTTACTTCTGGCGGATCGCCAAAGCCGTACGAGGTGCCGAAAACCGCCTGCAGGTCAATCATCATCCCGCCACGGAGGGCGCCCTGTGAACCTGAATGAAGTCGTGCGCTTCGCCCCCCTGGCCATCAATTGCTTCACCGGAAGCCTGGCGCAGTTGTCCGGCCGCAGCGGTGTCGCGCTCCACGAGGCGCAGTTGCTGGAGGCCGGTGACGGTTACCTCCTGCGCGCCGGCCTGGATGAATGGGGTATGCCGGAATACACGTTCGCCGTCGAGGACGTCGGTCTTCGCGCCTGCAAGGCGTTGGGTGTCCAGGTGACACGGGTGCCCATTGCTTCAGACTGGGTAGCGCAACTCCAGGCCCTGCTCGGCGAATACCCCGGAATCGTTGTGTGGGTCAATTCCGCGTATCTGGACTACGCCCCGGTCTACAGCAGTAAACCGGGTTATCTGCATGCGGTGCTGGTGATCGGCATGAACGACGCCGCCACCCATGTAAGGATCTTCGACTCACTGATCGTCGATCGCGAACCCCACGGCTGCGAAGCCTGGCTGCCGATCGAAGCGTTCGCGACGGCAATCACCGATCGGGTACGCACCGAAACCTACGACCACATGGGCCATTTTGTCGTGATGCAGCCTGCCGGGCGGCCCGTCGACTTCGATGTGCGAGCCAGTCTGTACCGTCAGGCCTGTTCATTTCTCACCAACGATACCTACCGCGGTGCCCTTCCGGCTTATCGAGCCCTGTGCATGTCGCGTTTTCGCGACGTGCCGGAAACCGGTGCAACGGCCGCACGCCGACTGTTCGATCACATTGTGGTGCTTTACGTGATTCCCGGGCTGACCTTGCTCGCGCAATCGCTGCAGCGCGCAGACTGCCAGGGGTCGATAACGACCTTGACCCAGACGCTGATCAACCACTGGCGGGCGCTGTCGGTGCTGGCACTCAAGTTCGAGGCAACCCACTCACCGTTGATCCTCGTGCGTCTGGAGGATCGTTTCGACGTGATCGAGTCCCTCACGCTGGAGCTGTGGCAAACGCTGCATGACTCGCTCCACAACACCTGAACGGAACAGGTGCGATTTCAACCGACCGGACCGGCGCGTCGAATGGCGCCGTCTCGCCCGATGACTTTGTATTCAGAGATGGAAAGATGATGCAGATTCTGGCCCTTGGCCGTGAAAGTGACCTTCAGGATTATGTTGCGTATTGCCGCGAACACGACAGAGATATCGTCTGTTTCGTACCGCCCGCACTGCTGCAGAACGAAAAGAGCGCCTGGGAACAACAGTTGTCCGCGGCACTGGAGGCCGTCGGCGCCGGGCAACGGTTCGACCATGTCGTCTCATTCAACGACGGGTTCCAGGTTCAGGTGGATGTCCTCAAGCGCCTCTTCGGGCTGCCCGCGCGCGATCCGGACGCCATTTTCGCGCTGACAGACAAAGCGGCCTTCAAGTCGGTCCCCGCGACCGCCGATTTCATTTCACGCTATCTGTGCCTGCCTCAGGATGTGAGCGCACAGCAGGCATGGCAGCAGGTCGAGGCGTCGCTGAATCTGCCGGTCGTGCTCAAACCCTCCAACGGCTTCTACAGCGCCGGGGTGATCCGGGTCGATGACCAGGCCGCGTTCAACAAGGCGCTGACGCTGACCCGTCGGGTCTGCTCATTGATGACCAGCCAGCGTGGCGGCTCGCAGATCCTGATTGAAGAGTACATAGACGGTGAAGAGTTCTCGGTGGATGGCTATGTGCTGGATGGCGAAATCACTCCCCTGCTGCTGCACCATAAATACCCACGTCTGGAAGGCCCGACATTCCACGAAAACGCCCAGATTTCCAGACCGTTCGACATGCAGGCGGGTGAGCCTTTCCTGGTTGCGCTGCGCCGGATCATTGCGGCCGTCGGGCTGGATCAGTCGCCCTTCCACGCCGAGTTTCGCATCACGCCCGACCAGCGGGTCTACATCCTGGAACTGGCCCCGAGAATTTCCGGTGGCGGCATCTCGTCCCGTTATCTGATGGACATCTGCCTCGGGCTGGATGTCTATGACGTCGACCTCAAACTGAATACGCCGCAACTGAAACTGGATCTGCCGCAGCGCCGCATCGGCCTGGAGTACGACTTCAGCGTCAAGAAAAGCGGCGTGCTGAAATCCATCGAAAAAACGGTCGCGCAATGCCGCGAAATGGGCGCCGGCACCATCATCCAGCACCGCAGCAACGGCGAGTTCGTCATGGCGCCTCCGGTGGCCCTGGAAACCGTGCTGACGGCCTTTTTCACCTGCGAATCCAAGGATCGCGCACTGCAGATTTTCGATTGGCTGGAAACCTGTGAAGTCGAGACACAAGCCTCATGAACCCGACCCTTCCCAACGACTGCTCATTGCCGCTGCTCGACACTCAGGTAGGTCTATGGATCAGCGAACAGGTCAATCAGGCCGCCACCTCCCACAACATTCCGGTGCGTGTATCGATTGATGGCCCACTCGATATCCCGGCCTTGCAGCAAGCCATCGATTGGCTGGTACAGCGCCACGACAACCTGCGCGCGCGGTTTGTACTGGAGGGAGAAACTCCCCGCCAGATCATTTCCGGTACCCTCGACGCCACCCTCGAGCACGTGGTGATCGCCGACGGCGAGCGCGATACCCTTGCCGCGCGCATCGATGCGTTGCTGAAAAGGCCGATGGATATCAGCCGTGGTCCGCTGTTGCGTTGTGTGCTGCTGCGAACCGGGCCCGAGCAGCATGTGTTGCTGTTCGTCATCCATCATCTGGTTTTCGATGGCAGCTCGATCGAGATTCTGTGGCGCGATCTGTTGGCCCGTTACACGGCAATCACCGGCGGGACCGATACAGCGTCCCCTCTGCCGCTGTCCTACAGCGAGTACGTGAATCGCCAAAAGACCACCACCCCATCGGATTCGCTGGGTTACTGGCTCACGGAACTGGCCGATCGCCCTGCCCCCCAGCGTTTCCCTTGTGCCAGGCCTGCCAGCGGACAACGCGCGCGCAAGGCCCGCGACGTGGTCAACACACTGACACCGACAACCACCGGGCAATTGCGGGCGTTGACCGGTCCCGGCACGTTCACACCGTTCATGGTCCACATGGCCGTCTGCGCGCTGCTGCTTCATCGGCACACCGGCGCCGAAGACATGATCTTTGGCATGCCGCTGTCCACCCGTGACAACGCCGACCAGAAAGACCTGACCGGATTGTTCGTCAACGTGGTTCCGCTGCGGCTGCGCCTGACGCGCGGAGTGTCGTTTTCCGGGCTGTTGCAGCATGTTCGGGCGCGAGTGTTGCGCGCCATGATGCATCGCCATCTGGCGTTTCACGAACTGGTCGGCCACCTGCGTCTGGGCCAGGAAGCCGGCTCGGGCGGGCTGTTCCGGATCTTTCTCAACCATGCCTCCGTACAACGGCTGCCCGTGCAGGTCGGCGATTGCACGTTCGAGCTGCTACCCAGCACCAACATCACCGCCGCCTTCGAAATGAACCTGGCAATCGTCGAAACCGACAGTGGTTTTGACACCGTGTTCGAGTTCGACGACATGCTTTTCACCCCCTCCGATGTCGCGGCACTCGCCGGAGACTACCAACGGATTCTGTCCGCCTCCCTGAGTGATCCGGGCGCCGCCGTCAGTGACTTGCTCGCGCCTGTGAAGCTCGCGTGCGCCGGGGATGACATGCCACTTGCCCCTTGCCTGCCTGTACATCGCTGGTTTGAAGCACAGGTGCGCCGTGCTCCGGACGCTGTCGCACTGGTTTTCCAGGACACCCGTTTGAGCTACCGGGCACTCAATGTCCAGGCCAATCAGTTGGCCGGGCGATTGCGTGCTGCCGGTGTCAGCCGCAACGCACTGGTGGGCATCTGCATTGAGCGCAGCCCACAAATGGTCGTCGCCATTCTGGCGGTGCTCAAGGCCGGGGGTGCCTATCTGCCCATCGACCCGGACAATCCGGATGAGCGAATCCATTTCATCCTGCAAGACACGGCTGTTCGAACGGTACTGACCTCCCGTCATTTGCAGGATCGCTTCGAGGGTCAATCGGTGGAGTCGATCGCCGTGGAGGAGCCCGAACAATTCGCCGCGTTCGACTCGACGGACCCGCAATGGCCCGTGGCGATGGACGATCTGGCGTATTGCATCTACACCTCGGGTTCCACGGGACGTCCCAAGGGTGCACTCAACTATCACCGGGGGTTTGCCAACCTGGTGCAATGGTATGTCCGCGACGGTTTGCAGATGTCTGCCGACGACAGGGTGATGCTCGCCAGCTCGATCGGTTTCGACCTCACCCAGAAGAACATTCTTGGCCCTTTGTGCGCCGGTGCATGCCTCATGATTCCGGCCCATTCGCCTGCCAATGCCGGCGGTTTCCTGAAGGCCCTCACGGCCTATCGCCCGACCTGGCTCAACTGCGCGCCGTCCGCGTTCCGGGCCTTTGCCGCCTCGCCCCGAACCGCCAGCCTGCGCACGCTGGTACTGGGTGGCGAACCGGTCGACCGCTCGCTGATCGAGCAATTGCGAGGCAGGCCGCTGACCCTGGTCAACTCTTACGGGCCGACCGAGTGTTCGGACGTTGCGACTTGGTGCAGGCAAGACCTGCAATCGACCGCAGTCGCTGCAGAAATGCCATTGGGCCAGGCCATTCCTGGTGTTCAGGTGTATGTGCTGGACGAACAACTGCATCTCGCCCCGGATGGCGTGGCTGGCGAAATCCATATCGCCGGGATCGGCGTCGGACAGGGTTATCTCAAACGTCCGGAGCTGACTGAGCAAAAATTCATCGCGAATCCCTTCGGCCCTGTCGGCAGCCGGATGTACAAGACCGGCGACCTGGGACGCCGCCGCGCCGACGGCACACTCGACTTCATCGGCCGTATCGATTTCCAGGTGAAGATTCGCGGGCACCGCATCGAACTGGGGGAAATCGAGAATCAACTGCTGGCCTGCGACGGGATCCGCGAAGCGGTGGTCATCGCGCTGGACGTTTCCCCGGGCGAAAAACGGCTGGTGGCGTACCTCGTTTGCGCCGACCAGCACACACTCGACCCCGAACGACTGAGCCGCACCCTGCGTCACGGCTTGCCCGACTATATGGTGCCCGACACCTGGATAGCGCTGCAGCGCCTGCCGCTGAACCTCAATGGCAAGGTCGACCGCAAGGCATTGCCGCCTCCGGACTGGCTGCAACGGGAAGAACCCGCCACGGCCCCCACCGAAACGTCGATCACCCGCCCGCCAGCGCCTCAGCGCTCATGGACCCTGGAGCTGCCTCGAACCGGTGTTTCGCCTTCCTCCCGGCCACGTCAGCGCGGCGTAGCCGCCTGGCGTATCGAGCCCTCAACGCTTGAGCCCATCGAACGCCTGGCCGCACACCATGGCACGACACTCGATATTACGTTGATCGCGGCATTCAACACTTTGTTGTATCGCTACAGCCAACAGGACGAGATCTGCCTCGGTTACACCCCGATGCGTCGCCACCCTGGCAAAGCAGAAGGCGGTGTCGGCAACCTGGTCGATACACGGCTTCTGCGCACCCGCCTTCGCAGCGGACTCAGCCTTGCAGCGGTGGTGTCTCTGACAAGTGAAGCCCATGCACAGGCCGAGCAGAATCCCGATGCGGATTTTGCAGGTGTGCTGGCAGAACTGGCCCGACAAGGTGATCACCCGACCGTTGAACACCTGCCCGTCATGTTCGAACGAGGAGAATCCGATTCGCCCCGGACTCAGAGCCTCGGCTGTGACCTGAAGCTGCTGGCATATTCAGCTCAGACCGCGCTCGAAGGCCGTCTGGAATACGACGCCAATCAATTCGACGTCGAGACGATGGCGCACCTGACACGGCACTTCGAGGCCATCCTGAAAGCCCTCGCACACACTCCCGAGGCACCGATCGACACGTTGCCTCTGGCCCCGATGGACTGCCCTTCGCTATCGCTGACCCGAAATGCCACAGTACTCAGTGCCGCACAGCAATTGCCGGCGTTCCAGCGTTTTGAAGAACAGGTCCAACGAACCCCTGAGGCCACTGCGCTGATTTTTGAAGGGCAGGCATGGAGCTACGCGACCCTCAACCGTCAGGCCAACCAGTTGGCCTGGCACTTGCGCGCGCAAGGGGTGGGAGCGGAAACCGTCGTGGCGCTACTGGTTGAACGCGGCCCCCGGTTGATCAGCAGTCTGCTGGCCATTCTCAAGGCCGGAGGGGCTTATCTGCCGCTGGACTCGATGTATCCCGCGCAGCGGATCGCAACCATGCTGGATGACGCCGGAGTCGGGTTGATTCTCACCTGTGACAATCTGCGCGGACACTTGCCTGACAGTGCGCTGCCGACGATCTGCCTGGACCGGGATCGGGAGACCCTTCTAGGCCAGCCGTTGACCGATCCACAGATCGAGGTCGGTCAGCAACACCTGGCTTACTGCCTGTTCACCTCAGGTTCGACGGGGCGTCCAAAAGGCGTGCAGATCGAACACCGGGCCCTGAGCAATCTGCTTGCGGCCATGCAGGCCGCACCGGGGCTGACGGCTTCGGACGTCTGGCTGAGCGTGACCTCGGCCGCCTTCGATATCTTTGCCGTTGAGGTCTATCTCCCGCTGATCAGCGGAGCCCGGATCCTGCTCGCCAGCAAGCAAGACACTTCTGATCCGATGGCCCTGGCGCGACTGGCCAACGAATACGGCGTAACAGTCCTGCAGGCGACACCCGCCACGTGGCGCATGTTGATCGACAGCCAGGTCGAGCTGACTCTGGACACCGCCATGAGTGGCGGTGAAGCCATGGACGATGCGTTGGCTGACGGCATGCGTACCTTCGCCCGCCGTGTCTGGAACCTCTATGGCCCCACCGAAACCACCATCTACTCCAGTCGCGCGCACATCGTTGCTGGCCAGTCCCCCACCCTCGGCGGCCCCGTGGAAAATACTCGCCTGTATGTACTGGATCGCTATCTGAATCCGGTTCCAGTGGGCTGCACAGGGGAAATCCACATCGCTGGCGATGGCCTGGCGCGGGGCTACATCAATCGTCCTGACCTCACCGCAGAACGGTTCCTGCCCGACCCGTTCGGCCCGCCGGACAGTCGCATGTACCGCACGGGAGATCTGGCGCGCCAATTGCCCGATGGGCGCCTGATCTACCTCGACCGTATCGATTTCCAAGTGAAAATCCGTGGGTTGCGGATCGAACTGGGCGAGATCGAGGCCGCCTTGAGACGTTGTCCTTGCGTAAGGCAGGCGATCGTCACCGCGCACGGGGACGATCCCGCCACCCGTAAACTGGTTGCCTACGTCGTCCCGCGCCCTGGACAGACGCTGCAGCGTGATGCCCTGAAACTGCAGTTGCAACGCGTCATGCCGGACTACATGGTGCCGAGCGCCTGGGTGTTTCTGGAGCAATTGCCACTGAACGTCAGCGGCAAGATCGATCGCAGCCGCCTGCCCCCACCCACCTCGGGCGAGACGGTCAGCGTCGCCACCCAAACCGCCACCCAACATCGACTGGCCGCCATCTGGGTCCAGGTCCTGCAGGTCGAACAGGTGTCTGTGCACGACAACTTTTTCGCACTGGGCGGGAATTCGATGTTGGCGATTCGTTGTCTGGTGCGTATCAACCGCGAATTCGACCGCCAACTGTCCTTGCGCACGTTCTTCGATCACCAGACCGTCGAGGCGCTGAGCCGCTTCCTGGATCAGCAGAGCACCGTGAGCGATTCCCGGGAGGTCAAAATCACACGCTGGTTCGAGCAACCGGGCTTGCCCGACGTCTATGGGTTCTCGGGCTGCGGGATGCATGGCATTGCCTATTTCCAGTTGGCCAGAGCACTGGCGTCAACGTGCAACTTCCATGCGCTGGAGCCCTTCGAGACCTACCGCGACGGCGAGCACCTGCTCGGCGTCCAGGAACTCGCCAATCGTTACGCGAACGCGATCCTCAACCGTGGGAGCGAGGAACCGATCACGCTGTTGGGACACTCCTTCGGGGGCACGATCGCTTTTGAGACGGCACGCTTGCTGGAACAGCAATCAAAAACCGTACGGCTGATCCTGCTGGATGCCACATTGATCGACCCGCGAGTACTGGAAGAGCAGGCAGGACTGTGCGCACAACCGGATGCGCTTCCCGAATGGCTGGAATCCACCGAGGAAGATCCGGGCAGCCACGCATTGCAACATCAGTTACGAACCGCCGCTCAAGAGCTCTACAGGCAGCATTGCCAGATTTTCGCCGGCTATGTACCCGACGGCAGGTTCAGTGGAAGGGTTGCCGTCTTTCTGGCGCAAGACGCCAACCTGCGGCAAAAACTGCGAGCGGGATTTGTGCGTGTCTGCCAGCAACTCCTGCTCCAGGTACCCGAGTTGCAGGATGTCCCCGGCGACCACATGTCCATGCTCACGACCCCGCAAGTCGAAACGCTCGGTGCGTTGATAAAGGAGGAACTGCAACCATCGCCGCTCACACGGCCGGTTGAGCTGGACCGGGCATGACGGGCTTTACGACCTTGCTCGGGGAAGATTGCTGCATCGTCGAGGCCCGCGACCGCGCTATGTGGTCTGCGGGCCTGCTCGAAGCGGAACGCGGATTGACGGTCGGGATGAACCGGCAGCGCCTTCGCGAATACACTGCCGGACGCAATTGCGCCCGCGCAGCGCTCATACACCTCGGATTCCCGGGCCTGCCAATCGGCAAGGGTTCCGGGGGCGAACCGCTGTTCCCGCCCGGTGTCTGCGGAAGCATCTCGCACACCGAAAACTACTGCGCGGCGGCCCTCGCCCTCAAGCGACACATCGCAGCCCTGGGCATTGATGCCCAGAGCAACCGACCGTTGGAGGCGCCGTTATATCGACGGGTGCTGGGCCGTTCTCCGACAAAAGACTTCGCGACACAGGGTTTCTGCGAAGGCACATTGCAGTTCAGCATCAAGGAGGCGTTCTACAAAGCCATCTTCTCCTTCTGCCAACGCCACGTGCGTGCCGGTGACCTGATCGTGGAACTGTTGGCCGAACCGGGACACTGCGCAATCCACAGCCTGGCGCCCGATCTGGAATCCTGCCTCGCCCCCTTCACGGTGGATGTTCGATACACGTTTGATGATCAGCGCGTCTACAGTGCCGTCGCCTTGCGCGAGCGCTGAAACAAGACCGCAAGGTTCCGTCCTCAGGCTCAGCTAAGTTTCGTTCCGTACCTTCTCCCCTGCGCACTTCCAGCGCTGCTCAGGAGAGGCATCCCACCCATGAAACCCGCCATAGCCGACTGGCTCAACAAAGTACCCGAAGTGACGCTGTCCTTCTGGGTGATCAAGATCCTGTCCACGACCGTGGGTGAAACCGGTGCCGACTTTCTGGCCGTCGATGCCGGCTTCGGCGCGGGCCCGACCAGCCTCGGCATGGCCGCGCTGCTGGCCATTGCGCTGTTCGGTCAATTGCGTACCAAAGCCTACACACCCTGGATCTACTGGCTGACCGTGGTGCTGGTGAGCATCGTCGGCACGCAGATCACCGACATCCTGACCGACATGCTGGACGTCAGCCTCTACACCAGCACCGCTGTGTTCTCCGTATTGCTGGTGGTGAATTTCCTGGTCTGGTACCGGACGGAACGCAGCCTGTCGATCCGCGAAATCGTCACCCCGCGTCGAGAACTGTTCTATTGGGCCACGGTGCTCTGCACCTTTGCCCTCGGCACGGCCGCCGGCGACCTGGCGACCGAAGCGCTGGGCCTGGGCTTCACCGTCGGTGCCGTCATCTTCGGTGCACTGATCGCCGCCACCTTCATTGCCTGGCGATTGGGCGGCAACACGGTGCTGACGTTCTGGATCGCCTACATCCTGACCCGCCCCTTCGGCGCATCCCTCGGCGACTTGCTGACTCAGGCCAAAACCTACGGTGGCCTCGGCATGGGCGCGACCTGGACCAGCGCGATTTTCCTCTGCGTCATCGTCCTGCTGGTGACGGCCGCGCAGATCAGCACCGGCAATCGCAAAGCAATCACTGAATAAACCTTCAACTGTTCATCAAGGAATCGTCATGCGCCAGATTCAAAACCTCATTCGTCACGTCGCCATCGTCTCGTCCATCTGCCTGCTGAGCATTGCTGCCGGCTGCTCGAAACCGGCAGACAAGCCTGCTGCAAACGCCGCTGCAGGTGCAGTCAGCACACAAGGCCAGGCCGCTTCAAAACTGGGTGATCTGTCCGAGTTCCGCACGATTGCGGCCGATGTAGCCGCCCTCGTCGACAAAAACGATCTGCCCGGCGCCAAGACCCGGATCAAGGATCTGGAAACTGCCTGGGACTCGGCCGAAGCCGGGATCAAGCCGCGTGCCGCCGGGGACTGGCACATGCTGGACAAGGCTATCGACCGCTCGCTCGACACCTTGCGTGCCAGCGCCCCGCAGCAGAAAGACTGCAAGGCGCGGATGGACGAGTTGCTCAAAGCCTTTGACTCGCTGAAGGGCAACGCCTGATCCGGGGCCGGACAAACTCTTGCACAGATGCTTCAATACAAGCGCGACGGCCCAGCCCGTCGCGCTATTTTTTTGGGGAGCGGGTCATGCGGATATTACTGGTCGAAGACGATCCGATGATCGGCGATGCCATCCAGGGTGCGCTGAACGACGCCAGTTACGCCACTGACTGGGTGAAAAACGGGCTCACCGCACTGGCCACGCTGGACACCCAGCACTACGACCTGGTGTTGCTGGACCTCGGCTTGCCCGGCAAGGACGGACTGGACGTGCTCGACAGCATTCGCGCTCGCAACAACCCGGTGCCGTTGCTGATCATCACCGCCCGGGACGGTCTCGACGATCGCCTGCGTGGCCTCGATGGCGGCGCCGACGATTACTTGCTCAAACCTTTCGACATGGCCGAACTGCTGGCGCGGATGCGTGCAGTGTTGCGGCGCAAGGGTGGCAGCGCCCTGTCGTTGCTCGACAATGGCGTGGTGTCGCTGGACCTGGTGTCCAAACAAGCCACCACTGCGGAAAACGCGGAGGTGCAATTGTCCAGCCGCGAGTTCGCCCTGTTGCAGGCCCTGTTGATCCGGCCGGGGGCGATCCTCTCGCGCAGTGAACTGGAAGACCGGCTCTATGGCTGGGGCAACGAAGTGGAAAGCAACGCGGTGGAGTTTCTGATTCACGCCCTGCGACGCAAACTCGGCAGTCACGTCATCAAGAACGTCAGGGGAATGGGATGGATGGTTTCAAAAGGCGCCTGAGGGATTCGGTGCAACTGCGGCTGTCGGTCACGCTGTCGCTGGCCATCCTGATCGTCGCGCTGCTGGCGGCGGTTTTCGCCTTCGTCTCGGCGCTGGACGAGGCCCACGAAATGCAGGACGAGTCCTTGCGCCAGGTGGCGGCCCTGTTCGACCGCCAGCAAATGACCCTGCACTACCCCGCCGCTCAGGCCGTGGACGACAACGAAGAATCCCGGGTGATCGTGCAATACCTGGCCGACGGCAGCCAAGCGGTCGGCAACGACGACGCCCTGCTGCCACTGCCCTTCCCCACGACCCTGTCCGATGGCCTGTCGACCTTGAAGGTGACCGGTGAAGACTTCCGCGTGCTGGTCAAAACCACGGCCCGAGGCGAGCGCATCGTCGTCGCCCAGGAAACCGGCGTGCGCGACAAGGAGGCCCGCGAAAGCGCCTGGCGCAGTCTGCTGCCGTTTCTGATCCTGTTTCCGGTGCTGTTGCTGGTGGTCGGCGATCTGGTGCGCAAGATGTTCCGCCCCATCGCCATGCTCTCGGCCGATATCGACCAGCGTGACGAACAAGCCCTGCACCCGATCGACGAAAGCCATGTGCCGAGCGAGATCCGGCCGTTTGTGGTGGCCATCAACCGCCTGCTCGGCCGCGTCGCCCAGTCCGTGGACAACCAGCGGCGCTTCGTCGCCGATGCGGCCCACGAACTGCGCTCGCCCATGACCGCCCTGTCCCTGCAGGCCGAACGACTGGCCGCCACGGAAATGCCGGCAGCCGCCCGCGAACGCCTGTTGCCGTTGTCCCGGGGCATAGAGCGCAGCAGGAACCTGATCGATCAACTGCTGAGCCTGGCCGCCGCGCAGTCAAATTCAAGTGCAGCGCCGAGCACCGTTTCAGTCCTGCACATCTATCGGCGGATTCTGGAAGACCTGCTGCCGCTGGCGGACCGCAAGAATATCGATATCGGCGTCGAAAGCAGCGAGGACGTGCAGGTCAGCATCAACGAAACCGACCTGCTGATCCTGATCCGCAACCTGGTGGACAACGCCATCCGCTACACCCCGCCCGGCGGGCGTATCGACCTCTCGGTCAAACGGGAGCAAGCGACGGTCGTCCTGCAAGTCAGCGATACCGGCCCGGGGATTGCCGTGGAAGAACAGGCGCGTGTCTTCGACCCGTTCTATCGCAGCCTGGGCACCGATGAGTCGGGCTCGGGGCTGGGTTTGTCCATCGTCAAGGCGATTGCCGATCGCACGGGGCTCAAGGTTGATCTGGGGTTTACCGACGTCAACGAAAACAGCGGACTGTGTGTCACCGTCAGCATCGATCAGCCCTGAGCTGCTTCCCGTCCTTACATTTCGACCTGCGTCCCCAACTCGATCACTCTGTTCAGCGGCAACTTGAAGTACTTCAGGTTGCTGTTGGCATTCTTGAGCAGGAACGCGAACAGGTACTCGCGCCACTTGGCCATGCCGATGCGATTGGTCGGGATGACCGTTTCACGACTCAGGAAGTACGTGGTGCGCATCGGGCTGAAATCCAGTTCGGCCAAGTGACAAAGGCTCAGCGCCAGCGGCACATCCGGCTCTTCGGTAAAGCCGAAATGCAGGTTCACCCGGAAGAAGCCATCGCCATAGGACTCGACTTCGAAACGACGATCCACCGGCACCCGCGGGCTGTCTTCGGACACCACGGTCAACAGCACCACCTGCTCGTGCAGCACCTGGTTATGCAACAGGTTGTGCAGCAGCGCGTGGGGAACCGCGTCGGCCCGCGCCGTCAGGAACACCGCCGTGCCCTGCACACGATGAGGCGGTTGCGCACGAATGCTGCTGATGAACAACGGCAGCGGCAACGCGGTTTCATCCAGCCGCTCGACGATGATCTTGCGCCCGCGTTTCCAGGTGGTCATCAGGAAGAACAGACCGATACCGGCGATCACCGGGAACGCACCGCCCTGCAGGATCTTCGGCGCGTTGGCCGCGAAGTACAGGCTATCCACCAACAGAAAACCGAACAGCATCGGGATCGCCAGCCAGCGCGGCGTCTTCCACAGCAACAAGACGACGGCAGCGGACAGGAGGGTGGTGATCAACATGGTGCCCGTCACCGCCACGCCATAAGCGGCAGCCAGGGTGCTGGAGGATTCGAAACCGATCACCAGCAGCACAACGCCGACCATCAAGGCCCAGTTGACGGTGCCGATGTAGATCTGGCCCTGCTCCTGGCTTGAGGTGTGCTGGATGAACATGCGCGGGACGTAGCCCAGCTGGATGGCCTGGCGCGTCAGGGAGAACGCACCGGAAATCACCGCTTGCGAAGCAATGATCGTCGCCAGCGTGGAAAGCGCGACCATCGGCAGCAGCGCCCATTCCGGGGCCAGCAGATAGAACGGGTTACGCACCGCTTCCGGGTTGCCGAGGATCAAGGCGCCCTGGCCAAAGTAATTCAGGACCAGACCGGGCAGGACCAGCATGAACCAGGCACGGGCAATCGGTTTGCGACCGAAATGGCCCATGTCGGCGTACAAGGCTTCCGCACCGGTCAGCGACAGGACGACTGCGCCCAGAATCGCCACGCCCATGCCCGGATGGACCGTAAAGAAGCGCACCGCCCAGATCGGGTTCAGCGCCTGCAACACCTCGGGACGCTGCAAAATACCGTAGACCCCGAGTGCGCCCAGCACCACGAACCACAGCACCATGACTGGGCCGAACAGCGTGCCGATCCGCGCCGTGCCGTGTTTCTGGATCAGAAACAGCGCCACCAGCACCACCACCGACAGCGGCACCACCCAGTGCTCGATGCCGTCGAACGCCAGCTCCAGCCCTTCGACCGCCGAGAGCACCGAGATCGCCGGGGTGATCATGCTGTCGCCGTAGAACAGCGCCGCACCGAACAGTCCGAGCAACACCAGCACTTTGCTCATGTTCGGGTAAGGCGCCGACGCGCGACGGGCCAATGCCGTCAACGCCATGATGCCGCCCTCACCCTGGTTGTTGGCCCGCAGGATGAACAGCACGTACTTGATCGAAACCACCCAGATCAGCGACCAGAAAATCAGCGACAGAATGCCCAGCACGCCGTCGTGATTGAGCTGCACGCCGTAGTGGCCGGAAAAGACTTCTTTGAGGGTGTAGAGGGGGCTGGTGCCGATATCCCCGTAAACCACACCGACAGCCGCAACCAGCATGGCTGCGCCTGAGGATTTGGACGGGGAATTTTCGTTGTTTTTACTCAAGGGTCGCGGCTCTCGAACGGCGGGAAGAAAATGCATGCCATCCTTGGGCAATACGCTGACCGGGGCCTTCAGGCATACAAGGCTGCGGTGCGGTCAAAAAAACGCGGCCAGTATCGATGCGAACAAAATCCTCCACCGTAAAGAATGCGTAAAAAATCGATCCGCCCCAGACAAACCCGCATGCTTTTAAGGTCGGCTGATTGTTATGGCTGATGGCATAATCGCCAGCAGTTCATAACAGGGGCGCATCAATGTCCGTTGAAAGCTACGACCTGCTCGCAATCTTTTCGGCGGTGGCGCAAGAGCGCAGCTTCACCCGTGCGGCGGCGAAACTGGGCATGTCACAACCGGCCTTGAGCCGGGCGATGCGTCAACTGGAGGAGCGCCTGGGCGTGCGCTTGCTCGCGCGTACCACGCGCAGCGTCTTGCCGACCCAGGCCGGCGAACACCTGTTGCGAGTGATCGCGCCCCGGTTCGAGGAGATCAATCACGAGTTGGCCTTGCTCAGCGAGTTTCGCGACAAACCGGCCGGCAAGTTGCGCATCACCGCTGGCGAGCATTCCGCGATCACGATCCTGCAACCCGTCCTCACACAGTTGATGCCTGACAACCCCGACCTGAATGTCGAGATCATCGTCGACTACGGCCTGACCGACATCGTCGCCGAAGGCTTCGACGCCGGTGTGCGGCTGGGCGAACAGGTGGCCAAGGACATGATCGCGATGCGCATCGGGCCGGACATGCGCATGGCGGTGGTCGGCTCCCCGGCGTACTTCGCCCGCCACCGCAAACCGCTGATTCCACCCGATCTCATGGAACACAACTGCATCACCCTGCGCATGCCGACCCATGGCAGCCTGCTGCTCTGGGAGTTCGAGAAGGACGGGCAAGCCCTGAATGTGCGAGTCGAGGGGCAACTGGTGTTCAACAACATTGCCATGCGCCTGCAATCCGCGCTCCAGGGGCTGGGGCTGGCCTACATGCCGGAAGACCTGGTGCAGGAGCACGTCGCGCAGGGCCGGCTGATTCGGGTACTCGCCGACTGGTGCGAGCCGTTTTCCGGCTATCACCTCTACTACCCCAGCCGACGCCAGAGCTCACCCGCCTTCACCCTGCTGCGTGATGCGTTGCGCTACGGAAGCTGATGCTGCTCAGGGTTGGGCCAGGTGTTTTTCCAGTGCTTCGCTGGCGCGCCCCGCCGCTTCGACTTCTCCGTGTTGGGTCAGCACCTGCGTCAACTGACGCAATTGCGCGCTGCTCAAGCCCACCCGCAGGCTGGCCGCAATATGCGAGCGCAGCTGCGATTCGGCGCCGAGCGTAGCCGCCAGGGCTGAAACCGTGGCCAGTTCGCGGCTTTGCCAGTCCAGGTTGTCGCGTTCGAAGATATCGCCGAACAGGTGCGTCTGCAGGAACTGGTTGATGACCGGCGCGAAGTCGAACAACGGCCCCTGAACCGGCGCCCCGGCGATACGGGTCTGATTGGCCTTGCCCACGGCCAGCAAGGCGTCGCCTGTCACCACGGCGTGACCGGGTTCGCGCCCAGGCTCATCGTGGAGGCCGCGTTGCTTGCGCGCCTCGACCACTTTCATCAATTCACCCAGCGCATTGAGGCTGCGTGGAAAACCGGCGTAGGCATACAACTGCACCAGAATTTCCTTTGCCTCGCTGACCGTCAGCCCGGCATCCAGCCCTTCGTTCAAAGCGGCGTTGAGACGCGGCATGTTGCTGCTGGCCATGGCCGCGCCAATCGGCACGATCGCCTGCTGCCTCGCGGAGAGCACTTCGGAGACCGCGACTTCTGTCGGAGCTGCCGGCGGCACCGGCCGGTCTTCGGCGACTTTCTCCAGCCACTCCACATTCTTGCCGTTCACCGAGCCGGTCACCGCCAGATGGGTCATGGTGCTGTTGGGCGCAGCGCCATGCCAATGCTTGACGCCCGGCGGGCAGACGATCACATCGCCGGGGTGAATGTCCTGCACAGGCTTGCCCCATTCCTGGGTCTGCCCGACACCGGAAATCACCACCAATCGTTGACCGGCAGGATGGGTGTGCCAGGCCGAACGAGCGCCCGACTCAAAAGTCACGTAAGCGCCGGACGCATTGATTTCGCCCGTGTCGTTGAACAGTGGATCGACGCGCACCCGACCGGAGAAATAATCTTCAGGCCCCACGAATGAAGCCTGAGAACCTGCACGACGGATCTGCTGCGCGTTCAACGGCTCACTGCCGCCGCCCGCGACTTCAGCAGCGCTGGCAAAAGGTGTGGCCGCGCACATGGCGAGGCCCAACAAGGTTTTGTTCATGGATGGCTTCCTTCGAATCAGAGGGTTCGGGCGTAAAACGCCGTCAGCTGTTCCATGGCAACATCGACGTAGGCCGGCACCCAATAGGTTTCGATGTGCGTGGCACCCTCGATCTTGAACAGGGTCTTGTCCTGAGTCCCGGTGGCCTTGGCGAAGGCCTGTTCCGACATATACAGGCTGTCGGCCTTGCTGCCGGCGATCATCAGCAATGGCTTGTCGATCAGCTCGATCTGGTCGGTGGCGTCAAAGCTCATCAGATCCAGCAGGCTGCTGAGGGTGTAACGGAAGGTCGAGTTGGGATGCGCGTGGGTCTTGCCGTAATACTCGAAGCCCTGGCGGTACAGGTCGAACGGCAATTTGGCGATCTGCTCGTCGGTCAGTTTGGCATCGCCGACGTATTGGATGTCCCCGCCGGCGGCTTCCTGGGCGCGGGCGGCCGAGGCTTGCTGCAAACGCTGCTGGATGGTGTCGAGTTGCGAGTCCTGATAACCGTTGCGGCGCACCAGCCCGGAATTGAACATGCTCACCGTGGCAATCGAGCGGAAGCGTTTGTCGGTCTGCGCAGCCTTCAACGAGTAACCGCCACCGCCGCAGATGCCGAGCAAACCCAGATGAGCACTGTCGACGCCGGGGTAGCTGGCGATGAAGTCGGCCATGCCGTGAATGTCTTCGACGCGGTTGGCCGGTTTGTCGATGTTGCGTGGTTCGCCACCGCTCGCACCCTGATAGGCCGCGTCCGCCGTGATCGTGATGTAGCCCTGATCGGCCAGACGCTGAGCATAAAGACCGGCGACCTGCTCTTTCACCCCACCATTGGGGTGCGCGACGACAACGGCGGGATAGTGCCGGGCCGGATCGTAGTTCGCGGGGGTGTAGACGTTGGCGGAAATGGCCAGGCCATTGAACGAGTAGGTCACCGGATGAATGTTGACCTTGCCCGGCTCGTTGCGGGTGATCGCGCCACCGTAAGTCAAGGTGAACGGGTTCTGCCGGTAATCCGCCGCCTCGACTTCAGCACCGGACATCCCGATCATCGCGGCCAGCACCCCGGCCTTCATCGTGGTTCGCATCATTTGCCTCTCCTTTCCATCAATACGGTATGGAGAGGCAAACTACCCTTCGGCGATTGATTGATAAACGGCACTAATTGGATAGCACTGATATCAGAATCACATAAGTCCAGCAAATCAGCGTACCTGCCCCGGCAAACTAGGAATCGCCTGATGTCCGGCGCTGTCCACGGCCACTAGAGTGCGTGGCTCCTCTATCACCGTGTGGCGCCGTCAATATGGAACGACCCGACAAACAGCGACGAATGCGCGTTTTTTCAAACATTGCCTGCGTCATGGCGCTCGTCTGGGGTTCGGGCGCCATGGCCGCGAACTGTGCGTTTACCTATTCGGATAAACACAACACGACAGTGACCCTGAATTTCGGCGCCAACGTGGGGGCGGACAGTTTGACGGTCCCCCAGGACGCGCCCATTGGCACCATCATCTACCAGCAATCGCTCAATGCGGCGGAGCACATCTTTACCTGCACGGCGGCCACACGCTACGGATTCGCCGTGAACCCTGCTCTGGGAGCGCCCGTCGACGCGACCTATCCCCTGGGCAAGACCGGACTTTCATTTCGTGTCGGCACCCCTAACCCGAACATCACCTACATGCCTCCGCCGTTCAATATCGGCTCAGGCACTTACACCACCAATGGCGGGAACTACACGCTGGAGATCTTCAAATCCGGCGAACTGTCGCCGAAAAACGAGATTGCCGCCGGCTTTCTCGGCAACCTGCAAGTCAGTGATCTGGTGTTCATCAAGTTCAACCTGCTCAACCCGATTCACTTGAATACCGCCTCCTGCCAGACCCCGTCCGTGCCGGTGGCGATGGGTGACGACTACCGTCTGGAAGAGTTCGAAAAGAGCGGCGCGACACCGCGCGTGATCAAATACAACATTGCCTTGAACCAGTGCCAGCGCGGCATCAAGAAAGTGACCTATCAACTCAAGGCCACCACCACTGTCATCGACTCGAAGAAAGGCATCGTGGCGCTGAATGCCGAGTCCACAGCCAAAGGCATCGGCCTGCAGTTGATGAACGATGCGGGGCAACCTATCGCACTGGACACCAATTACCCGTTCAACGGCTTCAACACCACCGACACCGACTTCAGGATTCCCTTGTCCGCGTCCTACTACCGCCTCGCCGAAGGCACGCTGAAAGCGGGCACGGCGAACACTGCCGTGACCTTCATCATGAGTTATCTGTAGTCATTTAAGGATCGTCTTATATCGATCGAACTCATGCCTGCCTACAGTGCGGGCATGAGATTGAAGTCGTACCTGCATCAAATCAACCCGATCCTTTCCACCCCGAATGCGGCGCGGCGCTTGTTGCGCATTTTCGCGCTGGTGTTGCTGATCGGCATCCTCGGCGGGGTCTATAACTTTCTGTTATTCACCTTCACCAACGAACTGTCCCGGCGGCGCGGCTACATGAGCAGCGCCATCGCCGAAGCGCATACCTTTTTCACCACTCGCGAGGCGTTGCTCGAAAGCCTCAGCCTGTCGGCCACGCGCAAACCCGCCACCACACCACCGGCCTCCGATGAAGAGATTCATCTGCTGCTGGGCAACACGCCCGGCAAGCAGTGGCGTATCGGCCTGACCCAGCGCATGCGTGATTACCTGGAGGACAAACAGGTCAACCTCATCTACGTCAGCAGCGGCACCGATGCAAACGTCAAGCGTCTGTACACCGCAACACCGATGCCAAAGAACTTTCCCCAGGCCATGCTCAATCGCCTGGAGACGCTCAAGCGCGAGAACGCCCCCGCACTTGAAGAACTGTGGCTGACACATCAATCGGCCCGGCATTCACAGCTGTACATTTTCATTCGCCTCGACGAGCGCGACACGAGTTCCGGCTGGCTGGGACTGGAAATGGACGGCCGCAAAGTCTCCAACGCGCTGAACGATCAGAGCGCGGGTGAGTTCATGATGTTTAACGCCCAGGGCATGTTGCTGTTCACCAATAGCCAAAGCACACGCTTGAGCCAGAATCTTTTGCAGCTTCAGCGTGAAAACTTCTTTGGTCTGGTCGGCGAAGGCTGGTTGCCCGACCATCTGGTGATTCGCAAGCAACTCAAGTCATCGGACTGGCAACTGGTGTACTCCATCGAATTGCGGGCCTTGCTCTCTGCGCTGGCATCGCAACTGATCGGCGCCCTGCTGTTCTGCCTGCTGAGTATCAGCCTGGTATGGCTGCTGATCCGGCGCATGGAGCATCGCTTCATCAAACCGACGATCCACCGCATCCAGGCCGTGGTCGAAAGCGAACTGTTCAGCCGCGACGTGATCCAGACAGCCCCGGTGGCACTGTGTGTTTTGCGCCGCACCGACGGCCAGGTGGTGCTGGAAAACACCCTGTCCCAACAATGGCTGGGCCAGGGCGATGAACGCGAGCAACTGTGTCCCGAATGGATTCGCAGAGCCTTCAATGGCGAAGCACCGCCCCTCACCGACTACTTCGAAACCGCCGATGGCCGCCATCTGTATCTGAGCTGCGTGCCCACCCGCTACAAGGGTGAGGACGTGTTGCTCTGCACCTTCAGTGACATCAGCGCGCGCACCCAGATCGAAGAAGCGTTGCAACAGGCACGCCAGCTCGCCGACGCCGCCAATGATGCGAAGACGTTGTTTCTGGCGACCATGAGCCACGAAATCCGCACACCCCTGTATGGCGTACTGGGGACTCTTGAATTGCTGGCGCGCACCACCCTGGATGTGCAGCAACGCGACTACCTGCGGGCGATCGAGGGTTCATCGGCGACGCTGTTGCAATTGATCTGCGATGTGCTGGACGTGTCAAAAATCGAAGCCGGGCAACTGGCGCTGGAACTGAGCGAGTTCTCCACCCTGCAACTGGTGCAAGAGGTGATCCAGGGTTATGCCGCCGCGGCACGGGGCAAAGGCTTGCAGTTGTATGCCTGCCTGGACCCGCAACTGCCGGAACGGGTCATCGGTGACGCCACGAGAATCCGCCAGATCCTCAATAATCTGCTGAACAACGCCGTCAAATTCACCGACTCCGGGCGGGTGGTCCTGAGGGTCAGGCTGCTCTGTCGCGAAGGCGAGCGTGCCAGCCTGCAATGGCAGGTCTCGGACACCGGCAAAGGCGTCACCCAGGACGATCAGGCGCTGATCTTCAACCCGTTCTATCAGATCGATGGCAGCACCAATGTGGTAGCCGGTACGGGGCTTGGCCTGCCGATCTGTCAGCGCCTGACCCACTTGATGAATGGCAGCATCCGCATGGTCAGCGAGTTGGGACTGGGCAGCAGTTTTTCCCTGGACCTGCCACTGGAAGAACCCTCGGGCAGCGCAGTACAAACGAATCTGAAAGGATTGCTGCAGGAGATCGTCTACGTGGTGTCGCCGATCCGCGAGCTGGCCGAAGTCATCAGCGGCTGGCTAAGACGCTGGGGCGCACGCCCGCAGATCGGCCACCCTCCGCGTCAGGGTTCGTCCTCCCAGAGCATCCTGATCGAGCTGCACCCGGGCGCGTTCGAGCAACGCCTTGAATCCGAATGGACCGGCCCGCTGGTGCTCGCCACCGGTGACGGCAGCCACGAGCCGCAGATCATGTCCGGTGGCTGGAAGGTCAATCTCAACGACCTGCACGCCATTCACCAGGCGGTCAGCCTGGCACAGGGATTGTGGGTGGCAAAACCTGCGACACACGCCGATCCACAGGAGCTGAAACGGCTGAACCTGCACATTCTGGTAGCCGAAGACAACGTCATCAATCAATTGATCCTGCGTGATCAACTGGAGGAACTCGGTTGCACCGTGGTGCTGGCCGCCGATGGCGAAGAGGCGCTGTCGCTGTGGCGCGACGGACCGTTCGACATCATCCTCAGCGACGTCAACATGCCGCGCCTCAATGGCTACGAACTGGCCCGGGAGCTACGTCGCCTGGGCTGCACCCTTCCCATCATCGGCGCCACCGCCAACGCCTTGCGCGGAGAAGCGGCCCAATGCCTGGCCGCCGGCATGAACCACTGCCTGGTCAAGCCGTTCACGCTGCAAGCCCTGTTCAATTACCTGGTGCCTTATGAAAGAGCTGCCCATGAAGCGCTGTAGCATCCTGATTGTCGAAGACCATCCCTTCCAGCATTTGTACTTGCAGCACCTGTTCAGCGAACTGGGTGATTTTCATCTCGAAGCGGCACGCGATGGCGCAGAAGCGCTCGCCCGTCTGCAACGACGTGAATTCGATCTGGTACTGACCGACCTGCTCATGCCCGGCATGGATGGCGTGCAGTTCATCCAGGGGCTGGCCGCCCTGCACGCCCGACCGGCCCTGGCAATCATGAGTGCGACCTCCCGGCGCATGTTGATGGGGGCCAGCCTGGTGGCGCGCAATTCGGGGGTCAAGGTCATCGGACTGATTTCCAAACCGGTGAAATCCACGGCCCTGCGCGACCTGACCGACCAGCTCATGGGTTTGCGCCAGGCCACTCAGCCACTGCCCGTTCCGGGCATTGAGCGCCAGGCCATTCTTGACGCCCTGGGCAATGGTCAACTGCAAGCCTGGTTTCAACCCAAGAAAGCCCTCGCCAACGGGCGCATCGTCGCCGCCGAAGCCCTGGTGCGATGGATGCACCCGGAACACGGCTTGATGCTGCCGGGCCTGTTTCTACCGGCGCTCAAAGCCTTCAATCTGGAGGAACACCTGCTGTGGCACGTATTGGGTCAGGCGATCGAGGCGCAGGCCCGATGGCGCGATCAGGGGTACGACATTCCAGTGTCGATCAACCTGCCCACGCACCTGCTCAACAGCCATGACCTGACCGACCGGATTCTCGAGTTCGTGCACGCCCATCACGGGGTGCCGGGAAAAATCTGCTTTGAACTGATGGAGTGTTCGGTGCCTCAGGACATCAGCAACTTCTACGCCGGTGCCTGCCGGTTGCGGATCATGGGGTTCGGCCTGTCGCAGGATGATTTCGGCAAGGGTTACAGCTCCTACATGAACCTGGTGTCGACTCCTTTTACCGAGCTGAAGATTGACCGGGCGCTGGTTCAGGGCTGCAACGAGAACGAGGAACTGGCCCAGGCACTGACCAGCATTGTCGCCCTCGGACGGCAGTTGGGCCTGACCGTGGTCGCCGAAGGTGTGGAAACCGCGCAAGAGCTTGCTCTGTTGCGTAAAATCGACTGCACTCAGGTTCAGGGTTTCCTGATCTCCCATGCCGTGTCCCCGGATCAGTTCCAGCAGTTGTTGACCCATGACGGTCCGGCTAGCACCTATTGACCCTCAGACACGTGCGTTCCAGCGTCTCTTGCTTCGAGGTCTCAGTGCTCAACCGCTTTGCGCTCACCGGTCGCGTGGCCGTGCGATGAATCATCCCAACGCCATTTTCGACAAACTGGCCAACAGTTCGCTGCGCCTGAACAAAGGCCTGACCGTACTGTGCGCAACCGTCATGCTGCTGATCGGAATCAGCTATTGGGGCGTGCAGCGCACGCTCGAAGAGCAGCACGACACGGTGCGATTCCACTTTGCGCGGTTGCTGGAGAATCTGCACGAACAGGAAGCCTTTCTCGAAACGCTGTCTGCGCACAGCGCCGAGGGCGGCATGTTGACCTCGACGGTTATCCCCATGTCGCTGCAACAGGCAATGCCTGACGAGGGGCCTGATATCTACCGGGGCCAACAGCATTCCTTTTCCCTGCCCTTCAGTGTGAAGGTCGATCCGCACAAGATCGCCCCCAGTCAGCACCTGAAAGTCTTCAACCTCGGTGCGCACCTGGCCGATCACTACAGCGCCTTCTGGTCGGCCTCGCATTTTCAGTCACCGCAAGTTGTCCTGTTCAACGTCCCGGACAACTTCGACATCGCCGTGCCCGCCGCCGGGCGTCTGCGCGGTGAGGGCCAGATACAGGGCGGGGAGTTTGTCGGGGTAATGAAGCAGTTGCTGCAACGACTGCACGATGCCAACCCAAAGCCCTTGGATAACCGGGTTCACTGGGTGCAATACAATGCGGCGGAGGGTGACAGCGCCAAGGCGTCCGTGCTCGGTTACGTCAACATCGACTTGTCTTCGGCCCCGATGCATATCGAGGGCGCCAGCTCCTGGGTGGTGGTCGCTTCACTGTTGAACCTGGCTCAGGTCAACAACATCGAACGCATCATGCAATGGTCGATCTACGACCACTTCACCCTCATCGCCCCCTCCGGTGAAGCGCTGATCGGTGCGATAAAACCTGATCTGAAGATTGATGAAGGACTGAACTTCAACCGTGACGGGCTGGTGTTCAAAGTCTCCAGCCCGGGCGAACGGCACTGGTCGGGGATTTACGTCATCAGCCTGAAAAGCTTCCTCAACTACGCCCTGTGGCCGTTGCTGGCGTTGTTCGCGTTGCTGCTGGCGGGGATTGGCGGTGGCCGGGCGTTCAATCGCTGGTACAAGCGCCGCGTGGTGCTGCCTGCCCACCGGGCCCACGAAAGCATCGCCGAAAGCGAAGCGTTCAGCCGCACAGTCATTGATACGGCACCGGCCGGCCTGTGCGTCATCCGCCGCAGAGACCATGCCGTGTTACTGGAAAATCGCCGCGCCCAGCAATGGCAGGACAGCACCAAACTGATTACGGTACTCAATCGTCAGCACGATCTCATCCGTTCCGGGCAGACCGACCTTGAGATCGATGGCCGTCACCTGCATGTCGACTTCACCTCCACCCGTTATCAGGGACAGGATGCCTGGCTGTGCGCAATCCATGACGTCACCCGCCTGGTCGAAGATGCCGCCGCACTGGAAGACGCACGCAAAGCCGCCGATTCGGCCAACGCGGCCAAAACCCGGTTTCTGGCGACGATGAGCCATGAAATCCGTACGCCGTTATACGGTGTGCTGGGCACCCTCGAACTGTTGGGGCTGACCCCGCTGGAACCGCGTCAGCAGCAGTACCTCAATACCATCCAGCGGTCTTCCGCCACCTTGTTCCAGTTGATCAGTGATGTGCTGGACGTGTCGAAGATCGAGTCCGGGCAAATGACGCTGGAAGACCAGGATTTCTGCCCGCTGGAACTGACCGAAGACACTTTGCGCACCTACAGTGCCTTCGCCGAAGCCAAGGGGCTGCAACTCTACGCCTGCATGGATGCCAGCCTTCCGGACCGGGTTCGCGGTGATCCGCTGCGCATTCGGCAAATCCTCAATAATCTGTTGAGCAATGCCATCAAGTTCACCGACAACGGTCGGGTCGTTCTGCGGGTCCGGGTGCTGGAGCGCAGCGCCGGTGACGTGAGCCTGCAGTGGCAGGTCAGCGATACGGGCATCGGTATTTCCCAGGCCCAGCAAGTGCAGTTGTTTGATCCGTTCTATCAGGTCCGCGATGCCTCCAGTGAAGCAGGTGCGGGGCTGGGCCTGGCGATCTGCCGGTGGCTGTGCGACCTGATGGCGGGCCAGCTCAAAGTGGTCAGCGAGCCCGGGCTGGGCAGCAGTTTTTCCCTGCAACTGACACTGGAGTGTCTGCCGGGAGAACTGGCCGATTGCCCCGAGTTCACGCCGGGAACTCCACCGGTTTATGTCCGTGCACAGGCTCAGGAACTGGCGCAGCACCTCTGCGCCTGGCTCAACCGCCTGGGTGCGGACGCCCGGGTCGCGGGTGGCGACAGTCAACCCGCCACGGCGTCGGCGCTGTTGGTGGATATGCTGCCGATTGGCAATGAAGCCCCCTGGCCCGGCCCACGGATCATCGCCACCGCAGGCGCCCGCAAAGCGCCGTCGGGCACCACGCAGGATCGGGAAGTCGACGCTCACGATGTCCGCGCGATCGCCCTGGCCGTGAACCGTGCGCTGCACGGTGCGGATGTTCACCAGCCACTTTTACTGCCCGAAACAGCGGCCGATCTGAATCTGCGGATCCTGGTGGCCGAAGACAACCCGATCAATCAGGCGATCATCAAGGAACAACTGGAAGCCCTGGGCTGTTCGGTAACAGCGGCCGACAACGGAGAACAGGCACTGGCCCAATGGCTGCCCGGACTGTTCGACCTGGTGCTGACTGACGTCAACATGCCGATCATCAACGGCTATGAACTGGCCACAGCCTTGCGCCAACGCGGCGCGGACCTGCCCATTATCGGTGTCACCGCCAATGCCCTGCGCGAGGAAGGCGAACGTTGTGCCACCGTGGGCATGAACGCCTGGCTGGTCAAACCTCTGAACCTGCAAACATTGCGAACGCAGTTGATCAAACACTGCAAGAAGCCCGTGGCCGCGCATGCCGACAGCGCTCCGATAGTCGAGGCCCCCTCCTCGACTGAAGCGCCTGTGCAATTGTCAGCGAAAATGCAGGAGCTCTTTATCAGCACCCTGCAACAGGACATGCAGGACATCCGCACAGCGCTGAACCAGGAAGAGGCTGACCGCACGGCACAAAAACTCCACAGCGTCGCCGGCTCACTGGGTGTCATTCAGGCCAGCACCCTCGCCCAGACCTGCGCCCTGCTGGAATGCCGACTGACCGGGCACAAACTCACCCCGACCCTGACGCTGGACGTTCACCAGGTTCTTGAAGACCTGAACGCGTTACTGGCGACATTCAAGTAACCTCCCCCTTATTTACCCAACGACACCTTACGGACACCTGGTCATGGAAAAACTCAACGTTGTCATCGCGGATGATCACCCCATCGTGTTGCTGGGAGTGCGCGAACTCGTCGAACGGGACGAGCATTTCAGCGTCGTGGGCGAAAGCATCAGTTCGGACGGGCTGATCAAGCTGCTCGAAAGCCAGCCTGTCGACCTGGTCATCACCGATTTCAACATGCCTGCGGACTCCCCCTATGGTGATGGTCTCAAACTGGTGGAGTACCTGAAGCGGCACTTTCCCCATGTGCAAATCCTGGTGCTGACCATGATCTCCAATCCGCTGATCCTGACCCGCCTGCATGAACTGGGCGTCCTCGGGGTCATCCAGAAACATCAGTTGCACAACGAAATCGAAGTCGCGCTCAAGGCTGTCGCCAATGGCAGGCCCTTCCGCAGTGCGACCCCAGAGCCGGTTTCGGTGATCGAGTCCACCGCCGACCTGGACGAACGCTTTGCCCGACTATCACCCAAGGAGCATGAAATCCTGCGCCTGTTTGTTGCAGGCCAAAGTGTCAGCGACATTGCCCGTGGCCAGAACAGAAGTGCCAAGACCATCAGTACGCAAAAGATCGCCGCAATGCGCAAACTTGAAGTCAGCAGTGATCAGGATTTGTTGGCTTACTGCATCGAGCGCAAACTTTTCAACTAACGAACCGTCATCAGCGACTGTTGATTCATGGGCATTTCGTGATTCTAAGGATCGTCTGATTTTTTCATCTGAACAGCTTTCGTATCGTGGCAGCGCACTTTAACGCTGCACTTCAAACACATACGGAAATCAGAATGAAAAAGTTCACCCTGGCATTTTTGACCCTGTCGATCCTGAGCGCCACCGGCAATGCATTTGCCGCCGACCCGGTCGTTCCAACCAAGGCCGGCTCCGGCACCATCAACTTCTCCGGCATCATCAACAACGACGCCTGCTCGGTTCAGAGCTCGGACTTGAACAAGACCATTTCCGTGCCGATGGGTGAAGTGTCGATCAAGGACATGGGCACCGCAGCCGCACCGATCGGCAGCGGTAAGCTCAGCGCCGAAAACTTCGACATGAAGATCACCTGCAACAAGGGCACCAAGGTGTCGATGATCTTCCAACCGAAAAAAGGCGCCGGTTCGGGCCTCGTCGAAGGCACCAAGGTGTTGAAACTGATCGACGGGCTGGGCGCGGCGAAGAACATCGGTATCGCCCTGCTCGACGCCAACGGCGCGCTGATCGATCTGTCTTCGGACGCCACCGCCCACATCGAGAACACCCTGCAGGATGGCGGCACCACCCTGAAGTTCTCGGCTGCCTACGTCACCACCGGCCCGCTGGACACCGTTGTCGCCGGTCGTGGTGATGCCACCCTGCCGTTCGTTCTGCAATACGAATAACTCCGCGCAGACGTTGACCCCGGAGCGGGGCCCGGTGCCCCGCCTCTCTTTGGCAATCAATCGGTAATCATCATGTTGGTTCGTCCCCTTTCCTTTTGCCTGGGCCTCCTGGGCTTGCTCGTGGCTGCCCAGGCCAGCGCCGGTATCTCTTTGAGCGCCACCCGCCTGGTGTTCGACGGCAAGCACAAAGAGGCCGGCATCACCGTGCGCAATAACGGTGAAGACGTACTTATCCAGTCCTGGGTCGACCGCGACGGGTCCGAGACGGCCTCGGTGCCCTTCGCCGTGACCCCGCCGCTGGCCCGGGTGACCGGTAACGAACAGCAATTGCTGCGGGTGATCTACGAGGGCACCGGCATGCCGTCCGACAGAGAGTCGGTGGTCTGGCTCAATGTCCAGGAGATCCCCCAGGCTGCCAAAACACAAAACACGCTGCAGCTCGCCGTGCGCCAGCGCATCAAAGTGTTCTTCCGCCCGGCCGGGTTGAACGCCAACGCTTATCTGGCACCGACCGAACTGCAATGGGCGCTTGTGGAACGGGCAGGAAAAACAGCCCTGAGCATCAAAAACCCCGGTCTCTACCACGTGTCCATGGTGGATATAAAACTGCAGTCAGGAACATCAGCTGAAAAAGTAGTTGATTCATTGATGATCGCCCCGGGCGAGCAGAAAGAGTTCGCCACCCAACAACTGACAAACATCAAAACCGCCCACTTGTCGTTCACCAGCATCAACGACTACGGCGCGCAAGAGCGTTACGCCACAGCACTGGCCGGAAGTTCGACAGCGAAAGCCAGCCTGGCCAAAGAATCGCCTTAACGCGTCTGTTTAATTATCAGTCGTACATCAACCGTACTTCACTTCGCTCCGCTCAGTCATGCGTACCGGGGGTGATATAGGTCAATTGCATGTTTTTACTCACTCGCGACAGACAAGATCGTGGCGTAAACCACAGCTGGCAACTGGCAATTCCCTTATCACGCTTGAGCCCAACGCTGGCCATCATCATTGCGTCCTGCCTGCCCATCGCAGCGACCGCCGCCGAGCCTGAGCAAGAACCGCTCGACCAATTCAACACCGCGTTTCTTCAGGGCGCCCAGTCGTCCGTGGACCTGCAACTGTTGCTGTCGGCCAACAGCGTGCTGCCGGGCAATTACCGGGTAGACCTCTACAGCAACGAGGTGTTGGTGGGGCGTCGTGATATCGATTTTCGGCGCAATGCGAAGAACGGCAAGGTCCAGGCCTGTCTGACCCTGGACATGCTCCAGCAACTGGGCATCGACATGAAAAAACTAGAAGCGACCGGCAAGCTTGACCCCCTTGATCCGCACGCGTGTCATGACCTTCCCGAGCTGATCGACAAAGCCACTGTGCGCTACGACGTCAGTCGGCTGCGCCTGATGGTCAGCGTGCCGCAAATCGCCATGCAGCGCGGCATGCGCGGGTATGTCGACCCGGCGCTGTGGGATCAGGGTGTTTCGGCAGCCTTTATCAACTATCAGTTGAGCAGCAACCGCAACAGCTCCGATCACAGCACCACACTTTCCAATAACCTGGGATTGCGTAACGGGATCAACCTGGGCGGCTGGCGGCTGCGTAACGAGTCGAACTTCAGCAGCACCACCGGGCAACCGAGCACCTTCAAGAGCAACCGCAGCTTCGTGCAGCATGATGTGACGGCACTGAAGGGGCAATTCAGTGCGGGCGACATTTTCTCCGACACAGACCTGTTCGACAGCGTGCGTTATCGCGGCCTGAAACTGGCCTCCGATGAAGGCATGCGCGCGGACAGCGAACGCGGCTACGCGCCGATCATCCGTGGTGTGGCGGAAACCAGCGCCACGGTGGAGATCCGTCAGAACAACTACATCCTCTACACCGCCAACGTGCCGCCGGGCCCGTTCGAGATCAGCGATATCTATCCCAGCGGCTCCAACGGCGACCTGGAAGTGACCATCATCGAGGCCGATGGCCGTCGCCGAGTCACGCTGCAGGCGTTTTCCAGCCTGCCGATCATGGTGCGTGAAGGTCAGGCGAAGTACAGCGTCTCGGCGGGCAAGTACAACAGCAACAGCGAGGGGCTGACGTCGCCGCAGTTTGTCAGCAGCACGCTGGCTTACGGTATCAGCAGCAACCTGACCGGGATCGTCGGTGTCCAGGCCTCGGACAATTTCCAGGCGCTGGCGCTTGGTGCCGGGCGCAACACCCGTATCGGCGCTGTTTCGATCGACCTTACCCACTCGGCCAGCCGTACCCCCGGACAATCCACCCAGGGCAACAGCCTGCGGGCGTTGTATGCAAAAACGTTCACCGGGACCGACACCAGCTTCACCCTCGCCGCCTATCGATACTCCACCGAGGGCTATCGGACGCTCACCCAGCATGTCGAAGAACTCGGCACCGACAGCTCAAGACGCAGCGCCAACTCGAAAACCCGTACCGACCTGACCGTCAACCAGAGCCTGGGCCGTCAACAGCAATTTGGCAGTGTCTATCTCAACGCCAGCGATCAGCGCTACTGGAATCGCGGGGGCTCCCAGAGCCTCTCGGCCGGCTACAGCAACGTCTGGGGCGAGATGACGTACAACGTCGGCGCCACCTACACCAAGGATGTCGGTGATTTCGGTCCTTCGAACAACGACACTCTGGTCAATCTGTCCCTGTCATTCCCGCTGGGCTCCAGACCTCGGGCGCCTCGTGCCTTCGTCTCGGCCAGCACGCAGAAGGACAGCGACAGCACGCAGGTGGGCATCAACGGTTATCTGTCGGAAGACAGCGACACCTATTACTCGCTGCAAGGCGGCAACAGCAGCAACGGTGGCAACTCGGCCTCGGCCAACCTCAGCACCCGCACGTCCGTGGCCAACGTCAGCGCCGGCTACAGCCAGGGGCGTGGCTACACCTCGCAGAACCTCAACCTTGCCGGTGCCGTCGTGGCCCACGGAGGCGGGATCAATCTTGGGCAAACGGTGGGTGAAACCTTCGCGCTGGCTGAAGTGCCAGGCGTCGCCGGTGTCAAGATCGGCAGCTACAGCGGTGCCGAAACCGGGCGCAACGGCTTTGCCGTCGTGCCCAATGCGCAACCTTATCGGGTGAACTGGATCAGCCTCGATACGCGGGACCTGGGCGCCGACATCGAGATCGACAACGCGACCCGACAAGTCGTGCCAAGGCGCGGCGCCGTGGTGCTGGCCCGATACGCCAGCACCAGCGGCAGACGCGTGCAATTCGAGCTGTTCGATGCTCGACACAAACCCCTCCCGTTCGGCGCTGCGCTGGAAGACCGCGCCGGCAAACAGATTGCGATTTCAGACCCCGGCGGCAAAGCGCTGGCGCTGGTGGAAGAAGATGCAGCCACGCTCTTGATCAAATGGAATGGTCAGCAATGCACGGCCGCCTATTCGTTGCCGGAGCGCGACAAGTCCGTGAACTACGAGCGTGTGAGTCTGGTGTGCCAGCCGTGAACGGGCGAGGCTCATCGTTCGACGACTATCGGGCAGGATCAGGCAAGGAATCGATAGAAATGCACTAACGTGCCTTCGGGGCAGAACGGGAAGATGGCCCTTCGACCACCCCATCGAGGACGTTCCCATGCTAGTTCAAGCCTACGGTGCCCACGCGGGCGACAAACCCCTTGAGCCTATCCAGATCAATCGCCGCGCCCCTGCGGCCCATGACGTCCAGATCGACATCGCCTTCTGCGGCATCTGCCATTCCGACCTGCACCAGGTGCGCTCCGAGTGGGCCGGCACACAATTCCCTTGCGTACCGGGACACGAAATCGTCGGCCGCGTTTCGGCGGTCGGTGCCCATGTTTCCGAATACAAGGTCGGCGATCTGGTCGGCGTCGGTTGCATCGTCGACAGCTGCAAACACTGTGAAGACTGCGAAACCGGCCTGGAAAACTACTGCGACAGCATGATCGGCACCTACAACTTCCCGACCCCGGACGCCCCCGGCTGGACGCTCGGCGGCTACTCGCAAAACATCGTGGTGCATGAGCGTTACGTGCTGCGCATCCGACACCCCGAAGCACAACTGGCCGCCGTCGCACCGCTGCTGTGTGCGGGCATCACCACTTACTCGCCACTGCGTCAGTGGAACGCCGGGCCGGGCAAGAAGATCGGCGTGGTCGGCATCGGTGGCCTGGGCCACATGGGCATCAAACTGGCCCACGCAATGGGTGCGCACGTCGTTGCGTTCACCACCTCCGAGTCCAAGCGCGAAGCGGCGAAAGCACTGGGCGCCGATGAAGTGGTGGTGTCGCGCAATCCGGAAGAAATGGCTGCGCACACCAAGAGCTTCGACTTCATCCTCAACACCGTCGCCGCCCCTCACGATCTCGATGCGTTCCTGGTGCTGCTCAAGCGTGACGGCGCCCTGACACTGGTCGGCGCCCCCGCCTCACCGCATCCATCGCCGAACGTGTTCAACCTGATCATGAAACGGCGCACCATCGCCGGCTCGATGATCGGCGGCATTCCCGAGACCCAGGAGATGCTGGATTTCTGCGCCGAGCACGGCATCGTGTCCGACATCGAACTGATTCGCGCGGATCAGATCAATGAGTCCTATGAGCGGATGCTCAAGGGCGATGTGAAGTATCGGTTTGTGATTGATAACGCGACGTTGGCAGGCTGAGCGCCGGGCTCGACGAACGCGTCAATGTAACGACGAAAATCCCGGGCGCTTCAATGCCCCGGGATGACCGCTGGCCCAACCCCCTTCTGTTACCGAGATCGCTTCGGGACCGTTCATTTGCCCAGATTCTGATTCATCAGATTGTCCAGTACCGGTTGTTGACTGGCGGCTTGCCAGTCGCGCCAATGCTTGCACCCCTCCACGTTGACTTCCGCTGCATGACTGCGCGCATCGCAGATCATTGCCCACTTTTGCCTCAAGGTCGGATATTTAATGAAGTCCGCCCGGGTGGGTGGCTCACAGCCGGATAACGTGGCGACCGACAGAATGGTGGCCGCGAGTTTCCAGGCGAGTGGATAGCTGCTGGCTGGCGTCATGACAATGAATCCCCCTTCCGGGAGACCCTCCTGAAGTAATGAAAAAACCTGCTGTTTTCATAGGCTGCAGAAGAATCTTAGGGATTGATTGGCCCCTCCACGAGATCCACTTTCAGGTTATTTCATGGAACCATTTCCACGCACGAGTGGCACCTTCGAGGCCTGGCCGTAGTGGCGGATAAGGCACGCCATCTGGCCCAGCGCGCACAAGACACCGTCAGCGAAACCCGGGATGGCTTTCCAAAATCACTCCATTTGAAGTAGCCTTTTGATATCAAAAAGATATCAAACGTCTTCGAAGGTCGTCAGACCCGAGTTTTTGCGGAAAGGAATTCCATGAACAACGTCATTACGTAAACGCCTGCTTTTGCATTGATCTTTCCCCCCACACCCAGTAAAAAACCCTCTCCCTTTTCCATCCTCGCAAGGAGCAGCGGATGCTCGAGCTATCCACGGATCGACTGGACCTGCGCACGATGGTCGAGTCCGACTGGCCTCTGTTCCTCAGGCTGCATTCCGAGCCGCAGACCATGCAGTACGTGTTCGGCGAAATTGCCGAGGAGCAGGTTCGCAAAGGTTTCGAACATCGGCTCCCGGCGTGGGGGCCGCAATCAGAGCACTGGTTGTGCCTGGTGGTGATCGACAGGGTCAGCGGCCAGGAGCTGGGCGTGACCGGGTTGCGCATTCTCTCGCCCGGGCATGCCGAGGTGGGTTGCCTGCTGTTGCCGGAACATCAGGGCAAAGGTTTTGGTACCGAGTCGCGGCAGGCAATCATCGACCATGCCGCATCCATCGGGCTGGACTCGTTGGAGTCGACCGTGACCGACGGTAATATCGCGTCCTGCAAGGTGCTGGAGAAATGCGGCTTTGTGTTCGCACGTCGTGTGCCGCAGGCCTACCAGATCGGTGATCGGTGGTTCGACGATCTGATCTATCACTATCAAATCCGCTGAGCCTTACGCTCAACGACTCGCCAAGGAGGCCTTTCGTCGTGAATCCCTATCAATGCCTGCCCCCACGTTCCTTCTGGCGTACGGCCGTGGCCGACAAGTCCGCGCTGGACATCGGTGAGCTGTGGACACCGCAATTCGAGATCGGCAACAAGGACGCCATCGTCACCGCCGGTTCCTGTTTTGCCCAGCACATCGGCCGCGCGCTGGTTGCGCGCGGCATGAACTGGCTGGATGCGGAACCCGCCCCGGACGCGTTGCCTGAGGCGGACTGGAAGGCCCACAACTACGGAGTGTTTTCGTTCCGCACCGGCAATCTGTATACCCCGGCGATGTTGTGCCAATGGCTCGAATGGGCGCTGGGCGTGAGCGCTCCGCCGGATGAGGTCTGGGTGCATGACGGGCGCTTCTTCGATCCGTTCCGCCCCGCCGTGGAGCCCGACGGTTTTGCCAGCGAGCAGGCGTTGTTCGAGTCGCGTGAGGCCACCCTCGACGCCATCCGCGAAGCGTTGCGCCGCGCCCGAGTGTTCGTCTTCACCCTCGGGCTGACCGAAGCCTGGCAACATCGCGAGACCGGTCTGGTGTATCCCGTGTGTCCCGGCACCGTGCGTGGCACTTTCGATCCGTTGCTCCACCGGTTCTGCAACTTCGGTTTCATGGACACTTATGGCGACATGGTCAGGGCGCTGGAGTTGATGCGTTCGATCAACCCGCAACTGCGCCTGCTGCTCACCGTTTCACCGGTGCCCCTGACGGCAACCGCCACCGGGCAACATGTGCTGAGCGCCACGACCTACTCCAAATCGGTGCTGCGCGCCGTCGCCGGGCAGTTGTGTGAAGACCTGCCCGACGTCGACTATTTCCCGTCCTACGAAATCATCACCGGCACCCCGTTCAAGGGCGCGTTCTACCAGCCCAACCAGCGGGAAGTGACACCAGAAGGTGTGGCGTTCGTAATGCAGCAATTCTTTGCCGGGCTCGACGCGGTTCAATCGGTGCAGGCGCCGACCACCTCCCCCTCCACCAGCGTGTCCAGCGAGGATCTTGTCTGTGAAGACGCCGTACTCGATTACTACGCCTAGGTTTCTGCTGCTGGGCGACTCCCATGCCGGCGTCATCGGCAAGGCAGCGCAGGCCCGTGAACTGCCTTTCGGCGGCGGCCCGCTGGGAACCGGTCGGGACTTCGCCGTCGACTTCTTCAGCCTGGCGCGCAACGACGTGGTCTTTCGGGATGGGGAAATGGATCGGCTGTATCGCCAGGCTCTCGATACGCTGAAAGTGCCGCAACTGGCGAAGGTCAGCGTGCCGCTGGTGAGCACTATAGGCCTGAGCCTGCACTACCTCGCCACCGCGCCGAACTGGACCTGCTACCAGAATGCGCACGGCGAGCTCGACGACGGTTTTCTCGCCGGGCCGTTGTTCGAGGCGGTCATCGACACCCTGTCCCGCCCTGCGCTGGCTTTCTATGAACAGGCCCTGGCGCTGAACCTCAAGGTGTTCGCCGTATTGCCGCCGCAACGGGTGCCGGAGCTCTCCGACACGCGCGTGTTCATGGCCGCACAGTCATTGCTGATCGAACGCCTGCAAGGGCTTGGCGTCGAGCTGATCGACATGCGCGAGGCGGCGAATGATGAGCAGGGTTTTCAGCGTGAGGCGTTCTGCGAAGTGGATGACCCGCTGCACGGCAATCTGGCATTCGGTGAGTTGATCGTCGAGCAACTGATCCGTCGCGGCGTCTAGCACCTGTGGGAGCAAGTGGCTCCCACAGGTTTTTTCAGCACCATCAAGCCTTGGGCTGCGTCCCGAGGATCGTCACCCGCTCGCCATAACGCGAATGCGGGAAATAATCCCAGATCGCGTGGTGCTGGGTGCAGCGGTTGTCCCAGAACACCAGCGTGTTCGGCGCCCAGCGTACGCGACAGCTGAGAGACGGTTCCCGAGCCACCAGGTCGAACAGCATGTTCAACAGCACCTGACTTTCGCCACCGGACAACTGCACGATGTGCGATGTGAAACCGGAATTGACGAACAGCGACTTGCGCCCGGTTTCCGGGTGACGCACCACCACCGGGTGTTCGGTTTTAGGCAGATTGGCCGGCGCTTCGTAACCTTTCCATGGGATCGCACCGTCATGAATCGCGGTCAATTCGCCGAGAAACTGCTGCATCGTCGGCGAGAGCATTTCGATCGCCAGGTGCATGTTGGCGAACAACGTATCGCCGCCGGTGCCGATGGCCGGGGTTTCCTTGACGTACAACATCGAACCCATGGACGGCGCCAGGTCGGCCGTGCCGTCGGTGTGCCAGGTTTCGCCGGCCACATAGCGCGATTGCGCATTGGCGCGGATCACCACCAGTTCCGGGTCATCGCCGTCGATGTCTTCCACCGGCAAGGCCCGCAGTTCGCCGAACAGCCGGCCAAACGCCTTGTGTTCCTCGACCGTCAGATGCTGATCGCGGAACACCAGCACGTGGTTCTCCAGAAAGGCCCGGCGGATTTCCGCGAGTTGATCGTCGCTCAGCGGTTGCGAAAGATCGACGCCGCCGATTTCGGCACCGATGATCGGCGTGATCCGGTCGACCGTGATGCGCTGATACGGCGCACGCTTTCCTGCGGCGATGCGCTCGATTGCCTTGAGTGCCAACTGATCCATGTTCCCTCACCTTTTTTATTGGAACGACGCCGAAGACGGCGACAGGGTCTCGCGCAGCGACCGTGGTCGCATGTCGATCCAGTGTTGATTGATGTAGTCCAGACAGACCTGGCGTTCGCCACGCATCCCGGCTGCACTCCAGCCGCTGGCCATCGGCTTGCCCGCCGGCCACAGGGAATACTGACCCTGGGCATTGATCACCACATCGAATTGCAGCTGTGCGTCATTCATGTCGTTCTCCTGTTGAACGGGATTGAAGCGGGGCCAGGTGCCGGACCAGCCCTTCTGCGAGGTGGCTGAACAGCACACGCCGCTGCTCGTCGGTCTGCGCACAGGCCCAGACGTAGACCCGCGCCGACGCCGCGCACACCTGCGCGTACGCGTCAGCATCGTCAGTCGCGAATGCTTTGGCCGAAACCTCCACATTGGCACTCGCATGGGCCTGGGCAAACGCGGTGGCACTGGCTTCGGTATTCAGTTGCGCGTAATACACCGCGAACGCCTCGGCATCGCCGAAGTGCTCGGCGATCATGGCGGTGTTGCTCGGCGCGAGACCGTATGTCATCGCACTGGCATGGGCCTGGGCGTACGCCGCGTCGTAGGCATAGGCCCGTCGATACAGCGCCAGCAACACCGGTTTGAGCATGGCCCGCCATTCGCCCTGACGCCCGGACAAGCCGAGCGCCGCCCGTTGATGCAAGCTTTGCAAGGCGAGCAGCGCTGGCCGATGTTCCGGCAAGGCCTCGCAGAGCATCGGCAGCACCACGTCGGCTTGCCAACCATGAACCCGCCGAAGCGACTGCGGTTCATCGACCCTGTAAATCCTTTGAAGCAAGACATCGGGCTGCTCTTCGCACAGCACCTGCGCCAAGGTCGGCAACCACCGAGGCATTGAAATCGGCTCATTCATATCGACGGCCCCTCCGTGCCAATCACCTCGGCCAGCATCCGCGCCCAGCGACCCGCCACGATGCCGTAGTGATCGGTGTCCAGCCGTTGCCAACTGCGCAATTGCGGCAGCAAGGCCTGCCAGTTGCGTTGCAGGTCATCCATGCTCCAGGCGTCGCCCAGCCCATAAGGGTTGGCGTGCCCGGCGATGAACATCCGAACCGGTGTGGCGGCCAACGCGGGTGGCTGGAAGTCGACCATGCTGGTCATATTGTTGCGACAGCACACTGTCAGCCGTTGCAGATAAGCCTGACGTTCCTCGGACATCGCCTGCCCTTCAACGTCAGGCCAGCGCTGGGCGAACTCACGCTGGAACACCTGTTCGATGGTCCGCTCGTCGATGCCGGCCAGTTCCGCACCGGCATCCGGCGCGGGTGGATCGATCAGGTACAGCAGCGGTTGCCTGAAGCCGTCAGCCTGGGCTTGCTGACACAGTGCCTGCGCCACCCAGGCACCGAACGACCAACCCGCCAGGCGCCAGGCACAGCCGGCCGGGAGGTGGGCCTTGATTGCCTCCAGATACAACCGGGCGCGCTCGACGATGCTGATGTTCGGTAGCGCCGGCAGACGCAACGCAGGGTCCGCAATCACGCACACCCCAAGATCCGCAGGCAACGCCGAAACCAGTTCCCGGTAGGCCTGAACATCGCCGCCCACCGGATGGATCAGATACAGCCATTCGCGACCGGCGCCGGCATGCCATTGATCGATCCGCACCGCGTCGCTCCAACTGCCCTGAATGGCGGTTGGCGCCTCGACCGAGCAGGCTGTCACCAGCCCCAACACTTCGCTCAGGCTGACCTTGTGACTGAACTGCGACAGCTGGAACACCTCACCGGTGGCCGCTTGCAGTTCGTCGATCAGGTCCAGCAAGGTCAGCGAATCCGCGCCCAGGTCGTACAGCGAATCGTCGTCCTCCAGATTCGTCACGCCGAGCCATTTGCAAAGGCACTCACGCAAGCGCACGGAAAGATCCACGCCTTTCGGCACTGCAACCGCCGCGGCAACGGCGCCGTGGCGAACCGGATAGAAGCGCCGCGCCGTGTCGATGCCGGTGGTGGAAACCAGCAGCTGTGGCAACTGCGCCGCCATCGCCAGATCGAATACCCGACAACCCTCTTCGGCCGACAAGCCGACCGTCAGATGTTCCTGGTGCGCAGCGTCCCCGCCATTGCTGGTCGTGGCCATGCCGATGTCGCGCCAGATGTCCCAGTTGATCCCCAGGCGCAGGCAAGTACTGGCCGAATCCGCCCGGTAATGAGTGAAACCGTCGAGCACACCGCTGGCCGCTGAATAGTCCAGGTGCCCCGCGCCGCCGAACAATGCCGACATCGACGAGCAGTACAGGACAAAACCCGGCGAGAGCTGTTCGATCAGGCTTTCGACCGCCAGCATGCCGCGGGTCTTGGCGGCCATCGCCTCGGCCATCTGCCGGGTATCGCGATGGCGAATCAGACTGCCCGCGCCGACACCTGCCGCATGAATCACCCCGCTCAGACGACCGTAACGCCCGGCCAGTTGATCGAGTACCTGCGGCCAACGCGACAGATCGGCGATGTCCGCCTGAACGCAGTCGATTCTCGGCGCATAAGTCGCGAGATTTGCAGGCAACTGTCCCTGACGCGAGAGCAACACCACACGCCGCCCTGGCGCTTGCAGCAGGTGTTCACACAGGGTCCGACCGATCCCGCCCGTGCCGCCCAGCACCAGAAACGTGCCGTCGTCCGGCAACAGGCTGGAGGTGGTCGCCAGGCTCGGCAATGGCTGGGATATCAGTCGTGGCTGCCACAGGTAACCGTCACGCACCGCCATTCGCCGAGGCAACGCGGCCGGATCGACAAGCAACGCCGCCAACTCCCCGGCCTGCGTTTCAAGGTGCGGCGACGGCCAGTCCAGCCAGTGGCAACGCACCGGGTATTCCTGCGGCACCACTTCGGTGATCCCGGCCAGTGCCGCCAATTCGGGACGCCGAACCTCGCCGTCCACCGGGCACGCCTGCCACGACATCAGCCACAGGCGCAGACGTGTCGTGCGTGCGATTTGCCCCCAGGCCTGCATCAGTGCGCTGACCGTGTCCAGACAGGCCCACTGCGCCAGATCCAGAGATTGCTCGTTGACTGCGCCTGACACCGCCAGCGGCAAGGTGTGCAGCCAGTCGAGCTCGCCGAGTTCATGCTCTACAACATCGGTGAGTAAACGGCCCAATGCTTCGGAATCCAGCGGATCAAGCTCGAAGCGATCAGCGCCCAGTTGCTTGAAGCCATTTCCGGCGCGCACTTGAACAACGCGTCGATAAACAGCCCGCAGGTGCTCCAGCAAAGTCGAGTTGGGCGCGTCATGGCTGCAAAGGATCACCGTTTCTCGTGCGCCGTCCATTGCCTTTGTGTTCAGGCGTTGGACACGCACCCACTGCCGCTGATGGAACCACTGCGCCAGCGGTTGCCGCTCGATGCCTGCCGAAACGGGGGCAACGATTTCGGCTGCGGGTTGAAACCGATAAGTCTGAAGATCGAACGACGCTGGCGGAAAATCCCACGGCGGTGGCGCCGAGCGCTGCGGCCACTGGATAGTTGCGCCTTCGTACCACGCCTCCAGCAATGCCTGCGCTGAATGATCACGGGCGATCATCTGTACACCCGACGCGGTGATTTCCTTGATCGTTGTCGGCAGCAAAGGAATTTCGTCACCCGGCCGGCAGACCATCGCAAAGCGCCAGCGCAGTTGCCGGCGACCTGACTGCAAGTGGCGCAGCAACGCGGTCTGCTGCTCCGGATGCGCTTGCATGTGCTCGCGGATCGCCGCGATATCGCGCAGCAATTCCGCTCGACTGTGGGCCGAAACCATCAGCAGTGGCAGCGTTTCCTCGGTCAAGTCCTGCGCCTTGGGTGCGGCGCCGACAATCACATGGGCGTTGGTGCCACCGATCCCGAAACTGCTGACACCGGCCAGACGCCGCCCTTCCGGCCATGGCCGGGACGTGGTGGGTACGTAGAACGGCGAATGCTCCAGATCGATCTGCGGATTGATCCGGCCAAACCCGAGGTTCGGCGGCAACACGCCATGGAACACCGCAAGACTGGCGCGAATCAGCCCGACTACCCCCGCCGCCGCGCCAAGATGGCCGATCTGGCTCTTCACCGAGGCCAACGCGCATTGACCGGCCGGCGCATCGCCGAAGGCCTTGGTCAACGCCGCGACTTCGATCGGATCGCCCAGCAAGGTGCCGGTACCGTGGGCTTCGATGTAGCCGATGTCGGCACCGGTCAATCCGGCGCGACTCAAGGCGTCGCTGATGACCGCACTCTGCCCGGCCACCGACGGCGCGGTGTAACTCATCTTGGCCCGGCCATCGTTGTTCAGTGCAGAGCCTTCGAGCAACGCGTAGATCCGGTCGCCATCCGCCCGCGCCCTGGCCAATGGCTTGAGCACCACCACGCCATAACCACTGGCGCCGATGGTCCCGCTGGCGTCGTCGCTGAATGGTCGGCACAGGCCATCGGCGGAAAAGATGTGCTGCGAGCGATGACGGTAACCATCGCTCAGGGTCGGGTCGATCAACACCCCGGCCGCCAGCATCACGTCACTGTCGCCCTGGCGCAGCATCGAACTGGCCAGGTGCACGGCGATCAGCGAACTGCCGCACGCCGCCTGCACGCTCAGGGCCGGGCCGTTGAGGTCCAGGTGATACGCGGCTTTGGTCGCCAGAAAGTCCTTGTCATGATGCAGCGCCATCTGGAAGCCGTCCGGCAGATCGCCTTCAGCGGTGTCGCGCAGCAGCTGCTGGAAGTACGTGGTTTCGCCGCAACTGGCGATCAGGCCGATGCGCGGGCCATCCGCCGACGGAACGATGGCCGCGTGTTGCAGAGCCTGCACACAGCCCATCAGCAGATGCCGCTGTTGCGGGTCCATCAGGCGCGCTTCCTGGCGGCTGATGCCGAAATATTCGGGATCGAAATCGAGCATGCCGGCCAGTTGGCTGCGGGCGCCGATCAGGCCTTCTTCCGCGGCAAAGTGCTCGATGCCCAGCTCGTTACCCTGCACCATCGCCCAGAACTCGGACAGGTTCTGTGCCCCGGCCACATTGACCGACATGCCGATGATCGCCATCGGTTGATGGCTTGCATCGGCTTGTCGTACGCGCTCTACCGCCGCCACTGGCGCGGTCGACAGATGCGCCGCCAGACGCCGTATCGTGACGTGTTCGAACAGGTCGGCCATCGTCACCTTGTGCGGCAGTTCCTGGGTGTAACGGGCATGCAGACGCATCAGGCCGAGGCTGGTGGCGCCGGCCTCGAAGAAGGTCTGCTCCGGCTCGATGTCCCGCCCGATGACTGTCTGGAACAGCTCGCTCAGTTGCCGCTCCAGTGCGGTCAATTGAACAACCGGCTGTGGCGTGCTGCGCCGCTCAAGCGCTTCGCCCAGAGCCGGCAAGGCCTTGCGGTCGATCTTGCCGCTGGGGGTGCGTGGCCAGACGTCGATCCGCCGATATTCATCGATTCGCACATGGGATGGCAGTCGGTGCGCCACCTGACGATCCAGCTGTTGAGACGTCGCGGGCTCGCCATCGAGCTGCAGCCAGGCGGTCAGGCGCGGCGGATCGGCCTGAACCGCCACCACCGCGTTGACCACGTCCGGCACCTGCATCAGCGCCGCTTCGATCTGCCCCAGTTCCAGACGATGGCCGCTGAGTTTGATCTGCTGATCGTCGCGCCCCAGATAGTGCAGGCAACCCTGGGCGTCGGCCCACGCCAGATCGCCGGTGCGATAGAACAAGCGGCCCTCTGCCAACTCGACGAACCGCGCGGCGTTCAGCGCAGGGTCGGCCAGATAACAACGGGCAACCATCGGCCCGGCCACCAACAGATAACCGCGACTTCCGTTGGGCACCGGGCGATCATGCTCATCGACCAGCAGCAACCGGGCATTCCCAACGGCATGGCCAATCGGCGCCCGCAGCGGCCAGTCCCGCGCCACGGCTGGCAAGCGCAAGGCGCTGACCACGTGGGTTTCGGTCGGGCCATAGTGATTGAACAACGAAGCTTGCGGCATGCCGCCGAACCAGTTGCGCAGCGCGTCGGTACAGAGCAATTGCTCCCCGGCGGTGATCACTTCGCGCAATGCCGACGGGTAAATCCCTCGGGCCACAGCGGTTTGCGCCAGATGCTGTAAAGCCACGTACGGCAGGAACAACCGCTCGACCCGCGCCTCGACCATGTAACCCAGCAACGCCTCGGCATCCTGACGCCAGCGCGGCGTGATCAGGTGATAGCAGCCGCCCCCGCACAGGGTGCTGAAAATCTCCTGAAACGACACATCGAACGACAGCATGGAGAACTGCAAGGTCACCGCTTTCGCCGGCAACTGCCCTTCCGTGCGCTGCCATTGCAGCAGGTTGCACAGAGTGCGCTCCGACACTTGCACACCTTTCGGCGTACCGGTCGAACCGGAGGTGAACAGCGTGTAAAGCGGTCGTTCACCGGCATGACGTGGACGCTCGAACGATCCGGCATCGGCGTGCAGATCGACCCGGTGCACGGCGAACCGTCCCGCGTTCAGCTCATCCAGCGCCGCTTCGGTCGCGTCGCTGAACAACAGACAATGCGGCTGCGCCTGTTCCAGCACCTGACGCTGGATCGCCATCGGGTAAGCGGGATCCAGTGGCACGGCCGTCAGGTTGAGTTTGGCCAGGGCCAGCAAGGCGACGATGTGCTCCACTGACGCGTCGAGAAACAGCACGACATGCAACGGAGCATTCCCGGTCGGCAACGGATGACGCTCGACCAAGTCAGCAGCCAGAACGTCGGCCAGTCCATTCAGCTCGCCATAGGTGAGGCGGCGCTGACCTTTAACCAACGCAACCGCATCCGGCGTGCAATGCACCTGATGCTCGAACCAGTCCGCAAGGGTGTTGAATGGCAGCTCGCCCTTCGGCCCTTCACTGGCCGGGGCCAGACCGTGTCGATAAGGACCGAGCAGACTGTCGAGCGTGGCCGCCGGGCTTTCCAGCAACAGGTCCAGACCACGGCGGAATAATGCGTTCAGCGTGCTCACCTGTTCTGCATCGAAATAGCTGCACTGATATTCCCACCAGCACTCCAGCTGCGAGCCGCTGCCCACCATCAACAAGGTCAGCGGACACTTGGCGTGCAGGTGTTCGTTGAATTCCAGCGTGGCGCGCAGGTTTGAATCGGCCAGTGCGGCGTAATCGGTGTTTTCCAGCACGAACATGAAATCGAACAGTGCGGTATTCGATGAAAGCCGCAGGTCTTCCACCAGATCCGCCAGCGCCACGTCCTGCAATGCCAGCACCTCACGCACGCTAGCGGTCTGCTGGCGCAACTGCTCGCCCAGGGTCAGTGCGTGGTTTACGGTGGTGGGGATCAGCACGGTGTTGGCGAACATGCCGACGCTGTCTTCGAACTCCGCCAGTGGCCGGTTGGACACTGGGCTGGCGATCCGTGGCCGCTCGCACCCGGTCAAGGCGTACAGGCTCCAGGCGAAGACACTGAACAGCACTTCGAAACGGGTCAGTCGCTGTTGCGTGCAAAAGCGCTCGAGGGCGGTGCTGCGTACGGCCCCCAAAGGTTCTCGATGCAACCGGGCATCCGGGCTGATTTCGCGCATTGGCATCCGTGCGGGCGACGGTTCTTCCTGCCGACGATGCAACTCGGCCAGAGCGCGACGCTGGTCGCGGTAATGCGGATCGACGCCCCACTGCCGCTGCCACTGGCCAAATTCCAGCGTCGTCAGGCGTGCTGACGGCTCAGGGCTTTCGCAACCCTGCACAGCGTCGTTGTAGAGCTGCGTCAGGTCGTCGAACAACAGGTTCACCGACCAGCCATCGACGATGATGTGATGCAGGTTCAGCAACAGCCGGCAGCTGCCATCGGCAAACGGCAACAGCCACGCCTGAAACAGGTTCGGCGTGGTCAGGTCGAACGGTGTGCTGAACACCAGTTCCGCAAAGGCTTGCCAGTTGTCTTCGGTGAAATGCCCGACGGCGAAGGTTCGGCAGGCCGGGCCTTGCTCCGCGATCACCTGATCCAGGCCATCGGCACCGGGCACGAACGCCGTGCGCAATCCGGGATGGCGCAGCACCAGACGTCCCACGGCCTCGGCCAGCGCTGGTAGATCGATACCTGCCGCCAGATGCAAAATCAGCGGCACGCTGTAAGCGGTCGAGGTTGGCGTACGTTGCTGCAACAGCCACAAGCGGCGCTGTTCGGCAGTGGCTGGCAAGCGTCGGGCCGTGCTGATCGGTGGCGCGGACGGATAGATCGAAGGCCACGTCAGCTCAGCGGTCAGTTGTTCGGCCAGTGCCGAGAACGGTTCATTGAGCAACGTGTCGATGGAGATCTCGCTCTGCCAACGGTTACGAATCGCCGAGCGCAAGCGCATGGCCTTGAGCGAATCGCCGCCACTGCCCAGCCAGTCATCCTGTGCGCTCAGGCTCGGTTGACCGAGCAGCGAACGGGCCTGACCCAGCAACCAGTCCAGCGACGGTGAAGCGTTGTCGTTTTCCATAGCCGCCAAGGCTGAGTGCCACGGATTCAGCGCCTGGCCCAGCAAACCGTCGCGATCGATCTTGCCATTGGCCGTCAGCGGCAGGCGCTCCAGCAGGAACAACTGATGCGGCCGCATATACGGCGCCAGTTGCGCTCGCAAGTGGGTTTCGAAGGCGTGATAGTCCAGCTCCCCGCGCGGCACGATAAACGCCAGCAGCTGATGATCTTCCGCCGCCTGACGCCGGGTGCAGACATACACCTGCGCCACGCCCGGATGCTCCAGCATCCGCTGCTCCACCTCCCCCGGTTCGATCCGGAAACCGCGAATTTTCACCTGACGGTCGACCCGTCCCAGACACTCGATCAAACCATCGGCATTGCACCGCACCAGATCACCAGTGCGGTAATGGACGTGTGCGCCACCGTCGAGGTCGGGCAATCGGACGAACTGACGGGCCGTTTCTTCAGGGCGATTGCGGTAGCCACGGGCGACGCCGCTGCCACTCAAATACAGTTCGCCCACCTCTCCCGCCGGCACCGGCCGTTGCTGCTCATCCAGCACCTGCACGCCAGTGTCCGGCAGTGGTCGGCCAATGGGCACCGAGTCGCCGGTAAAGTCACGGCTGATCGGCCAGCACAGGGCAAACGTGGTGCATTCGGTGGGGCCATAGACGTTGTGAATCCGGCACTGGCTCTCAGGGTTGGCGCGGTACCACGCACGCACGGCAGCGGCGCTGATCTGCTCGCCGCCAATCAGCACCTGACGCACGCAGGAAAAACACGACGGCCACTCGGCGATCAAGGTGTTGAACAGCGACACCGTCATGAACAGGTTGTCGACCCGCGTCCGCTCCAGCACCTCGGCCAGCCGGCGTGCATCCAGCACGTCCTCGTCGGCGATCATCACGCAGCAGCCACCGTTGAGCAGCGGTGCCCACAGTTCGAAACTGCAAGCGTCGAACGCCGGGTTGGACAGACAGGCGAAGCGGTCCGTCGGACGAATTTCGATATAGCCGTCGGTGTGCGCCAGGCGCAGCAAGCCGCGTTCACCGACCTCGACCGCTTTCGGCGTGCCGGTGGTGCCCGAGGTGTAGAACAGGAACATCACCTCGGCAAAGTCTTCAGCCAGCGCTTGCGGCGGGACGTCCGGTTGATCGAGCAAGGCCTCGACGCTGGTTTGCCACAATGAAGGCGACCACAGCGATTCCTCATCCTGGGTAATCAGGCCGACACACGCCGCATCCGCCAGCATCAACTCACGGCGTTTGAACGGGCTGGCACGGTCCAGCGGCACGACCACCGCGCCGACCTTCAACGCGCCGATAATCGCCGCCAGCCATTGCCAGCAACGCGGCATGCACAGCGCCAGCGACTGGCCGGGCTCGACGCCACGCGCCAGCAACCCTCGGGCGATGCGCTCGCTGGCGCTGGCCAGTTCGGCGTAGGTCAGGGTTACCGCCCCGTCGATGACGGCCGGGGCTTGCGGATTACGCTGCACTTGCTCGGCGAAACGTGCCAGCAACGTCAGATCATTGGGCGCACTCATCATTTCGCCTCCTGCGCGTCGAAGCGTTGCAGCTCCCGACGGATGATCTGCGAGACCCGATGGATTTCCGCACTTTCGAGCATGTCCCAGTGCCCGCCACTGACCAGTTTCGCCAGATAGCCGTGGCCGGCGCGGCGACGCCAGAATCCGCGCAGTTCATGCAACTGATGGCGGCTGAAATCTTCTCGGGCCTGAATCAGCACCACACGCCGGGCTTGCGGCGCACATTCATAGGCGGCCATCGCCATTCGGTTGTGGTTGTAAATGTGGAAATAGCGCTCGACTTGCGCGTCTTCGATGCCGGGGTACATGCCGTTGAAGCGCACCAGTTTGTCGCGGAACTCGGCCATGTCCACGGTGCCGATCTGCTCGCGGAAACCCGGATCGTCGCTGCCCTGGGTATCGAGCAGCACCACGGTCACCTGACGATGACCCGCCGCCGTCAACAGCCGAGCCATTTCATAGGCCACCAGACCACCGAACGACAATCCGGTGAGGATCAGCGGTTGCGCGGTCAGCGGTTCGATCAGCCGCAGATAGGCCTCGGCCATTGCTTCGACTGTCGGCTCGGTACTCTCCCCCGGATTCAGCCCCGGCGATTGCACGCCGTAAACACCGGCCTCATCCGGCAACACCTTGGCCAGCGACAGATAACAGAACGCCGTACCGCCCGCCGGGTGAATGCACACCACGTTGCTCTGACCCGAGCCTCGACGGAACTCGATCAGATTGCCCTGCGCAACCGCCGGGTTGGCCCCGACCCGCAGCCAACCGCCCAATGCTTCGATGGTCGGGTAGCTGAGCACCACGCGCACCGGCATTTCAACCGCGAACACCTGGCTGATTTCATGGGCCATCTTGATCGCGGCGATGGAGGTGCCGCCGACATTGAAGAAGTTGTCGCGAATGCCGATCTGCGGCACCAGCAGCAGGCGTTTCCAGATCTGGTACAGCGTCAGCTCGATGTGATCGCGCGGGCTGCTCAGGTTGACCTGACGATTGACCATTTCTTCATCCGCCAACGCAGTCAGTGCGGCACGGTCGACCTTGCCATTGGCGGTCAGCGGCAAGGCGTCGAGCCACAGATAACTGCCGGGGACCACCGCACGAGGAAGCGTCGTCGCCAGATAAGCCTGAACCGCCGCTTCATCCATCGATTCGGAAACAACGCAACAAGCCACCAAACGCTGATCCTGCGCCGCTTCGCCGACCATCAGCACCACGGCGCTGCGAATGCCGGGAAACGCTTCGAGCCGGGCTTCGATCTCGCCCAGTTCCAGACGCACGCCGCGCAACTTGACCTGAAAATCGTTGCGCCCCAGAAACTCCAGCTGACCGTCCGGCCGATAGCGCGCCAGATCGCCGCTGCGATAGAGCCGATCGCCTGTCACAAACGGATTGTCGATAAAACGTTCGGCACTGAGCTGCGCCAGCCCCAGATAACCCCGAGCGACGCCGACACCGCCAATGTGCAATTGCCCGGTGACACCCACCGGCACCGGCTCATCGCGGTCATCGAGTACATAAAAACGGTTGTTGGAAATCGGCCGTCCGATCGGCAGTTGCCGGGCCGGTACTTCGGCACCGGGCTCCAGGGTCCAGACGCTGTTGATCACCGTGGTTTCGGTCGGGCCGTAGACGTTGTGCAACCGAGCATGGGGCAGGCGCTCCTGAAAACGCCGGGCCAGGGCTGGCGGGAGTTCACCGCCGCCGCTGAACACATCGGTCAGCGAAGCACACTGGCTGACTTCTTCGACCTCCAGAAACAGCTGCAACATCGCCGGCACGAACACCAACGCCGTGACCCGCTGCTCGCGAACTTCGCGCGCCAGATAGGCCGGTTCGTAATGTCCGCCGGGCCGTGCAATCACCAGTCGCCCACCGGTTGCCAGCGGCCAGAACGTCTCCCAGGCCGAGGCATCGAAACCGAACGGGATCTTGTGCAGCATCGCCCCCGCTTCGCCGCAGACCTGCAAACACCACAACAGCAGGTTGCTAAGGCCACGGTGGGCAACCATCGCGCCCTTGGGCAATCCGGTGGTGCCGGAGGTGTAGATCACGTAGGCGAGATGGTCAGGGGTGACGCCGACACTGCGCGGATCGAGATTGTCCGCAGGCAACGACGCCCAGCTCACAGCGTCCTCTTTGAGGTCGAGGATCGGCGCTTCCCAGGTCGAACCTTGCAGCGCCTGACGCAATATCCCGTGCGCCGAGCCGAGGGTCAGCAACACCGCCGGTGTGCTGTCGCCGAGCATATGACTCAAGCGCCCCAGCGGATAATCGGGGTCCAGCGGCACATAGGCGCCCCCGGCCTTGAGCACCGCCAGCAACGCCACCGGCAATTCCAGCGAGCGCTCGATGCACACCGCCACGCGCACGTCCGGGCCGACGCCCAATGTGCGCAAATGCCGCGCGAGTCGGTTGGACCGGGCATTGAGTTCGGCGTAGCTCAGGGATTCGCCCTCGAATACCACTGCGCAAGCCTGAGGATTGCTCGCGACCTGTGTTTCGACCAGTTGGTGCACGCAGGGCGCCGCTTGCGTCAGCGGCGCGGTGCGGTTGAAGTCGACCAGCACCTGCTGACGCTCAGCCTCGTTCATCAACGGCAATGCATTGATCGGTTGCTTGGGATCAGCGGCGATCTGTTCGAGCAGATGACGGTAGTGCCCGCTCAGGCGTTCGATGGTCGCGACGTCATAGAGGTCGGTGTTGTATTCCACCAACAAGTCCAGCCGCCCTTCCCGCTCGACCCATTCAAACGCCAGATCGAACTTGGCCGTGGCACTGCTGGTGCTGTACGGCGCCAGTTCCAGCCCGGGTATCTGCACCGCGTTGCCCGGGGTGTTCTGCAACACCAGCATCACCTGGAACAACGGCGAATGACCGGGATCGCGCGGCGGGTTGACGGCTTCGACCACACGGTCGAACGGCACGTCCTGGTGGGCGTGAACATCGAGCATCTGGCCACGCACGTCGCGCAGCAATTCGGCGAAGGTCTGCTGCGGATTGAGGCGCTGACGCAGCACCAGCGTGTTGACGAAATGGCCGATCAGCGGCTCGACTTCCGGGCGGTTGCGGTTGGCGAACGGTGTGCCGATACACAAGTCCTGCTGACCGCTGTAGCGCCACAGCAACACTGACAATGCGCCCAGCAGCACGTTGAACAGCGTGCCCTGGGTCTGGCGGGCCAGCGCCGTGAGCTCGCGCAAGGTGCCGCCATCGACGGAAGAACTGAGCGTCGCGCCGACATAGCGCTGCACCAACGGTCGCGGCCGGTCGCTGGGCAAAGTCGACAATAGCGGCGCGTCGTCCAGGGTGCGGCGCCAGAAATCGAGCTGCGCGTCCAGCGCCGCACCGCCCACGCGCTGTTGCTGCCAGCAGGCGTAGTCGGCGTATTGCACCGGCAATGGCGCAAGAGTCGGTGTATCGCCACCCAGATAATCGCCGTACAGCGTGGCGACCTCATGCAGGATCACGCCCATCGACCAACCGTCGGCGATGATGTGATGCACGCTGTACAGCCACAGGTATTCGTCGTCGGCCACGCGCAGTAACGACGCGCGCAGCAACGGCCCAGTGGCCAGGTCGAACGGCGCCCGTGCGTCCTGCTCGACGGCGATTCGGACCTTTTCTTCACGCTCGCTGACTGACAACTGGCGCAGATCCGTCACCGACAACGACAGCGGCATCGATGGATGCACCACCTGACGCGGTTCGCCCTCCACACTGCAAAACGTCGTACGCAGGACTTCGTGGCGGGCAACCAGTTCGTTCAGCGCCCGCTCCAGCAGCGCAACGTTCAGTTGCCCTTTTAGCGTCACCGCCGTCGGCACGTTGTAGAACGGATTTCCGGGTTCCAGTTGATCGAGAAACCACAGTTGCCGCTGCGAGAACGACAGCGGCCATGCCGTTTCTTCGCCAACACGGCGGGGAATCACGGCGTCATCCCGGCCACCGAGCAAGGCAATCAGTTCCTGCTTGTGACGCTTGAGCGCCTGGGTCAATTCTTCGGTGAGATACCCGCGAGGCGCCTTGCAACGCAGCTTGTCACCGTCCACATCAAGCACCACGCCATGGCGAGCGAACAGCGCCAGCAATTGATCGGCATTCATACTTCGAACTCCTCCATGTCTTCGTCGTCCAGGCTTTCGGTCACAGGTTCGATGGCAAATGCCTCGACCGGCGCGCGGTGCTGCTCATCGGCCGTGCGCAGCCCGCCGATCATCGAGTAGATCAATTCATGGCTTGGCCCGAGGTCGAACAGCGCCGTCAGTTGCTGCTCCTCGACCGAACCGATTCCGCACAGGCCAAGGCCCTGCTCGACGGCGGTCATGCTCAGCAGTTGCGCCATCGCACCGCTTTCGATGTGGCAGAAGTCGCGGCTGCGCTCGCCGTACAACGGACGTATCGCTGCCATGTCGGCAATGAAAAACAGCGAAAACGCGGCGTTCTCGTACACCGGGCGATTGACGAAATAGTCGTAGGTGTCCGGGTCGAGCAATCCGCTCTGGAGCGCCAGCAAACGATGCTGGCGAGGATCGTAGTAATACGCGCCACCTGGCACGCCGAGCACGCGATCCGGTTTGATGTAGAGGTACGCCTGAATCGGGTACAACCCGCCCGCCGACGGGAACTGGTATTTCACCTCACCGTCGAGCTGCCCCTGCGCCAGTGCCGCCAACAAATGCGCGAAGGCTTGAGTCGCAATCGGCTGCGCGCCGAACTGGCGCACCGAGCGGTAATCGCTCAAACGCCGGGCGAAGGCCGGGTCTTGCGGCAAGTCCAATGCCACCTCCGGCAAGGTTTGAGCGAAGTCACGGCGACCGCGTTGCTCAGCCTTGAACTGCGCCCGCTGCTGCGGATCTTCGATGATGTCCTGCGATGTTTCCGGAGCCTGCTGCACGTTGCCGAGCAATTCCTGCCGCGCCCGGTTCTGGCGGTACATGCCCAGCAGATGCAGCAACGTCGGCTGGGCCAGCAGTTGCGCCACGTGCGGGCGGAACTGCAAGGCGCCGGACAAGGCGTTGCTGATCCTGACGATATCGATCGAGGTCGCGCCGAGGTTCAGCAGGTTGGCATTGGCGGCAATGGATTCGCGCTTGAGCACGCCCTGCACGATTTCCACCAGCCGCTGTTCCTGCGGGCCCTCGACTTCCAGCGCCGGCCCTTGTTCCTCGATTTGCTCCGATTCCGGCAGGCGCTTCTTGTCGACCTTGCCGTTTGAGGACAACGGCCAGGCTTCGACGAAGGTGAACGACGTCGGAATCATGTACGCCGGCAGCTTGTCCGTCAGGTAGTCGGTGAAGTCACTGGCCTGCAACGCCGGATCGGCCTTGAGCACATAACCCGCCAGACGTTTCTCGCCCAGCGTGCTGCCGAGAATGCGCACCACCGCGCTCTGCACGCCGGGATGGCGATTGAGCGCGGCTTCGATTTCGCCCAGCTCGATGCGATAGCCCTGCACCTTGACCTGATTGTCTTCGCGACCGAGGAATTCAATGTTGCCGTCCGCTAGCAAGCGCCCCAGGTCGCCGGTGCGATACAGCCGTTCGCCGGTCAGTGGATGCTCGAAGAAACTGCCGGCACTGAGTTTTTCATCGCGCCAGTAACCCTTGGCCAGACCGATACCGCCAATGTACAGCTGTCCCGCGACCCAGGTCGGGCGAACTTGCAACGCGTCATCCAGCACGTAGAAGCGCTGGTGATCGAGAGCCTTGCCGTAGGGAATGCTGCGCCACGCCGGGTCGACGTGTTGCACCGGATAGCAGATCGACCAGATCGACGCTTCGGTAGCGCCGCCCAGGCTGATCAGTTGCAAACCTGGCTGCAAGGCCCAGGTCCGCTCGGGCAGGGTCAACGGAATCCAGTCGCCCGACAACATCGCCACCCGCAGGCTCGCCGGTAACGCACCGCCCTCGCCCTCCACGTACTCGACCAGCATGCCGAGCAGCGCCGGCACTGAGTTCCACAGGCTGACGTGATGACGCTTGATCAATTCGAGCCAGTGCGCCGGATCGAGGGTCAGTTGCGGGTCGAGGATGACCACCGCCGCGCCCACGGCGAGCGTGCCGAAGAAGTCATAGACCGACAGATCGAAGCTCAGCGAGGAGATCGCCAGCACGCGATCATTCGGGCCAACGGCAAAACGCCGGTTGATGTCGAGCAAGGTGTTGACCGCACCGCGATGGTCGATCACTACGCCTTTCGGCTGGCCGGTGGAGCCGGAGGTGTAGATCACGTAAGCGAGGTCGCTTTCGCTCACTTGAACCGGTTGCAGTGGCAGTCCATCGTTTGAGACTTCTTCGGTCACGGCAATGGTCGTGACCTGCGCCGGCCATTCGATCTTGTCGAGCAGCGCCGTTTGGGTCAGGGCCAGACTCGCCTCCGCCCGTTCCAGAATATGTCGCAGCCGCTCTGCTGGCTGACTCGGTTCGATGGGCAGGTAAGCGCCACCGGCATACAGAATTGCAAGGGTCGCGACCACTTGCTCCCAGCCGCGCTCCATCACCACCGCGACCAACCGGTTCGGCAGCACGCCCTGCGCTTGCAGGCGGGCGCCGAGTTGCCGGGCCTCGTTGCGCAGTTGAGCGTAGGTCAGCTGTCGCGCACCGATCACCGCCAGTGCATCCGGTGTGGCGAGGGCCTGACGTTCGAACAGTTCGTGCATCAATGGCAGCGTTTGCTGAATGTCGACCGGTGCCGGCAACCGTACCTGCGGCAACAGCTGTGGCGTGTTTGCGCCCCATGCCGCCGGCTCGCACAGACTGTCGAGCAGCGCGTTGTAAGCGACAAACATCTGCTCGATCATCCCTTCCGGGAACAGTTCGTCGATGCTGTCCCAGTTGAACAACAGGCGTCCTTCCAGCTCCAGCAACGTGTGGTCGAGCCACACCTGCGGGGTCTGGGTGATGCTGTGCATGTGTTTGGCATTCAGCGCGTCGGCCAGGTTGAATTCGGCCAGCTCCGGCGCTGCTTCCGACAGCGTGCTGTTGAACACGATCGGCATCGCCGTCTGCTGCACGCCCCTGGTCTGGGACAATTCACGCAGCACCCGCACACCGCTGACCACCGAATGGTCGATGTCGCGCCACAGCTGCGCCTGCACCGCGCGGGCCTTGTCGGTAAAGGTTTGTGTCCCGTCGATGCCGACTTCCAGTAGCACCAGCGAGGTGAAGTCGCCGATGATTTCGTCGACATCCGGGTGCAACGGCATACGGTTGAACAGTGGCAGGCTCAGGGTGAAACGCGGGGTGCGACTCCAAAGCGCGAGCACTTCGCTGAAGGCGGTCAGCAGCATCACTGACGGCGTCACCGCAAACTGTTTGGCCACGGCTTTGAGTTGCGTCCACTGCGCGGCCGACATGTCGCGGTCGCGGCGGGTGAAGTGCGGGTTGGCGATGCTTTCGGGTTGGCGCACCAGCGGCAGATCTGGTGCCGGGGCGAGAGTGGTCACCCGCTCGCGCCAGTAGCCCAGCGCCTGCTCGTAGCGGCGGCCGTTGCGCAGTTGCTGTTCGGCCAGCACGTAGTCGCGGAAGGTCAGGCCCGGTTCTGACCGTTCCAGCGTCGGATCGACGTAAAACGCCATGAGTTCGCGCGCGAGAATCTGCGTGCTCGCGGCGTCGACGATCAGCGCATCGAGGCTGATGTGCAAATGGGTGATGCCGTCATCGAGCAGCGACAGGCTGAACTCGAACAGCGGCCAGCGACTGGCGTCCAACACCTGATGGGACTGACGTTCGCGGGTTGCTTCCAGCGTGCGCTGTGCCACTTCGGCGGGCAGACCGCGCAGATCACTGCGGGGCATGCGATAGGTCGGCACCAGCGGCAGCACCTGTTGCGTGCCGTCGCTGAGGAAGATCACGCGCAGCATGTCGTGGCGCAGGATCATGCGATTCAGTGCTTGTTCGAAACGCTCGACGTCGAACTCGGGAATGCGCAGTTCTTCGTAGCCGTGGGCGCTGACGCCGCCGAGGCTGACCGTGGCCTCGCGGCCGAACCAGTAGGCTTGCTGGATATCGGTCAGAGGGAATGGTTCATGTCGATTGCCGCGATCCGGCTCGATCTGGATAAACGCGGGTTCAATGCTCTGGTCATCACGCGAGACCTGCGCCGCCAGATCCATCAACACCGGCGTCTGAAACAGGCTGCTCAGGGACAACTGCGCGCCCATGCGCTGATTGATCGCGTAGATCATCCGCGTCGCCAGCAGCGAATGGCCGCCGAGGTCGAAGAAGTTGTCGTGGATGCCGACCCGCTCGCACTTGAGCACTTCGGCCCAGATCTCGGCCATTTGCCGTTCAATGTCGTTGCGCGGCGCCTCGTAGGTCGCTCCGGCACTGCGCTCCGGTGCCGGCAGCGCCTGTCGGTCGAGCTTGCCGTTGCGGGTCAGCGGCAATTGCGAAAGCCGGACCCAGGCACTCGGGATCATGTGTTCGGGCAGTTGGCCTTGCAGTTCGGCACGCAAGAATTCACTGGTCGCGGAGCCAACCACATAGGCCACCAGACGCTTGTCCCCGGCCACGTCTTCGCGCAACAGCACGGCGGCTTCCTGCACGCCGGGTTGCTGGTGCAACAGGCTGTCGATCTCGCCGAGCTCGATGCGGAAGCCGCGCAGTTTCACCTGTTGGTCGATGCGTCCCAGGTACTGCACGTTGCCGTCGGCCTGGAATTTCGCGAGGTCGCCGCTGCGGTACATCCGCGCGCCCGGTTCGTCAGTGAACGGGTCCGGCAGGAAGCGTTCGGCGGTCAGGTCCGGGCGGTTCAGGTAACCACGGGCCAGACAGGCACCGGCGATGTACAACTCGCCCGCCACGCCGACCGGCACCGGATTCAGATGCTCGTCCAGCACGTACAGCCGCGCGTTGGCGATGGGACGGCCAATGGGCGGCGCGTCCGGCCAGGATTCGGCCTCGTTGCAGTCAAGGCTGAACTGACTGACCACATGGGTTTCGGTCGGCCCGTACTGGTTGTGCAACTGCGCGCCGCCCAGTCCACGGACAAAACCGCGTAGCTCGTCATTGATTTGCAGGGCTTCACCGGCGGTGATGATCTCGCAGCCGCCGGCCGGCATCGGTGCATCGGCCTCGGTCAGGCCGGCAAGTTGCTGCAACACGGCGAATGGCAGGAATGCTCGCTGCACGCCTTCGGCTACGAGTGTGGGGCGCAGCGCGGCGAGGTCCTTGCGACTGTCTTCGGTCATCAGCAACAGGCTGCCGCCCTGGCAGAGCGTGCTGCAGATTTCCTGGAAAGAGACGTCGAAGTTCAGCGAGGCGAATTGCAGCACGCGCTGCGGTGCCACAGCTTGATTGAGTTGCCAGGCGATCAGGTTATCCAGCGCGCGACGGTTGTGGGCCACACCTTTCGGGCGCCCGGTGGAGCCGGAGGTGTAGAGCACGTAGCCCAGGTGTTCCGGGCTCACCGAGACCTGCGGATCATCAGTTGGGTGTTGTGCCCATTGCGATGCGTCCGCGTCCAGGCAGCAGATCTTCGTCTCGTTGGCCGGCAGCCCGGCCATCAGGCTCGATTGCGTCAACAGCAAGGTCGGCGCGGCGTCGCTGAACATGAACGCCAGACGCTCGCTCGGGTAGGCCGGGTCGAATGGCACGTACGCCGCGCCGGCCTTGAGGATCGCCAACAGGCCGATGACCATTTGCGGCGAGCGTTCCAGGCACAAACCGACGCAATGCTCGGGGCCGACACCTTGTTCGATCAGGTAATGCGCAAGTTGGTTGGTCGCCCGATTCAACTCGCGGTAGCTCAGTTGCTCGCGCTCGGCGAGCAGCGCCACGGCTTCGGGACGTTGCCGGGCCTGGGTCTCGAATCGCGCCACGCAATCGGGCAGTGACGACGTATCGCGTGAAGTGCGGTTCCAGTCATGAACAATCTGCTGGTGTTGCTCGGCGCTCAACAGCTTGATCCTCGCCAGCGACTGCTCGCTGTCCTCGACCATCTGCGTCAGTACCCGGCGCAGGTACTCGCCAAACTGCTCGACAGTGCCGCGTTCAAACAGGCCAGAGGCGTATTCCAGACCGCCGACAATCTGCCCGTCCCGTTCACTGAGCGCCAGTTGCAGATCGAACTTGGCCACGTGATGACTGCTCTCGACCGGCGTGACTTCAAGCCCGGTCAGCAGCAGATCGGAATCCTGATCCTGCTCCCAGGCAAACAGCACCTGGAACAGCGGACTGTGGGCCAGACTGCGCGGCGGATTGAGCAACTCCACCACTTGCTCGAACGGCAAATCCTGATGTTCCTGAGCCTCCAGCGCGACCCGTCGCGCCTGTTGCAGCCATTGCGCCACCGATGGCGTACCCGACCGGGTCATGCGCAGGGCCAGGGTGTTGACGAAGAAACCGATCAACCCTTCCAGTTCCTGCTGCGGACGGTTGGCCGATGGCACGCCGATCACCACATCGCTCTGCCCCGACAGGCGCGACAGCAGCAGCGAAAAACCGGCCAGCAAAGTCATGAACAGCGTGGTGCCTTGCTGCATACCCAAGGCTTTCAGGCGCGCGGTCAAGGCTTCGTCAAAGACCAGCGGCACAAAACCGCCGAGGTAATCCTGCACGGGCTGACGCTTGTGATCGGTCGGCAACTCCAGCAGCACCGGTGCGCCGGTCAGGGTTTCGCGCCAATAGCGGTTTTGCTGTTCCAGCACTTCGCCGGTCAGCCATTGCTTCTGCCACACCGCGTAATCCACGTACTGCACGGGCAATGGCGGCAGCGGATCGTCGCGATCCTGCAACGCCGCTTCGTACAGTTGCCCCAGTTCCCGGGTGAGTACACCCATCGACCAGCCATCGGAGATGATGTGGTGCTGGGTCAGCAGCAACACATGGTCATCCGCTGCCAGTCGCACCAGACTTACGCGCATCAGCGGGCCGCAGCTCAGGTCGAACGGCCGGGCGCCCTCCTCGTCGATCAACCGAGTGAGACGTTTTTGAGCATCGGGACCTTGCAGATCGTTTACGGTCAGTCGAATGCTGTGCGCGGGCGGTGAAACCTGCTGCCGCCCTTCCCCTTCAACGGCGATGAAGGTGGTGCGCAGCGCGTCATGGCGTGCCACCAGTTGATTGAAGCTGCGTTCGAGTGCCGCCACGTCCAGTGAACCACGCAAGCGCAGGTTCAGCGGCATGTGATACGCCGCGTTGCCACCCTCCATTTGCGCCAGAAACCACAGACGCTGCTGAGCAGACGACAACGTTTGCGCGCCCGACCGTGAAAGGGCCGCAATGGCTGGACGAGCCGCAGCCTGACTGGCTTGCAGCCGTTCGGCGAACGCTGCCAGAACGGGCGCGGCAAACAACGTCGAAGGCGCGACTTCCAGCCCCAGCGTATGACGAATCTGCGCCAGCACGCGCATCACCAGCAGCGAATGACCGCCGAGGGCAAAGAACTGATCCTCACGCCCGACCCGTTCGACGCCGAGCACCTCGGCCCAGATCGCGGCGAGCGCTGTTTCCAGAGAGCCCTGTGGCGCCTGATATTCCTGCTGGTCGAATGCCTCAACGTCCGGCGCAGGCAAACCGGGTCGATCGACCTTGCCATTGGCAGTCAGCGGCAGCGCATGCAGACGCACGAACGCGGTCGGTACCATGTAATCCGGCAGGCTGATTTTCAGCTGGTCACGCAGGGAACGCGGGCTCAGCGTTGTGCCCGGTTTTTCGCAGTAATAAGCGATCAGTCGAGGTTCACCGAGGCCGTCCTGACGCAGCAGCACCAAGCTTTCACGCACGCCCGCAATGTCCGCCAGCCGGGTTTCGATTTCTCCCAGCTCCAGGCGCAGGCCGCGCAACTTGGCCTGGGAGTCGTTGCGGCCGAGGAATTCCAGTTGGCCGTCGGCCCGATAACGCGCCAGATCCCCGGTTCGGTACATGCGTTCGCCCGCCACGAACGGGTTGTCGATGAAGCGCTCGACGGTAAGTTGCGGCAGGTTCAGATAACCCCGCGCCACGCCGACGCCACCGATGTACAGCTCGCCTGCGACACCCTCCGCAACAGGTGCACTTTGAGCATCGAGCAAATAAATCCGGGTATTGGGCAGTGCCCGACCGATGGGCAGCACAGTGTCGACCTGACTGGCGTCGGTGAACTCGAAACAGGTGCTGTCAATGCTCGCTTCGGTGACGCCATAGGCCTGGACGATCTGCACCCGCTCACCGCACAACCTGCGCAATTGCCGTGCGCTGTGGGCAGTCCAGATGTCCGAGCCGCCGACCACGGTGCGCAGGAACGACAAGTCATGGCCGGTCTCTTCAACCCAGGCCAGCAAAGGGTTGAGCAGCGCCGGCACGAAGTCGGCAAAGCCGATCTGCGCTTCCCGCATCAAGCGATACAGGGCCGGCGGATCCATCAAGGTGTCCCGAGGGCACAGCACCAGCGTGCCGCCAAACCCCAGCGCACGAATCAGGTCGGCGCTGAACACGTCGAAGGAAAAACCGGCCATTTGCAGGTGATTGACCGGCTCATCCAGCGCATAGAGTTGCGCCCAGGCAGCGCTCACGGCGATCAGCCCGCGATGTTCAACCATCACGCCTTTCGGGGTGCCGGTCGACCCCGAGGTGTAGATCACATAGGCCAGATGCCGAGGTGTCAGGCCTGTCGCGTAAGGATCGGGATTGTCAGGTGACTGTGAAGCCCAATGTGTTGAATCGCCCAGGTCGAGCACCGTCGGTGCAGTGGCCGATTGTTCGAGCGCGGCCAACAAGACATGCCGCGCCTGGCTCTGGGTCAGCACCACCGGCGGCGCGCTGTCGGCCAGCATGTGTGCCAGCCGCGCCGTCGGATACGCCGGATCCAGCGGCACATAGGCGCCACCGGCCTTGAGCACCGCGAGCACGCCCACCAGCATCTCCAGCGAGCGCTCAAGACAAAGCCCGACCCGCACGTCCGGCCCGACTCCGAGGCTGCACAGGTGATGGGCCAGGCGATTGGCGCGGGTGTTGAGATCGCGGTAACTGAGCGCCTCTTCCTGCCAGCGTACGGCAATGGCCTCGGGGTTGCGCAGCACCTGCGCTTCAAACAGACCGTGCACGCACAGATCGGTGTCGAACGGAATCAAGGATGAAACGTCGGGCTGCGCGGGATTCGTCCCACGCAAGGAAGTGTTGTCGAGCATCGGAGGCTACCGTCCATGACTGCATTATTTTTGTGATCAGGCAGAGACAGCACGCGCCCTGCCAGTCAGGCCCCGGTATCAGGTACCGGTTCGGTCATTCGAATTCAGGAAGATGGCGCGGCACGCGCATGCAGACTCGCGTCGCACGCAGGCACACACAGGAAACCGGGGGGAGAAAGGCTGGCGAAGAACACCGCGGCGCGGTCCGCGCAGGCAGCTGGGGAGATGACAGAATCGTTGACGACGTCCGTCGCCCTGCTCATTGCATCGTCGATTGCAAACCGCGTGATCAATTGAAACCTCGACTTCCATTTGAGGGTCAACGACGAGGAACAGCCTGCGCGGTGGGTGACAGCGCCAGGGTGGTCCCGATCGGCTGCGACTGCCGGGTCTGTAGACACACGGCAATCTTCTGGCGCCGGGTTTGTGACCCGAAGCGCCGCCGGATAATAACCACGTTTTTTGCTGGAGAGGCAAACAAAATGTAGGAAACATGCGAAATAGATATCCGATGTTTCCTACGACACCGAGACCATATCCGGCTGATCCATGCCGCTGAGTATCTGGAGGATGACGCTCAGGACCGGGGGAACTCGACGTAGACAATAACCTTGCCGAATGGCGCACTTGCCATACCTAACGGCAACGTCACCCCCGAATACCCGGCTACTGGCGCATTGATGGTTGCAACCTGCTCTCCCGGCGCCCGGTTATCTGCGGCGACCAGCAGGAAATAGCTGCCATCTGCGGGCGCAACGCCGGCCCATTCAATGGCCAGCGCATTGGGGCCGACTAGATCATCAGCCACGAGATTGCCTTGGGCGTCGAGCACCACAGCTTTAGGTTTCAGGGCACTCTTCGCCAGCCCCATGCACATGTTGTTGCACATCGAGTTGATGTTGATGACGTAGTGCTGCCCCTTGATCAAGCGAAAGTTGAACAGTCGATAATTGCCTTGCTGCGCACCCAGGACAATGCGTGGATCCGTTGCTCCGATCTCCCAACGGTCCGGAAACAATCCACGATTGATCGGCAATGGCGTTGACGGTGCCAGGCGAATGGCTTCCTGGAAAGAGTGGGCAACCGGCGTGGTACTGGACTGAACCTGATCGGTGTAGTCGCGTTGTGAATGGTTGGTACAGCCGGCCACGGCCAGGACCATCGCAAGTGGCAGTAAGTATTTGAGCATCGGGCGTAATCCATCGAGCGCTGACGACGGGAGTCACCAGCCGAATCCAAAAGGTAAATCGTTGTCGGCGGATTGCGCTGAAGCTTGAAAGTTTCAAGCCGATTGTGGCTTGCTGGCAGGCAACTTATCCATGCTCACTGGCAGATAAAAGACATCGCGTTTTCCATTTCTTCCTCTGATGTCTTGTGATAACAAACTCATACGAGCGCCCCAATTCCTGCCAAAAGGAACGGATTTAGCGAGGCTTTGAGGCGGCGCGTATGATTCCCTTTGTCAGTGTGCAGCATTCGCCCCGTTTGTAGCCCGGATACGCAAGCATTGTTGGGTGAGCTCAAACATCTCCGGTGTGATGATGTGCGGATTCGTCTTCAACAAGTTCCAGTAGGTCGCTTTTATCCAGCCGTCATAACATTCCGCCGTCTGGTCGGCCTGAGTACCCACTGCAAACATCTTGGAAAGTGTCATCGTCAGAACGAAAAAAATGGGAGCAATCAGTAGAATATTCAGGACGAACCTGTAGAAGCCTTTCAAGGACTTTGTGTACTCTCGCAGCAGGAAGTAGATGTGTTCCGGATCCTCCACATTTTGGGTATTTAGCGTACGGATGGCATAAACATCTGACTCGGGCACCAGCACTTCGCGCGCGGGAGAAAACGGTGCTTTGCGTGCAATTACTAATTGTTGTAACTCGGCAAGTGAATCACGCAATACACGCACGCTGCCTTCACGGTCGATAAGATCACGATACGAGGCATACTTGAAGACTGTTGGCGCCGTTACCTTGTACACCAGGATAAATGCAAAAAAAGACAGCCCGCTCACCCAATACAAGTAAAGGTCGAAAGGGAACAAATATTGTTTGTTAATAGCCTGTGAAGCCGAGAGGGCTAGAGGCACGACAGTCAAAGCCACAGAGATGAGCATCAGGGCTTTGCTGTTGGCAACCATCGACAGCATTTGCCAATCTTGAGTAAAAACCAGTTCCTTGGCGGCCAGGTTCCGCGCAATCATTATCCCTGCGAGCACAATGCTGGTGACTATGTAGTACTTCCAGGGAATGACCTGCCCTGTAACATACTCAATCAGCAGTATCGCGAGTACGCTAATTATTGATGCGGTTGCCATCGCCAACGCTATCCGAACCCAACGCTGATTAAGCTTGTCCCGGCGTTTCGGGGAGGTGTTCAGGTTATTTTTCCGGTCACAGCGGTCCGACATTACGGTTTCCTTTTTTTGCATGGCTGGGCACCGAGTATCCTTTGGCGCCGGGTTATTCGTGGCCGTAGCCTCTTTTTTGCTCCTGAAGTAGAGCAAATTCGGGCAGCAGTATGCTGACAACTGTGCCGAATTGCATCGATTACGATGCGTCCGATACGGCACAAATGATCTCGGGAGAGGCTACTGGGGCTGGAGATGCAATCAAAACGCAGGAAACGTGCAAAATAAATATCTGACGTTTCCTACATCGATACCTGCATACACCATCAGTCGCGATAGCGTGCAGCCGGCTCACTGCGCGACAGATCAGGCATCAGCTTCTGGCGCGCCGCCTCGTAGGCATTCCAGTCGGCGATTTCAGGAAGCGCCGGAATGGTGACGAACTCGCCTTGGTCGAGGCCGGACAGCGAAGCGTCTACCATATCGTCCGCCCGCATCACAATCGCTTCCGGCAGGTGCTCCAGCGGTGTTCCGGCCACACTCCAGAATTCGGTGGCCGTTGCGCCGGGCAGCACCACCTGAACCCGGACATGCTTGTCCGCCAGTTCGTGACGCAAGGATTGGCTGAACGCCAGGACGAAGGCCTTGGAGCCGCCGTAAACGCCGTTCAACACCTCCGGGGCAATGGCCACGATCGAAGCAATGTTGATCAGCGTGCCGCCGCCACGGGCAACAAAGCCTGGAACGGCCGCGTACGTCAGACGCATCAGCACGTTCACGTTGAGCGTGAGCAAGTCGTCGAGTTTGTCGACGTCCGACTCCAGCAAGGGCTGAGTCGCGCCAACCCCGGCATTGTTCACCAGCAGAGAGATGTTGGCGTCCGTTCTGAGCCGCTCCTCGACCCGTGCCAGATCGGTCCTGTCGGAAAGATCGGCAGCCAGAACTTCAACCTGACGGCCGGTTTCTTCACTCAGGCGCTCAGCCAAAACATTCAGGCGATCGCGATTTCGCGCGACCAGAATCAGGTCATGGCCACGACGGGCCAGGCGTTCAGCGTAAATGGCACCGATGCCGGACGACGCACCGGTGATCAGGGCGGTACCGAGGCGGGATTGAGTCATGTCGAATCTCCAGGGTTGTGGGAAGTACTGGAGAACAGAATGCGACGGCTTGGCCATATCTCAAATGACGTATATGGTAGTGATTCAGGACAACCGAGAAAACACCATGCATCGCATCGGCTACTTGCTCACCGACGGTTTCCAAGTGCTCTCCCTGGCGACTCAAGCCGTTTTCGAGTTTGCCAATCAGATCGCCGAAGAACCCTTCTACAGCGTCGAAAACTTCTCGCCGGACGGCGGCATGGTGCGCTCCTCACTGGGGCTGGCCATGGAAACCCGCCCGCTTGAGGCGCCCGGACTGGCCGATACCTGGATCGTTGTCGGGGTCAACGATCCGGTAAAAACCGATACGGCCTCTGCGGTGCTCGATTTCGTGCGTCAGGCCGGCAATCAGGCGCGGCGCACTGTCGGCATCTGCACCGGCGGCTTCATCCTCGCCGAAGCCGGCCTGTTGACCGGACGCCGCGCCACGACCCACTGGGCCTACGCGCAGGCCTTGCAGAAGCGCCATCCCGAAATCAGCGTCGACGTCGACCGCATCTATATCGTCGACGGCCCCTTCTGGACGTCGGCGGGCATGACCGCCGGCCTCGACCTCGCGGTCGGCATGGTGGAGAAGGATCTGGGCGCCGATATCGCCCGCTCGGTGGCGCACAAACTGGTGATGCACCAGCACCGCTCCGGCGGCCAGTCGCAGCATTCGGAAATGCTCGACCTAGCACCCAAATCCGACCGCATCCAAAGCGCACTGAACTATGCGCGGCAACATTTGAGCCGACCGCTCAGCGTCGAAGAACTGGCCGGCGTGGCACACCTGAGCCCTCGCCAGTTCACCCGCATATTCAGCGCGGAAACCGGCCAATCTCCCGCAAAAGCCATCGAAGGCCTGCGTCTGGAGGCCGCTCGGTTGATGATTGAACAGAGCCGGCATTCCCTTGATGTGGTGGCCAGCGAATCCGGTTTTCGCGATCGGCGCCATATGCGGGAAGCGTTTATCCGAGGCTTCGGTGTGCCTCCGCAGGCGGTACGGCGGGATGCGCGGCAAGTGGTGGGGAAAGTGTAGATATCGAGGACTGACGAGCTGTCACCTTTGTTGGAGCGTTGAAAGGTGCAGGAAAAAAGAAAAATGGCCGAGGTCGTCAGTGACACCTGACAACCTCGGCCATTTTCTTTTCGGCTATTGAGCGACAGCCATCAACCGATCACGTCTTCACCTCGACATGATCCAGCGCCTGATTCACCGCCAACCCCGCGACCATCACCACTTGCGCGATGCCCAGTGCCGTTTTTCGGTGGCCGGGCTCCAGGATCGCGGCGAAGTTGCTGAGCATTTCGCTGGCGGAATCGAGGGATTCGCTGGCATTGGCCAGGAGGGATTCGCTGTTGTAGGCCGGGTTGGCCAGGAACATGGGGTCGTGCTTTGAGTGACTGCCCATGATGCGCTGTTGCGGGGTGAGGTAATGATCGAGGGCGCGTTCGGCGGCTTCGTTCAGGGTTCGGGAATCGGGGAATTGGTAGGGGGAAACCGGGTCGGTTTCGGGTGAGTTGGGTGTTGGTTTGATCATTGATGTAACTCCAGGGTGAGAAAGTGGAGCCATCAACCTCGCTACCAAACGAGGGTGGTGGCCATACGGAGGTTGGTAGACCGGTCACCTGGATACCCGGCGCGTCCGAAGACGCCCTACGCATGGCCACCATAAAAACAGAGGACGAAAGAATCCCTGCAAACTGGCGTTGCGATGCGACAGGTAAACCGGGCTACCAAACCCGATCACTGTTTTTCAGTGACCCGAAAACGATAAAACCCGCGCCCCAGACGCACAAGCCGGCGGATTCTGGCGTAGTCGTAGGCAATGACGCAAGGTTGTGTAGCCTTGAGGAAGTAACGGATGGTGTCTTTTAAACGGGGATTTTTGGGAGGGATAAACGGTTGGATCAGCTCCCCTCTCCATGCTTCCGATTGAGCATCCCAATTCTGTCGCATGGTTTGGCAGCAGACTTAAAGCTTGGCTACGCTGATGGCGAGTGGAACGTAAACTGCTGCAGGTTCATGGCAGCAGTCTTGATGTCGGTGAGCATTTTTTGTCAGCTGGAGGCCTTTGATGAACAAGCGAGACATTATCCTCTTCATCACTGGAAGTGTTGGTCTTGCGTTGTTGGTTATAGCTACGTTGTTCAACGCGTGCCCGACAGTGAGCCAAGAACGAACGCTCAACATTGCCCTTGGACTGATGTCTGCACTGATTGCTGCATGTATCCCAGGTATTTTGAAACTAAAAATTAATGCTTTGCCTGAACTACCGATCCAAGCGGGAGGTGCAATTGCCGTATTTATACTGGTGGTGTGGTTCAAGCCAACTGCATTAGCATCAGAGCCACTCGAACTGCAGTTTACCAACACATCCTGTCAGGGCAACGTGCCTGTGGGCAAAGAGATTAGTATAGAAAAACTCCCTCCGAATTTAGATCCTGCGCAACAGCAACTCAAGTCGGATGATGCTCTGGGTCGCCCCGTTAGTTTTACCTTCAACTACACTTTCGGCGAGTACGCGGGAAGTCGCCAGTGGACTCAAGTGAAACCGGGAGTTTGGGTCGAGATATACCCTAACGAGACACTCTTCTCGGCATTCAGGGAGATAGCGCAGCAAAAACTATTTGACTGCAAGGGAACTGTAGTGCAGCGCCAGGACAGTACCCATCTTCAGATTTTCATTCCTAATAAAGGCTGTGATAACCGGTTGTGGTTCAATAACAGTACCGGTGGCGAATGGGCATATCTAGGAGAAATGAAATCAGTGGAGTAAGACAAAAATGGGTGCCGACCACAGTCGTTGGTAAGCGGCTACAGTAGGTCGCCCTCCCCTTGTTAACCAATACCGACGGGCCAGTATTAGCTATCCTTAAGAAAGAATAGGGACGGATTCTGATGGATCCTCACAAATCGACTCCAAAGCCTGTGCTTGTTGGTGTACCTCGTTTCGCATCACGAGCTCCAACCTCTCCAACGCTTTTCGAGAGGTTGAGTCGCGTCCGCTACGCCAATATTCCAGTCCCAATCTCCACAACGACAACACCGTCCCCTTTTCTGCTGACGGTTGCTGCGCACCGAAACAAGCCGTCGCTCACTCCTGTGGATAAGGCGCTTCATCTGTCGACTGATGCCAAATAGAACCATGGGCTCGGCAGAGCTCAATGGAATATCTGTCGCACAAGATTTCGATGGCTGCTGTATCAAGCGCCTGATCTGAAGAGGCGATTGCCCCACCACAGGTCAGGTACAAGTACAACGCAGCCAGCGCCTCCAGCCTCGACGAGTCGGACTGCACGGTAAACATTGAGACATCTACCTCGCTCGCCTCGATTTCGATGTAAGGGTCATCGCTCTCTCTGTCTTTCACATACAGGGATGTCCAAGAGCGGCTGTTCACTGGGTATGAATTACCATCCGTGTCTAGATTTCGCCCCGGGCCATAGAGCAAATCCAGGAAGCACCTGAAGTCGGGCCGCTCGCTAACGACGGTCACTATGTACATTTGTTCTCCTCAGTCTCGTGCGTATTGTCCGCTTTGGGTCGAAAGCAGCCGCTTTTGGCCGATTTCTGGCTGTCGTGAAGGGCTGCATCCGACTCATCGCTGTGATTGAACTGAGGTAACGAAGCGGGTTTCGAGGCCTGCATTTACTGGCGGTAGCGCATTAATCAAAACTACGGCATCGTCGCCCTGGTTAAGATAGATCAATGAGTCACCGGTCTCGAACGTAACTCTGAATCCGGCGAGCCAAGGCTCTTGCCCGTTGAAAGAGTCAAGAATTCCCTCAACTGCGCAAATTTTCGTGTTCTCGAGTTGGGTTGCTGATAGGGCTGCAAGCAGGTTTTCCCTTTTCCAGGAACATGTCACGTTCGGCTCTATCTCGAAGGAAATCGGCGTATCAGAAGGCAACAAGTCCGCGCCTACTCTTGCGCCATCACTCAAGAGATACATGGATAGAAGTTCTCGCTCGCCAAAATGCCACTCTAGAGAACCTATGTCTCCCAGTTCCTTCTCGTCGTTGAAATAGTACTGGTCGTGCACCAGCGCACCCAGCCGCTTTCCCAAAAGTGAACGTGCGTTTTGCAGATCCAGGACAGCTCTTGTAGGGGATGGGGAGTGTCGGCTAGACATCGGGCAGCTCTATACAGGTCGAAATAGAAGCAGATACTACACAAGCGCCGTTACGTCCGCTTCTGGCCGTTTTCTACCCTCCACGAACGGCACAGATCGGCCAGAAGCAGACGTGCGCAAGTGACGACTGACGGCCAGAAGCGGACATCGCAAGTGACCGCTCCCAGCCAAGAGCTGTCCGTCGAACACGCCGACGCACTATCGCGGACAGTCAATAGGCCCAATGGTCGCGAGGCTCACTGTTGAACCAGTGACCCTATCGTTATATCACTATTTGACATCGCCCATAGAAAGGATTGAAATCACTCCAGCGATGTATAAACCAGTGATTTGCGTTGACGTCAACATTTGGAGAACGAGGCCATAAGGAGTTTCATGGAACTAAAAATTGCATGGTGGAACTGCCATTTATCTGCCCCTTCTACCAAAGCAAAATCTGGCCAGGTGACAACGGAGTTTGTCACCGTGATTCTAAATATGTTGAATTCCAGTGTTGACCTTCTTTGTCTTTGCGAAGTCAATGAAGACAATTGCCGAGATCTGGAAAAGCAGATATTGGTGGCTGCATCGATCGATCCAAAATATGCATCCTATACTGTGCGTTCTTTATACTCAAAGGATGGCAACAGAATAGATGATTATGGCGTTATATATAATCATGAGAAGCTCTCTTCTGCAGTTGATGTGATCGATCTAAATGCCAAGTCCGACGTATCCGAAAAGCATCTAAAGGTCGGTCGAAAACTAGGCTTTAAGTTGAGTGCAGAATTTGATATCTCGGTAATTCTGTGCCATTGGCAAAGTTTGCGCACATATGCTGAAGACGCGCATATCAGGACAGAGATTGCATTAGCGCTTAGAGGATACATCAAAGATATATACGATGACGATCCAAATGCTCTGATTGTTATTTGCGGCGACTTCAATGATGAGCCTTTCAGCAGATCCCTCCAGATGGCATTGAAGGCGAGCCGGGATATCAGTTATGTTAAAGCGCGCAGCGATGCTCTCTTTAATCCGTTCTGGCGACTCGTGGGAATGACCGATCTCGTGACAGGAGCTCACCTGCCAGCTGGAACTTGCGCAAGTACGGATTCTCAACATCTAACCAATTGGAGAACATTTGACCAAATTATTCTATCATCGGGCTTTTTGAAAGATGGCTGGAGTTTCGTAGGGAGCGGCGTAGAAATCATTACAACTCTGAATATCGCTGGTAGCAATTTGAAATGGTCGGATCTCTCTGATCATTATCCTATCGCATGTAATTTGAAGAGGGTCATTTGATGGATTTTCTTAAATTTGTACAGATGGCTGTTGAAAAATCCAACAAATGTCTTGCTGCCGTGGCCGAGGTCGATGAGATTTTCAAAAACGTTAATTCCGACTTAAAGAACTATCCAGCAGGCGAGCTAAGGCTAGTCCGCAGCACATCTGGAAAGGCTCAGATCGAATCAATCGTCGATAAGATCGCAGGTGCCGAGTCTTATTTCTTCAGAAATGATAGGATATTTCTTTCATTAAATACGGAAAGTGGAGAGTTTAGCGTAGATGTTGCGGGTTGGAAACAGCGCGCAACAGGATATCCCTGCGTGCTAAAGTTTGACGGCCAGGAATTAAGTTGTGGCTCTGCTGCGCATTTGGTTAATGGTATATCTGAATTATTGTCTTCAGTTGGTTTTGGTAATGCTGTAAACAACCTGACAAAAAAAGCCTCAGAAGCTAGCATGCAGAAGTCGCGAAAGACTTCAGAGGTAAGCCAACCCTCTCGTTTGAGTTTAGTTAGTAAGTCTGTACAAAAGAGTGCGAGCTCCAAAGCTTCCGCAAAGTCCACAGCCTCTACAATTGCTACGAAGCCTGCAGTTGCTAAGATAGCGGCCAAATCTGGAGCCTCAAAAGTTGCAGCTTCTAAGAGCGCTGCAAAACCCGCTGCCCCTAGGGTTACAGCTTCTAATACTGCCGCGAAACCTACTGCCTCTAAGGGCGCAGCTTCTAAGAGTGCTGCCAAGCCCGAGGCGTCCAAAGCTAAATCTCCTAAGAGCACAGCGAAGCCCGCAACCTCTAGGCCTACAAAAAAACCTGCGGCGGCACAGGCTGTTGCAAAAGCTCCGTCCGCCAAATCCAAATTAAAGCCAGCTGATGTTGACATCTCCGACGGATCCCCAATTGGCAATAACGCCGGCCGGGAGTATCAACAAAATGCGAATAGCGACGTGCCCGTATAGGTGAATCTATTAGGCAAGATGAAAAAAGTGGTCACATTGGTCATAATCTGGATGACCTTTCATAAGTCTAATGTTACTTAGCGAGCAGCAATGAATAGAGGTTTCTTTTCTATTGTGGCCGAGACAGAGGCCTACAAAAATGCGGATAAAGAATGGTTTGTAGAACTGCAACAATATCACAAGTATTGGTATGACTTGGTAGTAAATCCACATGAGGTTGCGGAGTATTTCGATAGCAGGCAACTCATTGTCGACTATCTCAAGCGAATAAAGGCGGCTGTTGAAGCCGGGCTTGAAAAGCGATTCATATACTTCATCTGTTCTCGTGAGCGGGTGCGCTTCAATATTAAGAAAACGCCCTCCTATAATCGAATTACCCGCTCCACAAAATTTCATGTGCTAATTGGTAAAAACAAAATAAAAAAAACGATTCGATGCAAATTCTTTGACATGCAGAGTCAAAAATTCTACCACCCGAAAATAGAACTAACCGACAAGTACATTACCATCACAGATGCGCAAAACCATAATATTACGCTCTCGATCCACGACTTTCTTGAGGATGCGAATATCTTCCTTGGTTTGGATAGTAACGTTGAATATGTAGGCTATACGAAAAATCCTGAGTCGCGACCAACTAACGGCGGACATACTGGGCTGAGTGACACACTCTATAGACTGTCGGAAAACTGCCGTGATTCGTTTATCTATTTTAATCTTTTCAAGATAATCACGCGCGCGGACGATGAGGTTTCCATGCTCAGTTTTGCTTTCGCAAATGCCATGACAGATGAGGTTGACGTGGAACTAGAGGGGAAACTTCTAGAGAAATGCCTTATTTTTTATTTTGATGCAGCAGGGCAAAACAGAAACAAGAAGAATGAGCTGTCAGAGCTAGATAAAAACCTACGGCGGATATCAAAAGAGCAAAAAATAAATAAAATTCGTATTCACTATGAATTCGAAAAAAAGACCGAGTACGCGATATTTTCCTCATCCAAGGTTCGTAGGAGCACACGTCATATGTTTACAGTTCAAACGAATGATAGAGGCGTCGAAATAGTTAATGAACTAGGCCAGACCCGGCCCATAATCTAAAAATATATCGAGCGCGTAAAGCCTCGATATTTATCATGAGAGATTATAGCCTCAACGATGCGTATCACCTTGGCTGCTTTTTGCCGGCAGCGGTCGTTTGCCAATGTCCGCTTCTAGCCGATAGCGGACATTCGTGGAGGCCGAAATCGGCCCTCCCTAAAACACTCACCCCTCACCAACCCGCCCCACAACCCACGCCCAACTATACCCAACCACCCTCCCCGCCAACCCCAACGGAAAATGAATCACCCCATGCGCCGTCTCCGGCAACAAATGCACTTCAACCTCCGCCGCCCTGCCCCAACGCTCAGCCAACTCAAACGTGTCATCCCTGAGCGGATCCAGCTCCGCCGCAAACATCAACGCCGGCGGAAACCCCGTAAAGTCACCGTACAACGGAGACAACGGCGCCTGCCGGCGTTCTTCATCGCTCAATCCCGGCGTGAGCATTTGCAGCGCTTCAACCATCCCCGGCCCATCCAGCAGCAAGGTGTCGGGTCCGGCGTTGCGTACGCTGGGGGTCCCGGTCAGGTCGTAGACGCCGTAGTACAGCAGCGCCCCGCTCACCCGTTTGAGCAGCTCCGGCCATTGTTTGAGTTGCAGCAGGGTTGCGGCGGCGAGGTGGCCGCCGGCCGACTCGCCCACGACGATGACGGGCAGGTTCGCAAACTCGTGGCAGTCATCGCTCAGCAGCCAGCGAGCCGCCGTGAGGCAGTCTTGCATCACGCCTTCAATCGGCGTCGAGACCACAAGCCGATAATCGACGGAGACCACTGCCACATCGCAGGCGTTCACCATGCCGATGTTGAGGTGATCGTTCATTTGCGCATTGCCGATGACCCAGCCGCCGCCATGAAAATCCAATACCACGCCTTTGGCCTTTGTCTTTGGCCGAATGATCCGCACTGGCACTGAAGCGCCGTCGACGCCCACCACTTTGCGTTCTGCCTCGAGCCCGTGCTTGAACAACTTTCTCGCGCCGCCCAATTGGCTGAGGCGTAACAGCATTTGAATCACTCGCGGCGTGATGCGATTACGGATGCGAAAGCGCGGCAGCCGGGCAAGCTTCTTGTTGAAAGCGCGTAATTGCGCCAACTCGTTATCGTCTGCGGGCCAGTCCATTGATGTCTTCATTTCGTCCTATTTATTCGCGGTTGTTGCGCAGAATGGAAAAATTCAACGCCGCCGCGACACACAGCCATGCCAGATAAGGGAACAGAATCAAACCGGTAATCACATCCAGGCGCAATGCCAACACCACCATCGCCGCGACCACCAGCCACAGCAGCGTGATGATCAGCATACCGGCGAAGATGCGATGGGCGCCGAAGAACACCGGTGTCCACAAGGTGTTCAATGCAATTTGCGCCGCCCATAAGGCGAGTACCGTTTCACTGCCGGGCGTCAGGGTCAGACGATAACCGACCCACGCGAGCAACAGGTAGATCGTTGTCCAGGCAACGGGAAACACCCAGTTGGGCGGTGTAAAGCGTGGCTTGTTCAGCGATTCGTACCATGGACCCGGTTGGAAAATCATCCCGGTGCTCGCTGCCGCACCGCAGGCCAACAGGAAAATCAGAAAAGTCATCGTCTGTCCTTGGCTGATATCAGCGCTTTGGGTCTGTTCCTGCTTGGATGCCCGGAGCCATGCAAAAAGTTCATCAACCGTCATCTCGCCTCGTTGATAGGAATAGGCAATGCTCAAAGACAAACCGACATAGGTGGGCGTTTCTGCGATGGATACCATGAGCAGAAACCCCATTCACCGGAGCCCGTCATGTCCACCACCAAGACCCTTTTCATTACCGGCGTCAGCAGCGGCTTCGGCCACGCGCTGGCCAAGGAAGCACTCGCGGCTGGCCATCGCGTCATCGGGACCGTGCGCAAGGAAGCCGACTTGCACGCCTTTCAGTCGCTCTCCGTGGATAACGCTTACGGGGTGATGCTGGATGTCACGGACTTCGACCGGATCGACGGCGTCATTGCCGAAGTTGAAGCGACTCATGGGCCGGTCGATGTGTTGATCAACAACGCCGGTTACGGCCATGAAGGCATCTTCGAAGAGTCACCGCTGGAAGACATGCGCCGCCAGTTCGACGTGAACGTGTTCGGCGCCGTTGCCGTGATCAAGGCGTTCCTGCCCTTCTTTCGCAAGCGGCGTGCGGGCCACATCATCAATATCACCTCGATGGGCGGCACGATCACGATGCCGGGCATCGCCTACTACTGCGGCAGCAAGTTTGCGCTCGAAGGCATCTCCGATACGCTGAGCAAAGAGCTGACGCCCTTCAATATCTTCGTGACCGCCGTTGCACCGGGTTCATTTCGAACCGACTGGGCCGGTCGCTCGATGCAGCGCACACCGCGCAGCATTGCCGACTACGACGCCAGTTTCGATCCGGTGCGCAAGGCGCGAGAAGAAAAGAGCGGCAAGCAGCTCGGTGATCCGCAAAAAGCCGCCCAGGCGATGTTGCAGATCATCGCCAGCCCGACACCACCGGCGCACGTGCTCCTGGGAAGTGACGCGTTGCGCCTGGTGCGTGAAAAGCTCAAACACGCCGCCGGCGAGATCGATCAGTGGGAAGCGTTGACTCGCTCCACCGACCATTGAGCGGGCAATAGAGGGGAAGCAATGAAGCAGGCCGACGCAGGCACCTCGCGCATGGTGCAGCTCATGGAAACGCTCGCACCGGTCGAGGGCTACAACCTCAGTGCGCTTGAAGGTGTCCGCTTCCTGCGCGCGAACCGGCCGCTGACCCGCACACCGGTGCTGTACGACCCGGGCATCGTGATCCTTTGTCAGGGCCAGAAACGCGGTTATCTGGGCGATGACGTCTACGTTTACGACGCCCAGCATTATCTGGTGGTGTCCGTGCCCATCCCCTTCACCATGGAAACCGATGCCACCGAGGCCGAGCCGATGCTCGCGATCTACATGCACCTCGACTTCCAGCTGGCCAGCGAGTTGATGCAGCAAGTGGATGACCTTCACGGCCCAAGCGACGCGCAACCCAAGGGCATGTACGCCTCGCCGATGGACGACAGGCTCCGTGCGTCGACATTGCGTTTTCTTGAAGCAATGAGCATTCCGGGCGAAGCGCAGATTTTGGGGCCATCGCTGCTGCGGGAGATCTACTACCGCATTCTGACGGGTGAACAAGGCGGCTCGATGCGTGCTGCGCTCAATCGACAGGGGCATTTCGGCAAGGTGACTCGGGCGATCCGCAAGATCCACAGCAGCTATCAGGAGCGCCTGGACGTCGAGCAACTCGCTCACGAAGCCCGAATGAGCGTGCCCAACTTTCACCTGCACTTTCGCAGCGTGACGGACACCTCGCCGATGCAGTACTTGAAGTCGACGCGACTGCACCAGGCGCGACTGCTGATGCTGCGCAATGCCATGACCGCTTCGGCAGCGGCGTTCAACGTGGGTTATGAAAGCGCCTCGCAGTTCAGTCGCGAGTTCAAACGCTTTTTCGGCAGGACGCCGCAGGCGGAGATCGAGTGGATGAAAGCAACCTATGCCTTGCCTGCGCCGACTACACCCTCGGAGTATGTTTCGTCGCATTGATCGCCCTCTCCCGCGCTTCCCCCATTTCTGGGAAACCGCCTTGCGCTCTTCGCTATAACCTTATAAGCGACCGCGAATTAGACTGGCTGCAGTTCAGTTCGCATCGCGATTAAGGAAGACAACATGCAAGAAATTTTCAGCATCAACTGGTTGCTCTGGCTATCAACCATGGTGCCGCTGACCCTCAGTGCAGGCCCTGGCAATCTGATGGTGGCGACCTCGGGTGCGCAAAGCGGTGTGCGCCGCTCGGTCCGGTTCATTGCCGGCCTGGATATCACTTACTTCCTGATCGCCGTGCTGGTCGGACTGGGCCTTTATCACACGCTCATGAACAGCCCGACGCTGGTCTGGGTTCTGCAAGTCGTCGGCAGTTTCTACATTCTGTACCTGGGCATCCGGCTGTTGCGTCGCCCGCTCAAGGCGCCCAGCGACAAGGCCATGCACCTGCAATTCAAGGACGGGATCGTTGTGCAACTGGGCAATGTTCAGGGCATCGTGATGTTGCTGGTGATGTTCTCGACCTTCATGCCCTCCGGTGAAACCAGCAGCAGTGTCGTGCTGATCCTGAGCGCCGCACTGATCTCACTGAATTTCTTCTCGCATGTCATCTGGGTCTCGCTGGGCTCGACCGTGCAGAAACTGATCCAGTCACGCCCCAGATTACTGGTGTTCCAGAACGCCGCATTTGGTCTGATGCTGATCGCCGTGGCGGTCTGGATTTTCCTGCGTATCGGCCCACTGTAAGGAGGACCTATGACCCATGCACACGGGATCGTCTTCGCCACACCAGGTCAACCGGACGTCCTCGAATTACGCGAATACAGACTGCGCGCCGCAGGCCCCGAGGAGATCACGGTTGCCATCGAAGCGGCGGGGGTGAACTTCATCGACCTGCACCGTCGCAGTGGTGCTCTGGAGGACGGTTCGCCGTTTCCCAGGGGGCTGGGCATGGAAGGTGCCGGTCGCGTAGTCGAATGTGGAGCCCAGGTAAAAGGCTTCGCCCCCGGTGACCGGGTTGCGTTCGTCGACAACTCGACCGGGAGTTACGCCAGCCACGCAATCCTTCCGGCCGCACGTGCCATTCGCCTGCCCGATGATGCACCCGCCGAGGTCGTCGCGGCGTTGATGTTCAAGGGGTTGACGGCCGAATACCTGACTCATCGTTGCGTCCCGCTCAAGCCTGACGATTATGTTGTCTGGCACGCCGCTGCCGGAGGCGTGGGCAGCATTGCCACCCGCTGGCTGGTCGCTCGAGGCATGCGCGTCATCGGCCTCGCGTCGACCGAAGCCAAGCGCAAACAAGTGCTGGAGGCCGGATGCATTGCCGCTCTCGACGCGGGCGCCCCGGGCGCAGCAGCATCCATTCGTGAATTGACCGAGGGCAAGGGTGCTCATGTGGTGTTCGATTCTGTCGGGCACGACACCGTGGAGCTGTCGCTGGCCAGTTTGCGCCAGCGCGGTCATCTCGTGCTGTTTGGCAATGCCTCGGGCGATGTGACCGGGTTCAACCTGTCACGGCTTGGGCAATTGGGCTCATTGCATGTCACCCGGCCCTCCTTGAAGCACTACATCGGCCAGGACGCCGAACTCGCCGACGCTGCCTCGCGTGTGCTGCTGGCCCTGTCCGACGGTTCGATCCAGGCCCCTCGGATAACGCGCCTGCCGCTGGCCATGGCCGCTGAAGCCCATCGCATGATGCAAGACCGGGAAACCCGGGGCTCGCTGATCCTGGTCCCCTGACCTCGCAGCAAAACGGCCGTCAGTGAATTTCGGCCGTTTTGCTGTGAAACAGCTCCGTCAGATACTCCACCACCCGATCGACACGACTGACGCCCTGCGTCGCCTGATTGCGCAGCAACCAGATATCCGAGGTGCGTGACGGCCGGTCGGGCAACACCTGCAGCAAACCGGACTGGTGGCCGACATAGGCCGGCAACGCGGCGATGCCAAGGTTGGCCTCGACCGCTTTCAGCTGAGCGTTGAGGTTGGACACACGCATCCAGAGCTTCTGATCACCACTGACTTCACTCAGCCACTGCGCCAGCGGCATGTAAGCCATCTCCTCGGTCCAGCCGATCAGGTTGTGATCCTTCAAGTCGCCGGGCTCCATGGGCAGCCCATGGGTTGCGGCATATCCCTGGGAACAGAACAGCCCCTGCATCAGCGTGCCCACCCGGCGCATGGTGAAGTTGCCGTTATCGGGCCTGCGCAACCGGACAATGATGTCGCTGTGGCTTTGCGTGAGTTTGGAGGACACCGCCGAGTTGATGAAATCGAAGCTGATTTCCGGATGCTGATCACGGAATGCGGCAAGCCCCGGAATGATCAGGTGCGTGCCCATCAGTTCAGGACAATCGATACGCACCTGCCCCGCCATCCGGTCCCCCGGTTGCGACATCTGCCGCTCCATCAGTTTGAAGCGTTCCTCGGTTTCCAGTGCCAGTGGCAGCAACGTGCGGCCCGCCTCCGTGAGGAAATAGCCATTGGTCTTCTTCGAGAACAGCACAGTGCCGAGCGATTCCTCGAGCGCGGCGATCTTGCGCGATACCGTCGAGGCCGAGACCTTGAGCGAAATTCCGGCCTCGGTCACGTTGTTCGATTTGGCGACGAAGACAAAAACCTTCAGATCATCCCAGTCCATGTTGATGACATACCCAAAAATGGAAAATCGATCCCCACCTATTTCTATTCGAAATAATTCGAGGCCACGTTAGAGTTTTTGCACGGAGCAAAACCCAGAGGAAACATGGATGATACGTAATTCAATGCGCGCCCTTCCAGGGTTCATGCAGCCGTTCTTGAGCTGGCTGACGGCCAAACCTCTGCCCGAAGACCTCGATCGGGTCCGCGTCCTGAAACCGATGCACCATATCCTTGTGTCGGCGGGATTAATAGCCTCCGGCACGCTGCTGGCCGGCATCGGTTACCTGCACGGCAACGTTGCACTCTGGCTGCTGGGCTTCGTCGTGGCGACCGGGGGCATCAAGCAGATGCAAGTGATGATCTGCCACAACTGCGCTCACGACATGGTCTTTGAATCACGCGAGAAGAACCTGACCGTGGGCCGGATCATTTCCGGCGCCCTGATGCTCAAGCCTTTCGATACGTACAAGCATGAGCACACGCTGCATCACAGCTCCAAAACCCTGCTGACCGACGATGACGACACCCTCTCCTACCTGCAAAGCGTGGTAGGGCTGAAGCCGTCCGACAGCATCACCACCATGTGGACCAAACTGGTGTCCACGGCGTTTTCCCCGCTCGCCATCCTGCGCTCGTTCTGGGGGCGACTGAAGGCCTCCGCAACGGCGCCAAACCGACGCGTCTCGGCACTGACCCTCCTGTTCTGGGCGAGCCTTGCGCTGTTGTCGATCGTTTTGGGCCATTTCGATCTGTTCATGATGGCCTGGGTCGTGCCGGTCTTCGCGGGTTACCACATCAGCACCACCTTCCGCCTCGCCGCCGAACACACCTGGCCAAGCGTGGATGTCCTGGAGCGACGCGGCATCGACTTCATCTGCGAAAGCACGACAGCGGTGTTCATCGGCGAAGAACTGCACATCCCCGACGGCGCAGGCACCGTTCGACGCTACGCCCATATCGGCCTGTGGCTGATCAAGATGCTCGCGTTCCACTTGTTCATTCGCCTGTTTGTAATGGTCGGTGATACGCCGTGCCACGACTTCCACCACCGCCGCCCGCGATCCAAGGAGTGGCCGAACTACATCACCGCCCGCGAGCGCGACAGGATCGAAGGCTCAAAACCCTTCCCGACCAACTACGGGGAGAACTGGGGATACATCAACGCGGTCACGACGAACTTTCGCAACTTTCAACGGGCACTCCCGTATTACGCAGCCAGGAATGCAACTTAAAAGGGACTTTAACGATGACGTTCAAACAAACCGCACTGCTCACCACCGTACCTTCGGACTCTCACAGCTGGAACCTGGTGTTCATGGAGTTCCTGCTCAACGACCTTGGCTACAAGGTCGAAAACCTGGGGCCCAACACCCCGATGGATGAGGTGGTCTCGCGGCTCAATCGCAACGGTAGCGCAATCGTTGTGGTCAGCACGGTCAACGGCCACGGCTACCTTGAGGGCGCCGAACTCGCCCGGCGCATTCGTGCCGAGACCGATCACTCGGAAGGGCTGTATATCGGTGGCAAGATCTGCACCGAAAACGATCCGCAGACCATCGCCCGGCACAGCGAAACCCTCAGGACGGCAGGCTTTGATGAAGTGTTCGACGACAGTGTCGCGAACAGCTTCGATGCCTTTCAGGAGCTGGTGACAGCGCAGCTTTATCCGACGCATTACCTGGAAAAACGGGTCGCTCGATGACCCGCGACACCGCCCCCTCAGGTCCAGATAAAGGTTTGCCAGGATGATCGACTTCAACACGCATGTCCTTGAACAGTTCGACGCACGCGGCCCGGTACTTCAGCCGCGCATGGGTTTCAGTGACCCGGCCCGCATGCAGGCGGGTCTGGAGGCCACAGCGGCAAGCCGGGCAAACACCGTTTGCACCATCACCCTTGATGCATTCACACGGGTGAACAACCTTGAGGCGGCACAACGGGCCATCGATACGGCTTCCATGCTCAATGGCTACCCGATCGTCAACCATCCACCGGCACAGACCCGTACCATGCTAGGTCAGATTCACGACCGCTACCGACTGCCGGTGCAGATTCGCCATGGCTCGCCCAACCCGCTGCACATTTTCCAGCGCATGGTCGAGATCGGCCTGGCCACCACCGAAGGCGGACCGATCTCTTATTGCCTGCCTTACAGCCGCACACCGCTGCGCGAAGCCTTCGGCCACTGGGAGAAATCCTGCCAGGTGCTGGCCCAGGGCGTAGAGCAGAGTCATATCGAAAGCTTTGCCGGCTGCATGATGGGGCAGATGTGCGACCCGGTCATTCTGGTTGCACTCAACATCCTTGAAGGGCTCTTCTTGCGCTCCCACGGGATCAAGACCTTGTCCTTCTCCTATGCCCAGGGCACCTCGCCGGTACAGGACCGCGCCGCAGTGACGGCGCTGCAACAGCTGGCGGCCGAGTACTTCGCACCGGGCAGTTATCACTTTGTCGGCTATGTGTTCATGGGGTTCTTCCCCCGGACCCTGGGTGGCTTCTGCCGAATCACCGGCGATGCGCTGGGCATGATCCGCGCGACAGGCGTGCAAAGGGTCATCATCAAGACGCCGGTGGAATCACGGCGGATTCCCCGGATCGAGGAGAACATCGCGGCCCTGGAATACGCGGATTATTGCCTGCACACCGACGGCGTTCTGCCGGATATCCCGTTCGATGCGCAGGAACACGCGCGCATTCTGGGGGCCGCAAAACGGCTGATCGAGGGGACGTTGAAGCGCGATACCAATCTGTCCGAAGCCATCCTCAGTGCCTTCGACAGTGGATTCCTGTCGATCCCCTACTGCCTCCACCCGGATAACAAGCGCAGCGCCGGCACCGTGCTGACTCCGCAGAACTACTATCACGGCTTCGAAGGCGAGCGCGTGGAGAACGCGTTCTCTTTCCTCGCGGCGCTGCGACAAAACATCCGTACCTATGACGGCGTGCTTTGAGTAACCGTCTACGTTAATGGGAGGCTGTTCGCCTTATTCGGCGGGCAGCCCTACCCCCAATCCCGGACCGCTTGAAGGCAAGTCATCGACGCTCGCCAGCAAATCGACAAAGCGCGCTCTCAAGGTGTCGTCCTGAAGTCTTGCCATTGCATAAGCATGCAAGCGTGCAAGCGTCCCTCTCGCGACAACAAAACCACCCTGACCTTTCAACTGTTGTGCATAGTCATCGAGCACGGCGGCGGTCTCGTTGCACAGTTCGAGTGATGCCAGCCAGGCCTCGCCTTCCGACTGATCGTGAGTCAACTCCACTTGTAGCGCATCGATTGCCATGGCGATGGTGCGAAGCCGCACCAGCAATTCCTGCATACGAAAAACCAGCACTTCCTGATGACTCTCGGCGACCTGCCAGCCAGGTTCCAGCGCCACCCTGGCCAACATCGCCTGGCTGTCGGCCAACTCATTCCATACCCGCAAATCACGGGGCGCCTCGTCAGCTGTTCGTCGGGTTTTCAACGAGTCTGCCAGTCGGTCCATCAGCTTCGCCAATCGCTGACGCAACGCTTCACCCTCTGCCTCGGGCCACAGAAAGGCGTGAATCAACAGGGATATCCCGACACCCAACAGCACACCGATCACGCGATCACGAATCTCCGTCAGGTTGGTGCTGGGCTCGAATTGCTCCAGCAACGCCAACGCGAAAGTGAACACGATCTGCACGCCGGCGTAGCTGATTCGCTCGGAGCCGGCGGCGATCCAGGAACCCAGCGCAATCACCGGCAATGACATGAACAACAGGCCGACGATCCCGTCGATGTGCGGAACCACCAGAATCACCATCGCCAAAGCCAAGGCACTGCCCACCAGCGCACCACCGACACGCAACGTCGCACGCATTCCGGTCGCGCCGAGGCTGGGCTGAGCGACGATCAGGCAGGTCAGCATGATGGTGTGGATGCCTTGCCAGTCCGTGCCCATGTAGAACAGGTAACAAAGCGACGCCGCCAGCAGCGTCTTGACGGCAAACTGCATGTACACCGGGTTTTCGAACGCATCCGGCACCCACATCGGCGCGCTCTGAGCCTTGGTGCCTTGAGGGTTATCAGCCTTCTCCACATTCAGAAAAGACAGCAACTCCAGGCGTATTTCCTCGTAAACGCCGGGCAATCCTCTCGTATCGATCTGATCAAGAACGGACATCCCTTCGGGTGCCTGTCCCGTGCCCAGAGAAGCCTCCAGATCAAGCACTGCCTGTCGCAATAATTCGTTGGCCAGAGCGTTCGCTGTGGGCGCCGGCAATTGAGCGGCCAACGTCAACAGTCGGGAAATACTGCTGATGCGCGCCAGGTGAGCGACTTGTTGGCTGCGATAACCGGCGTCCCTCATGCAGGCGAACCTCAACAGTTGCTGCGCGGCCAACACGCTGCGCTGAATCGCGGCGGCACCCAGCGCCGCACCGCTCTGCTCGCCGCTCAGACACCGGGCAACGATCAACAACTGCGATCGCAGATGATTCTCCAGTTGCCTGACAGGCTCCGCCGGCAACAGCAGCGTATTGACCAACAGCGTCAGGCCGATGGCGTAACTGACCGCCACCCACACCCACAGCACCAGACGCAAAACGGCCTCGGCCTGATCGGTCAGGTCGACGAAGGTCTGGGCATAGATCACCACAATGCCGACCACGAAAAACACCACGCCGATCCGCGTCACACGAATCAGATACGCACTGCAGAAAAACAGCACGCTCGCACCGAGAATTCTCAGGAGCGGGTATCCGTAGGTGAATTTCAGAAGCAGGATGGTCAAGCCGATCGCAAGTGTTGCGCCGACCAGGAACAGCATCCCGACCATGCGGGTCAGCACCACGTTGGTCTGCGTCACGTAGAAGACCACGATCAGCGAAAGCGCCAGCAACGGCACCTGCAGGGTCATCGAAATGATGATCACCAGCGCACTGCCCAGCAGCGTGCGCAGCAACAGGTTCACACGGCCAGGGTACGGCTGAAGTTCATCGACCAGAAACCGATACAGGCGCTCCAGGCTGCCCCTGTTCCTGTCTTCCGCCGAGCGTTTCATTGACCGGTCTTGGCCGGTTCGTCAGGGCGCAGTACCGCGACGGCAGAGGCGCCGATGCGAAACAGCTCCGGGTCGGGGTCTTGCACCGAGATCTTCACCGGAAAGCGTTGCGAAACCCTGACCCAGTTGATGGTGCGCTGGACGCGCGGCAGGCCTTCGATGACGGTCCCGCCGTCATCCGGCAACACACCGAAACTGAGCGAGTCGACCCGCCCCTGAAACCGCTTGCCGGTGTCGCCCAACAGATAAAGCGTGGCGGACGTGCCAGCCTTGATGCCTTTCAGATCGGTCTCGCGAAAGTTCGCCACCACGTACCAGTGGCGCGTATCGATCAGCGTGAAAATCGGTTTGTAGGCCGAGGCGAACTGGCCGACGGTGGTGCGCAAGGACGCGATTCGCCCGTCGAAAGGTGCGCGAACCTCGGTGAACTCCAGGCTCAGTTCGGCCAGGGAAATCTGCGCTTCGACCTCGGCCCGCTGCGCCACCAGCGCATCCACACCACTGACGGCAGCCCCGGCTCGTTGCGCCTGCAATCGGGAGGCGTTGAGTTCGGCAGCCGTCGAACGCTGGGCCGTTCGCGCCTGATCCACCGCTTCCACGGACACATAACCCTTGGCGAGCAACTTCTCCAGACGCTGAAGGGTGTCGTTCGATTGCGTGGCCTGCGCCCGCGCCCGCTCGACCGACGCCACAGCCGATGCCGCCTCGTATTGTTGGGCATTCACACTGCGCTGGGTCAAACCGATCTGATGATTCAGCGTAACCAGCCGCGCCCTGGCCTGATCCAGCGCATCCTGATACGGACGTGCGTCGATGCGGATCAACAGATCGCCCTGCTTGACCAACTGGTTGTCGCGCACCGGCATCTCGACGATCCGGCCGTTCACTTCCGGAACGACATCGATGGTGTCGGCGTACACATAGGCATCATCGGTACTCGGCCGGGTTTCGGTTTGCCAGAGCACATAACCCAGCACCAGAAAAGCGGCCAGAACGATCAGCAGCGCCGGCACACGGCTTGAATGCGTTTTTTCGGTGGTTTTATTCATGGCGGGCATTCATCCGTGGAAGACGACGAGCCACAACAGCATCGCCAGGAGTCCGGTCAGCGCCGGGTAACTCAGTGCCAGAGGAGAAATGTGTTCGCGCAGCGAATATCTGCCCAGTATCACGTGGATTGCCGTGGTCGCCAGAACGCCGCCGACAATGCAGAACAGCCAGTCAGGAAAAGCCGCACCGAACAGTACAAGCGAGGGGGACATGGAGCATCCACTGAGCAGTAGAACGACAGGTATCAGTGCCAGCCTGACGGGATTGAATGAAGGCATGCCTACCTCCGCAAGTGACGACTGACGCAAACCGGAACCTCTGGGCAAGGAATTGACCTGCGCACCTTACCGATCCGTCCACGGCCCCGATATTGGAAAAAAACATAACTTCGTTGTGACAGTAAACAACCGGAAAACCGGGCTGAAAGCGTTGTTGAACTGGCTTGGTGAACGTAAGAGTATAGAGCGCGCACAGACACTCGCCGGCGAGTGAAACCGACACTTCCAGGCGCAAAAAGGTGAACACAGTGACGCCAATCCCCACCCTCAGCGCTCGACTTGCAACGATCACCCGCGAGTTTGCGAACACCCCTTCCCTGCTCACCGCGAAGATCAACAGCCAACTCAACCGGATGGCGGGCTACAAGGACCTCACGCCAGAAGCCCGCAAGGATCTGGAAAACTCCCTGAGCTACACCGCGCGCCTGTGGTGCGAAACGCTGCTGACCGGCGAGGGTCTGTCGCAGGACACGCGTCTTACGCTGAAGGAGATCGGTTGCAGGCGGGTCCATCAGGGCGTGCCCCTGCAATCGCTGATGCGCGGCTTCAGTCTGGGGGTGCGTGAAATCTGGAGCGGCTACCTGGAACTCGCCAGAGACGACGATGCATTAAGCAAAGAGTTGTTGTTGCAGATTTCCGGCTACATGTTCGACTTCTTCGACGATATCGCCGAAGAAGTGGTCCAGGCGTATCTGGAAGAACAGATTCAGAAAGTCCGCTGGAGGGAACACCTGCACCAACGCCTTTATCACTTCCTGCTGCATTCGCCGCAGGATACCGAGGGATTTGAGGACACCCTGTCGGCACTCGGCCTGGACGCCAGCACGCCCCGCGTGGCGCTCGCACTGGAACTGCCCTTGCGCCCTGTCCAGCCGTTGCAGCGCGAAGACGAATTCGACCGCCTGACCCTGCAGGTTTCCCGGCACCTGAAGATTCCCGTCAAGGAGCTGATCCGCGTCTGGTACCGGGACAAACTGGTGATCTGGCTGCCGGGCATCAAAGGCGAAACCCTGACCCAATGCGACCAGCGAATGGCCGAAAGCGCTGCGTCACTGCCCGCGCTCCTGCCCCAACTGCGGGGCGTGGGTATCGGTCTGTTGAATCAAGGTATCGCCGGCTGGATCAGCACGGCAGAAGAAGCGATCAAGGCGATCGACCTCTTCCCTTTCAACGGGGCCGAACAACTCGTCAGACGCTATTCCAGCGTGCTGATCGAAGACAGCGTGCGCAGCAACGACAACACCCTCAGATACCTGATTTCGCTCATCGAGCAACTCAGCCATGAACCCGACCTCCTGCTGACGCTGGAGGCGTTCTTCTCAAGTGGCCGTCACCGCGCCCAGACCGCCAAGACCCTCGGCATCCACCCGAACACCCTCAATTACCGGACGGGACGCATCGAGAACCTGCTGGGCGCGGATCTCAATGACATCAACTGGGTCAGCCGACTGGACACGGCGCTGAAGTTGCGCCGGTTCTCGATCAGCAAGGTGCGCGAGGACTAGCGTTCACGACAAGCGGCAAACCCGCGCTGCAGATCCTCGATCAACGCCTCGACATCCTCCAGCCCGATGTGCAGCCGCAACACTGAACCTGCGCCACGACTGTCCAGCGCATCGGTCACCGTGATCAGGCTCTCGTACCCGCCCCACGACGCGCCCAGCCCGAACAGTTGCAGCGAATCGATGAATCGCTCCAATTGATCAGCCCCGGCGTGATGCAGCTCGAACGACAACAGCCCGTTGCTCCCGGTGAAATCCCGTTGCCACAGCGCATGCCCGGGATGTTCGGCCAGCGCCGGATGGAAAACCCGTTTCACCGCCGGGTGCGCCTGCAACCAGTGAGCGATCTCCAGCGCCTGGCGTTCATGAACCTCCAGGCGTGATGCCAGGGTGCGTGCACCGCGCAGCACCAGATACGCGTCGTCGGGGCTGACCGTGACACCCATTGCATCGCTCATGGACGCCAAGGGTTGCCAGACGTCCTCGCGGGTGCAGACGCTGCCCATGACCACGTCGCTGTGGCCGCTCAGGTATTTGGTCAGCGCCATGATGGAAATGTCCGCGCCCAGCGCCAGCGGCCGGTACAGGTAACCCGAGCCCCAGGTGTTGTCCACGGCCAGCAGGATGTTGCGGGGTTGGCAAAGGCTCGCTATCGCCGGCAAGTCGCAGAGTTCGTAGAGCAGCGATCCCGGCACTTCGGTGTAGACCATTCGGGTGTTGGCCTTGAGCAAACCCGGCAGAGTGCTGCCGTCGGCCTGGAAGTAATCGACCTGAATGCCGAACGGTTCCAGAAGCTCAGCGGCCAGTCGCCGCACGGGCGCATAGACCGCTTCGGTAATCAGTAGATGATCGCCGGGGCGCAGATAGGCCAGGAACGTCTGCGCTACCGCCGCCAGCCCGGTGCTGAACAGGCGCGTGCGATAGCCGCCTTCCAGTTCCGTGACCAGGTCCTCAAGGGCAAACGCCGTGGGATTGCCCCGGGCGCCGTAGCTCAAGACACGTTCAGTGTCGCGACGCTGACGGGCGTCACGCATCTGCGCCAGGTTGTCGAACAACACGGTGCTCAGGCGGGTGACCGGGACATTGACCGAGCGTGCGCCGCTGCCGTTTTCGGTGCGGGCCGAATGAATCAGCCGGGTGCGTACGCGTGCATCGCCCGGTGTTTTCAGCGGCTTGAGGCTGGCGATTTCCTCGCGACTCATCTGCGCCAGCAGGCCGATTTCCCAGGCCAGGTATTGCCGTGCCGCGTCCTTGTTCCCGGAATGACGGTCATGGGTGAAAAACAGGAAGTCGATGCAATCCTGATCTGCCGGACTGCTGCCCTCCTCCTGCACCGCGCCGCCCGCCGCTTGCCACGCCGACAGTCCGCCGTCCAGCAAGCGCACGCCAGCGCGTTGAATCGCAGGCAATTCCAGAGCGGCGATGGCCGCCAGCGCCGGATCATCCGCCAATAACACCAATGGCCGTGTCTCCCCGGCCACGGCACCGGCGAGCACCGGGCGGATCGACCAGCGCGAACCCGCCACATGCCCCTTGCGATAGTCCATGCTCGGGCGCAGATCCACCAGCACGATCGCCTCGTCCTTGAGTGCGTCGGCCAGAGCCCGGGCCGTGATCAGAGGCAATGCTGCGGGCGTATCGACGCCCGTGCCGGACAACGCCAGGCCACTGCCCGTCCCACCTGCCAGCACATAAGCCTCATGTCCCAACTGCCGCAGCCAACTGGCAACGATCGGCGCGCGCACGCCGTCGCTGTCGAATAGCACCACCCGCGCCCGGCGCACACCAATGTACAAATCGGTGGATTGAACGAGCTGCCCACCCGGCGTGTGCTGCGCCCCCGGCAGACTGTCCTCGGCAAATTCCTCGGCCGTGCGCACATCACACAGGAACAGACTGCGCCCTGCGTCATCGGCCCAACGCCGGACTTCGTCAGCCGCTACGGTTTTCACTCCGGCCTTGTCCGCCAGCCGGGCGGCCGCCAGACGCCGGGCTTCCAGCCCCTTGGCGGACACTTCATCGGCATAGCGCCGGGCACTGCCGTGCTCCAGTCGAAAGTCCTCCAGATACCAGCCCTGAGTACCGTTTTCCAACGCGTAGACCGGGTTCTTCAGCCCCAGATTGATCAGCGTCTGGGCGCCGATAATGCTGCGGGTTCGCCCGGCGCAGTTGACCACGATCGGCGTGCTGTCGTCCGGAATCAGGTCATGGATGCGATAGCCCAGTTCCCCGTTCGGGCAGCAGATGGCACCGGGGATGGTCATCTTGCGGTATTCCTCGAACGGCCGACCGTCGAGCATCACCAGCGGCGCGCCCCGGGCCTGCCATTCGGCCAGTTGCTGCGCCGTGACATGCGGCGTGTGACTGGCCTCCTCGACCAATTCACCGAACGCCTTGGACGGCACGTGTACGCCGGCGAACAGCTGATAACCTGCTGCTTCCCAGCCGTCGGCGCCCCCGGCGAGCCAGTGCACGTTGTCATAGCCCAACCCCTGCAGCACCTGCATACAACGGGCCACCAGACTGCCGCCATCCTGGTCGTAGATCACCAGCCGCACATGCGGATTCGGCGCCAGGCGTGCCGCCTCGAGTTCCAGTCGACTGAAGGGCAGGTTCACCCCGAAAAACAGATGCGCTTCGCCATACTGGCCGTGCTCGCGCACATCAAACAGGGCAATTTCCTGCCCGTCGAACAGCCATTGCTGCAACTGCTGCGGGGATACGGTCTGGCTCATGGAGGTTCCGCTTTTAAAGATGATTTATTGAAGCGCCAGAGAGCGCTCGTTGACCGCGATGTCCCGGCCCTTGGCATAGGCGCGCTGGATGGCCGGACGCTGTTTGAGTCGCTCGCGCCAGGCACTGATCTGCGGAAAATGCGCCAGGTCCTGGCCCTGACGCAGCGGCTGAATCCACGGAAAGATCGCCATGTCGGCGACGGAATACTCCCCCGCCACATACGGCACTTCAGACAACCGCGTCTCCAGCACGCCATACAGTCGCGTCGCTTCGCCGCTGAGCAGGTCGAGGGCAAACGGCTGAGGTTGTGGCGCCTTTTCCTTGAACAGCTGCAACTGGCTCAGGTACGGCGTCACATGTCCCACTTGCCAGAACAGCCACTCCTGGACTTTTTGGCGTGCGGCGGTGCCCGGCGGCGGCAGGAATTGCCCGGCCTTGTCAGCCAGGTAGTTGAGGATCGCGCCGGACTCGAACAGGCTCAGTGGCTCGCCCAGACCGTGAGGCGCGTGATCGACAATCGCCGGAATCCGCCCATTGGCGCTGATGCGCTGGAACGCCGGCCACTTCTGCTCACCCTCGCGGATATTGACCGGCAGTACGCGGTACTCCAGCCCGAGTTCTTCCAGAAGAATGGCGATTTTCAGGCCATTGCCAGTCGGCCAGTAATACAGGTCGATCATGCGTAGGCCTTGATCGACGGGGCCATTTGCGAGGCGTTGTAATTGAGAATGCGCCCGTCCGCCTCGACGCCGTAGCGACCGTTGAGGGACTCCAGCGGCAAACCGTACAGGTGGAAATGCAGGGTCGGCTGGTCGCCGTCGACACGGATGCCGTGCAGGTCCTCACCCAGGAACGAGATCGAGGTACCGGGCTGCACGATGACTTCCCGTTCCAGATGCAAGGTGGTGAAACCCGGCTCGCGGCCCTCGTCACTGCGGGCGTAGACGTAATTGATTTCCTGGCCCTCGATGGCACTGATGATCGCCCAGGTTTCATGGTTGTGGGGGATGGTGCTTTTGCCCGGCAGCAGCGAGTTGAGGTACAGCGTCGGTGTGTCGCCATCGTCGTTGAGACGGTAGCGGAATGCGGTGCTGCCCTGCCCCGGCACCGGTGCGGGAAATTCGTCGAAATTGAACAGATCGCGGCGCTCGGCAAGCGCTTCGAGCAACGTCACGATCTCCTTCAACGCATTGCGGTCGACGCCCCGTTGATGGATGACGCGGACTTTCTTCAGGAAGTCCTCGATGACGTCGGCGCGGTTCACGGTACTCATGGATATCTCCTCGGTTCAGACGGACAGGCTGTAACGGCTCAGATTGCTCAGCAGGTAGGGATCGTTGGCGAGCGCCGGGCGACGACCCGGATCGCCCAAGGCATGCCGCAAAAAGGTCTGGGTGCGTTCACTAACGGGGTTCTGGAAGATCTGCTCGGCACTGCCGTGCTCGACGATGACGCCGTTCTCGGTGAAATAGACGACGTCGCTGATTTCTTCGGCGAAACGCATTTCATGAGTCACCAATACGCAGGTCATGCCCTCCTCGGTCAGTTCGCGAATCACCGTCAACACTTCGCCGACCGTTTCCGGGTCGAGGGCCGAAGTCACTTCATCGAACAGAATCAGCTCCGGGCGCATCGCCAATGCCCGGGCAATCGCCACGCGCTGTTGCTGGCCGCCGGACAACTGCCCGGGATAGGCATCGGCCTTGTGCTCCAGACGCACTTTGGCCAGCAAGGCGCGTGCGTCCTTTTCGGCGTCGACCCGGTTGCGGCCCAGCACCTTGCGCGGCGCCACGACCAGGTTCTCCAGCACCGACAGATGCGGGAACAGGTTGTACTGCTGAAACACAAACCCCACGCGCTTGCGCAACTCGATGCGCTGGGTTTCCTGCGTCAGCGTGTGCACCTCGGTCGAGCCGACACGGATGCTGCCACGCTGGGGCTGCAACAGGCCGGTGATGCAGCGCAGGATGGTCGACTTGCCGGAGCCGGACGGGCCGATGATCGACACCGCCTGACCGCGATGCACGTCCAGGTCGATGCCCTTGAGCACCGGGTTGCCGCTGAACGACAGGTGCAAATCCCGCAGGCTGACCAGCGGCTCGCCGACGGTTTCAATAGAAGGCATAACGTCGCTCCAGGCGTCGGGTGAGTCGGGAAATCGGGTAGCAATAGGCGAAGAACAACACCAGCAGGCTCAGGTAAATCACCACGGTAAACCCGGTCATGTTCACGGTGTTGCTGGCGATCTGCGCGGTGTCGATCACGTCATGCACGCCCACCAGCGAAGCCAGCGCCGTGCCCATGGTGATCACCGCGTACAGGTTCATCCACGGCGGCAGCATGCGTTTGAAGCACTGTGGCAGGATGATCGAGCGGAAAATCTGTCCACGGGTGAACGCCAGTGAGCGCGCCGCCTCCCATTGGGTGGCCGGGATCGATGCCACGGCCCCGCGGAAGATTTCCGCGATGTTGGCGCTGGCCGGCAGCGCGAGACCGATGGTGACCTTGACCCAGTCCGGAAACGGCAGGTAAACGCCGGCGACGTGAATCTCGAACGGGAACACATAAGTGGTGAAATAGATCAGCACCAGCCACGGCGCATTACGGAACACCTGCACCCAAATCTGCGCCGGCAGACGCGTCAAGCGCAACGGCGACAGGGCCAGCGCGCCCACCAACAACCCCAGCAGCGACCCCAGCGCGATGGCGACCAGGCTGATCAGAATATTCCGGGCGAACCCCGCAGCCAGCGCCGGCGACCACTGCACCAAGGCCTTGAGCACCGGGCTTTGCGCACCGAAATACAGCAACGCCAAACCCAGGAAAATCAGCGCCAACAGCTTGCCGAGGTGCTTGCGCGGCAAGGTCGTCATCACGCTGACGGACGAGTCAATGGCCATAACCGGGCATCCTCAGGCGCGCTTCCAGGTAGCGCCCCACGCAATTGACGATAAAACTCAGCAGGCCGAAAAAGCTCAGGATCAGGATCATCAACTCCAGCACATTGTCGCTCTGGGTCCAGATCATGATCGCTGCGTAGGTGATGTCGCCCACAGCGATGGCCGAGGCCACGGCGGTCATCTTCACCAGATCGATCAGGTTGTTGATCAGCGATGGCAGGGCAAAACGCAGGGCCAGCGGCAACTGCACATTCCACAGCAACTGCCGACTGCTGAAGGCCAGTGAGCTGGCCGCTTCCAGCGTCACGGTCGGCACCGCTTCGATGCCGGCACGCAGCGCTTCGGCATGAAACGCCCCCTTGTGCAGGGAAATCACGATCACCACCCAGGCAAATGGCGTCAGCGGATTCGCCGCACCGACGGCCTGGGTCAGCAGCATGTTCAGCACCAGGAAGGCGCAATACAGCTGTACCAGTGTCGGCGTGTTGCGGGTGACTTCGACAAAGATTCGGGCCGGTGTCGCCAGCCAGGGTTTGCCTGACGTGAGCATCGCCGCCAGTCCGACGCCCGCCAGCAAGCTGCCAATGATGGTGAATACGCACAGCAGCACGGTGGTCAGCGCACCTTGCCCGAGAGATCCGCGCTGATAGGCATCGAGCACAAAGCTGTAGTTGAGGCCCAGCCCGGCGGTCCAGTGGACGAAAAGCTCAAGCCAGTGAGTCATGGTTCGCTCCGCGTGCGAACGACCTGCTGCACTGACGCGTTGATCAGGTCTTTAGAGAGAAAATAATGATTCATGCACGCCGGCCTCAGGCAACCGTCGTCCAGGACGACGGTTGCGGGAAATCGATAAAAAGGAAAGTCAGGCGCCGTTGGCTTGAAACTGTTTTTGCAGTTCGACCAGCGCAGGAGACGCGGGCGTGATGTGGTTGCGGGTCTGGGCCTCGATCAGCCAGCCACTGCGGTGCAGTTGCTTGATGATCGGATCAAGCCGGGCCTGGGTGTCGCTTTCACCGCGACGGGTCCAGATCACCGACGGCGCCGGATTGAGTTCCGGGGCAAGGGCACGATAGCCCTGCCATTCGGCATTGTCGGCGATCAGCGGGTTGATCAGCGTGGCGTCATGCACCGCCGCCACGCAGTTATTGCCACGCAGCGCCAGCAAGGATTCGGAAGAGCTTTTGAACGCTTTCAGTTCGGCGCCCAATTCAGTCAGCGGTTTGACGTAACTGCTGCCCTGGGACGTGCACACCGGTTGGCCTTTTAGGTCTTCCCAGCGAGTGATCTTGCTGTCCTTGAGCACGGCGGCCGTGCCGCCCACACGGTAGAACGGCGTCGGCACGAAGCCGAGAATCTCGCCGCGCTCGGCGGTCCATTCCATGTTGGCGATCAGCACGTCAACCTTGCCCTGTTGCAGAAATTGCACGCGGTTGGCCGGCAGCACCGGCACCAGCTGCACCTCTGCGCCGAGCTGCTTGCCCAGTTCTTGCGCCAGTTCCACATTGAGGCCGCGCGGCTGCTGAGTGGCGGGATCGATACTGCCGAAGGGGCCACCTGAGAGCAGCACGCCGACCGCCAGCACGTGGCGTTGCTCGATCTTGTCCAGTGTCGCGTCAGCCTGGGCTGCGCCCCCCACCATGGAAACCACGGCACCCAACATCACAGGCAATAGGCGTTTTACAAACGTGTGCTTGGGCAACATGGACTTCCCCTTTTTGAATGATCGGCGTCTTCCGACCTGACAGGGGGCATCGTAGGTTTCGCGGTGTACCAACGGAAATGCAAAGATCTAATATCGTTATAACTTGCAGAACATCAAACGAGCGAAGAACTCGCAAACCAGCTGTTTTACTGGGTATTTTGACTTACCCTCCAACAAAACCAGCAGCAACACATAACGATTCTTTATGATTATGTTTACACTGCTGATGTAAAAAAACGCTTGGAACAGAACCATGTCGACGCTGGATCTCGAACTGCTGCGCACTTTCATAGCCGTGGTCGATCACCACAGTTTTGCCGAAGCCGGCGTGCACCTGGCGCGCACGCAAGCGTCCGTCACCCAGCATATACAGCGGCTGGAGCAACAGGTCGGGGTCAGTCTGTTCGAGAAACGTGGCCGCCAAAAACACCTCACCGAACCCGGCTTGCAGTTGTTGCGGCACGCGCGACAGATGCTGTCGCTCAACGACGACGCATTGAGTTCTCTGCGCGAAAGCAGCTTGAGTGGTGTGTTGCGCATCGGTTCACCCCACGACATCGCCGATACCATTCTGCCGCCGATCCTCAGCCACATCGCCCGCTCGGCACCACGCCTGCGCCTGGAAATCGATGTCGGGCGCAGCCCGTTTCTGATGGACGATCTGCACCGGGGCAAGGTCGACATGGTGATTTCCACCCGCGAAGACCCGACCCTCGAAGGCTTCGCCCTGCGTACTTCGCCGGTGTGGTGGATCTGTTCGGCGCAATACATCCACAACCCCGGCGAACCGCTGCCGCTGATTTTGGTGGATGAGCCGAGCATCTACAGGCGCTACGCACTTGAGGCGTTGGAGCGTGCCAACATTGCCTGGCGCCAGGCGTATCTGGCGTCGAACCTGATTGGTATCAAGGCTGCCACTCGCGCAGGATTGGGGGTCACCCCGCGCAGCATGGAAATGCTTGGCCCGGACATGCGGGTTCTGGGGGAAACCGATGGCTTGCCAAGGCTGCCGGATGTGACTTATCACTTGTGGATCCGGCCGAACACCGTAAACCCGCTGGTCAGGCGAGCATATGAGCTGATCAGGAACAGTCGCGGCCTTTGAGCGCGGAAGGCGTGGTCAACTCAATATTCGAAAGGCGTTCCCCGGTCGCGCCCCTTCAGTCCGCGCACAGCATCGCTGCAATACGACATCAACCCATCCAGGTAGGGCGTCAGTTTCACCACTTCGATCAATTCCAGCGCCTGCGCGGCGGCATGCCGGATGGCTTGCCATTCGATACGGTAAAAAATTTCCTGGTCATGGCAGAGAAAAGCTGTTTCCGGCAGCGAGTCACATAACGCCCAAACCTGCTGAAGTTGAGCCCGAACGTCATGAGGCATCGCACTGCCACACACTGTGAGCACCTCATTGACCGGCAACATTGACGCTGACCACACCTCACAGGCCGGACAATCCGGGATCGTATTTCGCTGCACATCAGCGCTCGATGCCAGGACTGTCAGGCCCTCAATGGCTTCGCAAACCGAGAGAACGCGTTTGTGTTCATCTTGCCCATACCATTCCCACAGCGTGGTGGAGAACGCCATCGTCAACTCCAGAGACTGAACCGTTGTTCATTCATCACTTGTAATCGCATGCCACTCAAACGCCCAAGAGCCGCTTCGTGGTCGCCATCGCCGTGTCCAGCGACTGCCCGGTCCGTTGCAGTTTGTTCAACAGGCTCGCCCCCAGCCACAGCTGATAGAGAGTCTCCGCGAGTTGCCGGGCATCGTCGTCGGGCAGGCATTGATCGGCCTGGCCCTGCTCGATGCAAGTGGTGATGCGAGCCACCACTCGCTCGGCGCCATCGCGCAAGGTCAGGCGCATGGCTTCGGACAGATCGGCCACCTCGGCACTGAGCTTCACTACCAGACACTCGTCACCGTGCCCTTCCAGCGTGCAGCGGTCCTGCCAGCCCTGCCAGTAATCCATCAGTCGCTCGCGGGCATTCAGGTCGGGCAGCGTCAGGCGTCGCTCCATGTCGGCCAGGTAACAGACGAAGTAGTCCTCGAGCAGCGCCTGGCCATACAGCTCTTTGGATTTGAAGTAGTGATAGAACGACCCTTTGGGGACGCCAGCGGTTTGCAGGATCTCGTTCAGGCCGACACTGGTGAAGCCCTTTTCGGCCATCATCCGGTGGCCGGTGTCGAGCAGGTGTTGGCGGGTGTCGTCGTAGGTCGGTTTCATCGGGGCGCAGATTACCAGGCAATAGACCAGTCGTTTAACTCGAAGGAACGGGAGTTTGCCACACCGGTCCATGAAAAACATGCGGATAAAAAATTACTAGACGACTGGTCTAATTGGAAACTATGCTGCGCCCCGACCAACCTTCTCCCCGGTGTTGATTGCGTGCGAATTCCTCGCACAGCCACGACACCCGACCCACCCAAGGTGCTCTATGAAAATCTTGATGGTTCTGACTTCCCACGATCAACTCGGCAATACCGGCAAGAAAACCGGCTTCTGGCTCGAAGAGTTCGCCGCGCCCTACTACGCCTTCAAGGACGCCGGCGCCGATATCACGCTGGTTTCCCCTGCCGGCGGCCAGCCACCGCTTGATCCCAAAAGCGACGAACCTGACGCCCAGACCGCCGAAACCGACCGCTTCCGCAAGGATTCGGCGGCGCAACAGGCGCTGGCGAACACCGGGCGCCTGGCCGAAGTCAGCGCCTCAGATTTCGATGCAGTGTTTTATCCAGGTGGCCACGGCCCGCTCTGGGATCTGGCCGAAGACAAGCACTCGATTGCCCTGATCGAAGCCTTCGCCCGCAGCAACAAGCCTCATGGTTTCGTTTGCCATGCCCCGGGGGTTCTGCGGCATGTGCTCGGCGCCGACGGCAAACCCTTGGTCAAGGATCGTGACGTCACCGGTTTCACCAATTCCGAAGAAGCGGCGGTCGGTCTGACGGATGTGGTGCCGTTCCTGGTCGAAGACGAGTTCCAGCATCTCGGCGCGCGGTATTCCAAAGTGGCTGACTGGCAAGTGCACGTGGTGGCCGATGGGAAACTGGTCACTGGCCAGAACCCTGCCAGCTCCGCCGCTGTCGCCGAGAAACTGTTGAAGCTGCTCGGCTGACGCTTTCAGCCGTCATCCATCCGGACGCCGTGCGCGTGTTGCACGGCGTCTTTTTTTGGCCCGACAACTAGTCGACTGGTCTAATAAATCCCGATCAAGGCACATCCATGAATCACAGCAGTTTCTTCAAACCCGCCACTTTGGGTCGTCACACCCTGAAAAACCGCATTGTCCTGCCGCCCCTCACCCGCCAGCGCAGCACACAGCCGGGCAACGTTGCCAATGAGTTGATGGCCGAGTATTACCAGCAGCGCGCGGGCGCCGGTCTGCTGGTGACCGAGGGCACCCAGATCGAACCCCGGGGCCAGGGTTACGCCTGGACACCGGGCATTCACACACCCGAGCAGATTGCCGGGTGGCGCAAAGTCACTGAAGCAGTGCACGCCAGAGAGGGCGTGATCTTCGCCCAGCTCTGGCATGTGGGGCGCGTGTCCCATACAGCTCTGCAACCCGACGGTGCCGCACCGGTTTCGGCCTCTGCGGTGGCCACCGACCGGGTCAGCGTGTTCATCGAAACCGCGCCCGGCGCCGGCGCCCTGGTGCCACCGTCCGCCCCTCGCGCACTGACCACCGATGAAGTGCAGGAACTGGTTCAGCTGTACATCCAGGCCGCACGCAATGCGATGGAAGCAGGTTTCGACGGCATCGAACTGCACTGCGCCAACGGCTATCTGGTGAACCAGTTCATCTCGGCCCACAGTAATCTGCGCACCGACCAGTACGGTGGCTCGCTGCACAACCGCCTGCGCTTTTTGCGTGAAGTGGTGTCCGGTGTTGCCGAGTGCATCGGTCGTGAAAAAGTCGGTGTGCGCTTCGCCCCGCTGTTCACCACCACCGACGAGGCGCGCACCTACCTGGGCATGGTTGAGGAAGATCCGCACACCACTTACATCGAAGCGATCAAGGTGCTGCAGGACGTGGGCATTGCCTATCTGTCCATCGCCGAAGCCGACTGGGACGATGCCCCGGCGATGCCACTCACGTTCCGCCAGGCAGTGCGCGACACCTTCAGCGGCGCGATCATTTACGCCGGCCGTTACACCGCAGAATCCGGTACGCAGTTGCTGGATTCCGGGCTGGCGGATTTCGTGGCCTTCGGCCGTCCGTTCATGGCCAACCCGGACCTGCCTGCGCGCATCGCCAATGACTGGCCGCTGAATTCACTGAATCCGGCCACGGTCTACGGTGGCAATGCCGAAGGGTATGTGGACTACCCCGAGTACGCGTGATGACTGCCGATTATCGGTAAGGCGCAACGCCCGCCCGTTCAGCACCGCTCACACTGGCAGTGGTGAACGGGAACTGTCGCCGGGAGCTTTCCTTGCCATCCGGTTCCGCCCTGTAGTCTTCGCCTGGTACAGCGCCTGATCTGCCGTCTCGATCAGCGCTTGTACCACTGCCAGTTCGGGACCGGCCGCCGCGGTGACGCCGATACTGACCGTCACCCGACCGAACGGGCTCGCCGGATGAGCAATGTGCGCTTGCGTCAGTCGCTCCAGAATCAGTTGCGCCACGACCGCCGCCCCCTCGCCATCGGTGTCGGGCATGATGATCGCCACCTCTTCCCCGCCGTAGCGCGCCACCAGATCCGACGGTCGCCGCACACAGGTCTCAAGTACTTTCCCCACCCGTTGCAGGCAGGCGTCCCCGGCAACATGCCCCTGGGAATCGTTGAACAGCTTGAAGTAGTCGATATCGATCATCAGCAAGGCCAGCGAAACCCCGTCCCGCTGAGCCCGGCGTGCTTCCATGGCCAGTGTTTCATCGAAACAGCGGCGATTGGCGAGGCCGGTCAGCGCATCCTTCATCGCCAGCAATTCCAGCTGCCGGTTTGAACCGAGCAACTGTTGTTGAGTGAGCCGCAACTCCCCTTCCACCTGAGTCCGCCGACGTATATCGAGAATGAGAAACCAGCCGATCACGCCAGTGAGCCCCAGCAACGATGCGACCACCACGATCGACAGCAGCGCCTCCAGTCGCCACGCCGCCAATGCTTCGCGCTTGCCGAGCGCGACCGTGGTGATCAGCGGCAGCTTTTCACTCTTGCGAAACGCGTAGAGCCGCTCCACCCCGTCGAGGCTGGACGTGAAGGAAGCGGTGCCCACCGATTGGTCCACCAGGTACTTCGCATAAATGGGCGACTTGGAGAAATTGCGCCCCATGTCCTGTTCGCGGAAGGGATATCGCACCAGCAGCGTACCGTCGGTGTAGGACAGACCGATGGCGCCTTCCTGCCCCACGTCGAGCTTGCCGAACAGTCGCAGGAAGTTCTCGACCCCCAGGGTGACCGCCACCACGCCGGCGAACTCTCCGCGCGCGTCATTGAAGCGGCGGCTGACAGTAATCACCCACTCCTGATTCGAGCGGCTACGGATGGGCGGGCCGATGAAGGGCTCGCGGGAAGGATCGTCACGGTGATGGATGAAATAGTCCCGGTCACTGCTGTTGACCCCGGCCGGAATCGGTCGGTTGGAGGACATCAGCCAGTGGCCGCGATTATCGTAAACGGTGATGCCACTGAGCTGCGGCATCAGCGGCTGCTGACGGTTGACCAGCGCATTCAACCGTTCGATCTGCGCGGGGCCGCTGCCCTCGGTTTCCAGACGCTCGACGAGCCCGAGCAAGAGCAGCGAGCTCTGTCGGACGATGCCTTCGGAATAGGTTGCCAGCGCCTGGGTCAGGTTCAACCCGTGGACGTTCACCTCGTCCAGCGCCCGCTCCCGAGAGCCCAGCACCTTCCAGATGGTCAGCGACGCCAGGGAGCAGCCGATCATCAACAGCAACAGCATCACGAGGTGGGTATCACGCTTCACATCAGTACCTTTTGGAAAGTCCGTTTTCCGTCACGGCCGTTGTCGGACCGGGGCAACAACAGCGACCGTATGTCCCGGGCCGCGCAGGATACAAGCAGTCCATCGAAGGCGCAGCAACGGCGTGTCAGGCCCTCGATGAACTGTTCGCTGATCGGCCGGTTCGATGAAAAAACCGGACCCCAAAGGACTTTTTTGCCGCTAGACGATTTTCAGGGACTTGAGAATGACCAGCGATTGCTCGGCAAATGCCTCGGCCTGCTCGGTCAGTTCGGCAATGTTTTCTTCGGCAGTCGTGAGGGCCTTGCCGTCCTTGAGCAGGCCTTCACCCTGGCCGCCGATGATGCCCCACGCCAGAAGCGCCCACTCGGCCGGGTGCTTTTTGCCTTGTTTGATCGATATCAGGAACAGTTGCTGGAAGCGACTGACCGTCACGCCACCACCGGTCACCGGGCTGGCCAGGACCTGGATCTTGTGATCGAACAGCGAGCGTCTGCACAGTTGCAGATTGAGGGTGTTGCAGGTTGTCTGCACCAGTTTCTCGGCCGTTTCACTCTGGCATGGTGCCACGGCGCCCATACCGATCAACACGTTGATCGCCTGCACCAGATCGCCATAACTCAATGAAGGCGAGGCTTCCAGCAAGTGGCGCAAGGTTTTCGGTACATACGCGTCGTCCGCCAGCGCATCCAGCACCGGGCCGTAAATTTCCGCCTGCAACGTGGCTGAGCCTGCGGGCCCCGTGACGCTGCCCGCTACGCTGTCGGCCAGTTGCAACAGGACAAAGCGGGTACTGAGCATGCGTTCGCGGTGCTCGCTGGTGGACAGCTTGTTCGCGCCGCGGATGTAAAGGTCCCGGCGGAAGTTCTGGTTGACGAAGTAATCACGCGCTTGCTCGCGCATGATCGGATGCTCGATGCCTTCCAGAAAGTCCATGCCTTCGGCGCTCAGGTTGAGCGGGTCCACCGAGTCCAGCGGCACGGCGGTTGTGGCGTAGTCGAGTTTGGCAGGTGCCAGGGCATCGACCACGTCGGTGAAGTACATGCAATTCCAGTCACGGTTGAAATACTCATGGGCGACGTACTGGCGATTCTGGCCTTTGATGCTCTGGAGCTTGGCGTCCAGATTCGGCGCCGAGTTGGCATAGTTGGGGTTGGCAGCCAGCAGGGCTTCGGAGAATTGCAGCGCGGCGTCGATCCGCTGATCCGGGCGAGCAGAAGTTTGCGTGGCAAAGCGGTCATGCAGGCTGAACAACTGACGCAGTGGCGCCAGCGGCGACCAGCCCGGGAAGCAGTTGTAGCTGATGTACACATGACCGCCCGGCTTGAGATGACGACGGACAAACTCGACGATCAACTTGTGATTGTCACGACTGACCCAGGTCCAGATGCCGTGCAGGCTGATGCTGTCGAACTGTGGCAGGTCATGGCGAGCCAGCAGTTGCTCGAAGCTGTCGTCATACAGCCGGGCATCACTGCCCCAGTCGGTTGCCAGCGCAATGGCATGGGCTGCCTGCCCGGGATGGAAATCCGTGCCGACGTAGCCTCCCGGATTGCCTGCCGCATGGATATTGATCGAGACACCCTGGCCAAAACCCAATTCGCAGTGATAACCGTCGGTACTCTCCAGCGTGGCAAAACCACGCAGCAACAAACAATAACGCTGGAAAACCGGATTGATCTCCCGGCTATACCCGTAGGTGTAGCCCTCGTCCGTGAAATAACCTTCGTTCCAGGCATTGCTCATGCGTGACACCCTTTTCATATCGAAAGTGAAAGCCGATCTTATAAGGGGTAGTCAGGACCAATCACAAGCGGAAAAACCGTGCCACGCAACCAGCCGTCATTGGTCAACCAATCACCCGCGCATACACCGACCGGTCGATGTTCCCGCCCGACAGGATCACCCCGACCTTTTTGCCCTGCATCCTTTCCCGTTCCTGAATGAGTGCCGCCAACGCGGCGGCGCCAGCACCTTCGGCGAGGTTGTGGGTGTCGGTGTAATACACGCGCATCGCCTCGGCGATTTCGTCCTCGCTGACTGCGACGATCCTTGTTGCGCCGGCGCCGTAGATATCGAACGCTTCAGCAATCGGTTTGCGTACGGCCAGGCCGTCGGCAAAGGTATTGGCGGAGGCGGTCTCGCAGATCGTTTTCGCCTCGAAGGACAACTTGGCGGCGGCCGCTTCCGTGGACACCACGCCCACCACCTGGGTATCCAGACCCAGCGCATCACGCGCGGCGATCACGCCGCAGATACCTGAGCCGCAACCGATCGGCACGTAGACGGTGTGCAGATCCGGCGCCGCGCTGAACAACTCCAGCGCATAAGTCGCCACGCCCTTGACCAGTTCGGTGTGGAATGGCGGTACCAGATAGAGCCCGTGTTCCAGCGCCAGACGTGCTGCTTCCTCACGGGCCTCATCGAAATCACGCCCGTACTCGACCACTTCGCCGCCAAAGCCGCGCATGGCGTTGTTCTTTTCCAGCGAGTTGCCCTGCGGCACGACGATCAACGCTTTCAATCCGACGGCACTGGCCGCCAGTGCCAGGCTCTGCCCGTGATTGCCGCGCGTCGCCGAGACAATGCCTTTGACGTTGGGATGTTCACGCCGCAGCCAGTGCATGAAGGTGATGCCGCCGCGCACCTTGAACGCGCCGGTCGGTGTGTGGTTTTCATGTTTGACCCACACCGTGCAGCCCAGCCGTTCGGCCAGCAACGGCCAGCGATACTGAGCGGTGGCCGGCATCACCTGGTAAACCTGACGGGCAGCGTGTTCGATGTCTTCGCGAGTGAGTGAATGCATGGGAATCTCCTTGTGCGTGGCCCCAGTCTAGGCACAGGCACATCACGTCGGCTTTCAAAAAACTGACCTGACTTTTGCGTCCGCACTTCACTACTATGGCGCTCATGAGCCATCGAAACCGCCAGCAGCCAGCCGTCGTCCCCGAACCGGTGCGTCGTATCGAGGCCGGCCCGTGGGCGATCGAATTGCTGCCCGGCGCCGCCTACGCGACGCGCTATGTGGCGGCGCAGTCGGCAATCGGTTTTGCCTTCGACAGCCAGCGCGGCGTACATGCCATCGGCAGCGACCGGGTGCGCCCCTTCGATGCCATGCCCAATGGTCTGGCGTTCGTACCCGTCGGCTGTGATGTGATGTCCGAGTCACCCATGGGCGGCGAATACCTGCGGGTGGTCCGCACCGACGGCATCGCGCTGGCAGGTGAGCAGGCGTTCAACAATCGCATCGATCCGCAGGCCATTGACCTCGCCTCGCGAATGCGCCGTGCGTTGTTGAATGCCTCAGTGGACGATGACTGGGAAACCTGGGCGCTCGCCTTGGCCGAGCGCGCCGAAGGCAAAGACACGCCGTCGCCCCAAGGCTCGATGACCGGCCGCCGAATGCGCCTGCTCGACGAGTTCATCGACGCCGGCCTCGACGGCCCGCTCGGCCTTCACACCATGGCGCAACTGCTGGAACTGTCCGAAGGCTATTTCATTCGTGCCTTCAAGCAGGCCACCGGCAAAAGCCCCCACAGCTACCTGATCGACCGACGCCTGGCCCGGGCTCGCGCATTAATGCGCGACTCCACGGCCAGCCTGTCGGAAATCGCCCTCGCCTGCGGTTTCAATTCCCAGGCACACATGACCAGTGCGTTCAAGCAGCGACTTGGCGTGAGTCCGGCGCAATTGCGCACAGGATCGCGTCACAATTCTTTCATCGGCAAAAAACGAAATCAGTGGTGAATTTTTTCGTGTCCACTTGTATCTGATCTGAAAGAAGCCGTGCCATCAAGGAGATGGCATCGGTCACGGCAAACCGCTCTGGCCCAAGCCTCTCCGGGCTTGCCGGTTTGCATAAAGACAGATCAGATGCAGAGTGAATCCCATGGAATCAAAGGAAAGCGTCAGCCCGATCCGACTGAAAGACATCACCATTGTCGACGACGCCAAGATGCGCAAAGCCATTACGGCCGCCGCGCTGGGCAATGCGATGGAGTGGTTCGACTTCGGCGTCTATGGCTTCGTTGCCTACGTGCTCGGCAAGGTGTTTTTCCCCGGTGCAGATCCCGGTGTGCAGATGATCGCTGCACTGGCGACCTTCTCGGTGCCGTTCCTGATCCGGCCGCTGGGCGGTCTGTTCTTCGGCGCACTGGGTGACAAGTACGGACGACAGAAAGTCCTGGCGGCGACCATCGTGATCATGTCGCTCAGCACCTTTGCCATCGGGTTGATCCCGTCCTATGCCTCGATCGGCATCTGGGCGCCGATCCTTCTGCTGCTGGCGAAAATGGCTCAAGGGTTTTCGGTCGGCGGCGAATACACCGGCGCCTCGATCTTCGTTGCCGAATATGCACCGGATCGCAAACGCGGGTTCCTCGGCAGCTGGCTGGACTTCGGCTCCATCGCCGGTTTTGTTCTCGGCGCGGGTGTGGTGGTGTTGATTTCCACGATCATCGGCGAAGAAAAATTCCAGGAATGGGGCTGGCGACTGCCGTTCTTCCTCGCCTTGCCGCTGGGCATGATCGGGCTCTACCTGCGCCACGCGCTCGAAGAAACCCCGGCGTTCCAGCAACACGTCGAGAAGCTTGAACAAGGCGACCGCGAAGGTCTGGCCAGCGGCCCGAAAGTGTCGTTCAAGGAGGTCGCGACCAAGCACTGGCGCAGCCTGATGACTTGCATCGGCGTGGTGGCGGCGACCAATGTCACCTACTACATGCTGCTCACCTACATGCCGAGTTACCTGTCGCACAACCTGCACTACAGTGAAAACCGCGGGGTGCTGATCATCATCGCGATCATGGTCGGCATGCTGTTCGTTCAGCCTGCGATCGGCTTCATCAGCGACAAGATCGGCCGTCGCCCCTTCATCATCTGCGGCAGTGTCGGTCTGTTCATCCTCGCGATTCCAGCGTTCATGCTGATCAACAGCGGCAAGATCGGCCTGATCTTTTCGGGCTTGCTGATATTGGCCGTGCTGCTCAATTTCTTCATTGGCGTCATGGCCTCGACGCTGCCGGCGATGTTCCCTACCCACATCCGTTACAGCGCGCTGGCCGGGGCGTTCAACGTCTCGGTACTGATCGCCGGCCTGACCCCGACCGTCGTGGCCTGGCTGGTGGAAGGTACCCAGAACCTGTACATGCCCGCCTACTATCTGATGGTGACTGCCGTGATCGGACTGATGACCGGGCTGACGATGAAAGAAACCGCGAACAAACCTCTGCGAGGCGCGGCACCGGCGGCTTCCGACATAGAGGAAGCGCGGGAGCTGTTGCAGGAGCACCACGACAACATCGAACAGAAGATCGAAGACATCGACGCCGAGATCGCCGAACTGCAAGCCAAACGCGAGCATCTGGCGCAGCAGCATCCGCGAATCGAATAACGATATAAGGCGTTGATCGGGCAACAGGGTGGAATTCAAACGCCCTTCTGTGGTGTTCTGTTCGTCAGGAGCCGGTCGTTTTTTCTGCCGGCTCACGCCCATTCAGCAGCTGACGATGAGGTTCGCTTCATGAGCAAAACGCCTTACGTACCACCCAGGGTCTGGACACACAGCGCGCCGTCCGGCGGCCAGTTCGCCAACATCAATCGCCCGATTGCCGGGCCGACCCACGACAAGGCATTGCCCGTCGGCAAGCACCCGTTGCAGCTGTATTCGCTGGCCACGCCCAACGGCGTCAAGGTCACCATCCTGCTCGAAGAGTTGCTGGCGCTGGGGCACACCGGGGCCGAATACGACGCCTGGTTGATCCGCATCGGCGAAGGCGATCAATTTTCCAGCGGCTTTGTCGAGATCAACCCGAACTCCAAGATCCCGGCGCTGCTGGATCGTGGTGTGGAGCCGGCGATCCGGGTTTTCGAGTCCGGCTCGATCCTGCTTTACCTCGCCGAAAAATTCGGCGCCTTCCTGCCCAGCGACATCGCCGGTCGCACTGAAACCCTGAACTGGCTGTTCTGGCAAATGGGCTCGGCGCCCTACCTGGGTGGTGGTTTCGGGCATTTTTACGCCTACGCGCCGGACAAGCTCGAATACCCGATCAACCGCTTCACCATGGAAACCAAGCGTCAGCTGGATGTGCTCGACCGGCGCCTGGCTGAAAACCCTTATCTTGCCGGTGACAACTACACCATCGCCGACATCGCGGTCTGGCCGTGGTACGGGCAACTGGTGCGCAACAATGTGTACGGGGCGGCCGAGTTCCTGTCGGCTCATGAATACACTCATGTCCAGCGCTGGGCCGAGGAGATCGCCAACCGGCCTGCGGTCATCCGTGGGCAACGCGTCAACCGTACCTGGGGCGATGAGGCGAGCCAGGTGCCGGAACGACATGAGGCTGCTGATCTGGGCTGAGCAACCCACGCAACCCGCACCCGATAACAAAAACCAAGGGGCACCCATCGTTCATGAACATTCTCTACGACGAGCAGGTCGACGGCGCCCTGCCGGACGTCGACAAAGCGGCGCTGTTGCAGGCACTGCACAGCCAGTGGCCGACGCTGGAAGTCCTGCATCAGCGCGAGGATCTCGCACCGTACGAATGTGACGGTTTGTCCGCCTACCGCACCGCGCCGTTGCTGGTGGTCCTGCCCCGGCATCTCGATGAGGTGCAGGGTGTTTTGCGAATCTGTCATGAGAGAAACGTGCCGGTGGTGGCCCGGGGTGCAGGCACCGGGTTATCCGGCGGGGCGTTGCCTCTGGAGAAAGGCGTGCTGCTGGTGATGGCGCGCTTCAACAACATCCTGCACATCGACCCCGACGCCCGCACGGCACGCGTTCAGCCCGGCGTTCGCAATCTGGCGATTTCCCAGGCCGCCGCTCCGTTCGGCCTGTATTACGCGCCGGATCCGTCCTCGCAGATCGCCTGCTCCATAGGCGGCAATGTGGCGGAAAATGCTGGCGGGGTGCATTGCCTCAAGTACGGCCTGACCGTGCACAACCTGCTCAAGGTCAAGATCCTGACCGTCGAGGGCGAACACCTCACGCTCGGCTCCGATGCGCTCGATTCCCCCGGTTTCGACTTGCTGGCACTGTTCACCGGTTCCGAAGGCCTGCTGGGCGTTATCACCGAGGTCACGGTCAAACTGCTGCCCAAACCTCAGACGGCCAAAGTCTTGCTGGCCGCATTCGACTCCGTGGAAAACGCCGGCCGCGCCGTGGCCGACATCATCGCCGCCGGGATCATTCCCGGAGGCCTGGAAATGATGGACAACCTGGCCATCCGCGCCGCCGAGGACTTCATCCACGCCGGCTACCCGGTGGACGCCGAAGCCATTTTGCTCTGTGAACTCGATGGCGTCGAAGCCGACGTCCACGATGACTGCATCCGCGTCCGCCAGGTGCTGGAGAACGCCGGCGCGACCGAAGTGCGTCAGGCCAGGGACGAGGCCGAGCGCGTGCGTTTCTGGGCCGGACGCAAGAATGCCTTCCCGGCCGTGGGGCGCTTGTCGCCAGACTATTACTGCATGGACGGCACCATCCCGCGCCGCGAACTGCCCGGCGTACTGCAAGCCATTGCGCAGTTGTCCGTCGAATACGGCCTGCGGGTGGCCAACGTGTTCCATGCCGGCGACGGCAACATGCACCCGTTGATTCTGTTCGACGCCAATCAACCCGGCGAGCTCGAACGCGCCGAAACCCTGGGAGGCAAAATCCTTGAGTTGTGCGTGAAGGTCGGCGGCAGCATCACCGGCGAGCACGGCGTGGGCCGGGAGAAAATCAACCAGATGTGCGCGCAGTTCAACAACGACGAGTTGACCCTGTTCCACGCCGTCAAAGCCGCGTTCGACCCCGGCGGTCTGCTCAATCCGGGCAAGAACATTCCGACCCTGCACCGCTGCGCCGAGTTCGGCGCCATGCATGTTCATGCCGGGCAATTGCCCTTCCCCGAGCTGGAGCGTTTCTGATGGTCCGAGAAAAGGATGTCGACGACAGCATCGCGCTGCTCAATCAGGTCAATCAGGCATTGCAGGACGCCACGCCACTGCGGATTCAGGGCGCCAACAGCAAGGCGTTTCTGGGGCGTATCGTCGCCGGAGAAATCCTCGACACCCGCACCCATCGCGGGATTGTCAGCTACGACCCGACCGAACTGGTGATCACCGCGCGTTGCGGCACACCGCTGAGCGAACTGCTGGCGGTGCTGGATGCTTCACAACAGATGTTGCCGTGCGAGCCACCGGCCTTCGCCGACGACGCGACGGTGGGCGGGATGATCGCCAGCGGACTGTCAGGCCCACGGCGCCCGTGGTCGGGGTCGGTGCGGGATTTCGTACTCGGCACGCGGATCATCACCGGCCACGGCAAGCATCTGCGCTTTGGCGGTGAAGTCATGAAAAACGTCGCCGGTTATGACCTGTCGCGGCTGATGGCCGGCAGTTACGGCTCGCTGGGGGTGATTACCGAAGTCTCGCTCAAGGTCCTGCCCAAACCGCGTGAGTGCCTGAGCATCAGCCTGGAAATGGACAGCGAGCGGGCCTTGCAGCGTATGGCCGAGTGGGGGCAACAGCCGCTGCCGATCAGCGCCGCCTGCCACGATGGGCAGCATCTGCACTTGCGTCTGGAGGGTGGCGAAGGCTCGGTGGCGGCGGCCCGTGATCGTCTCGGTGGTGAAATGCTCGATAGCGCTTATTGGTCAGATCTGAATGAACAGCGCCTGGATTTTTTTGATGAGGACCAGCCCCTGTGGCGCCTGTCGGTGCCGAACAACACCCCGCCGCTGGCCTTGGCCGGTGTACAAATGCTCGACTGGGGCGGCGCCCAGCGTTGGCTCAAATCAGGTGCTGAGGCGGCACTGATTCGCAAGGTGGTTTCGGCTGTTGGCGGGCATGCGACCTGCTACAGCCATGGCTTGATCGACGCGCCTTTCCATCCGTTGCCGCCCGCCCTCCTGCACTATCACCGTCGCCTCAAGCAACAACTTGACCCTCAGGGCATCTTCAACCCCGGTCGTCTGTACGCGGAGCTTTGAGCCATGCAAACCACTCTCAGCGAAGAAGCCCGACAACTGCCTCGCGCCGAAGAAGCCGAAAGCATCCTGCGCACTTGCGTGCACTGCGGCTTCTGCAACGCGACCTGCCCGACCTATCAGTTGCTCGGCGACGAACTCGACGGCCCACGGGGTCGCATCTACCTGATCAAACAGGTGCTGGAAGGCAACGAAGTTACCCGCAAGACCCAGCTGCACCTGGATCGTTGCCTGTCCTGCCGCAATTGCGAAACCACCTGCCCCTCGGGCGTGGACTATCACAACCTGCTCGACATCGGCCGCGCCGTGGTTGATGCCGCTGTGCCGCGCCCCATTGGTCAACGTGTGTTGCGGGCAGGTTTGCGTGGTGTGGCACCGAATCCCGGACTGTTCAAAGGACTGGTCAGCGCTGGCCAGATCTTCCGTGTGCTGTTGCCCAATACCCTGCAAGCCAAACTGCCGCGCAGCACCTCTGCAATCGCACCCCGCCCGGTAACGCAACATGCCCGCCAGGTGCTGATGCTCGAAGGCTGCGTGCAACCGGGTTTGTCGCCCAATACCAACGCGGCGGCAGCACGGGTGCTGGATCGATTGGGGATCAGCATTACACCGGCGCGAAAGGCCGGCTGTTGTGGCGCCGTGGACTATCACCTCGACGCCCAGGCCACCGGACTTGACCGCGCCCGCCAGAACATCGATGCGTGGTGGCCGGCCATCGAACAAGGCGCCGAAGCCATCGTGCAGACCGCCAGCGGTTGCGGCGCGTTCATCAAGGATTACGGACACTTGCTGTGCACCGATCCGGCCTATGCCGAAAAGGCGAAAACCGTGAGTGCGCTGGCGAAAGATCTGGTGGAAGTGTTGCGTGAGGAACCGCTCGAGTCCCTAGGTATTCATGCCGATCAGCGCTTGGCTTTCCACTGCCCCTGTACCTTGCAACACGCACAGAAACTCGGCGGCGCGGTGGAGTCGGTGCTGACCCGATTGGGCTTCAACCTCACGACCGTGCCGGACGCCCATCTGTGCTGCGGCTCGGCGGGCACCTATTCGATAACCCAACCGGCGCTGGCCCGGCAACTGCGCGACCAAAAGCTCAACGCCCTGGAAAGCGACCATCCGGACATCATCGCCACCGCCAATATCGGCTGCCAGGCCCACCTCGACGGCGCGGGACGCACGCCGGTCAGGCACTGGATCGAGCTGGTGGACGCCGGGTTGCCCTTGGTGAGCGAGGCGTAGGATTGCTGGCGGCGGTCAATCGATGGGCGAAAAAAAACCGCCTTTGCGGGGCGGTTTTTCGGTAGGCCTCAGTTTGCGGCTGGGGCCTGGTGTCTCACGGACAACACTGACGTGCGGGAATACTATTAATCTTTGGTACTCGTTGCAACGTGATTTTGTGAGTGTTGAATGACGTTATGTGAAGCCAAGGTCAACCCTGGCAAGTCTTTAACCCACAAAAACATACTGACAGAAATAACGAATTACAAAACTCATCAAGTCTTTGCCCGGGATCCTCAGAATCACGCCACAAGACAAGTTAATATGCCGACGCTCACTCGCCAGTGCATCCGTGAGGTTTGGCTGGAACCATAACGGTTTCATGCCCTTCGACACGGTTTTGCACCCGTGCCGGAATGATGGCTCGGAGGGATCACAACCGGCCGCCTCATGGACAACATTGACGTGCATGTCCGAAGGCACACATGGTCCGGTAAGTGCGCTGGAGGTTTGGCCCCCGACCTGGAGGCCAAAACGTATGAAGCTTTTGCTGCGTACGCTGAGCCTCGTATGGAGATCGTTTCAAGCGTTTCGCTTTTACGAGTTCCTGCGAGACCACTTTGACAACCTGAAGTAACGGTTGTCGATGCGGGAAAAAGCCCGTTTTGGCTTCGGCTGAAACGGGCTTTTTTTGTTTTTAAATACTGTCACTTCCATGATTCTTACAAATTTATTCCTATTCAGCTGTAAGGCGTTTCGCTGACACGTGTCATCCCGACATCCCCCTCACCGTCAGTTATGAGCTAATAGCCCCTTCATTAAACCGTCGCTGAAACGTTGTACTAGGATAGGATCCCATTTCCTGATTCGCTGTCGCCGGGCATGGAGCTGTTTTCCGGTGGCTCAGGAACACGAGTACCACACTGCAACTCATGGATGAACGACATGAACTCACAGCTGTTTCCTCACATTGGCAAGGTCATCGCCAGCACTGGCAGCCGACATTTCCCACGGATGCTGCACGACCTGATCCTGACCCAACTGGCGGTGGACGCCACGCACATCCGGCAGATGCGCGTGGAACCGGTCGGACGCGCACAGCCGCGCAGTGAGCCCGAATGCGTCAAGGAAGCATCCTTGCTGGCTGAAACGGTGTATTCCGAGTTGAGCACTCTGCCGAGTGCCAATGAATTGCCCACTCCCGAACCCTCGACGGTCACCGACGCCTCGCAATTGCATCTGACCCGGCGCAAGGACGGTTACCGCTATGTGATATCGGTTTACCGGTGCGGCCCGTCAAAACGCTTTTCCGCCCACGAGCGCAGTTTGTTGCAGGACATTTCTCCAGTGCTGCTGCCGATGGTCGAGAAACACATCAACGCCCTGCAACCGGCGAACACTGACGCCCAGGGACAATCTCAGGAGCAATCGGATTCAACCCTGCTGGGCCTGGAAACCCTGCGCCTGCGCTTTTGCGAGCGCGTGGAGCAACTGGGGCTGAGCCTGTCGAACCGCGAAATGGAAGTGTGTGTCGGCCTGCTCGCCGGGCGCACCGCGCCTGAACTGGCCGAGCAGTTGCAATTGAAGGTCAACACCGTGGAGAGCTACCTCAAACGCGCCGCGATCAAACTGGGTATCAGCGGCCGTCACTCGCTGATGCGCTGGATGTACTCACCAAAGGACTGCCCCGCAGCCTGCGGCCCGTCGAACGCGGCCTGACGGTTCACACGCCTGTAACGAAACCGCCCTCCTGCAAAGGACGGCGGTTTTTTTGCGCCCGTTTCAATCCCGGGCCAACGCCTCGATCGGATCGAGCCGCGACGCATTGCGCGCCGGCACGAAGCCGAACACGATACCGATCAGGGTCGAGCAAAGCACAGCAGTGAGCACCGAGGTCAGCGAAAACACCATTTCCCATTCCTTGATGAACAGCGAGAACAGGTGGCCGATGGCGTAACTCAACGAGATACCGATGGCGCCACCCAGCAGGCAGACCATCACCGCCTCCACCAGAAACTGCTGGCGAATGTCCGACTGCCGAGCCCCGACCGCCATGCGGATGCCGATTTCACGGGTACGCTCGGTGACCGACACCAGCATGATGTTCATCACGCCGATGCCGCCTACCACCAGCGAAATCACCGCAATCAGCGACAACAGCAAGGCCAGTGAGCGGCTAGTTTTCTGTACGGTCTGCATCACGCTGTCGAGGTTATTGGTGAAGAAGTCCTTGGTGCCGTGGCGTTGCAGCATCAGCTTGTTGACGTTGTCCTCTACCACTTTGCTCGGTTGACCGTCCTTGATCCGCACACTGATGCTGTCCAGATAACGCTGGCCCAGCAGCCGTCCGGCTGCGGTTTCATAGGGCACCCAGACGTTGAGCGACTTGCTCGACGAGAAGATGTTCTTGTTCTCCGCCGCCACACCGATCACGGTGCACGGCAGGTTACCGATCAGGATCACCTGCCCCAGCGGATCAACCCCTTCGCCGAACAATCGATGGCGGGTGTTGTGATCGATCACCACCACTTGCGCCTGACGCCTTGCATCGCTTTCGCTGAACGGGATGCCCGACTCCATCTTGATCCCGCGCACCTGGAAGTACAGATCGCTGACGCCGTTGACCTGCGCATCGAGGTCGATGTTGCGGTAACGCAGCAACAGATTGCGCCCGACCACCGGCGTGGCACTGTCGACGTAGTACAGCTGATTGAGCGCCGTCACATCCGCCGGCACCAGGGTTTCGATGGCCGCCGAACGGCTATCGCCGAAACTGGTGCCGGAATAGATATCGATGGTGTTGCTGCCGATGGCCTGGATGTCTTTCAAGACATAGCGCTTGGCCCCTTCGCCGATGGCCGAAATCGACACCACCGAGGTGATGCCGATGACGATCCCGAGCATGGTCAGCAAGGTGCGCATCCGATGGGAGATCAGTGCGACCCAGGCCATGTTGAACGCTTCCTTGAACAACCCGAGGCTGGCCACCAGACGCCGCGCCGCCGTGGACTTGGGCGGCACTGCGTCCTCATTGGTCAGCGCCGTGGTGTCGCGCTCGTTGCAGCGATCGCTGAGGATTTCGCCGTCGCTGACTTCGATGATGCGCTCGGCGTTGGCCGCGACCTTGGGGTCGTGGGTCACCAGAATCACCGTGTGCCCGGCGGCGTGCAGCTCCAGCAGAATACGCATCACCTCTTTGCCGCTGGTGGTGTCGAGTGCGCCGGTCGGTTCATCGGCGAGGATCACTTCGCCGCCGTTCATCAAGGCCCGGGCGATACTGACGCGCTGCTGCTGACCGCCCGACAGTTGGCTCGGACGATGAGTCAGGTGCCCTTCCAGCCCCAGCCGTGCCAGCAGCTCACGGGCCCGGGCATGACGCTGCGGTTCCGGTGTGCCGGCGTATATTGCCGGCATTTCGACGTTGTGCATCGCACTCAGATGCGGCAGCAGGTGGTAGCGCTGGAAGATGAAACCGAAGTAATCACGGCGCAGTTCGGCAAGCGCCTGATTGTCCAGGTCGCGGGTTTCCCGGCCGTTGATCTTGTAGCTGCCGGCCGTGGCGTAGTCGAGGCAGCCGAGGAGGTTCATCAGGGTTGATTTGCCGGAGCCCGAGGCACCGATGATCGCCACCATTTCCCCGGCATTGATCGTCAGGTCGATGTTCTTCAGCGCCAGAAATTCACGGTCGCCCGCGGTGAAACTGCGGCTGATGCCGGTCAGTTGCAGCAGAGGTTCGGTCATGCTCATGCCCCTGCCACTTTCGACACCGGATCACCGATCACCACCCGGTCGCCTTCGGCCAGACCACCGTTGACCTGCACCTTGACGTTGTTGTTGATCCCGGTCTGTACGTTGCGCGACTGCGCCTGGCCCTTGGCGTCCAGCACCCGCACCGGAAAACTGCCATCGTTGTTGCGCGGGCCCAGCGCGGCCACCGGAATCGTCAACACCGATTTGGCGGTGTCGAGCACCACCCGCACCTGGGCCGTCATGGAAATGCGCAAGCGGTGATCAGGGTTCGGCACCTCGAACAGCGCGTTGTAGAACACCGCCGTGTTCTGTTTCGGCGTGCCGGCGGGCGGGGTTTCGAGGAAGTTCTGCGGCGCGGGTTCAGTGCCGCGCAGCTTGCCGTAATAACGTTTGTCCTCGCCCAGAATGGTGAAATAAACCTCCTGCCCCGGCGCGATGTGAATGACATCCGCCTCCGACACCTGAGCCTTGACGGTCATGGTGTCCAGATCCGCCAGCTTCAGCAGGATCGGCGCCAGTTGGTTGGCAATCACAGTCTGGCCTTCCTGAGTCACGATGCCCACCACATCGCCGTCGATGGGCGCGATGATCCGCGTGTAGGCCAGGTTGACCTTGGCCGTGTCGATCTGGATATGCGCGCTCTTGATCTGCGCATCCAGCGACAACAGATTGGCTTGCTGCACTTCGTAGTTCGATTGCGCGGTTTCAAAATCCTGCCGCGAGATAGAGGCGTCCTCCTGCAGGTTCTGATAGCGCTCGTAGATCGCCTTGGTCTGCCGGAGCTGAGCCTGAGTCGCCCGGCGCTGGGCTTGCAGGTTTTCCTCATCGACCTGAGCCTGACGCAGGGTGTTCTGTAGCACCAACGGGTCGATTTCCGCCAGCCACTGGCCTTTCTTGACCTTGTCGCCGACCTTGACCTTGAGCGACTTCAACTGCCCCGAGACCTGGGCACCGACGTCCACCTGCTTGATGCCCTCCAGCAGACCGGTGGCGAGCACCGCGTTTTCAATGTCACCGCGTTCGACCGTGGCGGTCAGGTATTGCGGTGCTTCGGCCGGTGCCTGCACCGTGTAGAAGACCAACCCGGCCACCAGCGTCAACGCGATTCCCAGACCGACTTTGCGCAACTTCGACTGTTCCATAAATGACCACAATTCCGTTCAGGGTTGAGCCCGGCCAGCGGCCGGGTTCCAGGATAAAGACTTCAATCAGGACAACACTTGGCCAGCCGCCACCGTCAACCCGTCATGCCACCACGCCGCGAGACTGAAGACGTTGGGTGCCTTGAGAATCGTGAAGTGGTTGCCAGGGCCGTACCACACCGCCAGATCCCTGGCCTCGCGCTGCCAGCCTTCGAGCATTGCAACCTGTTCGCGCTGGTTGCCCGAGGCGTCCAGCGTCGGGTCGTCCACCAGCGCCAGGCGCACCGGCCCGGTGTAGGCCAGAGCCGGTCGATAGACCGTGCGCAGCGCGGTGGCGAACGTGCGCACCGGGCCCTGCATCGCATCGGTTGACGCACGTTCAGACAGCACACCCGCGTGCACCATCCCGTCATGCAGCAGGCGCATTTGCGTGGTGTCGTCAGCTTCGGCGAAGGCCAGCGCATCAATGCCCAAAGACTTGCCGCTGGACAGTTGCAGCGACTCGATCAGTCGCAGCAGCGCTGCAGTGGTGGTGTAAGGCTTGCCCACCACGCTGTTGCCGCCCGGCGATTCGCTGTCGATCAGGGTCAGGGACGCCACCTCGCGCCCCGCAGCCTGCAACTGCGCCGCCATGGCGTACGCCACCCAGCCACCGAACGAATGCCCGATCAGATGCACCGGCCCTTGCGGGTACAGTTGCTCAAGCGCCCGCACGTAAAACGTGGCAGCGCTTTCGACCCGACTGTGCGGCACGGTCGCGCCGTCTAGGCCTCGGGGTTGCAGCCCGTAAATCGGCCACTCCGGCCCCAGCGCCTCGGTCAGATGGATAAACCCGGTGACACTGTCACCAGCCCCCGGCACACAGAAGATCGGCGCGTGCCCGGTGTAGCCGGTCTGGATCGTCAACAACGGCTGATACGCCCGGGATTCGACCGTCGCCGACGCCTGCAACGCCTGGCTGAGCGCCTGACCGAGCACATGCACATGCGGCGCCTGCATCATACTCTGGTGATCGCCCGGCACGTCGATGCAGCGCAGCAGCGTGGCCGGCACCTCGTCCGCCCAGCCCAGGGTCGGATGACGACGAGATAGCTCTGTCGGATGCTCCTGGGCCCGGAACAGATGCAACGGGATGCCCAATGGATTGATCCGGTAATGCGCCAGTGCATGCCCGTGGGCGACCTCGCGGTCGAGGTAATGCCAGAGGTCTTGAGGCGCGGCAGCGGCCATGTCCGGATGCAGCAATTGCTCCTCCCGGCAGCGCTGCAACAGCGACTGGAAGTCAATCTGCTCCAGCTCGGTCTGCAACACCGCCAGATGCGCCAGTGCGGCTTGTCCCGCGTTTCCAAGAGAGGCGCGGTACATCGTGCAGTGCTGCAACAGCTGGCGCTTGTGCGCATGCTCGTCGCTCCAGCGCGCCTTGCCCTGATCGGTCAGGCGCGGCACGAAACTGTCGATCAGGCCAACGAACGCTACCGTCTCATCCATGCCGAGCAACTGCATCGCCACTTCATAGGCCAGCACCCCGCCGAACGACCAGCCGGCCAGGCGATAAGGCCCTTGCGGCTGCACCGAACGGATGATCTCCACCATGCGCGCCGCCAGGCATTCCATGGTGCGCAGCGGTGCCTTGCCGAACGGAATGCCCGGCAGCCCGTAGATCGGGAAATCGCCCTCGATATGCAGGCCCAGCGCCGGGAAGTAAGCGTCCATCCCGCTGAACTCATGCATCAGGAACAACGGTGTGTCTGCGCCACCGGCACGCACCACGACCAGCCCGTCATCTTGCTGTTCAGCGCCTGTGCGCTGGCTGAGCAACGTGCCGAGCGACTCGATGCTGGCGTGCTGGAACAGCTCGGCCAGCGTCACCTCCAGGCCGTTCTGTTGCATCAGGTTGACCAGACGAATCGCCAGCAACGAATGCCCGCCCAGCTCGAAGAAGTTGTCGTGACGACCAACCTGCTCGACCTGCAACACCTCGGCCCACAACTGAGCGAGGGTTTCCTCCTGCGGATTGGCCGGGGCTTCATAGGTACGACTGAGCAGTGCGTCCTGTGCCGGAACTGGCAACGCCTTGCGGTCGACCTTGCCGTTGTTGTTCAGCGGCAACGCGTCGAGCTGCACCCAGGCCGACGGCACCATGTATTCCGGCAGACGTGCTTGCAATTGACCGCGCAGGCTGGCGCTGTTGATGCCCTCTTCAGCTGTGAAGTACGCGACTAGACGCAGCGGTTCCTGGCCGTCCTGACGGGCCAATACGATGGCCTCCTTCACTCCTTCACAGTTCAGCAGGCGGTTTTCGATTTCCCCCAGTTCGATGCGGAAGCCACGAATCTTCACCTGATCGTCGTTACGACCGATGCATTCCAGTTGCCCCGGTGCGAGCCAGCGTGCGAGGTCGCCGGTGCGGTACAGCAACGCGCCCGGTTGATCGCCGAACGGGTCTTGCAGGAATTTCTCGGCGGTCAGGTCCGGGCGATTGAGGTAACCCAACGCCACGCCTTGCCCGCCGATGTACAACTCGCCGGTGACGCCCATCGGTACCGGTTGCTGGCGGGCATCGAGTACATAGACCTGGGTGTTGGAGATCGGGCCGCCAATCGGCACGCTGTCGGCAGTTTCTGCCACTTCGCGGACTTCAAAAGTAGTCGCGTAGGTGGTGGTTTCGGTCGGGCCGTAGCAGTGAACGATACGCAGGCTTGGCGCCTCGGCCAGCAAGCGGCGGAAGGCGGCCGGGTCAGCGCGTTCGCCACCGCAGAGCACGATGCGCAATCCTTTGAGGACTTCGGGAATCAACTGCACGTACTGGTTGAACAGCGCGGTGGTGACGAACAGGATCGTGACGCCGGTGTTGGCCAGCTCACGTCCGAACGCGAGTGGATCGAGCAAGGTCGCGTGATCAATCACTACTACGCGCCCACCGTTGAGCAGCGGCCCCCAGACGTCCATGGTGCTGGCATCGAATGCCGGGTTGGAGGCAAACGCCACACGGTCCTGCGGATTGAAATCGGCGTAGCCGTTGTTGATCACCAGTCGACCGATCGCCCGGTGCGGCACCATCACTCCTTTCGGCGTGCCGGTGGAGCCGGAGGTGTACATGATGTAGGCCAGCGATTCCGAGGACTGCGGCAGATCCGGGTTGTTCGTCGGTTGCGCATCAAGCTTCAGCACATCCAGATCGATCCGGCGCACTGCGTAATCAACCGTTTCAGTGCTGAAGGTCAACAGCGCTTTCGCCCCGCAGTCCTCGACCATGAACGCCTGACGCTCGGCCGGCGCGTTGATGTCCAGCGGCACATACGCCGCCGCGCACTTGCCGATGGCCAGTTGCGCGATCAGCAGATCCAGCGAGCGTGGCAGCAGGATCGCCACGTGATCGCCCGGTTGCACACTTTGGCCGATCAAGTGATGGGCCAGGCGATTGGCCCGCTCATTCAACTCAAAGTAGCTCAGCGATAGCGCACCATGCACGGCTGCCACCACTTGCGGATGCTTCGTCACCTGCTGTTCGAACAGACGATGAACCGTCAACGTCGCCGGGTAATCCCGTTGAGTGGCGTTGAACTCGACCAGCAGTTGCCGCCGCTCATCCCGCGGCAGGATCGACAACTGATCGATGCCCAGTTGCGGCGTCCGCTCCAGCGCCTGCAACAAGCTGTCGACCGCAAGATCCATGTAGTCGCAGATCCGCTCGGCGTCGATCCCGGACATGGTCAACGCAGTCAGGCTGAAGTCTTCGCCCAGGTCATCGACGCTCAGGCTCAGGCGGTAGTTGCTGTGTTCTTCGGCATCGAGCAACTGCATGCCCTGCCATGCCGCCACGACTTCGTCGGACGGCGTGCCCCCGCCGCCACTGTGGCGGTAATTGAACAACGCATTGAACAGCGGCGACCCCGGGGCCATGGCGCTGCAACGTTGCACCAGCGCCAGCGGCGCGTGTTCGTGATGCAGCAAGCGGTTCAAGCGCTGATGGGTTGCCAGCGCCGCTTCTTTCACCGATTGCCCGTCCAGATCGATGCGCAGCGGCAGCGTGTTGATGAACACGCCCAGCGCCCGTTCGGCACCTTCACCGCCGTGCAACCGGCCGAGCATGACGGTGCCGAACACCACGTTTTCACGCCCCGACAGTTGCCCCAGCACGCTGGCCCAGGCCAGGTGCATCAGGCTGGCGGCGCTGATGCCCAGGCGCCTGGCCTTGGCCCTGACCCGCTGGCTCAGCGCAGTGTTCAGCAGCCGCTGCGCATGCCCGTTACCGCTGTCCGCGACAGAACTCTGGCCATACGGCAGGGTCGGTTCGTCGATATCGCCGAGCATGTCACGGAAGAACGTCTCATGTTCCTCTTCGCTCAGCCCCGAGCGAGTACGGGCGACATAGGTGCGATAAGGCACCGGTTCGGCCAGTTGCCGCACCTGGCCGAGCAGGACTGCCTGCATCTCGTGGCGCAGAACCTCGAGCGCAATGTGGTCCATGACCAGGTGATGGAACAGCAGCAGCGCCACCACGCGCCGATTGACCGCGTCCCAGCCGTGCACCACTCGCATCAATGGCGCCTGTGTGACGGCCATGCGGTATTGCCGGGTATCGAACCGACTGCGCAACTGATCGAGTGCATCAGTTTCGCCAGCATCCAGCTCCACCGTTTCACACACCAGCGACGCCTGACGCCAGACCACTTGCACCGGCTCTTGCAGACCGTCCCAGAACAGCGACGTGCGCAGGATGTCATGGCGCTCGATCACGGCCTGCAAGGCTTCGGCGAACACCCTCAGGCGTGATTCATTGGCAAAGGCGAACTGCGCCTGCAACACATACGGATCGCCCTGGGGTGCCGACAAGTGATGGAACAGAATGCCGGCCTGCAACGGCGCCAACGGATAAATGTCCTGCACGTTCGCTGCGCCGCCGGGAATGCTGGCGACAATGCGGTCGATGGCGGGCTGATCCAGTGCAACCAGTGGCAGCATGTCCGGGGTGATGTGTTTGCAGTCCGGTGCAATCCGGTTGGCCGGGATTTCGCTCTCCGTCTCATCGCCGACCGCGGCGGCCAGTGCGGCGAGCGTCGGCTGGCTGAACAGCACACGCACATCAGCCGTCAGCCCGACGTGGCGCATCCGCGCCACCAGGTTGACTGCCATCAGCGAGTGTCCGCCCAGTTCGAAGAAGTTGTCGTGGCGCCCTACTCGCTCCACCTTGAGCAGTTCGGCCCACAACCCTGCGAGGAGAATTTCCACCTCGCCGACGGGCGCTTCGTACTCGCGAGTGATCACCGAGGCCTGATCCGGCATCGGCAAGGCTTTGCGGTCGAGTTTGCCGTTGGGGCTCAGCGGCAGAGCGTCCAGATGCACGAACACTGCGGGCACCATGTAATCCGGCAGGTGCTCCAGCAGTTGACTGCGCAGCAGGTCGATTTCCAGACGTGCGCCGGTGTAGTAGGCGACAAGGCGCTTGTCTCCCGGCACGTCTTCGCGGGCCAGCACCGCCGCTTCCTGCACACCGCCGATGTCGGTCAGGCGAGACTGGATTTCACCGAGTTCGATGCGCAGGCCACGGATCTTCACCTGATCGTCGTTGCGGCCCAGGTATTCGATGTTGCCATCGGCCAGATAACGGGCGACGTCGCCGGTGCGGTACATCCTGCCGTTCGGCTGGAATGGATCGTTCAGGAAACGCTCGGCGCTCAACTCGGGCCGGTTCAGATAACCGCGAGCCACTTGCACACCCCCGATGTACAACTCGCCGACCACGCCTTGCGGCACCGGTTGCTGCTGGGCATCGAGGATGTACATATGGGTGTTGGCGATCGGTTTGCCGATGGGCGTGTTGTCTGGCGTTAGCTCCAACGGCCCGGCGCAATCCCATGCGGTAACGTCCACTGCCGCTTCGGTCGGGCCGTACAGGTTGTGCAAACCACTGTTCGGCAATTGCTGCTTGAAGCGCCGTACCAGACTGCCCGGCAACGCTTCACCGCTGCACATCACCTGACGCAAACCGTTGCAACGCGCGGTGTCGCCATGGGCGAGGAACACGTCGAGCATCGACGGCACGAAGTGCAGCGTGGTGATGCGTTCGCGCTCGATCACTTCGCTCAGATACAGCGGATCCTTGTGGCCGCCCGGACGCGCCATCACCAGTCGGGCGCCGGTCATCAACGGCCAGAAGAACTCCCAGACCGAGACGTCGAAACTGAACGGGGTTTTCTGCAGCACCACGTCCTCAGCCGTCAGGCGATAAGCGTCCTGCATCCACAGCAAGCGGTTGACCACACCGGAATGCTCGTTGATCACACCTTTCGGCTGACCGGTGGAGCCCGAGGTGTAGATCACGTAGGCGGTGTGTTGCGGGGTCAGTCCATCAACGGAAAGGTTTTCGGCCGACAGCGATTGCCAGGTGTTGCGATCCAGATCGACCACCGGCACCGACACCTCACCCAACAGTTCGCGGCTCGAACCCTGCACCAGCACCGCCAACGGTGCACTGTCCTCCAGCATGTAAGCCAGACGCTCCAGCGGATACGCCGGATCCAGCGGCACATAACCGCCACCGGCCTTCAGAATCGCCAGCAACCCGACCACCATCTCCAGCCCGCGCTCGACGCAGATCGCCACCCGCGCATCCGGGCCAACGCCCAGTCCGCGCAAGTGATGCGCCAAACGGTTGGCCCGAGCGTTCAGCTCGGCATAGCTCAGCCGCTGTTCGCCTGAGAGCACCGCCACAGCCTGCGGCGTGCGCAAGGCCTGCGCCTCGAACAGACCGTGGATGCTCTGCTCCAGATCGTAATCAACGTCAGTGGCATTGAAGTCATGCAGCAAGTGCCGACGCTCATCCTCCGCCAGCACATCGACCTGCTCCAGCAACGCCTGATCGTTGCTGACCATGGCCTGCAGCAGTTGCTGCAAGTAACCGGCATAACGCTGGATCGTCGACTCATCGAACAACGCCGTGGCGTATTCCAGCGAACCCCGGATCACACCTTGGGCTTCGCCCAACGTCAGCGACAGGTCGAACTTGGCGAAGTGGCTCGGCTCGGCCACGCCTTCCAGCGTCAGGTCACCGAGAGCCAGCGTCGCACCGCTGCCACTGTCCCAGCTCAACAATGTCTGGAACAACGGGCTGTGTGACAGGCTGCGCACCGGCCGGGTGATTTCCACCACCTGTTCGAACGGCAGGTCCTGATGGGCCTGCGCCTCAAGCGTGCACGCCTTGACTCGCGCCAGCAACGCTTCGACGCTGAGCGCACCCGAAGTATCGATGCGCAGCGCAAGCGTGTTGACGAACAATCCGATCAGCCCTTCGATTTCCGCCCGGTTGCGGTTGGCGACGGGCGACCCGATCACTACGTCCGATTGGCCGGACAAGCGACCGAGCAACATCGCCCACGCACTCATCACCGCCATGTAAGGCGTCACGCCGTGGCGTTGGCACAGCGCCTTGAGCCCGGCGCTCAAACGCTCATCCAGCCGGATGTCGACACTGCTGCCAGCGTAATCCTGCTGGGCCGGGCGTGGACGGTCGGTCGGCAACATCAGCAAGGCCGGCGCACCGGCCAGGGTCTGCTGCCAGAAATCGCTCTGACGCTGCAAGACTTCACCGCTCAACCAGCGGCGCTGCCACACGGCGTAATCGGTGTATTGCAACGCCAACGGCGGCAGCGGATCGGCCTCGCCATGGCTGAACGCCTGATACAGCGCCATCAATTCGCGGGTCAGGACGCCCATCGACCAGCCATCGGAGATGATGTGGTGCAGGGTCAGCAGCAACACATGATGATCATCGGCGAGTCGCACCAGACGCCCGCGAATCAACGGGTCGTCCTGCAAATCGAACGGCCCCGAGGCTTCACCCTGAATCAGCGCGAGCAAGGCGTCGTCGGCTTGCGGGTGGTGGCGCAAATCTTCGACCCGCAGCAGCACACCGCTGTCGAGCGGCGCGATCAGCACCTGGGCTTCATCGTTGAACTGGGCGAAGCGGCTGCGCAGGGTTTCGTGACGCTCAACGATCCGCGCCAGTGCTCGTTGCAGGGCGGTTTCGTCGAGGCGACCGCGCAGGCGCAGGCCGAGGGGAATGTTGTAGGCGGTGTTGGCGCCTTCCAGTTGCGCCATGAACCACAACCGTTGTTGAGCGAACGACAACGGCAGCGCGCCGTCCCGCGGCGCCGGCATGATCGGCGGTTGCGTGCAGCGCCCGGCCTGGGCCAGCACCTCGGCGACCGCTGACAGTTCGGCATTGGCGAACAGCTCAGCGAGCGTCAGTTCCACCCCCAGCCGCTGGCGCACCTGAGACAGCATGCGCATCGCCAGCAACGAGTGGCCGCCCAGTTCGAAAAAGTGATCCTGACGTCCGACCTGCTCAACTTGCAGCACGTCGGCCCAGATCTGCGCCAGAGTGGTTTCCAGCTCACCTTGCGGTGCTTGGTAGTCGCGGGTGAACAAGGCGCTGCGATCCGGCATTGGCAAGGCCTTGCGGTCGACCTTGCCGTTGGCGGTCAGCGGCAGCGTGTCGAGTCTGACGAAGGCCGCCGGCACCATGTATTCCGGCAACTGGGTCAACAGGTGCGCCCGCAGTTCGGCCACGGCCAACGGCTCGACCTGTGCCTGCTCGGTGAAATACGCCACCAGCCGCACCTGGCCGGGCTCGTCTTCGCGGGCCACCAGCACCGCCTCCTGGATGCCGAGCAACTGATTCAGGCGGGTTTCGATTTCGCCCAGTTCGACACGCACGCCGCGGATTTTCACCTGATCGTCGTTGCGCCCCAGGTACTCGATGGAACCATCGGCGCGCCAGCGCGCCAGGTCACCCGTGCGGTACATCCGGCCGTGGTTGAACGGGTCACGCAGGAAGCGTTCTTCGGTCAGATCCGCACGATTCAGGTAGCCCCGGGCCACACCGGCGCCGCCCACATAAAGCTCACCCGCCACGCCGACAGGTACCGGGCGGTGCTGTTCATCGAGCAGGTACACCGTCGCGTTGGCGATCGGTTTGCCGATGTGCAGCGCCTGCCCCGCTTCGACAATGCCCGAGGTGGCGACCACCGTGGCCTCGGTCGGGCCGTAGTTGTTGACCACATCGAACGACTGCTGACGATTGAACTGACGCAGACGGTCGCCGCCAATCAGCAGCGTGCGCAGGGTCGGATGTTCGAGGTTCTGGCTGAAGGCGTATTCGGCCACCGGTGTCGGCAAGAAGCTCACGTCCAGCGGCTGCGCGCGCCACCAGTCGAGCAACGCATCCACGTCTTCGCTGCCGTCGCGGGCCGGCGCCAGGTGCAGGGTCGCGCCGGCACACAGGGCCGGCCAGACTTCCCAAGCCATGGCGTCGAAGCCGAAACCGGCAAGGCTCGACGTGTGACGCCCGGCGCACAGGTCGAAAGCCTTGCAATGCCAATCGACGAGGTTGCTCAGTGTGTGGTGTTCGACCATCACGCCCTTGGGCAAACCGGTGGAGCCCGAGGTGTAGATGACGTAGGCCAGGTGTTCGCTGGTCATGCCAGGCACCTGCGGATTACCGGTCTCGTTGTCCGGCCAGGTACGCAAATCCAGATCGATCACCGGTACATCAAGCGCCGGCAAGCGTTCACGCAAATCACTCAGGCACAGCACCGCCACGGGCGCACTGTCGCTCAGCAAATAGTGCAAACGCTCCGCCGGGTGCGCCGGATCCACCGGCACATAACCGGCGCCGGCCTTGAGAATGGCCACCAGCCCGACCAGTGTGTCGAGCCCGCGCCGGGCGACGATGGCCACGCGATCATCAGGGCGAACGCCCAGCCCGATCAGGTGATGAGCCAGAGTGTTGGCCTGTCGGTTCAGCTCGCCAAAGGTCAACGCCTGCCCCTGACTGACCGCCGCAACCGCCTCGGGCCGCTCGATCACTTGTGCCTCGAATCGCTGCGCAATGGTCAGCCCCGACACAAACGCCGTGTGCGTGTCGTTGAACGTGACGAGCAACTGTTCACGCTCGTGGGCCTGAACCATATCGAGCTGTTCCAGCTCTGCCTGATCGTTGGAGACCATTGCATGCAGCAGTTGCTGGAAGTAGCCGACATAACGCTGGATCGTCGATTCATCGAACAACGCCGTGGCGTATTCCAGCGCTCCGCGAATTCCGCTGCGGGTTTCACCCAGGGTCAGCGACAGGTCGAACTTGGCAAACTGAGCCGGACCGGCCACGCTTTCCAGCGCCAGATCACCCAGCGCCAGATCCGGCCCCACGCTGTTTTCCCAGCTCAGGGTGGTCTGGAACAACGGACTGTGGGAAAGACTGCGCGCCGGCCGGGTGACTTCCACCACCTGCTCGAAGGGCAGATCCTGATGGGCCTGGGCTTGCAGCGTGCACGCCTTGACCCGGGCCAGCAACGCCTCGACGCTGAGCCCACCGGATGTATCGATCCGCAGGGCCAGGGTATTGATGAACAACCCGATCAGCCCTTCGATTTCCGCCCGACCACGGTTGGCAATCGGCGAACCCACCACCACGTCGGACTGGCCGGACAAGCGACTGAGCAACAACGCCCAGGCGCTCACCATCGTCATGTACATCGTCACGCCGTGCCGCTGGCTCAGCGCCTTGAGTGCGGCGCTCAGCGGTTCGTCCAACCGGAACTCGACGCTGCTGCCAGTGTAATCCTGTTGCGCCGGACGCGGACGGTCGGTCGGCAGCACCAGCAAGGTCGGGGCCCCCGCCAGATTCTGCTGCCAGTAATCGCTCTGACGCTGCAGCACTTCACCGCTCAACCAGCGCCGTTGCCAGGTCGCGTAGTCGGCGTATTGCAGCGCCAATGGCGGCAGCGGATCGGCCTCGCCATGGCTGTAAGCCTGATACAGCGCCATCAGTTCACGGGTCAGCACGCCCATCGACCAGCCATCGGAGATGATGTGGTGCAAGGTCAGCAGCAACACATGGTGATCGTCGGCCAGCCGGACCAGACGTCCGCGAATCAACGGATCGTTCTGCAAATCGAACGGGGTCGAGGCCTGTTCACGGATCAACGCCTGCAAGGCTTCGTCGGCGTGTGGATGCTGACGCAGATCCTCGACCCGCAGCAGCATGCCGCTGTCGACCGGCGCGATCATCACCTGCACCTCATCGTTGTGCGGGACAAAACGGCTGCGCAGGGTTTCGTGGCGGTCGACGATCCGGGCCAGTGCCTGTTGCAGCGCCGCCTCGTCGAGATGGCCGCGCAAACGCAGGCCCAGCGGAATGTTGTAGGCGGTGTTGACCCCTTCCATCCGCGCCAGAAACCACAGTCGTTGCTGGGCAAACGACAGCGGCAGCGCGCCGTCACGAGGCACCGGCAGCATCGCCGGTTGCGAACTGCGCCCGGCCTGAGCCAGCACCTCGGCGACCGCTGACAGCTCGGCATTGGCGAACAACTCGCTCAGGGCCAGCTCGACGCCCAGGCGTTGGCGAACCTGAGACACCATGCGCATCGCCAGCAGCGAGTGGCCACCCAGCTCGAAAAAGTGGTCACGCCGCCCGACACGCTCGACTTGCAGCACTTCACCCCAGATCCGCGCCAACGCGGTTTCCAGTTCGCCTTGCGGTGCTTCGTAATGACGGGTGAACAGCGCCGCGCGGTCCGGCGCCGGCAAGGCTTTACGGTCGACTTTGCCGTTGGCGGTCAGCGGCAGCGCATCCAGTCGCACGAACGCCGACGGCACCATGTACTCGGGCAATTGCGCCAGCAGGCAGGCGCGCAGCTCAGCCACCGGTTGCGGTTCGACCTGAGCCTGTTCGGTGTAATAGGCGACGAGGCGCGGCTGACCGGGTTCATCTTCGCGGGCCAGCAATACCGCTTCCTGGATACCGGGAAGCTGGTTGAGCCGGGTTTCAATCTCGCCCAGTTCAATGCGCACGCCGCGAATTTTCACCTGATCATCGTTGCGTCCCAGGTATTCGAGGGTGCCGTCGTCCTGCCAGCGCGCCAGGTCACCGGTGCGGTACATGCGCCCGCTGTTGAATGGATCGTCGAGAAAGCGTTCGGCCGTCAACTCGGGACGGTTCAGATAACCCCGGGCAACCCCGGCGCCACCGACATACAACTCCCCCGCTACCCCGATGGGCACCGGACGTTGCTGCTCATCCAGCAGATAGACCGTGGCATTGCTCACCGGCCGACCGATGTGCAGCGTCTGCCCGGCCTCGACCTTGCCCGAGGTCGCCACCACCGTGGCTTCAGTCGGGCCGTAGTTGTTGATCACGTCGAAATGCTGGTGACGGCTGAACTGCCGCAAGCGATCCCCGCCGATCAGCAGCGTGCGCAAGGTCGGGTGTTCGAGGTTTTGACTGAAGGCGTATTCGGCCACCGGCGTTGGCAAAAAGCTCACATCCAGCGGCTGCGCGCGCCACCAATCGAGCAAGGCATCGATGTCTTCGTTGCCGTCGCGGGCCGGGGCCAGATGCAGGGTCGCACCGGCACACAGCGCCGGCCAGACTTCCCAGGCCATGGCGTCGAAGCCAAACCCGGCAAGGCTTGAAGTGTGGCGGCCGGCGCACAGATCGAACGCGCCGCAATGCCAGTCGACGAGGTTGGACAGGGTGCGGTGTTCGACCATCACGCCCTTGGGCAGACCGGTCGAGCCCGAGGTGTAGATCACGTAGGCCAGATGCTCTGTGGTCAGCCCCGGCACCTGCGGATCGAGGGCCAGACTCAGTGGCCAGGTACGGCGGTCGAGGTCGATCACCGGGACGTCCAGCGTCGGCAGTCGATCACGCAGATCGCTCTGGGTCAGCACCACCACCGGGGCGCTGTCGCTGAGCAGATAGCTCAAGCGTTCGGCGGGATGCGCCGGGTCAACCGGTACGTAGCCGGCCCCGGCCTTGAGAATCGCCAGCAGCCCGGCCAGCGTATCCAACCCTCGGCGGGCGACGATGGCCACGCGATCATCGGGGCGAACGCCCAGGCTGATCAGATGATGGGCCAGTGCATTGGCGTGCTGGTTCAGCTCGGCATAGGTCACCTGTTCACCGAGGAACACCGCTGCCACCGCTTCCGGCCGCTCGATGACTTGCGCCTCGAAACGCTGATGAATGGTCAGCCCTTGCGGGTAGTCGGCCTGGGTCGCATTGAAGCCGCGCAGGATCTGCTCGCGCTCGGCGTCCGGCAGGATCGGCACCTGGCTGATCGGCGAATCCGGTGCCTGCTCCAGCGCAGACACCAGACCGCTCAGGGCACCGAGCATGTAATCGCATACCCGTTGCGGGTCGACTTCAGTAGTGGCGAGCAGGGTCAGGCTGAAGGCATCACCCAAGTCATCGATACTCAGGGTCAGCGGATAATTGGTGCGCTCTTCCGAGTGCAGGGTGGTGATGCCTTCCCATGCGGACAGGGTTTGTGCACTCGCCGATGCCGCGCCATGGCTGTGGCGGTAATTGAGCAAGGCGCTGAACAGCGGCGTCGGCGCAGCCACGCTGCTGCAGCGCTGGGCCAGCGCCAGCGGCGCGTGTTCATGACGCATCAGCGTGGTCAGGCGCGCGTGGGTCGCCTGCACGGCGTTGCGCACGCTCTGAGTATCGACGTCCACCCGCACCGGCAAGGTGTTGATGAAGATACCCAGCGCCCGGTCGGTGGCCTCGGCACCTTGCAGGCGGCCCATCAACACTGTGCCGAACACCACGCGCTGCTTGCCGGCGAGTGTGGCCAGCACCTGCGCCCAGGCCAGGTGAAACAGACTGGCCGCGCTCACCCCGAGCTGCCGCGCCTGCCCCCGCAAACGCTGCCCCAAGGCCGGTTCGACCGGCACACTCAGCTCGGTGATGCCGTGCCCGTCACCCTGCACATCCTGCAAACCGAACGGCAAGGTCGGCTCGTCGATATCGCCGAGCATGTCGCGAAAGAACGCCTCGTGCTCGGTTTCGCTGACACCCAGCCGCGCCTGTGCCACGTAGTCACGAAACGCGACCGGCCGCCCCAGTAGATTGCCCTGCCCCGTAAGGAACGCGCGCATCTCATGGCGCACCACGTCGAGCGCCGAGTGATCCAGCGCCATGTGATGAAACAGCAGCGTCGCGACCACCCGTTGCCCGGCGTCGTCCCACGCATGGGCCAGACGCATCATCGGCGCCCGGCTCACGTCCATACGGAATTCCCGGGCGTCGAAACGCTCGTGCAAGTACGCCAGCGCATCGCCTTCGGCATCGATCTCTTCCACCGGCAATTCGGCCTGACGCCAGACCATTTGCTGCGGCGTATCCAGCCCCTCCCAGACCACTGCCGTACGGAGGATGTCGTGGCGATCGATCACAGCCTGCAAAGCCTGGACAAAAGCGCTCAAGCGCCCGCGATCGGCAAAGGCGAAATGCGCCTGCATCACATAGGGATCACCCTGCGTGGCGCTGACGTGATGGTAAAGAATGCCTTCCTGCAACGGTGCGAGCGGGTAGATGTCCTGCACATTGGCCGCGCCGCCCGGCACGTCGGCGACCAGACGGTCGATCGCCGCCTGATCGAGTTCGGCCAGGGTCAGCATCGCCGGGGTGATGCGCGTGGTGCCGGGTGCAATGCCATTGGCCGGCACGTCGACCTGACCGCTCTTGGTCGCTGAATATTGCCCGGCCTTGATCAGTTCGATCAGCGCCGGTTTGTGCTCGCGCAACAGCGCCAGCACCGCCGGATCGCTCAGCGCCTGTTTGTTGCCCTGTACGCGCAACTGGTCGTCGGTGACCGCCAACTGGATATCTTTTGCTTTGAGTGTTGCCAACAGTTCGATCACGTTCACAGGACGATCTCCATTCTTTCCGTAATTGCGGCGTAACCGGCCAGGGTCGGTTGCTCGAACAACGCCCTGACTTCGGCTTCCATGCCTTCCTGACGTAACCGGCCGATCAGACTGACCGCCAGCAATGAGTGTCCGCCCAGTTCAAAAAAGTTGTCGTGCCGCCCTACCCGTTCCACGTTGAGCAATTCGGCCCAGAGCCCGGCGAGGAGAATTTCCACTTCGCCCACCGGGGCTTCGTATTCGCGAGTGATCACAGACGCTTGATCGGGTGCCGGCAGTGCCTTGCGGTCGAGTTTGCCGTTGGGGCTCAGTGGCAGCGCATCCAGGTGCACGAATACCGCCGGTACCATGTAATCCGGCAGGTGCTCGAGCAAGTGACCGCGCAGCACGTCGATTTCCAGTCGTGCGCCGGTGTAGTAGGCGACAAGGCGTTTGTCTCCCGGCACATCTTCTCGGGCCAGCACCGCCGCTTCCTGCACGCCACCGATGTCGGTCAGGCGTGACTGGATTTCACCCAGTTCGATGCGCAGGCCACGGATCTTCACCTGATCGTCGTTGCGGCCCAGGTATTCGATGTTGCCGTCAGCCAGATAGCGGGCGACGTCGCCGGTGCGATACATCCGGCCGTTCGGCTGGAATGGATCCTGAAGGAAACGTTCGGCGCTGAGTTCAGGACGGTTCAGGTAACCCCGCGCCACTTGCACGCCGCCGATGTACAGCTCGCCGACCACGCCTTGCGGCACCGGTTGCTGCTGGGCATCGAGGATGTACATGCGGGTGTTGGCGATCGGTTTGCCGATCGGCGTGTTGTCTGGCGTTAGCTCCAACGGCCCGGCGCAATCCCACGCCGTGACGTCCACGGCCGCTTCGGTCGGGCCGTACAGGTTGTGCAAACCACTGTTCGGCAATTGCTGCTTGAAGCGCCGTACCAGACTGCCCGGCAACGCTTCACCGCTGCACATCACCTGACGCAAACCGTTGCAACGTGCGGTGTCACCGTGAGCGAGGAACACGTCGAGCATCGACGGCACGAAGTGCAGCGTGGTGATGCGTTCGCGCTCGATCACTTCGCTCAGATACAGCGGATCCTTGTGGCCGCCCGGACGCGCCATCACCAGTCGGGCGCCGGTCATCAGTGGCCAAAAGAACTCCCAGACCGAGACGTCGAAACTGAACGGGGTTTTCTGCAGCACCACGTCCTCAGCCGTCAGGCGATAGGCGTCCTGCATCCACAGCAGACGGTTGACCACCCCGGAATGCTCGTTGATCACGCCTTTCGGCTGGCCGGTGGAACCGGAGGTGTAAATCACATAAGCCGTGTGCTGCGGGGTCAGTCCATCGACCGAAGGGTTTTCGGACGACTGTGATTGCCAATTCTGGTGATCCAGATCGACCATCGGCACCGCGACCTCACCCAACAACCCGCGAGTCGAACCCTGCACCAGCACCGCCGACGGCGCGCTGTCCTCCAGCATGTAAGACAGACGCTCAAGCGGATACGCCGGATCCAGCGGCACATAACCGCCGCCAGCCTTCAGAATGGCCAGCAGCCCGACCACCATTTCCAGCCCGCGCTCGACGCAGATCGCCACTCGCGAATCCGGGCCAACGCCCAGACCGCGCAAGTGATGCGCCAAACGGTTGGCCCGAGCGTTCAGCTCGGCATAGCTCAGCCGCTGCTCGCCTGAGAGCACCGCCACAGCCTGCGGCGTGCGCAAGACCTGCGCCTCGAACAAACCGTGGATGCTTTGCTGAAGGTCATAACCAACATCAGTAGCGTTGAAATCGAACAACAGCCGCTGCCGCTCTGCTCCCTCAAGAATCAGCAAGCGATTCATTGCCTGCGTCGGTGCCTGTTCCAGCGCCTCCACCAATGCCAACAACGCCGTTTGCATGTAACCGCAAATCCGCTGCGCGCCGATGTCCGTCGGCACCATGGCTATCAGCGAGAAACCGTTGCCCAGGTCATCGACGTTCAGGCTCAGCGGGTAGTTGGTGCGTTCTTCACTGCTCAGGGTCTCGATGCCTTGCCAGGCCTGAATCACGCTGTCCGAATGCTCCGCGCCGTGGCTGTGTCGATAGTTGAGCATCGCGCTGAACAGCGGCGACGGCGCCGCAATCCCGCTGCAACGCTGGGCCAGTGCCAACGAAGCATGCTCATGCCCCAGCAGCGCGGTGAGACGCTGATGCGTCGCCTTGACCGCCTCGTGCACCGGGGTCTCGCCCAGATCGACCCGCAACGGCAAGGTGTTGATGAACATGCCCAGCGCACGGTCGGCGCCCTGGCCGCCCTGCATCCGGCCCATCAACACCGTGCCGAACACCACATTGTCCTGCCCGGAGGTCGCCGCCAATACCTGGGCCCACGCAAGGTGGAACAGGCTGGCCACGCTGATGCCCATCTGCCGCGCCTGACTGCGCAGGCGCAGGTTCAGGCCGTTGTCGAGCGCCTGCTGCACTTCCTCGATGCCGCGTCCGTCGCCGCGTACATCGCGCAAGCTGAACGGCAGGGTCGGCTCGTCGATGTCGCCGAGCATGTCGCGGAAAAATGCCTCATGCTCCTGCTCCGTGACGCCCAGACGCGCCTGCGCCACGTAGTTGCGGTACGGCACCGCCGCCGGCAACGGCTCATCCGCCCCGCGCAGGTACGCCTGCATTTCATGGCGCACCACTTCCAGCGCGGTGTGGTCGAGCACGATGTGATGGAACAGCAGCATCGCCACCACCCGGCCGTGTGCCGGATCGCGGGCGTACACCAGTCGCAGCAACGGTGCCTGGGCGATGTCGAGGCGGTAATGCCGGGCATCGAACCGGGTGTGCAGTTGTTCAAGGATGTCGCCGGCCGCTGGATCGAGTATGGCCTCCTGCACCACCAGTTCAGCCTGGCGCCACACGACCTGCACCGGCACGCTCAAGCCTTCCCACACCACACCCGTGCGCAGAACGTCATGGCGGTCGATGACGTGTTGCAACGCCGCGCGGAAATGCTGCAAACGTTCAAGGCTGTCGAACGCCAGTCGCGATTGCAGCAGGTAGGGATCGCCTTCTCCCGCACTCAAGTGGTGGTAAAGAATGCCTTCCTGCAACGGCGCCAGCGGGTAGATATCCTGCACATTGGCAGCGCCACCCGGCACGCTGGACACCACGCGGTCGATGGCGGCCTGATCCAGTGTCACCAGCGTCAGCATGTCCGGGGTGATGCGGGTGCAATTGGCTGCGATGCGGTTGGCCGGCACTTCGATTTCCCGCCCGCTGCCCACGGCGGCAGCCAGCGCGGCCAGGGTGGGTTGACTGAACAGCACACGCACATCGGTGCTCAGCCCGATCTGGCGCATGCGCTCGATCAGGCTCACCGCCAGCAGCGAGTGACCGCCCAGTTCGAAGAAGTGATCGTGACGTCCGACCCGCTCCACCTTCAGTACCTCGGCCCACAACCGGGCCAGGGCGATTTCGGTCTCACCGACGGGAGGCTCGTATTCACGCACCAGCACCGACTCGGCACCGGGGGCCGGCAGCGCCTTGCGATCCACCTTGCCGTTGGGGCTCAGTGGCAGGCTGTCGAGTGCGACAAAGGCTGACGGCACCATGTAATCGGGCAAGCGTGCGAGCAAGTGTTCGCGCAATGCCTCGATCCCCGGTTGCCCGGCCTCGGCGTGCCAGGTGAAGTACGCCACCAGACGCTCCTCACGCACCAGCACCACGGCTTCACGCAGCGCCGGATGGCTGAGCAGTTGCGCTTCGATTTCACCCAACTCCAGGCGCAAGCCACGCAGTTTGACCTGGAAGTCGTTGCGCCCGATGAATTCGAGCTGGCCATCGGCGCGGTAGCGCACCAGGTCGCCCGTGGCGTACAGCCGATCGCCGGCCACGAACGGGCTCGGGATAAACCGTTCGGCCATCAACTGCGGCAGGCCCAGATAGCCCCGCGCAACCCCGGCACCACCAATGAACAATTGACCGATGACGCCCATCGGTACCGGCCGTTCGGCGGCGTCGAGTACATAGAGACGAGTGTTGATGATCGGCCGTCCGATCGGTAACGCGCTGTCCGGCACCGGCATCCAAGGCTCCAGCGTCCACACCGTGCTGTCGACCGTCGCCTCGGTCGGGCCGTAGACGTTGTGCAAACGCACCTGCGGCAAACGCTCACGAACCAGACGAGCCAGCGCTGGCGTCAGGTCTCCGCCGCCACAGAACACATCAGTGAGGCTGCTGCACTGGCTGACGTCGTCCTGCTCGAGGAACTGTTGCAGCAACACCGGCACGAACTGGATCACGCTGATCCGCTGCTCGCGAATCACCTGCGCCAGATACGCCGGCTCGCGGTGCCCGTCAGGACGCGCCAGCACCAGACGCTGCCCGGCGCTCAACGGCCAGAACAGCTCCCAGACCGAGGCATCGAAACTGAACGGGGTTTTCTGCAACAGGGCGCCGTCCGTCACGGCAGGACACAGCTGCGAACTCCAGTGCAACAGATTGCCCACGCCGCGATGCTCGACCATCACGCCCTTCGGCGCACCGGTCGAACCGGAGGTGTAGATCACGTAGGCCAGGTTCGAAGCGCTCAGGCCCGGCACTTGCGGGTTGTCATCCGGGTTGAACTTCCAGTGATCCTGATCCAGATCGATCACCAGCGCAGTGCTCTCGCCCAGCAACTCACGAGTCGCCCCATGGACCAGCACGGCCACCGGCGCGCTGTCCTTGAGCATGTAATCCAGACGCTCCGCCGGGTATGCCGGGTCCAGCGGCACATAGGCGCCGCCGGCCTTGAGGATGCCGAGCAGACCGACCATCAGTTCCAGCCCGCGCTCGACGCAGATCGCCACCCGCGCATCCGGCCCCACGCCCAGTTCGCGCAGGTGATGGGCCAGACGGTTGGCCTGTGCGTTGAGTTCGGCGTAGGTCAGCCGCTGTTCACCGGCCTGCAACGCAATGGTTTGCGGCGTGCGCTGCACTTGCGCCTCGAACAGCGCGTGAACGGTTTGCTCCAGATCGTCTGCGGTGCCGGTGACGTTGAGGCCGTACAGCACCTGCTGACGCTCTGCGCCTTCAAGGATCGACAAGCGATTCAGCGGCTGATCCGGTGCCTGTTCCAGGGCGTCCGCGAGTTTCTCCAGCGCGGTCTGCATGTAGTCACAGATACGCTGCGAACCGATGTTCGCCGGGGTCATGGCAGTGAGTACGAAACCGTTGCCCAGATCATCGACGCCCAGGCTCAGCGGATAGTTGGTGCGTTCTTCGCTGCTCAGGGTCTCGATGCCTTGCCAGGCCTGACGCACGTTTTGCTGTTGCGCCTCGTCGACGCTGTGGCGGTAGTTGAGCATCGAACTGAACAGTGGCGATGGCGCAGCCACACCGCTGCAACGCTGGGCCAGCGCCAGTGACGCGTGCTCGTGGCCGAGCAGCGCACTGAGACGCGCATGCGTCGCCCGAGCCCCTTCGCGCACCGGGGTTGCCCCCAGATCGACCCGCAGCGGCAAGGTGTTGATGAACATCCCCAACGCCCGGTCGGCCCCCTCGCCGCCCTGCATCCGGCCCATCAGCACCGTGCCGAACACCACGCGTTCCTGTCCGGACGTCGCCGCCAGCACCTGCGCCCAAGCGAGGTGGAACAGGCTGGCCACGCTGATGCCCAGTTGCCGTGCGAGGCTGCGCAGACGCTGACCGGTGGCGGCGGTCAGGGCCTGTTGCGTTTCCTCGATGTCGCGACCGTCACCTTGTACATCCTGCAAGCCGAACGGCAGGGTCGGCTCGTCGATGTCGCCGAGCATGTCGCGGAAGAACGCTTCGTGCTCCTGCTCGCTGACACCCAGCCGCGCCTGGGCCACGTAGTTACGGTAAGGCACGGCCGCGCCCAGCGAGGCTTCGCGCCCTTGCAGGCAGGCGAGCATTTCGTGCTGCACCACGTCCAGCGCGGTGTGATCCATCACCACATGGTGGAACAGCAACATTGCGACCACCCGGTCGTGAGCCGGATCACGGGCATACACCAGACGCAGCAAGGGTGCCTGACTGATGTCGAGGCGGTAGTGACGGGCATCGAAACGCTCGTGCAACTGCTCAAGGATGTCGCCATCCGCCGGATCGAGCACGATCTCCTGCACCGGCAGCTCAACCTGACGCCACACCACTTGCATCGGTTCGGCCAGTTCCTGCCAGATCACCGCCGTGCGCAGGATGTCGTGGCGTGCCATGACCTGACGCAGCGCTGCCGCGAAGCTCTCGATCCGCTCGACGCTGTCGAAGGCCAGCCGCGATTGCAGCAGGTACGGGTCACCCTGTTCGGCGCTCAAGTGGTGATAAAGGATGCCTTCCTGCAACGGCGCCAGCGGATAAATGTCCTGCACGTTCACGGCGCCGCCCGGCACCGTGGCAACGATCCGGTCGATGCTCGGCTGATCCAGTTCGGCCAGGCTCAGCAGGTCCGGAGTGATGTGAGTGCCGCCTACGGGAATGCGATTGGCCGGCACTTCGATTTCGCGACCACTACCCACCGCAGCAGCCAAGGCTGCGAGCGTCGGTTGACTGAACAACACGCGCACGTCGGTATTCAAGCCGATCTGGCGCAGACGTTCGATCAGGCTCACCGCCAGCAGCGAATGGCCGCCCAGTTCGAAGAAGTTGTCGTGGCGACCGACTTTTTCCAGCCTCAGGACATCGGCCCAGATCTGCGCCAACGCAGTCTCCACTGGGCCTTGCGGGGCTTCGTATTCACGGCTGAGCCAGGCGTTCTGATCCGGTTCCGGCAAGGCCTTGCGGTCGAGTTTGCCGTTGGCGGTCAGCGGCAAGGCGTCGAGTCGCACGTAAGCCGCCGGGATCAAGGCTTGCGGCAGAAGCGTTTGCAGATGATTGCGCAGGGCTTCGATATGGGTCGGCGCACGCTCGGTGAACCACACCAGCAACTGCCCGTCGCGAACCAGCGCCACCGCGTCCTGCACCGTCGGATGTCTGGCCAGCGCGGCTTCGATCTCCCCCAGTTCGACCCGCACGCCGCGCAGTTTCACCTGATCGTCGTTGCGGCCCAGGTATTCGATGTTGCCGTCCGCCAACCAGCGTGCGAGGTCACCGGTACGGTACATCCGTGCCTGCGGCTGGTCGCTGAACGGGTCGGCGAGAAAGCGTTCGGCGGTCAGATCGGGACGGTTCAGGTAACCCCGGGCCACACCGGCGCCGGCCACATACAACTCGCCCGTCACGCCCACCGGCACCGGACGTTGCTGGTCATCAAGCAGATAGATGCGAGCGTTGGCCATTGGCCGGCCGATGTGCAGCGGCTGACCGACCTCCACTGGCCCGGAGGTCGCGACCACCGTGGCCTCGGTCGGGCCGTAGTTGTTGATCACTGCGAAGGTTTGCGCATGGTTGAACTGGCGCAGCTTGTCGCCGCCGATCAGCAACGTGCGCAGGGTCGGGTGTTGCAGCTCGCGACTGAAGGCGTATTCGGCCACCGGAGTCGGCAGGAAGCTGACTTGCAACGGCTGCGCTCGCCACCAGTCGAGCAGTTCGTCCAGATGCTCATTGCTCACCGATTCCGGCGGCAGGTGCAGGGTCGCACCGACGCACAGCGCTGGCCAGACTTCCCAGGCCATGGCATCGAAACCGAAACCGGCAACGCTGGCGGTGTGGTTGCCGGCACGCAGGTCGAAGGCTTCGGCGTGCCAGTGCACGAGGTTTTCCAGGGTGGCGTGTTCGACCATCACCCCTTTTGGCTGGCCAGTGGAGCCCGAGGTGTAGATCACGTAGGCCAGGTGCGCCGGAGTCAGGTACGGCAGTTTCGGGTTGCTGTCGGGCAGGTGTTGCCAGGCGTCGCTGTCCAGATCGATCACCGGCATCATGCCCAGCAGCTCCCGGGTCGAAGCCTGTGCGAGCACGGCCACCGGATCGCTGTCCTGCAACAGGTAGGCGATGCGTTCCACCGGATGCGCCGGATCCACCGGTACATAACCGGCGCCGGCCTTGAGAATCGCCAGCAACCCGACCAGCATCTGCGGGCCGCGACGCACGCAGAGCGCAACGCGGTCGTCCGGTTGCACGCCGAGGCCGATCAAATGATGGGCCAGTTGGTTGGCGCGCTGATTGAGCTGACCGTAGGTCAGCTGTTGCGCACCTTGAATCACCGCGAGGGCCTGCGGATTGCGCTCGGCCTGAACCTCGACCATTGCGTGAATCGTTGCGCCACGGGGATAGGCCGTGACCGGTGGATTGAAGCCGTCGACCAGACGTTCCAGTTCCACGGTCGAAAGGATCGGCAAACGGTTCAGCGGCTTTTGCGGCGTCTGTTCCAGTGCCTGCACCAGTTGCTCCAGTGCGGTGTGCATGTAACTGCAAATCCGTTGCGCGCCGATCTGGCTGACCGCCAGAACCGACAAGGCAAACCCTTCGCCCAGATCGTCCACGCTCAGGGTCAACGGGTAGTTGGTGCGTTCTTCACCGCCAAGTTTCTGCACACCTTCCCAGATACCCTGCCCGTGCTGCGACTGTTGCGCGGGGGCACTGTGACGGTAGTTGAACAAGGCACTGAACAACGGCGACGACGCCGCGACACCACTGCAACGCTGGGCCAGGGCCAGCGAGGCGTGTTCATGCCCGAGCAGCGCAGTCAGTCGTGCGTGGGTCGCCTTGACCCCGTCGCGCGCGCCAGCGCCGACATCGATGCGCAGCGGCAAGGTGTTGATGAACACCCCCAGCGCCCGGTCGGCACCATCGCCCCCCTGCATCCGCCCCATCATCACCGTGCCGAACACCACATCACGCCGGTTCGACAGCACGCCCAGCACTTGCGCCCAGGCCAGATGCATCAGGCTGGCGACACTCACGCCCAGCTGTCGCGCCTGTTCACGCAGGCGCCCGTTGAGTTCGGCAGCCACCGGTTGCAGCGCTTCCTCGACGCCGTGACCGTCGCCCTGCACATCCCGCAGTCCTAGCGGCAGCGTCGGCTCGTCAATGTCACCGAGCATCTCGCGGAAGAACGTTTCATGCTCCTGTTCGCCGAGCCCCAGGCGTGCCTGGGCGACGTAGTTGCGATAGGGGATCGGCGCCGAAAGATGGTCGATCTCACCGAACATCACATCGCGCATTTCTTCGACGATCACTTCCAGCGCGGTGTGATCGAGGATCAGGTGATGGGACAGCAGGATCGCCACCACGCGCTGCTGTTTCGGATCCTCGGCATACACCATGCGCAGCAGCGGTGCCTGGCTGATGTCGAGGCGGTAGTGACGGGCATCGAAGCGCTCGTGCAACTGTTCGAGAATGTCGCCCTGCGCCGGGTCCAGCGTTACCTGTTGCACCACCAGTTCGGCGTGGCGCCACACCACCTGATGAGGAATCGCCAGGCCTTCGTGGACAACGCTGGTACGCAGGATGTCGTGGCGGGCGACGACCTGCTGCAAGGTGTCGGTGAAGGTGCGCAGACGCTCGAGACTGTCGAAGGCCAGCCGCGATTGCAGCAGGTACGGGTCGCCCTGCTCAGCACTCAAGTGGTGATAAAGGATGCCTTCCTGCAACGGCGCCAGCGGGTAGATTTCCTGCACATTGGCAGCACCGCCCGGTACGGTGGCGACGATCCGGTCGATGCTGGCCTGATCCAGTTCGGTCAGGCTCAGCAAGTCCGGGGTGATGTGGGTGCAATCAGCAGGAATGCGATTGGCCGGCACTTCGATTTCGCGACCGCTGCCCACCGCCGCAGCCAGTGCAGCCAGAGTGGGTTGGCTGAAGAGCACGCGCACGTCGGTGCTCAGGCCGATCCGGCGCAGGCGTTCGATCAGGCTCACCGCCAGCAACGAATGGCCGCCCAGTTCGAAGAAGTTGTCGTGGCGACCGACCTTTTCCAGCTTCAGGACATCGGCCCAGATCTGCGCCAACGCGGTTTCCACCGGGCCTTGCGGGGCTTCGTATGCCTGGCTGAGCCAGGCGCTCTGATCCGGCAGCGGCAAGGCTTTGCGGTCGACCTTGCCGTTGTTGTTCAGCGGCAACGCGTCGAGCTGCACCCAGGCCGAGGGCACCATGTATTCCGGCAGGCGCGCTTGCAATTGTTCGCGCAGGCTGGCGCTGTCGATGCCCTCTTCGGCGGTGAAATACGCCACCAGACGCAACGGCTCCTGACCGTCCTGACGGGCCAGCACGATGGCCTCTTTAACCCCTTCGCAGTTCAGCAGGCGGTTTTCGATTTCCCCCAGTTCGATGCGGAAACCACGGATTTTCACCTGATCGTCGTTACGACCGATGCACTCCAGTTGCCCCGGCGCGAGCCAGCGTGCGAGGTCGCCGGTGCGGTACAGCAACGCGCCCGGTTGATCGCCGAACGGGTCTTGCAGGAATTTCTCGGCGGTCAGGTCCGGGCGATTGAGGTAACCCAGCGCCACGCCTTGCCCGCCGATGTACAACTCGCCGGTCACGCCCATCGGCACGGGTTGCTGACGAGCATCGAGTACATAGACTTGAGTGTTGGAGATCGGGCCGCCAATTGGCACGCTGTCGGCATCTTCTGCCACTTCGCGCACTTCAAACGTCGTGGCATAGGTGGTGGTTTCGGTCGGGCCGTAGCAGTGAACGATGCGCAGATCCGGCGCCTCGGCCAGCAAGCGGCGGAAGGCGGCCGGGTCGGCGCGTTCGCCACCGCAGAGCACGATGCGCAGCCCCTTCAGCGCCTCGGGAATCAGCTGCACATACTGGTTGAACAGCGCGGTGGTGACGAACAGGATCGTGGCGCCCGAAGTCGCCAATTCCTGTCCGAATGCGTGCGGATCAAGCAAGGTCACGTGATCAATGACCACCACTCGCCCGCCGTTGAGCAGCGGCCCCCAGACGTCCATGGTGCTGGCGTCGAACGCCGGGTTGGAGGCGAATGCCACGCGATCCCGCGGGTTGAAATCGGCATAACCGTTGTTGATCACCAGTCGACCGATCGCCCGGTGCGGCACCATCACACCCTTCGGCGTGCCGGTGGAACCGGAGGTGTACATGATGTAGGCCAAGGATTCGGAAGACTGCGACAGATCCGGGTTGTAGACCGGTTGCGCGCCTAGATCCAGCGCATCCAGATCGATCCGGCGCACTGCGTAATCAATCGTTTCAGTGCTGAAGGTCAGCAGCGATTTCGCCCCGCAGTCCTCAACCATAAACGCCTGACGCTCGGCCGGGGCGTTGATGTCCAGCGGCACATAAGCCGCCGCGCATTTGCCGATGGCCAGTTGCGCGACCAACAACTCCAGCGAACGCGGCAGCAGGATCGCCACATGGTCGCCTGGCTGTACGCCCTGCCCGATCAAGTGATGGGCCAGTCGGTTGGCCCGTTGATTCAGCCCTTCATAAGTCAAAGCGGTGTGTCCATGCACCGCCGCCACGGCTTGCGGATGCAATTTCACTTGCTGCTCGAACAGACCATGAACCGTCGAACCCGACGGGTAATCCCGCTGGGTGGCATTGAAACCGACCAGCAACTCCCGACGCTCATCCGGCGGCAGAATCGACAACTGATCGACACCCAGTTGCGGCGTCTGCTCCAGCGCCTGCACCAGACTGTCGAAGGCAATATTGATGTACTCGCAAATTCGCGCGCCATCGATGCCCGGCACCGCTTGCACACTCAGACGCAAACCTTCGCCAAGGTCATCGACGCTGACTACCAGCGGATAGTTGCTGCGCTCGCGGGAGCTGAGCAATTCAATGCCGTCCAGAGTCAAGCCGGCAGCCTGCGGTGCGCTGTGGCGATAGTTGAGCAACGTGCCGAACAGCGGCAACGCCCCCGAAACCCCGCTGCAACGCTGGGCCAGCGCCAGTGACGCTTGTTCATGCGCGAGCAACTGCGCCAGCCGTTCATGGGTGGCGAGCACGCTGTCGCGTACCGCCGTGGCGGTCACGCTGACGCGCAGCGGCAAGGTGTTGATGAACAGTCCCAACGCCCGGTCGGCGCCCTCGCCGCCCTGCATCCGGCCCAGCAGTACCGTGCCGAACACCACCTCATCCCGGCCACTAAGCTGCGCCAGGACCTGCGCCCAGGCCTGGTGCGCCAGACTCGCCACGCTGATGCCGAGCCGGCGTGCCTGCTCGCGCAGACGCAAGGCCAGCGCGGTGTCCAGCGTGAGCTGGCTGTCGACCACCGTGCTGCCGTCGCCGTGCACGTCCTGCACGCCGAACGCCAGGGTCGGCTCATCGATGTCGCCGAGCATGTCGCGGAAAAACCCTTCGTGCGCCTCGGCATCCGCGCCAAGCCGTGCCTGTGCCACATAGTTGCGGTACTGCACCGGGGTCGCCAGTTCGGCGGCGTGACCGTGCAGCACGCTGTTCATCTCGCTCACCAGCACTTCCAGCGCGGTGTGATCGAGCATCAGGTGGTGCATCAACAGAATGCCGACCCAGCGTTGTTGCTGCGGATCCTCGGTGTAGGCAAAGCGCATCATCGGTGCGCGGCCCAGATTCAGACGATAGTGACGCGGGTCGAATCGCGCCTGCATTTGTTGCAGCACGTCGCCGTCCTGCGGGTCGGCATCGACTCGTTCAAGCGCCAGCGGCGCCGCCCGCCAGACCACTTGCACCGGCTCTTCGAGACCTTCCCAGACCACGCTTGAACGCAGGATGTCGTGGCGCGCGATCACCACGTTGACGGCGCGCACAAACGCCTTGATCGACTTGATCCCGTCAAACACGAATTGCGCCTGCAACACGTAAGGATCACCGGCAGTCGCGGCCATGTGGTGATACAGAATCCCCGCCTGCAACGGCGCCAGCGCATAGATGTCCTGCACGTTGGCGACGCCACCGGGGACACTTTCCACGATCCGGTCGATGCCGGCCTGATCGAGTGAGGCCAGGGGCAGCATGTCGGGCGTGATGTGTTGGCAGTCAGGGGTGATGCGATTGACCGGTACTTGAACACCGGACGACGCGCCCAGGGTTGCCGCCAATCCCGCCACGGTCGGCCGGCCGAACAGTACCCGCACATCGCAGTTCAATTCCTGCTGGCGCATGCGCTCGACCAGCTTCACGGCCAACAGGGAATGGCCGCCCAGTTCAAAGAAATTGTCATGCCGCCCGACCTGCTCGACGTTCAGCAAGGTCTGCCAGATCTCGGCGATGCGACACTCCACATCACCTACAGGCGCCTCATACCCGCGCAGCAACTGGACGCTCTGATCCGGGGCCGGCAAGGCCTTGCGGTCGAGTTTGCCGTTGGGGCTCAGGGGCATGGCGTCGAGATGGACGAACGCCGTCGGCACCATGTAATCCGGCAACTGCTCCAGCAGATGGTCGCGCAGTTCGCCGATGTCCAGCGGCTCACCGGTGTAGTACGCCACCAGCCGTGGATCGCCGGCCACGTCTTCGCGCACCAGTACTTCGGCGGCGAGTACGGTATCGAGTTGAATCAGCCGTGCCTGGATTTCCCCGAGCTCGATACGCAAGCCGCGAATCTTCACCTGATCGTCGTTGCGACCGAGGTATTCGAGGTTGCCGTCGGCCCGGTAGCGGCAAAGGTCGCCCGTGCGGTAAAGCCGCGCGTTCGGCTGATCGCTGAACGGATCGTCGAGGAAACGCTCGGCGGTGAGCGATGCAAGGTTCAAGTAGCCGCGCGCCACCTGCACGCCACCGATGTACAGCTCACCGGTCACGCCCATCGGCAGCGGTTGCCGTTGTTCATCGAGAATGTACAAACGGGTGTTGCTGACCGGTCGGCCGATGGGCAACAGCGCTTCTGGCACGGGCATCGACGGCTCCAGCGTCCACACCGTGCTGTCGACCGTGGTTTCGGTCGGGCCGTAGACGTTATGCAAGCGAACCTGCGGTAGACGCTCGCGCACCTGGCGGGCCAACGCTGGCGTCAGCTCACCGCCGCCACAGAACACATCCGTGAGGCTGGTGCATTGGCTGACGTCTTCCACGTCGAGGAACTGTTGCAGCAACGCCGGGACGAACTGGATCACGCTGATGCGCTGCTCGCGCACTACTTGCGTCAGATACGCTGGTTCGAAGTGCGCATCGGGACGTGCCAGCACCAGTCGCAGGCCGGCCGTCAGCGGCCAGAACAGCTCCCAGACCGAAGCGTCGAAACTGTAAGGGGTTTTCTGCAACAGGGCGCCGTCCGCCACGGGCGGGCACACCTGCGAACTCCAATGAAGCAGATTGCCCAGGCCACGGTGTTCGACCATCACCCCTTTCGGCGTGCCGGTGGAACCCGAGGTGTAGATCACGTAGGCCAGGTTCGAAGCGTTCAGGCCCGGCACCTGAGGATTGTGATCGGGGTAGTCCTGCCAGTGATCCTGATCGAAATCGAGCAACGGCACGCCGCCCGCCTCGAACATCGCCCGGGTCGCGCCGTGCGCCAGCACCGCCACCGGGGCGCTGTCCTTGAGCATGTAGTTCAAACGTTCCGCCGGGTAGGCCGGATCCAGCGGCACGTAAGCGCCACCGGCCTTGAGAATGCCCAGCAGGCCGATCACCAGTTCAGACCCGCGTTCGACGCAGATCGCCACCGGCGTGTCCGGCCCGACACCCAGCTCACGCAATCGGTGAGCCAGGCGATTGGCCCGCGCATTAAGCTCAAAGTACGTCAGTGACAGCTCATCGGCCTGCAACGCAATGGCTTGCCGCGTGCGCTCGACCTGAGCCTCGAACAGGCCATGAACGGTCTGTTCCAGATCGAACTCGACGCGGCTGTCATTGAAGCCCACCAGCAATTGCTGACGCTCCTGCTCCGGCAAAATCGGCAACTGGTTGATCAGCGTCTCGGGCGACTGTTCCAGAGCGTCCAGCAAGGCGTCGAGTGCGGTTTGCACATAGCCGCAGACGCGTTCGGCGCCAATGCCGGTCGGGGCGATGGCGGACAACCGGAAACCACTGCCCAGATCATCGACGCTCAAGGTCAGCGGGTAGTTGGTCGGTTCCTTGCCACTCAGGACCTGGACGCCGGGGGCCAGTTCGATCACCTCGGCGACATCACCGACAGCACTGTGACGGTAATTGAGCATGGCGCTGAACAACGGTGTCTGCGCGCTCAACGCGCTGCAACGCTGGGCCAATGCCAGCGACGCCTGTTCGTGGGCAAGCAAGGCGCTCAACCGTCGATGCGTGGCGTGCACGCCGTCGTAGACGCTTTGTGCACCGACATCGACCCGCAGCGGCAAGGTGTTGATGAACATGCCCAACGCCTGCTCGCCGCCGTCACCCGCCTCCATCCGCCCCAGCAACACCGTGCCGAACACCACCGAGGTGCGCCCGGACAACTGGCCCAACACCCGCGCCAGCGCCAGGTGCATCAGGCTCGCCACGCTCACGCCGAGTTGCCGCGCTTGCGTGCGCAGTCGCAGGTTCAAATCGTCAGAGAGTCTGAGCTGTGCGTCTTCGAAATCCTGTCCGTCGCCGTGAACATCCTGCAGGCCCCACGGCAATGTCGGTTCGTCGATATCGCCGAGCATCTCGCGGAAGAACGTTTCGTGGGCCTGCTCGTCGAGGGCCATGCGCGCTCGCGCCAGGTGATTGCGAAACGGCACCGCCGGCGCCACGAGCTCAGTCTGCCCTTGCAGCCAGGCCTGGATTTCCCGGCGCACCACGTCCAGTGCAACGTGGTCGATGATCATGTGATGGAACAGCAGCAGCGCGACGATCCGTCCCTGCGCCGGATCCCGTGCATAGACCAAGCGCAGCAGCGGCGCCTGTTGCAGATCGAGGCGCAAGTGACGGGCGTCGTAGCGCGCCTGCAACTGGCTGAACACATCCGTGGAGGTGTCGAGCTGTACCTCTTCGCAGACCAGCGGTGCCTGGCGCCAGACCACTTGCACCGGCTCGTCCAGGCATTCCCAGACAAACGAGGTACGCAGAATGTCGTGACGGTCGATCACCCATTGCAACGCCTGGGCAAATGCGTCGAGGCGCTGGTGATTGTCGAAGGTGAACTGCGCCTGTTGCACATACAGATCACCTTCGCCGGCCGCGAGGTGCAGATACAGCATGCCTTCCTGCAGCGGCGCCAGCGGATAGATGTCCTGCACATTCGCCACGCCACCCGGCACAGTGGCGACGATGCGGTCGATGGCCGGCTGATCCAGTTTCACCAGCGGCAGCATGTCCGGGGTGATGCGCAGCGCCGGGCTCGACCAGTCGCCGCCGTGGCTCGCCACCAGTTCCAGCAATTGCGCCTTGTGCTTGGCGAGGCTGTCCCACAACGCGTCGTCCAGCGCGTCGTCGTTGCCCAGAATGACCAGGTCTTCATCGTCCTGTTGAAGGCGGATCGCATGGGTGGAAATAACAGCCATCAGCTCGCGAAATTGCATGGGGGTAACCTGCTGTAAATTCGGGAAAAAGGAGCGCGCAGCGGCGAATCCGTGCGGCCACGCGCAGCCCGGAAAAGCTAAAACATCGGGGCTTGGGTGTCTGACATGGGAAGCGGGGACAAGACCCGTGACCGATCAGTCATGGCCGCCGATCCGCGGGAACCGCGAATCGGCGCCGATGTCGCTCAGAGCCGGCGTTTGCGATTGAGCGTCGGTATGGTGGTTTGAGGGACTTCCACCTGCGTTGACTGCGCCGAAGTCTGAGCCGCCAGCGCAGCCAGGGTCGGCTGGCTGAACAGCGTCCGGGCATCGACGTGCAGCCCGGCCTGACGCATGCGCGCCACCAGACTGACCGCCAGCAACGAATGCCCGCCGAGTTCGAAGAAGTGGTCGTTGCGACCGACCTGCTCCAGTTGCAGCACCTCGGCCCAGATCTGCGCCAGCCTGATCTCGACCTCCCCTTCGGGCGCCTCGTAACGACGACTGAGCACCGCTTCTGCCCCCGGAGCCGGCAAGGCCTTGCGATCGACTTTGTCGTTGGGGGTCAGGGGCAACGCATCGAGCTTCACGTAAGCGCCCGGCGCCATGTACTCCGGCAAGCGCTCCAGCACATGGGCGCGCAAGGTTTCGATGCTGGGCGCGTCGAAGCCTTCACGCACGGTGAAATACGCCACCAGCCGCTCGTCCCGCACCAGCACCACCGCTTCACGCACCGCTGGATGCTCGATCAGCCGCGCTTCGATTTCCCCCGGTTCCAGACGCAGGCCACGCAGCTTGACCTGGAAGTCGTTGCGCCCAAGGAATTCGAGGTTGCCATCCGCTCGGTAACGCACCAGATCGCCGGTGCGGTACAGGCGATCACCGGCCACGAACGGGCTGTCGATGAAGCGCTCGGCCTGCATGTCCGGCAACCCCAGATACCCCCGCGCGACCCCGACCCCGCCGATGTGCAGGTGACCGCTGACGCCGAATGGCACCGGTTGATCGTGGGCGTCCAGCACATAGAGCCGGGTGTTGCTCAGGGCCTTGCCGATTGGCACTACGGCCTCTGGTACCGATTGATCGGGTTCAAGCGTCCAGCCGGTGCTGTCGACCGTGGTTTCGGTCGGCCCGTAGACGTTATGCAGACGCACCCATGGCAGGCGCTCGCGGACACGCCGGGCCAGTGCGGCGGTCAGTTCGCCGCCACCGTTGAGCACGTCGGTCAGGCTGGTGCACTGGCTGACATCGTCCTGTTCGATGAACTGTTGCAGCAGCGCTGGTACGAACTTGACCACGGTGATCTGTCGTTCACGAATCACCTGGGTCACATACGCCGAATCGCGGTTGCCGTCGGGACGCGCCAGCACCAGCCGCAGGCCGGAACACAGCGGCCAGAAGATCTCCCACACCGAACTGTCGAAGCTGAACGGCGCCTTCTGCAACAGCGCGCCGTGCTCGGTCGGCGGGCTGATCTGCGAGCCCCAGTGCACCATGTTGCAGGCGCTTCGGTGCTCGATCATCACGCCCTTCGGCGTGCCGGTGGAGCCGGAGGTGTAGATCATGTAGGCCAGGTTCGCAGCGCTCAACCCCGGTACGTGCAGGTTATCGGCCGACGCGTCCTGCCAGGTGCAACGGTCGAAATCGATGACCGGCACGCCCGGATCGCCCAGCAGATGGCGAGTGGCTTCGTGCACCAGCACCGCGACCGGCGCGCTGTCTTGCAGCATGTAGTGCAGGCGTTCCAGCGGATAGTCCGGGTCCAGCGGCACATACGCACCGCCGGCCTTGAGAATGCCGAGCAGGCCGATCACCAGGTCCAGGCTGCGCTCGACACAGATCGCCACCCGAGAATCGGGCTGCACGCCGTGCTCGCGCAAATGATGCGCCAGGCGGTTGGCCTGCTCATTCAGTTGGCGATACGTCAACTGTTGATCCCCGGCCTGCAAGGCAATGGCGTCGGGTCTGCGTTGCGCCTGCTGTTCGAACAGCACCTGAAGCGGCTGATCGAGCGGGCAATCGACTTCGCTGGCATTGAACCCGACCAGCAGCTGCTCAAGCTCCGCCGCCGGCAGAATCGGCAAGCGATTCAGCGGTTGTTGTGGTGTCTGCTCCAGGGCATCCACCAGCGTCTGCAACGCAGTCTGCACATAGTCGCCGATGCGCTGGGCGCCGATGCTGATCAGGGTCCGCGTGGTGATCTGCAAGGCACTGCCCAGATCATCGACACTCAAGGTCATCGGGTAGTTGGTGCGTTCTTCGTTCTCCAGGGTCTGGATGCCTTGCCAGGCTTGGTCCGACGCCGCTTCCTGCGCCTCAAGGTCAGTATGTCGATAGTTGAGCAACGCACTGAACAGCGGTGCCGGTGACGCGACCCCGCTGCAACGCTGGGCCAGCGCCAGTGACGCATGTTCGTGCCCGAGCAAGTCGGTCAGTCGGGCGTGGGTGAGCAGCACCGCATCGCGCGCGCCCCGGTCCATGTCCACCCGCAATGGCAAGGTGTTGATGAACACCCCCAGCGCGCGGTCCGCGCCTTCACCGCCCTGCATACGGCCCATAAACACTGTGCCGAACACCACATGTTCCTGCCCCGACGTCGCCGCCAGCACCTGCGCCCAGGCCAGGTGAATCAGGCTGGCCACGCTGACACCCGCCTGCCGCGCCTGAAGGCGCAAGCGCCGGTCCAGTTCAGGCGCAAGCGTTCGCACGGCTTCGTCGATGCCGCGACCGTCGCCCTGCACGTCCTGCAAACCGAAAGGCAGGGTCGGCTCGTCGATGTCGGCGAGCATCTCGCGGAAAAACGCTTCGTGCTCCTGTTCGCTGACGCCCAGTCGTGTCTGCGCCACGTAATTGCGGTACGGCACCGCCGGCGGCAACGGTTCGCCCTGCCCCAACAGGTTGGCGCGCATTTCATGACGCAAGACTTCCAGCGCGATGTGATCCAGCGCCAGGTGGTGGAACAACAGAATCGCGACGATCCGCCCGTGGGCCGGGTCGCGGGCATACATCAGCCGGATCAGCGGCGCCTGACTGACGTCGATGCGATAACGACGGGCATCGAAACGCTCATGCAGTTGCGCAAGGACATCGCCCTCGGCCGGATCGAGGGTGATTTCCTGCACCGGCAGATCGGCTTCGCACCAGACCACCTGCACCGGCGTGGTCAAACCTTCCCAGACCACCGCGGTGCGCAGGATATCGTGCCGCGCCATGACCTGACGCAACGCGGCCGCATAGGCCTCGACCCGCTCGACGCTGTCGAACGCCAGCTGCGATTGCAGCAGGTACGGATCACCCTGCGCGGCGGTGATGTGGTGATAGAGGATGCCTTCCTGCAACGGCGCCAGCGGATAGATGTCCTGCACGTTGGCTGCCCCGCCCGGCACCGTGGCGATGATCCGGTCGAGGGTGGCCTGATCCAGTTCTACCAACGGCAACAGGTCCGGCGTGATTTGCGTGCAGCCCGGCGGAATGCGGTTGGCCGGCACTTCGACCTCTCGGCCAGTGCCCACCGACGCGGCCAGTGCCGCCAAAGTCGGCTGGCCGAACAACACGCGCACATCACTGCTCATGCCGAGCTGACGCATGCGCTCGATCAGGTTGACCGCCAGCAACGAGTGCCCGCCCAGTTCAAAGAAGTGATCGTGACGCCCGACCTTTTCGACTTGCAGCACCTCGGCCCAGATCTGCGCCAGGAGGATTTCGACGTCACCTTGCGGGGCTTCATATTCGCGGCGGATCAACGCCTCAGGTCCCGGTGCCGGCAACGCCTGGCGATCCAGCTTGCCGTTGGCCGTCAGGGGCAGCACCGCCAGGCGCACGTAGGCCGAAGGCAGCATCGCACTCGGCAGACGGGTTTGCAGATGGGCATGCAGTTGCGTGATGTCCAGCGGCTGGCGTTCGGTGAACCAGGCCAGTAACTGCCCGTCGCGCACCTGCACCACCGCATCGCGCACGGATTCATGGCTGCTCAACGCGGCTTCGATTTCGCCGAGTTCGATGCGCACGCCACGGATTTTCACCTGATCGTCGTTGCGGCCCAGGTATTCGATGTTGCCGTCCGGGCGCCAGCGTGCGAGGTCGCCGGTGCGGTACATCCGCGCGTTTGGCTGGTTGCTGAATGGATCGTCGAGAAAGCGTTCGGCGGTCAGCTCCGGACGGTTGAAGTAACCCCGCGCCACCCCGGCGCCACCAACGTACAGCTCACCGGCCACACCAATCGGTACCGGACGCTGTCGTTCATCCAGCAGATAGGTCGTGGCATTGCCCACGGGTTTGCCGATGTGCAGCGTCCGACCCGGTTCGATTCGGCCCGAGGTGGCGACCACGGTGGCCTCGGTCGGGCCGTAGTTGTTGATCACCGCGAACGTCTGCTCGCGATTGAACTGGCGCAAGCGATCACCGCCGATCAGCAGCGTGCGCAAGGTCGGGTGTTCAAGGTGGCGACTGAACGCGTACTCGGCAATCGGCGTTGGCAGGAAGCTCACGTCCAGCGGTTGCGCACGCCACCAGTCGAGCAGCGCATCGATGTCTTCACCCCCGTCGCGGGACGGCGCCAGGTGCAGGGTCGCACCGGCACACAGCGCGGGCCAGACTTCCCAGGCCATGGCGTCGAAACCGAAGCCGGCGAGGCTCGAGGTGTGGCGACCGGTGCACAGATCGAAGGCTGAGCAGTGCCAGTCGACCAGATTTGAAAGCGTGCGATGTTCGACCATCACGCCTTTGGGCTGGCCCGTGGAACCGGAGGTGTAGATCACATAGGCCAGATGCGCGGTGGTCAGGCCCGAGACCTCGGGGTTGAGATCGTTGACCGGCCAGATGCGCGGGTCAATGTCGATCACTGGCACATTCAGCACCGGCAGCCGTTCGCGCAGATCGCGCTGGGTCAAGACGACGACCGGAGCGCTGTCGCGCAATAAATAGCTCAAGCGCTCCGCAGGATGGGCCGGATCAACCGGCACGTAACCGGCGCCGGATTTGAGGATCGCCAGCAGCGCGACCAGCGTGTCCAGCCCTCGGCGGGCAACCAGCGCCACGCGGTCATCGGGCCGTACACCGAGCCCGATCAAGTGATGGGCCAGGGCGTTGGCCTTTCGGTTCAGCTCGGCATAGGTCAGCCGTTGTCCCTGAAACTCTGCGGCCACCGCCTCTGGCCGCGCCGCCGCTTGCGCTTCGATGCGCTGATGGATGGTCAACTCGTTGGGGTAATCCGCGCGCGTGTCATTCCACTGCTGCAACAACGCCGATTCGACTGGCAGGCTCAGATTGAAATCATCCAGCGCCAGGTCAACATTCTCCAGGCCCTGCTCAAGCACCAGCAACAGGCGCCCGGACAGCGCTTCGATCTCATCGGCGCCAAAATAGGCTTCGTTGTAGACCATGTACAAACTGTCTTTGTCGTTGTTGAGGGTGCTGAGCAAATGCACCGCCAGCGGCGTGCCCTCCTCATGGTTCGAGACCTTGATGACCCGCGCCTGAGCCTCGCCGTAGCGGTACTCGTGAACATCCTGCTCGTAGGACACCGTCAGTTCGAACAGTTGGGAGCGATCCTCGCGCAGCAGGCCCAATGCACGATTCATTTCGCTCAGCGGAAAACGCTGATGGCGGAAATCGCGCTTCAGTTCGTCGCGGATCGCCGTGATCAACTGACCGAACGACAACGCCCGGCCAAACCCCATCCGCACTGCGCTGACCTGAGTGAACAGCCCGAGCGTGGACTTGAACCGGGCACCGGAACGGTTGAGCAGCGGCACCCCCACCACCCATTCGTCACGTTGGGCGGTGCGACTGAAATACACGTGCAAGGCTGCCAGCAACACATGGAACGCCGACCCGCCGTATTCGCGGGCCACGTGTTTCATGCGTTCGTGCAGCCGTGCAGGAAAAGCCTGAGAGAAAATCCGGGTCGGGGCCGGGGCACCGGCAAAGCGTTCCTGATATCGGGGCAGCAATAACGGCTCGGGAAGGTTGCGGTACTTGTCCAGCCAGTACGTCCGGTCGTGGGTATAGCGTGCCGACTCGTAATAACGCGCATCGTCATGGATGAAATCAACATAGGACGGTGCCGAGTCCGGCGGCTGTTGCCCAAGCGCCAGCGCGTTATAGATCTCGTCCAGCGACTTGAGCATCTCGCCGAAACCCCAGCCGTCGACAATCAGGTGATGGGCGAGGATCGACAGCCAATGATGATCGGCATCGAGACGGATCAGAAGAAACCGGAACAACGGCCCGCCGTCCAGCGTGAACGGCTGCTCGATGCGTTCCTGAATCAGCCTGCGCGCCGCGGACTGTGGATCGGGCTGCGCGCAAACGTCATGGATCGGCATCGGGGCCGGCAAGGACTGCGCAAAGCGCTGCAGGGGCAAGCCGTGCTGGCCGGCGCCCGGCAACAGAATCGTGCGCATGGCGTCGTGCCGGGCCACGAGACCTTCCAGAGCCGCTTGCATCAGCGCCGGATCCAGTGGGCCGGTCAGCTCGACGTAGCCGCCGATGTTGTACAGCGGTGAATCCCCCTGACGCAGTTGATCGAGCCAGATGTCGCTCTGGGCGGCAGTCAGCGGGAAGGCCTCGGAAATCGCGGACAGACCGTCCGCCGCATCGGCAGCAAATTGGTTCATAAGATCCGTCTCATGTGATTTGGCGCGTATTCAAGCATCGGCCCCGAAACCCGCATGACACGTGAAACCCGGACAACTCCCCCCTCTTTGCCCTGCCCTGCGGGCTGACAGGCCTCGACTGGCCGGCCATCCCACCAAAAGTTCGGAAAGAAATGACTGAAAATCCTGTAGGACAATCGCCATCCACCTGCGCTGACTACGACTTCGCAATGGTGGGAAACGGCGCTCTGAACCCCGGTTTTCGGGGTTTCCACTAGACCGTACAGTCACGTCCTACAGGCTTGTCACCCTAGGACTGACAGAAACGTGGCGCCATTAATCCGGAAATAGTGGCACTTTGTGTCCCCGTTTTCCCCTACAGACGTAGGACAAATGCATAGGCTTAAATCCCGCTCCAGATCGATTTCAAGGAGAAATGATTGGGTGGCGGCTTCACAGGTGCATGCACGGCAGACGATTCGGCAATGGCTTTAAATCAAGGATGACAAGGATATGAATCTGACCGGCAGTCTTCGCAACATGGACAACCCGCACTTCTATTGGCAGCTGGGCGAGTTGATCGCCAGCACGGGGAACGAGCGTTTCGCCACGAACATGTTTCAGTTGGTCGACACCCTGGTGCCGGTCAACCGGGTGGATCTCAGCGAATGGACACTCGACGAGCGCGAGGCCAGCGTGGTCGAGATCAAGGCATTGGGCAGCGCCGGTTTGCCGGATACCTTCCCGCCCCCGGATCCCCTGCAATGCCAGGACGATCATCCGCTGTTGCAGAAGATGATCGAGATGAATGACTCGCTGCTGATTCAACTCAAAGCTTCGCTGCAGCAACGACACCCGCACCGCAGCGTCCATCAGTGCAATCTGGTGTCACGCACCTCCAACCGCCGCTGTGTCATCTCGTTCTGTCGCCCTCACACGCACCGGGTGTTTTCCCTGCCGGAACTGTCGTTTCTCAAAAGCCTGTCCGACACCCTGCTGCCGTTGATCGAGCGTCACGCGCAGATCCGTCGGCAAATCGTCGCCCGACAACCGCGCCCGCTCCAGGCCGATCAGGAGCAGACACCGTTGCAACAGGTGTTCGACGAACGCCTGGCGCTGGGCGACATCACCCTGTCAGTGCGCGAGAAGGAAGTCTGCCTGGGCTTGCTGACCGGCGGCACCGTGCCGCAGATGGCCGAGCGGTTGCGGGTCAAGAACAGCTCGGTCGAGACCTACCTCAAGCGCGCGGCCGCCAAGCTCGGGGTCAGTGGTCGTCACGGTCTGGCGAAATGGATGGCCGGGGCCTGATCCGGCGTTTCTCTCATCATGGGCGCCCGGCGCCCGCTCTCATTCGTGAACGAGGCTGTTTGATGTCCAGGTTGCCGATCTCCCTGCTGTCCATGGCGTTGCTGATGGGCGGTTGCTCGCTGATTCCCGACTACCAGCAGCCCGCGTCGCCCAGTGCGGCGCAGTATCCGAAAGGCCCCGCCTACCCTGCGCCAACCCAGGCCACCAGCGCGGTCGAGGACTGGCGCGGACTGTTCAATGACCCGGCGTTGCAACAGTTGATTGAGAGCGCGCTGATCAATAACCGCGACTTGCGGGTCGCCGCGCTGAACGTCGAGGCGTTCCAGGCGAAGTACCGCATTCAGCGCGCCGATCTGCTGCCGGCGGTCTCGGCCAATGCCAACGAACTGCGCCAGCGGGTGCCGGCGAGCGTGACCAAAACCAAAGCGGCGATCACGTCGACCTACTCCGCCAACCTTGGCATCAGCGCCTACGAACTGGATTTCTTCGGCCGGGTGCGCAGCCTCAGCGATCAGGCGTTGATGAGCTGGCTGGCCACCGAAGAAGCCCGGCGCAGTGCGCAACTGAGCCTGGTGGCGAATGTCGCCAACGCCTACCTGACCTGGCGCGCCGACCAGGAGTTGCTGGCCCTGGCCCGAGAAACCCTCGCTGCCGACGAGAAAAGCCTGCGTCTGACCACGCGCAACCGCGAGGCCGGCAAGTCCTCGGCGCTGGATCAGATCCAGGCGCAGACCAGCGTCGACAGCACCCGCGCCAGCCTCGCCCGCTATCAACGCCAGGTCGCCCAGGACTTGAACAGCCTGACACTGCTGGTCGGCGCGCCGGTTCCTGAAACTCTGCCGGCACGTCCGCTGGACAGTGATCTGGTGGCGCAAGTGCCGGCCGGATTGCCGTCGGATCTGCTGCAGCGCCGGCCGGACATTCTCCAGGCCGAATACAAGCTCAAGGCGGCCAATGCCAATATCGGCGCGGCCCGGGCGGCGTTCTTTCCCAGTGTCAGCCTGACCGCCAACGCCGGCACTTCCAGTCGCGACCTGTCGGGGCTGTTCAAGGGCGGTTCCGGCGCCTGGACGTTCCAGCCGCAGATCAACCTGCCGATCTTCAATGCCGGCAGCCTGCGCGCCAGTCTGGATTACGCGAAATTGCAGAAGGACATCAGCGTCGCCGAGTACGAAAAGACCATTCAGACCGCCTTCCAGGAAGTGTCCGACGGACTGGCGGCGCGCCAGACCTACCAGCAACAACTCCAGGCCCAGCGTGATCTGGTGCAGGCGACCCAGGACTATTACGACATGGCGCAGCACCGCTATCAGACCGGCGTCGACAGCAGCCTGACATTCCTCGACGCCCAGCGTTCGCTGTTCAGCTCCCAGCAGGGCCTGATCACTGACCGATTGGCGCAACTGGTGGCGCAAGTGAACCTGTACACCGCGCTGGGCGGTGGCTGGAGCCCGGTTGAGCCGTCGCCGCAATAACCGCAGGTCATGTTTTCTTACACCTTTTGTCGCCCGATCCGACATTGGTTGGTGATCAAAAACCGACCGGGCGGTTCATTTTGGTATCATGCGCCGCTTTTACGGTTAACCCCCCGCCTGTCTTGCTGACCGGCGGGCTGCAAAAGGCGGTATTAGATGACGGCTTTGTTGACTCGCCGCAAGGTGCTTGCGGGAATGGGCGTGCTCGGTCTGGGCCTGCTCGCCGGCTGCGACACCCGCGGCCAACTGTCGTACAAGTACGGCAAGGATCTGAGCGACAAGATCCTCGGACGCACCTTCAAGCTCAAGGACACCGAAGGCAACACCGTATCGCTGTCGAGCTTTCGCGGCCTGATGCCGATGATCTTCTTCGGCTTCACCCAGTGCCCGGCCGTCTGCCCGACGACCCTGGCCCGCGCGGCAAAAATCAAGAAGCTGATGGGCAAGGATGGCGACATCCTGCAAGTGGTGTTCATCACCCTCGATCCGGAACGCGACACACCGCAAATCCTCGACGCCTACGTCAAGACCTTCGACCCGAGCTTCGTCGCCCTGTACGGCACCCTTGAGGAAACCAAGGCCACCGCCAAGGAATTCGACGTCTTCTACGAAAAAGTCCCTGCCGGCGACACCTACACCCTGTCGCACACGTCTACCAGTTATGTCTACGACACCCGCGGCAACCTGCGCGTGGGTCTGTCCCAATCGCTTTCTGCACAAGAGTGTACGGAAGACTTGCTTACCGTCATGGAGGTCTGCTGATGAACCCTTTTCTGAACAACATCAAACGTGCCGCACTGGGCCTGTCCCTGCTGGGCCTGGCTTTCCAGGTTTCGGCGCAGACCAAGGTCGATGACGCCTGGGTCCGTGCAACCGTGCCAAACCAGTCGGCCAGCGGCGCGTTCATGACCGTCACCGCCGACAGCGACAGCAAGCTGCTCAGCGTTGCATCGCCGGTGGCCAAGGATGTGCAGATTCACGAAATGACCATGAAGAACGACGTGATGAGCATGGGCCCGGTCAACTCGGTCGACCTGCCGGCCGGCAAGGCTGTGAAGTTCGATCCGAACGGCTACCACGTGATGCTGATGGGCCTGAACGGTCAACTGAAGGAAGGCGACAACGTGCCGCTGACCCTGACCGTCGAAAACGCCAAGGGCGAGAAACAAGCCATCGAAGTCCAGGCGCCGGTGCGCTCGCTGACCAACATGGAAGGCCACGATCACAGCAAGATGCATTGATCGCTGACTGACAGTTTTACGGCTTCAAAAACAAACGGGGCGGCATGATCGACGATCATGCCGCCCCGTTTGCATCTGGATGTCAGACCAGTTTCAACTCGACTTCGATATTGTTGCGCGTGGCCTTGGAGTACGGGCACACCTGATGCGCCGCATCCACCAGTTGCTGCGCCGCGCCGCGTTCCATGCCCGGCAGGCTCACATTGAGACGTGCCTGCAACAGATACCCTCCCGAGTTGGTGCCCAGGTCTACTTCGGCATCCACCGCCAGGTCCGCTGGCAGGCTGATTTTCTGTTGCCCCGCCACCGCTTTCATCGCGCCGATGAAGCACGCCGACCAGCCGGCAGCGAACAGTTGTTCCGGATTGGTCCCTCCGCCGTTGGTGCCGGGGGACGACAATTTGACATCGAGAATCCCGTCGGAACTGCGCGACGCTCCGTCACGTCCGCCGGTGGTGTGGGTCTTTGCGGTGTAGAGGACTTTTTCGATCTGGCTCATGGCGATCTCCTGAATGAATAACAGCAGATTGTTCACTCGGCGCCTCCCGTCGCAGCCTTGAGGTGCGCCAACCCGTTTCACACAGCCCTCTCACTATAGACGCGGGTTTATTGCTCACCCGGGCAACGGACGTGCGGGCAACCGCCTTCGTTATCCGGCCAATGAATGCAGAGAAGTGATCGGGCACGACCCTTATGGAAAGCATGCTTTACATCGGAAATATCTTAAGCGACTATGTAAAGCGTCTTTTACATAGGAGTTTGGACATGAACCGATTCAACCGAGAGATGACCGCTGCAATGGTCCTGTACGCAGTGGTGCTGCTGGCATCGCAATCCGCGCTGATTTATCTGGCGCATGCCAACGCTTACCTGCGCGGCGTCATTGTGCTGATACCCATGATTCCGGTCGGCTTGTTCTGCTGGACGGTCGTACGCGACATGCGACGTCTCGACGAAATGTACCTGCGTATCCAGTTCGAAGCCCTCGGCTTTGCATTCGCCGCATCGGCCCTACTGACCTTCACTTACGGTTTTCTGGAAACGGTGGGCGCCCCGCATATCCCGTGGTTGTGGGTCTGGCCGGTGATGGGCGCGATGTGGATGATCGGCCTGCGCATCGCCCGGCGCCGCTACCAATGAAGAACCGCCTCAAGGAACTGCGCGCCGAGCGCAAATGGTCACAGGTGGATCTGGCCGAACGTCTGAACGTTTCGCGCCAGACCATCAATGCGATTGAAAACGAACGCTACGACCCGAGCCTGCCTTTGGCGTTCCAGATTGCCCGGGCGTTCGAGATGCCGATTGAGAGCATCTTTGATGACTCGGTGAGTTGATACGAAAAGTCCGCCCGTCAGCACAGGCTGCCGGGCGGACTGTTCACAAATGACGACTGTTCAACTCCCCGCCCCGCCATGCGCCTCTTCAAAGAAATAATCCTTCCAGCTGTCCGCCTTGTTTTTCAGCACACCCAGCTCCTGCAATTTCTCTGCATATATGTAGGTGCGTTGCGGTACCACGGTGAAATCGATTTCCGGATCGGTAACGATTTTCTCCACCAGCGCCAACGGCAACTTCGACTGTTCAACACGAATGTAAGCTTGTGCGGCCGCAGGCTTGTCGGCCTTGATGATCTGCTCGGCCTCGACCAGTGCGTCGTAGAACGCCCTGTAGGTTTTCGGGTTTTCGTCGTGGAATTTTTCCGTGGTGTACAGCACGTTGAAGGTGGCCTGGCCGCCGAGCACATCGTAGGAACTCAGCACTTTATGCACGTTGGGATTCTGCAACGCCTGGTACTGGAATGGCGGACTGGAGAAATGTGCGTTGATTTCCGAGCCGCCGGCGATCAACGCGGCCGTGGCATCCGGGTGCGGCAGGCTGACGGAGATGTCGTCGAATTTCTTGTATTGGTCATTACCGAATTCTTTGGCCGTTTCGATCTGCAGCGTGCGGGACTGGAAACCCACGCCCGCCGCCGGCACGGCGATGCGATCCTTGTCGCTGAAGTCCTTGAGGGTTTTCACGTTCGGGTTATTGGTCAGCAGGTAGTTGGGCATCGAGCCCAGCGAAGCGATGGCCTTGACGTTCTGTTTACCCTTGGTGCGATCCCACACAGTGAGCATCGGTGGCACGCCGGCCGAGACCACGTCCAGCGATCCGGTCAGCAGCGCTTCGTTCATGGCGGTAGCGCCGGAAATGCTGTTCCAGTCGACCTTGATGTCCAGCCCCTGAGCCTTGCCGTGCTTCTCGATCAGGTGCTGATCGCGCACCACATCCAGAATCAGATAACCGATACCGAATTGCTGGGCGATGCTGATCTTGCCTTCGGCTTGAGCAGTGTTGCCGAGCAGAGCGCCAGCCAACGAAGCCGTCAGCAGCGTCAGTGCAGAACGTTTGAACGGTAGGGCCATGACAACCTCGCAGTGATTTTCTGGGAAATCTGTGAGGCGGGACTGTATCGCTATAAAAAACGAAATTTAAATACCGTTATCGCATATTGATATCATCTGAAAATCAGGCCTCCAGAAAAGCCTGCAAGTCCGCTCCCAAGCCATCGAACACCGCTGAAACCCGTTGCACCCGGCGCATGTCCTGATGCATTGCAATCCACACATCCACCGAAAAGTCCACCTGACCGGGCAGGACTCGCACCAGTCCATGTCGCTGGGCCAGTTGCCGAAAACTCACGCCAATCCCCAGACCCGCGCGCAACGCCGCCCATTGCGCCAGATGATCATCGGTGCGGATGGCCGTGTGCTCTGCCGAGCAATCGAAGCCGCGCGCACATAGAAACTCGATCTCGCCCCCATGACGATCCGGGCCGATCAGCGGAAACCGGCGCAAGTCCTCAACCGTTTCAGGCACGCCCTGCTCCGCCAGCAATTCGGGTGTGGCGTAGAGGCCCACGTGCAGATCGCCGACCTTGCGCGCCACCACCGAAGCTTCGGTCGGACGGCGGATGCGCACGGCTACGTCGGCCTCCTGCTGTGAGAGGGTTTGCAGACGATTCGACACGTTCAATTCCAGCGCCAATTGCGGGTGTTGCTGACGCAGGCGGCGCAACATCGGCGGCAGGATCTCGACGCCCAACAGCTTGCCGGAGGTCAGGCGCACGGTGCCGCTGGTTTGCGCCACGTCAGCGGAAGCGGCCCGGTTGAAAGCATTGGCGGCCAGGGCCATGGCTTCGACGTGACCGATCAACTCCCTGGCAGTCTCGGTCGGCAACAGCCCCAAGGGTGATCGAATGAACAGGCTGACGCCGACACTCTGCTCCAGCGCCTCGATCCGCCGGCGTGCCGTGGCCTGGGCAATGCCCAGCAAGCGCGCGGCGCCCGACAGACTGCCGGTGCGCAGTACCGCGAGAAAGGCGCGCTGGGTTTCCCAATGAAGTTGTGGAGCGTTCATACATTTCCTGTGAGCGGTTGGGCAGTTTTGGCCGATGTTCATTCACCGGGGTCTGCGGCATGCTGCGCGAGCATACCGCACGGGCCTTGCGCCCGGCATCGAACCCGCAGTTGAAGGAGCCTTGCCCATGACACTCACCGGCCAATGTCGCTGCAGTGCCGTCCGTTATCAGTTGAACACCGAAGTGCCGCCGGCCATCTACGCCTGCCATTGCACGGATTGCCAGACCTGGAGCGGCAGTGCCTTTGCACTGCATGCCCTGCTGCCCACCGACGCCCTGACGCTGACCGGACCGTTGGCCACTTATGCCTACGATCTCAATGGGCAACACGCCGAACATCAGCTGTGCAGTGTCTGCCATACGCGTCTGTGCAACACCACCACGGCCGCACCGGGGATGAGCGTTCTGCGCGCCGGCACGCTCGATGAAAGCCGCTCACTGCAACCGATGGCACACATCTGGGTCAGTCACAAACAACCTTGGCTGACGCTGCCCGAGGGGCTGCCAAGCTGGCCGCAAAGCCCGACCCCGCAGGCCTTCGGCGAAGCCCTCATGGCGTACGCTGGTTGAACCAGGTTCTGAGCCCGTCGGCGTTCGACGACAAGCGTTTCGCGGTGTCCACAAACGGCGTGACGATCAGGCTGTACACCGTCAGATAACGTGTGCGGTCTTGCTCGCCCGTGCCGAAGCGCAAGACTTCGGGTTTTGAAGTGGTGACGTACAACGTGCCGAACATCCAGTCCCACAGCGACAGGTTGATCGCGAAGTTCTTGTTGAAATGTCGCGGTGCGTCGCTGTGGTGGATCTGGTGCTGGGCTGGGCTGTTGAGCACGTGTTCGACCTTCGGCCCGAACGACAGCCAGACATGGCTGTGCCGCAGATTGGCCCCCAGGCTGTTGATGATCAGTGCCAGCCACGTTACGCCGAATAGCGTGTAGCGGCTGACCTCCCCGCCACAGGCATACCAGACCACGCCGGCAAAAGCGCCAAGGCCGGCGGTGATGACGACTCGTTCGAAGATCGATTCGACGATGTGAATGCGGCTGGCGGTGGCCGGCACCAGCACCGGTGCCGAATGATGGACCTTATGAAATTCCCACAGAAAACGGGAATGAAAGGCGCGGTGAATCCAGTAGTGCAGGAAGTCCCTGAACACAAATACGCCGAGGCCGTACAACAACGCGATCGACGGATGATCCGAGACCTGCTCGCGGGCGCCCCAGAGTCGGGTGAAAAACTGCACGTAGTCGCCTGAGCGCAGGATATGCGGATCGACCAGCGCCACGACCGGCAACACCAGCGCGACCCGCAGAATGCCCTTGATGAAGTAGTAGCGATAATCCAGCCACGCCGAGCGATGCCCATGCACGCGACCGCCGCCAAGGAACTGCCAGAAGGTGGGGGCCTCGGTCAGGCCTCGGGATTTTCTGTAGCGGAACAGACCATAGGCCACGCAATAGGACGTGAAGATAAACGCCACGCCAATGCGACCGTTCAGATCGAACAGGCTGAAGAACTGCTCGGCGACCGGTTCAATCAGCAGTCGGTGCAGATAAGCGTTGAGTTGCGTGAGGACATCCACGGAGGCTGGTCTCCATCAGAGGTCGGGCATTGTAAATCGCAACGTTTCGCAAATGCAGCTGAAAGGGATCAAAGGCGTAATAAACAGCCTGAAACAATTAATCCCCTGCTCCGGTACGCCGGAAAAAGCCTTCCGCCACCCCTGACATGAACGCAGGTCTGGGCCTCAGGCATTTCGCCGTGATCGCACAGCCGTTCGACAGCGGATCAGCTTCGCGTTTAAAAGGGCGATCAGACAGCCCACCCTTGGTATCATCGCGCACACTTTTATGACGGTTTGATGGCTGGAAGGTCTTTTTTGTGAGCGCTCTTTTTCAACGGCTTCGGCACCCCGACGCCCGTCTTCTCTCTCTGGTTTTTCTGGTACTGATCGTACCGGTGTGCCTGCGTGCGGCACTCGGCTGGTCGAGCCTGTTCGGCTATCTTTCCGACCTGGCCATCGGCAGCCTGCTGGTGGTCCTGCTGCATCGCCGGCCGTGGTGGCTGGGGTTGCCGGTGCTGGTGTTCTGGGGCTTGCTGGCGGTGGCGACAGCTGAACTGGTCAGCGCGGTCGGGCGCCTGCCCAATCCCCAGGACCTGCATTACCTGATCGACCCGCAATTCGTGGAGAACTCCACCGGCGGCGGTTTTGCCCATCCGGCGGTGGCCGGCACATTGCTGCTGGCCCTGCTGCTGTGGCTGGCGACGCAGTGGGCAAACCGCGCGACTCCCGCCCCGGCCCTGCCCCGCGCGGCGTGGACGGCACCGGTGTTGCTGTTCGCCGCCCATTGGGGCGCACAAAACCTTTCGCCGAGCGACGCCGACCCATGGCGCCTGTACAACCTGCCGCATCAGTTGCTCGCCGCGCAGGTCGCCGACGCACAAATGCAGGCCGAGGAATGGCTGGAAGGTGGCAGCGAAGCACCAGCGCCCTCGATGGCCGGACTCACCGACCTCGACCTGAATGGTCACTCGTTACTGGCAGCCAAAGGTCAGGCGCGCAATGTCCTGATCGTCACCGTCGAGGGCATTCCCGGCGCCTACATCCGCGCCAATCGCGAGGCCATCGGCAGCCATTATCAGGAAGACCTGATGCCCAAGCTCAGCCGCTGGGCCGAGCGCGGCATGAACACGCCGGACTACGTGCTGCACACGCACCAGACCATTCGCGGCTTGTACGCCATGCTCTGCGGCGATTACGACAAGCTGAACAACGGCACGCCCAAAGGCGTGGAAATGCTGACCCAGAACGAACGCAACCAGGCCTGCCTGCCGGCTCAGTTGCGCCAGAACGGCTTCAGCACTCACTACCTGCAAGGCGCCGGCCTGCGCTTCATGGCCAAAGACAAGATCATGCCGCACATCGGCTTCGATGCGACCCATGGCCTTGAGTGGTTCACCAACGCCAACTACCTGGAATTCCCCTGGGGCAAGGACGACAAGGCCTTCTTCGAGGGCGCGCTGGGTTACGTCGGCCAACTGAAGAAACAGAAAAAACCATGGATGCTGACCCTGCTGACCGTCGGCACCCATCAGCCCTACTCCGCGCCGGATGAATACCTGCAACGCTACGACACGCAGAAGCAGGCAGCCGTCGGCTATCTGGACGACGCCCTGGACCAGTTCCTCAGCGGCCTCGAACGTCAGGGCGTGCTGAAAGACACGCTGGTGGTGATCACGTCGGACGAATCCCATGGCATCGATGGCGTGCGCCTGGCGTCGTCCTGGGGATTCAACCTGACCCTGGCACCGGAGCAGGCCCAGTTGCCGCACCTGAACGCCGGGGTCTACGGGCATGTCGATTTGAGCGCATCGATCCTCGATTACTTTGATCTGCCGGTCCCGGCAGCACTCAGTGGCCGCTCGCTGTTTCGCGACTACGACACCGGTCGCGAAATCATGTCGTTCACCAACGGCAAGCTGCGCTACCACGACGGCCACGGCATCCTGACCGAATGCGACATGCCGCGACGTTGCCGCGCTTACGCCAGCGAAGGTTTCATCGCCGAAAGCGCGACATTCAAGGGCAATGCCAGCGGCCAGAATGCCCGTCAGATTGCGGCCCGCGCCGATGCGCTGGACCTGTCGCTGCTGCGCACCCCGCTGAACCAGCGCTATCAGTTTGGCAGCGACAACATCATCCCGCTGCAAGCGCAGATCAAGGATGACTGGGCCGACAACCTGATCGGCGCGCAATACCTGGAAATGCCCAAGGGCTCGCACACCCGCGTGCGTCTGACCGTGCGCTCGATGGATCCGCAGCAGGCGGCGTACATCCAGCTCAAGGCCAAGGAGTTCGAACAGGACGTGCAACTCGGCCTGCCTTCGGAAATGGTCGCAACGGCGGAGCAGCCGCTGGAAATGGATTTCAGCTTCGACAACCCGCAACCGCGCAAGGCCTTCTCGTTCCATTTGCTGGGTTATGGGCTGGGGGCGGTGGAGGTCACGGACTTCAGCGTGATCACCGAGCTGCCGGGGCAACAGGATCTGCGGGAGGAACTCCCGGAAGACGACACCGCTCAGTCGAGCTGATGTCGACGCCAGCGTCGCGCGATTCGCGGGACGCTGGCGCAAGATCGCGGGGAACGATCAGAACGTGGTGCGCAGGCCGACCTGAATGCTTCGCCCTTCTGCCGGCGCAATGTCGCGCAGGATCGAGCTGGCGTAGCGCACAGTCTGGTTGGTCAGGTTCTCGGCATTGACGAAGGCCAGCCATTTGCTCTGGCCGACATCAAAGTGATACCCCACATTCGCACCCAGCGTGGTGTAGCCATCGGTGCTGCTTTCATTGTCCGGCACCCGATGCTGAGCGCTGGCGTGCTCCACATCGATCCGCGCCTGCCAGCGATCCAGCTCCCAGAGCAGACCGGTGTTCAACCGCAGCGGCGCAATGCGCGGCAGATCCTGACCGTTGTCGAGGTTCTTGGCGCGGGTGTAGTCGCCCGACAATTCCAGCGCGAACTTGCCGTAGGCGCTCTCGCCGAGCTGCCAGCGATCCTGGGCCTCGATACCGCTGAAGCGCGCACGGACACCGGAATAGGCGTATTCGGGAATTCCGCCCGCGTCCTCTTCCCCTTCGTCATTGAGCGTGCGGCCGGTGCCGAGCAAGCCGATGTAATTGGAGAAGTGGCTGTAGAACACGCCCACGCTGCCCTTGTGCGTGCCATTGTCAAAACGCAGCGCCAGATCGCTGGAGACGGCTTTTTCCTTCGACAGGCCCGCATCCCCGACTTCATACGTACCGGTCGCGACGTGGGCGCCGTTGGCGTACAGCTCGTAGAACGTCGGCGCCCGTTCGGTGTAGCCCAGCGTGGCGGCGACCGACCAGATCGGCGTCAGTGTGTACACCGCGCCGGACGACAGGCTGCCGGCGGTGAAACTGCTGGAGCGGTCGGCATTGACGAAACGCTCGTTGCCTTTGGCGTCCGGGTCGACCGTGGTGTGCTCCAGGCGTCCGCCGAGGGTGAACAGCAGACGATCCGTGGCTTGCAGCTCTTCCAGAACGAACAGTGCACCGGCGTTGGTGTCGGTCTGCGGCACGAAGGCTTCTTCGCCCAGCGCCGAGAATTCATTGCGACTGACCTGCGCGCCGATCACCCCGTTGAACGGCCCCAACGGCTGATGCCGGGCTTCGACCCGCGCTTCGTAGCCCTTGTTCTTGAACGTGGTGCCGACCTCGCCGCCTTCAATTTCACGGTGCTGGTAATCGGTGTAACCGGCGTCGAACTTGACCGAGCTGAACGGGCCGTCGAGGTTGCGGATTTCCGAGGCGAACGCGTAGTGCTCCTGCTGCATGCGAATCCGCACGTCGTCTTCGGCCGGTGAGCCGTAATTGGAGTCGTAATTGCTGTACGACAGCCCCGCATAACCGTCGTCCCAAGTGTAAGACCCGCCCACCGCGCCGCCGTCCTGACGACCGTCGCTGTTGGCCAGGCGATGTTTGCTGGAATCGCCATCGTCGCCCGCCCGTTCGCGGCTGCTTTTGGCGTAGCCGGGGATTTTCAGGTCATTGAACTCGCGGGCGCTGGCGTCCAGGTGCAAGGCGAACTGGCCGTTGCCGGCCTCGAGTTTCCCCGCACTGCTGCGGGTGGTGTCGGCGCCGCCGTAGCGCAGCTCGCCGGCGCCGTGGATGCCGTCGATGGCTTCGGTCGGGATGCGGTTGTCGAAGGTGTTGACCACCCCGCCAATCGCGCTACCGCCGTAGAGCAACGCGGCCGGGCCACGGACGATTTCGATGCGTTCGACGTTGACCGGGTCCAGCGGCACGGCGTGGTCGTAGGACAGCGACGAGGCGTCGAGCGCGCCGACGCCGTTGCGCAGAATGCGAATGCGGTCGCCGTCCTGCCCGCGAATGATCGGGCGACTGGCGCCCGGCCCGAAGTAGGACGACGACACGCCCGGCTGTTTGTTCAGGGTTTCGCCCAGGCTGCCCTTCTGCTGCAGCGTCAGCTCATCGCCGCTCAACACCGTCGAGGGCGAAGCCAGGCTCTGGCTGCCCAGCGGATTGCCGGTGATGACTTGCGGTTGCAGTTCGAGGGGTTCGGCGGCGAATGCGGGCAATGCGATCAGCAACGCAGACGCCAACAGGCTTGGCTGGAAAGAGGGAAAACGGGAAGGCATTTCTAAATTCCGTAAGGCAGAAAAGTAAGGATCGATGCCACTGCCACACGGACAGGTCAGTGACATCGATCAGATGAAATCATTTTTATGTTATACAATAACATTTCCAATGACCATCACGATTCTTGCCTCAATGCTTACAACAACCGCTCAAGCACGGGTCTTCCAAAGGAGCGCCCGGTCATTTCCCCCGTTTCGGTCTGCCGTCATCGATGTCGTAGGTGTGCCCGATCACGTACCGTCCCAAGGGCACCGCGCCGCGACTCTGCTCGTAGTATTTCTGCCAGTAACAGGCCGTGCTCCAGATCGCTTCGGGGCAGGAAACCTTTGAAGCCAGGCCCGGCGTCAGGTCAAGTTGAGCGGCGGAAAACGCTACCTCCAGCATGCACGCCGAGGGGAAACCCATGTCTTCGTGCACCGGATTGGGGGTTCGCGAAACACCCCAGGCATACGCCAGCCATTTGAGAATGTGCTCCAGGGCATCGAGGCTGTTGCGATCGATCATGAACCTTTTCAGCTTCGACACCACGTCGCGCTGATCGACCGGAAACGCCAGCAACGCCAGATTCGGCCATTCGTCCTTGTTCGACAGAAACGCCAGATCCTCCTCCACCACACCGTTGCGCTCGGTCGCGAACGGTCTGGCCGGCTGGATCAAAGGCACGTGAAAGACCTTGGCGCCTGACAAGCCGTCATCCTTGATCTTGAGCAGAAAGCAGTCGGACCAATAAGACGGCAACCGGTCATTACGCAGGGCCGACTGGGCAATGCGCACCCGCGTGGCCAGTTGATCCTTGCCCCCGGCCAGCACGAGCAAGGTGGTTTTCTTCAGATCCGGCTGGCCGAGGTCCTTGAACGCACGCTCCAGCCATCCATCGTTACTCTCACTCCGGCGGCGCTCCTGCTCGACGATCTCCGGGTTGCGTCCGCTTCCACTGCGATTTTTCAACATGGTTTTTACCTCTTGAGTCGAACCTGTGCAAAACGTGGTCAATGCCGAGGGGTGAGACGAATCGTCTCCAGAGCGCAAGGCGACAGGTGGCCGCCATCCAGCGGGTACAAGGTGATGTTCATGTCGACACTGCCACCTCCCCGCAAAAAGTTGATCGTCAGGACGACGTTGCCTGAGTAATGGTCGACCCATTTCGTCTGGAAGCGTTTGGCGTCCAGATCCGTAACCGGTGGGTCGGCCTTGGTCGGCGGTCCATCGATCTGGCAAACCGGCGAGCTGACCACTTCAAACAGGCATTCCTGTCCGGTCTTGGTCCAGGTTGCCCTGGAGATGGTGCTGTAATGCACATCGCCACTGAGAAACACCACCGGGATGCCCGCCTCGCAGACCGTGCGCAGCACCCGAAGGATGATGCCGAACTGCGCGTAGCTCTGCAGATCCGAATCCGCCCACTCGGAGTACCAGGGCGGCGCCTTGGAAAACAGCGTCTGTCCGGCGGCCAGTACGCCAATGGTCAGTTTGCCGGCGCGGTGATCGTTCAGCAGGTCGTTTTGCCACTGCACCAGATCGTCTTCGGTGGCCTTGCTCATCAAACCGTACCGGCCATCGTAAGCCCCGCCCGGATCGCGATCCGAACGGGTGTCGAGCAGAATCATGCGCAGCGGATCGACCTCGATTCGCTGCGCGCCCTGATGGGATGCGGGGTCACCGCCCAGTTGAAAGTCCTCATACAGATTGCGCCCGGCACTGGCGAGCATCTGCCGGCTCTGCGCGGTATAGGTGCAAGGCAGCCAGGGCGAGAAATGCGGCGCGTTGTTCCAGTATTCGTGATCGTCGGGAATGCAGGCCGTGGGCGCCAGTTGCAACAGCGGGTCCAGCCCGTTGATCTGCTTTTCCCTCGAGAGCCAGTGCTTAGCGTACTTGTCGCCCAGCATCCGCGAGAGCGCCGGTTCGTTTCCCGGAAGGTCTTCGTGAAGCGGCAAATCCAGGTACACCTGATCGCCGGCCAGCAACACCATGTCCGGGCGCGATTTGAGGCGCGATTGCAGGCTGGCGAGCGCGCCTTTGTCGTTCTTCTGGTAATAACAGGAGGCCAGCAGCATTGTGAAACCGCCGGCAAACGGTTCAGTCACCTGGGCGGGCATCTCCCGCAAGCGAACGGACGACGTTTCTCCCGCCAGGCTGACAACCACCACATGATCCCCGGGCCCCGGCGATTGCAGCTCGAAGACACCCTGATGATTGGCTGGACTGTTGCCGGAACCGGCCTGGCGCTGTTTGTCGCGCACCTCGAAGAAAACCGCCGGGCCCACCGTCGCAGCCGGCGTACCGTCGATGGTGAATCGGGGAACCGGCGGATTGATTACGCCAAAGGCACCCACCCAGACCCGGAATATCCCCGGTGGGCCAATCAAAGGACGGGCAGAGAGCATCATGCGAACCTCCTGGTCATCACGTCGGGTGTCCCGAACCGCGCTGCGTCTTGCTGATATCAGCGTAGTAGCAAATCCCTCGAAGCAACCGTTAAAAGACTTTGCCTATCAGGCACCAATAGTCGGCCTATTAGCTGACATTCCCAGTCGGGTCTAGCCTTACTAATCCGAAGTCGGCACGAGCCGGCCGCAGAAGACCTGATAAGGACCCGAACATGGCAAATGAATCGAAATGCCCGTTCAATCACGCCGCCGGCGGTGGCACGACGAACCGCGATTGGTGGCCGAATCAACTGAACCTGAAAATCCTGAGTCAGCACTCGCCCGCCTCCGATCCGCTGGGCCAGGACTTCGACTACGCCAAGGCTTTCAAAAGCCTGGATTTCCAGGCCCTGAAACGCGACCTGACGGCGCTGATGACCGACTCCCAGGACTGGTGGCCTGCCGACTTCGGCCACTACGGCCCGCTCTTCATCCGCATGGCCTGGCACAGCGCCGGCACCTATCGTACCGCTGACGGCCGTGGCGGCGCCGGCTCCGGCCAGCAACGCTTCGCCCCGCTCAACAGCTGGCCGGACAACGTCAGCCTCGACAAGGCCCGGCGCCTGCTGTGGCCGATCAAACAGAAATATGGCCGCAACATTTCCTGGGCCGACCTGATCGTCCTCACCGGTAACGTCGCGCTGGAATCCATGGGCTTCAAGACCTTCGGTTTCTCCGGCGGCCGGCCCGATGTGTGGGAGCCGGACGAAGACGTCTACTGGGGTTCGGAAAACAAATGGCTGGGCGGTGACACCCGTTACGGCAAACACCCCGAAGCCATGCAGGATCCGGGCGACGGCACCCTCGTCGCCGAACCCGCCGAGCACGGCCATGAACAGAGCCGCACCAACCAGGGCGAACGCAATCTGGAAAACCCGCTCGCCGCCGTGCAGATGGGCCTGATCTACGTGAACCCGGAAGGCCCCGAGGGCAATCCCGATCCGGTGGCCTCGGCCCGAGACATCCGCGAAACCTTCGCCCGCATGGCCATGAACGACGAAGAAACCGTCGCCCTGATCGCCGGCGGTCACGCCTTCGGCAAGACCCACGGTGCCGGCCCTGCCGATAACGTCGGGCCGGAACCGGAAGCCGCCGGCCTGGAAGAACAAGGCCTGGGCTGGAAAAGCACCTTCGGCACCGGCAAGGGTGGCGACACCATCACCAGCGGCCTGGAAGTGACCTGGACCACCACCCCGACCCAATGGAGCAACAACTACCTGGAAAACCTGTTCGGCTTCGAGTGGGAACTGACCAAGAGCCCGGCCGGCGCCCACCAGTGGAAACCGAAAAACGGCGCCGGGGCCGGCACCATTCCCCATGCTCATGACCCGAACAAGCGCATCGACCCGACCATGCTCACCTCCGACCTGGCCCTGCGCTTCGACCCGGCCTACGAGAAGATCTCACGGCGCTTCCTGGCCAATCCCGATCAACTGGCCGACGCCTTCGCCCGCGCCTGGTACAAGCTGATCCACCGCGATATGGGCCCGCTGTCACGCTATCTCGGCCCGGAAATGCCGCAGGAAGAGTTGCTGTGGCAAGACCCGATCCCCGAGGCCAACCATCCACTGGTCGACGACAGCGATATCAGGGCACTGAAAGGCAAAGTGCTGGCGTCGGGGCTGTCCGTTTCGGAACTGGTCTCCACCGCCTGGGCGTCCGCGTCCACCTTCCGTGGTTCGGACAAACGCGGCGGCGCCAACGGCGGACGTCTGCGTCTGGCACCGCAACGCTTCTGGCAGGCCAACCAACCCGAACAACTGGACAAGGTGCTCAAAGCCCTCGAAAGCATTCAGAACGAGTTCAACACCGGGGCGTCGGGCAAGAAAGTCTCGCTGGCGGACCTGATCGTGCTGGCCGGCAATGCCGGGGTCGAACAGGCGGCGAAAAACGCCGGCCATTCGGTCACGGTGCCCTTCTCGCCCGGCCGTACCGATGCGACTCAGGAGCAAACCGACGTCGAGTCGTTCGGCTTCCTTGAACCGCACACCGACGGCTTCCGCAACTACGCCGCCAACACTTACCGCGTACCGGCCGAAGCGTTGCTGATCGACAGGGCACAACTGCTGACGCTTTCGGCGCCGGAACTGACGGTACTGGTCGGTGGCCTGCGCGTGCTGGACACCAACGTCGGCAAGACGAAGCACGGGGTGTTCACCGACAAACCCGGCACCCTGACCAACGACTTCTTCAGTAACCTGCTGGACATGGGCGTGGAGTGGAAACCAACGTCCAAAGCGGCGGATGAGTTCGAAGGTCGCGATCGCAAGACCGGCGGCGTGAAATGGACGGCAACCCGGGTCGATCTGGTGTTCGGTTCCAACGCGGTACTGCGGGCACTGGCGGAGGTGTATGCCAGTTCCGATGCGAAGGAACAGTTCGTCAACGACTTCGTTGCCGCGTGGGCGAAAGTGATGGACCTGGATCGGTTTGATCTGCGCCCATAAGGGCTTTTTACCCACCCACAAAAACGCCGCTCATTGAGCGGCGTTTTTTATTGCCCTGAAAAGACTTCAGGCAAGGCTTTTGCTGACCACCTCGTACACATCGCTGGACAACTGCCCCGACGCCAGAATCCGCTCCAGCTCCGCTTTCATCAACGCCTGACGAGCGCTGTCGTACTTGCGCCAGCGAGTCAACGGCGCCAATTGGCGCGAAGCGATCTGCGGGTTGAAGCCGTTCAGCTCGATCACCAGATCCGCGAGGAAGCGATAGCCCGAACCATCCGCCGCGTGGAAGTTGATCAGGTTCTGCCCGGCGAAGGCACCGACCAGTGCACGCACTTTGTTCGGGTTCTTGATGTTGAACGCCGGGTGCTGCATCAGGGCTTTGACCCGTGCCAGAGCGCCCGGCAAGGTGCTGCCGGCCTGCACGCTGAACCATTGATCCATGACCAGCGGGTTGTCCTTGAAGTGCTCGGCGAAACTGGCCAGCGCCTTGGCCTTCTCGTCTTCGAACGGCGAGTTGACCAGCACCGCCAGCGCGGTGAGGCGCTCGGTCATGTTGTCACAGGCGTCGAACTGCTCCAGTGTTGCCGCCAGCACTTCTGGCTTCCCGCTGAGCATCAGGTACGACAGCGCGATGTTCTGCAGCGCGCGACGGGCGAAATGCTCGGCTTCGGCCACGTACGGGGTCTTTTTCGACAGCTCGCGGTTGGCCTGATAACGCTGCCACAGGGCTTCGAACAGGTTGTTCGCCAGTTGCTGACGGGCAAATTCGCGAGCGGTGTGGATCGCCTCGACATCGGCGGTTTCGCTGATTTCAGTCAGGTACGCTTCGCTTGGCAGCGAGAGCATTTCCGCGACCATCGCCTGATCCAGCGTCTGGTCAGCCAGCACAGTGCGCAGAGCGGAAATCAGACGTGGATCGAGCACCAGGCTTTCGCCCTTCTGCTGTTGGCCGATCAACTCTTGCAGCACCTGCACCGACAGTTGCTGACCGGCATCCCAGCGGTTGAAACCGTCGCTGTCGTGCTGCATCAGGAACATCAATTGGTCGCGGTTGTACGGGAAGCTCAGTTTCACCGGCGCCGAGAAACCACGCAGCAAGGACGGCAGCGGCTGTTCGGCGATGTCGACGAAGGTGAAAGTCTGCTCGGCTTCGGTTACCGAGATCACTCGGGTAGTGCCTTGGGCCGAGGCTTCACCAGCCAGACGCAGGGCGATTTCATTGCCCTTGCTGTCGAGCAGACCCAGTTCCACCGGGATCACGAACGGCAGCTTTTCAACCTTGTCCGGGGTTTCCGGGCAGCTCTGACGGAAGGTCAGGCTGTAGGTTTTCGCGGCGGCATCGTACGACTCGCTCACCGCCAGACGCGGCGTACCGGCCTGGCTGTACCAGCGCTTGAACTGGGTCAGGTCGACGCCGTTGGCATCTTCCATGGCCTTGATGAAGTCGTCGCAGGTCACGGCCTGGCCGTCGTGGCGTTCAAAGTACAGATCGCTGCCCTTGCGGAAGCCTTCGGCGCCCAGCAGGGTGTGGATCATGCCGACCACTTCCGAGCCTTTTTCGTACACGGTCAGGGTGTAGAAGTTGGAAATCTCGATGAAGCTGTCCGGGCGTACGGCGTGGGCCATCGGGCCGGCATCTTCGGCGAACTGGTGGGTACGCAGGTACGCCACGTCCTGAATGCGCTTGACCGTGGCCGAGTTCATGTCGGAGGAGAAACCGGCGTCGCGGAACACCGTGAAGCCTTCCTTGAGCGACAGCTGGAACCAGTCGCGGCAGGTCACGCGGTTGCCCGACCAGTTGTGGAAGTATTCGTGGGCGACGATTGCCTCGACCCGCTGGTGCGCGGCGTCGGTGGCGGTTTCGGCGCGAGCCAGCACGGCGCTGGAGTTGAAGATGTTGAGGCCTTTGTTCTCCATCGCGCCCATGTTGAAGTCGTTCACGGCGACGATCATGAAGATGTCCAGATCGTACTCGCGACCGTAGACCTCTTCGTCCCAGCGCATCGACTTCTTCAGGCTGTTCATGGCGTGCTGGCACTTGTCGATGTTTTCCGGCTCGACATAGATGCGCAGCGCCACGTTGCGCTCGGTCATGGTGGTGAAGCTGTCTTCAACGCACCACAAGTCACCGGCCACCAGCGCGAACAGGTACGCCGGTTTCATGAACGGGTCTTCCCAGGTCGCCCAGTGCCGGCCGTCTTCGCCGGGACCGCTGGCGATCGGGTTGCCGTTGGACAGCAGCACCGGATAGCTGTGCTGCTCGGCGACCACGGTGGTAGTGAACTTGCTCATCACGTCCGGGCGGTCGAGGTAATAGGTGATCTTGCGGAAACCTTCGGCCTCGCACTGGGTGCAGAACATCGTGCCGGACTTGTACAGGCCTTCCAGTGCGGTGTTGGTTTCCGGGTGGATCCTGACGCTGGTGTCGACCGTGAAGGTTTCGCTGGCCGGCTGCAGGGTCAGGTGGTTCTCGGTCAGTTGGTAATCGTCAGCGCTCAGTTCCTGGTCTGCCAGGGTCACCGAGAGCAACTCCAGCTGCTGGCCATCGAGCACCAGCGGCGGCAGGCCCGGGCCACGGGCCGGGTTGCGGCGCATCACCAGTTGCGCGTGGACCAGACTGTGGTCCTCGAACAACTCGAAGGTCAGGTGTGTTTCATCGATCAGGTACTCGGGCGCCTGATAGTCCTTCAGGTAAATCATCTTCGGTTGTTCGGTGCGCATGCTGAAGTCCTTATTGATGCACGGCGAGCTGATAGGCCGTGTACTTGCGAATGTTGATCACGCCGGTGTCGAAGATCAGGTACTGACCCTTGATCCCCAACAGCGTGCCTTCGGCAATCGGGTTCTTGTCCAGGTTGAAGCTGACGATCTTGGCCGGGTACTGCTCGACCGGGTAACGGATTTCCAGCGGCTCGACGTCGGTCACCGGCTGAATCGCCTGCAGACCGAAACGCTCCTGCAAGCCTTGCAGACCTTCGGCGCAGCTGTCGAACAGTTGATCGCGCACCTGCGCCAGATCCACCGCCGCTGCGTCGCCCTTGAGCAAGGCGCGCCAGTTGGTCTTGTCGGCCACCTGACTGCGGAACAGGTCTTCGACGAAACCGGACTGCTGCCGCGTGGCGACGCGCATGATCGGCAGCGCCTGACTGGCACCCTGATCGAGCCAGCGGGTCGGCAGCTGGGTGGCGCGGGTGATGCCGACCTTGATCCCCGACGAATTGGCCAGGTAGACAACGTGGTCGGTCATGCAGAACTTCTCGCCCCACTCCGGTTCCCGGCAGGTGCCGGCGTCAAAGTGGCAGCGCTCCGGACTCATGATGCACACATCGCACTGGGCCAGTCTGGTCATGCACGGGTAGCAATAACCCTGACTGAAACTGGTCTTGGTCTTGCGCCCGCAATGGGTGCAGTGAATCGCCCCCAGATATTCCAGACGCACCGTCGTGCCGATCAACGGGTTGACCGGCACCTCGACGTCATCCAGACGAAACGCGTATTGCACGTTCGGCCCGTCCAGGCGCGCCGACATTTTGCTGATTGCACCGCGGCCAATCTCGATCAATGGATGGCGTCCGACTTGAACAGGATGTTCGGCACTTCGATCGACTTCGACGCGCACTCCTGCGGGCCCATGTAACCGGTGCGTTCTTCCTCGGGCAGGTTCTGCATTTCCCAGGCGATCATCGCCTGCAACGACAGTTCACGCTGCTCGGCGGTGAGTTTGCCGCCGTCGGACCATTTGCCGATCTCTACGGCCAGTTTCAGGCTCTGGTAGATATCCGGGGTGATGTTCTTGATCAGGTCGTTAAAAGAGGACATCAGGGTCTCCGTGCTCTTTATCCAAAAAATTCAGGCGGCCAGTTTACGGCGGTTATACAAACCGCCCAACAAACCGGTGAAGCATCCGATGAGTAACCCGCCGACGTGGGCGGCGTTGGCGATTTCGCCGAAGCCGATCATCGAGATCAGCCCGGACATGCACACCAGCAACCACACCAGCATCATCACCAGCACGCCGCGCGGCAGGCGATAGGCCGGGTTCGGCGCCAGCAACTGGAAGATCCAGCAGTGACCGAGCAACCCGTAAAGTACGCCGGACAGACCGCCGAACAGGCTCGGGCCGCTCCACGCAAACTGCGCATAGTTCGACACCAGGCTGAACAGCAACGTCAGGCCGATCAGGTTGACGCTGCCCTGACGCGACTCGATGCGCCGCCCCAGTTCCCAGTACCACATGCCGTTCATGGCCAGGTGCAGGATGCCGAAGTGGATCAGCATCGGCGTGAACAGACGCCACCACTGCCCCGCCGCCAGGCTGTCGGCCAATGGCGTGAAGTGGATGTAGTCGCCGATTACGCGAAAATCGAGGAAGGTCAGCCAGCGCATCGTGTCGAGGTTGTCGCCCAGATACGTCAGCCCGCCGACCAGCAGGCTCAACAACAGAATGAACCCGGTGGCCTTGGCGTGTTTCAGTTGTTCGGCGAAGCTCGGACGCTTGAACGTCGGCGCTACCGGAATATCCAGTTGCTGCTCCGGGTCACCTGCCGGGAAGCGCTCGTACAGCGAGCGCACGTCATCGCTGATTTCCGACGGCACCCACAGCACTTGCTCGCCCGACTCCTCGCTGACGCGGTGAGGCACCTGCATCCGTTGCAGCAGTTTGACGAAACCGCTCAGGTCCGCCGCCAATGGCAGACGCAATACCGCTACCGCGCTCATCGCAGCACCTCCGGCCGCTCGACATCGACCCAGACAAATTTATGCGGATCAAGGCGGGTTTCCTGATCCAGACGGTAAGCCACCAGTTTGCCGTAGAGCACGGCGCTGTAATCCAGGCACGCGAGGTTCGGGCGGATCGGCGCCGGTTTGCCGCTGCGCCAGTAGTGGCCGACAAACAGCAAAGGCTCATCGACGCCGTAGCGCAACAGGGAATTCTTTTCGCTGGACGTCAACGGCTTCTGCGCCACCGGTTCCGGCAAGGCGTCGGGCTGGAACACGATGTCGCCGTAGGTTTGCGGGTCGTCTTCCCAGAACTTGGTGCGGAAGAACGAACGCACCAGGCCGTCGCCGCTGGTCATGGTCAGGCCATCGGGCAGGCGCATGTCGGTGCCGCGCAGCAGGCGATCGAACACGGTGCAGGCGAAACTGCCCGGCACGGCCGACGCCTGGAGGAAGTGTTCATCGATGCAGCCATCGGGGAACAGCGCGCGCAACGGCTCGATCAGGCCGGCATCCCAGCAGGCATGCACGACCCGGAAGCGTCCGGCGTCGACGAACAGCGGCAGTTTGTAGAACCACTGCTGGAAGTCGTGCCAGTCGCCAGGATGGTCTTCGAACTGGGTCAGAGTTTCGTGCAGCAGACGAGCATGGCGCGGCGTGTGTTCACGCACGAACTGCTTGCCACTGCCCGGAGGCGCCGGCGTGCTCCAGCCCAGCGCGTTGAACTCGTGGTTGCCCATGATGCACAGCGCCTGACCGGCCTCGACCATGTCGTGGACGATGTGCAGCGCCTCGCGAATCCGCGGGCCGCGGTCGATGATGTCGCCGACGAACACCGCCATACGCGAGGGGTGCCGCCAGACGCCTGCCTGTTTGTGATAGCCGAGCCGGTCGAGCAGGTGCTCAAGGGTCAGAGCGCAACCGTGCACGTCACCGATCAGATCGTAACCACGCGCGGGATCGAGCATCACTCGCCTCCACCCCCCAAGCGGCTGCCCCAGCCGAGCTTGGTACGGCACACTTCGTAATAGTTGTGGTCGAGCGGATGGATCAGCCGCAGCTTCTGCGCTTTCTTGCTGACAGTGATGGTGTCGCCCGGCGCGCAGGTGAAGTGGTTCTGCCCGTCACAGGAAACTTGCGGGTAAATCTGCATATCTTTGGACACGACGATTTTCAGCTCACTGTTGCCATCGACCACAATCGGCCTGCTGGACAACATATGGGGATACATCGGCACGATCACAATGGCGTCGAGCTTGGGATGCATGATCGGGCCACCGGCCGACAGCGCATACGCCGTGGAACCGGTCGGTGTGGCGACGATCAGGCCGTCGGCTTTCTGGCTGCAGACGAACTGCCCGTCGATGTACAGCTCGAATTCGATCATTCGCGTCGACTTGCCGGGGTGCAGCACCACGTCGTTCAACGCGTCGCCCTGGCCGATCGCTTCGCCGTGGCGGCGGACTTCGGCTTGCAGCAGGAAGCGGTTTTCCACCAGATAATGGCCGTCGAGCACCTTGGCGACTTCGACTTCCAGCTCATCGGGACGTATATCGGTCAGAAAGCCCAGGCTGCCACGGTTGATGCCCAGTACCGGAATATTGTGTTTGGCCAGTGCCCGGGCGGCGCCGAGCAGGCTGCCGTCACCGCCGACGACGATGACCATGTCACAGACTTCGCCGAGCATCTTGCGCGAGGAAGTTTGCAGGCCATGACCGGGCAGGACTTCGGCGATCGTGTCTTCGAGGATCACATGCAGGTGACGATCGAGCAGAAACCGTTTCAGTCGGCGGACGGTATCCAGCACCTGGGAACTGCCCAGGCGACCGATGATGCCGATATTACGAAATTGCTCCATGGGACTCCTGCGGGGGGGCTGCAACGGCGAAAACGACGATTATGGGCGAAAGCGCCGGATAGACAAAATCCTTTCAGCCCCGAGGGGGCGACCGTGTTTGAGGCTATGCTCGCAAGATGATCCTATTTCCCGATTTGCTCCAGTTGCCCCACCAATTGCGTCACCCTGAGGTGCGCGATCTGGCGTGGGTGATCCTCGCCCCGCCGATGCTCGCCGCCACGCCGTGGCCACAACGCCATCCATTGGCCGGCAGCGATTGGGTGCGCGATCCCGAACGGCTGGCGCATTGGCTGCATGAGCTCGACCGCGACAGCTACGGCCTGCTCCACTGGCTGTCCCAGGCCCGCACCCGGCGTCTGGGCCTGTATTACGAACGCCTCTGGCAGTTCGCCGTCGAGCATGCGCCGGGGATCGAACTGATCGCCGCCAACCTGCCGATCCGCCGCGAGGGGCACACCCTCGGCGAACTCGACATGCTGCTGCGCGACCGCGACGGCGTGCATCACCTGGAGCTGGCGATAAAACTCTACCTCGGCCCGCAGAACGGCGACGGCCGTGATCCGGCGCAGTGGCTCGGCCCGGGTTGCCATGATCGACTGGACCGCAAACTGGCCCACCTGAGCGAACATCAGTTGCCGATTTCCGCCCGCCCGGAAAGCCGCGAAGCCCTGGCGGCGCTGGATGTCGGAACGTTCAGTGCGCAGTTGTGGCTGGGCGGTTATCTGCTGTATCCATGGCCCGGGCAATCCGAACCACCGAGCGGCGCCCATCCGCAGCACCTGCGCGGCAGCTGGTTGCATCAAAAGGATTGGCCGGCATTTGTCGCCCAGCGCCCGGCCGGACGCTGGCAACCCCTGCCCCGCCATGCGTGGCTGGCGCCGGCGCATTACCCGGCGGATCAGACCTGGAGCCACGAGCATTTACAGACCTGGCTCGATGAACTCGAACCGCTGGCCCCGGCGCAGTTAATGGTGCGCTTGACCGAAAATGCCCGGGGTGACTGGGAAGAGGCCGAACGGCTGTTCCTGGTTTCGGATCTGTGGCCGAACGTGCCCGGGCAGAGTTAGACGCTCAGTCGCAGCGCCAGCGCGGCCAGCGTCACCAGCAACACCGGCACCGTCAGCACAATCCCGACCCTGAAGTAATACCCCCAGCCGATCCGGATGTCCTTGCGCTCCAGCACATGCAGCCAGAGCAAGGTCGCCAGACTGCCGATCGGGGTGATCTTCGGCCCCAGGTCGCTGCCGATCACGTTGGCGTAGATCATCGCCTCTTTCACGACACCGGTCGCCTGGCTGGCATCAATCGACAACAGCCCGATCAGCACCGTCGGCAGGTTGTTCATGATCGACGACAACAACGCCGTCAGCACACCAGTGCCCATGGCTGCGCCCCACACGCCGTACCCGGCAAAGACATCCAGCCAGCCGGCCAGATGATCCGTGAGCCCGGCGTTGCGCAGTCCGTAGACCACCAAATACATGCCCAGCGAGAAAATCACGATCTGCCACGGTGCCTCTTTCATCACCTTGCGCGTGGAAATCTTGTGCCCGCGAGCGGCGATGCCCAGCAGCAATGCCGCGCACACGGCCGAAATCGCACTGATCGGAATGCCCAGCGGCTCCAGGGCAAAACAGCCCACCAGCAGAATCAGCAACACCGCCCAACCGGCGTAGAACGTGGCCTTGTCGTGAATGGCCGTCTCCGGGTGCTCAAGCTGTTCGGGATCGTAGGCTGCCGGAATGTCGCGGCGGAAAAACCACAACAACACCGCCAGCGTGGCCGCGACGCTGACGAAGTTCACCGGCACCATCACCGCCGCATAGCGATTGAAACCGATGTGAAAAAAGTCCGCCGAGACGATGTTGACCAGGTTCGACACCACCAGCGGCAGGCTCGCGGTGTCGGCGATAAAACCGGCGCCCATGACGAACGCCAGGGTCGCCGCCGGGGAAAACCGCAGCGCCAGCAGCATGGAAATCACGATGGGCGTGAGGATCAGCGCCGCGCCGTCATTGGCGAACAGTGCCGATACCAGCGCACCGAGCAACACCATGAAGGCAAACAGCTTGCGCCCGCTGCCCCGCCCCCACCGCGCCACGTGCAACGCAGCCCAGGCAAAGAACCCCGCTTCGTCGAGCAGCAGGCTGATGATGATCAGCGCCACGAAAGTGCCGGTGGCGTTCCAGATGATTTGCCACACCAACGGAATATCGCTCAGGTGCACTACACCGAAGATCAGCGCCAGAATCGCGCCGAACGTAGCACTCCAGCCGACCCCGAGGCCTTTGGGTTGCCAGATCACCAGGGTGATGGTCAGCAGGAAAATCAGTGAAGCCGTGAGCATGCAGAGCGACCTTCGATCAGGGGCAGAATGGGTATCGAGGAAGCGCACCCTGCCCGTCCGTCAACTCACAGTCGAATCACGTGCCCCTCCACCGGTGCGATATGACCATGAAACAGACGAGAAATCACGCTCTGTGCTGCCTCAAGGCCGTAACTCTCCACGACCTGCAACAGAGGGTCAGTCGGTGCGCTGACCTGGCGATAAAACCGCTGCAAACCTTCGCCGACGTACCGGTTCACGCGCTCCGCGCCCCATTCGACGCTGCGCTTGCGAATCTGGATCGGGGCAAAGAAAAACACCGGTCGCAGCCCTTCGACGGCGCCCAGTTCTGCTTCATCGGTGGTGTGCGATGAGCCAACAAAACAGCTGTAGACGAGGTGACCGGTGAAATGCTGATGCACCCGCTCGCGCAAACCCGGGTCGCCGGAAAAATCCACATAAAGCGTCGGTCGATCATTGGCCAGCTCCGACAACTCTGCGTAAGGCACCGTCCGGCCATAGCAGCCCAGACTTTCGACAAAGGCCTTGTTGCCGGCCGACGTCAACGCCACACACTCGAGCGTCGGATGGCCGGCCAGACACACCGCCGTGCCGTAGGCGGTTTTGCTCGAAGCACTGGAAAACACCACACGGCTTGCGCCGAAGAACCGATTGTCCTGAAGGAAATCCGCCAACATCAACGACGTCAAAAACAGCGGCTTGAGCAGAATCTGCAGGTTTTCCGTTGCCGGACGGTAATACGTATCTTTGCTGCAGCGGGTGTATTGGTTGTAAACCGAGCTCAGCGTCTGCCGGTGCTCCGTGCCGTCATGGAAACCACGCCCGGTGACCCGCTCGGGGCGCACCCACAGATGACTGGCCAGCGGCAAGTAACCATAAAAACGCTCGCCGACCGCCACGCCTTCGACGCTGGAAGCAATCACATCGGCGAAACCCCAGGCTGGAATGTGGCCCCATTCAGCCAGTCCTGTCGGAAAGAACGCCCAGTAGTGCATCGAATCGCCATATGCAGCGTAGGAAATATTGTTGGTGGTCAGGGCGCAACGGTCGACTTTCAGGATCACCTCGCCGTCCGCCGCCACTGAACTGCGCTGTTCCTGCTCGATTCGGCTCTGGTCGAGTGCACTTTTACGGGTCACCAGTCGCGTGACAGTGATCGGACTTTGCATCGCTCGGATTCCTGCTGCGTAGAGTGGCGGGGGCGCAAACGTCACGGGCCATGCGCCCCGATGCAAACACCATCGAGGCGTGACCGATCATGGCCTGGGGCGGAATTGAACGCTTCAGACTTTCTTGTGCTGTTCCACAAACTGCCCATAGGCGTTGATGAAACTTTGCAGGAACGGTTTGACCGACTCGTTCAACTTGCCCGCCTCATCGAACGCGGTGCCGGCACCGCCCAGATAGGCTTCCGGCTGCTGCATGCACGGCACGTTGAGGAAAACGAAGGACTGGCGCAAATGCTGGTTGGCGCCAAAACCGCCGATGGCACCCGGCGAAACACTGATCACTGCGCCCGGCTTGCCGCCCCAGACACTCTTGCCATAAGGCCGCGAGCCGACGTCAATCGCGTTCTTCAACGGTGCCGGCACCGAACGGTTGTACTCCGGTGTGACAAACAGCACCGCGTCGGATGAACCCACTTTTTGACGGAAAGTGCTGTAGGCTGCCGGCGGTGAATCGCCGTCGATGTCTTCGTTATAGAGTGGCAGATCGCCAATTTCGACAATGTTCAGCTTGAGGTTGGCCGGCGCCAGTTCCGCCAGCGCCAGGGCGACCTTGCGATTGATCGAGGCTTTGCGCAGGCTGCCGACGACTACAGCGACGTTATAGACATTGCTCATGTGAAGACTCTCGACTGTCCGTGGGAGGAGCCTGTAGTTATAGATGATCCGGCGACGATTCCACCAGACGACGAGGGATATTTCCCGCGTCCGGATTATTTTTTTCCTGTAGGAAAACTTACCGAGCTCGATGACGGTCTACCAAGCCGCAAATCAAGCGTTTTATCTCCAGAGGTTCTAAGCAGATGGCAGCAGTACTCGTCGGTCAGTTCCATGCAAGAGATGCGGAAGGCCGCGTTTATTCCGTGCATGAGTTCCAGGAATCCAACCCGTCGGCAGACGGTTTCACCGGCATGGAGCCCGTTACAACCTACAAACTGGCGATTGGCGATCGCGTCAACAAAGTCGATGACAACGAGTTCCTGCTGGTTCAGTCGGGCATCACGTTGATTCGCGAACCAGAGCCGACTGTCGCTTCATAACCGATTGTTATGAGCAGAAGTCATCCGCGCCGAGTTGGGGTAGGATTCAGCCACTGACCCCAACGGCCGGACATGGACTTCACGCATGCGTTTACGTCATATCGAGGTGATTCAGGCGCTTTTACAGACGGGTCACGTGGGCACCGCCGCCGAATGGCTGCAATTGCCGACGGGCGATGTCGAGGAGCGGTTGCGCGAAGCCGAGAGTCAGCTGGGGTTCATGCTGTTCGCCAGCGTCCGCGGACGGCTTCAGGCCACGGCCGAAGCCCGTGCGCTGCAAGTCGAAATCGCCCACATCTATGACGCGCTGGAGCCGGTGCAACGGCTGGCCAGCAGCCTCAAGCAATACCTCGCCCCGCCTCTGCGAATCATCGGCACCCCGCCGCTGGCCCAGCAGCTGTTGCCGCAAAGCCTCGCCGCATTGCGCCGACGACTTCCGGACGTACCCTGCACCCTGCTCAGCGAGCCCACCCGCCACATCGTTCGCAGCCTGTTGCTGCGCGAGAGCGATCTGGGCCTGAGCCTCCACGACCCTGAACACCCCGATATCGATTGCCAGGTGCTGGCGCAAGGCAAGCTGCAATTGCTCGCCCCCCACGGCTGGCTGCAACCGAAGCAAAAGTACATTTCGCTGCAGGACCTGGCAGGCCAGGCGATGGTCGGCCTCGAAGGCCAGGACCCGTTGAGCCCGGCGCTGGAGCACAAGCTTCAGGCCTTGCGCCCGGCGCCGAGCATCCAGACCCGGGTGCAGACCCATCAGATGATGCGCAGCATGGTCGAGGCCGGTGAAGGCCTGGCCATCGTCGACCCGTTCACCGCACTGGGTGCCCGCGCTGGTGGCCTCGATGTCTGCCCGCTGTCACCCGCAGTGCCGATCAGCCTCTACGCGCTGACCTTCAAACACGCAACGCCGCCAACATCCGTCCAGACCCTGCTCGGCATTGTCACGGAACAAGCCGCGGCGATGCTGGCGAGCTGACCAGGTTTTCCAGCGGATTATCGAATATTCGATACCAGAACAACGCCACTTCGGCGGTGTTCGGGTCGATCCCGCGATAACGCAAATGGTCGATGCCACCGACCACATAACCGCAACGCTCATATAAACGACAGGCACCAAGGTTGTTGTTCTGGGTTTCAAGCATGATCCCCGGCAGTTTTTTCTTGCGGCTCCAGAACTGCGCCACATCCAGCAATGCCTTGGCCACACCGTGACGCCGAGCCGGCGCATGCACCGCCAGTTCATCGATGTGAGCAAAACCGTTCCAGTTGGTGCTGATCACCAGATGCCCCACTGGCTGATCTTCCAGATACGCCATGAAAATCGCACTGTCGGCGGCATCGCGAAAACTGCTGAACTCCTCGGGATCGATGCCGTAGCATTTGCGGTACGGCACGATGGGCGTCACGCCCCACTGCGCGACGGGTTTGCCGATTTCGGCCGCGCCATAGGCCGCGACCTCGAAGCTGAAATCGCTGCCCCAGATATAAGCGGCAAAGCCATCGTCGGCGACGCGCACCGACAGCCCTGGGTATTTTGGATTCATGACCGGTTGCATACTGGGAAACGCCCTCATTCCTTGACGCAATCGACGGTGTAGTGCCGTCCATTGCCCTCATCTTCGTGTTGCAGTCCGTGCACATCGACCACGAATCCCGGAAAACTCGCATCGAACGTGCGGGCAAATTTCAGGTAATCGATGATCGACCGAGTGGATTCGGTAAAACGTTCGCCGGGCATGATCAACGGAATTCCCGGCGGATACGGCACCAGCATCACCGCCGCAACCCGGCCATCCAGCTCATCGATCGGCACCGCCTCGACTTCGCCGCGCACCAGTTGATCGTAGGCATGGGCCGGTTTCATGGCGATTTCCGGCAGCACGGTGTACATGCGCTTGAGGTGTTTGGCGGTGGCATTGCTGCGGTAACAGGCGTGGAGCTGATCGCACAGATCGCGCAGGCCCATGCCGCGATAGCGCGCAGGGGCTTCCTGGGCGACACACTTCAGGCAGGTGTCGAGACTGACGTTGGCGTCGTAGCTGCGCTTGAACTCCAGCAGTTCGGTCAACAGCGTGCTCCACTTGCCCTTGGTGATACCCATCGAGAACAGCACGAGGAACGAATACAGACCGGTTTTCTCCACCACCAGCCCGCGCTCCCAGAGAAAACGGCTGACCACCGCCGCCGGAATCCCCTTGTCGCTCAGCGCGCCGCCAGCGGTCAGGCCTGGCATCACCAGAGTGACCTTGATCGGGTCGAGCAGGACGTAGTCGTCGCTGACCTCGCCGAAGCCGTGCCAGTCCGCTTCGGGTTTCAGCAGCCAGTCTTCGGTCTGCACCCGATCGATGCCCTCGACACCCTGCGGCTGCCAGATCGAGAACCACCAGTCATTGGCGTCAATGTGCCCACGCAGATTGGCCAGCGCCCGGCGAAAGCTCAGGGCTTCATCGAAGGTCTCCTGCAATAGCGAACGCCCGGCCGGGCCTTCCATCATGGCCGAGGCCACGTCCAGCGAGGCGATGATGCTGTACTGCGGCGACGTCGAGATGTGCATCATGAACGCCTCGTTGAACCGGTCACGGTCCAGTTGCCGCGCACCACCGTCCTGCACATGAATCATCGAAGCCTGGCTAAACGCCGCCAACAATTTGTGTGTGGAATGGGTGGTGAACACCAGCGGACTGTCGGCGCTGCGCGACGTGGCCATGCCGTAGCGTCCGGCAAAGAATTCGTGAAATGCCGCGTAGGCGTACCAGGCTTCGTCGAAGTGCAGGACTTCGACGCTGTTGCCCAGGCTCTGTTTGATCAGTTCGGCGTTGTAACAGAGGCCGTCATAGGTGGAGTTGGTGACCACCGCCAGTTTGACTTTCGGCTCGCGGCCCTTGGTCAGCGGGCTTGCGTCGATCTTGGCCTGGATCGATTCGCGGCTGAATTCGCTCAGCGGAATCGGGCCGATGATCCCCAGCTCGTTGCGCTCCGGGCACAGGTACAGCGGAATCGCCCCGGTCATGATGATCGCGTGCAACACCGACTTGTGGCAGTTGCGATCCACCAGCACCAGATCGTCGCGCCCGACCATCGAATGCCAGACGATCTTGTTGGCGGTCGAGGTGCCATTGATCACGAAAAAGGTGTGATCGGCGCCGAAATTGCGCGCAGCCCTTGCTTCTGCCTCGGCCAACGGCCCGGTGTGATCGAGCAGCGAACCCAGCTCCGGCACCGACACCGACAAATCCGAACGCAGGGTGTTTTCACCGAAGAACTGGTGAAACGCCTGCCCTACCGGGCTTTTGTGATACGCAACGCCGCCGCCATGGCCGGGGGTGTGCCAGGAATAGTTGGAATCGGCGGTGTGCTGCACCAACGCCTTGAAGAACGGTGGCAGCAATCCATCCAGATACTTGCGCGCTGCCCGCGCCACCTGGCGGGCGAGAAACGGCACCGTGTCTTCGAACAGATAGAGAATGCCGCGCAACTGATTGAGCTCGGCCATGGCATCGGCCGGGGCGTTCTCCAAAGTGACCTGCTCACCGAGCGCGAAGATCGGCAAGTCCGGCGCCCGCACCCGGGCCAGACCGATCAGTTCGGCCATGTTCTGCAACAAATGGGAATTGGTGCTCGCGTCTTCGGCGGCGATCAACATGCACGCCAGACCATGATGAGTCGATGCCACCAGCCGGCCCTCGGTGTAATCCGTGGCCGAAACGATGCTGAAACCTTCCTGCTCCAGTTCATGGGCGATGCCGCGAATGCGTTCGCCGGCAACCGTATCGGCCTTGATGTCGCGGTGGACGATCAACACCGGGAACTTCAGATCTTTGTACATGGGGCTCAGTGTCCTGAGGCGGCGGAGAGTGATCTGCCAATGTCCTCAGGGTAGAGGGTCGGAGCGGATGTGGCGAGGGTGGCCAGTTGTCAGTACTGCCAAAAACAAAGGATCGTCCGAACGCGGCCAGAGCGCTCGGACGATCCTTTGTGCTTTACGCCTGGGCTTCGGCTTCCAGCAGCTGAGTCCACAGCGCCGGGGCGCCGGCCGACTTGGCGATGATTTCCAGGCGCACCTGGTGTTCGGCCAGCTCGGCTTCGGTGGCGCGAATGATCCGCCCCGGCTGGCGATCCGCCGGCAAACGGCGGATTTCGGTGGCGGAGTTATCCGCACCGTTACCGGTTCCGTTGCCGTCGGAGGCATTGCCGGCCAGCGACAGACTGGTCTGGCCACCGGTCATGGTCAGGTAGACGTCGGCGAGAATCTCCGAGTCGAGCAATGCGCCGTGCAGCTCACGGCCGGAGTTGTCGACGCCGTAACGTTTGCACAAGGCATCGAGGCTGTTGCGCTGACCCGGGTGACGTTCCCGGGCCATCATCAGGGTGTCGAGGATCGAGCAATGCTGCGTGATGTCAGCGCGATCCTGCTGACCCATCAGCGCGAATTCGTTGTTGATGAAGCCAACGTCGAACGCCGCGTTATGGATGATCAGTTGCGCGCCGTTGATGAACTCGAAGAACTCATCGGCCACTTCGGCAAAACGCGGCTTGCCGACCAGAAATTCGTTGGTGATGCCATGGACGCCGATCGCGCCTTCGTCACTCTCGCGGTCCGGTTGCAGGTAAACGTGAAAGTGCCGGCCCGTCAGGCGCCGACCGATCAGCTCGACGCAACCGATTTCAATGATCCGGTGACCATCGGTCACCGGCATGCCGGTGGTTTCGGTATCGAGTACAACGGATCTGGTGGCCATCAGTGTTCAGCTCTCAACGGGTCAATCGTGCAAAAACGGCGATGTTAACACGCCCGTGGCGCGCGTCGCCCACGGGCTGGTGATCGGCGCTCATGCAGTTTTTAACAATCATTAGCAATGTTCATAAAGTCTGGGGCAAACCGGCTTGTTAGCGTGCGCGGCTTGTTTCTCACGGACTCAGGCACTTCATGAAGACTGCACGGATTTTACTGCTTGGCGGCTGTTTGCTGATGGCCGACGCCCAGGCCACAAGCTTCGTCATCAGCACCGACATCACCCTGAGCCTTACGCTCAGCTCCAGCAAAGGCACCAGCGGTTCGTTCAAGGACGACAAAATCGTGCTGGCCGCCAAGGATGACGCAGCCGCGTTTGTTGCCAGCAACGGGGACATTCGCGGCGCGCAAATGGAAGCGGCGTTCCAGCGGATTCGCAGCCTGTTGCCGGAACTGCCCGCCACCGACCTGCAACTGGCCGGCGCCATTTTGATGCTCTGATCAGTCCTGCTTGTAGCCGCGAATCTCATCCACACCACGGTTGGCCAACTGGTCGGCGCGTTCGTTGCCGTGGTGGCCGATGTGGCCGCGCACCCATTTCCAGGTGACTTTGTGGCGGTTGACCTGCTCGTCCAGCTCTTTCCACAGGTCGGCGTTTTTCACCGGCTCTTTGGCGGCGGTTTTCCAGCCGCGCTTCTTCCAGTTGGCCATCCACTCGTTGATGCCTTTCATCACGTATTGCGAGTCGGTCACCAGCAGTACTTCGCACGGACGCTTGAGGGCTTCCAGGCCGCGAATCGCACCGAGCAGTTCCATGCGGTTGTTGGTGGTGTTGGCTTCGCCGCCCCACAGTTCCTTTTCGACGCCCTTGCACACCAGCAAGGCGCCCCAGCCGCCGGGGCCGGGATTGCCCTTGCAGGCGCCGTCAGTGAACAGTTCTACGCTATCGACGCTTTCGCTCATGCCAATCTATCCAGAAAAAATGCGTTGCCCCGTCGATCACGGATCGACGATGGCCGAGGCCGGGACAAGCCCGGCCACAAATAAAAGAAGGTTTACGGTTCGATACGGCGGCGATTGACCTTGGCCATCGGCAGCGGAATCAGCTTGCCCATCGGCTCGCGGCGCTCCTGGCGCACCGGACGCAGGCCGACCACGATCTTGCGCGCAACCAGCAGATAGAAGCCGCCGCCCGACAATTGCCAGTCGCCAGCCTTGCGTTCCCAGCCGGCCAGACGGGCCTGCCACTTGGGTGACGCGAGCGGCGGACGATAGCACCCGAAGCGACGTTTCTCCAGCGCGAAGCCCAGCAGGTTGAGCCAGTCGGCGACCCGTGACGGCGAGATGCAGCGCGCCTGATGCAAGGCGTCATGAGCGAACACATGGCGCAGACCCCAGGTGCTCCAGGGGTTGATGCCGACGATCAGCAGATGCCCGCCGGGGCGCACGCTGCTGGCAGCTTCACGTAACAAACCGTGGGGCGACAGGCAGAAATCCAGGCCATGCTGCAACACCACCACGTCGGCGGCGTGCTCGCTCAACGGCCAGGCCTGTTCCTCGCAGACGATCTCGACACCGGGCAATGGCGCGCCAAGCCGCACGTTGCGCTGCACCTGCGGCGCCGACGGCGGCGTTTCGGCGGACGGGCCGTAATGCACCAGATAGCCGCCGAAGAACCGGCCGAGCTCGTCTTCGAGCATGCGGCGCTCTTCGTCCAGCAGAAATTGCCCGAGGGGGCCGGACAGCCACTCACGGGCCGCACCGATCAGGGCGAGCCAGTCAGGATCGGCCTGAGCGAACGCTTTATCGATCATTGCATTCTCCAACACGCCAGGAACCTCTAAGATGCGCCAATGTTACCTGCTTGGCGAATCCGAAGATGATACAGATCAGTGCCCTGCCCGCCTTCACCGACAACTACATCTGGTTGTTACAGGATCATGCTACCCAGCGTTGCGCGGTGGTCGATCCGGGGGATGCCGCCCCTGTGCAGGCATGGCTCGCTGCGCATCCGGGCTGGGTGCTCGCCGATATTCTGATCACTCATCATCACCATGATCATGTCGGCGGCGTCGAAACGCTGAAGAAGGCAACCGATGCCACGGTCTACGGGCCGGCCAGCGAAAGCATTCCCGGGCGAGACGTAGCCCTCAAGGACAACGACAAGGTGCGTGTGCTCGGCTGGGACTTCGATGTCTACGCCGTTCCCGGCCATACCCTGGGGCACATCGCCTATTACCACCACGGCCTGCTGTTCTGCGGCGACACCCTGTTCGCCGCCGGTTGCGGCCGGTTGTTCGAAGGCACACCGGAGCAGATGCACCACTCGCTGGGACGTCTGGCATCGCTGCCGGAAGACACGCTGGTCTACTGCACTCACGAATACACCCTGAGCAACCTGAAATTTGCCGCCGCCGTGGAACCGGGCAACCCGAACATTGCCGCCCGTCTGGAAAAAGTCACCCAGCAACGGCAGAACGGCGTCATGACCCTGCCCTCGACCCTGGCCCTGGAAAAGCTCACAAACCCGTTTTTACGTACCGGTGAAACATTAGTTACACAAAAAGTGGACGAACGGAATGGCGCTCAAAACCGGGCGCCGAGTGAGGTTTTTGCGGCTCTGCGGGCTTGGAAAGATAAGTTCTAAGCCGTTCACCACTTGGTACAAAAACTCTGAATGGTTGACCGCAGGGGGTGCGCTTTCTAGAATCCCCCGACATTTTTGCCCGGAACTTACTTCCAGCCAATGTCGTCATCCATACGTAAGTCCGTCAATTCAGACGCATTGACCCGCCTGGCGCAAGCCATCGCGGTGGCTGTGTCCGCCACGCTGGCGGGCTGTTCCAGCCATGCTCCGCAGACTGAAGCGACCCATACGCCGAACATTGCTGCGCGAGCCAAGCAGAAGCCCATCTGGTTGTCCGAGAAGCCCAGCCCGCAGGTGCCCCAGGACATCTGGGAACGCATGCGCGGTGGTTTCCAGCTCCAGGAAGGCCTGGGCGTGAACCCGCGCATCGAGCAACAGCGCCTGTGGTTCGCCAGTAACCCTTCCTTTCTCGAGAACGCCGGGGAACGCGGCAGCCTCTACATTCATTACATCGTCGAGCGCCTCGAAGAACGCAACATGCCGCTGGAACTGGCGCTGCTGCCAGTGATTGAAAGCGCCTACAACCCGATGGCCTATTCCCGGGCCGACGCGGTGGGTCTCTGGCAATTCATCCCTTCCACCGGGCGTTACTACAACCTGCGCCAGACCCGTTTCTACGACGGCCGTCGCGACATCACTGCCTCGACCACGGCAGCGATGGATTACCTGACCCGTCTGCACGACATGTTCAACGGTGACTGGCTGCTGGCCCTGGCGGCCTACAACGCCGGCGAAGGCACGGTCAGCCGCGCCATCGAACGCAACGAGCGACTGGGCCTTCCGACCGACTACTGGAACCTGCCGTTGCCGGCGGAAACCCAGGCGTATGTGCCAAAACTGCTGGCGCTGTCGCAAGTGGTACTGTCGCCGGAAGCCTACGGGGTGAACCTCAACCCGATCGCCAACGAACCGTATTTCCAGGTCGTCGAAATCAACCAGCGCATGGACCTGTCCAAGGTTGCAGCGGTGGCCAACATCGACGAAGACGAGCTGTTCCAGCTCAACCCGGCCTTCAAGCAGCGCACCACCATCGACGGCCCGCAGCACCTGCTGGTGCCGACCTCGAAGGCGCAGCTGCTGACCGCCAGCCTGCAGACCATGCGTCCTGAAGAACTGATCAGCCCTCGATCGCTGAAACCGGTCTTCGAAGGTGCCGATCCGACCGAAGTCGCCAAGCTCAAGCGTGCCTACCGGGTCAAGCGTGGTGACAACCTCGCGTCCATCGCCAAGGCCAACAAGGTCGACGTCAAGGACCTGCAACGCTGGAACAAGATGACCGGCAAAAACCTCAAGGTCGGCCAGACCCTGGTCATGCAGGACACCACCAAGCGCACGCCGGCCCGCAACACCAGCGGCGGACGCATCAACACGGTGCTGGCCGCCAACAGCAAGACCAGCAGCAAGACCGACAACCAGAAACAGACCCAATACAAGGTCAAGCAAGGCGACACGCTGTACGTGGTGGCCAAGCGTTTCAACGTCGAGATGCAGCATCTCAAGCGCTGGAACCCGGGCGCCGGCAAGGCGCTCAAGCCTGGGCAGATGCTCACGGTCTACCAGCCGCACTGATAAAGAGCCCCTGAATTTCAGGGGCTTTTTTTGTCTGTCATTTTTTGCCTTCGCCGCCAGCGACTCCCACAATTAAGCGCGCATTAACCCCCTGTCTTTTTCCTGTCCATACAAGCTGTTACTGTACGGCCCACAAAGCCCAAGCCGCCTGGATCGGATCTGACTTGAAGCGTCCCCTCCTCCTGCTCCTGATCAGCCTGGCCTTGAGCTCCCCCGTCAGCGCGACGATCACCGAAAGTCACGGTTATGCGCAGTTCGGCACGCTCAAGTACCCGGCCAGATTTACCCACTTCGACTGGGTCAACCCGCAAGCGCCCAAGGGCGGCACCTTGCGGGTGATGGCGTTTGGCACCTTCGATACGCTGAATCCCTACACCTTCAAGGGCACCAGCCCGGTTACCACCCCGAATTTCCTGCAATACGGCATCAACGAGCTGAACGAGCCGCTGATGGTCGGCACCGGCCAGTATTCGCCGTCCGGCGATGAGCCGGCCTCCAGTTATGGGCTGATCGCCCAGTCGGTGGAGTACAGCGAAGACCGCAGCTGGGTGGTGTTCAACCTGCGCCCGGAAGCGCGTTTCCACGACGGCACGCCGATCACCGCCTACGACGTGGCGTTCTCCTATCGCCTATTGCTCAAGGAAGGTCATCCGCTGTATCGCACCGCCCTTCAGGAAGTGTTGCGGGTCGACATCCTCAACCCGCAGCGCATTCGTTTCGTGATGAAACGCTCGGGCAACCCGCTGCTGATCCTGCGTCTGGGCGAGTTGCCGGTGCTGCCCCAGCATTACTGGAAGGGCCGCGACTTCAAGGCCACCACGTTCGAACCGCCGCTGGGCAGCGGGCCGTACCGCATCACCTCGGTGACGCCGGGGCGGCAACTGGTGTTCGAACGGGTCAAGGATTACTGGGGCAAGGACTTGCCGGTCAATCGCGGCAAGTACAACTTCGATCGCATGGAAGTCGAGTTCTACCGCGACAGCGACGTGGCCTTCGAAGCCTTCAAGGCCGGTGAGTTCGACATCTACATCGAGCATCAGGCGAAGAACTGGGCCAACGGCTACAACTTCCCGGCGATCCGACGGGGCGATGTGATCAAGGCGCAGATCCCGCACCAGATCCCGACCCAGAGCCAGGGTCTGTTCATGAACACCCGGCGAGCCACCTTCTCGGACGTCAAGACCCGCGAAGCCCTGGGCCTGATGTTCGACTTCGAATGGACCAACCGCGCGCTGTTCAGCGACGCCTACAAGCGCACCACCAGTTACTACCCCAACAGCGAATTCAGCGCCAGCGGTCTGCCGGTTGGTCACGAATGGCTGATGCTCAAACCGTACAAGGATCAATTGCCGGCCCGGCTGTTCACCGAGCCGTTCACGCTGCCGCAGACCGACGGGCGCGGCATTCCCCGTGAAACCATGCGCAAGGCCCTCGCATTGCTGGCCGAGGCTGGCTGGAAGCTCAACGGCCAGCGCTTGCAGAACGCTGCCGGCCAACCGCTGAGTTTCGAACTGCTGCTGGTCAATCCGAACCTGGAGCGGATCCTCCAGCCGTACATTGAAAACCTCAACAGCATCGGCATCGACGCGCGCCTGCGCACGGTGGACCGCGCCCAGTACAAACAACGCCTGGATCAGTTCGATTTCGACATGATCCTGATGACCCTCAACCAGACCCTCAGCCCGGGTCTGGAACAGTGGCAGTACTTCCATTCCAGCCAGGTCGGGGTCAAGGGCAGCAAGAATTACGCGGGCATCGCCAACCCGGTGGTCGATCATCTGCTCGAGCAATTGCTCGCCGCCCGCACCCGCGACGAACAGGTCGCCGCCGGCAAGGCGCTGGACCGCGTGCTGCTCTGGCAGCACTACAGCATTCCCAACTGGTACCTCAATTATCACCGTCTGGCGTACCGCAACCGGTTCGCCTTCGTCAGCACGCCGCCCTACACCCTGGGCCTGAGCGCGTGGTGGCTGAAATCTTCGGAGAAAGGTCAATGAACGCCGTTCGCACCCTGCTCGTGCAGGCTTGCGGCCTGTTGTTCGCCGGGCTGGCCTGTGCCGCCCCGCAACACGCCGTGACGCTGTACAACGAGCCGCCGAAATACCCCGCCGACTTCAAGCACTTCGATTACGTGAACGCCGACGCGCCCAAGGGCGGGATCTTCCGTCAGGCCGGTTTTGGCGGCTTCGACAGCCTCAACCCGTTCATCAGCAAAGGCGTGCCGGCGGACGATGTCGGGCAGATCTACGACACCCTGACCAAGCACAGCCTCGACGAGCCGTTCACCGAATACGGCCTGATCGCCAGCAAGATCGAAAAGGCCCCGGACAACAGCTGGGTGCGTTTCTACCTGCGCCCCGAAGCGCGCTTCCATGACGGTCACCCGGTGCGCGCCGAAGACGTGGTGTTCAGCTTCGAGACCCTGACCAAGGAAGGCTCGCCGATGTTTCGCGGCTACTACAGCGACGTCGAAGAAGCCGTCGCCGAAGACCCGCTCACGGTGCTGTTCAAGTTCAAGCACAACAACAATCGGGAGCTGCCGCTGATCCTTGGCCAGTTGCCGGTGCTGCCGAAACACTGGTGGGCCAGTCGCGACTTCAACAAGGGCAACCTGGAAATCCCGCTGGGCAGCGGCCCGTACAAGGTCGCCGAAGTGAAGGCCGGGCGCTCGGTACGTTACGAGCGGGTCAAGGATTACTGGGGCAAGGACCTGCCGGTCAATCGCGGGTTCTACAACTTCGACGTGCTGACCACCGACTATTACCGCGACAACACCGTCGCGCTGGAAGCGCTGAAGGCCGGGCAGTTCGACTACTGGCTGGAAATGACCGCGAAAAACTGGGCCAACGCCTACAACATCCCGGCCGTCACCGAGGGCCGACTGGTCAAGGAACTGATCCCCAACGGCAACCCGACCGGCATGCAAGGCTTCGTCTTCAACCTGCGTCGCCCGGTGTTCCAGGACGTTCGCGTGCGTCAGGCGCTGGGTCTGTTGCTCGACTTCGAATGGACCAACAAGCAACTGTTCAACAGCGCCTACGTGCGCACCCGCAGCTACTTCGAGAACTCGGAAATGGCCGCCACCGGCCTGCCGGACGCCGATCAACTGGCGATCCTCGACCCGTTCCGCCGCCAGCTCCCGGCGCAGGTGTTCAGCGAAGCCTTCGAGAACCCGAAGACCGACGCCAGCGGCATGATTCGCCTGCAGCAACGCGAGGCCTATCAGTTGCTGCAAGAGGCCGGCTGGAAGATCGTCGACGACAAAATGGTCGACGCCACCGGCAAACCGGTGGTCATCGAATTCCTGTTGGCCCAGACCGAATTCGAGCGGGTGCTGCTGCCGTTCAAGCGCAACCTCGCTGACCTGGGCATCGATCTGGTGATTCGCCGTGTCGACGTCTCGCAGTACGTCAACCGTGTGCGTTCGCGGGACTTCGACATGATTGTCGGCAGCTTTCCGCAGTCCAACTCACCCGGCAACGAGCAACGCGAATTCTGGATGAGCGCCGCCGCCGACAAGCCGAGCAGTCGCAACTCGATGGGCCTGAAGGACCCGGTGGTCGATCATCTGGTGGAGAACCTGATCAACGCCGATTCGCGCAAAAGCCTGGTGGCCCACGCCCGCGCTCTCGACCGCGTGCTGCAATGGGGTTACTACGTGATCCCCAACTGGCACATAAAGAGCTGGCGCGTGGCGTACTGGAACCACATCGGCCACCCGAAAGTCTCCCCCAAGTACGACATCGGCATTAACACCTGGTGGGTCAAACCCGACACGAAACCTGCGGTAGAAGTGCAAACCCAACTGCAAGCCGACCCTGTGGGCACGGAGTAATCAGATGCTGGCGTATATTTTTCGGCGACTGTTGCTGATCATCCCGACCCTGTTCGGCATTCTGCTGATCAACTTCGTGATCATCCAGGCCGCGCCCGGCGGGCCGGTGGAGCAGATGATCGCCAAGCTCGAAGGCTTCGAAGGCGCCACCAGCCGCATCGCTGGCGGCGGCGCCGAAGTGTCGGTGGCCGGCTCCGCCTATCGCGGCGCGCAAGGCCTGGACCCAGCGCTGATCAAGGAAATCGAGCACATGTACGGTTTCGACAAGTCGGCGCCGGAACGTCTGTGGATCATGGTCAAGAACTATGCGTCCCTGGATTTCGGCGACAGCTTCTTCCGCGACGCCAAGGTCATCGATCTGATCAAGGAGAAGATGCCGGTATCGATCTCCCTCGGGCTGTGGAGCACGCTGATCATGTACCTGGTGTCGATCCCGCTGGGGATCGCCAAGGCCACGCGACACGGCAGCCATTTCGACGTCTGGACCAGTTCGGCGATCATCGTCGGTTATGCGATTCCGGCGTTTCTGTTTGCGATCCTGTTGATCGTGGTGTTTGCCGGCGGCAGCTATCTGGACTGGTTCCCGCTAAGAGGCCTGACCTCGAACAACTTCGACGAGTTGAGCCTGGGCGGCAAGGTCCTCGATTACTTCTGGCACCTGGCGCTGCCGGTGACCGCGCTGGTAATCGGCAACTTCGCAACCATGACCCTGCTGACCAAGAACAGCTTCCTCGACGAGATCAACAAACAATACGTGGTCACCGCCAAAGCCAAGGGCCTGACCCGCCATCGCGTGCTCTACGGTCATGTATTCCGCAATGCGATGCTGCTGGTGATTGCCGGATTCCCGTCTGCCTTCATCGGCATCTTCTTCACAGGCTCCCTGCTGGTGGAGGTGATCTTCTCCCTCGACGGCCTCGGCCTGATGAGTTTCGAAGCGGCGATCAACCGCGATTACCCGGTGGTGTTCGGCACCCTGTTCATCTTCACCCTGCTGGGGCTGGTGGTGAAACTGATCGGCGACCTCACCTACACCCTGGTCGATCCGCGCATCGACTTCGCCAGCCGGGAGCATTGAGATGAACCTGTCCCCTCTCAATCGCCGGCGCTTCGAACTGTTCAAGGCCAACAAGCGTGGCTGGTGGTCGCTGTGGCTGTTTTTGATCCTGTTCGGCCTGAGCCTCGGCGCCGAACTGATCGCCAACGACAAGCCGCTGGTGGTGCACTACGACAACAACTGGTACTTCCCGGCGGTCAAGCGTTACCCGGAAACCACCTTCGGCGGCGAATTCCCGCTGGAGGCCAACTACAAGAGCCCGTACATCCGCGAACTGCTCAAGGCCAAGGACGCGTGGGTGCTGTGGGCACCGATTCCGTTCAGCTACCAGAGCATCAACTACGACCTGAAAGTCCCGGCCCCTGCCCCGCCGTCAGCGGACAACCTGCTGGGCACCGACGATCAAGGCCGCGACGTGTTGGCGCGGGTGATCTACGGTTTCCGGATTTCGGTGCTGTTCGCCCTGACACTGACCGTGCTCAGTTCGATCATCGGTGTGATCGCCGGGGCCTTGCAGGGTTTCTATGGCGGCTGGGTCGATCTGGCCGGCCAGCGCTTCCTGGAGATCTGGTCGGGCTTGCCGGTGCTGTACCTGCTGATCATCCTCGCCAGTTTCGTCCAGCCGAATTTCTGGTGGCTGCTGGGGATCATGCTGCTGTTCTCGTGGATGAGCCTGGTGGACGTTGTGCGCGCCGAGTTCCTGCGCGGGCGCAACCTCGAATACGTGCGTGCGGCCCGGGCGCTGGGGATGCAGAACGGCGCGATCATGTTCCGCCACATCCTGCCCAACGCCATGGTCTCGACCATGACCTTCATGCCGTTCATCCTGACCGGCGCCATCGGCACCCTCACCGCGCTGGACTTCCTCGGTTTCGGCTTGCCGGCCGGCAGTCCGTCGCTGGGTGAGCTGGTAGCCCAGGGCAAATCCAACCTGCAGGCGCCGTGGCTGGGCATGAGCGCGTTTGCGGTGCTGGCGCTGATGTTGAGCCTGCTGGTGTTTATCGGCGAGTCCGCTCGCGATGCCTTCGACCCGAGGAAGTGAAATGAATCAGGACAATCTGATCGAAGTGCGCGACCTCGCCGTCGAATTCGGCACGGGCGAACGCTCGCACCGGGTGGTCGAAGGCGTCAGCTTCGACATCAAGCGTGGCGAAACCCTGGCCTTGGTCGGCGAGTCCGGCTCGGGCAAGTCGGTGACGGCGCACTCGATCCTGCGCCTGCTGCCCTACCCGCTGGCGCGGCATCCGGCCGGCAGCATCACCTATTCCGGGCAAAACCTGCTGGAACTGAGCGAAAAGACCATCCGCCACATCCGCGGCAACCGGATCGCGATGATTTTCCAGGAGCCAATGACCTCGCTCAACCCGCTGCACTCGATCGAAAAGCAGATCAACGAAGTGCTCGGTATCCACAAGGGCCTGACCGGCAAAGTCGCGACCAAGCGTACGCTGGAGTTGCTGGAGATGGTCGGCATCCCCGAGCCGCACAAGCGCCTCAAGGCCCTGCCCCACGAATTGTCCGGCGGTCAGCGCCAGCGGGTGATGATCGCCATGGCCCTGGCCAACGAGCCGGAACTGCTGATCGCCGACGAGCCGACCACCGCGCTGGACGTGACCGTTCAGCTGAAAATCCTCGACCTGCTCAAGGAATTGCAAGCTCGATTGGGCATGGCGCTGCTACTGATCAGTCACGATTTGAACCTGGTGCGAAGAATTGCGCATCGCGTATGTGTCATGCAGCGCGGTTGCATCGTCGAACAGGCATCGTGCGAAGAACTGTTCCGTTCTCCGCAGCATCCGTACACTCGGGAGCTGCTGGCGGCGGAGCCCAGCGGAGGCCCGGCGAGCAATAAAATCGGGGCGCCGCTGTTGCAGGTCGAGGACTTGAAAGTCTGGTTCCCGATCAAGAAAGGCCTGCTCAAGCGCACGGTGGATCACGTCAAGGCAGTGGACGGCATCAATTTCAGCCTGCCTCAGGGTCAGACCCTGGGGATCGTGGGAGAAAGCGGTTCCGGCAAATCCACTCTGGGCCTGGCGATTTTGCGGCTCATCGGCAGCAAAGGCGCGATCCGTTTTGAAGGCAAGCAGCTAGACTGCCTGACGCAGAACGAGGTTCGCCCGTTGCGTCGGGAGATGCAGGTGGTGTTTCAGGACCCGTTTGGCAGCCTGAGCCCGCGGATGTGCGTGAGCGACATCGTTGGCGAAGGCTTGCGGATCCACAAGATGGGTACCGCCGCCGAGCAGGAAGCGGCGATTATTGCGGCATTGAAGGAGGTAGGTCTGGATCCGGAAACCCGGCACCGCTACCCCCATGAATTTTCCGGTGGGCAGCGGCAGCGTATCGCCATTGCCCGGGCCCTGGTGCTCAAACCGGCGCTGATCCTGCTGGACGAGCCGACTTCGGCGCTCGACCGGACGGTGCAGCGGCAAGTGGTGGAGCTGTTGCGTTCACTGCAAGCCAAGTACAACCTGACATATTTGTTCATCAGCCATGATCTGGCTGTTGTGAAAGCGCTGAGCCACCAGCTGATGGTGGTCAAGCATGGCCAAGTGGTCGAACAGGGAGACGCGCAAGCAATCTTTGCCGCCCCCCAACATCCGTATACACAGCAGTTGCTGGAAGCCGCTTTTCTGGCACCAGCCACTGCGCAATAACCTGAAAGAGGAGCAACACATGGGTTTTCTCGCCGGTAAGCGCGTACTGATCGTCGGTGTCGCCAGCAAGCTGTCCATCGCATCCGGCATCGCTGCCGCCATGCATCGCGAGGGCGCTGAGCTTGCCTTCACTTATCAGAACGACAAACTGAAAGGTCGTGTCGAAGAATTCGCACAGGGCTGGGGCTCGAGCCCTGAGCTGTGCTTCCCGTGCGACGTGGCCAGCGATGAAGAAATCGCCAAGGTCTTCGAAGAACTGAGCAAGAAGTGGGACGGCCTGGACTGCATCGTGCACTCCGTCGGCTTCGCACCGGGCGACCAACTGGATGGCGACTTCACCGAAGCCACCACCCGCGAAGGTTTCCGCATCGCTCACGACATCAGCGCCTACAGCTTCGTGGCCCTGGCCAAGGCTGGTCGCGAAATGATGAAAGGCCGCAACGGCAGCCTGCTGACCCTGTCGTACCTGGGCGCCGAGCGCACCATGCCTAACTACAACGTGATGGGCATGGCCAAGGCTTCGCTGGAAGCCGGCGTCCGTTACCTGGCCGGCTCCCTGGGCCCGGACGGCACCCGCGTCAACTGCGTATCGGCCGGCCCGATCCGCACCCTGGCAGCTTCGGGCATCAAGAACTTCCGCAAGATGCTGGCCGCCAACGAAGCGCAAACCCCGCTGCGTCGCAACGTCACCATCGAAGAAGTCGGCAACGCCGGCGCCTTCCTGTGCTCCGACCTGGCGTCGGGCATCAGCGGTGAAATCATGTACGTGGACGGCGGCTTCAACACCACCGCCATGGGCAACATCGAAGAGTAATCTTCGCGCTGCCGATAAAAAGCCCGCCAATTGGCGGGCTTTTTCATGCCTGCGATTCCAGGCAACGCTGCACTTTTCTCCAGCGATAACGAGAGTCAGCCCTCATGAATGTCGATCTGCACAATTCAAAAAACTGGCAGATACGATAAATGTTTATCCTTCAGATCAAATACCACTTCTTCATAAAGGTTATTCCGTATTTCGCATCACGCATCGCGCAAATCATCGACTATTATTTCGAGATAGCTTCCAAGGTCTGCGCCTATCACTGAATGAGCACGCCTAAAAATGACCACTTATTTACGCGCAACTTTATTGATCGCTCTCCTGCTCGCGCAATCCTCTACGACAGCCGTCGCTGAAACCTGCCCTGTCAACGCCTTCAAAAAACCAACTTCCTCCAATCAACATTTTCATATAAAACCTGACAGTGAGACACTAAAAGACAGCGACCCTACGACCGTTACAATAGGGCAGTTATTTTACAAAAACAAAGTCATAGCAAACTGTGATTCGCCCACACGTGATCATCCGTCTGTTTTTTCACTATTTGGCATGTCGACAACCGACACAATTTCATTGCTGGCCGCACTAATTGGCATAGCTGCATGGGGTATCGCCGTTGTCGCCTGTGTCATCGCATACCAACAATACAAACATGCGAAAACGCTAGAGGCTAACAGGCTCACAGTCGAGTTCTGGAAACAATATCAAGTAGATTTTGCGAGAATGCGCTCAGCGCTAGTGACGTTGAACAACCCCATGAACACCAATGCAGCGGGTTTCACAAACGTTGAATATTTCAGAAACTGGATTGATGGCATTGCCACATTCGGCACCCAAAAAGGAATAATAAACAACGCCATGGTTAAAACATTGGGGCTTCATATGCCCATCAAAAAATTCATGGCTTCACTTGAAAGTGCGGTTAACACACTGAGGGCAAAAGTCGTATCAGGAGAACCCAGAGCTCCGGCGTTACTGAAAAAATATGAAGATTTACTAAACTCAAGCACAGTCATTTCCGAATGGCTAAAGCTACTGTGAGTAAACACCATGAAACCCATCACTAAAAGCTTGCTCGCCATAGAACTAGAAAGAACACTGGAACACATTGAGACCGACGAACTCCACGCCATCTTGACGGAGGATCAAATCTTATCAATAGCCTCCAAAGTTTTTGATTTGTTTGCGCGAATAACAAAAGAACCCACCATTGACGAGGAAGGGTTCATACCTACAGAAATAATAACAACGCAAGACAGGATTCACGGAATAGCTACTGAGTGCAGCGTTTGCCATAAAAAAGTAATTCTAATAGCAGGCAACTAATAGCCTCTTCTACTTGAAATAACACGCGGCTGTGATCGAGCAGGGGATTCGCTTTCAGGGATTGGTGGGCGAACAGGCCACGATGTTTTTGTTCGACCCCTGCGGGAACGCCCTGGAGTTCAAGGCGTTCAAGGACATCGGGCAGTTGTTTGCCAAATAAGCGTCAGATTCGCTTCAGGGCTTGCTTGTGGGCATACATCGCCCCATCCGCATCCGCCAGCAGCTTATCCACGGTGTCATGCCGTCGTGGGTCGTACTCGATCTGCCCGACACTGAAGCGAATCGCATAACCCCTATGCAACGTGGCATTGCGCTCTTCGAGGATTTCCTTGAGGCGCGCCATGATCGCCGTGGTTTCGATGTGGCTGGAACCGGTCAGCAACGCCACGAACTCATCGCCGCCCAACCGCCCGACCACGTCGCTTTCGCGAAAGGCAATGCGCAACACATCGGCGAAGGTCTTGAGCGCACTGTCGCCCTCGGCATGGCCATAGAGGTCGTTGATCTGCTTGAAGTCGTTGAGGTCGAAAAACAGCAGCGTCGCCGGCTTGCCCATCCGTGCACAGGCATCCAGCGCATGCTGGGCCAGCATCATGAACCCGCGTCGGTTGGACAACAGCGTCAGCTCGTCCATGCTCGCCATCTGCACGGCCATCAGCTCCTGCTCCGCCATGCCGGCCAGATCGCGCAGCAAGGCGCGTTCTTCGTCATCGAGTTCGCGGGGTCGGGTGTCGATCAGGCACAAGGTGCCCATCTTGTTGCCGTTGGGCACGGTCAGCGGATAACCGGCGTAGAAGCGGATATTCGGGTCGCCGATCACCAAAGGATTGTCGTGAAAACGCACGTCCTGACGGGCATCCGGCACCAGCAGCAATTCATCCTTGAGAATCGCATGGCCGCAGAACGAAACGTCCCGTGGGGTTTCGGTCGCGTCCAGGCCCACGCAGGACTTGAACCACTGCCGATCCTTGTCCACCAGCGTCACCAGCGCGATCGGTACGTTGAACAATCGCCTGGCCAGTCGAGTCAGACGGTCGAAGCGTTCTTCGGGGGCGGAATCGAGCAGGTTCAATCCATACAGCGCTTGCACTCGAGCCGCTTCATTGACGGGTTTGCCTGGCACCAGCATCACACACTCCCTTGTTATCAGTGACCTTCAGCGTAGCCCTGATTGGCGATGACTCAAATGCTCATCCGCCGGCCACCGGACACGGCCCACCCGCGTCCGCCCAGAGCTTGAACTGACTGACGAAGATGTCGTGGGGCACCGGCACCGGTTGCCGCCCCGGCCCGGGATTCCAGCCCCAGAGCACCAGTTTGTCCTCGCTGACGTGCTTGATCAGCGCGGCGAAGTCCCGGTCGCCGTTGCTGCTGCGGTCCTTGATCATCGCGCACAAGCGATCCGGCGGCAGGCCGATCCAGGCCATCTTGTGCGAGGCCGGCGGCAGGCTCCAGTGCGGGGCACCCGGTGGCGCGTGGGGGCCATAACTGGCCGGCGGATTGGCTTCGGCGTGGCAGGTGGCACACGGCAAACCAGCGGCGCCCTTGCCGTCCATGCCGCGCACCACGTTCATCGCGTGGGGCGTGCCGGCGTCGAACTGCAACGGCGAATCGCCAGGAATGTGGCAGTTCTGGCAGCGCGGGCTCTGGAAGACTTTCTGCACCGTGCCGAAGGCTTTCAAGGCCTCCTGATCGTCGGCGAACAGGTCCGAGGCATAGCCACCCAGCCCGACCAGCATCACAGCGCCCAACAACAGATGTCGTTTCATCTCACACCCCCGACAGTTGCAGCGGCAGTTCCCGCAGGCGCTGCCCGGTCAGGGCGAACACCGCGTTGGCCACCGCTGGTGCAGTCGGCGGCACACCGGCCTCGCCGATGCCGCCGGGCTTGTCCGTGCTCGGCACGATGTGCACTTCGACCACCGGCATCTCGTTCAGGCGCAGCACTTGATAGTCGTGATAGTTCGACTGCACGACGTGTCCGTCCTTGAGCGTCAGCTTGCTGTGCAACGCCATGCCCAGGCCGAAGGTGATGCACGATTCCATCTGCGCCGCGATGCTCTGCGGGTTGACCGCAATCCCGCAATCCACCGCACACACCACCCGGTGCACGCGGATCTTCAGGTTGTCCTGGGACACCTCGGCAACTTGCGCGACGTAGCTGCCGAACGACTCGTGCACCGCCACGCCCAGCGCATGGCCGTCGGGCAGCGGCGCTTTCCAGTTGGCCTTTTCCACCGCCAGATTCAACACGCCGAGATGCCGGGCGTGATCCTTGAGCAAGGTTCGCCGGTACTCCACCGGGTCCTTGCCCGCCGCCGCGGCCATTTCATCGATCAGCGATTCCATGACAAACGCCGTGTGGCTATGACCCACGGAGCGCAGCCACAACACGTTGATCCCGGTGGTTGGCGAATGCAGATCGACCTGATGATTGGCGAGGCCTGTAATGTATGGACTGTCAGACACACCCTCGACCGACGTCTGATCGACGCCGTTCTTGACCATGGTTTTTTCCAGCATGGTGCCGGCCATGATCGACTGCCCGACCAGCACATGCTGCCACGCCAGCGGCATGCCATCGGCTCCCAGCCCAATCCTGGCCCGATGCAAAAACGCCGAACGGTAATAACCGCCCCGGATATCGTCCTCCCGCGACCACACGGTTTTCACCGGCATCGCGGCGGCCTTCGCCACCTGCACCGCTTCGGCGACAAAATCCGAAGTCGGATTGGCCCGCCGACCGAAACCACCGCCAAGGAATTCGGTATGAATTTCCACCTGCTCCGGTTTCAGCCCGGTGATCTTGCCGGCGACCATTTGGTCCAGCGTCTGAAACTGGGTGCCGGTCCAGATCTCGCACTTGTCGGCGCTGATCTTCACCGTACAGTTCAGCGGTTCCATCGGCGCATGAGCCAGATAAGGCACGCTGTACTCGACATCGATTTTCTTCGCTGCTTTGCCAAAGCTGCCCTTGGCATCACCGGCCTGGCTGGCGGAAATGCCCGGTGTGGCGGCCAGTTTGCGGAAACTCTCCAGCAGTTTTTCGCTGCTGAGATCCGCGTGCGGCCCCAGATCCCAATCAACCTTCAGCGCATCGCGCCCCAGTTTCGCCGCCCAGTAATGATCCGCGATCACCGCCACGCCGGTCGGCACCTGCACCACTTTGTGCACGCCGGGAACGGCCAGCGCCTGCGCGCCTTCGAAGGATTTGACGCTGGCGCCGAACACCGGAGGCCGGGCAACCATGGCAGTCATCAATCCGTCGAACTGCACGTCCATGCCGAACTTGGCGCGGCCGGTGATTTTCTCCGGGGTGTCGAGGCGTTTGGTGGGTTTACCGATGACTTTCCAGTCCTTGGCTTCCTTGAAGGTAATCGACTTCGGATCCGGCACCGGCAGTTGCCCGGCGGCGTCCGCCAGCTCGCCGTAGGTGGCGCGCTTGTCACCGGCAATCACCACGCCGGACTCGGTGCGGATCGTCGACGGTGCCACGTTGAAACGCTTGGCCGCCGCCTCGATCAGCATCTGCCGCGCCGTAGCGCCTGCGAGTCGGTAACGGTCGAATTCCATCCAGGTCGAGGTCGAACCGCCAGTGATCTGCATCCCGCCAAACGCCGGCATGCCGTAATCGGCAGCCGAGGCCGGCGAGTGCTCGACGCGGATCTTCGACCAGTCGGCGTCCAACTCTTCGGCGATCAGCATGGTCAGGCCGGTCCAGATGCCCTGGCCCATTTCCGAATGGCCGAGCAGCACGGTGACGCTGTTGTCCGGCGCAATCCGCAGGAACGCGTTCGGCGCAAATGCCTTGCCTTCATTTTCCGCCGCTGTGGCAAACCGGTTGCCACCGGGCACCACGAAAGCCACGACGAGACCACCGCCAAGCACGGCACTGCCCTTGAGAAATCCGCGACGGGATACAGGACTGTTCATCACTCACCTCCCCTCGCTCAGCCAATGTCGGCGGCACGTTTGACCGCTGCGCGGATTCTTGGATACGTGCCGCAGCGGCAGATGTTGCCGGAGAGCGCCTGATCGATGTCGCTGTCGGTGGGTTTGGGGATTTTCGCCAGCAACGCGGCGGCGGACATGATCTGCCCGGACTGACAGTAGCCGCATTGCACCACATCCAGCTCGGCCCAGGCCTGTTGCACCGGGTGCGAACCATCAGTCGAAAGACCCTCGATGGTGAGGATCTTCTGCCCATGGGCCACGGCGGTGGCCGGCGTGATGCAGGATCGCAGCGGAGCGCCATCGACATGCACGGTGCAGGCCCCGCACTGGGCCATGCCGCAACCGAACTTGGTGCCTGTCAGGTGCGCGACGTCGCGCAGAACCCAGAGCAACGGCATGTCCGCGGGGACATCGAGCTCCTGATCCTTGCCATTGATGTTCAAGGTCAGCATCGGGGATTTCCTCAGACTCACGGTGTTCTGAAGGGGCGTTGCGACAGCATTCGATGCCGTGCACGCCTCGGCTTATCCCTTTCAGCTAAGCGCATTTTGCCCCGACGACCAGCCGCCGCGACCACCGGTCATGGATCTACAGCATCGCGGCTACTTGTTGCGCCGTGGCTTTGGCCGATTGCGGGTTCTGTCCGGTCACCAGTTTGCCGTCGGTCACCACATTCGAGGTGAATGGCAGAAACGCCTTTTCGTAGCGCGCCCCGCGATCCTTCATCTGTTGCTCCGAGTCGTACGGTACTTTTTTCGCGACACCGGCCAGCACTTCTTCCATCCACGAGTAACCGGTGACCTTGCGCCCCGCCACCAGCAGGCTGCCGTCCGACAACCGCGTATTGAGCAACCCGCAATAACCATGACAGACCGACGAAACGATCCCGCCGCGCTCGAAGATCTCCCGGGTCAGCCGTTGCAGGCCGGGGTCGTCGGGAAAGTCCCACATCACCGCGTGCCCGCCGGTGAAGTAGATTGCATCGAAATCCGCGCTGTCGATCTGCTCCGGGCTGGCGGTGTTCGCCAGCAGCGCCATGCTCGCCGGATCGTTCAGCCAGGCCTTGGCCGAGCGGTCGAGCATCGGCCACTTCAATGCCCGAGGCTCCAGTGGACTCCGCCCGCCCCTGGGGCTGACCAGTCGCTGCTCGAAGCCTTTTTCCGCGAACACCTGCCAGGCATGGGTCAACTCCCCGAGCCATAACCCGGTGGGTTCGGTCGGGTCGGCATAGTGGGCGACATTGGTCACGACGTGCAGGATTCGACGAGTCATTTGGCAGCTTCTCTTGGGGTGACACCGGCCTGACCGAACGCCGTCAGCGGCACGGGCAGGTTGAGCACGATCTGGGCGTCCTTGATCACGTCCAGGCGCAGGATCCGCGTAGCTCCGAGGCCATCGAGCAACTGGCTCAGGGGGCCGCCGTTGCGATCCAGCTGCACATCGCGCGGAAACAGGCGTTGGGCAAAGGATAGTGTGTTGCTCTGCACCACGCTCTGATGCCACAGGCCATCGACCTGATGAATCATGGTGGCGGTGCTCATGCGCGATTGCGGCGTAACGTTTTTCAGGGTCGGCAGCGGCGCTTTCAGGATCAGGTCCGGCAGGCCCTTGGGCCCGTCAATACGGGCGCTGACGCTGGTGCCGATGTTCACGTTGATGTCGGCGCGCCACTTGGGCAATTGATAGCCGTGCACGCCGCGCACCCGGGCGATTTCGGTGTTCACCGGCAGCGCCAGCACATGGGCAGTGAAGCTACGCCGGCGCATGGCGTCCATCAGTTCCAGCGCGTGGGAGCCACGGGCGCCGGGGCGGCGCACGACAATCGCCACGGAGACTTCGTCGTACGGATCGTTGTCGCAAACCGAGTAGGAGAAAAATGTCAGCGCCACCAGCCCATAACCGGGAAATGCCCGCAGCGGTTCAAGCGGCGCAGGCAAGGTAGCGCGCAGACGGTCCAGCGGCGCCAGGAACAGCAACTGCACGCTGCCGGAACGGTAATAGAAGTTCGGCGCCCAGGTCGGGCCGACTCTCGAAGCGACCTGCTGCTTGGGAATGCGCCGGAAGAAGTCGATATTGCCGGCAGCCTTGTCCCGGGCCACTTCGTCGAGATTGGGGTTCATACGAAAACGGTCGTAGTAGCCGCCCTCCAGCACCTCGACCTTGTGCGATCCGAATTCGACTTCTGTAAAGCGCTTGCTCATGTTCGCTGACCTTTCTCGATGAGTGGCCCGGCAGGTGGCCGGTCAGCGCCACTCTAAGGTTCAACCAAACTTTAAGGTCAAGCGCACAACGGCTATGGCCCACCATTCACGCCAGCGATGACCGTTCGGAACTTGCTTGACCTTAAAGTGCACTTCAATCCTAGAGTTCATAGCGCTTGTCTTCACCCCTTCACGTTTCCGTTCCGCATTTTTCAGGAGTAGCGAACATGGGCTATGTCACAACGAAAGACGGCGTCGAAATCTTCTACAAGGACTGGGGCCCGAAAGATGCCCCGGTGATCCACTTCCACCACGGCTGGCCGCTGAGCTCGGACGATTGGGATGCGCAGATGCTGTTCTTCCTCGCTCAGGGCTTCCGGGTGGTGGCCCACGACCGACGCGGTCACGGACGCTCGAGCCAGGTCTGGGACGGCCACGACATGGATCACTACGCCGATGACGTGGCGGCGGTGGTCAATCATCTGGGAACGCAAAAAGCCGTGCATGTCGGCCATTCCACCGGTGGCGGCGAAGTCATCCATTACATCGCCCGGCATGGCGAGGATCGGGTCTCCAAAGCCGCAATCATCAGCGCGGTGCCGCCGCTGATGGTGAAAACCGAAAGTAATCCGGGCGGCCTGCCAAAGTCGGTGTTCGACGATCTTCAGGCCCAATTGGCGGCCAATCGTTCGCAGTTCTATCACGATGTGCCGGCCGGCCCGTTCTATGGCTACAACCGGCCCGGGGCCAAGCCTTCGGAGGCCGTAGTCCTGAACTGGTGGCGCCAAGGGATGATGGGCGGCGCCAAGGCGCACTACGACGGGATCGTTGCTTTCTCGCAGACCGACTTCACCGCCGACCTGAAAAGCATCTCGATCCCGGTGCTGGTGATGCACGGCGATGACGACCAGATCGTGCCCTATGAAAACGCCGGTGTGCTGTCAGCGAAATTGCTGAAGAACAGCACGCTGAAGATTTATCCGGGCTTCCCTCACGGGATGCCGACCACAGAAGCGCCAACGATCAACGCGGATCTGCTGGCCTTTATTCGCGGCTGATTTTATTGGCCGGGGTCAGGTGCGATACCTGCCCCCGGCTACTCTTCGGTTCTCCCCGTTGCCTCGCGATTACCCACATAGTGTCTGGCCAATGGAAACGCCGGCAGCCACGACTCGCGACGCACCGTCCAGAGTTCGTAAGTCGGCTGCAATTGATCGGGCGCATCCAGCGCGCCCAGATTCACCTCGACTTCATCGCCGCTGCGGCCGAACACCGACGACCCGCAGCGCGGGCAGAAATGTCGCCCGGCATAGTCCCGGGTTTCGCCGCTGATCGCCACCGCATCCTCGGGAAAGATTGCCGATGCATGAAACAGCGCCCCATGGTGCTTACGGCAATCGAGGCAGTGACAAATCCCGACACGGTAAGGTCGCCCCGACGCCTCGATCCGCACCTCGCCGCACAGACAACCGCCCGTAAACCGGTCCATGGAACACCTCGCCTGAAAATGGAATAACCGGTGAGTGAAAATAGCAGCCCACTGGGCGAACGCTTACAATCGTGGCCCATTACCACTATCCAGGCAGACCCGTCCGTTCATGGCGCTCGATCCCCTCACGATGCTCACCATTTCCACCGCCTTGGCCGCGGCGGCCGCCCTGTATCTGGCGGTCGAATGGCGCAGCATCCGCGAACCTTCCCTGCTGTTCTGGAGCGCCGGTTTCGCCACCATCACCGTCGGTTCGAGCCTGGCCCTGCTGCGCGCCAATGGTTATCCGCTGATCGGCATCTGGTTCGCCAACGGTTTGCTGGTGGTTGCGCACTGGCTGTTTCTGTTGGGCGTTGCACGGTTTACTCAGCGACAGTTGTCGCGGGCCTGGTACTTGATGTTCCTGCTCTGGCTGTCGTTGCTTCTGTTACCGGAAGATCCGTCGTGGTCGAAGATCATGCTGATGGCCAACTCGCTGCTGATTGCGCTGTTGATGCTGCGGGCCAGTCTGTTGCTGCGCCCTCACGGCAAGTCGCTGAGCATCGGTGCGGTGCAACTGCGCTATGTACTGCTGATCCACGGCGCGTTCTATTTCACCAAGGCGATCATCGCGGTGATTCCGGGCACGCTGATCGATCTGGCGTCGCTGCGCGGCGAGATCATTCAGATTTCTCTGGTCGAAGGCGCGATGGCGATCATGCTGATCGCGCTGTCGATGACTGGCACCGAGCGCTACCGCCGCGAAAAACAGATCGCCGAACTGGCCGCCCGGGATCCGCTGACCGCGCTGTACAACCGCCGCGCCCTCGAAGTCCGCGCGCCGCGCCTGCTCGATCAAGTATCCAGCACTCGCCCCGGCGCCCTGCTACTGATCGACATCGACAACTTCAAACTGATCAACGACCTGTACGGCCATGCCGCTGGTGACCGGCAGCTCATCGCCCTCAGCGAAATGATCCGCGCGGTGCTGCCCAACGGCGCACTGGCGGCCCGGCTGGGCGGTGACGAATTCGTCATGTTGCTGGGCGATACTTCTCACGAACAGATCATGGTGCTGGGCAGTGCGCTGCGTGAGCAGTTTCAGCAGATGACTTCGCAGACTTACGTCACCCCGCAAGCGGTCACCCTGAGCATCGGCGCCAAGGTGTTCGATCAGCCGCCGGCCAGCCTCACGGCACTGATCGAACAGGGCGACAGCGCGCTCTACGAATCCAAGCGTGGCGGTCGCAACCGGATTCGTCTGGCCGACTACACCTGACCTATCCTTGCCTGCACCCGCATCCTCGGAGTTCGCCATGTCCACGCCTGAATCCACCCTCCTCCAGAGCTGGCACCACAACGCCCGGGCCTGGACCGAAGCCGTACGCAGCGGCGCTATCGAGAGCCGTCGGCAGGTCACCGATCAGGCCATTCTGCTGGCAATCATGGGGCGCCAACCCGAGCGCGTGCTCGATCTGGGATGCGGCGAAGGCTGGCTGTTGCGGGCGCTGGCAGAGCGCGGGATCGAAGCGGTCGGCGTGGACGGTGATGCGACGCTGATCGAGGCTGCGCAAGCGGTAGGATCTTCACCGGTACAGGTCGCCAGCTATGAAGATTTGGTAGAAACGAAAGTCGACATCGGCCGCGACTACGACCTGATCTGCGCCAACTTTTCCCTGCTGCATCAGGACATCATCCCGCTGCTCGCCGCCATGAACGCCCTGCTCGTGCCCGGCGGTGCGCTGGTGATCCAGACGCTGCATCCGTGGTCGGTGGCAGCGGGTGATTATCAGGATGGCTGGCGCGAGGAAACCTTCGACGGTTTCAAGGGCCAGTGGCAACCGATGCCGTGGTATTTCCGCACCTTGTCCAGTTGGCTGAATGCGCTGGACATGGCCGGATTTCAGTTGAGCAGTCTGCGCGAGCCACAACATCCGCAAAGCCCTGTGCCACAGTCGTTGTTGATGATAGCCGAGCGCCGCGGATGAAACGCTACAGCCTTGGCTTGAGCAGAATCCCGGTGTAATGCCGTAAGAACAGAATAAAAGCCGCACACCAGAGCACCACAGACAAGCCGAGGCCAAGACTCGAAAACGGCACCAGCAACACCCGACAACCCGCCGCGATCAGCACCAGCGCAAAACCCAGCACCACGGCTTTCGGTGGCTGCAACAACCGGCCAGTGTGACCGAGGCTGACCCGCGCAATCATCGCCAGAATCAAGCCACCGACACCGCCAACGGCCAGCGCATGAGTCACCAGGCTTTGCTGGCCAAGCAGCCCCAGATGCCACGCCGCCATGGCCCAGGTTGCCAATGCCATCCAGCCGTAAGCCAGGTACAACGACCAGAGCAGCGGCACGCGCCAGATCCCGCGATCATGCCAGCGGATCAGCCGCAGTATTTGCAAACTGCCGGTGAGCGCAAACAGTGCTGCCAGCCACGGCCGGGGCACATCGTTAAGACCCGCCGCAAACGTGATCGCCGTCAGCAGACTGCCAATCAACAGCAACCGCGTGGGCAACGGATGGGCGGCCGGCGCCGGCGGACGGTTCAGGCCTCGCTGGATGAAGAACGGAATCACCCGTCCGCCGATCACAGTCATCAGCGCCGCAATCAGCCACAACGCGCCCAGCACGCCTTGGCGCTGCAAACCGGTGTCATCGTTGAACAGGCCAATCAAGGTCAGTGCCTGACAACCCGCCATCAGCGCGAGCACCAGCACAATCGGGTAGTTGTCGCGTTTGCGCGCGGCGATCAGATCCCGCGCCAGCATCACCGCCAGCAGCGGCAGAAAACCCCATTGCAGCGCAAGGATCAGCCCTGTCGGCAACGGCAGCCACCAGGCCACGCGCCCGAGCAGCCAGACCGACACCAAAGCGATCAACGCCCCGCCGCGCACGCCGGGAATCCCGGTCCAGTTGGGCACCGCCGTCAGCAGAAACCCGGCAACGATTGCCGCCGCGAAACCGAACGGCATCTCATGCCGATGCCAGGCGAGCATGCCGCCCGCCGGTTGCAGATCGAACCAGTGGCCGTAAAGCCACAGACCCCAGATCAGCACCGCCAGAGCGGCGAATCCGGCCCCGGCCAGAAACAGCGGCCGAAAGCCCAGGCTGAACACTGGCGCCGCCGCGAGTCTGCGCATGTTCAAGCCACCACGGCGGCGTGAGTCCGCCCCAGCCGATATTGAGACAGGAGCCGCATCACGTAGCCGATTTTCAGCAGCGTCGGGCCGACGATGGTCATGGCGTGCATCGCTACCAGCAACGCAATCGGCATAGGGCCCTGATACAGATAAGCGCCGTAGATTCCGGCCAGCAACATGACCAGACCGGCAACGAGCACTTTGCTCGACAGCTGCAGAACGTTCAGCGGATTCTCGAAGACAGTGAACATCTTTCGTACTCCTGAGCGGATCAGTTTGTACGATTGATGTATCAACTCTTGTGCCAGCTTTTTTATCGTTATAAATCAGCTAGATAATCCATAAGAAGTCAATATGACTCGACCATAAAAGAGTCATATTGACTTCCATGCTTGTCATAAAGACAACAATCGCCTTCAGGGTTGCTTTGCGTAAGCCCCTCTGAAATCAGAGAACTCACCGGCACCCTCCACTTGCACCGCTCCGTCGAGCAGTCGCAAACGATAGAGCGGCTCGGCGATCTGATCCTGACCAATCACCAGATTGCCCGCCTGCAACGGCCACTGCCGGTTCTCCTGACGGGGTGGTTTGCCCGGTTGCGTCACGGCCATCTGGATCAACGCCTGCTCACCCGCGCCCTTCTCGGTGGCCGGCACGATTTTGATCGTCAGCCACGCCGATCGCTCATCCGACGCCATCATCACGTAACGTCCTTCACGCTGTTCGCCCGTGGGCGTCTGAAACTTTTGCGGTGCAACCCGGAACGCCGTCGGTCGCGCTTCGAAGATCAGAGACTTGTCGCCGTCGTGCCATGTTCCGCCCTGAAAGCCGTGCTCATCAGGCTCACCTGCCACGTACCAGTCGCCGGTGACACGGCCCTGGGCATCCAGCTCATGCAGCAACACGGCTCCGTCATCGTAGGTCTCGCCCACCAGCCGGATCGGTTGGCCATTGCCCGTTTTCGTGTAACGAACCTCGCCAATGTAGACGCCACCCAGCATCTGCCACCACAGCTCGAATGCGATCTTGCCGTCAAGCTTGCCCCGCAGCATCACGGGTGCTTCACCTACTGGCCCTTCAAGGCGACGCTGCTCCAGCCATTTGCCGTCCTTCAATTCCCGCTGCGTGACGTCGGTGTAACCCGCCGGCATCAGCGGGCTGCCTTCGGACGGCCGCTGTGCCACCTCGATGGTTTCGGTCACCTTGACCGGCGAATTGTTCTGCACCTGCCAGGTACGGCTCTGGCGCCAGCAGCAACCGCTTTTCGCGTGAGTGACCAGCCGGCGAGCGGCGGAATCGACTTCGAACAATCCCAGATACGGTTCGCGAGTCAGCGCCGACAATGCCTTGTTCGGCACCAGCACCGGGCTCGACGGATCAAACAGATAGACGTCGTAGGACGCCGCGCCGTAGCCACCGTCGTTACCGTTGCGGATCGCCAGATCCTGGTGTCCATCGAAATTGAAGTCGCCAAACACCACCAGACGTTGCTCGTCGCATCGCAAGGCCTTGGCTGAATCGTTGAGCGGAACCAGGTCGACGGCATCGGCCGTGTCGATTCGTTGCAACACTTCGCCATTGGACTTGTCGCGCAGGATGACTTGCGCCGCCACTGGCTCGAAGTTCTGCGTCGGTGGATGCTCGATGGTCACATCGACGCTGTACCTGTTTGCCGGATCCGAGAGCTGACAGCTCAACGGTTCGGCACTGGCCGACGCGGCGGCAAACAGGCAGAAAAAAACCCATGTACGAGAGGCAACCATGATGCAGAGCGTCCTTGCGGCAAAATCGGGGCGGCAAGTCTAACGACAAACGTTTTTGGGCGCACTTGTCGATCTATGGCGCCTACGACCCGCTTCGGACTGACTACGCTATTAATCCAGCGTGTCTAACCTGCCGAGGATGACTGCCATGCAACGCTTTCAAAAGCTGACCCCGTGCCTGTGGTTCGACGATCAGGCCGAGGCGGCGGCCAAGTTCTACTGCTCGATCTTCGATCACTCGAAAATCACCGCCCTCACCCACTACAGCAAGGTCGGCCAGGAATTCCACGGCCGCCCGGAAGGCTCGGTGATGACCGTCAGTTTCGAACTCGACGGCCACAGCTTCACCGGGCTCAATGGCGGGCCGGTGTTCAAATTCAATGAGGCGATCTCGTTTCAAGTCAATTGTCAGAACCAGGAAGAGGTCGACCACTTCTGGGGCAACCTGTCCGCCGGCGGCCCAGTGGAAGCCCAACAGTGCGGCTGGCTCAAGGACAAGTTCGGCGTGTCCTGGCAGATCGTGCCGGTGGCCTTCATGCACATGATGACCGACGCCGACCAGACCAAAGCCCAACGGGCGATGCAGGCCATGTTCGGCATGAAAAAACTCGACATCGCCGAACTGGAACGAGCCTTCGCCGGCCAGAGCTAATACACTCGGGCACTGGCCTGCCGAGAACGACAACGATGAAACACGCTGCCGCCAAGAACCCCGAACAAGCCCCGCGCTTCTGGCGCGACGATGCCCTGCCCTTCATCGAAGCGCGGGCCATCGCCGACGGGCGTGAGGTCTGCTACTCACGGCACTCCCACGCGCATTTTTCCATCGGCGCGATCACCGCCGGGCGCAGCACTTACGTGCATGAGCAATCATCGTTCGAAGTGGCGGCCGGCACCGTGGTGCTGATGAACCCGAGGGACGTGCACGCGTGCAACCCGATCGACGATCAGCCGTGGTCGTATTTGATGTTGTATGTGGAAACGCCGTGGCTGACAGATCTGCAGCATCAGTTGGGGTTCAGTGCGGAACTGGAGTTTCGGCGGTTTTCCGATACCCACTTGAATGATGTCCGCCTGTTTCGCGACTTGAATGCGTTGTACGCGGTATTGGTCGACGATCAGCAAGACGTGCTGCGCAAACAGAGCGCAGCGGTGGAGTTTTTCAGCGAGCTGCAACTGCGCCTGAACCCCATCGAACAGCCACTGCGCGAACCAAACTTCAAACTCGAACGCGCCGCCGACTTCATCCGCCGGCACTGCACCGACCTGCTCAGCCTCGACGACATCTGCGTCGCTGCCGAGCTGTCACCGTCGTACCTGATTCGCGCCTTCAAACTGCACTTCGGCATGACACCCCATGCGTTTTTGGTTAACCAGCGCATCCAGTTCGCTCGCGAGTGTTTGCGACGCGGGCAATTGATTGCGGATGTGGCGCTGGAAGCGGGATTTGCCGATCAGGCGCATTTTCAGCGGGCGTTCAAGCAGCATCTGGCGGCGACGCCGGGACAGTATCGGGGATAACAACAAAACGGCCCGCAATGGGCCGTTTCGGTTTCAGCACTCAGACACGGGGCTCAGCCGCCACGTCCAGATTATCCAGCACCCGATTCACCGCCAGTTCCCCCAGCATGATCAACTGCGCAATCCCCAACAGCACATGCCGCTGCGGCGTGTCGAGCATCCCGGCGAAATCGCTGGCCATGGTTTTGGCCGAGGTCAGGGTTTCGCAGGCGTCGGCCAGCAGTTCTTCGTTCGCGATGCCGGGGGCGATGAGGTAGCGGGTGTTGGGTTTGAGCAGCGGCTTTCTGGGGTGGAACGGATTGAGGTAGTGATCGAGGGCGCGTTCGGCGGCTTCGTGGAATTTCTTTGAATCGAGGGTTTCGTAGGGCGAGGTCGGGTCGGTTTCAGGCGGGTTTGGCGTTGGTTTGATCATGGTGAACTCCCTGATTGATGGAGCTGCCACGGTTCGCTGCGAAACGAAAGGAGGTGGCAGCTGTACGCGGGTTCGCAGACCGGGAATCAAGGAACCCGGCATACCCGAAGGTATCCCGCGCACAACCGCCATTACGCGATCAGCCAAAAAAGCTGAACGGAAACGACGCGCTGGGCGCCTTGATTGATCCGGGCTGCGAAACCCGATCGCTGATTCGTCAGCGACCGACACACGATAGAACCCGGCCCCAAGGCCCACAAGCCGGCGGATTCTGGCGGATGCGTAGGCAAAGGCGCAAGGCGTTGTGGCTTGCCGGAAGCATCCTTAAACACCTTTAAACCCAACGCCCGCCCGCTCACGGCAGCAACAAATACCCCGCACTAATCGCCAATAACGCCGCCATCACCCGGTTGAACAACCGCATCCCCGCCGGGTTGCCGAGATGACCGCGCAGAAACGTCCCGGCATACACCCAACACCCCACCGACAGATAACAGATCACCAGATACACCGCCGCAAACTGCCACACCAGCCGCGCCTCGCCATCGGCGACAAACGCGCCCATCCCCGCCACGCAGGCCAGCCACGCCTTGGGATTGAGCCATTGCATCACAGCGCCGTAGAGCATCGACGGCGCCCTGCCCGATTCTCCCGTATTCAACTGACCGTTATCGGTGGCCAGTTTCCAGGCCATGAACAACAGAAACGCCACCCCGGCCAGTTGCACCACGCGGGTCAGCGACGGCCACAGCGTAAGCACTTCATGCAATCCCAGTCCCATCAACACCAGCAACAACACAAACCCCAGCGTCGCCCCCGCCACATGCCGTTGGCTGGCACGAAAACCGAACTGCGCACCCGAACTCAACGCCACGATATTCACCGGCCCCGGGGTAATGGACGCGGCCAGGGCAAACGCCGCCATCGACACAATCAGACTCATCGCACACCTGCTTCAAATCGAGGAACAAGGCGCTCACAGTAGCCAGCACACACCAGGCGGTATTGAAGGAAATCACCCCCGCACGCGCAGACCCACTACGCTCTGACTATGCGACCACTCTCGACCAGGAAGTCCGCCCTCGATGATTCTGATTCTGCTGCCCGCCGCCGATTACGACCCCACCGAAAGCAGCGTGCCCTGGCAGGCATTGCGCAACGCGGGCATCGAGGTGCGTTTTGCCACGCCGCAAGGCTTGCCCGCCCACGCCGACCCGCGGCTGGTGGACATCGGGTTCGGTCTGTTGAGTTCGATGCTGATGACGCGCAAGGCCGACCTCGACAGTTACACGCAGATGATCGAATCCGAAGCGTTTCGCCAGCCGCTGGCGTATGCCGATGTCGACACGAAGCAGTTTGACGGTTTGCTGATTCCCGGCGGCCATGCCAAGGGGATGCGCACGCTGCTGGAGTCCACACAGGCCCAGCAGATCGCCCTGCAATTTTTCAAGGCCGAAAAACCCGTGGCGGCGGTGTGTCATGGCGTGCTGTTGCTGGCGCGCACGCTCGACCCCGAGACCGGGCGTTCGGTGTTGTTCGGGCGCAAGGTCACCGCATTGCTCGCGGCAACCATGGAGCTGCCGGCGTGGCTGATGACCTCGTTCTGGCTGGGGCGCTACTACCGCACCTACAAACAGACGGTCGAGGCAGAAGTGAAAACCGCACTGGCCAGCAAGGCCGATTTCATACGCGGCCCACTCATCGCCAAGCGAGACTGCGCGCAGTCACCCCACGCGGGATTTGTGGTGCGTGACGGCCAATTGCTGACAGCGCGCTGGCCCGGCGATTGCCATCGATTCGCCGCAGAATGGGTGGCCCTGTTGCAGGCCACCCGACGCGAGCCGGTACTCAGTCCAGACGTGGCACGGTGAAGCGAAATTCGCTGCCCTGTCCCGGCTCGCTCTCGGCAACAATCCGCCCGCCATGGGCCTCGACGATGCCCTGCGTGATGTACAGGCCCAGCCCGGTGCCGTTCGGATTGCCTTCCTTCACCGTCCAGTAGCGGTCGAACACGTGCGGCAAGTGATCCTTGGGGATGCCTTCGCCGCTGTCGCGTACCGTGAAGACAATATCGTCACCGACTGACTTGGCATGCACATCGACCGTGCCCAGACGCGGCGTGAATTTGATCGCATTGCCGACCAGATTCGACAGCACCTGAAACAGTCGCTCAGGATCGGCATGGATGCTCAGATCGGGATCGGCCTCGAACGAGATGCTGATGTCCTTGTCCAGCGCCAGTGGCGCGAGCAGTGATTGGGCTTCTTCGAACATCTGCGCGACGTCGAGTTTCTGCGGCGCGATGGTGTAGCGCCCGGCGTCGATTTTCGAGGTATCGAGCAAGTCTTCCAGCAACGTGTTCATGCGCCCGGCGGCTTGTTGCATGGTGTCGATGGCGGTCGATATGCGTCGCGAAGTGTGCGGCCCGTCTGAGCTGAAAGCCTTCTGCATCATGCCGCACAGCATCGAGATCACGGTCATCGGGTTGCGCAGATCGTGGGAAACCACAGCGACAAGCTCATCACGGGCGCGCACCGCTTCCTGCTCGCGGCGCACCTGACGGGCCAGATCATTTTCCAGCGCCGAGCGACGCAGGTCGTTGGCAGCGAACAGATCGCCGTGGCTCCACTTGGTGGAAATTCCGGCCATCTCGACCTTCCAGATTTCGAACGAAGTACGCGGTCGCAGACGCAGGCCCGCGTCGGAGTTTTCCAGGTCCAGCGGCTTGCGCGGGTCACCGCTCCAGTTGATGTTCTCTTTGACTTCCGGGCGGAACCACAGCACGCCGTTGTCCACCGGTTTGGGCAGGCTCATGGCGAGCACACCGCTGGCGACCTGCTGATAGTGCGCGGCCGGCGGATAGACGCTGGCCAGGTGATGACTGGCAAACACCGGCTCGCCGCGCTCCTGCAGCCACTTGTGCAGCGCACGAATCGCTTCCGGCTCCGGGCAGTTGCCGTAACGGTGCAATTGCTTGTCTTCGATGATCGCGATGCCACCGGCATTGGCCAGCGCCATCAGGACCTGCGGCTGGTTGGCCAGGCCATCGAAGACGTTCTGTGGCGAATCGATCATCGCCTGATTGAGCAACGCCAGCGCCTCGACCTTTTCTTCGCGTTGACGGCTGACTTCCAGCGCTTCCATCGCACTGATCTGCAACGACAGCACCTGGCCGATGGTCTGGCACGCCGTGCGCAATTCATGGGGTACGTGCAGCGGCTGACGGTTGCCGCAACTGATCAGGCCCCAGAGCTTGTCGCCCTTGAGCAGGGAAATGCTCATCGAGGACAGCACGCCCATGTTCTTCATGTACTGGCAGTGGATCGGCGACACGCTGCGCAATGTGGCGAAGCTCAGGTCCAGCGGGGTCTGGGTGTCGGGGCGCAACTTGGGCACCAGCGGCACAGGTTGATAGTCGGCATTGGGGATGATCCGCAGCCAGTTGGTGCGGTACAGCTCGCGGGCCTGTTCGGGGATGTCGGAGGCCGGGAAGAACAGACCGTTGAAGACTTCCATCGACGGATCGGACGCTTCGGCGATGACCTGACCGTGGCCCTCCTCTTCGAAGCGATAGATCAGCACCCGGTCGTAACCGGTCATGGCCTGGATTTCCTTGACGCTGATGTCGTACAGCGCCTGCAGGCTCTGGGCCTTTTGCAGGCGCGCGAGCATCCGCCCCAAGTGGGTTTCGGTGCCGGCGACGTTGCGCGGCTGGAAGTTCTCGACGTGGATTTCCAGCTCCAGAATCAGCACATTCTGATGCCGGTGCAGCAAGCCTTCGAACGCCGTGCCATTAAGGCGAAAGTGCAGCGGCGACGCGTCGGACAGGGTCGGCTGCTGCAAGGCTTCGCGAACCTGCGCGGCATGGGCATCGCCGATCAGGCTTTGCAGTGGCTGGCCAATCAGTTCTTGTGCCGGGCGCGCCAGCAAAGTCTCGACGTTGGCGCTGATCTGAATGATCGAAAGGTCCGGCTCGCTCAGGGTCAGCAGCAACCCGTGAGGCTGGATCGCGCCGGGAAAGCGGATCGGCTCGTCGGCGCAATTGGCCAGCAACTCTTCAAAGGCTTCTTTGTCTTGCGGGGTCATACCAGAACCTCCTGGCTTTCGAGCCAGCGCTCGAAACAGCTAAATGTGGTGTGGGCGGCCGTCACAACGGCTTCACGCTCGACGGCGTCCATCGAGCGACTGCCCAGGTATTCGATGAAGTCGCGCCAGCGCCGACCGGTGGCAGCGCCGTAGATGTCCAGAAACGCTGCGCCGTTGTCCGCGCCCAGGCCCAGTCGCGCGGCGATCTCCCGACGCAGGATCTGCCCGCCGAGGGTCGCGCCTTCCAGCACGTACAGCACGCCCAGGCACGCGGCGGCGGAATCGATGGCGGGCAACTGGCGGCAGAGCGAAAACTCTCCGCCGTTCGCGCCCAACGCTTGCAGATCGCGTTGCAGGGTCGGCGTCTTGAGGCGCGAAACCAGATCGAAATCGGCAGGGATCTCGCCGCTGTCCTGCAATGCACTTTCCAGTGGCTGATAGAAGCCGTAGTAGGCGCGCATCAGTCGCTCGAAGGCTTGCAGATCAAGGGTGTCGGTGAAGAAAGGAAGGCGTTTTTCCAGAGCAATGTGCAGTTCGGCCGTGCCGGCGCGCAGATCCTGCAACACCGGTGGTACATGAACCTCGCGGGCCTTTGCTTGCATGTAGGTCGCTCGTACAGTGGGCCGCCTGGGGCCATGGGGGAATGGAATAGCGTGGCGCGAAAGCTTACACGGCCAAGGCGTTTTCTGACCGGTTGATGGGTTTTTCTGCCGATTCCATCACCCTGTGACGAATTCAGAGTTGGCGGGGCGGCAGAAAGTTCGAACGGATTCGCGCCCGGCAATCGCTGTACCGCGACTCCGCAGCCTGACTGTACGGTTCCGGCCCGCCGCCAGCATGATAAAAATAGCCATCCCGCCACCGGAGCCCACGCCATGGATCTCGCCACCCTATCCCTGTTTCTGCCCGCCTGTTTCGCCTTGAACATGGCACCCGGCCCGAACAACCTGCTGTCGGTCAGCAACGCCACCCGTTACGGCTATCGTCGCGCCTGTGTGGCGGGTGTCGGTCGGTTGCTGGCGTTTGCCGGGATGATCGCCCTCGCGGCGGCGGGGCTGGCGGTGGTGCTGCAAACGTCTGAGTTGCTGTTCTATGGGATCAAGATTGTCGGCGCGGGGTATCTGTTGTATCTGGCGTGGCAGCTGTGGCGAGCGAATCCGGCTGCAGAAGACGCCGTTACTGCGCCGGCAAGTGGGCTTCTGGCCCTGGCACGTCAGGAATTCCTGGTGGCCGCAGGCAATCCCAAGGCAATCCTCATCTTCACCGCGTTCCTGCCGCAATTCGTCGACCCGAATCGCGCCATCACTCCGCAGTTCATGCTGCTGGGCGTGCTGTTCCTGCTGCTGGAATGGATCGCCATCAGCGCCTACGCCTACATGGGTCTGCACATGCGCCGCTGGTTCGCCGAGCCGCGCGGCAAACGAATCTTCAACCGTTGCTGCGCGGGGCTGTTGTCGGCGGCGGCTTCGGTGTTGCTGATGGCCAAACGGGCCTAAGCTTCGGACGGGCCTTTGAGCTCGACCTGATTGCCGTCCGGATCGAAGCAGTACAGCGACAGGCCGTAGCCCTCGGCGCCGAAACGGGTGGCGGCCTTGTCGACGGTCAGGCCGCAGGATTGCAGGTGGCTGACCAGCGCCGCTTCATCGAACGGCTCGATGCGCAGGCAGAAATGATCGACATTGCGCCGTTCGCTGCCGGCAGCGGCGCCGCCCTTGCGGCCGATTTCCCCGTCGAGGTCGACCAGATCGATCATCGACGTGCCGGCGCGCAGGTGTACCAGACCGAATTTTTCGTTGCGCTTGACCACTTCGGCACCGAAGACCCGGTCGTAGAAATCAATGCTGCGTTGCAGATCCGCAACGCGCAGCACGATGTGATCGATGTGTTGAATCGTGAACGGTGGCATACAGGCAATTCCCGAGTTGTAGCGACCCGATCACTGTAGTGCAGCGGCCCGAAAATTCATTGTCGATTTTTCGGTGGAGCCATCGAATAACTGGTTTTATCCTCGGCCCATGAACATACAGACCACTGCCCTGCCCCCTCACGCCGAAATGGTTCGCGCCATGCTCGCAAGCGACACTGCCTATGAAGGCGTGTTCTTCACGGCCGTGAAAACCACCGGGATCTTTTGCCGCCCGACCTGCACGGCGCGCAAGCCGAAACCGGAAAACGTCGAGTTCTTCGCCCACGCTGACGACTGCCTGTCCGCCGGTTACCGCGCCTGCTTGCGCTGCAAACCGCTGGACGCTGCAGCCATCGCCCCGGACTGGGTGCAACGGCTGTTGAAAGCCGTCGACGCCGATCCGGAGCTGCGCTGGAGCGATGCGCAATTGCTCGCCGAGGGCATCGAACCGCTGAAGCTGCGGCGCTGGTTCAAGCAGCATTTCGGCATGACCTTTCATGCGTGGCTGCGCACCCGCCGGCTCGGCATGGCGTTGGGCGGGATCAAGCAAGGCACGTCCATCGACCACGCGGCATTCGACTCCGGTTATGAATCCCTCAGCGGTTTTCGTGATGCGTTTCAGAAGTCATTCCACATCACACCAGGACGCGCGGCAGCCAGCGAACCGCTGCTGTTCACCCGCCTGACCACGCCGCTGGGGCCAATGATCGCCATGGCCGAGCGACGCGGGTTGGTGTTGCTGGAGTTTCTCGACCGCCCGGCGCTGACCCGCGAAGTCGAAGAATTGCAAAACCGCTACGGCTACGTGGTCGCGCCGGGACACAACGCCCATTTGCAGCAGATCGAAAACGAACTGGCGCTGTACTTCGCCGGCAAGCTGAGCGAGTTCAGCGTGCCGCTGCACCTGCCCGGCAGTGAGTTTGCCCGTCAGGTCTGGGCCGAACTGCGGCAAATCCCCTACGGCCACACCAGCACTTACGGCAGCATCGCCGCACGGCTGGGCAAACCCGGCGCCAGTCGCGCGGTGGGGCTCGCCAACGGGCACAATCGGCTGTCGATCGTGGTGCCGTGCCATCGGGTGATCGGTGCGGACGGCTCGCTGACCGGCTATGGTGGTGGGCAACCGCGCAAGGCGTTTCTGCTCAGGCTGGAAAACGCCGCTGTGCAGCTCACGCAACCGCTGGCTTTCTGACAAACCGACAAGAAGGGATCTTGATGAACGCGCTCGACACACAGTTTCACCAGTTGCACCACGATGGCCTGCTGATCCTGACCAACGTTGCCGACGCCACGGGCGCGCGACTGGTCGAGCAACTCGGCGGCAAGGCCGTCGCCACCAGCAGCGCCGCGGTGGCCTGGGCCCACGGTTACCCGGATGGCAACACCTTGCCGCTGGAGCGCTTGATCAGCACCGTGGAGTCGATTGCCCGTGTCATCAAGGTGCCGTTGAGTGTGGACATCGAGGCCGGTTACTCCGATGACCTCGACCGGGTCGCCGAAGTGATCGATGCGGTTGTCGCAGCGGGTGCGGTCGGGATCAATATCGAAGACGGCAACGGCACGCCGGAACTGCTGGCGCGCAAGATCGAAGTGGCACGACAAGTCGCCGACAAGCGCGATGTGAAGCTGTTTATCAATGCCCGCACCGATGTTTACCTCAAAAGTCTGGTGCCAGCCGAGGATCGCGTCGCCGAAACCCTGCACCGCGCGGCGCTGTATCAGGCAGCCGGGGCGGATGGACTGTTTGCCGCCGGGGTGACTTCCGCCTATGAAATCGAAGCCATCTGCAAAGGCACGACGTTGCCGGTCAACGTTCTCGGCTTCGCTTGCCTGCCCTCCCCCGAAGAGTTGGTCACCCTCGGCGTGCGCCGCTTGAGCGCGGGCTCCGGGATCGCCGAGTTCCTCTACGGCGCCATGGGTTCACTGGTGAAAAGTTTCCTCGCCAGCGGCAAGCTCGATACCCATGACCTCAAGGCCTTCACCTATGGCGAAGTCAACGGTCTGCTGAAGTAAGCCATGCCCGATCCCTACCAACCGGCCAGCGAGTTTCTGGCCAGCCTCGACGCCGACTGGCAGCGCCACATCGCTGCGGTCGGCCCTTGCCTGCATCAACCGCATCCGGCGCGCGATCCCTATGAATCGCTGGTGCGGGCGATTGCCTATCAGCAACTGCATGCCAAGGCTGGCGATGCGATTGTCGGGCGGTTGGTGGGGTTGTTTCCCGGGCAGACCTTTCCGCGTCCGGAGCAGATTCTGGCGACGGACTTCGATCGGTTGCGCGGTTGCGGGTTTTCGGCAGGCAAGATTGCGACGATTCAGGGGATTGCCCAGGCGACCCTGGACGGCGTGGTGCCGGATTACTCGACCGCGCTGGCGATGGAGGATGAGGCGCTGATCGAGCGTTTGGTCAGCCTGCGCGGGGTTGGCCGCTGGACGGTGGAGATGTTGCTGATTTATAGCCTGGAGCGGCCGGATATTTTGCCGGCGGATGACTTTGGCGTACGCGAAGGATATCGCCGGCTGAAGGGGCTGGAGGTGCAGCCGACGCGCAAGCAGATGATTGAGATCGGGTTGGGCTGGCGTCCGTTTCGGACGGTGGCGGCTTGGTATTTGTGGCGGGTGGCCAAGCCGTAGACTGTTTCATCGTTGACCGTCGACAAGCACGCGACATCGCCCGCCCTGGTCAGGAGCGGTACTTGTAATCAAGCGTGGGAGATTGCTCGATGCGCAAGATATTTGTCGGTTCCACAGACTCATCGAAACGCAGGGTGACGATAGTCTCCGGAGCAAGGTACTGGCGCAGCAGGTGTGCCTGTGGTTTTACGTGGTAATTGCCGATAAACGCAACTGCCGTTACGACGCCCTCATTTTTGAAATCGCTCAACATGTAATGAACCATCCACATGTCCCGTCGTCTGCTCCATTCCCGAGTGCCTTCCGGCGTAAAATTCTTCTGAATGAGGTCGTGGCCTTTGGTTGCTATTCCGTTCTGATTGGCGAAGGTCATGAGTGCCTTCAGTTTTTCGGTCTGTAAAGGCCGCTCCCAATACTCCAACGGAGTCTGGTTGATGATCCCGTTTACGTTGTAACTCGGGTAATTCACTTTGGCGTTCAAAAAACCTTCGACGGTGATTTCGTGTTTCGACAGCTTTTCGTGTAGTTCGTATTGTCCGGGAAACTGCTCGAAGTAAAACGTCAGTTTGGGTTCGCGATTGCGCAGTTCGGTGATGATGCGCAGTACCGTAGCAGGCTCCGGATCGTCGTGAGTCTCGCCAATCAGTATCACTTTGGCGCCAAGACTGGCTTCTACGAATTGCTCGGGGGTCATGAAACTCACTCCATGTTCAGTCGGTATCCATTGCATCTGATTAAAGACCGGTTTTCCGTTTCCTGCTGCCGACCCTTCCCACTGATGCTCACCACAGACAGCGACTTAACAGTCTTTGACAGTTTCCCGACAAAGCTGCCAAAGATTGCCGGCCAGCCCCCGCCTAGCATGGCGCATCCACATTTCCCTCGGGTGCCCCATGCCGGTTTCGTTGCGTACGTTCTCGCTGTCCCTGACCTCCCTTTGCCTGCTGCTGCCCGGCGACTCGCTGCGTGCCGAAGACTGGCACACCACGCTGCGCGCCGGGGCTGCCAGTGCGCCGCGCTACAGCGGCAGTGATGAGCGGGTGGTGGCGCCATTGGTGGGTGTCGAAATCGTCAGCCCCTACGGCGTGTTCCTCGACACTAGCCGAGGCCTGGGCTGGGGTTTCGATGAAGAGGATTTCGGCCTCAGCGTCTACATCGGCGCCAGCGACGTGCGCAAGGATCGCAAGACCGGATTCAAAGGCTCGGACGAGCTCAACGGCATGGGCTCGATCAAGTCGCGCCCGGTGATCGGGCTCGACGGGACCTATCACATGGGCCCGATCATCCTCGGCGCGAGCTTCGAGCATGCGCTGGAAAAGGATGACGATGACCACGACACCGGTTCGGCCTGGAACCGCCTCAAGCTGAGCATCAGCGCGCCGTTCTACGAAGGGCGTTTCGGCAAAGTGGTCGGCGGTCTGAACAGCCAGTTTGGCGACAGCAACTACATGCGTACCTGGTACGGCGTCAGCGATGCGCAGGCCTCGCGCAGCCAGTTCCGCGCGTACAAGGCCCGCGCCGGGTTGATCAGTCGCGGCGCAGACCTGACGTGGTCATTGCCTCTGGACAAACAATGGAGCGTCTCGACAGTGCTGGCGGTGCAATACCTGAACCACGAGGCGGCCGACAGCCCGATTGTCGAACGTCGGCTGCAGACCTCCCTCGCCGGGCAAGTGGCCTACACCTTTTGATCGCGCTCAGAACAGCTCGCTGAACGGAATGAAACGCAGTGGATCACCCATTCGCAAGGTGCTGTTCTCCAGGATTTCCACCAGCCCGTCAGCCCAGGTGGCGCCGAGCAGAACGCCGGAACTCTGGTTCGGATAGAGCGCCGCCTGCCCGCCCTCCAGACGCACCCGCAGGTACTCGCGGCGACTGCCGGGTTTCGGCCAGTCGAACCCGGCATTGACGGTAAAACTCAGCGGCATCACCTCTTCCACGCCTTGAATGCGCAGCAGGTACGGGCGCGCCAACAGGCCGAACGTCACCAGCGCCGAGGTCGGATTGCCTGGCAGACCGATCACCGGCACCGTGCCGAAATGGCCAACCGTCAACGGTTTGCCGGGTTTGATCGCGAGCTTCCACAACAGCGGCTTGCCGTTGTCGCGCAGCACCTGGCCGAGGCAATCGGCATCGCCGGCAGACACGCCGCCCGTGGTCAGAATCAGATCGGCGGCCACCTGCAATTGCTCAAGTTTGAGTCGGGTCTGCGCCGGACGATCCGGCAGGATACCCGCGTCGATCACCTCGCAACCCAGTTCGCGTAACCAGTGATCGAGCAAGGTGCGATTGCTGTTGTAGATGCTGCCGGGACGCAGTGGCTGGCCCGGTTCCACCAGTTCATCACCGGTAGAGAGTAACGCCACACGCGGTCGGCGGACCACCGGCAGATGAGTCATGCCCTGCCCCGCAGCCACCGCCAGTTCGAACGGGCCAAGGCGTTTGCCGGCGCGCAGCAAAGTATCGCCAACGCGGTTCTCCTGGCCCTGGGCACGGATATTCTGGCCAACCTTCAGCGGTTGCAGAAACCGCACCCGGCCATCCTCCAGCACTTCGACGTTTTCCTGCATCTCCACGCAATTGGCGCCCGGCGGCAGCGGTGCGCCGGTGAAGATCCGCGCGCAGGTACCGGGCAGCAAGGCGTCCGGCGCCAACCCGGCGTAGACCCGTTGCGAAACATTCAACGGCTGACGGTGCAGATCGGCGAGGTTCAAGGCGTAACCGTCCATGGCACTGTTCGGCCACGGCGGCAGATCGAGGGTGGCGACCAGATCGCTGGCCAATACTCGTCCGCGTGCCTCATTGAGCGGCACTGATTCGCTGTCCGGCAGGCGTTGTTCATTGGCCATCGCCAACAGTTGGTCGAGGGCGTCTTCGACCGGCATCAATGCAGCCTTGCTCATCCGCGTGGCCCGCAGGCTTGCACCGGTTTGAGGTGCGGAACGAAGTTGCATGGGCGATGGCGGTTATCCAGTTGCTCAGCGAGGATGCCTTCCCACGCCGTGCGGCATGCGCCGGTGGAGCCCGGCAGGCAGCACACCAGCGTGCCGTTGGACAGGCCCGCCAGCGCGCGGCTTTGTACGGTCGAGGTGCCGATGTCGAGAATCGAGATGGCGCGGAACAGTTCGCCGAAACCGTCGATCTGCTTGTCCAGCAGGCAGGCTACCGCTTCCGGGGTGCTGTCGCGCCCGGTGAAACCGGTGCCGCCAGTGATCAGGACCACCTGGATGCTGTCGTCGGCAATCCAGTGCGCGACCTGGGCGCGGATCTTGTACAGGTCGTCCTTGAGCAGGTTGCGTTCGCTCAACGTGTGGCCAGCCTCCAGCAGACGGCTGACCAACAACTGGCCGGAAGTATCGCTGGCGTAATCGCGGGTATCGCTGACCGTCAGCACGGCAATATTCAAGGGAACAAACAGGGCATCCGCTTTAACACTCATGGCACTCTCCGGCATTCGCCAATTCAATTGGGCCAGAGCCTAAGTGCCACTTATGAAGACTGTCTAATCACTCTAACCAACCGCATTATCGACCCGCTCTATCGGCTATTTTTCTACGAACTTCGACTACCGTTCGCGCCAATGAAACCGGCCGTCATCGAAACCCTCGATAGCCTCTTCAACGCTTCCGATTGGACGTAAAACGCGATCAATGGGATCGTCACCCCCTGCGCTTTCCGTGCGCCGTACGCATCTGCGTCAATACTCAATCAAAATTCTCAATCGAGCAGGTGCCATCGTGGACATCAAACAACTCAAGTTCCTGATCGCGCTGGACGAAACCCGTCACTTCGGCCAGGCCGCCGCGCGTTGCCACATCACCCAGCCGACCCTGTCGATGCGCCTGCGTAATCTGGAAGACGAGCTGGATCTGGTACTGGTCAATCGCGGCCAGCGCTTCGAAGGTTTCACCCAGGCTGGCGAACGCGTACTGGCCTGGGCCCGCACGCTGCTGGCCGCCCACGACGGGTTGTTTGCCGAAGCTGCTGCCTGCCGGGGGCAACTGGTCGGCAGTCTGCGCCTGGGGCTGGTGCCGCTGAGCAACTTCAATCCGGTCAATTACATTCAGGGTTTGTCCGCGATCTATCCGGAGCTGAAATACAGCCTGTCGTCGCTGAGTTCCAACGAAATCATCGAAGGCCTGGGCAACAATCAGCTGGACCTGGGCGTGTGTTATCTGGATCACGTCAACCCGAACTACTTCGATTTCTTCGAGATCGGCGAAACCCGCGTCGGCCTGCTCTACGACACCCGCCACTTCCATTTCGAAGGCCCGGAAATGAGCTGGGAAGACGCCGCCGAACTGCCGCTGGGGATGATCACCACCGGCATGCATTACCGCAAATCCATCGACCTGAGTTTCCGCAGTCGCGGCCTCAACCCGCAGCCGATCATGGAAAGCGACTCGACCTATCAACTGTTGCAGGCGATTCACCAGGGTTTCTGCTGCTCGATCATGCCGCTGGACAGTGGTCTGCAAGAGCCGATCGAACACCTGGCCTTCATTAACTTGCCGGATGCGAGCGTACTCGCGCCGCTGGGGCTGGTGATGCGCAAGACCGAACCGCGCTCGGCGATTGCCGAAAAGTGTTTTGCCGAGGCGCGCAAGATGTTCGGGATCGAGGCGCCTGCCGTTTAACACCCCCTCAAGTAGCCTGAAACGTTGCACTTCGGTGCAACGCTTTCAACTTCGCCAGCAGTGATCGACCAATCCAATCACTGCATCGGAACAAGCGATTGGACGCACTTTTCGCTGCCCCGTAGCCTGAACTCACTTCAGCGCTTCGGGGACTTTCAAGATGCTGTGCCAAGTTGAACAACTCATCGAACCGGGCGAAGCCAACGCCCCCGCGCCACAACCTTCGCCAGTGGCTTACCGCGAATACCTCGACGATGCGCCTGTGTCCCACGCGGCGCTGGCGGCAGAGATCGCGTTGGCTATCAGCTACAACGGCTTGAATCAGGCCGTGATGATGGTCTCGCCGGGCAACATCGAGGACTTCATTCGCGGCTTCAGTCTGAGCAACGCCATCGTCGACAGCCTCGACGATATCCACGACATCCGTCTGACTCACTTTGACCAGGCCTGCCAGGCCGACGTGCAGATTTCCAGCCGCGCGTTCTGGGCCCTGAAAGATCATCGCCGGCAGATGGCGGGCACCAGCGGTTGCGGCCTCTGCGGTGTGGAAGCCCTTGAACAGGCGCTGCCGCAACTGGAGATCCTGACGCCGACACCGTTGCCACCGGCCGCGCATTTCGAGGGCATCCGCCAACGCATCGAACAAGCCCAGCAACTGGCCCGCAGCAGCGGCGCCCTGCACGCAGCGTTGTACTTCGACGCCGACGGCGAAGCGCTGCTGTGCCGCGAAGACATCGGCCGCCACAACGCCCTCGACAAGCTGATCGGCGCCCTGCAGTTCGAAGGCCTCGATGCGCGTCAGGGCTTCGTCGTGGTCACCAGCCGTTGCAGTCTTGAACTGATCCACAAAGCCGTGCGCGCCCGCCTCGGCACCCTCGTCAGCCTGTCCGCGCCCACCGCACTGACCGTGCGTTGGGCGCTCAAGCACCGCTTGAACCTGATCCACGTCCCGCACCGCAACGCCCCCCGAATCTACAGCCCGATCCAGGAGCAAACCCCATGAGCGACACCCTCACCCACCTCGACGATCAGGGCCGCGCCAACATGGTCGACGTCAGCGACAAGGCCGCGACGCGCCGCGAAGCCACTGCCCAGGCCTGGGTGCAGATGCGTCCTGAAACCCTGCAAATGATTCAGTCCAACGGCCACCCCAAGGGCGACGTGTTCGCCGTGGCGCGGATCGCCGGGATTCAAGCGGCCAAGCGCACCCACGAGTTGATTCCGCTGTGTCATGCGCTGCTGCTCAGCTCGATCCACGTCGAACTCAAGGCCTGCGAACCGGACCGCGTGCAGATCACCAGCACCTGCCGCCTCACCGGCCAGACCGGCGTCGAACTCGAAGCCCTGACCGCCGCCAGCGTCGCCGCGCTGACGATCTACGACATGTGCAAAGCGGTGGACCGGGCGATGGTCATCGGCGACATCCGTCTGCTGAGCAAACAGGGCGGCCGCTCCGGCCACTTTCAATGGGAGAACCTGCAATGATTCTGATCAACTACTTCGCCAGCTACCGTGACCGGCTCAATCTGGGCGGTGAAAAGATTCCGGCCAGCAGCGCCCTCGCCAGCGTAGAGGACGTGCGGCAGATGCTGATGCAGCGTGGCGACTTATGGCGCGAAGTGCTCGGCGCCGGCAACCTGATGTGTGCGGTGAATCAGGAGCTTTGCCAGCCGGATCAGGCGATCGAGGATTTCGACGAGATCGCGTTTTTCCCACCGGTCACGGGAGGTTGAGCCATGGGCGTTCGAGTCCAGCGCAAAAACTTCGATGCCGGTCAGTTGATTGCGGATTTGCATGCGCGCAATCCACGGGTGGGCGCGGTGGTGAATTTCATCGGTTACGTGCGTGATCTGAATGTCGGCCAAACGGTTAACGAACTGTTCCTCGAACACTATCCGGGCATGACCGAGAAGGCTTTGGAACAGATAGCCGAACAGGCCCGCGAGCGCTGGCCGCTGCTGGCGGTGGAGATCGTGCATCGGGTCGGCGCGCTGTCGGTGACCGATCCAATCGTGTTTGTCGGCGTCAGCAGCAAGCATCGGCATGCGGCGTTTGAGGCCTGCGCGTTCATCATGGATGTGCTGAAGACGCGCGCCCCGTTCTGGAAGCGTGAGACCACGCCTGAGGGCTCGCATTGGGTTGAGGCGCGGGAAAGTGATCAGAATGCGGCGTTTCGCTGGAGTCTGGCGCATGCCTGACGGGGCACTGTCGGATGCAACAAAAGCCTGATTAGATAGCGGTTCCCGACGATTCGAACGCGGAGCCGCACTTGAGCACAACGCCCCCTGAGGATTTGCCCCGCCCCCAGCCTGTCAGCCTGCGCCAGGCCTGGCCCTTCTGGCTCAAGCTCGGCTGCATCGGTTTCGGCGGCCCGGCCGGGCAGATCGCGATCATGCATCAGGAACTGGTGGAGCGTCGGCGCTGGATTTCCGAGCGACGCTTCCTGCACGCGCTCAACTACTGCATGTTGCTGCCCGGCCCGGAGGCCCAGCAACTGGCGACCTACATCGGCTGGCTGCTGCACCGCACGGGCGGCGGCGTGCTGGCCGGGGCGCTGTTTGTGCTGCCGTCGCTGCTGATTCTGATTGTCCTTTCCTGGATTTATATTGCGCTTGGCGACGTGCCGGTGGTGGCCGGGGTGTTTTACGGGATCAAACCGGCGGTGACCGCGATTGTGTTGCACGCGGCCCATCGCATCGGTTCGCGGGCCTTGAAGAATGGCTGGCTGTGGGCGATTGCCGGAGCAGCGTTCGTGGCGATTTTCGCCTTCAACGTACCGTTCCCGCTGATCGTGCTCGGCGCGGCATTGATCGGGTATTTCGGCGGACGCTGGGCGCCGCAGCGGTTCAACCACAGCGGTCATCGTGGCAGCGAAAAATCCTTCGGCCCGGCGCTGATCGATGACGACACGCCAACGCCCGAACATGCACGGTTCAGCCTGCCGAGGCTGCTGCGTCTGGCGCTGGTCGGCGCGTTGCTGTGGTGTCTGCCGATGGCGCTGCTGACGGCGCTGTTCGGCTGGAACGGCACCTTCACGCAGATGGGCTGGTTTTTCACCAAAGCGGCGCTGCTGACCTTCGGCGGCGCTTACGCGGTGCTGCCCTATGTGTATCAAGGCGCGGTCGGGCATTACGGCTGGCTGACGCCGACGCAGATGATCGACGGCCTGGCCCTGGGCGAGACCACGCCGGGGCCGCTGATCATGGTGGTGGCGTTTGTCGGGTTCGTCGGGGCTTACGTGCAACCGACGTTCGGCCCGGAACATGCGTTTGCCGCCGGCGCGCTGGCCGCGACGCTGGTGACCTGGTTCACCTTTCTGCCTTCGTTCCTGTTCATCTTCGCCGGCGGACCGCTGGTGGAGTCGACCCACAACGAACTGAAATTCACCGCACCGCTGACTGCGATCACCGCCGCCGTGGTCGGGGTGATCCTCAATCTGGCGTGTTTCTTTGCTTACCACGTGTTCTGGCCCCAGGGGTTTGCCGGGCAACCTGACTTTTTTGCGCTGTTGCTCGCACTGGCGGCAACCCTCGCACTGTTTGTTTTCAAGCGCGGGGTGATCGAGGTGTTGATCGTTTGCGCCCTCGTCGGGCTGGGGTTTCACCTGTTGCGCTGAACCGGGGGTTCGCCACGCACACCGGAATCAGGCGTTTACTTATCCGGGAGTTCCCCCTTACTATCCAGCCACACCGGCATGGCGGGACACTCCCGCCGCCGACGTTTTCCGCCAACGGAAACACGCGTCATGAGCACGTCACTACAACAATCAGAATCGTTGAACGTCTCTGCACTGTGCGCCCTCCTTCACAGGGGCCGCGCATGAATCGCATCGTCAATCTCCCCATGGCCCTGAGCCGTTCCAAGCTGCGTCACTCCGCACGCCCGCCGGATATCTGCCTGTCCGTCTGATCGCGCCGTTAAAAACCGCGACAGTCCCCCTCTTTTTTCGATATCCCTGCCAGGACGCCCGCGCCTATTGCCGAGCTGCGTCCGGCCCGAATCTGCGCGCCTGTGCGGCGCCATCGTGAGTGATTGATTATGAAATTCGCAGCCATTGAAGACGCCCGTCATTTTCTCGATCAAAACCCCGACATCGACATGATCGAGCTGTTCATCCTCGACGCCAACGGCGTGCCCCGCGGCAAGTTGTTGCACCGCGAAGAACTGCTCGCCGTGTACGAAAGCGGTCGCCCGCTGCCGAGCACCATCCTCGGCCTGACCGTGCACGGCGAGGACGTGGAAAATTCCGGTCTGGTGTGGGACGTCGGCGACATCGACTGTCGCGCCTACCCGCTGGAAGGCAGTCTGGTGCGCCTGCCGTGGCGGCAGATTCCGACCGCTGCGGTGCAGGTCAGCATGCACCCGGAACAAGGCATGCCGGCGAGCATTGCCGACCCGCGTCACTTGCTGATCAACGTGATCGACCGCTTGAAAGCCGAGGGTTACCACCCGGTGATGGCCTGCGAACTGGAGTTCTATCTGCTCGACGCCAAACGCGATCACAACGGTCGTCCGCAACCGGCGCTGGATGCCGACGGCGGTCGACCGAGGCACACGCAGGTCTACGGTTTGCGCGAGCTGGAGCAGATCGAACCGTTCCTCGCCGACCTCTACAGCGCCTGCAAACTGCACGGCATTCCGGCGCGCACGGCGATCTCGGAATACGCACCGGGTCAGGTGGAAATCACCCTCGAACACGGCGATGCGCTGGAGGCGATGGATCAAGCGGTGCGCTACAAACGGCTGGTCAAAGCCGTGGCGCACAAGCACGGGATGCAGGCGACGTTCATGGCCAAGCCGTTCGATCACCTGGCCGGCACCGGCATGCACATGCACGTCAGCCTCGCCGATGCCGAGGGGCGCAATCTGTTTGCCTCCGAAGACCCGGCCGGCACGCCGCTGTTGCGCACGGCGATTGGCGGGATGCTCGCCTCCTTGCTCGATTCGCTGCTGCTGTTCTGCCCCAACGCCAACTCCTACCGTCGTTTCCAGGCCAACAGCTACGCGCCACTGGCACCGACCTGGGGCGTCGACAACCGCACCGTCAGCTTGCGCGTGCCCGGCGGCCCGGCCAACACCCGGCACATCGAACACCGCATCTGCGGCGCCGATGCCAACCCGTATCTGGCAGCGGCGGCGATCCTGGCGGGCATTCATCGCGGCATAAAAGAAGACATCGATCCGGGCGAACCGGTGCAAGGCAATGGCTATGCGCAGGCGAAAGAATTGCTGCCGACCGACTGGCTGACCTCGCTCACGGCGCTGGAAAATTCGGTATGGGCGCGTGATGCACTGGGGCAGGCGTTTCTCGGGGTGTATCTGGCAGTGAAGCGTGCGGAATACCGGCAGTTCATGGCCGAAGTGGGTGAGCAGGACTGGCGCTGGTATCTGACCGAAGCCTGATCCGTTCTTCCTCTTTTTGCCTTGGATACCGACATGACTGAACGCAGCAATTCCTACTACACCGCCACCCTCAACCGCGACACCGACTACCCGACCCTGCAAGGTCGGCACAAGGTCGATGTGGTGATCATCGGCGGCGGTTTCACTGGCGTCGCCACCGCCGTCGAACTGGCCGAAAAAGGCCTGAAAGTCGCCATCGTCGAAAGCCACAAGATCGGCTGGGGCGCCACCGGGCGCAACGGCGGCCAGGTCACCGGCAGCCTGTCCGGCGACGGCGCGATGCGCAAACAGATGCGCAATACGCTGGGCGATGAAGTCGACGACTTCATCTGGCACCTGCGCTGGCGCGGGCACGAAATCATCCAGCAACGGGTCGAGAAATACGGAATCGATTGCGACCTCAAGCACGGCCATTTGCACGCGGCGTACAAGCCGAGCCACATGGCCGGTCTGCGCAGCGACTACGACGAAGCCGTACGCCGAGGCATGGGCGATGAGGTCAGCCTGCTCGACCGCAGCCAGGTGCGCGACCTGCTGCAAAGCGACCTCTATCACGGCGCGATCAAGAACACTCGCAACATGCACCTGCACCCGCTCAACCTGTGCATCGGCGAGGCACGGGCAGCGGAAAGCCTCGGCGCACTGATCTTCGAAAACAGCGAAGTGCTGGAGATCATTCACGGCGAAAGCCCGGGTGTTCGCACGGCCCACGGCCGGATCGACGCCAATCAAGTGCTGCTGGCCGGCGACGTCTACCACAAGCTCGAACCGGGCCAGCTCAAGGGCAAGATCTTCCCGGCCATGGGCGGCATCGTCACCACCGAACCGTTGGGGAACCTGGCCAAACAGATCAACCCCGAAGACCTCGCCGTGTACGACTGCCGCTTCGTCCTCGACTACTACCGCCTCACTGCCGACGGCCGCCTGCTGTTCGGCGGCGGCGCCAACTACAGCGGCAAGGACTCACGGGACATCGCCGGCGAACTGCGGCCGTGCATCGAACAGACCTTCCCGGCGCTCAAGGGGGTGAAAATCGACTACCAGTGGAGCTGCGCGATGGGCATCGTCATCAACCGCATTCCGCAACTGGGCAAGCTTTCGGACAACGTCTGGTATTGCCAGGGCTACTCCGGCCACGGCATCGCCACGACCCACATCATGGGCGAAATCATGAGCCGGGCGATCACCGGGCAGATGCAGCAGTACGACACGTTTGCCGCGTGCTCGCACATTCGGGTGCCGATGGGGGATCTGCTGGGGAATCCGATGCTGGCCGCCGGCATGTGGTACTACCAGATGCTGGAAAAACTGCGCTGATTGAACGGGCCCCATCGCGAGCGGTGGGGCCTTTGTTTCGCTCCAAAACGTCAGTCCTGCAACTGCTCCACCTCAATCCCCAACCGCCGGTAATCCTCGGCACTGCCCGACGCCAGGTGCCGCTCGGTGATCAACGTATGCACCCGATTGCACGGCGCAACCACGAACGGCTCCACCGCCCCCAGCTTGTCCGCCGTGGTGACGGCGATCACCTGCGCCGCACTGTCGAACAACGCCTGTTTCACCGGCACTTCATCGAAATACAGCGAGCTCAGCCCCACTTCCGGATGAATCGCGCAAACCCCGGTAAACAGCACATCCGCCTTGATGCTTTGCAGCAGTCGCACCGTTTCGTGGCCACTGACCGACATCGTCGCCAGGTTGAGCTGCCCGCCCGCCAGAATCACTTTGATGCCCTTGTATTCAGCCAGGGTGATCGCCGTCATCGGTGATGTGGTCACAGCCGTGATCGAGATATCCGAGGGCAACGAACGGGCGATCTGCAAGGTGGTGGTGCCGGAATCGAACAGCACGATCTGACCATTCTTCACCCTGCCTGCCGCCAGCTGCGCGAGGCTGGTTTTCACCTCGTCGGTTTCACTGATCCGCGTGAAGTAATCCTTGCCGGTATCCTTCGGTCGCGGCAGCGCCCCACCGTGCACTCGCTGCACCAGCCCGGCGTTGTCCAGCTCGGCCAGATCGCGGCGGATGGTGTCTTCGGACACCGCAAAGTGTTGGCTCAACTCGGAAGCCATGACCTTGCCGTCACGTTCGAGAATCAGAAGGATTTTCTGCCGACGCAGGGAGGGGAGCTCGGCAACGGAATGATCGTGCATGGTTATGCCTGTTTGTGCTTGTAGTTGCAGGTTTAACGAGACTAACCAAAGCCTCGAGCAAACACAAACCGGCTGGTATCAATTGTTTCGATCATTGAAATCATGAAGCCGAATTTTTTCTTTGCATCGGGCCTGTTCACAATGGCACCACTTTAATAAGGCCCAGGATGAACACCCCATGAATCTCAATTTTGCGTTTGCGTGCATGATCGTCGTGTCGTTTGCGATTGCGTTGGGGCACGCGTGATTTACGCGGGCACCGCCTTCACGTAGTGAAGGATTTACGGCGCACCTCTAATTGCCTTATCTCGAGTTTTCCTGTCGGCTGCCAGGCAGCCCAGGCTCACAATCACGTCACAACAGATCAATCTTCTTCGGGCGCGAAGAACTTGACGACAAACTCCCCGCCCCGCTCGTTCAACAAAATGATCCGAGAGCAATTCCAGCATCTGAGAAGCATGTCGGACTCTGCAAACAGCTTGTCGACGAGTTGATTGGCGGACATTTCATTTCCATCCGGCAGATCAAGTGCATCCTCTGAAGCCACCAGAGATACACCCGCCCCGCAAAACCAGTTTTTGTGAACCAGCTCATCACATTTGCACCGAACCCATGACCCCATGACCTACCTCAAGACACAAATAAGTGAACGACGCACAAATCACACCTCTTCCCGCGCTCTACGCACCTGCACCAACAACGCCGGCGCAAAGTGCAGCACCACCATCCGCACCAGATGGTGAGTCAGGATAAACACCACGTTTAACCCACCACCAAACGCCACGATGGCGATGGTCTCGATCGCTCCCGGCATGTACGCCAGCCACAGCGACAACGCATCACTCCCCAGCAATCGCGCCGCCACTTCGGCGAATCCCGCCGCGACCAGAATCATCAAACCCACCGAGACCAACGCCGTGCGGCCATGACGGGCCAGTTCCGCAAAGCCGAGGCCCTGGAACCGTGAGCCGATCCGCGCCCCGAGAATCAACGCCGCCAGATTCAAACTCCAGTCCGGCATGTGAAAGCCGTGCAGCCATCCCGATTTCACGAATACGGCGGTGATGATGATTGCCGTCAACATGAACGGCGCCGGCACACCCATCGCCAGCAGCAATCGCCCGACCACCACGCTGAGGAAGATCACCGACAGCACGGTCAACGCCATGCCTGTCGACAGCGGATCGGCTTCGGCAACGGCGACCGATACCGGCCCGGGAATCAGGAAACTCACCAGCACCGTGATCAGCAACAACCGCATCAGGTGCACGATGATGACTTTGCTCGATGCCTTCTCCGACTCCAGCAAATCAAACACCGCCGCCAGCGCCCCCGGATACACCGCCAGCAATGCATCCGTGCGGTTCCACCCTGCCCCTCGCGCCAGCCACCAGGCGGACAGCGCGACCTGCACCGTCAGGCACAGCAGCAACACGCCGAGGCTTGGCAACATCGTCGAAACGGTCGCACTGTCCCACGCTTCGAACATCAGTCCGGTGGCGATGCCCAGCGTGACCTGGATGTAACCCAGCCCATAAGGCGTCGCAGGCACGAAGCCGAACCGGGTGACGACAAGTGCGGTGACGAGGATCGAGCCCAACAGCAAACCGTGAGGCACGCCCTCGAACTGCAACAGCGCACCGAATCCGGCAGCGCTCAACAAACACAGAATGGATTTCATGGTCGCCTTCCTGGCTATTCAAATTGAGTCAGGCGCGCAACCGTCCGATCGCCCGCCGATATTTCTCGATCCGCTCCAGATCCTCCCAACTCGGCGAGGCAATCCTCGACAGGTCGCTGTTCTCTTCCAGATCCGCCAGTTTAACCACCCGCCCAATCGGGTTCTGCGCCGCACGCTCGACGAAATCCTCGTAGGATTCGCCCGGCACCTTGGTCACCGATTCGATGGCTGACAAGACTTCTTCGCTGAAGCCTTCCTTGCGCAAATCATCCAGGCTGATGCCGCAGTCCTCGACCACATCGTGCAGCACCGCGACGATGCGCTCTTCCAGGCTGCTCATGCGCAACATGACTTTCAGTGGATGCAAAATGTACGGCGCACCGCCCTTGTCCACCTGCCCCGCGTGGGCCGTGGCGGCAATGGCGATGGCGCGTTCCAGAGTCTGAGTCATGGGCGTTTCCTCGGGTTAGACGCCGTACCGGCCGCCGACGTGAATGTTGCGTTTGAGCCAGCGGCCAATCGCCTGCAAACGGCCGGTTGGCTGCGCCGGCTCGGCGTATTGCTGGAGGATCAGCGAAACCAGATCAGCCTGATCCGCCGCCGGATGAGCGTCCATCAAGTCGGCCACCCAGGCGCAGTCGGCCTTCTTCAAATGCTCCCGCCACTCGCCCGGCCACGCCTCCAGCTCATCCAGCGCCAACCACCGCGCACCACCCTGATTGGCATGCCCGCCGCCGATCGATTGCTCGAAGCAGAACGGCGTCGCCGGGCGGGACAGGTCGATGCTGAAGATGTAGATGTCCTGGGTTTTGTGCTGCGGCGTGGGGGCGTTGTTGCGGCTGCCGATCTGAATCATGCGCGGTTCCGTCCGTGGGAGAGGCGTTACAACTTGTTTCGCAGTCTACGACGTGGTGCCGATGGGGGGAACCTTTGGCGATGAGTCGGATTGTGGCAAGTGAAAGGTTTGACTGGGCAGTCCGGGGATTCCGTTTCAGTCGCCCACAAAAAAGGGACACCGTTGGGTGTCCCTTTTGGCGTTTGGGGTAAGCCAATCGATCAATGTTTCATGGCTTCACACTGACGGCGCAGGTCCTGATCACCAATGCCGCTGCAATTGCCGTTTCCGGTTTTGGCCTCACAGAAACGGCGCTGGTCCTGATTATCGATACCGCTGCAATTGCCGCTTCCTGTCTCTGCTTCACACATTCTTCGAAGATCCTGACTGCCAATCCCGCTGCAATTACCACTGCCGGACTTTGCTTCGCAATATCTGCGCTGATCCTGATCGTTGATGCCGCTGCAATTGCCATGGCCAGTTTCTGCCTCGCACATCCTGCGCAAATCCTGATTGCCGATCCCGCTGCAATTGCCGCTACCGGACTTGGCTTCGCAATATCTGCGCTGATCCTGATCGTTGATGCCCGAGCAGCCAGCGAAGGCATGGCCGGCGAAGGCAAACATCAACAGCATCGCAAGTATTTTCTTCATCACACGCTTCCTTGGCTTACCAGTAAACAGACTGGCACTGGTTGACGCAATCACACCCAATCAACGCTTCATCGCTTCGCACTGATTACGCAGATCCTGGCTGCCGATACTGTTGCAACTGCCACCACGGGTTTTGGCCTCACAGAAAAGACGCTGATCCGTGTCATTGATCGAGTTGCAGCTACCGCCTCCTGTTTCTGCATCGCACATCCTGCGCAGAGTCGTATCGTTGATGCTGTTGCAACTGCCGCCACGGGTTTTGGCCTCGCAGTAACGACGTTGATCCCCGTCATTGATCGAGTTGCAACTACCACTGCCTTTTTCCGCATCGCACATCCTGCGCAGGTCCGTATTGTTGATATCGTTACAGCTGCCACTGCCGGACTTGGCCTCGCAATATCTGCGCTGATCCGGATCGTTGATGTTCATGCAGCTAGCAAAGGCATGGCCGGCAAAGGCAAACATCAACAACATCGCCAGTATTTTCTTCATCACACGCTTCCTTGGTATTCCAGTCAGCAGACTGGCACTGTTTAATCCGATTTAAATGAGTCTCGCGAAGCACCCTCAAATCAGCGCTTCATGGCTTCGCACTCGTTGCGTAGATCGGAATTGCTGATGTACGAGCAACTGCTGCCACTCTGCTTGGCATTGCACAGGGCGCGCTGGTCACTGTCGCTGATGTATGAACAGGAATATCCCTTCAGCTCCGCCTCGCACGCCGCGCGCAGATCCGAGTTATGGATGTACGAGCAACTGCTGCCGTTCTTCTTGGCGTTGCAGTAGTCACGTTGGTCAGTGTCGGCGATGTACGAGCAGGATCTACCGTTCACTTCAGCATCACAGGCCGAACGCAAATCAGAGTCGTGGATGTACGAACAACTGCTGCCCTTCTCTCTGGCTTCGCAATAGGCCCGCTGATCACTGTCACTGATGCTGGCGCACCCGGCAAACGTGTATCCGCTGAACATCAACAACATCGCAAGCACTAGTCTCATCACACACTTCCTTGGTCGACCAGGAAACAGCCTGGCACTGCTTGAGCCGATGAATGAGCGTCGCGACACGCCATCAAATTGACATCGGTTTTGGGGAAAGTTCCGGGGCGGGAATGTGTGATGATTTTTTTGATCTGAAAACGGCGTAGGAAATTACCCTGCGTGGTGAGGGAGCTTGTTCTTGCGGGGAGGCGAAGCGGGTCGAAACCTGGCGAGTCATTTTCCCCATACACTTCGCAGCCATTGATTTACGCCAGTTACGCCGCCGACCGTGATCGAACTCTCTGGCCAGATGCGGGGATTTTGCGTCCTACAGGCTGATTGCGGCAGTGGGGATCGGTGCCTAGAGTGGGTCTGTCGCTGAACGAATTTGGCGATAGGGTTTCGCAGCCCTCAGAAGTGACGCACACCGCTCAATAACAACTGTGGCAAAATTCGCCGCAGTTTCATTTTATGGCGGCTGTGTGTGGGAGACCTTCCGGTCTGCCGGTTTAGCTCTTCTCCGGTCTGCGAACCCGCATACAGCTGCCACCCATTTGTTTCGCAGCAGAAAGGTGGCACTTTTGAACCAACTGAAGAGTGCTCCAAATGACCAGCAAAACACCGCTCCGCCACTGCGTGAACATGTCCCACCCAGCCACAGACCAACCCGTCCTGCTTATCGATGCAGAGGCACCCCTACGCGACTTACACGCCTGCCTAAGCGAACGTCTCAACGCCGTTTTAAAATACCTGGACCTCATAGCCTGCATACGTCTCCTCGACCACGCAGAGCAAGACATCAACACAGTTACCACCATTGCGAGGATCATGGTTCAGGACGTGAGTGATTTGTTTGGAGTTATTGAACGGAGAGAGTTAGGTGCAGAACAGAAATAGAAGGCACATGGAGAGAGTCATGGATCCCGCACCTTTACCTTCTCCGTCAAAGAAGCGAGCTCCCATTTTTCTCGCAATTGATCAGACGATGGCAATCTGCAATTATTAGCCGCGACCCCTCGCGAATGAGGGAATAATCTTCACCCACCGAAATGTGGCTGAAGAGTGCTGATATACGACAGGATGCGGATAGGATATGGAAAAAAACATAAAAGGCGCGTGGATCATTCAGCATGGTCAAAAGCTACAAGCGACGACCAACCAAGATTTTGACGCGATAGGATTTGCGGGTAAATGTGGAAAATTCTTATCCGCGATATCCGCCGAGAACCAAGAGCAAATTTCTAACAAGAGATTGGACGCACTAGCGAGAGCCAACTACATCAGCCCCCGAACTGAAGTCCCTGCAATTCTTGCAGAGTTTGAGCGACAAAAATTAATTTTGTCGGGAACAGGCGGAATTGAGGTTTTAGGTTTAACAGGGAAAGAAGTATTAAACTTTACCGCAACCATATTCGATGAGTCAGACCGAGAAAGCTATGAAGACGCAGTCATAAGCCTTTCAGAAACCACCTCTGACCTTCCTATTACAAACACCTTAGCAATCGATTTCATTTCTGACACTTTCAAAATACCAAAAACAGAGGCTGAATCGACATTACAGCTTGGTAGCAATATTGGCTTTTTCGACACAGAGGCAATATCCGCAACTGAAAAACTTATTTTCAACGGGAATTTATTCCGCAGAGAAGACGCCCGAAAAATCAATGCTGTACTTAGCACACTAAATGCAGCAGAAACACAGAACCTGAATGAAGTCAATGCAAGACTGAACGCTTCTGGTTGTTTACCTCTGGCGTCAATTACGAAAATCCTAGGAGAAAAACTTTTCTCTCAACTCCACTCAATTGGAATGTTTGATGTTAACGTAGTTGGCAACGAAAGCGGAAAAAGCTCTTTCGTTACGCGCCCAGCTGCCTTCTCCAAATTTACTAGTTCTATTGCAGATGATGCACTCGATCTAGCTAAGGCACTCGTAGCATCACTAACTTATGGAATGACCGTAAGTACATACTATCGCGGAAGAATTACAGCCATATCATTACTAATGCAAAAACTGATTGACGGAGGAACTGTAGGCCCAGCCACTGCCATTGGCAATGACTACCAGGCTTTAGAATACAAGGGTGTTGTGAAAGTCATCCCTGCAAATGGGGGAATGTTCAGCATGAAATTGTTGAAACCTGAAGTCGGTCGATTAGCACTTTCCGTTATCCAGAGCGGAAACATTACTGGAGAAGCAGTCGACAATCTACCCGGAGCTAAGGTCACGTCATATACAGCACCGGAGGTCAATCGTGATATTTGCCGGAAAAACTCGACCGAGGCAGTAAAATTAAAAACTCGAAATCTACTTAACGAGATCAGGACAGGTGGACTTAACAGATGAGCCAACAACTCCTGAAAGGCGCAGCAGCAGAAGAAACAATTAGGAATTACTTCTTAAGCATCGGATACTTCGTCGTAAGAGGGTGCAAATTTAAATACAATCAATTTGACATTACAGATATCGACCTATTTATTTACGGCAAGAGTTCCGCATTTAGCCGCGAACGGTTGAATGTCGACATAAAAAACAAAAAGACGCCTCAAGCAATTGAACGGATATTTTGGGCAAAAGGCCTGCAGCAAGTTCTCGGCCTAGACGGAAGCATGGTCGCAACTACTGACATCCGATCTGACGTACGCGATTTTGGGCTTGAGCACAAAGTAAAAGTTCTAGACGGCAGATTTTTAAGCAGGTTAAACAAAAGCGAAAGAGGTCATTTAGCCAGAATCAACGAAGAGGACCTCATTGCCGAAATTGAAAAGCATTCCCTTGGCAAGCTCGGAGGTGACTGGCGGGGTAGATACGAATCTAGCAAATCAAGGATGCTTGACTCTCTAAACTTTGACGGAGCCAACGCTTGGTTGAATGACATCGACTACTATATGAGTGAGATCAACAACCACTCAAACTCTTCGTCTGCTTGGAGAATGATCTACATTTCAATTTCCCACCTACTAATCTGTATAGACTTTATTCTTCGCGAGCATGTCGCAGCAGAGCACGACCAAAGAAAGCAGGTTTTGGACAATGGCTTTAGATATGGATCAGCTGGTAAGTCATTTACGATGAAGGTAGGAAAAATGGCGTCTGCTTTAGTAGGTAGCATAGTCACACAACCAGGATTATCTCAAACCCTCGAGCGTGAGCTCGCCGACCAAGCTTCTGACGTTAAAGCTGAAGTATTAGCTGAATTCTTTTCAAAGTCGCAAGTATTTGCCTCCCTATTTGAGTCCGCAAAGTTATTTGAAGGCTATGGATACATGACAGATATCCCACTCCCTTCAACTTTACCGGCTCACGCCCAATCTTATCTGGGGATAGTCGCTGACTTTTTTGATCGGGACCGAAAGAAAATATTAATGTAAATCACACCACTTGCACCAACATGGCCGATCCAAATTGGATCGGCCATTTCTTTATCAACTATCACGCAGTATTTTCAGAGACTCAAGTTCTGAACGAGCCTATCCAACACGCTATCATCAGAAGTTAGCCGGCGTATTCGCACTAATAATCTCTGCCTCATCCGCCCCGATATTCCGGAACTTGTGCGGCAGCGTGGTCGGGAAATAATACCCATCCCCCGCACTCAACACGCTCACCTGCCCGTCCACCGTCAACTCCACGGTGCCGCGCGTCACCAACCCACACTCTTCACCTTCCGAGTGCACAATCGGCTCTTCCCCGGAACTCGCGCCCGGCGCGTATTGCTCGCGCAGCAAGCGCATCTGGCGGCTGGGGACCGAGGCGCCGATCAGCAGCAGGCGCAGGCCGTGGCGGCCGAGGTCGGGTTGTTCGTTGGCGCGGAAGACGTATTGGTGTTCACGCGGGGGCTGGTCGAAGGTGAAGAAGTCGGCCAGGGACATCGGGATGCCTTCGAGCAGCTTTTTCAGTGAGCTGACGGAAGGACTGACACGATTCTGTTCGATCAGGGAGATGGTGGCATTGGTCACGCCGCTACGCCGGGCCAGCTCGCGCTGGGAGAGTTTGTAGCTTTCGCGTACTAGTTTGAGTCGAGAACCCGTATCCATGACAGCCTTATGTGAGAACGACTTAAGGGTAATGGGGGTGGGTGGCGGGTGCCGCGCAGGTCGCGCGGATCACGTTGCTCCCGTGTCCCGGAACCGTGAAAGGCGGCTATTAAATCACGTTTGTCGGTGTTGCTCAGCAGGTTCGATGGACGGCACATGAAAAAGCCGGCAGCGCCCTTTTGGGGGGCGCCGCCGGCGAGGTAAATCAGATGCCGAAACGGTCGCGCAGCGAGTAATACACGGCGCCGAGGGCAGTCAGCGGCGCGGAGAAAGTGCGGCCGCCGAGCATCGGCATGTGTGGCAGCGAGGCGAAGGCGTCGAAGCGTTCGGCGTCGCCGCGGATCATTTCCGAGATCAGCTTGCCGGCCAGGTGCGAGCAGGTGACGCCGTGGCCGCTGTAGCCCTGCATGTAGTACGCGTTTTTCTCAATGCGGCCGAATTGCGGCATGCGTGACATGGTCAGCAGGAAGTTGCCGGTCCAGCGGTAGTCGATTTTCACGTCCTTGAGCTGCGGGAAGGTCTTGAGGATCTTCGGGCGGATCAGGGTTTCGATGTCGTCCGGTTCACGGGCGCCGTAGACCACGCCGCCGCCGTAGAGCAGACGGTTGTCGGCGGTGAGGCGGTAGTAGTCGAGCAGGTAGTTGCAGTCTTCGACGCAGTAGTTGTTGGTGATCAGGCTGCGGGCCTGTTTCTCGGTCAACGGTTCAGTGACGCAGATCTGCGAACCGCACGGCATGCTCTTGGCGGTCACGCGGTTGTCGAGGCCTTGCGGCAGGTAGGCGTTACCGGCGATCAGCAGGTACTTGGCGCGGACCTGGCCTTTGGCGGTGCGAATGACGTTGGGCTCGCCGTACTTGATTTCCACCGCAGCGGATTGCTCGTAGATCTTGCCGCCCAGACGCACGATGGCCGCGGCTTCACCGAGGGCCAGGTTCAGCGGATGGATGTGGCCGCCCTGCATGTCCAGCAGGCCGCCGACGTAGGCGTCGGAGCCGACTTCGCGGCGGATGTCCGCAGCGTCGAGCATCTTCAGGTTTTTATTGCCGTAACGTTCCCAGCTACGCTTTTGCTCGGCGAGTCCCTTGAGCTGCTTGTTGTTCATCGCCGCGAAAATGCCGCCCGGGCGGTAGTCGCACTTGATGTCGTATTCCTTGATGCGCGAACGGATGATGTCGGCGCCTTCGAAGATCATGCTGCCAAGGATTTCGGCAGTCTTGTCGCCGTAGCGCTCTTCGATCACGTCGACGTCGCGGCTGTAGGAGTTGACCAGTTGGCCACCGTTGCGACCGCTGGCGCCGTAGCCGACTTTCGCCGCTTCCAGCACCGTCACCTTGTAGCCGGCTTCGGTCAGGAACAGCGCCGAGGACAGGCCGGTGTAGCCGGCGCCGATGATGCAGACATCGCACTCCACCGACTCTTCGAGGATCGGGAAATCGATCACTTCGTTGCGGGTGGCGGCGTAGTAGCTGTTCACGTGTTGTTGTTTCATTTTTTTATTCTCCGAGGGTCGCCGGTTGCAGGCGACCACCGCTGTAAAAGAGTCAGAGCTTGATCCAGGTCGCTTTCAGCTCGGTGTACTTGTCGAACGCGTGCAGCGATTTGTCGCGACCGTTGCCCGACTGCTTGAAGCCACCGAATGGCGCGGTCATGTCGCCGCCGTCGTACTGGTTGACCCACACGCTGCCGGCGCGCAGGCCACGGGCGAAGGTGTGGGCCTTGCTCAGGTTGCTGGTCCAGACCCCGGCAGCGAGACCGAAGATGCTGTCGTTGGCGATGTGCAGCGCTTCTTCAACGGTGTCGAAGGTGATCAGCGACAGCACCGGGCCAAAGATTTCTTCGCGGGCGATGGTCATGGCGTTGGTCACGCCGTCGAAAATCGTCGGCTCGACGTAGCTTCCGCCGGTTTCTTCGAGGGTGCGGTGGCCGCCGGCGATCAGCTCGGCGCCCTGCTCCCGACCGATGCTGATGTAGCGCAGCACGTTGTCCAGTTGACGCTGATCGACCACAGCACCGACGGTGGTCGCCGGATCGAGGGCATGACCCGGTTTCCACGCCTGCAGCGCTTCCACCAGCAGCGGGATGAATTGCTCGCGGATCGAACGCTCCACCAGCAGGCGCGAGCCGGCGGTGCAGACTTCGCCCTGGTTGAACGCAATGGCGCCGGCCGCTGCTTGTGCTGCCGCACGCAAGTCCGGTGCGTCGGCAAACACCACGTTCGGGCTCTTGCCCCCTGCTTCGAGCCAGACGCGTTTCATGTTGCTTTGGCCGGCATAAATCATCAGTTGCTTGGCAATCGCCGTGGAGCCGGTGAAGGCCAGCACGTCGACATCCATGTGCAACGCCAGCGCCTTGCCGACGGTGTGGCCGAAGCCTGGCAGGACGTTGAACACGCCTTTCGGAATGCCCGCGTCCAGCGCCAACTGAGCGATGCGAATCGCGGTCAGCGGCGACTTTTCCGAAGGCTTGAGGATGAACGAGTTACCCGCCGCCAGCGCAGGAGCGAATTTCCAGCTGGCCATGATCAGCGGGAAGTTCCACGGCACGATGGCCGCGACCACGCCGGACGGCTCGCGAGTCACCAGACCCAGTTGATCGTGCGGGGTGGCGGCGACTTCGTCGTAGATCTTGTCGATCGCTTCGGCGCTCCAGCGGATCGCGTTGGCGGTCGCCGGGATGTCGATGCTCATCGAGTCGCTGATCGGTTTGCCCATGTCGAGGGTTTCGAGCAGCGCCAGTTCTTCCTGGTGTTGCAGGATCAGATCGGCGAAGCGGATCAGGATGCGCTTGCGCTCGGCCGGGGCCTTGTTGGCCCACACGCCGGAGTTGAAGGATTGACGCGCGGCTTCGACGGCCAGGTTGGCGTCGGCTTCATCGGTGCTGGCGACGGAGGCCAGGAAACGGCCGTCGACGGGGCTCAGGCATTCGAAGGTGTCGCCGCTGATGGCCGGGCGGTATTCGCCATTGATGAAGGCGCGGGATTCGAGGGTCAGGGACTGGAAGCGTTGTTCCCAGTCGTTGCGGGTCATGGTCATGGGGGTGACTCACACAGAGAAAGAGGTGACCGCCGTTCCCACGGAATCGGCGGTGCTTGCGGGGTGAGCGCTCGAGCGTCAGACGGTATGCAGATACCAGTTGTACTCAAGGTCAGAGATCGAGTTTTCGAACTCGGCCAGCTCGCTTTCCTTGCACGCGACGAACACGTCGATGTACGTCGGGTCGATGTAGCGGGCCATGACTTCGCTGTCGTCCAGCTCACGCAGGGCGTCGCGCAGGTTGTTCGGCAGGCTCTGTTCGTTCTGCTCGTAGCTGTTGCCTTCCACCGGGGCACCCGGCTCGATCTGGTTGGTCAGGCCATGGTGAATACCGGCCAGCACGGAAGCCATCAGCAGGTACGGGTTGGCGTCGGCACCGGCGACACGATGCTCGATGCGCACGGCGTCTGCCGAACCGGTTGGCACGCGTACTGCCACGGTACGGTTGTCGATGCCCCAGCTCGGCGAGTTCGGCACGTAGAACTGTGCGCCGAAGCGGCGATACGAGTTGACGTTCGGGCACAGGAAAGCCATTTGCGCAGGCAGGGTCTCCAGCACACCGCCGATCGCGTGGCGCAGCGCGGCGTTCTGCTCGGGATCCTCGCTGGCGAAGATGTTGTTGCCTTCCTTGTCCAGAATCGAAATGTGCACGTGCAGACCGTTGCCCGCCTGGCCCGGATACGGCTTGGCCATGAAGGTGGTGTCCATCTCGTGGTCGTAGGCGATGTTCTTCACCAGACGCTTGAGCAGGACGGCGTAGTCGCACGCCTTGATCGGATCGGACACGTGGTGCAGGTTGACTTCGAATTGCGCCGGGGCGCTTTCCTTGACGATGGCGTCGGCAGGAATGCCCTGCTCTTTCGCGCCTTCGAGGATGTCTTGCAGGCAGTCGACGTACTCGTCCAGGTCATCGATCAGGTAAACCTGGGTCGACACCGGACGCTTGCCCGAAACCGGCGAACGCGGCGATTGCGGACGGCCGTTCACGTTGTCCTGGTCGATCAGGTAGAACTCGAGTTCGAACGCGGCGCAGATGGTCAGGCCCATTTCGTCGAACTTGCGCACCACGTTGGCCAACACTTCACGCGGGTCGGCGAAGAACGGCTCGCCTTCCAGTTCGTGCATGGTCATCAGCAGTTGTGCGGTCGGACGCTTCTGCCAAGGCTCGATGCTCAGGGTGCCGGGGATCGGGTAGCAGATACGGTCGGAGTCGCCGATGTCCAGGCCCAGACCGGTGCTTTCCACCGTGGAGCCATTGATGTCGAGGGCGAAAAGCGAGGCCGGCAGGTTGATGCCTTTCTCGTAAACCTTATGAAGACTGGTGCGCTCGATGCGCTTGCCGCGCACCACACCGTTCATGTCTGCAATCAGAAGGTCGACGTACAAAACCTCAGGATGTTTCTTAAGGAATGCGTTTGCTTCGTTGAGTTGAACGGCACGCAGAGGGACCGACATGATGCACCTATTTAGCTGTTAATTATTATGTTCACTGCTGTTTCGCCGAGCCAGTCAACCCGAACGGCAAAGTGAAGTCAATAGCGAACACATGGCCGCTCAGCGTTTATTTTTCGGGCTTTTTTTAACACTCGCGTGCCAATGCAAGCGCCAGGGCCCCGGTCTTGATGAAGATTTGATGAACGGCGTTTAGAATTTTTTACATGGGAGTTGTTAATTAAAATCAACGAGGCTAAGCTCCGGAAAAGCTCGTTCAAGTGTCAAACTTCGAGGTGAATAAAAATGGCATTCAAGCCATTGATCGGCGTTACTGCGTGCGTCAAACAGATTGGCCTGCACCCCTACCACATCAGCGGCGACAAATACGTTCGCGCTGTCAGCGTTGCGGCGCTGGGGTTGCCCGTCGTCATTCCATCCCTTGGCAAACTGACTGAAATCGAAGACCTGCTGGGTCAGCTCGACGGTCTGTTGCTGACCGGCTCGCCGTCCAACGTGGAACCTTTCCACTATCAGGGCCCGGACAGCGCTCCCGGCACGGATCACGATCCGGCGCGGGATGCCACCACCCTTCCTTTATTACGTGCAGCCATCGCGGCGGGCGTTCCGGTACTCGGCATCTGCCGGGGTTTCCAGGAAATGAACGTGGCGTTCGGCGGCAGCCTGCACCAGAAGGTGCATGAGTTGCCGGGCATGCTCGATCACCGCGAAGCCGACAGCCCGGATGTCGCCGTGCAGTACGCCCCGGCCCACGCCGTGACGGTGCTGGCCGGTGGTGTGTTCGAAGCGCTGGAGCTGCCGGGTGAATTCCAGGTCAACTCGATTCACAGTCAGGGCATCGACCGCCTCGCTCCCGGCCTGCGCGCCGAAGCCGTGGCGCCGGATGGCCTGATCGAGGCGGTCTCGGTGGAGCACAGCCCGACCTTTGCCCTCGGCGTGCAATGGCACCCGGAATGGCAGGTGCTGGACAACCCGAACTACCTGCGGATTTTCCAGGCATTCGGCGAGGCTTGCCGCCAGCGTGCGGCGCGACGCAACCAGCGCTGACGCCACCCAACGATTGCAAAACCATTTACTGCCCCCGCGGGATTGGCGGCTGCGCACCTGCGCATCCGTCATCCGCGATCAGCAACACACCGCGAAAACAAAAAGCACCACCCGGCAGCCAGGACGGCGGCGCCGAACAACCCGCACGGTGCGGGTCTGCAATCCACTCTTAAGCCAGGCCACGTTGGCCCGGCGACTGAAACCTGTTGGGAGTTTCACATGGCAAACGCCTCCAGCACTTACAGGAAGGCTCTTGAAGGTCATCAGCAACCGAAAAAGGTTCTGGTGAAAGTCGATCGAGTCACCAAGAAGTTCGACGAAACCACCGCTGTGGACGACGTGTCCCTGGAGATCCATCAGGGCGAAATCTTCGCCCTGCTCGGCGGCTCCGGCTCGGGCAAATCGACCCTGCTGCGCATGCTCGCCGGTTTCGAACGGCCGACTGAAGGACGCATTCTGCTCGACGGTGTGGACATCACCGACATGCCGCCGTACGAGCGGCCGATCAACATGATGTTCCAGTCCTACGCCCTGTTCCCGCACATGACTGTCGCGCAGAACATTGCCTTCGGCCTCAAGCAGGACCGTTTGCCGACCAGCGAAATCGACGCCCGTGTCGAAGAGATGCTGCGTCTGGTGCACATGACCCAATACGCCAAACGCCGTCCGCATCAACTGTCCGGCGGTCAGCGTCAGCGCGTGGCCCTCGCCCGCTCCCTGGCCAAGCGTCCGAAGCTGTTGCTGCTCGACGAACCGATGGGCGCACTGGATAAAAAGCTGCGCTCGCAAATGCAGCTTGAGCTGGTTGAGATCATCGAACGCGTCGGCGTGACTTGCGTGATGGTGACCCACGACCAGGAAGAGGCCATGACCATGGCCGAGCGCATCGCGATCATGCACCTGGGCTGGATCGCCCAGATCGGCAGCCCGGTCGACATTTATGAAGCGCCGGTCAGCCGCATGGTCTGCGAATTCATCGGCAACGTGAACGCCTTTGACGGCACCGTGGTCGAGGACCTTGAAGGTCACGCGATCATTCACAGCCCGGACTTGCAGCAAAAGATCTACGTCGGTCATGGCGTCAGCACCTCGGTGCAGGACAAGTCGATCACCTACGCGATCCGCCCGGAAAAAATGCTCGTCAGCACGATCAAGCCAGAGACCCGCTACAACTGGTCCGAAGGCAAGGTGCATGACATCGCCTACCTCGGCGGCCACTCGGTGTTCTACGTCGAGTTGCCGAGTGGCAAGATCGTCCAGTCGTTCATGGCCAACGCCGAACGCCGTGGCGCGCGTCCGACCTGGGACGACAAGGTCTACGTCTGGTGGGAAGACGACAGCGGCGTGGTACTGCGCTCATGAGAACCTTCAATCAGCACTTCCTGCGCCTGGTGCCCAGCGGGCGAAAGTTCGTCATCGGCATCCCGTTCATCTGGCTATTCCTGTTCTTCATGCTGCCGTTCTTCCTGGTGATGAAGATCAGTTTCTCGGAAGCCGCGCTGTCGATCCCGCCGTACACCGAGATCTACACCTACGCCGAACAGAAATTCCAGCTGCTCCTGAACATCGGCAACTACACCATGCTCGGCGAAGACGAGCTGTACCTGTCGGCCTACCTCGGTTCGCTGAAGGTCGCGGCACTGAGCACGCTGATGTGCCTGGTGATCGGTTTCCCGATGGCCTACGCGATCACCAAGGCCAGCAAGGAAGCGCAAAACGTCCTGCTGCTGTTGATCATGATGCCGACCTGGACCGCGATCCTGATCCGCGTTTACGCGTGGATGGGCATCCTCAGCAACAACGGTTTGCTCAACGCATTTTTGATGTGGACCGGGCTCACCGATCACCCGATCGAGATCCTCAACACCAACACGGCCGTGTATATCGGTGTGGTTTACGCGTACCTGCCGTTCATGGTGCTGCCGCTCTACGCCAACCTGGTGAAGCACGACGGCAGCTTGCTGGAAGCCGCGCAGGATCTGGGCTCGAGCAACTTCAACAACTTCTGGAAAATCACCGTGCCGCTGGCCAAGAACGGCATCATCGCCGGCTGCATGCTGGTGTTCATTCCGGTGGTGGGCGAGTTCGTAATCCCGGAACTGCTGGGTGGCCCGGAAACCCTGATGATCGGTCGCGTGCTGTGGCAAGAGTTCTTCAATAACCGCGACTGGCCGGTGGCGTCCGCCCTGGCGGTGGTGATGCTGTTGATCCTGATTGTGCCGATTCTGCTGTTCAACCGCAGCCAGGCCAAAGAGATGGAGGCACGGGGATGAAACGCTTCGGATTTTCAAAGTTCATGCTGATCTTCGGCCTGATGTTTATCTATCTGCCGATGCTGATTCTGGTGATCTACTCGTTCAACGCCTCGAAACTGGTGACGGTCTGGGGTGGCTGGTCGGTGAAGTGGTATGTCGGCCTGCTCGACAACACGCAACTGATGGGCTCGGTGGTGCGCTCGCTGGAAATCGCCTGCTACACCGCGATTGCCGCCGTGGCGCTGGGCACCCTCGCCGCTTTCGTGCTGACCCGCGTGACACGCTTCAAGGGTCGTACGCTGTTCGGTGGTCTGGTGACCGCGCCGCTGGTCATGCCTGAGGTGATCACCGGTCTGTCGCTGTTGCTGCTGTTCGTGGCGATGGCGCAACTGATCGGCTGGCCGCAGGAGCGTGGCATCGTCACGATCTGGATCGCCCACACCACGTTTTGTGCCGCTTATGTGGCGGTGGTAGTCTCCGCCCGCTTGCGCGAGCTGGACCTGTCGATCGAAGAGGCGGCGATGGATCTGGGTGCGAAACCGTTCAAGGTGTTTTTCCTGATCACCATCCCGATGATCGCGCCGTCGCTGGCGGCGGGCGGCATGATGTCCTTCGCCCTGTCGCTGGATGACCTGGTGTTGGCGAGCTTCGTCTCCGGGCCTGGTTCCACCACCCTGCCAATGGAAGTGTTCTCGGCCGTGCGTCTGGGCGTTAAGCCCGAGATCAACGCCGTGGCCAGCCTGATCCTGCTGGCGGTGTCACTGGTGACCTTCCTGGTCTGGTACTTCGGCCGCAAGGCAGAAGCCAACCGCAAGCGGGCGATTCAGGAAGCGATGGATCAGACCGCCAACGAATCGTGGCAGCAACCGCAACCTCAACGAGTGGCAGCGACGGCCTAGGGCCGTCGCGTTTTACGGCTTTGCGCTTTTGCTTAAAAGCTTTTGAATAAAAAGAATGGAGTTTCACCGATGAAAATGTTTGGCAGGACTCTGCTGACACTGTCCTTATTGGGCGCAATCGCCACAGGCGCCCAGGCCAACGACAAGGTGCTGCGCGTTTACAACTGGTCGGATTACATCGCCCCGGACACCGTCAAGAAGTTCGAGGACGAGACCGGCATCCGCGTGACCTACGACGTGTTCGACAGCAATGAAACCCTCGAGGCGCGTCTGCTCGCGGGTAAATCCGGCTACGACATCGTGGTGCCGTCCAACAGTTTCCTGGCCAAGCAGATCAAGGCCGGGGTCTATCAGACCCTGGACAAGTCGAAGCTGCCAAACTGGAAAAACCTCAACCCGGTGCTGCTGAAAAACGCCTCCGCCAGTGATCCGGACAACGCCCACGCGTTCCCGTACATGTGGGGCTCGATCGGCATCGGCTTCAACCCGGCCAAGGTCAAGGAAGTGCTCGGCAAGAACGCGCCGACCAACTCCTGGGACCTGCTGTTCAAACCGGAGAACGCCGAGAAGCTGAAGGCTTGTGGCATCAGTTTCCTCGATTCGCCGACCGAAATGATCCCGGCTGCCCTGCACTACCTGGGCTATCCGGTGAATGACAAGGACACCGCGCACATCAAGGAAGCCGAGGCGCTGTTCATGAAGATTCGCCCGAACGTGGCGTACTTCCACTCGTCGAAATACATCTCGGACCTGGCCAACGGCAACATCTGCGTGGCGGTCGGTTACTCCGGTGACGTGTTGCAGGCCAAGGCCCGCGCGGTGGAATCGGGCAACAACGTAGTGATCGACTACAGCATTCCGAAGGAAGGTGCCGGCAGCTTCTACGACATGGTCGCCATTCCGCGCGATGCGGCGAACGTCGAGAACGCTTACCTGTTCATGGACTTCCTGATGCGTCCGGACATCATCGCCGAGATCACCAACAGCAACGGTTACAGCAACGCCAACTCGGCGGCGACACCGCTGGTGGACGAAGCGATCCGCAACGACCCGGGCTCGTACCCGTCGCAGGAAGTGATGGCCACGCTGTATGCGGTGCCGGATCAACCGATTTCCACACAACGGATCATGACCCGGGGCTGGACCCGCGTAAAACTCGGCAAATAAACCTTACCGTGATCGTTCCCACGCTCCGCGTGGGAATGCCTCAATGGACGCTCTGCGTCCGCTTTGGGACGCGGAGCGTCCCGGGCTGCATTCCCACGCAGAGCGTGGGAACGATCAGACAGTCAGCGATCAGCCTTGAAAGTTTCCGTTCACGCAGCGCCTTACCACCGCTGCCCCCTGCTCTGAACGGCCTCACCTGGCTTCCTCGGTTCAGGTGAATTCAGGCGCCCTTGGGCGCCTTTTTTTGTGGGCTCAGATCAGCGGCCAATCGGCCAGTGCGCGGTAACGGCCCTTGTGGGATTCGAACAATGCAAAGCGCTCGGCCCGCAGGAAGAACTCCGGCGGCGTGGCGGACTCCGGTTCCGTCGCCCGATAGTCCCGGGCCAGCGTCAGGTGCGGGCGATATTCACGCGTCGTCTCTTCAAAACCAAACGGCAACATCGCCTGCTCCAGCGCATACACCAGTCGCAGCAATCCCTGCGGTGCCTGCTCCGGTGCCAGCGACAACACCCCGGCGCGGCGCCAGACCTGCAAGCGATCCAGCGAAATCCTCAGCGCCTCGCCCGGCGTACTCACTTTGGACGCCGCCTCACAGACTTCACCTATCTGCGCCAACGGCACCGCGCCGAGAAACAGCAGCGTCAGGTGGAAATTGTCTGCCGGCACCGGTTTACCGGTCCTAAGCCCCAGTTCGCTGCGCCATTGGGCAATCGCCTTGCGCTGCGCCGGCGGGCAGTCGAGGGCGAAGAACAGCCGCTTGAACGGTTGTTCGCCGTGCTTGTCATCCGTCATGGCCCCGCTCCCTTGTCGATGTCGATCCGTCGATTCTACACGGCCATTCCTGGCGACTCTCGGCATGGGGTTTATAGTTCAACGATTGCCATCAACCGGAGGGCGTCATGCGCGAGATCCTCAGTAAAGAACCCTGGTGGGCTCGGCCACCGAATCCGGGGCAGGATGAAAACGAGCTGGAATGGGGCTGGCTGGTGCATTACAGCGAGGGTGAGCCGCGTTTCGAGTTTGTTCGCGAGCGGCCGACGGACGAGCAGATTCGCAACCGCAAAGGCTGCCGGATCACCCCGTCGGCGGAGTGATCCGGCAGTTATGCCTCAAGATTCGAGAATGTTCTTGAAGCCACCGAAGATCATCCGCTGCCCATCGAACGGCATCGGATTGACGTCCGGTTGCATGCGCGGGTCTTCCATCATTTTCCCCATGCCGGCGTCGCGGGTGGCTTTGTCTGGCCAGACCAGCCAACCGGCCGACACGGTTTCGCCTTCCTTGAGTTTCACCGCCATCGGGAATGAGGTGACCTTGCCGTCCGGCACATCATCGCCCCAGCCTTGCACCACCTCCAGGGCGCCGTACTCCTTGAACAGTTTCTCGGCGATTTCGCAGTGTTTTTTGTACTGTTCGCGATTGGCGTTCGGCACGGGTGCGACAAAAACATCAATGTAAGCCATGGTCGTTCTCCTGCGGGTTTAGGGGTCGATCTGCTGAGTAGTCGACTCAGGCGGCCGCCATTCGACAGGAGTGGCGCCCAAGCCGACCGACGGTTCATCGCCCCCGCCCAGATTGCCTTCGACCTGCGCCGCCATGTGCAGCGTACCGGCCATCACGCCGGTGGTCGGGTTCTGCACCAGCTTCAGCCAGGCCTTGTCGAAGGTGTTGCCCAGACTGCTGCGGATCAGCGCTTCGCTGTCGGGACGATCACTGGCCTGGAGGATGGCGCGGATGCCTGCCACACCGGCCGAGATCAGCCCGCCGACGAGTTTGCCGGCCGCCGCCGCCACCGCGCTGGCGGCGCCACGCGGGGCCATTTCCGCCTCCATGCGCTGGCTGGCACGCTTGGCCACCGGGGCCATGCCTGCGTCGGTCGAGGCGATGCCCCTGGCCCCCCCTTCGATGTGGATCTTGTCAATCAACGCCGCGTAGGCCGGCAAGGTGTTCAGCGGTTCAGTGCTGACGATCTGATACAGCGAGGCATCCCGGGCCGGCGGCGGGCCGAGGGCAATGGCGGGGATTTTCTGCAAATGCCCGTTGAGCTGGGCAATGGGCACGCCGTAGCGCTGGGCGATGACCGGCATCTGCTGCGCCATCAATTGCGCGTAGAACGCGGTGGACTGGCCGAGGATCGCGTCCGGGTCGATTTCCGCCGCGACGGGCGCCAGGACTCGCTCCTGATACTGCTCCAGCAAATAGGCGGCCAGACGTTTGGACGAAGCATCCTGCTCGCCGCCGGCGCTGATGGTGTACCAACTGACCTTCATCGACAGCCATTCCTGGGTCCAGTAGCTGCTGAACCACGGGATGAATTTTTCTTCAGTTTGCTCATAGACGCGAATGCGCCAATGTTCCATTGAACCGCGAGCGAAAACCTTGACCTGCTCGGTGGACTGTCGGGAGGCCGTAACGATGTCCCGGTCGATCTGCTGCCAGGTAGCCGGTGAAACCACCACCGGCGGCGCGCTCGCCGGGCCCCGCGCCGTCGTCGCGCAGCCGGCCAGCAACATCAGTGCGGCGACGATCAGCGCACGCAGGTTCACGGTGGCGGTGTCCTTTTGTGGATCAGATCTGGAGGTAATGGTTTGAGTATAGGTGCGGGTTTCAGCCGTTTGTCCGGTTGTAGGGGGCTGCAATTCTGGCGGGCGATTTCAACATTCTTCCCAACCATCACTGACGTCGATGTTCACCATTACGACGATTGCCTTCCGCATCAAACGCGTCTGGCGCAGGATTTACCCATCCGAGACAAACACCACGAGGAGTTCACATCATGAGTCATACCGTCACCCTCGCCGTGAGTTTCCCGGTCTTCGGCAACAACTATTACGACCAGCACGTGGTGTCGCTGAAGACACAGCCGCTGGTGTTCAACGAAGATTTCGAAGATCTGCTGATGCCCGCCGCGAGTAATCATTTCAGCAATGAAGTGGTGGGCCTCAACGATCAGTTCCGCTTTCTGAGCGACATACTCGCCACCCATTTGCTGGACATCGAGGCCTCCGTGCCTGCGCGATCCAGCGTCCGGGCGAACGCTCATTTTTAATCGCTGTACCTGCTGTTCCCTTGAGGAACGGCCATGAAAAAGCCCACTGGCCGATTAGGCTCAGTGGGCTTTTTTTGTCAGCGCAGACGGACTATCAACGCTTCCAGCAATCGGCGTAGCGCGAGCAGACGTCGTACTGCTGCTCCATTTTCGCCATGCGGTCGAGGTGGCGATTGATGGTTTCGACCGTCACCGCTCTGTCGGTCTGGAAATAGAACATGACCATGGTTTTTTCCAGCTCCGCCGGCGCCGCGTTCATGGGTTTGGCGGCTTCGCCCGTTCCTGTCCACGCCTTCAATTGCTTGTCGTCCGCGCTACTCAGGCGTTTGCGGTATTCGTCGGTCGAGCGTTGCATCACCTGCGTCTTCTTGGCGGCGAAATCCTGATCGAACGCCTCAAGATTCTGGCGATACAACGTCCAGTATTCGTCCGGCAGATTGAAGCCCAGCTTGGCCTTGCGCTCGCTGATCAGTGAGTCGATTTTTTCCGGCGAGTTGCCCGCGACCTTGTCCCTGGCCGTGTCGGAGGTCATCCGGACGAACGTACTGCCGGCAATGATGCGATCCATCATCGCCGTGCGTTCCGGCGTATCGGGCAGCAGCGCGGGTGGTTTCGGAAAGATCGGGCTGCGGCCCTCACAAGCGGCAAATCCATCGCGCCTGATGGTGACGGGCGTACGTACATCCTTGCCATCAACCCGTTGCAGGCGCTGCATCAAGGTCAAGCATTGGTTGCCCTTGAGTTCGAAGGTGAGTTCATACTCCATTGCGCGCTCGGGTCTGAAACCGAATACCGCGCCACACACGCCATAGCCCACCTGGGTATTGACCTGCAGGAACACTTCCTTTTCGGGCGGCAATTTCACTTCAAGATAACCACGGGCCTTTTCCGGAGGCGCCACGGTCATGCCCACCCGCCGCGGACTGTCTCTGACAAATAAATTGTTCAGGATGCCAGTGGTCAGGCCATCGCAATGCTCGGCGTCGAAGTAATTGACGGTGGCATTGTCAGTGTTGGCCACAAAACGCATCTTGGCAGCGTCTGGCCCGGTGGCGTCCTGATAGGTCCCCGTCAGTGCGCAACCACCAAGCCCCGAGAGGGACACCATCAAGCCGAAAAGCGCCGAAGAACGGCGAAGGAGCGAAGTGACTGGCATGTTCATCCTTGAGGGAAAGGCCGGGAAAAGCCGCGATGCTACTGAATAGCCACTACTGCGTCCATCCCGTCAAAACCTGCCTGTCCAGCGTTGATCAATCATCATCCCGGTCACGGTGGTAGCGACGCCCGTCGCGGCGATCGTAATCGCGGTCGTCCCAACGCCGATCATGATCGTAGTAACGGCCATGATCACGGTCGTAATGGCGGCCATGTCGGTAGTCATCATCAAAGTCCGCCACACAGCCGCCCAGCAATACGGCGGCGGAAACAGTCAGCAGCAGCGTTGTTGCACGCATCATTCAGAATTTCCCTAAAACCAAGGTCTTGACGACGGAAACGGTCAACGCAGCCCACACCGAAATGGCGAGGTGCGCGCAGCCGCAGATACGACCTGGGAAACGAACGATGATTCACAGGGAGACAGCGACCGTTCATCGCCCTACCTGCAAGACTGACGCGAGCGCTGCTAACCCACCAGCGCAATCAACTGCTGGCGCTGCGCATCGGTCAACATCGGCCCGAACCCGGCGCCGGCGTTGTCGGCCATGTAGCGCGGATTGCCGGTGCCGGGAATCACACAGGTGACCGCCGTGTTCGACAGCAAAAACTTCAGCGCCAGTTGCGGCCAGCTGTTGACCTGCACATCCGACACCCAGCCCGGCAGCGGTTTGCCCTTTAGCCGTGCCAGCAGCTCGCCGCCGCCGAACGGGCGATTGCAGATCACCGCCACTCCACGCTCGCGGCACAACGGCAGGATGCGTTTCTCCACGCCCCGGTCATCAAGGGCGTAGTTGATCTGCAGGAAGTCGAGCTGTTCGGCCTTCAGTACCGCTTCCACTTCCTCGTACGCCGAGGGCGTGTAATGGGTGATGCCGATGTAACGGATGCGGCCCTGCTCTTTCCATTCACGCAGGGTCGGCAGATGCGTCTGCCAGTCCAGCAGGTTGTGGATCTGCATCAGGTCGATGCGCTCGGTGCGCAGCAGACGGAAGGAGTTTTCCATCTGCGCGATGCCCTCCTCGCGCCCGCGCGTCCACACCTTGGTCGCCAGAAAGGCCGGTGAACGCGGTTCGTGGATCGACAACAGCTCGCCGGTGGTTTCTTCGGCGCGGCCATACATCGGTGAGCTGTCGATCAGCATGCCACCCTTTCTGAACAACTCGTCGAGCACTGCCGCCAAGGGCCGATAGGCCGGATCGCCGGGCGCGACATCGAAGCCGCGATACGTACCCAGCCCGACCAGGGGCAGCCGCTCGGAGCTGGAAGGAATGGCGCGGGTCTGCATGGTCTGGCCTCCTGAGGCGCTCGGCGACGTGGCAGTGGCCAACGCCCGGTCAAACGTGAAAACCGCCGAAACCCCGGCAGCCAGCGTGAGCAGGCGGCGGCGGGAACAACCCTCAGTGTGGCTCATGCTCGCGTCTCTGCTTGATGGATCTGTTGCGCCTTGTGTTCGGCGGCGGTCACTCGGGAAGGCTCAACTACACTGCGACTGAGCACCCTCACGCCCCGTTAAAGTTAGCCGAATGTCCAGAATCCTGATGTCGCTCGTCGCCTTGATCGTTGCCGTGTACCTGATCCTGTGCGCGGCGCTGTTCGTTTTTCAGCGCTCGCTGATCTATTTCCCGCAGCCCGGCTCCATGGATACGGCGGAATCGCGAATGACGCTGGCGATGCCCGACGCCGATATTCGCGTCAGTGTTCGTGAGCATTCCGGGGCGAAAGCGCTGATCTATTTCGGCGGCAATGCCGAAGACGTGTCGCGCAATCTGCCGGCGTTTGCCGAGGCGTTTCCCGACTACGCGGTGTATCTGCTGCACTATCGGGGGTTTGGCGGCAGCGGCGGCTCCCCGTCCGAAGCGGCGATCGCTGAAGATGCGCTGGCGCTGTTCGATCAGGTGTATGCCCGGCATCCACAGATTGCACTGGTTGGACGCAGCCTCGGTTCCGGCGTTGCGGTGCGGCTGGCCAGCCAGCGGCCGGTGGCCCAGCTGATTCTGGTCACGCCCTACAACAGCCTCGTTGAACTCGCCGTCCAGCATTACCCGTGGGTGCCGGTGAAGTGGTTGCTGAAGGATCGTTACGAGTCCGGCAAATATGCGGCGCACATCAGCGTGCCGACGCTGCTGCTGGCGGCCAGCGATGACGAGGTGGTTTCACGGGCCAGCACCGAACGCCTGCTGCACAGCTTCCCCGACGGGGTGGCGATGCTCAAAGTGATAAAGGACTCGGCGCACAACTCGATATCCGAACGGCCGCAATACCTGCAATGGATGAAGGATGTGTTGAACCGGTGAGTGAAACCTGCGCACTTCGTCGGCGACCAGCGAAAGCCTGAGGCGCCTCCTGAACCAAGTGCAAAAAGGCCAGTCCTACTCGCGCCGCTTTCGCGGCTAACTCCCTATCAGCGCTATCTTTTTTCAGAGCCTTGCGTCCCATGCGCCACGCCGTCCGTTCGTCTCGCTTCGTTTCGCTGTGCCTGCTGATCCTTTCTCCCCTGCTCGCCCCCTCTGTCCACGCTGGCGCAGAGCGGCAACTGGCAGCCGCCATCAATGACCTCCGTGCCCATCCGCAACGCTGCGACCGACGTCCGGCACAACGCCTGGCGCCACTGGCGCTGAAGCAGAACATTGCGTTGCCCATCGGCTATGGCTACGGCGGCGGGATGCGCGAGCAACTGAAGGCCTCCGGTTATGCAGCGGTCGCGGTGCGCAGCATCCGGATCGTCGGGGCCGAGGATGCCGAAGAGGCGTTTGATCAATTGCAGAATGAACATTGCGGCGCATTGCTGGATGCGCAGTACGCCGACATCGGCATCAGCCGCGCTCGCAGTGAATGGCAAGTGGTACTGGCGCGTCCGGTGATCGACAGCCACATGGGCGACAACCGCAGTGTCGGCAAAGCCTTGCTGGCCGAGGTCAACGCCGCCCGCGCCCGACCCCGGATGTGCGGTCGCCAGCGCTTTGCCGCCGCCCGGCCCTTGAGCTGGAACCCGGCCCTCGGCGCCGCCGCCCAGGGTCACAGCAAGGCCATGGCCTACGGCAACTACTTCGCTCACCAGGATCCGGACGGCGACATGCCAGCCGACCGCGCCCGGTCTGCCGGCTACCGTGGCCGGCAGATCGGCGAAAACATCGCTGCCGGGCAGAGTTCTCCGAGCAAGGCCATGGCCGGCTGGCTGGCCAGCCCCGGACATTGCGCCAACCTGATGAACCCGATGTTCACCCAGGTCGGTGCCGGTTTTGCCAGTGAGGCCCGCAGCGATAACGGTGTGTACTGGACGATGCTGTTCGGGGCGCCTTGAGCGCCTCACTTCGGCCGACGCACGGCCCGCACCTTGCTGCTGTTGCCGCCACCGCAGTAGAAGCGATCCCCGCCATCGGCCTCCAGTCCGGAGACGCCGATCCCGGCGGGCAACGTCAGGCTTTCCAGAACCTCGCCGCTGCCTGGATCGATCCGCCGGATCTCGCTTTCTTCGCCTTCCCAGGTGCCATGCCACAGCGCACCGTCGACCCAGGTCACGCCGGTGACAAAACGGTTTGATTCGAGGGTGCGGAGGATTTTCCCGGTTTCCGGATCGATCTGATGAATCTTGCGATCGCGATACTGCCCCACCCACAACGTGCCCTCGGCCCAGGCCATGCCCGAATCGCCGCCGTCGCCGGGGGCCGGAATGGTGTGGAGCACACGCCCGGTGGCCGGGTCGATCTTGTGGATTCGGCGGTCGGCAATCTGGAACAGGTGCTTGCCGTCGAACGCGGTCCCGCCATCGGCACCGACCTTGATCGTGCGCACGGTTTCGCCGCTGGCCGGGTCCAGCGCATTGAGCTGGCCGTCACTGGCGAACCAGACTTGCCGACCGTCGAAGGTCACGCCGTGGACACCGTCGATGCCGTCGAACGGGCCGTATTCACGAAGGATTTCTGCGTTTGCGTGTTTCATGCTGGCTTCCTCGTTGAGTGGGTGAGTCCAGCCTAGCCATTGCCCAACGACACCGGGAGTAACAAGATCGTCGCGAAACCCGGCACGGGCGGGGTCAGCCATCGCCGCGCACGGCCGACACCGAACGCCTGGACCTTGTCTTGCGCCGCCAACGTTTCCAGTGCCCGCTGTATCTGACGCTGGCTGCTGCCCAGCGCGAGCGCAAGTGCCGAGCTCGACCACGCCTCGCCGTCAGCGAGCAGGGCCAGCAGTGCGGCGTGTTTGTCTTCGAGCGGTAACGTCAGCAGCGCCACGTCTTGTGCAACCAGCGCATAGCCACGGGAAGTCGCAGTGATTCCGGCCAGCGGTTGCAGCGCTGCACGCAACCGGCCGATCTCGACCCGCAAACGGGCGCGGTGGGATTCATCATCGAGTTTCAATCGAAAGGCTTTGGCGACCAGTGTCTCTCGGGGCACATCCCCGGGCCAGGCTTCAGCGAGCAGCCGAACGAGGTGAAACAGCACCGGCCGCGTGGCCAGCGCCACCGTCATTCCTGCACCGCGAACGTTATAGCGACAGGCATCGACCACCAGCGTCGGCGAGGCAAACAACGCTTCAACCTGTGCCAATGTCACCGCTTGCACCTGACCCGCAACGATCAATCGGGCAGCGGGCGCTTCGAGGATTTGCCGAGCGTGCTCGATCTCCGCCGACAATGCCGGAATAGCAGCCGACTGAGCCGCCCGTTGCGCACGTTCCAACGCCATTTGCGCCTTGTGCGCCTGCACCCGGCGCAACGCGATCCCGGCAGTCATCAGTTCATGAACGGCGCGCAGGGCTGGCGGCAACGGTGCTGGATCGAGTCCAGCGAGCAGCACATCTGCGTCGTCCAACTGCCCGATCAGCAGCAACCGACGAATCTGCAGATAGCGCGCGTGCGCCGCGTTGAGCCAGTCGCAGTGATCGTGCAAAGCCCGCCGTGCCGCCTCCAGCGCCTTCACCGGCCAGCCCAGATCCCGCGCCGCCAGTGCCACTTCGGCCTCGGCCACCACGCAGCGTGCCCTAGACAACGGCTCATTGGCGCCGAACGCTTTCACCGCCCGCTGCAGCAATACCTTGGCCCGCGCCATATCGCCGAGCTGGGCCATGGCGATCCCGCGCAGGGCCAGGGCGGGCGGGTCTTCGCGCAGCGCCACGAAATTCAGCGCGGCCAACGGATCACCCGCCGCCAGTGCGCGACCGGCAGCGTTGATCAGCGAGTCCATGGGGAGTCCGGCATGTCACGGTTTCCGGTATCAGATCGTGGGTGGAGTCTAATACCGAATGCGGTTTTGTCTGGGTGCTCGTGTGACTGCGTGCTCAGTCGAGAATGGCGGCGTTCTTGAGCAACGCCTGCAAACCGACGGGCACCAGCGGTGATTGCTCAGTGAAACTTGAGTTGTCCTGCCAACTGGCGGTGAACGGGGCGCCGTCGCTTTCGTGACCGACGATCTGCAATTGCTCGTAGACCTGCGCGTCTTCGAAACGGGCGTCATACACCTGAACCATCTCATGTCCCGGTTTGCCGTTGTAGACGAAGAGGCTTTCAAGTGTGCCGAGCAGGCGCAGGTCTTTCATTGAAAGGCCCAACTCTTCCTGCACTTCGCGCACGATGGCCTCGCGACTGGTTTCGCCAAACTCGATGCCACCGCCGATGGGACGGTAGAAGGTTTGGTCTGCGACCGGGTCGTGGAAGCGGTTAACCAGAATTTTGCCGTTGTGCTGAAAGACACACAGTGCAAGTGCGCGGATACGCGGTTCGGCCATGGGGTGAAGTCCGTTTGCTGGATGAAAAGCCCGGCATTAGATCACACGCAGCAGGGGCGCTGCTTCAGGTAATCTGCGGTGGTTTGAAAGGGAATACAGCCAATCACGGAGTCGATTATTTGAAACGTCTAGCCTGCTATCTGCTTCTACCCCTGCTCTCGGCCTGTAGCTCGGGCCCTTACCTGAATCCGCAATCGACTGTCGGTCAGAACGCGTTGCTGATCAGAACGTGCCCCGGCCCCCACCAGGCAATGAGCTACACGACCACGTCAGAAGAGCTCGATTGGGTGCATCTGTTGGTCTATGCAGCGCTGCCGGGGACGCCGACCAGGCCTGATTATCATCACAGCACCGATACCGAAGTGCGCCTGTACGCGTATCTTTATACGCCCCCGTACATGCGTAACCTGAATACACCGGAACAGTGGAAAACCGCCTACAGCACGCCCGAACCGGCCCTGTGGATCAGCGCGGCTTCGCCGATGGCCACCGTGCAACTGGCCAATGGCAAGTCGTACCAGGTCAGCATCGAACGCTTGAAAACCGGTTTCGACCCGCGTGAAAAAGAGCTGGATCTATATTCCCCCGGAACACCCCTGGGCAGCGGCGAAATGGACGATTTCATCCTGACGCTGCCGGAGCTCTTCCTGAACGGAGAGAAAATCCCGACAGCGCCGATCCATTTCAAAAAGCATGAAGAACGTTACATGCCGGTACTCAACTGCTGATCGTCAGACCGGAGAAATCGTGGCCAGAACGCCGATCATGATGGTCAACACGAGAAAGCCGCCGAGGAAAAACGCCATCTTAGCCATGAAGGCCTCCTGAATACTGAATGTCCGGCGCACCGGGCGCTTCGGAATGAAGCTCGTCGCGTGTGGCCGAACGGCAAGGGTATTTTGGGCCTATGGCTGAGATGGTTACAGATGCAGATTCAACAGGAAAAAGCGGATCAGATGGATTTGGCCCACTCATGTGTCGTCATTCAGCTCGGTACAGAAGGTTTCCATTACGCCGCTTTAATCTAGAGTCATGGGCGTCGCGCAAGAACAACAAAAATACAGGAGTGAAACCATGTCCGAGCTGAACCTGCACCCCAACGCCGCCGAATCCCTGAACCGCTGGCACGAGATGATCCGTACCGGCAACTTGAAAGCCCTGCCCGACCTGCTCGACCCCAAAGCCGTATTCCGTTCGCCGATGGCCCACACACCCTACCCCGGCGCGCCGGTGGTCGCGATGATCCTCAACACCGTGTTCGAAGTGTTTGAAGACTTCAAATACCACCGTGAACTGGCGACGGCTGATGGTTTGAATGTGGTGCTGGAATTCAGTGCCAAGGTAGGGTCGAAAGAGCTCAAGGGCATCGACATGATCCGCTTCGATGAACAGGGGAAGATTGTCGAGTTCGAGGTGATGGTGCGACCGTTAAGTGGGTTGCAGGCGCTCGGTGAGGAAATGGGGCGTCGGTTGGGGGTCTATCTGGCCGCTGCCAAGGCCTGAAACCCGGACACAAAAAAGCCCACTGACCGTCGCCGGTTCAGTGGGCTTTGTGTGTCAGGCGTCTGAATTACAGAGCCATGTCACGTGCAGCGTTTTCTTTCGGAGCTTTAGCCTTGTCAGCCGCTTCTGCCGCCGGAGCTGCAGCCTGGCCAATCACCGGTGGGGTTGGCAGTTGCAGGATCTTGGCGGTGTAAGCCCACTCTTCAGCCACTTTGGCTGGATCGTTGTTCAGCTGGGTGCCGTAGCTTGGAACGATCTGGTGCAGCTTGGCTTGCCATTCAGGGGTAGCGACTTTGTCTTTGAAGACTTTCTGCAGCACGCTCAGCATGATCGGTGCAGCGGTCGATGCGCCTGGCGATGCGCCCAGCAGACCGGCGATGGAGCCGTCTTTCGAAGCAACGATTTCGGTGCCCAGTTTCAGCACGCCGCCAGCGGCTTCATCACGCTTGATGATTTGCACGCGTTGGCCGGCTTGCCACAGGCGCCAGTCTTCGGCTTTGGCGTTCGGGAAGTATTCCTTCAGCGCGTTCAGACGGTCTTCATCCGACAGCATCAGTTGACCGGCCAGGTACTCGACCAGCGGGTATTCCTTGATGCCGACCTTGGTCATAGGCCAGATGTTGTGGGTGGTGGTGCTGGTCAGCAGGTCCAGGTACGAACCTTCCTTCAGGAACTTGGTGCTGAAGGTTGCGAACGGGCCAAACAGGATGACGCGCTTGCCGTCCAGGACACGGGTGTCCAGGTGCGGAACGGACATCGGAGGCGCGCCAACCGAAGCCTTACCGTAGGCCTTGGCCAGGTGCTGCTCGGCGATGGCCGGGTTATCGGTCACCAGGAACGAGCCGCCTACCGGGAAGCCAGCGTATTCCTTGGCTTCTTCGATACCGGACTTCTGCAGCAGGTGCAGAGCACCGCCGCCGGCGCCGATGAACACGAACTTGGCGTCGGTTTCAGTCTTGGTGCCGTCTTTCAGGTTCTTGTAGCTGACGCGCCAGGTGCCATCGGCGTTCTTGGTGATGTCCTGTACTTCGCTCGACAGCTTCATGCTGAAGTTAGGCTTGGTCTGCAGGTAACCGGCGAACTGGCGGGTGATTTCGCCGAAGTTCATGTCGGTACCCAACGGGCTCCAGGTGGCCGCGATTTTCTGGTTCGGGTCACGCCCTTCCATCATCAGCGGAACCCACTTCTTGATCACAGCCGGGTCTTCGGAGTACTGCATGCCGGCGAACAGCGGGCTCGCTTGCAGGGCTTCGTAGCGCTTTTTCAGGAACTTGATGTTGTCATCGCCCCACACGAAGCTCATGTGCGGAGTGGTGTTGATGAACGAGCGAGGGTCCTTCAGGACGCCCTGCTGAACCTGCCAGGCCCAGAACTGACGCGAGACCTGGAACGCTTCGTTGATCTCGACGGCTTTCGGGATCGACACTTTGCCGTTCTCGTCTTCCGGGGTGTAGTTCAGTTCGGCCAGTGCGGAGTGACCAGTACCGGCGTTGTTCCAGCCGTTGGAGCTCTCCAGGGCAACGCCGTCGAGGCGCTCGACCATTTCCATCGACCAGGTCGGTTCCAGCTCATTGATCCACACACCCAGGGTGGTGCTCATGATGCCGCCGCCGATCAGCAGAACGTCGACTTTCTTTGCTTCTTCGGCATTGGCAGACGACATCCCCATCGCCAAAGCCAGCCCCAGCAAGGCTGTGTTCACTTTTTTAAACATCTGTTGCACCTATGATAAAACGCCTTCCGCCCGCCGCTGTTGTACGTATGAGTTCCCCTTGTTCGCGACACTCAGGCCAGCGTCGCGGGTTCCGGCACACTTCAATTTTGACGGGTGGGCACACAAGGCCGACAGGCTGCGTCGACCTCAGTTATATGTCCCTTCTGAACTGACTTCTTATCATTATTGGCTTCAGCTACTTGAGCGACAGGGGTTCGGTCGGCCCGCCGAAAAGCGCGCCGGACTGAATTAGGTCAAACCAAGTGGGGCGAAGAATATCACGTCAGGACAAACCCGCGCGTCTGTTCCCGACTCGATAGTCTTTATCCGTTCAAGGACTTATCGGCTGCCAGCGGCCGAACATGACCCCCATCAGCGGCTCTGGCCTGAGCCTTTCAGCCGTTTGACCGCCCCTTCCAATCCAGAATCCTGACGCTCCCTTGTTACAAATAGGGTTCCCGGCACCGCCCGACTGCGCTCTCCAGAAACCTTCACAACCGAAACCGATCCACCGACTGCGCCAGCCTACCCGCCAGGCTCGACAACTCATCTGTCGTATTCGCCGTCTCGCCGATCACTTTGCTATTGCCTTCCGACATGCCCGCGATCATCTCAACCTGATGGGCAATTTCGTTGCTGGCCTGGCTCTGTTCGCCGATGGTGCGGGTGATGTCGTTGACCAGTTGCGTGGTGTTCAGGGTAGCTTCGAGGATTTCGCGGATAGCGCGTTCGACGTCGGCGGTGACCGCCATGCCCTTGTCGACCTGAGCCACACCTGCTTCCATGCTGCTGACCGCTTCGCGCGTGCTGTTCTGGATGCGGGCGACCATTGCGGCGATTTCCTGGGTTGAAGCGCTGGTGCGGGCGGCCAGGCTGCGCACTTCATCGGCGACCACTGCAAACCCCCTGCCCTGTTCACCCGCCCTGGCTGCTTCGATAGCCGCGTTGAGCGCCAGCAGGTTGGTCTGGTCGGCGATGCTCTTGATCACCTGAATGATGTTGAAGATGCCTTCGGACTCCTGATCCAGCGTGCGGATCACCTGCGCCGATTGCTGGGCGGAACGGGCGATGTCGTCCATGTCGCTGACCACCTGATGGATCACCTGACCGCCGTTTTTCGCCAGTGACTCGGCCTGACTGGCCATGTTCAGCGCCCGTTCGGCGTGGCGGGTGATCTCCTCGATGCTGGCGGTCATCTGGCTGGCGGCGGCGGCCATGGTGCCGGCGGCGGTACTTTGCTGCTGGCTGCTGTCGGCCACCTGATGGCAGCCGTGGCTCAGTTGCTCGCTCATGCCGCTGACGCCGTGGGCATTGCGGCGTACCACGTCGATCATGTCGCGCAGATCCCGCTGCATGGTCGCCAGCGTGCGGATCAGCACGCTGGCCTCGTCCTTGCCCGCAGGCTCGGCGATCGGCTCGCTGAGGTTGCCATGGGCAATGCTTTCAGCAATGCGGCTGGCGGCTTTCAATGGCCCGGTGATGCTCAGGATCACCCAGCGCCCCTGCACCAACAGCAGCAACAGGCTGGCAATCAACACGACACCAAGGGCGATATTGGCGTTGCGGATCGCCGCTTCGGTGCCCTGGCTGGTCTGCCGGGTATTGGTTTCGATCAGTTCGCTCAGGGACGCCATCTGCTCTTCGAGCTGGCTGAACGCGGCGCTGAACGTGCCGAGTTCGTGTTGCGCCGTGTCCGGGTTGTCCAGCGCCAGCCCGACAATCCGCTCGCCGGCGTTGATGTAAGTGTCGAGATTTGGCCGGATCTGCTCCAGCGCGGCCCGGATCGTGGCGTCGAGCGGCAGTTTCAGGTTCTCGCCCAGTACCTCACGAAAATGCGCGGCGTGTTCTTCGACGGAACTGCGCACCTCGTCCGCCGTGCTGGTGCTTTTGCCCAACCCTACGAGCATCGCCGAATAGACGTCGGCGCGCAGGGCGTCGTGCATCATGTCGGCTTCCATGTGGTTGCGCAGCGCGCTCATGCTGACCGCGTTGTCACTGACCGCCGAAGCCATCCGCTGGTTGCCGACGTAACTGACCAGGCTCACGATCAGCGCCGTCAACAGACTGGTCGCAATCAGCAACACCAAACGCAGTTTGATCGACACGGTAATTTTCTCCCTGGTCGCGCCGCACAGCGCTTTCAAAGCTTCAGTTAAGCCTATTTCCGCGAACCCGCCGGGTTAGAGCGTCTCAACGTGTGTCGTCACATCCGGTAAAAAAGAACACTGTGCGGCAGTTCTCGGTTTGCAGCCCCGACAACTTGTTCCCGCCCATGGAACTCCCGAGCCACGCGGCACCTCTCACATTATGTGGAACTTCCTTTTCGCTTTACGCTGCTGGAGGAACACCGTCATGCGTCGTTTATTACTCGTTTCGTCTCTTGTGCTGTGCCTGCCCTTTGGATCGGCCTTCGCCCGTGTGGATGCGGGAGATGTCGCCACATCGGCGGGTGTTTCAGCGTCGCTGTACTCCACCTTCAAGGATCACAAAATGGTGATTCCGGCCCGTGACGACCTGTCCGCCTTCGTCGCCAGCGGCGGTGCCATTCGTGGCGTGTATCTGGAGTCGGTGCTGCAACAGGTTCGCCAGGACAACCCCGGCCTGAATGCCAGCGATGAAGAGCTGGCCAACGCCATCCTGGTTCATTACGAAGGCTTGTCGCAGTAAGCCGTACGCTCGACGTCGCCAGCTCTGCACTCTGCCGATGGACGGCAGGCGGGCGACCATGGGCAAAACCGTCGAACGGCCTCTATGATGGAGGCCATGACGATTTCCGCCCCGATCCGCTCCCCCTGCCCTCCCGGTGTCTGCGACTGCGGGCGCGATCCGCTGCTGGAAAATCCTGGCGCAGATATACGCATCCTGTTGCTGACCCGGCAGGAGGAAAAACGCCTCCTCGATCGTCTGGAAAACCTGCAAAGCCTGGCCGATCTCGAACGCCTGCAAGGCCGGATGTTCGAGCAGTTGGGTATTCGCGTGGAAATCGCCCCCGGTGACAACGTGGTCAAGACCATGCTCGGGATCGATATCAGGATCGATGAACTGCCGGGCCTCTGCCGCAAGACAAAACAATCCATTCCGGCCGCCATCCGCCGTGGCCTGAAAAAACATCCGGAAGTCGCCTACCAATTGCTCAACGCCCACGACTTGCTGCGCGACACCTGATCATTTTTTCATGCCGACCCGTTTGCGCATCTCGGCCGTGATGCTTTGCCGGGTTTTCTTCATGTCCGCCCAAGGCTCATCGCCGACATCCGCCAGTCGTTCGTGGACGTTATGAATATTCCACTGATTGCCGCCCTTGATCGTCTTCACTTCATCGATAAACAGCGGCACCGACACCGGCAACCCTTCGCGGGTGCGCACCGCGTAGGCGCAAATGGTGGTGGCACCGAGACCGTTGCGCAGGTAATCGATAAAGATCCGCCCCACCCGGTTCTTCGGCCCGGACACCGCTGAAAACCGTTCCGGCAACAGCTTGGCCATGTGGCTGACGATGGCATGGCTGAAATCCTTGACCTCGTCCCAGCCGTGCTTGCGGATCAACGGCACCACCAGATGAATGCCTTTGCCGCCGCTGGTCTTGAGGAATGCCCGCAAACCCAGTTCATCCAGCACGGTCAGAGTCAGGGCGGTGGCCTCGACCATGCTTTTCCAAGGCAATGCAGGATCCGGGTCGAGGTCGAGGACGAAGCGGTCGGGTTTCTCCAGATCCGCCGTGGTGGCGTTCCAGGTGTGCAGTTCGACGGTACTCATCTGCACCGCGCCGACCAGCGCTTCGGCATTGTTGATCAACATGACCGGTTGCCCGGTGACGTCCTTGTCCAGCGTGCGGATGCCCGGGATCGCAAGGTGTTCGGCGTTTTTCTGGAAGAACAGTTCGCCGGCAATGCCATCCGGCGCCCGCACCAGTGCCACGGGGCGATCCTTGAGTTGCGGCAGGATCCACTCGGCGACGCTGGCGTAATACTCGGCGAGTTGCATCTTGGTGGTGCCGCTGCTGGCGTCGATCACCCGGTCAGGGTGAGTGATGCGCACCTTGCCGCTGGCCAGGCCGGGTTCTGATTCAGACTGTTTCACCGTTTTGGCCCTCTCTTGGGTGATGTCCCGGGCCGGTTTGTCCTCACGCACGCCATGAAACACCGCATGGCGCACCGAACCGTCCTGAGTCATCTCGGCAAACGCGACTTCCGCCAACAGGCTCGGTTTCAGCCAGTGCACGCCTTGGGCCTCGAAGCCACTCGGCGGGTTGACCACGGCCGGTTTCTTCGCCCGCAAGGGCTTCAACTGCGCAAGCAGGTTTTTCAACGTGGCCTCATTGAAACCGGTGCCGACCTTGCCGGCATAACGCAATTCACCGCTGTCGCGATCGTGCAGACCCAGCAACAACGCACCAAACGCACTGCGCGAACCCTTCGGATCGGTGTAGCCGACAATCACGAATTCCTGACGATGCTTGCACTTGAGCTTGATCCAGTCACTGCTGCGCCGCGACACGTACGGCGAGCCGAGACGCTTGCCGATCAGGCCTTCCATCTGCATCTGGCAGGCGCTGTTGAGCAACGCTTCCGGGGTTTCGTCGAAGGCTTCGGAGAAGCGCAATAGTGGATCCTTGTGCGCCTTCAATACCGTGGCCAGCGCCGCGCGCCGCTCTTCGACCGGTACTTCGCGAAGATCGACGCCGTTGAGGTAAGGCAGATCGAACAGGTAATAAATGATGTTCGCGCTGCGGCTGGCTTCGAACGCGTTCTGCAGCGCCTGAAAATCCGGAACACCCGCCTCGTCGGCGACGACCATTTCACCGTCAAGCCAGGCCGATTCCAGCCCCAGCGCGGCGAGCGCCTGGACTTGCTCCGGCAGTTTGTACGTCCAGTCATGACCGTTACGGGTGAACAACTGCACGTCGTCATGATCGATGCGCGCCATGATCCGGTAGCCGTCGAACTTGATTTCGTAGCTCCAGTCTCCCGCCGGCGCACTGTCCACCAACGTGGCCAGTTGCGGTTTCAACTGCGCGGGAATCCGGGCCTTGTGTGCGCCAACAAGTTTTCCTGAGGCTGGCTTGCGCGCTGGCTTTTTGAGCGGTTTGACTTGTCTGGCGTCGAGCCTGGGTTTGTCGACCAAGGTACGCTCGCTGAGCACGCTGTCCGGCTCGGCGACCAGCACGTCGTAATCGCTTTGCGGCCGGGCGGCGCTGTCCTGATGCTTGATCAGAAACCATTGCTCCTGCTTGCCCGGCATGTGAGTGCGCACCAGATTCCACACCCCGCCAAGCTTCTCGCCTTGCAGTTCGAACTTGAGTTTGCCCTTGGCGTAGGCCTTCTGCGGGTCTTCCAGCGGGATCCACACGCCGCGATCCCAAACGATTACGTCCCCGGCGCCGTAATGGCCCTCGGGAATATTGCCTTCGAAGGTCGCGTAATCCAGCGGATGGTCTTCGACATGCACCGCCAGCCGCTTGACCGTGGGGTCCAGCGACGGGCCTTTGGGCACCGCCCAGCTTTTGAGCGCACCGTCGAGTTCCAGGCGAAAGTCATAATGCAGGTGCGACGCGTCGTGCTTCTGGATGCAGAACTGCAACGCGTGATCGGCATCAGCCTTCTTGCCCCGCCGCTTGACCGCCGCCGGTTCAGAGGTTGCCGAGAAGTCGCGCATGCGGTTGTAGTCGTCGAGGTTCCTGTTCATGGCGGCTCCGGCTGCAATCGGGTCCTGTTATGCAGAAGAGCGACGCTGGCGGAGAAAAATTCAATCGGCATAAAAAAGCCCCGGACGGATGGAAACGTCCGGGGCTTGGGTGATGACGTGTTTCAGGCTGTGCCTTTGGCCTGCTGCTCCAGATGCACCTGCAATTCGGGATCGATCTGCAATGCCGCCGCCAGCTCATCCAGGTAATTGCGCTCGGCGTCCTGCTGGTCATCCACCAGCATCACGCTGGCGATGTACATTTCGGCGGCCACCGCCGGATCGTTGTTGGCGGCTTGCGCGACTTCGCTGGCATCAAGCGGTTTGGCGACTTCAGCGTCGAGCCATTGCTGCAGGTTCGGGTCGTCGGTGTGGCGGCCGATTTCGCTGCTGATCAGGTGTTTTTCCGAATCGTCGATCCGGCCATCAGCCTTGGCCGCTGCGATCAGCGCACGCAGCACGGCGTGACTGTGTTCCTCGACTTGCGGGCCGGCCAACAGGTCTGCGGTCTGCGGTGTTTGTTGCGGCGCCGCCGATGCCTGACTGCGCTGCCAGGCCTGATACGCCTGGAACGCCATCATGCCCAGCGAAGCCAGTGCCGCGTAGTTGGTGCCGCCGGAACGACTCTGCGTACCGCCGCCAAGCGCCCCGCCACCCAAGGCTCCGCCACCGAGCAATCCGCCGAGCAGCCCACCCAGGCCACCCAATCCACCGGCAGGCGAACCGCCGCCGCTGTTACCGCCGCCGCCCAGCAGGCCACCCAGCAAACCGCCGAGCCCGCCCAGGCCATCGCCGGCCGAAGCGCCACTTTGTTGTCCCGCCGAGGCCTGGCCTCGCAGCAGTTGTTCGAGCAAATCACTGGTGTTCATGACATCGTCCTCAGGCAAAGGCGTAACAGCGTCAGGCAACGATAGACCTCCGCACGCGTTGCGCCAGCACCGTTTGGCTGACGCTGCTGCGGGGAAGCGATTTCGGCGTCGAAAAATTTTCCCGGCCAGCTAAGATTCATGAAGGGTGAACCTTATCCCGGCCCGACCGGTCGATAGCTGCAAACCCGACCCGGTTGGCCGCCACCCTTGTCAATCAAGCGTGATACCCGGCTCGCTTCACTTTCTGGAGAACGCCCCTGTGATATCGACCGTCCACATCGCCAGGCTCAAGGCCTGGGGCGCCCATGGTTTCACCGCGACTGGCGTGGTCACTGCCTTTCTGGCCACCCTCGCCCTGCTGGAAAACCAGCCGACCCACTGCCTGATGTGGCTGGGTGTGGCGCTGATCGTCGACGGACTCGACGGCGCGCTGGCGCGCAAGGTCAATGTGCAGTCGGTGCTGCCGAGTTTCGACGGATCGATCCTCGATCTGGTGATCGATTACCTGACCTACGTATTCATTCCGGCACTGTTCATCTATCGCTACATTCCGCTGCCCGACTACACGCTGCTGCTGACGGTGTCGCTGATTCTGGTGTCGTCGCTGTTCTGCTTCTGCAACGTCAACATGAAGAGCAAGGACAACTACTTCGTCGGCTTCCCCGCCGCCTGGAACGTGGTTGCGCTGTGCCTTTACATCATCGGCCCGGGGCCGTGGCTCACCTTCCTGACCGTGATCGGCCTGGCCTTGCTGACTATCACCCGGATGAAATTCCTGCACCCGTTCCGCGTGCGGCGCTTCATGCCGATCAATATCGCGGTGACGGCGATCTGGTTGCTGTGCAGTCTGTCGCTGGTGATCAACCACCCGGTGATCAATCCACTGGTGATGGGCCTGTGGTTGCTGGCGTCGGCGTACTTTCTCGGCATCTGCATCTGGCGCACGGCGTTGGAGTGGTTTGATGCTTCGCACCTGAAATAGAAATCCCGTGGGAGCGAGCAGGCTCGCTCCCACACGGGTTTGCGCTCAGCGTTTGGTAATCACCACCTCCAGATATTCACTGGGCACCACCATCGACTCCGGTCCTGCCCGGTTCAACCCGTCGATCAATTGCGTCAGATCTCCTTCCAGCGCCTGCCCGCTCTCCGGCGGCAACGCCGCGAACGCCTTGTGCACCGGCCCGTACCAGTGGCGGAAGATGTCGATGAAATGCGCCGCCGAGCGATAGCGGAAGTTGAAGTGACGACGAGTCACCTGCACCTGGAACTGGCGATCATCGAACTGCGAATGCAACCAGGCTTCCGCGCCCCAGTTCGACGGAGGCTGGGCACCGGGTGGCGGTGGCAAATGGCGGCCAAGGGTCTTGAACATCTGGCCGACGAAGCCTTCCGGCGTCCAGTTGGCCAGACCGATCCGCCCGCCACGGCGGCAGACGCGCGCCAACTCCTTCGCAGCCTTGGTCTGATCCGGTGCGAACATCACACCGAAAGTCGACAGCACCGCATCGAAACTGGAATCGGCGAATGGCAGCGCTTCGGCGTCGGCCACCTGAAAGGTCACGTCCAGGTGTTCGGCTCGCGCCCGGTCCTGGCCGCGTTCCAGCAGCGCCGCGACATAGTCGGTGGACGTCACCAGACAACCACGGCGTGCCGCCGCCAGCGTGGCATTGCCATTGCCGGCGGCGACGTCCAGCACTTCTTCGTCGCAACGCAGGTCGCAGGCTTCGGCAAGGGTTTCGCCGACGATCTGCAGGGTGGTGCCGATCACGGCGTAGTCGCCGCTGGCCCAGGCGACTTTCTGGCGTTCCTTCAGGGCAGTGAGATCAACGGGGGTACTCATGAACAGGTGCTCCACGACAGGTTGGATCAGGCGTCACTCGGCGGTCGTCGGGTCGATGATGGTCGTCACCCGGGACACGCTGTTGGCCGGGAATCCCCCTTGCCGGGCGTGTTCGCGCACCAGCTCTTCGTTGGGTGCGATGTACACGCAGTAAATCTTGTCGGCAGTGACGTAACTCTGCAGCCACTGCACCTCCGGCCCGAGTTCACGCAGCACGTTGCAGGACGTTTTCGACACTGCTTTGAGTTCTTGCTCCGACAGCTTTCCGGCCCCTGGAATCGCGCGTTCAATCACGAATTTCGGCATGGCAACCTCGCTTTTCTTATGTGTGACAGGGTTCACATCACCCTGCTCCACCACTATCGCGCCGAGGCCGCCCGGCGTCCCCTCCAATCGTCTAAAGAGCCCGTAAACCGGGCTTTCGCCGATGAATGGCGGGATTTTGTAAAGGTCCCGAAACACTGCCGGGGGTTGCCAATGCGCGAGCGGATCGGCTCTCATGCGCTCCCGACCCGAGAACGGAATCCGACCATGTCCTTGCGCCTCGAATGGCTCGCCGACCACATGCAGCACAGCGACACTTACGCCGAGTGGATCCACCGCCAGTTTCACTACGAATATGCCCATCAACCATTGGCCGAATGGCAGCGGGAATTTGCCGAAGGGCAAACCAATGGTGATTGGCGCTGCCTGATCGCACTGGACGGCGAGCGCTTGCTGGGTGGCGCGGCACTGGCTCGTGCAGATCTTGCGCAACGACCGGATCTGGAGCCTTGGCTGGCCTGCGTGCTGGTCAGCCCCGAATCTCGCGGTCAGGGGCTGGCAGAAAAGTTGATCGAAGGGATTGCCGAGCAAGCAAAGAAACAAGGCCTGCCGCGTTTCTACCTGCATACGCAAAACAAACAGGACTACTACGCAAAACGCGGCTGGACAGTGCTGGAGCGTTTTCAGGCCTGGGACAACGAACAATGGCTCATGGTGCGCGACCTGTAAGCCATTGATGTTCGCGGTTCAGGCTGCTGGCGCCTTGGCCTCTTTCAGCAGCTGTTGAATCATCTGCTCCTGCGCTTCATAACGCCCCTCGCCAAAGTGGGTGTAACGCACCTGGCCCTTGGCGTCGATCAGGTAGTGCGCCGGCCAGTACTGATTGTCGAAGTTGCGCCAGATCGCGTAGTTGTTGTCGATGGCCACCGGGTAGGTGATGCCGAGTTTCTTCACCTGATCCTTGACGTTGTCGATGATCCGCTCGTAACCGTATTCCGGGGTGTGCACGCCAATCACCACAAGGCCGTCCTTGCCGTACTTTTTCTCCCAGTCCTTCACGTATGGCAGCGTGTGCTGGCAGTTGATGCAGTCGTAAGTCCAGAAGTCCACCAGCACCACTTTGCCACGCAGGGATTCGGCGCTCAGTTCCGGTGAGTTCAGCCATTGCACTGCGCCGGTCAGAGACGGCATCGCGCCTTTGCCCTGCTCCTCCGCCGTCGAGTCCGCCCGCACTTTGCTGATGAAGTAGTCGACCACTTTCGGCGCGTTTTCCAATACGTTTTTCTCGACGCTGGCGACACCTTCGGATGACGTGCCGGCCAGCAGGGTTTTATCCGCACCGGTGGAAATCACGGCGGCTGCCGCTAACACCGCAACACCCGCCCCGCGCCGGAACCAGCCAGTGAACGGGATCGACGGTTTCAACCGGTTGACCAGGCCGCGACCGGCGAAGATCAGCGTCCCCAGCGACAACGCACTGCCCGCACCGTAGGCCAGCAGCAACAGGCTGGTCTGCGCATTGGCACCTTGCAGCATGGCGCCGGTGAGGATCACGCCGAGGATCGGACCGGCACACGGCGCCCACAGCAACCCCGTGGCAACGCCGATCATGATCGAGCCCATGGGGCCGGCCTTCTGGCGGGTGTCCGGATCGAGACAATTACCCAGCAGTACAAATGGCCGTGCCAACCAGTCACCGATACGCGCGGAAATCAGCGACAGCGCGAACAGCACCATCACCACCAGGGCGATGTGCCGACCGGTGTTGTTGGCCTGAATCACCCACTCGCTGCTGACCACCGCCAGGCTGGAAATCGCCGCGAAGGTCAGGGCCATGCCGCCGAGGGTCAGCAGGATCGAAGAACGGCTGCGGTCGACGCCCGCAAACAGGAACGGCACCACCGGCAGGATGCAGGGGCTGAGGACAGTCAACAGACCGCCCAGGAAAGCGATAAGGAACATGAGGTTCACCTCTTGAAGGATGGGCGGTCTGCCGATAAAACAGGTGTCTGCCGATGACCGACAGACACGCTCGGGGGCTTAAGCGGTCTGGCTGTCCAGCCATTGGCTCTGCGGGGTTCGGCTGGCGCCGTTTTCGGCCACCGTCTGGCCTTGCGGGGTATGGCTGGAGCCGTCTGCCGCGACCATCTGGCCCTGCGGCGTGTGGCTGGCGCCGTCGGCGGCGATCAAGGCATCACTGCCCTGCTTGGCCACCGGGCTCAGTTGAAAGCAGGTGCTGCCGGCGCAGCTATTCTGTTCGACGGCACTGTTGGCGTGCGCCGCAACACCGGCAAACGAGAAGGCAATGGCGGTCAAGAAACGCGATACGTTGTTCATGGCGGTCTTCCTTTAATTGGGGGCGGATCAGTTCTGGTTGTCGCAGCCGTCGGCGAATTTGCTGTAGTCGAGAACGCGGGTCTGACCGGCCGAATCGAGGTAAGTCATGCGGGCGTCGACGATGCCGCAGGTCATCGATTTGTCCTCTTTCATCGAGATCACTTTCTGGATGTCCAGATGCGTGCCGTAGGTGTAGGTTTGCGGAGCGGCAACCGCTTCGGCGCGGGCCGACAGGGTGCAGATGTTCAGGGCAGCAAACAGGCAGGCGGCGATTACGGATTTGTTGTTCATGGCGATTTCCTCAAGGCTTCAATGGGTAGGTCGTTGATTGAGCCGAGGCGCTGTGGTGTGCCTCGATGGAGCTCATTTAAGGCTCGCGAGGTATCCCGTCTGTGTCGGGAAACGGCAGGTATAAATCGCTACGTATCTCGCCCGCCGGGGGATACACAGCGATACAAAACCCTGAAAAAATCGTGTTTTTGCGTCCCCGTGTATCCGTCGTTGCGCCGGATACACTGCAATACAAAGGCAGGCAGGCGAGCCCGCGCGGGCTCTATAGACTGCGAGACATTCCCCCCTTGATAGAGGTTTGGCTCCATGGATCATGTCGATCACATTCTCATCGTCGACGACGACCGCGAGATTCGCGAACTGGTTGGCAATTACCTGAAGAAGAATGGTCTGCGCACCACCGTGGTCGCCGATGGCCGGCAGATGCGCAGTTTCCTGGAAGCCAACACCGTCGACCTGATCGTGCTCGACATCATGATGCCGGGCGATGACGGCCTGCTGCTGTGCCGCGAATTGCGCGCCGGCAAACACAAGGCCACGCCGGTCCTGATGCTCACCGCCCGCAATGACGAAACCGACCGCATCATCGGCCTGGAAATGGGCGCCGACGACTACCTGACCAAGCCTTTCGCCGCCCGTGAACTGCTGGCACGGATCAACGCGGTGCTGCGCCGTACACGGATGCTGCCGCCCAATCTGGTGGTCACCGAAAGCGGTCGCTTGCTGGCGTTCGGTCGCTGGCAGCTCGACACCTCGGCCCGGCATCTGCTGGACACCGACGGCACCATGGTCGCCCTGAGCGGTGCGGAATATCGCTTGCTGCGGGTGTTCCTCGATCATCCGCAACGGGTGTTGAGCCGCGATCAGTTGCTCAACCTGACCCAGGGCCGCGACGCCGATCTGTTCGACCGCTCCATCGATCTGCTGGTCAGCCGTTTGCGCCAGCGCCTGCTGGACGACGCCCGCGAACCGGCCTACATCAAGACCGTGCGCAGTGAAGGTTATGTGTTCTCGCTACCGGTAGAAATCCTCGGAGCCCCCGCATGACGTTTGCCCTGCACTGGCCGCGTACCCTGGCCTCACGGTTGTCGCTGATTTTCCTGATCGGTTTGCTGTTGGCGCAGGCGCTGTCGTTCGGTGCGCAGTATTACGAGCGCTATGAAAGCGCGAAGAACACCATGCTCGGCAACCTGGAAACCGACGTCTCGACCTCGATCGCGATCCTCGACCGCCTGCCCGCCGACGAACGCCCGATGTGGCTCGAACGCCTGGCCCGGAACAACTACGGTTACCTGCTGAGCGAAGGCGAACCGGGCACGCCGATCGGCCCGGGCGACGTGCCGATTGCCGTCACCTCGATCACCGATGCCATCGGCGAAGCCTACCCGCTGACCTTCACCGATATTCCCGGGCCGAAAAAGCACTTTCAGGGCCACCTGCGCTTGAGCGACGGCAGCCCGGTGACCATCGACGTGCGACCTTCGATGGTGCCGCTGTCGCCGTGGTTACCCGTGGTGCTGCTCGGACAACTGGCGCTGATGATCGCCTGCACCTGGCTGGCAGTTCGCATCGCCATTCGCCCGCTCACCCGCCTGGCCAACGCGGTGGAAACCCTCGACCCCAACGCCCATCCGATCAATCTGGACGAAAAAGGCCCGAACGAAGTGGCCTACGCCGCCCGTGCGTTCAACACCATGCAGGCGCGGATCGCCGCGTACCTGAAGGAACGCATGCAATTGCTGGCGGCGATTTCCCACGACCTGCAAACCCCGATCACCCGGATGAAACTGCGCGCGGAGTTCATGGACGATTCGGCGGAAAAGGACAAACTGTGGAACGATCTCGGCGAGATGGAGCATCTGGTGCGTGAAGGCGTGGCCTATGCGCGCAGCATCCACGGTTCGACCGAAGAAAGTCGGCGCACCAATCTGGATTCATTCCTCGACAGCCTGGTGTTCGACTATCAGGACATGGGCAAAGAAGTGCAATTGAGCGGCAAGAGCGATGCCGTCATCGACACCCGTCCCCACGCCTTGCGCCGGGTGCTGGTCAACCTGACCGACAACGCGCTGAAGTTCGCCGGCGCTGCCGAACTGTACGTCGAGCGCAAAAGCACCGAACTGTCGATCAAAGTCATGGATCGCGGGCCGGGCATCGCCGAAGAAGAACTGGCCCAGGTGATGGAGCCGTTCTACCGCGTGGAAAACTCACGCAACCGCAGCACGGGTGGCACCGGCCTGGGGCTGGCGATTGCCCAGCAACTGGCGATGGCGCTGGGTGGTTCGCTGAATCTGAGCAACCGTGACGGTGGCGGGTTGTGTGCGGAGCTGAAGTTACCGCTTCATTCGTGATGGCTGTTTAAGCGACGCCGGCCTGCGGGTGTCCGGGATGACATCGCGCGAAGTCGACGGCTACATTCTTCTCGGAAATGGCCGACTGTTATTGCCCGGTGTCGAACTCTATCGTTTGGTTTCCACCGCCGCGATGAGCACCGTTGGTCGCGACTGTAAGTTCTGACAGTCGCGATCGCCAACTGATTGATGTGCGATGGCCCCTCGTACAACCGTACCATGGAGCACGCATGAATCTGCTCGAATCCGTAACCCGAACCTGTCAGCGATTGGCTCCAGGTGGCTGGCATTCGCTGTTGCTGGCGCACGGCCTGGATATTCTGGCGCCTTCACTGAAGGCAGAATTGCTCAAACCACTGATCATCGACCGGACGCTCACCGGTTTCGAGGACTTTTGCCCTGACGGCAACCGCGCCATCGAGCCTGCCCTGCCCGCACAAAGCCTGCTCTACCACGCGCTCGCTTCACCGCAAGTCACGGCTGACGAGACCGGGCAGCCTCTAGGGATTTTTCCTACCCATGCCGAAATCGAGGCGGTTCTGAACTACGTGTTCGGCATCCAGCCACCCACGCTCAACGACCTGCTGCAACAGGCTCAAGGTGCACCACTGTCGGTGGCGGTGTTCGCCAGCGAGTACCGCTGCGCCATCGACACGGTCCACGGCCAGCATGCCGATCTGTGTTTCTCCCGCACCGGGATCGCCCGAACAGGCACCGCAGGCGCCCGCTATGACGAACGACTGCGGTGTTTCCTGCCCTTCGTCGACGATGATGTCCACGGGATTCGGGTGATGCCGGTGCATTACAGCGCCTACCTTGCGGTGCAACTGAAAGGCGATGACCAACGATTCGGGCCTATGGACTTTCAGTCAGGGCTGGATGACGGGCTGGATTTCCAAGTGCCCTTGCACAAGCTCTTCAGTGGAGCGGAGTGCCTGCATGGGCTGGATCTGACCCTGACGCTGGATAACTACCAGATCAACGAAAAGATCCGTCATGTCCACTTGCGCCACAGCGGCACCGGCTGGCAAGAGCCAGAGATATCCGAGCATCCATTCATCATCACCAAGGACCTTGCAGGTTGGGCAACGCAGCCTGACCTGGGACCGGGAATTCTTTCTCCTGAGCCCAAGCCGCATCTGGTCGAGCTGGCTCATTACAAGGGGCAACCACTGTCTTTCATGATGCCGGCCAACACCGGCGGCATGGTCCATGGCCGGCACAAGGTGAGAGACGATGGCCAGATCGAGGATCTGAATGATCGCGAGGGAGTTGCCGAACTGGTCAAGCAAGGTGGCTATCGTGCACTGCACTATCAGGATGGCACCGCTGACGGTTTTGTCCGGGCTATCTGCCCACCCCTGACAGACAACCTGCCTTCGAAGGCTGTCTATTCGGTCATCGGCGCCACGGATTACTTTACGTTTTGCAATCCGCGCCGGCTCCTGCACTGGGTGAAAGAGGAACCTGCCTTCTCCAGCCCCGACATCTGGCATGCGCGGCTGGAAGCCTTATCGAATGTGCGCTATTGCGCGAACCTGAGTTTGAAAGATCAGCCCTTCACGCCTGAGGATCGCGGGATCACGGCCATTGTGGCGCTGCCGCGCAAGCCGAAACCGCGTCCGGCCCCCGGAACCTGGCACCCCTCGCCCCCTCGCCCGTCTTCATTGCCGGACGCTGCCGCCGGGGTCTTCGGCCCAGGCTGGGAGGTGGGCTGGGTTCGCTTGCCAGGTCCGAACGGAACCTGGATCAATGCGCTGGCCGGTTATCAGATGGCCAGCCCCTTTTGTGAAGACAAGCGCATCTGTGCCGCGCTCGGTTCCTACTGGCCAGGCGTTGCACCGGACTCCACCCGCACCTTCGAGCCACGCGACAGCCTGCACACCATCATCCCGCTGACCGATGCGGAAACCGGTCAGGGTGATGTGGCCTGGGACAGTCATCCTGCCCCGCAGGTGATACTCGACCAAGGCAAGACCTTCGTCCGTTACCACGCCTACGAGTACAGCGACTACACGGGCACGGCCCTTGCCAACGGGTTTTCGCTGAGTCTGACCGGCCAGATCACCCAACAGGCGTATCAGGACCGCGTACTCTCGATGTACCGCGTTTACACCGTGCTTGGACCCGGCGACAACCCTGCCCTGCGCAACTATTGGCCATTGCTGTCTTTTTTCCTGGTGCAACGTCCCGATGCAGAACTCGACATCGCTCAGCAACAATCCGGTGTGACGTTGAACGGATGGGTGCATCGCTACCAGATGTACAGGCGCGGCAAAGTGATCCAGCCGGCCGCCAATTTCAAGTGGCGGGATGTTGAGGTCGAGGAACAAGTGAGCCTCCTGGTCAGCGCCAAAGTCATGCTGATCAAGTACGGCAACGCTGCCTGGCAGCTCGCACTTGAATCGGTTTGACGTGCTGGTGATCGGCGCCGGCCCCGCAGGCTGCGCGGCGGCGATCGGCTGTGCGCAGCGCGGCTTGCGGGTTGCGCTGATCGAGCAGCAACGATTTCCCAGATTCCGCCCCGGAGAAAGTCTGCACCCCGGCATCGAACCGTTGCTGGAACAGCTTGGCGTGGCTGAACAACTGTGTAACCACCATGCCTTGCGTTTCGAGGGACACTGGGTCCAGTGGAATGGTCCGCTGCAGTTCATCGGATTTGGTGGCGATGACAACGGCCCCTGGCGCGGCTTTCAGATCTCCAGGGCCAAACTGGATGCGGCGCTGCTGCAACAGGCTGCTGTTCTCGGTGTCACGGTGTACCAGCCATGCCGCGCGCAACAGGTACTCATGCGGGACGATCGCGTGATCGGCGTGAACACCGACGCCGGCCTGCTGTTTGCTCCCTACCTGATCGATGGCAGTGGTGGACCGGGATGGTTGAGTCGAAAACGACAGATCGCAGTTCGACACTACTCGCCGCCGTTGGTGGCCTGTTTCGGATATCACGAGGGCAGTCTGCCCCCCGATGAAAAGGCACCTCGATTGTCAGCCGATCCTGATGGCTGGACCTGGCTCGCGCAGGTTGAGCAGCAGCGGCTGCACTGGGCGCGCCTGACTTTCGAAAAGCAGAAGTACTCTCCAGAGATGATTCCCGAGCGTCTGCGAACACTGCCACGATCGGCTCCGATTCGCGGCGCCGACGTCACTTGGCGCCTCTGCACGGCGCCCGCCGGGCCAGGTTATTTCATGGTTGGCGATGCCGCCAGCCTGCTCGACCCTGCCTCGTCACATGGCGTACTCAAAGCGTTGATGACGGGCATGCAGGCGGCAAAAACCGTGTACGACTGTCTCCGGCAACCGGCATGGCAAGGTGCCGCGCGCCAGCAATACAGCCAATGGGTGAACGAGTGGTTCGAGCGAGACTCGGCACAACTGCGCAATTTCTACAGCCTGCATCCCCATCCACCCGAATGGCTGTTACGCGATAGCTGAACCGACTACACCACGCCCAGCACACCGTCTGCATGCATCTGCCGCAACAACGCCAACCCGCTGTCCATGAACGACGCAGTTCCCGGCAACCCTGCCTCCATCGCCAGCCCTTCCAGTTGCTCACGACCGTTCAACGCAGGGAACTCGCCAATGCGCTGCAACAACCGCCAGGCCAACGGGCTCAGCTCGGAAAACTTCACACCGAAATCCACCGCACGCCGCACCAGCAACAAGGTTGGCTGGGCCGGTGGTGTAGACGGTTGATGATCCGAACTGAGGACTTGCACCGGCCACGCATACGCCAATGGCCACGCCAGCGCCGAAACCTGCAATGGCCGCTCCACCAGCAACGCGGGATCACTTGCCGACAATGGCTCGGCGTCGGACTGCTGCAACACCATTTCCACCCACTCGTAATGCGCCAGCTCCACCAGAAACGCCGGCCACTCGCCCGCGCTCAATACGGCGGGTTCCGAGGCGAGATAACCGACAAACTCCTCGGCGATCTCACCGAATTTCGGCGTCTGCGCGCGGTAGTCCCGCAGAAAGCCGCGAATCAGTGTGCGCCAGCGCTGATCGCCGATGATCCGGATCAGCACGGGAAAGGTCCCACCCAACAGTTGCGAGACATTGTTGAACACCAGGTCGCGATAAACGTTGACCCGCGCCGCGTTCATGGCGGCCGGGGGCGCCTCGTTCTCGGGATCGCGCAGGTAGCGAGTCAGGGCCCGTTGTTGCTGCTCAAGGTTATCCACGTTGGCCTCCCTGATTCTGCAAGCGGCGAATGGTCTGTAACTCCGCCACCAACTCGGAGAAGGTCGGGAAGTTGAAGTCGCGCTCGAGCAGGGTCGGCTGGGCGTCAAAGCGTGCATAGGCGTCCGCCAGCAGCGACCAGACCACAGGTTTCACCGACGCGCCGTGGGTGTCGATCTTCAGCGTGTCGGACTCGTCGAAATGCCCGGCCACGTGCATCCCGACCACCCGCCCCGACTCGATCCCGGTCAGAAACGTCTGCGGATCGAAACCGTGGTTGATCGAGTTGACGTAGACGTTATTGACGTCCAGCAGCAGGTCGCAATCGGCCTCGCGCAGCACAGCGTTGGTGAAGGTCACCTCGTCCATGTCCTGACGGGGCGCGGCGTAATAGGAAACGTTTTCCACTGCCAGACGCCGGCCGAGGATGTCCTGGGCCTGACGAATCCGCGCAGCCACGTGGCGCACGGCTTCTTCGGTAAACGGCAATGGCAGCAGATCATAGAGATGGCCGTCGTCGCTGCAATAGCTCAAGTGTTCGCTGTACAGCGGCACGTTGTAATGATCGAGAAACACCCGGACTTCCCGGAGAAATTCGACATCCAGCGGCGCCGACCCGCCGAGCGACAACGACAAGCCGTGACAGGACAACGGATAACGCTCGGCCAGTTCACGCAGCGCGGCACCGTGGGCACCGCCGACGCCGATCCAGTTTTCCGGGGCGACTTCGAGAAAGTCGAAATCGCCGGTGCGGGCGGCTTGAAGATCTTTCATCAAGCCGCGACGCAGGCCGAGCCCGACGCTGGCCTGCAAGGTGGGGTGGGGAGTCTGCATGGGCAAGTTCTCTGCAAAAGAGCCGCCGGGCGTGGCGACTGACAGACTCAGTTAAACCGGTGGGTGTATCGCCGCTGTGTGGGCAATGCGCGGGAAATGGCGAGTTTTGTATCGGCGGCGAGCCTGTACACAATGTGATACAGAACCCGCTGACTTCTTCGTGAACGACGAGTTACTAATTCATTGACGTATCCGCCAGTTTTCGTTAGCTTTGCCCCATCGAAGCGACTGACCAGATGAGATTGAGCGCTTCCCAGCAGCGAGAGCTGTAACCGCGCAAGGCGGTTCGTAAGTGGTGTCTGGATCTGCTTTACCGAATCGAAAATGGCGCCTTTGGCGCCTTTTTTCGTTTCTGGTGTCAGCGTTTGGTGGAGGTCGGTTGACGAAGGTAGACCTTACCGCACAGCAGCATAAATCCCATTTTCCCGAACAGCCTGGGCGGCTTTTCAGTCTGGTGGTAAGCGCTTTCCACGACCAGATTGAGATCTTGCTGCTTCTCTTCGGCAGCGCGACGCAACTCAAAAAAGACATGGTAGGGCCCGCTCGGATCCTCAATCATGATGGAGTACGCCCAGTTTCGCATCGCCGCCGTTTCACTAACTTTCGCCTGGGGATGATTCAATCCCTTGATCACTGGCGGCAGTGACAGTGAAAGGCGGTAACGGGTCATGCAAAAGCTACGCTGCCGCTGGGCATGGTCGAACAGGATTGGCTCCCCAGCCGGATGTAAGTCTTGATCGTATCCCTTGCTGAAACAATGATTCGAAAAAGTGACATGCACGCGTAAATCACGCTTCGCCAATTGACTCTGAATCGTGAACGTAAAGGGTTCGAGATGAGAAAGGTTGTACGTTGATCCGTCTATGCACAGCGGTGGAAAGTAGGCGGTCAATTCGCTCTCCGTTGCATCCAATGCATCATTTCATTTCTGCGCTTCGGCTCGCGTGCACCATCGGTGAGTAACCCGGCAGACGACAGAGTTCATGGCTTTTAGCGGGGATGATTTCTCGGCGGATTCGATCAGCCTGTGCGAGGAAGTGACTTCGGACTTCACAGATAAACAAAGACTTCAGCACTCAAAAGTCCTTGCCTCGACCGAGTCGATTAAGAATATGGGATAGAGTCACGTCGAAGTTGTAGGCAAAATCTGCGTGTTGCGTGAGGAAGTGCGCCTATCGTGCTTTTCAGCAGGCGTCGTCTTGCTGGCCTCTCTTTCAGCGCTGGCGTCCCTGTCAAAAAAGCGCTGGAACAGGCTTCCGATCTGCTGGGCCTTGTTAAAGCGTATCCACGCACCGTCGCGACATACAACGATACAAGCCTCGAAATCCACGCAGCCCGCTCCCACCGGCGCCAACAGCGGCTAGACTCAAACATTACCCAGTCGAGGGGGACGCAGGCCGCTATCGGCGCCCTGCCCGTTTCCACGACCACCGCCCGGTGGTGAATGCCTCGACCCCCAACACCACCGGACTGTGATCCTTAACAGGAGCACATGACATGGACGAGGCCAGACTCAACGAGTTCATGGGCAAACTGGTCAACGACATGGGCGGCGCGGCGATGCTGGCCAATGTCATCGTCGGCGAAGAACTTGGCTTGTACAAAGCCATGGCCGACAGCCAACCGATCTCCCCGGAAACCCTCGCCGAAAAAACCGCCTGCAACTCCCGGCTGGTCCGCGAATGGCTGAGCGCCCACGCGGCGTCCGGCTACATGGAACACCTGGACGGCAAATTCCGCCTGCCGGAAGAACAGGCGATGGCCCTGGCCAAGGAAGATTCGCCGGTCTACGTGGCCGGTGGGCTCGGCGTAGTGGCGTCGTTTTTCCACGACAAGGACAAACTGGTCAAAGCCATGCGCGGCAATGGCGCCCTGCCCTGGGGTGATCACCATCCGTGCATGTTCACCGGCACTGAACGGTTCTTCCGCCCCGGCTACAAAGGACACTTGATTGCCGAATGGCTGCCGGCGCTGGAGGGCGTTGTGGCCAAACTCGAAGAAGGCGCCAAGGTCGCCGATGTCGGCTGTGGTCATGGCGCTTCCACGGTGATCATGGCCCAAGCCTATCCCAACTCGCGTTTCGTCGGATTCGACTACCACGCACCTTCGGTCACCGTTGCCACCCAGCGTGCTGAAGAAGGCGGCGTCAGCAGCCGCGCGAAGTTTTTCCAGGGCACGGCGAAAAGCTTTCCCGGCGACGACTACGACCTGATCTGCTACTTCGACTGCCTGCACGACATGGGCGACCCGGTCGGCGCGGCGCGACATGCCTACGATTGTCTGAAGGACGACGGCACCGTGTTGCTGGTTGAGCCCTTTGCCAACGACACGCTGGACGACAATATCAACCCGGTCGGGCGGCTTTTCTATGCAGCATCGACGTTCATTTGCACACCGAACTCGCTGTCCCAGGAAGTGGGCCTGGGGCTCGGTGCGCAGGCTGGCGAGATGCGCTTGCGCAAAGTGTTCAGCGAAGCCGGGTTCAAGCAGTTCCGGCGGGCGACGCAGACGCCGTTCAACCTGATTCTGGAGGCTCGCAAGTAAACGTCGGCACCGGGCGCCTCTTTAAGAGGCGCCCGACAGTGCTAACCTGCAAGGCACTCACAGCCTGCGGAGCGCTGACCATGCTCGACCGCCCCCTCCACGAACATCTCGATTACCTGCAACAGGCCATGGCCGACGGCGATTTCGTGGTGCTGACCGGCGCCGGGATCAGCACGCCGTCGGGCATCCCGGACTACCGCGATACCAACGGCGTGCGCCGGGGCCGACAGCCGATGATGTATCAGGAGTTTCTGTCGGCACCCGAATCACGCCGCCGCTACTGGGCCCGGGCGATGCTCGGCTGGCCCCGTGTGCGTCAGGCGCAACCGAACGCGGCTCATGAAGCACTGGCCAGCCTGCAAAGCCACGGCCGGATCGGCGGCCTGATCACCCAGAATGTCGACACCTTGCACGATCAGGCCGGCAGCCACGACGTCATCGAACTGCACGGCAGCCTGCATCGGGTGTTGTGCCTGGATTGCGGTCAGCGCAGCGAGCGGGACTCGATTCAGCAATTGATGGAAACGCAGAACCCGTACCTGGCGGGTGTCGACGCCGTGCAGGCGCCGGACGGCGATACCCTGCTCGACCCGGCCTTCGAGGCACGTTTCCAGGTGCCGCATTGTCCGCATTGCGAAGGCGAACGGATGAAGCCGGACGTGGTGTTTTTTGGCGAGAACGTGGCGCAACCGACGGCGGCTCGGGCCATGGCGGCAGCGGAAAATGCGGCCGGGATGCTGGTGGTTGGCTCGTCGTTGATGGCGTATTCGGCGTTTCGCCTGTGCCGGGTGATTGCGGATCGGGGCAAGCCGCTGATTGCGATCAACCTGGGGAAGACGCGAGCGGATGAGTTGCTGGATTTGAAGATTGAAGCGTCCTGCGAACAGCTATTGCCACTTCTGACACAACGCCTGACTTCGTGACCTCCGAAGGTCAGTGTTCAGCCTTGAGAATGTCAAAAAGCGCCTGCGCCGCCGCCGACAACTCATTCCCGGAATCCGTCAACACGCCAATCGCCCGCTCCACCACCGGTTCATGCAACGTGAGACACCGCGCGCCCAGCTCACGCATCTGCTCGGCGCACAACGCCGGCACCGCACTGACACCCAGCCCGCTGGCGACCATTCGCCCGACCGTCGCCAGTTGATGGCTTTCAAACTCCACCGGCAGTTTCATGCCCCGGGCCTGCAAGTGTTCCTCAAGCATTACCCGCACCGTGGACGGTCGTTGCAGGGTAATGAACGGTTCCTGCAGCAAGGTCTGCCAGTCGATGTCGGTGCGCTGGGCCAGCGGCGAATCCTGTGGCACCACCGCGACGAAGCGATCCCTGTAAAGCGGCGTGAAGGTCAGCGACGTGTTCTGCATCGGCTCGAACGCCACGCCGAGTTCGACCTGACGATCGCGGACCATTTCCAGCACTTGCTCGTTGATCACGTCGTTGACCGTCACGTTGACGTTCGGATAGCGCGCACGGAAGGTCTTGAGGATCGGCGGCAGCAGGTTGCCGGCAAACGACGGCATCGCCGCCAGCGTCACTCGCCCCCGTTGCAGGCTGAAGCGCTGGCGCATTTCGTCTTCGGCGTTGTCCCAGTCGGCGATCAGACGCCGGGCCAGCGGCAGCAGCGATTCCCCTTCAGGGGTCAGCGCCACGTTGCGCGTATTGCGGCTGAACAGACGCCCGCCCAGCCCCTCCTCCAGCGCCTTGATGGTGAGGCTCAGCGCCGATTGCGACAGGTGCAGACGCTCACAGGCCACGGCAAAGCTCAGGCTCTGGGCCACGGCGAGAAAGGCGCGCATCTGCTTGATGGTCATAACGCTATGCTTCCATATCAGCATTTTGATCGTTCCCACGCTCTGCGTGGGAATGCCTCCGGGGACGCTCTGCGTCCAGTGACGCGGAGCGTCACGGGCTGCGTTCCCACGCAGGAGCGTGGGAACGATCAAAACAAAGGGTGGTCATTTGATGAGCTTTATCAATCAATCAACCTTAAAAATCAACTTAACAAATATATCCCCCGGCGAGACACTCCAACCATTCGGCTAGCCAGCCGCCCGACAAACAATAAAAGAGGTGCATATGGCAGGTTTCGACAAGCGCGTGTATTCCTACGAGGAAGCCATGGCAGGCCTTGAAGACGGCATGACCGTGATCGCCGGCGGCTTCGGCCTGTGCGGCATTCCGGAAAACCTGATCGCCGAGATCAAGCGCAAAGGCACCCGCGACCTCACCGTCGTCTCCAACAACTGCGGCGTCGATGGTTTCGGCCTCGGCGTGCTGCTGACCGATCGCCAGATCAGAAAAGTGGTCGCCTCCTACGTGGGCGAAAACAAACTGTTCGAAGAGCAACTGCTCAAAGGCGACATCGAAGTCGTCCTGACCCCGCAAGGCACCCTCGCCGAAAAAATGCGCGCAGGCGGTGCCGGCATCCCTGCGTTTTTCACCGCCACCGGCGTCGGCACCCCGGTCGCCGAAGGCAAGGAAGTGCGTGAGTTCCACGGTCGCAAGTACCTGATGGAAGAGTCCATCACCGGTGACTTCGCCATCGTCAAAGGCTGGAAAGCCGACCACTTCGGCAACGTCATCTACCGCCACACCGCCCAGAACTTCAACCCGCTGGCCGCCACCGCCGGCAAGATCACCGTGGTCGAAGTCGAAGAAATCGTCGAACCCGGCGAACTGGATCCGGCACACATCCACACGCCCGGCATCTACGTCGACCGGGTCATTTGCGGCACGTTCGAAAAACGTATCGAACAACGCACCATCCGCAAATAATCCAGGCTGACGGAGAACAAGAACATGGCACTTTCCCGCGAACAAATGGCTCAACGCGTCGCCCGCGAAATGCAGGACGGCTACTACGTGAACCTCGGCATCGGCATCCCGACCCTGGTCGCCAACTACATCCCCGAAGGCATGGAAGTCATGCTGCAATCGGAAAACGGCCTGCTCGGCATGGGCCCGTTTCCGACTGAAGACACCATCGATGCCGACATGATCAACGCCGGCAAACAAACCGTGACTGCGCGTATCGGCGCATCGATCTTCAGCTCCGCCGAGTCCTTCGCGATGATCCGCGGCGGCCACGTCGACCTGACCGTGCTGGGCGCCTTCGAAGTGGACGTGCAAGGCAACATCGCCTCGTGGATGATCCCCGGCAAACTGGTCAAGGGCATGGGCGGCGCGATGGACCTGGTGGCCGGTGCCGACAACATCATCGTCATCATGACCCACGCGTCCAAGGACGGTGAGTCCAAGTTGCTGAGCCAATGCAGCCTGCCGCTGACCGGCGCCGGTTGCATCAAGCGCGTGCTGACTGACCTGGCGTACCTGGAAATCGAAAATGGCGCTTTTGTCCTCAAGGAACGCGCACCTGGCGTCAGCGTCGAGGAAATCGTCGCCAAAACCGCTGGTAAACTGATCGTCCCGGATCACGTACCGGAAATGCAGTTCGCTGCCGAGTGAGGAATTCGAAAATGCAAGACGTCGTCATTGTTGCCGCCACGCGTACCGCGATCGGCAGTTTCCAGGGATCGCTGGCCACCGTCTCCGCCGTGGATCTGGGCGCAGCGGTCATCCGCCAGTTGCTTGAGCAGACCGGTCTGGACGGTGCTCAGGTCGATGAAGTGATCATGGGCCAGGTGCTGACCGCCGGCGCCGGCCAGAACCCGGCGCGCCAGTCGGCGATCAAGGCCGGCCTGCCCCACGCCGTACCCGCCATGACCCTGAACAAGGTCTGCGGCTCGGGCCTCAAGGCCCTGCACCTCGGCGCCCAGGCGATCCGTTGCGGCGATGCGGACGTGATCATCGCCGGCGGCCAGGAAAATATGAGCCTGGCCAACTATGTGATGCCGGGCGCACGCACCGGTCTGCGCATGGGTCACGCGCAAATCGTCGACACCATGATCAGCGATGGCCTGTGGGACGCGTTCAACGACTACCACATGGGCATCACCGCCGAAAACCTGGTCGAGAAGTACGAAATCAGCCGTGAGCAGCAGGACGCCTTCGCCGCTGCATCGCAGCAGAAAGCAGCAGCCGCCATCGAGGTCGGCCGTTTTGTCGATGAAATCACCCCGATCCTGATCCCGCAGCGCAAAGGCGATCCGGTGGCGTTCAAGGTCGACGAGCAGCCACGCGGCGACACCACCGCCGAATCCCTGGCCAAACTGCGTCCGGCCTTCAAGAAGGACGGCAGCGTCACCGCCGGCAACGCTTCGTCGCTGAACGACGGCGCGGCTGCGGTCATTCTGATGAGCGCCGAAAAAGCCAAGGCCCTGGGCCTGCCGGTACTGGCGAAAATCGCCGCTTACGCCAATGCCGGCGTCGACCCGGCGATCATGGGCATCGGCCCGGTGTCGGCCACCCGCCGTTGCCTGGACAAGGCCGGCTGGAGCATCGGCCAGCTCGACCTGATCGAAGCCAACGAAGCCTTCGCCGCACAATCGCTGGCAGTGGCCAAAGATCTGCAATGGGATCTGGACAAGGTCAACGTCAATGGCGGCGCCATCGCCCTCGGTCACCCGATCGGTGCATCGGGCTGCCGTGTGCTGGTGACCCTGCTGCACGAAATGATCAAGCGTGATGCGAAAAAGGGTCTGGCGACCCTGTGCATCGGCGGCGGTCAAGGCGTGGCCCTGGCGCTGGAACGCGCTTAAGCGCAAAAGAGGTTCAACAGCGGGCGGCGGATCCACGACATCCACTGCCTGTTGGCAACAAACCCGGTACGACTCACGTCGCACCGGGTATTTTTTTGCCCGGCCGTCAGGCGAACTTCACCAGATTCAGCACCGGCAACGGCCCGCCCGGGAATTGCACCAGTCGCGCGCCCACGCTCAACTCGCCCAGGTCGATCCCGAAGAAACCAAGCTGATCGATCAGCGCGCCCACTTCAGCCTTGGCCTGCGCATCATCCCCGGACAGAAACAACACGCGCTTGCCACCCTCCGACGCCGGATCCGCTTCCAGCAAACGCGCCAGCAGATGGTTGAACGCCTTGACCACCCGCGCCCCAGGCACCCATTCAGCGAACACTTCGCTGGACGGCCGCCCCTGTAAATCCACTGGTTTGAACGACGGCGCTTCAATCGAGTTGTTGGCGTCGATGACGATCCGCCCGCCGAAATCCGGCAACCCGGCCAGCGCCGTCGGCAGTTTCGACCAGTTCACTGCGACCAGCACGATGTCCTGGGCAGCGGCTTCTTCACGGGTAACGGCGCGGGCGGTCGGGCCGAGCTCTGCGACCAGTCCGGACAAGGTCTCCGGCCCGCGACTGTTGGCGATGACCAACGGGATGCCCTGACGCGACAAGGCTTTGGCAAACGCTGAACCGATGGCGCCAGCGCCGATGATTCCGATAGTGCTCATGGTGTTCTCCAGAAAGTTGGGTAAGACTCGAAACCAATCTTGCGCTTGCCATTCCCACTTGATTAGCCGGTAATGCCTTGAATGATCTTCAAGCATCGCTATCAGGTCGAAACCATGGAAACCCTCGCCAATCTTGAATCCTTCGTCCGCAGCGCCGAGACCGGCAGCTTCTCCGCCGCCGCACGGTTGCTGGCGCTGACACCGGCAGCGGTCAGCCGCAACGTGGCGATTCTTGAACGCAACCTCGGCGTTCGGCTGTTTCAGCGCTCGACCCGCAAGCTGTCGCTGACCGAGGCCGGTGAAGGTTTTCTGGCGAGCATCGGCGGCAACCTCGACGCCTTGCAGGCAGCGATTGCGACGGTGGCGACCGAGCGCGGCGAGCCGGCGGGTGTGCTCAAGATCAGCCTGCCGCCGACGTTCGGCATCGATCACATGCTGCCGCTGCTGCCGGCGTTTCTAGCGCGCTATCCGTTGATTCGCCCGGAATGGCACTTCGAGAATCGTCAGGTGGATTTGATCGCCGAGGGTTATGACGTGGCGATTGGTGGCGGGTTCGAGCTGACGCCCGGCGTGATTTCCCGGCGACTGGCGTCCGCTGAAATACTGGCAGTGGCCTCTCCGGCGTATCTGGCCGGACGCACCCTGCCCCGGCATCCGACAGACCTCGCCGACCACCAGGGCATTGTCATGCGCGGCCTGCGCACCGGGCGCATTCGCCAATGGCAGATGCACAACGGCGCCGGCGAACAGGCCAGCGCCCTGCTCAACCCGAACATCGTGCTCAACGATCCAATGGCCATGCGCAAGGCTGCGCTGCTGGGACTCGGGATAACAATGGTGGTGCTGCCCGATGTCAGCGTGCAGATCGAGCGCGGTGAACTGGTGCGGCTGTTGCCCGACTGGCAGTGCGACGCCGGGGCGATATCGCTGTACTACCCGAGCCGCACCTTGATGCCGGCCAAGACCCGGGTGTTCATTGATTTTGTGGTGGATGCCTTCGGCCGCTAGGCGGCCAGTTGCAGAATCAGCCAGGCATTGGCGCCGCTGATCACCACAAACAGTCCCCAAGCCAGAGCCCGCGTCGGCAAGCGATTCACAAACGGCCCCATCAGCTGTTTGTCGTTGGTCATGCGGATCAACGGATACAGGGCAAACGGCAGTTGCAGGCTCAACACCACCTGGCTCAGTACCAGCAACTTGCCCACCGCGCCATCGCCCATCAGCCACACGCCGATGAACGCCGGAATCAGTGCCAGCCCACGGGTAATGAGGCGCCGCTGCCAGCAGGGAATCCGCAGGTTCAGGTAGCCTTCCATGATCACTTGCCCGGCGATGGTGCCGGTGAAGGTCGAACTCTGCCCCGACGCCAGCAGCGCCACGCCGAACAACACACTGGCCAGCGCGCCGCCCACCAGCGGATCGAGCAAGTGGTAGGCGTCCTGGATGTCCACCACGTCGGAATGCCCGGTTTGATGAAAGGCTGCCGCCGCAAGAATCAGGATCGCCGCGTTGACCAGCAACGCCAGCGCCAGTGAGCCAATGGTATCGATGCGCGCCAGGTTCACTGCATCCTGCTTGCTCGCCAGGTCCTGGCCGATCAGCCGCGTCTGCACGATCGAGGTGTGCAGGTACAAGTTGTGCGGCATTACCGTCGCACCAAGGATGCCGATAGCCAGGTACAGCGGCGCCGCATCGCTGATGGCCGACAACGACGGTTTGAAGCCCTGGGCGACGTCCGGCCAGTACGGTTTGATCAGCAGCAGTTCAACGAAAAAGCACACGCCGATGGTGCCCACCAGCACCAGCATGATCGCTTCCAGCCGCCGAAAGCCGCGATTTTGCAAGGCCAGCACGAGCAACGTATCGAATGCGGTCAGGGCGATGCCGAACGTCAGTGAACAACCCAGCAGCAGGTGGAACGCCAGCGCGCAGCCAAGCACTTCCGCAAGGTCGGTGGCGATGATCGAGATTTCCGCCAGCACCCATTGCAGCCGCGCCGTCGGGGTGCTGTAGCGCTCGCGGGAGAGTTGCGCCAAGTCGCGCCCGGTGGCGATGCCCAGCCGCGAACACAGGCATTGCACGACCATGCCCGCCAGACTCGCCAGCAACACCACAAACAACAGGCTGTAACCGAAGCGCGAACCGGCCTCGATGGCGGTGGCCCAGTTGCCCGGATCCATGTAGCCGATCGACACCAGCAAACCGGGGCCGGCAAAGCGCAGCACGCGTTTGAAGAACGAGGCATTCGGATCCACCGGGACACTGCCGGCCACTTCCGGCGGGCAGAACGGCGCCGTGGCGATTTTGGGCAAACTGAATTTCACGCACACATCCAGAAACAAGTCGAAAGGCGCAGCTTAGACGTTTCAGTCGGCGTGCCCAAGAGCAGACGTGCTGCGCTCAGGGTTTGGCAGTGCCGAGCAATTGCTGACGCAACTCGGGACTGCGTGTGCGGGGATCAAGCCAGATGTCGAAAAACGCCCGGGCGAACAGCGGATCGTCGATCTCGTGCTGCAACTGCTGCCCCACGAAGAACCGTGCACCCTGCCCCGGCAAGTACACCCCGGTAATCCGCGTGCCGGCCTGAACGTCGACGAACGATTGCTGCATCTGGGCCTGCCACAGTGCCAGTTGCGCCGGGCTGATGGAGGATCCGGCCAGGCGCTTGATCTCATCGACGCTGGCCTTCACCAGATCTTCGCGAGACACATTGCGCCGGTAGATCAATTCCAGGGCGAAGGGCTGTCCATCGGCCAGCGGGCGCGCGGCACTCCACAACCGGGCGTTATAAATGTCGAAACCGAACACGCTGAAATCGCCGGTGCCAATGATTTGCGCGCCGGGCACCGCGTCCTGCCAACTGGCCCAGGTCGGCGTCAGCAACAGTGCCCACAAACCGATTCCGCAGCATCCACGCAACACCTTCGGTGTTCTGCTCATCGCGGCATCGACTCCGGTAAACCCTGATAGTCAGAGCATAGTTGGCTATCCCGCTCAGCACTTTGTATACATGTTTTGCATACATATGCAGCAATCCATTAACGACAATGCTAACGTGGCCCTCATTGACCCGATGGAGACACCTGCGTGCTGATCCTCAAACTGCTGCTGATTCCCGGTTTTCTGCTGCTGATTTCCCTGGCCGGCAAGCGTTGGGGGCCCAGTGTGGCCGGGTGGCTGTCGGGGTTGCCGGTGGTGGTCGGGCCGATCCTGTTCTTCCTCGCCATCGAGCAAGGGCCGGCGTTTGCCGCGCAATCGGCGGTCGCGGCGTTGTCGGCCATGTTTGCGATGATCGCGTTTTGCGTCACGTATGCGCAGGTGGCGCAGCGGGCGAACTGGCCGTTGGCGCTGGTTGTGTCTTTGTCGGTCTGGGCCTTGCTGGCATTGATCCTGTCGCTGATTCCGGCGTCGCTACCGTTCTCGGTGGCTGCGGCTGCAACCGCCCTTCTTGCTGCGCCGTACCTGTTTCCCAAGGTTCAACCGGTGGTCAGTGGGCCAGCACCGAAGTCGGACAAACTGATCTGGCGGATGATTGCCGGCGCGGCGTTGACGCTGGTAGTGACGATGCTGGCCAGCACGGTCGGCGAGCGTTGGAGCGGATTGCTCGCGGTATTTCCGGTGCTGGGCAGCGTGATGGCGGTGTTTTCCCAGCAGACGCGCGGCCCGGCGTTTACCGCTGCGTTGTTGCGAGCGACGGCGACGGGGATGTATTCGTTTTCGGCGTTTTGTCTGGTGTTGGCGATTGCCTTGCCGACGTTTGGCTGGTCAGGGTTTGCAATCGGTGTGGCAACGTCATTGGCAATGCTGGTAGTCACCAAACAGCTTGCATTGCGATCAACAATGAAAGGTACTTGAAATCTTTTACCCAAGTCCCTTTCAGAGACAACTTGAGCCCTTATTGGAAATCGACTGACTGTGGAACCGAAGCGGACTTGCCAGTCGGTCCGTCTTTATCCAACGCAACTGTGACGTCGTGATATCCGCGGGGAAACTCAGCGGTCTTCCTGACATCCTCAATCATGGCTGGAGCACCATGGTCATAAGCGCCGACTTGACAGCTGGCAAACGGAATCCAGTTGACTCTGTCCTTGTAATAAATCTTCGCCATCCCGAAATCGCCTCGACCGCCCTCAGGTCCCAGACCTGAGACTTTGAATACATCGGATTCATATTCGTTGCCCCGCTTGAACAAAATTTCCACATTCGAAATTTTTTCAGTAGTCATGTCTAGTTTCCTTTCTAATACGTGAAGTTGAGATTTGCGGGATCATTGTTACCAAGCTGCCTCGTGCCGCACACCTGTAAGAAATACCAGTTCCGACAAACGGGTAAATGAGTTGAACATCAATTTTCAGAGGAGTCGGACAATCCGTACTGGAGTGCGACTAACCCGCATGGGATGATCGCCGCCCAAGCGCGACCATCCCTCGGAGATTCGAATGTCATTGCTTAGCAAGAAAGCCGTCGTCCTGTTGCTGGCGGCGGTGGCCGGTTTCGGCGCCCTGAATGCTCAGGCAGCCAAAGCCAAAGAGAAGGCTGTCACCGAGAAAGTCTCGATGCTCGAAGGCAAGCTCCGTTTTGTCCTGCCCAAAGGCTTTGTCGGTGACCCGCTGCCGGCCGGCCCGACCGGTGCCAAGGGCACGATGTTCACCAACGACGCGACCAAGACGGTGGTCATTACCGCCGAAAACCAGATTCCCGAAGGCAACAACGTCAAGGATAACGACAGCGCGTTCCTCGACGGCACCGTGTCCGATTTCATCGAAGCCCAGCGCAAGGCGCTGCCGGACTTCAACAAACTCAGCGAAAAGAGCCTGACACAGAAAGGCAACGGCCTGGGCCTGCGCCAAGTCGACAGCACCGCGACCCAAGGTGGCGGCCAGACCCTTAACACCACGCTGATCGCGGGCTCCGGCACGCACATGGCGCTGGTCCAGGTGATTTCCCGGGCCAGCGACAAGAGCGGTCACGATGCGCTGGTAAAAAACATCCTCAGCGAAAAATGATCCTCAAGGGTTGAGTTGCTGCAACCAGTCGTTCAAGTCCCGAAGCTCGGCCGCGCTGATGCTGTGGCCGACGCCGGGATAGGCATGGAACGCCGGTTTGTAATCCAGCTTCTCCAGCAGCTCTTTGGCTGCGATGGCGCCACTGTAAGGCACCCGGTCATCCGCCGTGCCGTGGCCGATGAAGATTTCCAGCGGCGGATGTTGTTGCCCTGACTTCAGCTCCCCCTTGAGCACCGGCAACACTCGCCCACTCAACGCGGCAATACCACCGACCGCCGCTGGCTGCCGTAGGCCCACCTCATACGTCATCATCGCGCCCTGGCTGAAACCGATCAGGTACACCTTGTCCGGTCGGGCGTGATATTTCTGCGCGGCTGCGGCGATAAAGGCTCGCAGCTTCTGGCTGGCGATCTTCAGATCATCGGTCTCGCCGTTGTAGGCACCGTCGCCTTTCTTGCGAAACCACTGGAAACGCCCTTCCCCCAACGCCATCGGCGCCTGCACCGACAGGTAGTTGTACTGCTTGGGCAGCTGAAATTTCATGCCGATCAGATCGGCTTCGTTACTGCCGTAGCCGTGCAGGAAAAGCACCAGCGGACGCTGTTCGGCATCCGGGTGAACCTGGGCCAGGTAGTTGAGCGGCAGATCGGTTTGCAGCGAGGTTTGAGCATGGGCGGCGCTGGACGCCAGGAGGGTCAACAGAGCAAACACCTTCAACATAAGCCTTCCTTCACACAGTGCAGGGTTCGGGGCAGAGCCTAACACTGTGATCCGGAAGATGGGGGGGCCTCAGTCGTTGATCAACTTGCCCGCCCGAATCGGCTCGCGCCCCGCCACTTTCGCCTGCCAGGTACCCGGCTGGGTGTAGCGTCCACGGTCGATGGCAAACAACACGCCGCTGGTGCCGGCACGCACGGTGGTCACGCGATCTTTCAACGGATCGACCACTTCGAACAACGCATCACCGCGCTCGACCCATTCACCGGCATTACGCAGGAAACTCACCACGCCATGGTGCGGGGCGAACAGGTATTCGGTGCCTTCGAACGGCATGCCTTCGCAGCATTCGTCTGGCGCCTTCGGCCATTCGCCGCTGATGAAGCCCTGTTCGGCGAGGAAACCCAGAATCGCTTCGCAATTGGCCTGGGCCTGATCGACGCGGGTGTCGCCCATGCTGCCCAGTTCCAGGGTGGTGGCGAGGTTGGCCGGCAGGATCGCCGCCGCCGGGAACATTCGCGCTAGGCGTAACCACGGCGTGGAGCACGATTCATCAAACGAACTGCCGCCGGAGTCTTCACACAACAGCGCCACGCCAGCCTTCAGACGTGCAGCGAGGGATTGCCATTGCGGCCAGTGTTGCGGCAGCGCGTAAATGTGGATCGCGGCGTCGAAATCGCAATGCAGGTCCAGCGTGACATCGGCATCGCACGCGTGGCGCAGCAGCAGACGGTGCAGCGCTTCCAGTTGCGAGGCCGGGGCCGGCAGCTCGTCGAGTACCTGGCCCATGGTCTGGCGAATCAAGCCGATGTTGGCCAGGGCATCGCTGCCCAACTGATCGCCGATGCGCTCGGCCACCGGGGCGCTGAGTTCGACGAAGGAGCGGTTGAAATTCTTGCCGCTCGCCAGTTCGAAACGGCCCATGTGACTGCCTTGCAGGTGCTGATCGAGGCCGATGGGGTTGGCCACCGGCACCAGTTCGATCACGCCCTGCAACTGGCCGTTGGTTTCCAGCTCGGCCAGGCGTTTTTTCAGTTCCCACGCGGTGCGCATGCCCGGCAGTTCATCAGCGTGCAGGCTGGCCTGGATGTAGACCTTGCGCGGGCCGGCGCCGTAACGGAACACGCTGAGGGAGCGTTCGCTGCCCAAGTGGCTCCAGGGCAGTACATGATCGATGCGTTGCATGGGGAACTCCGGAAATTCTGTAGTCGCTGCTGCACAGTGACTGCATTGAAAATGTGCTGACAGGATAAATCACAGGCGAAAAAAAAGTGGCCACCGCGTCAACGGGGCCACTTTTTTCTACGGCGTATTAATGGCCGTACACGTCAAAGTCGAAGTACTTGTCCTGCACTTGCTTGTACTTGCCGTTGGCGCGGATTTCGTTGATGGCAGTGTTGAATTTTTCCGCCAGCTCGGTATCGCCTTTACGCACGGCAATACCGGCGCCGCCGCCGAAGTATTTGGCGTCTTCGTAGGTCGGGCCGACGAATTCGAAGCCTTTGCCGGCGTCGGTTTTCAGGAAGCCGTCGCTCAGGTTGACCGAGTCGGCCAGCATCGCGTCGATACGACCGGAGACCATGTCGAGGTTAGCTTCCTGCTGCGAGCCGTAACGCACCAGTTCGATCCCGGCCGGCACCAGCACTTCGGTGGCGTAGCGGTCGTGGGTACTGGCGCGCAGCACGCCGACTTTCTTGCCTTTGAGTTCGGTCAGCGGATCTTTCACGCCGGAGCCTGCCTTCATCACGAAGCGCGCCGGGGTGTGATAGTACTTGATGGTGAAATCGACGTTTTTCTTGCGATCGTCAGTGATGGTCATCGAGGACAGGATCGCGTCGATCTTCTTCACTTTCAGCGCCGGGATCAGGCCGTCGAACTCTTGCTCGACCCAGGTGCATTTGACTTTCATCTGCTCACACAGCGCATCGCCGATGTCCACGTCGAAACCGGCCAGTTTGCCGTCAGGGGTTTTCATCGAGAATGGCGGGTAACCGGCTTCGATACCGATACGGATCGGTTTGGCGTCTTCGGCCACGGCGGTCAGGGACAACATCGACAGTGCCAGGGCACCGAACATAACCAGCTTTTTCATTTATTACTCCCGTGTGCGGAGGCTTTTATTGGCAGCTTTCGATTGTCAGGTTCGGCCTTGGGCTATGGAGCGCAAAGAAACCGAAGTGGCCGGCAGTCTATGGCGGCGCGCACGGGGCAAATTGTGTTTAAGCGACAAATACTTATAGAAAATCGGCGAGTGCCATCACGTGGGAAAAGTGTGCGCCAGAGCGGTGCAAGGGTTGTAGGACAAAGCCGATAAAAGTTGCCGCCGAGGGCGGCAACTCACTGAATATCAGCAATCACAGGCAATCGGATGGGTCGCCGCTCGCGGTGCCGCGACACTCAATTCGAAGCCTTCATCGAGCCAGCCGGTGACCCCGCCGATCATCTCCTTGACCGGATAACCCAGCGCCGCCAGTTTCACCGCTGCCTTGTTGGCGCCGTTGCAGTGGGGACCGGCGCAATACACCACGAACAGCGTGGATGTTGGGTAATCCGCCAGCCTTTCGGCTGTCAGCAAACGCCCCGGAATATTGATCGCCCCCGGTACGTGGCCGCGCTCGAAGGCCAGCGGCCCGCGCACGTCCACCAGCACGAAATCGATCTCACCGGCTTCCTGGCTGCTGAAGACGTCGGAACAATCGGTTTCGAAGGTCAGACGGTTGCTGAAGTGCATCAGGGCAATCGCCGACGGGGCGGCAGGAATTTCGCGAACCAGGCTAGGCATGTTGTGTTGCTCCTACGTCTGTGAAGGGATGAACAGACTTTATCGAGCTGCCGCTTGCCGCTACAGTGGCGCACAAGACACTCACCGGGAAGTTTCCGCCAAATGCCTGAATCACCTGGATTGGTCGCGATCCTGGCCTACGACGGCCTCTGTACGTTCGAGTTCGGCATCGCCGTGGAGATCTTCGGCCTGGCCCGGCCGGAGTTCGATTTCCCGTGGTACGCGCACTGCATTGCAGCGGTGGATCAAGGCCCGATGCGCGCCATGGGCGGGATTCAGGTGCTGGCCGATGGTGGGCTGGAGCTGCTGGCGGAGGCTCGCACCATCATCATTCCCGGCTGGCGCGACCGCAGTGCGCCGGTGCCGGAAGCCTTGCTCGAAGCATTGCGCAATGCCCATTCACGCGGCGCTCGGTTGCTGTCGATCTGTTCAGGCGTCTTTGTTTTGGCCGCCAGCGGCCTGCTCGACGGGCACGGCGCGACCACCCACTGGCGCTACACCTCGGAGCTGGCCGAGCGCTTCCCGGCCATCGATGTCGATCCGGATGTGCTTTACGTCGATTCCGGCCAGTTGATCACCTCGGCCGGCAGCGCGGCCGGGATCGACGCCTGCCTGCATCTGGTGGCGCGGGACTTCGGCACTCAGGTGGCCAATTCGGTAGCGCGACGGCTGGTGATGTCGCCGCAACGCACCGGCGGTCAGGCGCAATTCATTCCCACCCCGGTCAGCCCGACCCCGCGCAGCGATCTGTCGCGCGTGATGCAGTGGGCCCGCGAACGCCTGCACGAACCACTGGAAGTGCGTGATCTGGCCAGCGAAGCGGCGATGAGCGAACGCACCTTCCTGCGCAAATTCACGGAAGCCAGCGGCCAGTCACCCAAGGCCTGGCTGCAACACGAGCGCTTGGCCCGAGCCCGAGAGCTGCTGGAAAGCACACCGCAGAACACTGATCAGATCGCCCAGCGCTGCGGTTATCGTTCGGTGGAAAGCTTTCGCGTCGCGTTTCGCAGCGTGGTCGGAGTGCCGCCATCGGTGTATCGCGAGCGCTTTGGTCGTGAGGTCAAGGCTTGCGCAACAGATAAGTGTCCATGATCCAACCATGCTCGGCCCGCGCAGCCTTGCGCACCCGCTCGATCTCATCCGCGACATCCTTGAGCCGGCCGCTGATGAGGATTTCGTCCGGCGTGCCGAGGTAGGCGCCCCAGTAGATCTCCGTCTGCTGATCCGCCACTTGATGGTAGGAGTCTTCGGCGTCGAGCATCACCACCAGACTGTCGGTATCACTCACCTGCCCCGCCGCCAGACGCCGGCCGGTGGTGATTTCAATCGAGCGGCCGATGGTGTTCAGCGGCACCTTGTGCTGCGCTGCCAGGGCCTGAACGCTGGTGATGCCGGGGATCACGTCGAATTCGAACGCGCATTGTCCTGAGGCCAGGATTGCCTGAAGGATGCGAATCGTACTGTCGTACAGCGCCGGGTCGCCCCACACCAGAAAACCGCCGCACTGCCCGTCAGCCAATTCGTCATTGATCAGGTGCTCGAAGGTTTGCTGCTTGGCGCGGTTCAGATCATCGACGCTAGCGCTGTAGTCCACATCGCCGCGCTCGCGCTCCGGGCTGTGGGCTTCGGCGAAACGGTAGGTACGATCGGTGATGTAGCGCTCACAGATTTCGCGCCGCAGGTCGATCAGCTTGTCCTTGCTCTGGCCCTTGTCCATGAGGAAAAACACGTCCACCTGATTCAGCGCCTTCACCGCCTGCATCGTGATGTAGTCGGGGTTGCCGGCGCCAATGCCGATGACCAGCAAGCGTTTCATGTACGGTCTCCTTCAAGGTCGATGCCGGACAAGCGTAGCCGCCAGCGCCCGAAGAAACTCAACTCGACCACCGCCAGCGGCTCGACATCGATGCTATGGAAAGCCTGGCCTTGCATGACCTGCATCAGCGCCGCTCGAATGATGAACGGATGCGTGACGGCCACGACATGACCCTGCGTGGTTTGCAGGGTCGTCAGCCATGCGGCCACTCGCTCGCCGAGTTGCACCACCGATTCCCCGCCATGGGGCGCGGCGCCGGGATCTTCGAACCAGGCTTGCAGGGCTTCCGGTTCATCTCGCTGCAGGTCTTTGATCGACTGCCCCTGCCAACGGCCCCAGTCGCAATCGCGCAGTGCTTCATCCACCTGGGCATCGTGACCGAACCATGCGGCAGTCTGACGCGTGCGCAATTCCGGGCCACAGATCAAACGGCGCGGCCTCTCGAACCGAGCGGCCAGCGAGTCAGACGCTACAGCGCTTTCTTCAACAGCTTCGTTCGTAGGAAAACGCGCCAATTTTTGTGCGACGGTTCTGGCGTGACAGATCAAGGTCAAACGGGTGGCTTGCACAATCAGTCACTCGGTCAGAAGGTAAAAAACACCCGGCAACGTGCCGACAGGACGGCAATTGTGCCGTAAACCGGGCGATTCCGGGGAAGCCCTTCAATCGCCCTGTCAAAACAAAGCGGCAATGTCTGACACAACAATGGGCAATGGACTACAAGATCGATCGATAGACGTGTAGCCCTTGTTACACGGGCATCTCGCCCCATTTTGGGGCTGAAATAATTGCCTGGAAAATTCACTAGACATGTAGCGTGAGTTACATAAATACTGTTTTAACGGATTGTGAAGCGAATCCAACACCCCATCCAGCAGGAGCCCGGATGCCCCCTCTCAGAGACCTGATTACTGATCCCGGCCTGGACCTTACGCCATCAGAGCGCAAAGTCGTCCGGGCCTTGCTCGATCAGTACCCGCGCAACGGGCTCGGCCCGATGGCGCGTCTGGCCGAACACGCCGGCGTCAGCGATCCGACCATCGTGCGTCTGGTAAAAAAACTCGGTTTTGGCGGTTACGCCGAATTCCAGGACGCCCTGCTCAGCGACATGGACCATCGCCTGCGCTCGCCGCGCACGCTGTTGCAACCGCGTTCGAACCTGAATCAGGACGATGCCTGGAGCCACTATCTGGCCCACAGTCACAATCTGCTGGCCGAAACCCAGGCCCTGACCCAACCCGAAGACGTGCGGATTCTCGCGCAATGGCTGCTCGATACGCGCCACCAGATCTACTGCTTCGGCGGGCGCTTCAGCAGCCTGATGGCCACTTACCTGCTCAATCATTTGCGTCTGCTGCGCCCCGGTTGCTTTGCGCTGGAGGACAACGCGCAATTGCCGGATCGTCTGTTCGACCTGCAGCGCCAGGACGTGGTGCTGGTGTTCGACTATCGCCGCTACCAGACCCAGGCCCTGCGCGTGGCCACTGCCGCGAAGAACAACAACGCTCGCGTCGTGCTGTTCACCGACATCTATGCCTCGCCGCTGCGCGAGCTGGCCGACATGATCATCAGCGCCCCGGTGGAGTCGGCATCGCCGTTCGACACCATGGTCCCGGCGCTGGCCCAGGTTGAAGCACTGATCGCTTGCCTGACCCTGCGCAGCCCGGACCTGGCCGATCGCCTGGAAGGCATCGACGCCCTGCGCAACGACTTCGACACCCACCTGCTGGAGGATAAATAAGGATGTTCAGCCTTCCCCACCGCTCGCCGCGGGACCTGCCGTTTGTCACCGACCACACCGCGCTGTTACTGGTGGACATGCAGCGTGCCTGGCTTGAGCCGCAGTTCGACCCGCACCTCGAAGGCCCGGACGCCGCCTACTTCCTCAACCGCACGCGCTCGCAAGTGGTGCCGAATCAGGTGCGCCTGCTCAACGCCTTCCGCGACGCACAGCAGAACGTGCTGCACACCCTGATCGAAAGCCTCACCGCCGACGGTCGCGACCGCTCGCTGGACCACAAACTGTCGGACATGCACCTGCCCAAGGGCAGCCCGCAGGCACAGGTCATCGCCGAACTGACCCCGGCGGAAAACGAAATCGTGCTGCCGAAGACTTCTTCCGGTGTCTTCAACTCGACCAACATCGACTACGTGCTGCGCAATCTGGAAACCCGGCACCTGATCATCGCCGGCATCGTCACCGACCAGTGCGTGGACATGGCCGTGCGCGACGCCGCCGACCGGGGTTATCTGGTGACACTGGTGGCGGACGCCTGCGCGACCTACACCGAAGCACGCCACGACGCGTGCCTGAACGCGATCAAGGGCTACTGCTGGATCACCGACACCGACACCGTACTCGGCCGGTTGCAGGAGATGCAGCCATGAGCGAACGCCTGTCGCCGTTGCCGATGACCACCATCGTCACTACCGACCTGATCGGTATCACCCGTGGCCGCTCGTTTCCCAGCGATGAGCTGGAACACTATCAAGCGGCCGGTTGCGGCTGGGTGCCGGCCAACAGCGCGTTGACGCCGCAGGACATCATCGCGTCGAGCAATCCGTGGGGCGCCTATGGCGATCTGCGGTTGATTCCCGATCTGGCCAGCCGCGTCACCGTCGGCAACGGCCCGGACACCGCCGCCCCGGCGCTGGATTTCATCCACGGCGACATCCGCGAAACCGACGGCCGCCCGTGGGGCGCCTGCCCGCGCACGCTGCTGCGCGATGAAATCGAGCGGTATCGCGACCAGCTCGGTCTGCAGGTCAACGCCGCGTTCGAACACGAATTCAACCTGCACGCAGGGTTTGCCGAACACCTGGCCTTCTCTCTCGAAGCACAACGCCAGGGCGCCGAGTTCGGCGGCTGGCTGCTCAGCGCGTTGCGCGCCGGCGGCGTCGAGCCGGAAATGTTCCTGCCCGAATACGGCAAGCATCAATACGAAATCACCTGCCGCCCGACCCTCGGCGTGGCGGCGGCGGATCGCGCGGTGAATGTACGCGAGATCACCCGGGAAATTGCCCGGCAGATGGGCCTGGATTTGAGTTTTGCGCCGAAGACCGCTGCTGAAGCGGTGTGCAACGGCGTGCACCTGCATGTCAGCCTGCTCGACCTGGCCGGTCAGCCGATGCTGTACGACGCCGGCACCAGCAATGGCTTGTCGACCCTCGGCCAGCACTGGGCGGCGGGCGTGCTGCATTACTTGCCGGCGCTGTGTGCGTTCACCGCACCGACGCCGGTCTCATATGAACGTTTGCAGCCGCACCACTGGAGCGCGTCCTACGCCTGCCTCGGGCAACAGAACCGCGAAGCGGCGCTGCGCATCTGCCCGACCGTGAGCCTGGGCAACAAACCCGTGGCAAAGCAGTACAACCTGGAATTCCGCGCCATGGACGCCACCGCTTCGCCGCACCTGGCGATGGCTGCGCTGCTGATCGCCGGACGCCTGGGCATCGAACAGCGTCTGGCGCTGAACGCGATCACCGATGAAATCCCCGATTCACTCAACGACGAACAACGCGAGGCGCGGGGCATCGTTGCCCTGCCCGCCTCTTTGGCTCAGGCACTGGAATGCCTGCGTCGCAGCGAAGCGCTGATGGCAGCGCTGCCGGCACCGTTGCTCGACACATATTTCGCCCTTAAAACCGAGGAACTGGCGCTGACGGAACAGCTCTCGCCCGCTGACCTGTGTGAGCACTATGCACGCCTGTACTGAATCCGCCGAGCTTGGGTTGTACACCCGACCGGTCTACAACCTGATCCGCGAAAACTCGTCGCATCCACTGATCCTGGTGTGCGAGCACGCCAGCCGTTACATCCCCGACGCCCTGAACAATCTGGGCCTGGATGACACGGCTGCGCGTGAACACATTGCCTGGGACATCGGTGCGCTGGAGCTGGCCGAGCAACTGTCGGAAAAGATCGGCGCCACGCTGCTGAGCGCCAATTATTCGCGACTGTTGATCGACCTCAACCGGCCCCGACATGCCCCGGACAGCATTCCGGCGCAGAGCGAGATCTATCAGGTGCCGGGCAATCGCGAGCTCGATGAAGCCACCCGCGAATACCGTCGCCAGTGCCTGTTCAAGCCGTTTCACACCCGGCTGCAACAACTGATCGACGAGCGCCTGGCCGATGGCCGGCCAGTGCGGGTGGTGGGGATTCACAGTTTCACCCCGGTGTACTACGGCCAGCCACGGGAACTGGAAGTCGGCGTGCTGTTCGGTCAGTCCAAGGCATACGCCCAGCGCCTGCTCGACGGTCTCGACCGGCATCCGCTGAAAGTCGCCGGCAACCAGCCGTACAAGATCGACCCGCTGGGCGACATGACCGTGCCGGTGCACGGCGATGCCCGTGGTCTGGAGTCGGTCTTGATCGAAGTGCGCAACGACCTGCTGCGCAACCCGGAAGCGGTGACCCGCTGGGCAAATTATCTGGCACCCCTGCTGTAAAGATTGTTGTAACCACTGCTGACGCTGTAAACGACGGACCGATATAACAACTAAAACGACCGATTGGCTGACAAGGAGTTGCGCTTCATGGAAATAGAAGAGTTCGGCTACAAACAGGAGTTGAAACGTAGCCTGACACTGACCGACCTGGTGGTGTACGGGATGATCTTCATGATCCCCATCGCCCCGTTTGGCGTGTATGGCTACGTCAACGCGGAGGCACCGGGGATGGTGCCCTTGGCGTACATCATCGGCATGGTGGCGATGGTCTTCACCGCGCTGAGCTACGGCAGCATGGCCCGGGCCTTTCCGATTGCCGGCTCGGTGTATTCCTACGCACAACGAGGCCTGAATCAACACGTCGGCTTCATCGCCGGCTGGCTGATGCTGCTCGACTATCTGCTGATTCCGCCGCTGCTCTACGTCTACGCGGCGATGGCACTCAACCATTTGTACCCGGACATTCCGAAGGTCGGCTTCATCCTGGCGTTCCTGGTCAGCGCCACGTTCGTCAACCTGCGCGGCATCACTTTCACCGCCCGCATGAACATCGTGTTCCTGCTGGCGCAACTCGTTGTGCTGGGGATTTTCCTGTTCTACGCCTGGAATGCCCTGCACAACGGTGGCGGCAACGGCCAGTTGACCCTGGCGCCGCTGTATCACCCGGAAACCTTCAACTTCGCCCTGCTGATGCAAGCAGTGTCGATTGCGGTGCTGTCGTTCCTTGGCTTCGATGCGATCTCCACGCTCGCCGAAGAGATCAAAGGCGATCCGGGCCGCAGCGTCGGCAAAGCGGCGTTGATTACCCTGGTGGTGATGGGCGCGATTTTCGTCGTACAGACCTGGATCGCTACCGACCTGGCAGCCGGCATGGGCTTCAAGTCCGCCGACACCGCGTTCTATGAAATCGCCGAAATTGCCGCTGGCAGCTGGCTCGCGACCCTGACCGGCGTGGCCACGGCCCTGGCCTGGGGCGTGGCGGTGGCGATCACTTCGCAAGCGGCGGTCTCGCGCCTGCTGTTCGGCATGGCCCGCGACGGCAAGCTGCCGAAAGTGCTGGCCAAGGTCCACCCGAAACACAACACGCCGTACCTGAGCATCTATCTGGTGGCCGTGCTGTCGCTGGTGATCTGCTACCTGTTCATCAACTCGGTGGACACCCTGACCTCGCTGGTCAACTTCGGCGCCTTGAGCGGCTTCATGCTGCTGCACCTGACCGTGATCAATTACTACTGGCGCCGGCAGAAGTCCGGCCAGGTGATCCGTCACCTGATCTGCCCGGTGATCGGCTTCATCATCGTCGCGGCCATCATGTACAACATGGGCGTCGATGCACAGAAACTCGGCCTGATCTGGATCGCCCTGGGTCTGGTGTACCTGTTCTTCCTGAACAAGCTCGGCGCCAGTACCGCGCTGCCTGACCCGAGCAATGGCTGACAAGAAAAAGAGCGGCGTCTGACAACAAATCAGGCGTCCGCCGCTTTAACGCGTGGAAACCGACAGTGATAGTCAGGTTCGGCGAATGGGCCGAACCTTTTGATACAGGAGTGCATCCATGCTGGTCTTACGCCCAGTCGAGCCAAACGACCTGCCTCAATTGCAACAATTGGCTCGCGACAGCCTGGTGGGCGTCACGTCCCTGCCGGACGACAGCCAGCGCCTGAGCGAAAAAATCGCCGCGTCCTGCGCCTCGTTCGACAGCGACGACGCGGCTCAGGGCCCGGAGAATTACTTCTTCGTGCTGGAAGATCTGGACAGCCGTCGCCTGGTCGGCTGCTCGGAGATTCTCGCCACGGCCGGCCACAACGAACCGTTCTACAGCCTGCGCAACCGCCACTTCACCAGCGCTTCGCGGGAACTGAACATCGAACACGGCGTGCCGGCGCTGTCGCTGTGCCACGACCTGAGCGGCCACACGCTGCTGCGCGGTTTTCACATCGACGCGGCGCTGGTGCGCACGCCGTTCTCGGAATTGCTGTCGCGGGCACGCTTGCTGTTCATCGCCGCCCACGGGACGCGTTTTGCCGAAGCGGTGATCACCGAAATCGTCGGCTACAGCGACGAGCAGGGCAACTCGCCGTTCTGGGACGCGCTGGGCAAGCACTTCTTCGATCTGCCCTACGTCGAGGCCGAGCGCCTGTGCGGCTTGCAGAGCCGTACGTTTCTTGCCGAACTGATGCCGCAATACCCGATCTACGTGCCGATGCTGCCGCTGGCGGCGCAAGAGTGCATCGGTCGCATCCACCCGGACGGTCAGGAGGCCTTCGACATCCTGGAGCGCGAGGGTTTTGAAACCAACAGCTACATCGACCTGTTCGATGCCGGCCCGACCTTGTATGCACGCACCGCCAACATCCGTTCGATCGCCCAGAGCCAGACCGCCACGGTTCAAACGGAACCACTGATCGATGCCCGCGGTCGTTATCTGGTGAGTAACGATGCACTGCATGGCTTTCGGGCGGTGGTCGCGGAGCTGGATTACCAGCCCGGTCAGCCCTTGGCGCTTACGCCGGCGATTTGTGCAGCACTGAATGTCAGCGCTGGCAGCAAGATCCGGGTGATTGCCCTGTGAACCGCGCCCTCACCCAACGACAGTGCCCGAGCAGGCGCGCAAAAGGAGTTGCAGCATGATTGTCCGTCCGGTCCAAGTCAGCGACCTGCCAGCGTTGATGACGCTGGTGCAACAGGCCGGGCCAGGGTTCACCACCCTGCCCGCCAACGAAGATCGCCTGGCCCACCGGGTACGCTGGGCGCAGCGCGCCTTCGCCGAGCAGGTCGAACGGGCCGATGCCGACTATCTTTTTGTGCTCGAGGACGACGAGCAGCGGGTGGTCGGGGTCAGCGCCCTGGCCGGGGCTGTCGGCCTGCGTGAGCCCTGGTACAACTATCGGGTCGGGCTGACTGTCAGCTCGGCGCCGGACCTCGGTATCCAGCGGCAGATCCCGACGCTGTTCCTCAACAATGAACTGACCGGCCAATCGGAACTGTGCTCGCTGTTCCTGCGCCACGATCAGCGCCACGGCAGCAATGGACGCCTGCTGTCATTGGGGCGTTTGCTGTTTGTCGCTGAATTCCCGCACCTGTTCGGCGAGAAGATGATCGCCGAACTGCGCGGCAGTGCCGACGAGCAAGGCTGTTCGCCGTTCTGGGACAGCCTCGGCCGGCACTTCTTCCAGATGGACTTCAGCCACGCCGACCACCTGTCCGGGCTGGGCAACAAGGCCTTCATCGCCGAACTGATGCCGCGCCAGCCGCTGTACACCTGCTTGCTCACCGAACAGGCTCAGGCCGTGATCGGTCAGGCCCACCCCAACACCGAGCCGGCACTGAAAATCCTCCAGTCCGAGGGTTTCGCCCACAAAGGCTACATCGACATCTTCGACGGCGGCCCGGTCATCGAGGCGCCGATCCGCAGTATCCGCACGGTACGCGACAGCCTGGAACTGACCCTGAGCATTGGCGCGCCGGACGATCAGGCGCCGCTGTGGCTGATCCACAACCGGCGTCTGGAAAACTGCCGCATCACCGTCGCTCCGGGGCGCCGGGTCGGCAGCACTCTGGTAATCGACCGTCTCACCGCCAAACGCCTGCAATTGCAGCCGGGCAACTCGGTGCGGGCAGTGCCGCTGCCCAATCAACAGCAGCAGGCGGTGGCGGCCTGAGCGCCTCTGCCTGCTGCAAGAAAGCCTGAACAGGTTTTCCCTGGTTAACTTCCTCGTTAATTCGTCATGATCCTTGACCCATTGGCGTGATAGCCTTTTCACCTTCGGCGTTGACACCTTTGCTCAAGCCTTTCCATTCCTTTGTATTGGTGGAACTCGTATGACCAGGCTTTCTCATCAAGATTTGCGCCGTAACTTCCGTCAGCTGCTGGCTTCCGACACCTGCTATCACACCGCCTCGGTGTTCGATCCGATGTCCGCCCGCATCGCCGCTGACCTGGGTTTTGAAGTAGGGATTCTTGGCGGCTCGGTCGCCTCGCTGCAGGTCCTGGGTGCTCCGGACTTTGCCCTGATCACCCTCAGCGAATTCGCTGAACAGGCCACCCGCATCGGCCGGGTCGCCCAATTGCCGGTGATCGCCGACGCCGACCACGGCTACGGCAACGCCCTGAACGTGATGCGCACCATCGTCGAACTGGAACGCGCCGGCGTCGCCGCGCTGACCATCGAAGACACCCTGCTGCCGGCACAATTCGGCCGTAAATCCACCGACCTGATCTCGGTCGCCGAAGGCGTCGGCAAGATCCGCGCGGCACTGGAAGCCCGAGTCGACTCGGAAATGGCGATCATCGCCCGGACCAACGCCGGCATCCTGCCGAATCAGGAAATCATCAGCCGCACCCGCCAATACCAGGCCGCTGGCGCCGACGGTATCTGCATGGTCGGCATCCAGGACTTCGATCAGCTCGAGCAAATCGCCGAACACCTGACTGTCCCGCTGATGCTGGTCACCTACGGCAACCCGGCGCTGCGCGACGACAAGCGCCTGGCCGAACTGGGTGTGCGCGTGACCATCGACGGCCACGGCGCTTACTTCGCGGCGATCAAGGCCACTTACGACAGCCTGCGCGAACAGCGCCAGATCTTCACCCAGGCCTCGGACCTGAGCGCCACCGAACTGACCCACACCTACACCCAGCCTGAGGAATACATCCTCTGGGCCAAGGAATACATGAGCGTCAAAGAGTAACCTCGCACCCCGCTACAAAGAGGCAGAGCGGCCCGACGCCATTACGAGTCCACTCGCATGGCGCCCGCCGCGAAACCGCTAGCTGCCGTTACTGCTTCGCCAGCTCCATAATCATCCGCGACAACAGATAAATCCGCGGCGCCACACTCTCCACTTCCGCATACTCCTCCGGCGTATGAATGTTGCCGCCAACAATCCCGAACCCATCCAGCGTCGGCGTGCCCACCCCGGCTGACAGACTCGCATCCGCCGCCCCGCCACTGCCTTCTTCGGTCAACTTGCGGCCGATTTCGCCATAAATCCCTTGGGCCATCGCCATCAAACGATCCGACTCCGCCGTCTGCGGCATCGGTGGCAAGCCGCGTTGCAATGAAGTTTTCACCTCAGTGTCAGGAATCAACTTGTCCTGCGACACCCGCGCCAGATCCTTCTCGATCCGGTCGAACTCTTCCGGCACCGCCGCCCGCACGTCAGCCTTGGCCATGGCCTGATCCGGAATGACGTTGGTGCGGTCGCCGGCCTTGAGCACGGTGAAGTTGATCGTGGTTTTCTTGGCTTCGTCGCCGAGTTTGCCCAGTTGCAGGATCTGATGCGCCGCTTCCATCGCCGCGTTGCGCCCCAGTTCCGGTGCGACGCCGGCGTGAGCAGCCTTGCCCTTGACCTCGACCAGTGCGGTGGCACTGCCCTTGCGCCACACCACCAGGCCATCCGCCGGGCGACCCGGTTCAAGGTTGAGGGTCACGTCGTGAAGTTTGGCGGTTTTCTTGATCAGGTCGGTGGCGACGTCCGAACCGGTTTCTTCGCTGGCATCGAGCAGGAAAGTGATTTGCGCGTAATCCTTGAAGTCGAGGTTCTTCAGGATCTTCAGCGCATAAATGCCGGCGACGATCCCGCCCTTGTCGTCCATCACCCCCGGCCCGTAGGCGCGGCCGTCCTTGATGTGGAACGGTCGCTCGGCGGCGGAGCCTTCCTTGAACACCGTGTCCATGTGCGCCATCAGCAGGATTTTCGCCTTGCCGGTGCCTTTGAGCGTGGCGAGCACGTGGTTGGTTTTTTCCGGAGTGTTGGGCACCAATTCAATGGTTGCACCAAGCTTTTTCAGCTCATCGATGGCGATGTCACTGACTTGTTTGAGGCCTTTTTCATCACCGGAACCGGAGTCGATATTGACCAGGCGCTCGAGCAATTTCAGGGCTTCGGGTTTGTATTGCTCGGCGTCGGCCAGCACCTGTTTGTGCGGTTCGGCGAAGGCGCCAGCGGCTGCGAAAGAGAGGGTCAGGCCGAGACCGGCGGCCAGCAGGGAACGAGGGAATTTGAACGTCATGAATCAATCCTTGTTTCGTGTCGGGTACTGAACCGTACCTGACATCGCCCCAAGGCTCTATCCCGGATGCGACACCCAATCCGTTCAAACCGAATCGAATACCTCACGCCGCGGCTTGTCATCGTTGCAGCAGATCACCCGGTTGCGCCCGCTGGCCTTGGCTTCGTAGAGCGCTTCATCGGCATCGTTCAGCCAGCGCGTTGCATCGCCGTGAGCCGGATCGAGTGCCGCCAGGCCAATGCTCAAGCTGACTTTCAGCGCCGGGCTCTGTTCGTAGACCAGAAAGGAAAAACGCTCACGCAAGGCTTCCATGGCCTGCGCCGCGTTGAACAGCGGCAAGTCCGGCAGGATCACGCAAAACTCGTCGCCGCCGTAGCGCCCCGCCACATCGGCCATGCGCAGGTTCTGCTTGAGCATCTTGCTTAACTGACGCAGGACGATATCGCCGGCCACATGGCCGTAGGTGTCGTTGATCGCCTTGAAATGGTCGATGTCGATCAGCGCAATTGCCGCGCCTGTCTGCTGGCGTTTGCTGCGTTCGAATTCGATGTCCAGTTGATCCTTCCAGGCGCCGTGATTGAGCAAACCGGTCAGGCTGTCGGTACGGCTCAACGCCAGCAATTCACGCTTGTGCAGGCCAAGGGTGTAGGCCTGGCGGAAGCAGATCCAGCCCAGCGCCAGCGGATACAGCATCAACAACGGCAGGCACGCATAGAGCTGCGCCGGAGAGGTCGCGGGGATGAAGGCCGGGGCAAACACTACCAGCCCGACGCCGACGCCAAGCAACTGCGCCGCCGCCCCGGCCAGCAGAAAACGCAGGCCACCGATGGCGACATTGTTCATCGCCATCATTGAAATGGTCGTGGCACTGGGCAAGGGATTGAAGTGCATGGCGGCGACCCAGAAGCCGCCGAGAAAGGCGTCGAGCAGCAGGTTGCGGTGTTCGGCGTGGTACGGAACCTTGGCCCGTCGGGCCCATTGATACGCGAGGTGCGGCCAGACCAGGCCGTTGAACAGCATCAGCGCCCAGACCCAGGTCGGCGGATCGAGCGGGTGCATCGCAACGCTCACGCATAGAAGCCCCAGGACCAACCCGAGGGTTCGCGATGTGTAAAGCCTCCTGGCCAGTGAAAGTCCCTTTCCTCCCGTTCTTCCCATAAGGGCCTCGAGTACACCGCAAAAGGATGTGCTCGGAGTCTAACAGGGAGACGTTAAATAGCCATCACCGGCCAGCGGCCGAATACCCCGCCATTTCCATCACACAGCAGGCAAATGATTGGCTATACATGAAAGGAAGAAAATGGAAAAAACACTCTAAGAAGGAGGCCCATGCAGACCTATCAAGTGTTGATCATCGGCAGCGGGTTTGGCGGCCAGTGCGCGGCCATCAATTTGCTCAAGGCCGGCATCGACGATTTTCGCTTGCTGGAACGGCGGGACTTTTTCGGCGGCACCTGGTGCCAGAACACTTACCCCGGCGCGGCGGTCGATGTGCCGTCGCCCCTGTATTCACTGTCGTTCGCGCCCTACCCCTGGACGCAGATGTTCGCCGAACAGGCCGAGCTGCATCACTACACCGAACATGTGATCGAGCGTTTCGGCCTGCGCGACCGCGTGGAACTGCAAGCCAACGTCGAACGCATCGAATGGGACGAAACCGAGAAACGTTGGGCCGTACACACCGGCACCAAAGGCACGTTCTACGCACAGTTCCTGATCAACGCCACCGGGCCATTGAGCCAACCGGTCGTCCCACACTTCCCGGGACAGGATCGCTTTCAGGGCAAGACCTTTCATACAAACAGTTGGGATCACAGCTACGACTATCGCGGTAAACGCGTGGCCATCGTCGGCAGCGGCGCCAGTGCGGCGCAGGTGATACCGACGATTGCGCCGCAGGTCGAGCGACTGCACGTCTTTCAACGCACGCCGCATTGGGTGCTGCCCCGACCGGACCGCAAATTCGGGCCCTTCCAGCGTTGGCTGCTGGGTTTGAAACCGGCCTACAAGCTGTTGCGCTGGATGATCTACTGGCAGTTCGAAACCCGGGTCATCGCCTTCAAATATTCAAAACCGGCGATTCACATGGTGCAGCACCAGGCCCTGAAATTCCTCAAACACCAGGTAACGGATCCCGAACTCCAGCGAAAACTGACGCCGGACTTCACCATCGGCTGCAAACGGGTATTGGTCTCCAGCACTTATTACCCGGCGCTGACCCGGCCCAACGTCACGCTGCACAGCCGCGAGCAAGGCATCGCCAGCCTCGACGAAACCGGCATCGTCACCACGGACGGCCAGCACATCGACGTCGACCTGATCGTGTGGTCGACCGGTTACGACGCCACCGACGGCGTGATTTCTTACCCGGTCAGCGGAAAAAACGCCGTGCAACTGCGCGACGTCTGGGCGCAATACCCGCGCGCCTACCTCGGCACCAGCCTGCCGGACTTTCCCAACCTGTTTATCGTCACCGGGCCGAACACCGGCATAGGCCACACCTCGGCGCTGTTCATCATCGAATCGCAGATGAACTACATCCTCGACTGCATCCGCACCGTGCAGGCCAAAGGTCTGCGCAGCATCGAAGTTCGCCCCGAAGCAGAACGTACCTACACTCAGATGATTCACCGGGAGATGGAGCGCACGGTCTGGAAAACCGGCGGCTGCCACAGTTGGTATCAAAGCAAGAGCGGTCATGTGATCGCAATGTTCCCGGGCTTCAGTTTCAGCTATCACCGGTTGACCCGGGCGCTGAAACCGGCCGACCACATTCTGTCTTGAACAAGGAAGACGTCCGATGCTCTTGCTGTTTGTCGCCCTCGCAGTTTTCGTGGCCTGGAGCTGGTTGAGCTACCCGGCGGTCGGCCACTGGCTCTACGACCTGAGCGCGGCCCTGGAGGCCAAGCTGTACCGGTTGCACAAGATTGAAGTACCGATTGCCGAAATGACCGTGTCAACCTGGCAAGGCGGGCCCTATGAAGCGTCGAGCAGCATTCTGATGCTGCATGGCTACAGCGCGGAAAAGAACCTGTGGCTGCGCTTCGCCCGGCATTTCGTCAGTCAGTATCGAGTGATCATTCCGGACCTGGCCGGCCACGGCGAAACCGGCTTCAAGGCGGGGGGTGGCTACGACATCGCGGTGCAGGCCAAGCGCATGATCCAGTTGCTCGACGTCTGCGGGGTCGAGAAAGTCCATGTGATCGGCAACTCCATGGGCGGTTACATCGCCGCGTGGCTGGCGGCGACCTACCCGGACCGCATCGCTTCGGTGGCCTTGATCGACCCGGCCGGCGTCACCGCGCCGGAGCCCAGCGACATGGAGCGCCATCTGGCACGTGGGCACAATCCGTTTTTGATCAATTCCCGGGAAGAATTCCGACGCTTCTATGCGATGACCATGGCCTCGCCGCCCTGGGTACCGGGGCTGGTGCTGGATGCCATCGCCCAGCGCTATGAACAACGCCGGGATGAACTGGAAGAGATCTTCCGGGATTTCCGCGCCAGTCCGCCGATGGAGCCAAAACTCCCGGACATCAAATGCCCGGGGCTGTTGCTCTGGGGCCGCAAGGACCGGTTGATCGATGTCAGCAGCGTGCCGGTCTGGAGCAAGGGCATCGCCAATCTGCGGGTCGATGTGTGGGACGGCGTCGGTCACATGCCGATGGTCGAGCAGCCGTCGAACACGGCACGTTTGTATCGGGAGTTCCTGGGGGAGAACTCGCGTCAGGACAGGTAAACGGTCAGTCGTTGGCAGAATGAAGTTCGTAGGATTCTTCGTTTGCCCGCGTCGGCGAAGGCTGCGATCTTTTCCCCCATCCTTTACGTGACCGTGCCAGGAATTTTTTTCATGACCGTGCAGCCTTTCGTCAGCCCCGACCTGATCCGCCAACGCTTCTCCAAAGCGATGTCCGACATGTACCGCGAAGAAGTGCCGCTGTATGGCGCCTTGATGGAACTGGTGGAACAGACCAACCTCGACGTGCTGTCGCGCGAGCCGCAGATCGCCCGTCAACTGCACAGCACCGGCGAAATCGAACGGCTGGACATGGAGCGCCATGGCGCAATCCGCGTTGGCACCGCGACCGAACTGGCCACCCTCGCCCGCCTGTTTGCGGTGATGGGCATGCAACCCGTGGGTTATTACGACCTGACCCCCGCCGGAGTGCCGGTGCACTCCACGGCGTTCCGCGCGGTGCATGAAGATGCGCTACAGGTCAGCCCGTTCCGGGTGTTCACTTCGTTGCTGCGACTTGAGTTGATTGAAGACCCCGAGCTGCGGGCCTTCGCGCAATCGGTGCTGGATCAGCGTTCGATCTTCACCCCAACCGCGTTGCGTCTGATCGAGCAGGCTGAAGCCGCTGGCGGGTTGAATGAATCCGAGGCCGGGGAATTTGTCCTGCAAGCGCTGGAGACTTTTCGCTGGCACCACAGCGCCACCGTCACCGCCGCGCAATACCAGACGCTCAGCGCCCAGCATCGTTTGATCGCCGATGTCGTCGCGTTCAAGGGCCCGCACATCAACCACCTGACACCGCGTACGCTGGACATCGACATCGTTCAGGCAAAGATGCCGCTGCACGGCATCACACCCAAAGCGGTGATCGAAGGGCCACCGCGCCGGCAGCATCCGATCCTGCTGCGTCAGACCAGTTTCAAGGCGCTGGACGAGCCGATCGCCTTCACCGACCAGACGCACACCCGCGGCAGCCACAGCGCCCGATTCGGTGAAATCGAACAACGCGGTGCGGCGCTGACCCCCAAGGGCCGGGCGCTGTACGACCGTCTGCTGAATGCGGCACGCGATGAATTGGGCGACTTCCCCAGCGAAGCCAACGCCTCACGCTACAACACGCTGATGACCCAGCACTTCAGCGAATTCCCTGACAGCCTCGAGGGCATGCGCGAGCAGGAGTTGGCGTACTTCCGTTATTTCCTGACAGACAAAGGGCTTGCGGCGGGTCGTCCGGCTGATGTTTCGCTGCAAGCGTTGTTACGCGATGGGTATGTGAAAGCCGAACCGCTGGTGTACGAAGATTTCCTGCCGGTCAGTGCGGCGGGGATTTTTCAGTCAAACCTGGGGGATGTGGCGCAGACGCACTATGGTGAGCATTCCAATCGTCAGGCGTTCGAACAGGCTTTGGGGCGTTCGACCATCGATGAATTGAGGTTGTATGCCGAGACGCAGCAGCGTTCGATTGAAGAATGCCTCACCGTGCTGACTCGGTAAGGCGACGAAGCGGCGTTTGGCCATACTGCGCAAGAAGTTGCGCAGTTGTACGTAATAAAACGCCCCTTAAAACCGCTACAAGCCACGCCGCTCATGGCCTCCAGCCAAGTGCGCAAGAAGTTGCGCAGTACTGCGCAACTTCTTGCGCACTTTTCGCCTGAAACGCTGCCGTTTTTCACGAAATTCAATGACTGCCAGCGCCATCCCCCCGGTTTTACGAGGCTTCGAAAATGTTGGCACGCTCCTTGATAACAGTCAGGCACCCACCGGGCGATTTCGCCTCCCGGGCACCCTAACTTTATCCGCAAGGAGAGCATCCCATGGCAACACCAGCGTACATGTCGGTTACCGGCGAAAAACAAGGCCTGATCACTGCCGGCGCCTTCACCGCCGACTCCGTTGGCAACACCTACCAGGAAGGCCACGAAGACCAGGTTATGGTTCAGGCTTTCACCCACGACGTGATCATCCCGCGTGACCCACAATCCGGTCAGCCAACCGGTCAGCGCGTGCACAAGCCAGTTGTGATCACCAAGGTCTACGACAAGGCTTCGCCTCTGCTGCAAGCAGCACTGACCTCCGGCGAGCGCATGAGCGAAATCGTTATCCAGTGGTACCGCACTTCGGCGCAAGGCACCCAAGAGCACTACTACACCACCAAACTGGAAGACGCGATCATCGTCGCCATCAACAACAAAATGCACAACTGCCAGGATCCAGGCAATTCGCACTTCACCCACCTGGAAGAAGTGCAGTTCACCTACCGCAAAATCACCTGGACCCACGAAGTATCCGGTACTTCGGGTTCCGATGACTGGCGTGCTCCAGTCGTTTAATTACGGCTGATCGTTTCAAGCATCGGCCAGCTCTGCTGGTCGATGTTGTTTACGCCCTCCAGAATTTCGCGTGCGTTGATCCGCTTGGCGGTCATCGACGAACGCCGCTGTACAGCACGAGGAACAAGGGATGTTCGCGCCGGCCAATGAAACTCACTTTGCCCTGACCGTCGAAGGTCTTTCCAACGACTTTCAGGTGTTTACCCTCACCGGTCGGGAAGCCATCAGCCAGCCTTTTGTGTTCGAGGTGGAGCTGGTCAGTGAGCAGCCGTCGCTGAACCTCGAAACCCTGCTGCACAAACCGGCCTTTTTGCAGCTGTCGCCCGACGGCAGCGGCATCCACGGCCTGATCTACCGCGCCGCGCAAGGCGATTCCGGCAAGCGCCTGACGCGCTACTCCGTGACCCTGCGCCCGCAACTGGCGTACCTGGCGCACCGGATCAACCAGCGGATCTTCCAGAACCTCAGCGTGCCGAAAATCATCGGCAAGGTCCTCGAAGAACATGGCATCCAGGGCAACGCCTATGAGTTCCAGACCGGTTCGATCTACCCCGAGCGCATCTACTGCGTGCAGTACGACGAATCGGACCTGCATTTCATCCAGCGCCTGTGCGAAGAAGAAGGCATTCACTACCACTTCCAGCACAGCGCCACGGCGCACAAACTGGTGTTCGGCGACGACCAGACGGTGTTCCACAAACTGGCGCCGGTGGCCTATCAGCAGGACTCCGGCATGGTCGCCAGCGACCCGGTGATCAAGCGCTTCGACCTGCGCCTGGAAACCCGTACCAGCCGCACCACCCGCCGCGATTACGACTTCGAAAAACCGCGCATCACCCTCGAAAGCGAAAACCGTGGCGACGCCCTGCCCGACCTCGATGATTACGACTACCCCGGCCGTTTCGTCGACCGCGAGCGTGGCAAACACCTGGCCAAACGCGCCCTCGAACGCCATCGCAGCGACTTCCAGCTCGCCGAAGGCAAGAGCGACCAGCCGCTGCTGGTCAGCGGCCATTTCCTCGCGCTGAAAGAACACCCGAAGGCCAAGTGGAATGACCTGTGGCTGCTCACCGAAGTCCATCACGAAGGCAAGCAACCGCAAGTGCTGGAAGAATCGGTGACCAGCGACACCACCGCGCTGAAAGACGATTTCCATCAGGGCTACCGCAACCGCTTCCAGGCCACCCCGTGGGACGTGCCGAACCGGCCGCCCCTGCGCCACCCGAAACCGCGCATCCTCGGCAGCCAGAGCGCCGTGGTCACCGGGCCTAAAGGCCAGGAAATCCACTGCGACGAATACGGCCGGGTGAAAGTGCAGTTCCACTGGGACCGCGACGGCCTCGCCGATGACAAGACCAGTTGCTGGCTGCGCGTGTCGTCAGCCTGGGCCGGCGCCCAATACGGCGGCATCGCCATCCCGCGCATCGGCATGGAAGTGCTGGTGACCTTTCTCGAAGGCGACCCCGACCAGCCGCTGATCAGCGGCTGCCTGTACCACAAGGAAAACACCGTCCCGTACGCCCTGCCGGCGAACAAGACGCGCACCACTTTCAAGACCCTGAGCTCGATGGGCGGCGGTGGCTTCAACGAACTGCGCATCGAAGACAAGAAAGGCCAGGAACAGATCTTCCTCCACGCCCAGCGCGACTGGGACGAAAACATCGAACACGACCAGAAAATCCGCGTCGGCAACGAACGCCACGACGTCGTGGAAAAGAACAGCTACACGGAATTCAAGGCCGAAGAACACCACACCGTCTACGAAGACCGCAAAGTCGAAGCACGGGCCAACGACCACCTGACCGTGGGCGTGAACCAGCACATCAAGATCGGCACCGGGCAGTTCATCGATGCGGGGCAGGAAATTCACCTGAGCAGCGGCATGAAGGTGGTGCTGGAGGCTGGGGCTGAACTGACGTTGGTCGGGGGTGGCAGCTTCATCAAGATCGATGGCGGCGGCGTAACCATGAGCGGGCCGGCGATCAACATCAACTCCGGCGGTGGGCCGGGGAGCGGCACCGGTGCGGCGCCGTTGATGCCGGGCGTACTGAAACAGGCCGATGCCGATAAGGCGGGTGCCGTGCTGACACCGGCGCAGATCAACACCCTCAAGCGTAATGCGCCGTTTTGTGAAGAGTGTGAGAAGTGTAAGGCAGGTGCCTGTGCCATCTAATCGACTGACACCCAAGGATTGGCTGGCACAACAGCCGCTGCAGAGAGACGAGCGCTTGTACTTGATCGTCAGTGCTGCCAGCGATGCAGAGCCACTCAAGCCCTTTTATCAGCATGATACGGCTCCGCAACTTCTACCTATCTGGAGCGGAACGCCATACGCCGATTGGAAACCGGTGATGCCATACCTCGCAGAAATCACCCCGAACGCTGGATTCTTGTCGTGGATCGCTGAAACTGACGCATTGGATTGGGGGTGGCTCGCCGTGTCTACCTGCGATCCAGATCTGGTACTGGAGCATTTACGTAGCCTGACCCAAGTTCGTATGCCAGATGCCACGGAGGTATTTTTTCGATTTTGGGATGGTCGGCATATCTACCCGATCATAGAAACCCTTGGCCCTGCTACCGGCGAAGTTTTACCGGTATTCGAGCGATATCTGATCAATGGCAAAAGCGTTGAAGTGGGCCGAAGAGCAGTGCCGCCTGCGAAAGATTGGCCTTGGTGGGAAGTGCCTCAAACGCTGTTGGATGTCCTCGCAAAAAAGGATCACACCACCGTCGTCGAAAACCTGATGCAGTGGCTATCAGAGGACTGTCCAGAGCTTTACTTCGAATTCCCTGAAGCCAACCTGCGTAGAAAGGTCGAGCGCTTCGTACGCCAAAACCCAAATACAGAAGAAATGGCAGAGCGTCTTGCTGCTGAGCTGACAAAGGAAGTCACGTCATGAATACCCCGATTGGTACATTGGTCCTGCGCGTGCTGGACGCCAAAACACCTGACGTGAGCCTGATTCTCAAAGACTTCAAAAACTGCCTGAGCGATTACAAGGATTGGGCTGACGGTTTCTGGACAGGCTGGGCGCTGGATGTCGACCAGACTTTCAAGGTCGGCAATGAAGTCAGCGTGACTAAACGCAAGACCAAAACCGGCGCCGTGGAAACCTATGCGACCTGCCCACTGGTGGGTGATTTCACGCTGATCCATATGTTTGAGTCGGCGCGATTCGTCCCTATTGGCAATACTCCAGTGAAACTGGAGCCAGTGACCAAAGGCACCTTCTACGACGACGTTACCGGACCGGTCATCGAGACCATGATCGGCCCAACCGGCATCAAGGTGGTTGAAGGCTGCAAGAAGGGTCAGACCTACCGCATCACGTTCTTTCCCAACGTCTCGCAGAACGACGTCAAAGCGCTCTATGACTCCTATCAAGGCGTTATCGGCAAGCTTGATGGTTGGCTGCAAAGCGAATGGTCGAGTAAGTTTCAGCCGCAATGGGCGAGCTACTCGGCGGCAGATCGCGCCGGGCGCTCGGTCATTTTGCTCAAACGGGCACTGGATGGTTTTGAGAAAGCTCTGCTTCGTTTGTGGGACGACATCAAAAGCCTGTTCGAGCTGCTCGCTAATCCGCGAAAAAACTACGCAAAACTCAAAAAGTATCTGTCGGACATCGAAATCGACAAGCTATATGCCGCGTCGAAAGAGTCCATCGCTTCAGGGTTGCTGATCCTCAGCGACGAGCCGCTGATGTTCATCTATGTCTCGGCGATTGTGGCGTGGGTCGGCATGCTTCCGCCGCAGGTCATCGTCGACGTTATGACGGCGATTGCTTCGGAGTTTCTGATCAACGTACTGGTGGGTATCTGCCTGACGGGTGGTGCCGGACTGGCTGTAAGAGCAGGGACAAAAGTCCTGTCCACGGTCAAATCGGGTGAAGCGATCAAGTACCTGGATGATCTTGCTTCTACTCTGATGACACTCAGCAACAAACACGCCCTGCCCGCTCATGCGGAGGTGTCGAAACCAATCATCGCCAGCGCCAAGAATGTGCCGATGAAGCCTGCCAAAACGGCAGCATTGAAGATCGACGAAGCCGCCGCTGAAGCGCCCAAGCCCAAACCCCAACCAACCAAGGCCGCACCGAAAAGCCAGGTAGCGGAGCAACCAGCCAAGGGCCCGCTGCCGAAAACTTCAGATACCCCGAAACAGGAGGTCAAGGACGCTTCATCATTTCCGCGGGATAAAAAACAGAATCAACACAAGCTTGAACCGAAGGAAAAGGTCGACGACGCTCCTGATCAGTCCAAGACACCCGACGACAAAAGTGCCTCTTGTGCAAAAAAGACATGCACCAATGGCTGTCCGGTTTCGATGGTCACCGGCGAAGAATTGCTGACACTTACCGACGGCGAACTCGGCGGATTGCTGCCCTTCACCTGGACGCGTCTCTATCGCACCAGTGCGGCAGAAATGGATTGCGGTCTCGGCTTTGGCTGGAGCCATGCCCTCGCCCAACGAGTGGACATCAATGGCGATGAAGTCGTCTGGACTGACCACGAAAACCGTGTCACGACTTTTCCTATGCCGAGCGAGCAGCGTCCGGCAATCACCAACAGCCTTTCGGAAGCCGCGATCTTCATCGGCAATGATCCTTCCGAACTGGTGCTCACGCAGGCTGGTGAACGCAAGCAGTTCTATCATTTCCGCTATAACAGCAAAGGCGCGACGCTGATCGCCATCAGCGACAACTACGACAATCGCCTGCACATAACCCGTGACATCCACGGTCGAATCAAGCGCGTGGATAACGGGGCCGGTCGAGCACTTCTGGTTCGGTACGACCGCAAACACATCGTCGCCATCGACTATCAGCAATTCGTCCCGGCAGACAATCTGGAAGATGCATGGAGCACCGTCCAGACGCTGGTCACCTACACGTACGATGCTCAACAACGCCTGATCAAAGCCACGAACGCTGCCGGTGAATCCGAGCGTTACACCTACAACGAACAGAACGTCATTCTCGAGCGGCAACTCGCCGGTGGCGCCAGCTTCTACTGGGAATGGGAAAAGGAAGGCAAGTCAGCGCGTTGCATCCATCACTGGGCCAGCTTCTCGCAGATGGACGCGCAATACGCCTGGGATGACAAAGGTAGTGTCACGGTTACCAACGCCGATGGCAGCGAAGAGGTCTACACCCACGATGACAAGGCTCGACTCGTCGCCAAGGTCGATCCGGATGGCGCGGAACACCTTAAGGCTTACGACGACCAAGGCCGGTTGATCGCCGAAAAGGATCCACTCGGCGCAGTCACTGAATACCAATACAACGAGGCCGGTCGACTGGTCGCGGTCATCCCGCCGGAAGACATGCCGACCTCCTACGAGTACTACCACGGTTACGTCCGTGTGGTTAACCGTGGCCCGGCCAAATGGATTTACTGGCGCAACGACCAGGGCGATATCACCGAACAAATTGATCCAGATGGAAACTCGACGCACTACAGCTACGATCGCCAGGGACGCTTACTGGAAATCAGACACCCTGATGGCAGCCGCCATCAACTGGGCTGGAATAACCTCGGCCAGTTGCTGGAGGAGCGCCTGCCCGACGGCGGTCAGCGCAAATATCGCTACGACGCACTCGGTCGGCAGATCACACGTCAGGCTGAAACCGGTGCAATCACCCACTACCAGTGGGATGCTGCAAACCGTCTGGCACAGATCACCCTGCCCGGTGGTGCAACCCGCGCGTTTACCTACAACCCGTACGGTCGCGTCACGGCTGAACGCGACGAACTGGGCCGCGTAACCCGTTACGAGTATGCCGATAACCTGCACCTGGTCAGCCGTCGTATCAACCCGGACGGCACTCAACTGCGTTATCGCTATGACAACGCACGCCTGCTGCTCACCGACATAGAAAACGAACGCGGCGAACACTATCAGCTGGATTACTACTCGAACGGGCTAATCCAGCAGGAAACCGGTTTCGACGGACGCCGCACTGCCTACGAGTACGACCTCAACGGCAAGCTGCTGAAGAAAACCGAATTCGGCGAAGACGGCAGCGAACTGGTCACCGAGTACCAGCGCGACGCCGCCGGCCGACTGCTGGTGAAAGCCCTGCCTGACGGCGAGGAAATTCACTACAGCTACGATGCACTTGGCCGTCTGGTCAACGTGGACGATGGTCATTGGCCGCTAGCTTATGAATATGATGTGCAGGATCGGCTGATCACCGAGCATCAGGGCTGGGGCACAACACGTTACGAATACGACAGCGTCGGACAGCTCAATCACTGCCGCCTGCCGGATGGCAGCACACTCGATTATCGCCACCAACCCGGTGGGCATCTGAGCAGCATCGACCTCAACGGCACACGCCTGACTTCCCACCAGTTCAGTGCCGGTCGTGAACAGCAACGCCAGCAAGGTTTGCTGCTCAGCCAATACCAATACGATGAACAAGGTCGCCTGCAAGCGCACAGCGTCAGTCAACGCGACAAAAACCTGTTCCAGCGTCGCTACAACTACGACGCCAACGGCAACCTCGCCGGCATCGACGACAGCCGCAAAGGCAATCGCAGCTACCATTACGATCCGCTGGATCGTCTGATCAACGTACGTGGCGCAACACCCGAAAGCTTTGCCCATGACCCGGCGGGTAACCTGCTCGGTCAGACCGACATGCCCGTTGCCAACCTGGCCAACGTCAAAGGCAACCGCCTGCTGATGCAGGGCGACCGCCACTACGACTACGACGCCTACGGCAACCTGATCCGCGAGCGGCGCGGCACCGAACAAAAACTCGTCACTGAATACCGTTATGACTGCCAGCATCGTCTGATCGGCGTAAATCTGCCGGGTGGCAGTACAGCGTCGTACAAATACGATGCCTTCGGCCGCCGTATCGAAAAAACCGTCGACAGCCATACCACCGAATTCCTGTGGCAAGGCGAACGTCTGATCGCCGAAAGCGCCGACAACCGCTATCGCACTTACATCTACGAACCCGGCAGCTTCCGCCCCTTGGCGATGCTCGACGGCGAGGGTCCACTAAAGGCCACGCCGTTCTACTATCAACTCGACCACCTCGGCACACCGCAGGAACTCACCGACTACAGCGGCGAGATCATGTGGTCGGCTAAATACCGTGCCTATGGCAACCTTGCGGCACTGGATGTCAGCGAAATCGACAACCCGCTGCGCTTTCAGGGTCAGTACTTCGACGCCGAGACGGGGTTACATTACAACCGGCACCGCTACTACAATCCGAACACAGCGCGGTATCTGACGCCGGATCCGATCAAGCTTGCGGGTGGGTTGAATAACTACCAATACGTTCCGAACCCTACGGGTTGGGTGGATCCGCTGGGGTTAGACAACTGCCCTGGTGCTGATTGCAAGCCACCAAGCAACACAGCAAATGCAACAAAACCTGATCGAATCCCGATGAGTCAATCTGAGTATGATGACGTTATCAATTTAGAGCGAGGCAATCGACCTGGAAGCGCACGTGAATATTTGCCGGAGCAATATGTAAACCTTCACGAGGAAGCATTCAGGCAACAAGGTGGTTCATTTGTTGTTATTGACCAGTGGATTGAGCGTTCCTCGTATCCGACCTTTCCCCCTAGAAAATTTGTAGGTCTGCCCTCCGAAATGGATAGTGTGGTTGCAAAATACAAAGCGAGTGGTGGTGACTGGGAAGTTCTAAATCGAGAACTAAATCTTGGTTCAAACGATCTATCGTCAGCTAAAATTTACTTAGTAAAAATAAAACCTGACGATCCACGATTCAAGTACGAGATACCGAACGGCAATGAAGCAGGTGCTTATCCTAAAGAGTGGGTTCCTGGGGGCGAGACGAAGAGTGGTACAAAAGAAGCAGCCCTCATTGGCTCTGAGAAAATCAATCACGGCGCTGACATGAATAAACTTCTAAGCCAATTCGACGACTGGGAACAACTCCAATGACAAGCAACTTTGAAATAGCTTCTAAAAAAAATGAATTCCCTGACTATTTCAGAGGAAATGGCCAGTACTTTACACCAGATCCGGATTGGGGAACTCAGCTGCACATCATAAATTGGCAGGGACTTTGCGGCTATTTGACCCCCCTTAACAACTCGACGGAAATATTGAGGGATGCTTTCAGCGAGTTCTTAAACTCCATTGAGCCTACAAAAAATGATGCCAACGACCTACTTGAAAACATCGGTTGTTATTACTATCTAAGAAACAAGCATCCTTTCTTGTCAAAAGATGGATTTGATCTTGTGCGAGACAGTACTGATAGTTACAAACAGAAAATCTCTCTTGTTATGAGCTTTCTTAGAAAAACAGTCACGACTAACAACGATCCTCAAGAGTTAGAGCTTTATAATCGCCGGATGAGCAAGCTCATCAACGACGGAGGTCCAGCCAACATAGATAACCTCTGATTTTTTTGGGGTGCTGGGATCTATAAGCCAAAGGGGACTAAGCGAATGGGCATCCCCTTTTCAGTCACTTTTTAGTCCTGATCGGCTCAGAAAGCGTCACCCACAACAGATATATTGGAACGCTGCTGAAAAACTTCGAAGATTGGGAAAAGCCTCAATGAAAACCACATTTGAAACCGCCTTGGATCAGCATGAAATTTCCGAGTTTTTCAAAGGTGAAGGGATTTATTTCGCTAGAGGTTCCGATTGGGGTGACCACCTCTATGTCAGCAATTGGCAGGAAATGTGCAGTGTTTTAAAAAATCAAAAAACGCCTCAGAGCCTTTTGACAAAAATATTTGAAGACTACGCAAAGTATCTAAGCGAGAATTACGAGGATGCAACGGGCCTGCTCTCAAATATAGCCGCATACTACATCCTAAAAAACAGAATAAGCTTTCTTTCAGACGAGAAATACGACCTAACTGAAAGCCTTGACAAAAAAGCAAAAAACAATGTCAGCACCCTATTTAGACTACTAAGAAAAGAATACGACAAAAAAAACGAAACCTCATCGAAGTATTCCTTTGAGCAAGAGCTTCAAATATTAAAAAACAATGGCTGCGCTATAGACATTGAAAAACTTTAACAAATCCACAGACCCAAAAAAATTCAAAAGGATAGATTTGTTTTCGTTCAAGAGAATAAATCCGTCCGTATTATCACTAAAACAGATCTCCAGGAATCAGTTTCCATAGCTTTGAACAACACATCCACTCACTACCCGCCCGACCACTAAACTTACTAAAAACTCAACATGAACTGCCATAAAATCACCCTACCGAACGACTGGATTGCAGAATTTAACAATACAGGTGAGTTCCATATGGGAGCAGAGGGTTGGGGTCTTCTGCTAACAGGCCCAAATCAAAATCGCATCAATTATTTCAACGACCAAGTTGTGCTTGTAAACGATGACGAGGGCGTACACGCAAGATCGTGTATTCGCTTATCCGACAATGGCGTCTACGGTTACCTCACCACTGCCGTGGACAGTAGTTGGGTCATCGACTTTTCACGAGGAATGATTGCTCCGCACCGGATCAGTATCCACCAGCGCCACGATGGTTATGATGAGACTGTATCAGTTCACGAGCAGCCCGCATTCAAACGGACCAGGCAGTATTTAAGCGTTAGCGGGAAACACATCTACCTGACCTTCCCCTTCACCCGCGACGAAGACTTTCCGACAGTCTGGGAAGAATATTTGTCGATTCGACGACGGCAGATCGACGAACTCTACTTTCGCAACTGAGTTCACCAAACAGACCTATAATCAAAGGGAACATATAACCAAAGGCGACAGATTTATTTTTCGTTTCATTAACCCCCCTCATAAAACCAACCTCACAATCTGATTTACAACCAACACAAAGGACTGTCTCTTGCCACACCTAACGCGCTCCCTAACCCTCATCCTCGCCTTGACTCTTTCCCTGAACGCAACCGCCCTGTCACTACGCTCAGAAAAACGTCCCGACGGCACCGTTGCGTTGTTGCTGACAAATGATCCCGCAGCACCCACTCCCCCGAAACTCAATCAGGATCCCGCGATCCGAACTTCGCTGGTTAATTTTTTTGGCTATGCGACCGGTAGCTACACAAACGACAACACCATGATCGTGCAGCAGGTCCTTGAATCCCTAGATTCAGAAATTTCGTCTTTTGAAGAGGGTGTTCCCGCTGGGAAAAAGATGATTACAGCCATGAATGACCGTAATAACGGTGTCGAACGGGCTGCCTTGTTGCTGGATGAAAAAGGTCAACTGGTTGCGGTCGGGTTGGTAAACGGACACTGCACTGTAAAGTCCCGAGAAGAGTCGTTGAGCTGTAATGACCTAACGGACACTGTGCTGACTATCTTCCAGTCGAAAGGCGCGAAAAAAGATGATGCTGCGCCTCTTGTTACCTGGAGTAAGCAGTTGCCGCCCATGCAAGCCATCCTTGCCGAGAGCGACGATCCTGAAACACGCGCTAATGTGCAGAAAATTGCGACCGTGGAATACGTTTCCACAGATCCGAAAAAGGCGGCGTGGAGCGCCTCACAGCTTCCGTCAGATTTTCCCGAATTCATGCTTCCCTTGCTTCCAGAACAAGCTCATTTGATCGGTGCTGGAGCACACGGAAAATTCATAACGCCCGGCATGGTAGGCGCCCCTATGGATGGCGACTGGGATCAAATAGCCGGCCGGCCACGACATGAGTTCGAGGTCATTCTGCAGACCTACACCGAGTACGCAAGCGTGTTGGAATTTTACAAGCAACAAGCCAAAGACTCCGAGATCAGCGGCACCGAGAGAAAAGCACTTGTTGAGGGGTATATCGGTGGCGGGACCTACAAAATCGAGATCAACAATCGAAAAGAAGAGGGAACTGTGATCACCCTTTCAGCCTGGAAACAGGAAGTCTGATGTACAACAAGGGGCGACTTCAATCGCCCCTTGTTGCTAGCCACGTCAAAGCTTGTTTAACGCTTCCTGAGCCCCAGGTGCCGAGCTTTCAATCGCCTTGAGCATCCAGAATTTCGCCTTGGTTTTGCTCTTGCTCAACCCACCTCTGCCCTGCGCGTACATGTTCCCCAACGCCAATTGAGCTTTGCCATATTTGGCATCAGCCGCCTTGCGATAGAAATTGGCCGCTTCCCGTTCATTGCGCTTCGTTCCACGGCCCTGTTCGAGCATCTGCGCCATCTCATATTGGGCGTACTTATTTCCTTGGGCAGCCGACTTGCTAAACCAATCGAAGGCACTGACTTCATCTTTTTCAACACCTCGCCCGGCAGCCAGGATTTCTGCAAAATCAAACTGCCCAGAAGCATTCCCCGTCTCGGCGAACTTACGGAGCCATTTGGCTGCCGCTACGTCATCCTGTGGGACCCCATCCCCTTCTTGGTAGATCATCGCCAATAGCATGTAGGCATCGGGATAACCGCCCTCGGCGGACTGGTTGTAGTAGGCCATAGCCTTGTCCATATCCTTGAGATTTTTTATCGAGCGGCCACCACGATGATAAATCTGCGCCAGATGGAATTGCGCTTTCGCATTGCCCTGCTCCGCAGCTTTCAGACTCCAGTAAACCCCGGCGTCTTCACCTTCTACACTCCAGTCCGAACTCAGTTCGTGGGCGAGTTCGGCTTGTGCCTCGGCATTTCCCTGTTCTGCAGGTTTGCGAAACCACTCTTCAGGCATGCCGGGCGAGAATTGCTCTACCACCCCGCAAAGGTTCTGCTGAATGGCTTTGCCAAATTCCAGTTGTGCTTGCAGATCACCCTTTACCGCGTCTTCGTGCAAGCGCTCCGAGTTAGGCGAACAGACCCCACCCTTCATCGCGTCGTACAGCGCTCGCGGTTCCTGTGCCCATGTGTTGCCTGTGCTGAACAGAGTAAAAAGCACCACACCGACCGGGATGAAAGTCTTGAAACAGCGGTTCATTGAAACGTCCTTGTGAATCGATAAAATTGAAAAAAACAACAACCAGCCAATAGATTTACGTCACCTCAAAAGCGCCTTCCCCAACCTCATACTTAACCACCACCCGATTCCCATACAACCGCTCCCTCTCCACCAAAGCCCCCACCTGCCCCTTCTCCCTCACCTCCCGCCAAATCTCATTCTCCCGAAACACCCGCTCCCCCTCCCGCACAAACCGATGCCCCGACTCAAACACGTGATACCGATAAGCCCGCTCCCGATCACACAACAACTCCCCCTCCAGTTGCGTCTCCCCGACCTTCAACTTCAGCTGAAAGCTGCGATCCGTCGGGTTGTGCAGCACCAGGTCGATGTAGTTGTAGAAGATCGCCGCGCCAGAGCCGAACGGCAGGACGCGGCCGTCGTCCGGGAAGGGGTCGAAGCTGTGGTTGGCGCGTTCGATGACGACCAGGGGTGAGTGAATGGCCATCCAGTGGATGAGGTTGCTGAGTTGGCAGATGCCGCCGCCGATGCCGGTGCGGGCCTGGCCGAAGGACAGTTCCATGCCTTCGACATAGCCGCGTTGGCGGGTCGGGCGGCCGACGAGGCGGCAGAAGGAGAAATATTCGCCAGGGGCGATGGTGACGCCGTCGATGGCGGCGACGGCGAGTTTGAGGTTGATGACTTTGTTGTGTTGCAGCGCAAGGTCGGAGTCGCCGAGTTTGCGAATCAGTTTGGAGGTGTGTTTGAGGTAGCGATACGGCAAGCGCTCGGACGTCGCGGCAGGTCGTGCGTAGCGTTTACTCGAACAGTGCCAGGCGATGTGGCGGAACAGTCTTTTTTGCCACACGCGCAGCCAGTAGAGGGCCGGGTGGTAGAGGGAAAGTGGTTTCATCCGTGGCAAACGGCGCGGGCCGTTGTCTTCCTTGATCTGAAAATGGCGGCGCATCTTACCGTGGAAAGTCGCCGTGTGCGCGGCCTGCGCTTGCGTCGCACGCCGTAACAAGTCGACTGAACCCGACCGCTCCAAAATTAAGCTTGAACTAAGGTTGCGTCCCTACCATCCGGGCCACAAAGCAGCGGGTTGCGAGCATCGATTGCCGCATGCAAAACCCTTCAACTTGATGTGAGCCCTGACCATGAGAGCGTTTGATTTCCCCTCGGCACAACAGCCCGCGTTCAGTCTTGTATTGGTCAATTACAAAACCCCGGAAATAACCCGGATGTGCCTGGAGTTTCTCCAGCAATACGTCAAGGATCATCAGATTCCGGTGTGGGTGGTGGACAACGATTCTGCGGACGAAAGTCTGACTTACTTGCGTTCCCTTGACTGGATCAACTTGATCGAGCGCCCCTCGCCGGCTAAGGAACCCGGACATATTGCTCATGGCAAGGCACTTGATCTGGCACTTGCGAAAGTTGAAACCGATTACCTGTTTCTGCTGCACACCGACACTTTCGTGTTCGACAGCACTGTCTTTTCAATGATGATCAACGAGTGTATGCAATCTTTGGATACAGCAGCAGTCGGTTGTGTCGAACAGCTTGATCGGGGTGTTCTAAGAGACACCTGGCGCTTGTCTTCGCGTTATTTCAAACACTATTTCCGGCGGGCAAAACTTCAGTTGGGCCTGCGTTCCCGGGAGCCAAAACCCTACCGGGAAACCCACCTGAAAAGCTTCTGCACCTTGTGGAATGCACGGTTGATCAAGGCGCACGGGCTGCATTTTTCGATGGACGACCGGGTCCCGGGATACACGCTGCAGGATCGATTAAGCAGCCTCGGCTACGGCATCAGATTTCTTTCGCCGCGTACGATCTTCCGCTACCTGGATCACATCCAGGCAGGCACCGTGGCCGCCGCCGGTGGCTACGCCAAGAACCACCGCCGCACCACCATGTACCAGCAAACACTCAAGCGTATTCAGATGCAGCAAGGCATGCGACCTGCCAAATCCTGAGAACAATAAAAAAGGGCGACTTCACAGTCGCCCTTTTTTTATCTGAATTCTTTAGCCATCTCTCTGGAGGAGGTGTTCGCCCAGTGTAATGGCCTGGCAATCCATGCACCGGTAAAGAGCCCTGACACTGGGCGAACGGGAGGGATTTTAATGGAAGTTGGCGGATATGTCGTGCTAATTGATAATGAATTTTATGTACTAAAACGTTAACGAATATTGATCATCGATATTTCCCGACAAACTTTCAGAATTCTCCCACTCAAACATTTCATATGACTGTTCTCATACAACTATTTGTACAAGAACAGTCAATCTGTAGAGTTAATACTCAGCTTTCATGTGCACTGGTCACTTTTAATACATCGGTGTAAGTGACCACAACGCTCTGTCCGACTTTCAGATCTTTGAGCTTGGCTTGGATTTCAGGCTTTTCGACGTTGAGGGTTTTCGATTGGCCCGAAGGGTTTTCCAGAGTGACCTGCTTTTTCTTCAAATCAATTCTGGTGATTTTCAGTTGCACCTGAATCTGACGGAACGCCTCGCCACCGGGGTTGCTGCTGCCCACGGCATTGCGCAGCTCACCGGTACGCTCGGTGGAGCCAGGCAGACCTTTATCCACGTCGGTGTCCAGGAAAGCGGCGATCGAATGTGTAACCTGGATGTCGACCTTGTCGCCAACCTTCAGGTTGCCGAGGTTTTTCGCCTTGTCGCTGAGCTGAATGTGCACCTGGCGACCTTCCGCGCCTTCAAGGACAACCTGATGATTGGCCGGGTCGACCGCCAATACTTTGGTGGTGACCTGGTCGGCCTCGACCGCTGCGGACAATGGAATGTCGGCGGCCAATGCCGTGAGGCTGGTGGCGGACAGGACAGTGGCAAGTGCGATGGCGTGCGTCAGTGCTTGGAGCTTCATAAGCGGTACTTTCCCTGTGATGAATGGCAGCACACCGCGCCGAATCGGTTTCAGCGCCGTGCGTGCGAAGGAGCATAGACGCTGATCGGCCGTTGCTCCTCGCACAGGGCGAATCAGTACCCGGTCATCTCCAGATAACCCTGCCCGCCCTGACTGCCGCTCAACCGCACCGGCCCCTCCCAGTATGGGATGCGCAGGTTCATCCAGGCGTCCGGGTTGATTGCATCGAGGGTGATCTGCAGATTTTTTTCCGGAATCCCGATCGACCAACGCACCGGCATCGAACGGCCAGCAACCTTCGCGGTGTCCTGCGGGGTCAGTTTGATCTGCGCGGCGTGCAGCGTTTCGGTCTGGCCATCGGCGGCAATCCAGGTGCCGGTCAAGTACGGCGCGCCTTCCTTCTGGCGCATGCGGTAGAGCATGACGTGCGCGCCGTCGTCCAGATGCAGGGAGAACCAGTCCCAACCGGTCTGGTTAGCGGTCAGCGGTTGGCTGCTCCACTCGCGGTCGAGCCAGGCCGGGCCGTTGACGGTGTAGGTGTTGCCGTCGATTTGCAGGGTGCCGCTGGCCTGGAAAAACGGCTGGCTGTAGTAATACGACGCCTGGCCCTGTTCGGATTTCTGACTGAAGCCGTGATCGCCTTGCAGCACCAGCGGGCGGCTGGAGGTCAGGCGCAGTTGGTAGCTGAAGTTTTTGTCCTTTGCGCTGAGCTGCATGTCGCCCAGTGGATCACTCGCCTGACTGACGAAACGCCAGTCATCGATCCACGCCTCAAATGGCGCGGCATGCACCCCGGCCTGCCCGACGCCGCCACGGGCATAACGCTCGGCGGCGTGATGGACATTGACCGACGTCACCGCCGCATGGCCAAGCCAGATCGTTTGGTTGGCCCAGCCCGGTTGTTCCGGCGAGGCGTTCAACGCGCTGCGAAACAACGTCCACTGCACGCCGAAATCATTGCCCTGGGCATCCTTGAGATTGGCCGTCACATACCACCACTCGATGCGAAAACCGTCATGGGCGCCATGATCCGCCGGAAAGCTGAACACCCGCCCCGGTACTACCGGCGTGAAGGCCTGCGCCTGGGCGCCCATTCCGGCGAAGCCTTTCTGCTCCGGTGCCGGGTTGTCACAGCCACTGAGCATCAGCGCCAGAAACACCACGACAAAGCTAATCCTCATGGGCAAACGTCCTCAACAAGTCCGCCGGTTGCGTGCGGTACAGCGAATACAGCGGCCACGCCGAGGCCAGCAACGTCGCCAGCAAGGCCAGCCCGGTCAGTTGCAACAACTGCCACGGAAACACCCGCAACGGCAAACGCCAGCCAAAAGCCTGAACGTTGATCACCGCATCCAGACACCACGCCAACCCGATGCCCAACGGCAATGCCAGCACCAGCGTCAGCACCGCGAGCAACCAGGTCTGACCGAGATTGAGCAGCATCAATTGCCGTCGCGTCACCCCCAAGGCCCAGAGTGGCGCCAGTTGACCGAGGCGACTCTGGCTCTGGGTCAGCAGGCTGATGAACAGCGCCACCCCGGCGACGGCGAGCGTCAGGCTGTTGAGCGCGGCCGTCGCGGCGAAGGTTCGCTCAAAAACCTGTACCGACCAGCCCTTGAGCCGCGCCTGATCGACGATGCGGCTGTCCTCGAGCTGGAAACGTGCCTGCAAGGCGCTCAGCAGTGCGGGGATTTTTGGCGGTTCGATGCGCAGGTTGAAACGGTTTGGCGTCAGTTGCGGCCAGCTGCGCAGCAGGTGATTGCTGTTGACCAGCACATGCCCCTTGGGATTGCCGTAGTCGGCGTAGATCCCGACGATGCGCGGCGACCACGGCAGACCCGGCGTGGGAATCGTCAGGTGATCGCCCGGCCGAACCTTGAGCCGGCGGGCGAGTTGTTCGCTGAGCATCACCGCATCGTCGGTGGCCAGCGCAGCCCAAGGATCGTCGCCCCGAGCTTCGAGCAACGGCCAGTGCTGGCGATAGTGCGGATGATCAATGATGCCGAACACCTCCGTCGGCCAGCCTTGCAGCGTCACCGAAACCTGCCAGTTGGGCAGGACCGCCGTGACGCTCGGTTGCTGTTTCAGCCAGCTGTAGAGCTCGCGGGCCTGGGCCGGATTGCTCGGGTTCAGATACAGCTCGGCGGTGAGACGTTGTTCGAGCCAGTCGTTGAAGGTCTGGCGGAAAACGGCGGTCATGCTGCCGGCGCCGATGTTTGCCGCCATCGCCAACAGCAACGCCATCAGGGCCAGACTCAGCGCCGGCAATTGCTGTCGGCAATCGGCGAGAAACCACTGCCCCAGCACCGAGCGACTGCGCCCGAGCAAGCCGTTCAACAGCGCACTGAGCACCACCGGCAACGCCAGCGCCGCGCCGAGCAGCAACCCCGCCATCAACACGAAACCACTGGCCAGACTGTTGCCCAACAGTAGCGCGATCAACGCAATCGCGGCAAACACCCCGGCCACCCAGCCCTGCCGGTGCAACCAGCGTGCATGCTGTTCGTGCCAGGCTTGCGGATCGGCCACCGCCAGCAACGGCAGCCGCGCCGCCCGCAGCAGACTGTTGGCCCCGGCCAGCAACGCGCCGAGCAGGCTCAAGCCGATACCGCTGAACCACCACCAGGAACTCAGGCGCAACTGCCCCGCCACTTCCGCGCCGTACAACCCGCGCAGGCTGGCGGCGACATCCGGCAACAGAACGCTCGCCAGCCAGTAACCGCTGACGACGCCGAACAGGCCGCCGATCAACGCCAGTGCACCGAGTTCGACGATCAGGCAAGCGATCAGCATCCGCGCGCTGACACCACAGGCGCGCAAGGTGCGCAACAGCCCACGGCGCTGTTCCAGTGCGAGGCCGATGGCGGCATGGACGATGAACAGGCCGACGACAAACGAGAGAAATCCCAGGGCATCGAGGTTGAGGTGAAAGCTTTCGGTCAGCCGCGCCAGATTGTTTTCTTCGCCGCTGTTCTTGAGCTGCAACTGGCCTTTGAACGCGGCTGGCACGTCGGCGTGAAAGTCCTTGGGTAACAGCAGCCGCGACAGTTGATCGGGTTGTTCGAGCAAGCGCTGGGCAACACCGATATCCACCAGCAGTACGCCGGGAGCCATGTCCGTTTGCGCCCTCAACGGTGGCAACGTCTGGCCGGTTTCGGTTTGCGCTGTAGCGCCCTCGACCAGGTTCAACGCCTGCAAGGTCTCGGGAGAAATCCAGGTGCTGCCCGGCGGGCTGAAGAAATCGACGATGCGTTCGATCGGCATCGCCTGCCCCGCCACTGCGCTGTCGGCCGGCAGGGACACCGGCTCGATGCCCATCAATTGCAGGCGCTGAGATTCATGGCCCTTGAGGATCAACCGGCCCTGCAGCACCGGCGATACCGGCCAGCCCTGACGGCGCAGATCGACAAACCATTGCTGGGAAAACGTCGCGCCATTCGGCGTGCTCAGGCTGGCCTGGGGTTCGCCGCCAATCATCTGGCTGGCGCGGGCGTAACTGTCCCGCGCCTGACTGTTGAGCGCTTCGACACCGGTCAACAGGCTGGTGGCCAGCCACAGTCCGGTCAGCACGCTGAAAAACTGCACCGGATGCCGCCGCCAGTGACTGAGCAACGCGATCAACGTTTGCCGAAAAACCCTCACGTCAGACGACCGCTGGATAGCACCGCCCGCTCCGCCAGTCGCGCGGCCACGCGCTGACTGTGAGTGACCATCAGCAAAGTGGTCGGTGTGTCGTCGAGCAATTCCAGCAACAGGCGCAGGACCTCGTCGCTGGTCGCCTCATCGAGGCTGCCGGTGGGTTCGTCGGCCAGCAACAGCTTGGGCCGCGACGCCAATGCCCGGCCGAGTGCAACACGTTGCTGCTGGCCACCAGAGAGTTGTTCGGGATAACGCTTGAGCAGATCGCCCAGGCCCAGACGCTGCACCAGATGGTTCTGCCAGCGCGGGTCATGCCGCCCGGCGAGTCGCGCCTGAAACGCCAGGTTGTCTTCGATCCGCAGGCTGCCGATCAGGTTGTATTGCTGGAACACCAGACCGATTTCCGTGCGCCGCCAGTTGGCCAGTTGCGCCTCGTTCATGGCGTCGAGTCGATGTTCGCCGCTGCGGATGCTGCCGCTGTCGACGTTATCCAGACCGGCGATCAGGTGCAGCAGCGTGCTTTTACCGCTGCCCGACTCGCCCATCAGCGCCAGACTGCTGCCGGGTTTGAGCGTCAGGTCGATGCCTTGCAATACGGGCAACGGGCCTTGAGGGGTGAGATAGCTCTTGAAGACGTTTTGAACCTGCAGCATGCCGCCATCCGATCGATCCGTGTGGGGCAAGGATAGCGGATGGCGCAGGGTTACTGTCCGGCTGCAACGCTGGTCGGCGCCTCACCCGGCGTGACGATGCTGTTCAGGTCGATGTGTTTCCACTCGGGCTTGGCCCCCAACCGCGCATTGAAGCGGTAGTTGAAGGTGAAATCATCTGCCGTCGGCACGCTCAGCGGTTTGCCGTAGACCGACTCGATCCCCGCGAGGTCATAGCCCATCAACTGCAACAGGGTCGGGAAGATGTTGTAGTGACTGGAGCGATCCTTGTTCGCCACCAGTTGGGTCGACCAGTCGAGCGTGTGCAATTGATCGCCCTGAATCACCACCAGCGGCACCAATCCCTCTTCCTCCACCGGGTCACCGCCGCAATGGGTGTTGAGCCCAGGATTACCGCGCTCATGCAGATCCTGACCGTGATCCGAGGTGTAGATCAGCAGCGCGTTGTTCAGGTTGGCCTGGGCAAACACCCGCGAGAAAAACTCGCCGACATTCCACAGCACCGTGTTCTTATAGGCGTTGCGGTACAGCACCCAGTCATCGGGCTGGCCGTTGAAACCATCGCGCTTGCCGGTGTCGGCGACTTCGGTGAACTGGCCGCGCGGCAAGGTCGGGCGGTAGGCCATGAACGCATCGGGGTATTTGTCGTGCACCGGGAAATGCGCGCCGACCTTGTTAATCACCACCAGCTCCGGTTTGTCGTCGTTGAGCAACTCGATCAGTTTGGCAGCGGCGGCCATGTCGCGGTCACGGACGCTGGTCTGGTCGAATTGCACGAATTCGTCGATGTCCTTTTTCTCGGTGTCGGTCATCAGGTTCTGCAGGTTGCCGCCGGTGCGCTGGGCGTCGATGTAGACGGTGCGCAGGCCGGCCTTTTTGGCGTACTGCCAGATCGGCGGCAGCGTGGTGTTGATGCGCATGTAATCGGCGCGGGTGCCGCCGTAGCGCAGGGTGACGTTGGTGTCGGCACTGCAATTGGCGATGGACGCCGCATAGCCGTAGTTGAAAATGTCGACGCCCGCAGGCGCCTGCTTGAGGTTGCTGTGCACGCCGAACGGCGCGTTGATGTCCAGGTAATTGCCGGAAATGCTTTCGTCGATGATCAGCACGATGTCGTGGCCCACCGCAGGCCCGTTGCGCGCCAGGGTCACCGGCTCACGGGGGCCGACGGTGTTGTGCAGCGCCTCATAGCCGAACAGGTTGAGGTAGGCCAGCGGCGTGTACATGATCGGCAATCCACGCGCGCCCTCCCCGGCCCGCATGAACAACACCGCACTCAGCAGCAGTACGCCGCACAACGGCGCCGCGATCCGCCAGGCATTTGGCACGGGGATCGAATGCCGTGGCTTGAGGCCGATGCCGACCAACAGCAGCAGGCCATTGAGCGCCCCGTGGACGATCGCGTCCCGGTACTGGTAGGCCGCTTCCTGGATGAAACCGCCGGAATACACCAGCGAGACGAAGCTGCTGTACGTCAGGTAGTCGGCGGTGACCCGGGTGTAAACATCAAAGAACACCGCCGAAATAAACATCGTTAATGCGAACAAGTGCCGAATGAAAGTCTGACGTATATAGGCCGTTAGTAATAATGCGAAAGTCAGCGCCAAAAACATCGCGCCAAAAAGAAGTACTGCCGGGCCGATACCCATGGCGTTTAAACGCTCAAGGTAATATTCGGAATAAAGCAGTAGATAAATAATTAAAAGCAGTTCTTTCAAATATCGAAACATGGCGATTCCGGGGCGCTTGCGACGGGGCATGGTCAATCGCTTGTCGGCCATTTTCTGACACTAGCAGCGGGCCATCAAAGCGCAAGAACTGTCGGACTTTGGCCAAAAGCGTCAAAAAAACATTGACTCAAAACTGACACACCCAAGTCGTTACAGGCCTTGTATTTTGTGGCCTACGACCGTTTATCGTTTTCTTTGAAATGTGAAAAACATGTCAAGGACGGGACAAATCCAGATATAGCAAGTACTTGATGGCCAATCGCCCCCAAAAATGGGGGTGTTATACACATGCAACATGTCATTTTGCTGACATGGTTTGCCAACGCTGCGCTATACCCCTTTTGACAGTTCCAATTCGATCTTCCTCCACCGTCTTACGAGGCACGCCAATATGGACGTGAGCGTATTTGGTACGGGCTATGTTGGCCTGATTCAAGCTGCGGCACTCGCCGATGTCGGACATCGTGTGTTGTGCGTCGATATTGACCCGAACAAGATTAAACAACTGCAACAGGCAGTTCCGCCGATCAGTGAACCGGGTCTATCGGCAACTTTGGAAGAAAACATCAAGGCCGGGCGCCTGCTGTTCACCACCCAGGCCAGCGATGCCGTAGAACACGCCGAGTTGATCTTCATCGCGGTGGGCACCCCGGCCGACGAAGACGGTTCCGCCGACCTGAGTCACGTGCTCAACGTGGCGCGGCAGATCGCAAGCTTCATGGAGGCCGATCGCACGCTGATCATCAAATCCACGGTGCCGGTCGGCACGGCGGACCAGGTGCTGAAAACCGCCAGCGATGAATTGCACCGGCGCGGCAAAAGCGGCCTGAACGTGCGGATCGTGTCCAACCCCGAATTCCTCAAGGAGGGCAGCGCCCTCGCCGACTGCATGCGCCCCGACCGGATCATCGTCGGCACTCAGGACGATGAAGCACGGGCGCAGATGAGCGAGTTGTACGCGCCGTTCTGCCGCAACCACGAAAAACTGATGTTCATGGACAACCGCAGCGCCGAGCTGACCAAGTACGCGGCCAATGCGATGCTCGCCACCCGCATCAGCTTCATGAACGAGCTGGCCAACCTCACCGAACTGCTGGGCGCCGACATCGAAGCGGTGCGCAAGGGCATCGGTTCCGACCCGCGCATCGGCTATCACTTCATCTACCCCGGCTGCGGCTTCGGTGGCTCGTGCTTTCCCAAGGATCTGCGCGCCCTGCTGCACACCGCCGAGCACTACGGCATGCCGCTGAAACTGCTGCGCAGTGTCACCGACGTCAACGACACGCAGCGGCACATCCTGTTCAGCAAACTCAAGGCGCAATTCCCGCAAGGTCTGGCCGGCAAATCCATTGCCGTCTGGGGCCTGGCGTTCAAGCCAAATACCGATGACATGCGCGAAGCCCCCAGCCGCTATCTGATGGATGCATTGTGGGCCGAAGGCGCCAGCGTCCAGGCCTACGATCCGGAAGCGATGTCCGAGTGCCGGCGCATTTACGGCTACCGTGATGACCTGCACCTGTGCGCCACGCGCGACGACACCCTGGAAGACGCCGATGCGCTGGTGATCTGCACCGAGTGGAAGAATTTCCGCGTGGTGGATTTCGAGCTGCTGGCCGACAAGCTGCGCGCCAAAGTGATCATCGACGGACGCAACCTCTACAACCCGGAACAAGTGGCGGCCGCCGGCCTGCACTACAGCGGCATCGGTCTGCGACACATTTCGCCCGACGGGTTGCGCCCATGAAAATCCTCGTCACCGGTGCGGCCGGGTTCATTGGTGCCCATTGCGCGTTGCGACTGTTGCGCGACGGGCATCAGGTGGTTGGCCTCGACAACTTCAACGGCTACTACGACCCGCAGCTCAAACTGGATCGCGTGCAATGGGTGCGCGACCAGGTCGGTGATTTCCAGATCGCCCGGGTTGACCTGGCCGATGCCGCCGCCGTCGACGCCCTCTTCGTCCGTGAATGCCCGCAAGTGGTGATCCACCTCGCGGCGCAGGCCGGGGTGCGTTACTCGCTGGAAAATCCACGGGCCTACATGGACAGCAATCTCAGTGGCTTCCTGAACATTCTGGAAAGCTGCCGGCATCACCCGGTTGAACACTTGATCTATGCCTCGTCGAGTTCGGTGTATGGCGCCAACCAGCACATTCCGTACTCGGTGCACGACGGCGTCAATCACCCGCTGTCGCTGTACGCCGCGACCAAGAAAGCCAACGAGCTGATGGCTCACAGTTACAGCCACCTGTTCGGGATTCCTTGCACCGGGCTGCGCTTTTTCACGGTGTACGGGCCATGGGGCCGGCCAGACATGTCGCCGATCCAGTTCGCCCGGGCCATCACCGAAGGCACGCCACTGAAGCTGTTCAACTACGGTCGGCACCAGCGTGATTTCACCTACATCGACGACATCGTCGAAAGCATCGCGCGCCTCACCGACCATCCGCCACACAACCATCCGGAATGGGACCGCGAACACCCCGACGCGGGCAGCAGCATGGCCCCGTGGTGCCTGTTCAACATTGGCGGCCACCACCCGGTGGAACTGAAAACCTACCTGGCGCTGATGGAAAAGCACCTCGGTCAGAAAGCCGTGGTCGAGCTCTTGCCCCTGCAACCGGGCGACGTGCTCAACACCTGTGCCGACACCGATGATCTGGCCCAGGCCACCGGGTTCCAGCCCCGGATCGAGCTGGATGAAGGACTGGGGCGTTTCATCGCTTGGTATCGCGACTACTACCCCACGGCCTATCGCCCACGCGCCGCTCGCGGCTGAACATCAGCGGAGGACTGCATGACTGGACATGAGAAAGGTGTACCGATCCAACAATTGGTTCGAGACAAACGCATGGATCCGGAACAGCGAATGCGCCTCGACGCGGCGATCCACCGCCAGGGCCAGGGCTGGGTGACCGGTCGCGAAGGCGGTCGACCATGGCAACTGTCCCGCACCAATCGGGTGGTGGCGTGCTTCGGCGCGCTGGTCATTCTGGTGATGATTTCCCCGTTGCTGATCGGTCTGGCGCTCGCCATCAAGTTCACCAGCAAAGGCCCGGTGATGTTCGTGCAGAAACGCACCGGCTATCGCGGCCGCAAGTTCGGCATGTTCAAGTTCCGCACCATGGTCGCCAATGCCGAAGAGCTGAAAGAATCGCTGCGCCACCTCAACAAGCACGGTGCCGATGCTATTGATTTCAAGATCGACAAGGACCCGCGCATCACCCGGATCGGCGGCTTCCTGCGGCGCACCAGCCTCGACGAACTGCCCAACCTGATCAACGTGGTGACCGGCGACATGCGCCTGGTCGGCCCTCGTCCGACCTCGTTCAACGCCTACCGCTACAAGGACAGTCACCTCGCGCGCCTGGCGATCTACCCCGGCATGACCGGCCTGTGGCAGATCTCCGGACGCAGCAACATCGACTTCGACCAGCGCGTTGAGTTGGACCTCAGCTACATCGCCGAGCAGAGCCTTTTGCTTGATCTGAAGATTCTGTTGAAAACCCCTTTCAAAGTATTCAGCGGCCACGGAGCAAGCTAATGGACGGTTCAACCAACAAAAGCCTGAGCATTGCCAGCCCCAGCGAGTCGAACCTGACCTCGACCGTGCTGGATCTGGATCTGCGGATCCTGTTCCTGACCGCCGCCAACCCCGGTGCCGGCACGACCACCAGCGCGCTGGCCCTGGCCAGTCAACTGGCGCAGATGAGCAGCGGCCTGGTGCTCTACGTCGATGCCAGCCAGTCGGCCGGTAACCTCACCCAGCAACTGAGCCTGAGCAAGGAGCGCGGCCTGCGCGACTTGCTGTTCAACCCGGATAGCCCGCCGCTGCTGCAGGACTGCGTGGTGCAGGTGTCGAGCCTGCCGTTCCACGTGCTGCCCAACGGCCGGCCAATCCGCACCATGGAACACCTGACCGCCGAGCGCCTGAGCCCGTTGCTCGACCAGTTGGGCAGCCAGTACCGCTTCGTGGTGATCGACGGCGATGCGGTGTATTCGGCCGCCGACACCCTGGTCATCAGCACGCAGGTCGACGGGGTGGTGTTCGTGGTGCGTGCCGAGGACACCCGCTGGGAAGTCGCCCAGGCCGCGGTGCAACGGCTGACCCAGGCCGGGGCGAAAGTGGTGGGCAGCGTGTTCAACCGGCGCAAGTACTACATGCCCAAATGGCTCTACAAAAACCTGTAAGCAAACGCGAGGGATGACGCCATGAACGCCAAGATACTGGTTCTGCTGATGCTGCCGCTTGCAGGTTGCTCCAGCAACTCGGAAACCCAGAGCATGCCGGTGAATATCCTCACCGCCCCGCCGGCCAACGCCCAGGCCACCGACATGCCCAAGGTCGAACAGACCTTGCGCCCGCAGGATGTGCTGGATGTGATCTTCCACATCAGCACCAGCGGCTCGGACGCCTACCGCGTGCAGTCGGGTGATCAGATCGGCCTGAACTTCACCGCCGCCAGCCAGCTCAACGGCAACCAGTTGGTGTTGCCGGACGGCACCATCGAACTGCCGGGCGCCAACACCTCGGTGAAAATCGCCGGGCTGACCAGCGACGAAGCGCGCCAGGAAATCCAGCGTGCCTACCAACGCAAGCAGCTGTTCCAGCCCAATCGCAATCAGCTGACCGTGCAGATCATCAGCCCGCTGACCAATGAGCAGAACCTCAAGAGCGCCCTCAACCACCCGGCCACCGGCATGAGCCGCGAGATCACCGTGGGCACCGACGGCTACGCGAGCTTCCCGGAAATCGGCGCCGTGCCGCTGCAAGGCATGACCGTCAATCAACTGGAAACCTTCCTCAACAAACGCTACGCGCAACTGCCGGGACGGATGACCGTGGACGTGCTGCTCAAGTCCACCGCCGGCAACGAGATCTATGTGCTGGGTGAAGTCGGCCAGCCCGGCTCCTACCCGATCCGTCGGCCGGTCTCGGTGCTTGAAGCGCTGACCCTGGCCCGTGGCACCAACGTCAAGGCGCGCCTGGATTCCGTGGTGATCATGCGCCGCAATGGCAATCAGGTGCAGGCCGTGCGTTACGACGTCGAAAAAGCCCTGTCCGGCGATGCCTCGCAGATCGCCTACCTGCAACCGGACGACATGCTCTACGTGCCGAAAACCAAACTGGCCAGCGCCGGCGAACTCGCAAGGCAACTGGCCGATGTAGTGCTGTTCCAGGGCGTGGGTTTCAGCTTCGGCTATCGCGTCGACAACAAAGGCAGCAACAACAACTGACTCTCGGGTGACCTGACATGAATCCAAAGGAAAACTACCTGCATGAGTTCTTCAGGATCTTCTTCGCCAACAAGCAACTGGTGAAGCGTGTCTTCCTGATCTTTGCAGTGATCGCGCTGGTGCTGCCGCTGGTGCTCAAACAGAGCTTCGATATCACCGCCCAGGTGATCGTGCAGTCGAAAAAACTCTCCCAGGGCGACGCCACCACGTCGCTGACCGTGGACAACGCCACGTTCATCCCGCCGTCGCTGGCGGACATGGAAACCGAGAGCAATATCCTGCGCTCGCCGGCGCTGATCCGTCAGACCATCAGCGAACTGCGGGACAAGGGTGAGTACACCCCGTCGCCCGGTGTCTTCGCCCGGCTGATTGGCGAGCCGTTCAAGCGCTACATCACCTCGCCGCTGCGTCAGTACCTGATCAACCCGCTGCGCAACGTGCTGGGCCTTGAAACCGATCCGGTGCGCGACACCGCCCTCGATGCGCTGACGCAACAGGCCATCGACAGCCTGAAGATCGAGACCCTGCCCGGCTCCAACGTGATCTCGATCGTCTACAGCTTCCCCGATCCGCATCAAGGCACGACGTTCGTTTCAGCCCTGCTGCAAAACTATCTGGTGAGCCGTCAGGCGCTGCAATCGATCGACCTGCCGCAGTCGTTCTACGAATCGAAAAAACACCTGTATCAGGTGCGTCTCGATGGTCTGGAAGGCAACCGGCAAGCCTTGCTTGAAAGTGTCGGCGCGTCCGATCCGAAGGAAGAAATCACCTTCCGCCTGAACGCGATCAACACTGAAGAGCAGGCGCTGAACCTGTATCAGGACCGCCTGCTGCAAAGCCAACGCTGGCTGGAGTACCTGAAAACCAGCCTGGCTGCCGCCAGCAACAACAAGCTCAACGACTACACCTTCCCCTACACCTTCACCACCACCGTCGACAACGTGGCGTTCGAGGATCGGGAGATCAAACAGCTGGGCGAGCAACTGACCACCCAGGTCAGTCGCTACATGAACGATCTGGCGGTGTTCCAGCCTGGCAGCGAGCCGATGTTGTTGACCCGGGAGCAGATCGCCCGCACCCGTCAGCAGTTCCTCAAAGTGGTGAGCAACCGCATTCAGGAGCGCACCAACGACCTGGCCGTGGTTCAGCAGGTGATCGATCAGAAAACCGCGCGCATCGCCGAGTTCAAGGCACGGATCCACGAGTTGCAGCAGACCCAGAGCAAGCTGCGGCAGATGGACACTGAAATCGACGCCCTGCACGCCGCGTTCTCGACCTACGCCCAGCGTTTTGCCGAAAGCAGCACCACTCGCTCGCTGAACGACGACCTGTCCAACGCCCGGGTCCTGAGCCCGCCGTTCGAACCGACCGAAGCGGCGTTCCCCAAACCGCTGCTGATCATTCCGTTCGGCCTGTTCACCGGTCTGTTGCTGGCGATTGCCTTGGTCTACGTGCGTGAGTTCTTCGATCACCGCTTCAAACACCCGGCGCAAATCAGCCACGAGCTGGGCCTGCCGGTGCTGCTGGTGATCAACGACCAGAGCACTCAGCCGGGTAATCCGCACAAGAACTGGACCGTGCCAAGCTTCGTGCACTGGGTGCGCAATTGAGCACCCCGTCCTCCCCGAACGCCGCCCTGCCGATCATTCATTTGCTCAGCAGTGGCGGCTTCTATGGGGCCGAGCGAATGTTGCTGGATCATTGCCTGGCGACACCGGGGCAGCATCAGGTGCTGTTTCTCGATGCGCCGCCGGAACTGATCGAGCGCTTTCGCGCGGCGGGCGTCGATGCCCAAGGTTGCGCCGGGCTCGGCGCATTGCTCGGGCATCTTCGTCAGCGCCGGGCGGAACGTCCGTTGATCAACACCCACAATTTCAAAGGCCTGCTGTTCGGCTGGGTTGGCGCCACGCTGTTACGGCTGCCGCTGGTGATCACTCAACACGGTTTCACCCCGCGCAGCCGCAAGCAGAAGTTCTACACCTGGCTGAGCCTGCAACTGTGCCGTACCGCGTCGGTGGATAGGGTGGTGTGCGTGGCCGAAAGCATCGCGGTGCTGCACCGCCAGGCCAGCGTCCGTGCGGAAAAGCTGCAAGTGATCCCCAACGGTCTGCCGGCGGCGGTCGCTGAACGGATGCCGGAGGTCGATCATCAGCGCTGGCTCGCCGGGTACGTCGGACGACTGAGTAGCGAAAAAGGTCCGGACCTGTTTCTCGATGCACTGATCCCACTGTGTCATCAACATCCGCAACTCGACGCGGTGATGCTCGGTGACGGCCCGGAGCGCGAGGCACTTCAGGCGCGGATCGACGCCGCCGGGCTGCAACAGCGCATTCGTCTGCCGGGTTATCAGACCGACATGCGCCACTGGTGGCAGCAACTCGACGCACTGGTGATCAGCTCGCGCACCGAGGGCACGCCGATGATTCTGCTGGAGGCCATGCAGACCGGGGTGCCAGTGGTGGCGTTCGCGGTCGGCGGAATTCCCGATGTGCTGGAAGACCGACACAACGGCCTGCTGGCCGCGCCGGCCGACAGCAGCGCCCTCGCCCGCCAGCTCGACACGCTGCTGAGCCAACCCGCGCTGGCGCGCAAACTGCGCGACAACGCCAAACGCACGCAACAGGACCGCTACGACCTCAAGGCCCTGGCCGAGCGCTGGTCGCAGTTGTACATCCGCACGGCACGGGAGGCACGCGCATGATTTTCCCGCTCTCGATCGTCAGTCTGCTGGGTCTGGTCTGCATCGCCTTGCTGGCCAGCCCATGGCCCTATCTGGCGCCGGGCGCGGTGCTCGGTCTGGTGGGGTTCGCGGTGCTTTACCGCAAGCCGACCTGGGGGCTGCTCGGCATCGCCGCACTGGTGCCGTTCGAGGGTTTCTTCAAGGACAGTTCGCTGTCGGGCAGCAAGCTCATCGGCGCGTCGCTGGCGGTGATCCTGATGCTGCAACTGGCGATGCACCAGATTCCTTCGGAACGCCTGCGCAGCAACATCTGGCGTTACCTGATCTGGTTCATGGTCCTGTACTTCCTGAGCCTGCTCAACACCGATGACCTGGGCATGTCGCTGGGGCATTTGCGCGAACTCAGCGTCGGCCTGATTCTGTTCGTCATCACCTTGCTGATCGGCCGCGAGCTTAACCTCGACCTGTTCGCCCGGCTGGTGACCCTGAGCGTCAGCGCCACTTGCGCCATGGCGATGTTCTCGACCAAATTCCAGGATCAGGGCCGCGCCGCCGGCCTGCTCGAAGACCCGAACGCCTTCGCCCTGCTGATCGCGTTCGCCGTGCCGCTGGGTCTGTTGCTGGTGATTCGCGGCCCGAACCTGCTGCACCGGCTGTTCTGGGGCGCGTGCTGCCTGCTGTTGCTCGGCGGCATGACCAAGACCGAATCCCGTTCCGGGCTGGTGGTACTGGCGTTGAGTCTGGTGATCGGTTGCTGGCACTACCGCGCGCAACTGTCGCGGATTCGTCCGCGTCACCTCGGCTTCGCGATGCTCGGCCTGGCGATCGTGATTCCACTGGCGATCTACGCAATGCCCGCCGGCTACATCGCGCGCATCCAGTCGTTGAGCGTATTGAGCGCCGGTGCCCGTGGCCACGATGACGAATCCCTCGGTCGCCGTGCCTCGTACATCGTGGTCGGCAGCCAGATGATCCGCGAGAATCCGCTGCTCGGTTCCGGCCCCGGCACCTTCCCGCTGCATTACGCCACCACCGGTTACGCCAAGGCATTCTCCGCCAACCGCAAGATCGGCGACCTATACCGCCGCGCCCACAACACCTACCTGGAAGTCTTCAGCGAACTGGGGGTTCCCGCCGGCCTGTTGTTCGTCGGCATGCTCGGCCTGGGCCTGTACAACCTGATCCGCGCCCGTCGCGCCTGGATGCAACGACGGGACTGGGATCAAGCGGACCTGATGACCCACCTTGGCGTGAGTTTCCTGTCGCTGACGCTGTTCCTGATGTTTCTCAGTGCACCGAATCAGAAGTACGTGTGGATCATGCTCGCGCTGACCAGTGTCCTGCGCCTGAAAGCCGAGCAAGCACCGTTGACGGAGGCCCGGGCATGAGCCGGATCAGTGTTGTCATCCCGATGTACAACGAGGGCCGTCACATCGGCCGTACCCTGCTGGCCGCGCAAAAAGCCGCGCACGCGGCCAATGTCGAGTGTGAACTGATCGTGGTCGATAACGGTTCCAGCGATGACGGCCCTCAGATCGCTCGCCAGTTCGGTGCGCAAGTGCTGGTCGTGCCAGGCGTGTTGATCGGCGCCTTGCGCAATCGCGGTACCGCCATCGCCACCGGCGAATGGCTGGCGTTCATCGACGCCGACATCGAAATGCCCGAAGACTGGCTGACCGGGCTGTTCGCCCTCGAAGCCGAAAACCACGCCGACGTGTTCGGGCTGGACCTGCACACCCCCGCCGCCGCGCCGTGGTACGCCGTGGCCTGGCAACGCCGTACCCAACGGCCGATCTCCCACGCCGCCCATGCCGTGGACTGGCTGCCCAGTGCCAACCTGCTGATGCGTCGGCGCTGGTTCGACAAGGTCGGCGGGTTCAACGAAACCCTGCGCACCGGCGAAGACAAAGAGTTCACCCTGCGCCAGCGCGAACAGGGCGCGCGGCTGCTGTCGGTCAACGAAAGCGTGGCGCTGCACTGGGGCTACGAAATGAACTGGCGCGAATGGATGGGCAAGGAAATGTGGCGCCAGGGCAGTCACCTGCAACTGCTGCGCACTCACGGGTTCAGCCTGCGGTTGCTGCGTTTTCCATTGCTGTCGCTGGCCGCGTGGCTGCTGGATCTGCTGGCGATTTCCGCGCTGCTCAACGGTTTCCCCCATCACGCCGCCGTCATGGTGACACTGACCACGATACCGGCGCTGGTACTCAGCATCCGTCAGAGTCGCCAACAGCATGACCTCGGCCTGACCCTGCAACTGTGGGGGCTGCATTGGGTACGCCTGCACCTGGCGGGTGCGGCGTTCATTCTCAGTCTGTGTCATTGGAATGCCAGGAGGCCTGCCCGTGGCTGAGTTCATTTTCTGGATGTGCCTGCTGCTGCCGGTGTACGCCTATGTCGGCTACCCGTTGCTGCTGACGCTGCTGGCGCCGCTGTTCCCGGCGTGGCGTCACAGCCCGGCGCCGCCGCTGAACATCAGCATCGTGATCGCCGCGCACAACGAGGCGCGGCATATCGAACACAAGCTGCGTTCGCTGCTGTCCCAGGATTATCAGCCGGCCACCCTGCAAATCATCCTCGCCAGCGACGGCTCCACCGACGACACCGTGGCGTGCGCGCACAATGTCGTCGACCCGCGAATCACCGTGCTCGACCTGCCGCGTCAGGGCAAAGCCGCGACGCTCAATGCCGGCGCGGCGCTGGCCACGGGGGACATTCTGGTGTTCACCGACGCCGATAACCAATGGTCGCGGGAAACCCTCGGCTACCTGCTTGCGCCTTTGAGCGATCCGCAGGTCGGCGCCTGCGCCGGGCACATGGTGATCCCGGTCACCGGCGGCGGCTTGAGTGTCGGCGACAGCCTGTACCGACATTACGAAGGCTGGCTGCGCCGGGTCGAGAACCGCACCGGTTGCATGGTCTCCGCCGATGGCGCGTTGCTCGCCCTGCGCCGGGAACTGTTCGAGGACGTGCCGGCGGAGGTCAACGACGACTTCTTCATCAGCACCTGCGCCCCGGTGAAGTTCAAACGCATCGTTTACGTGCCTGAAGCGCAAGTGATCGACCACGGCGTCGATGAAGCGGACAAACAGTTCCGTCGGCGTCAGCGGGTCACCGTCGGCGGCCTGCAAAGCCTGGCCCAGCGCAGCGAACTGCTCAATCCGTTCAAGCACGGGCTGTATTCGATTGCATTGATCAGCCACAAACTGATCCGGCGTCTGGCACCGATTCTTTTGCTGCCGTTGCTGCTGAGCAATTTCTGGCTGTGGGACGACCACGGTTTCTATCGCCTGAGCCTGATCGCGCAACTGCTTGGGTACGGCATCGCGATTGCCGGCCTGCTGGATTCGCAACACCGCTTACCCAAACCGTTCCGCCTTGCGGCATTCCTGCTGGTGACACTGGCCGGCATGAGCATCGGCCTGTGGCAGTTCCTGCGCGGCCAGCGTTACGCCCAGTGGAACCCTGACCAAAACCGTTGAGAGGGCTCAAGCCATGGCGATCAAACAACTGATAAAACGCACCAGTGGCTGGCTCTATCTCAACTCGTCCGTGGGGCGAAACCAGTTGCACGGCGCCGGGGTGATCCTGATGTTGCACCGGGTGTTGTCCAACGACCGCGCCGCCGACCTGCCGCATCGCAACGAACTGTGCGTCGGGCCGAAAGCCTTCGAGCATCTGCTGGTGTGGCTGCGCAAGCATTTCGATTGCGTGCCGCTGATGGAAATCCTCCAGCCCAACGCCCTGCGCAGCGAACGCCCGCAAGTGGCGCTGACCTTCGATGACGGCTGGCGCGACAACGCCGCCAACGCCTTCCCGCTGCTGCAGAAACATCAGGTGCCGGCGAGCATTTTCCTCTCCACCGACTTCATCGGCAGCCGCCAGCGCTTCTGGTGGGAAAGCATCGGTGAAACCCTGTGGGGCAGCCACGGTGAAAAACCGCGCATGCACCTGATCGACTGCTTGCAGGCGATTCACCACCCGCTGCCGGTGCTGATGGACGACATCGATGTGGATCGTCGCAGCCTGACGTTGCTGCACTACCTGCAAGGTTTGAAGAGTTCTGACCCTTTGATGCTCGAACGCCTGACCGACGAATGCCCGCCAGAGTCGCAGCCCCAGGCGCTGGACTGGCATCAGGTGCGCGCGATGGAAGCTTCGGGGCTGGTGCGTTTCGGTCCTCACGGCGCCAGTCACACGATCCTGACCCAACTCGACGACGTGCGCCTGAGCGAAGAAATCAGTCGCAGCCGCGATGCCCTGCACAATGGCTGCAACCGTCCACTGCCAGTGTATTGCTACCCCAACGGCGACAACGACGCACGGGTGCGCGAACAGATTGCCAACCACGATTATCCGTTCGCCCTCGGCACCGGCACCGGGATCTATCGCGGCGCGGGTGATCCGCTGAACCTGCCGCGCTTCGGGGTCAGCCAGCGCACTGCGCGCAACCCGGAACTGCTGTCGTGGCGGATCTTTCGCGGAGCGCGACCATGAGTCGAGGCAGTTACCTCAAGCACCTGGCGCTGAGCATGGGCACCAAGCTGGCGATGATTGCCCTGCGCCTGCTGAGGAATGTGTTGCTGGCGCGGATCCTCGGCCCCAGTGAGCGCGGGCTGTTTGCCCTGCTCAGTACCCTGCCCGACCTGATCAGCGCGGCCACCAGTGGCGGCTTGAATTCTGCGGTCGGCTATCAGGCCGCCAAGCAGCGGCCGATGGGTTTGTTGCTCGCGCAAGTACTGGTGTTTGGCTGCTTGCTGGCGGGTCTGTTGACCTTGCTGGTGGTGGCGCTGGTGCGCGAGTTCGGCAGTGAACTGGACGTGACCGTGCAACTGGGCCTGCTGGCCTGGCTGTTGCTGCTGGCCGTGCCGTTGACCGTGCTCAAGAGCGGCCTGCTGACGTTGCACAATGCGTCCGGCGGCGTGGTCGCGTTCAATGCCTTGCGGCTGGTGGAATCCCTGGCGCCGCTGTTGCTGTTTCTCGCGCTGTTCTGGATGTGGAAGGAAGCGGCACTGGAAGCCGCGCTGATCAGTTGGCTGGCCGGGATCAGCCTGGTGGTGCTGGCCGGTTGGGTCTGGCTCAAGCGCGCACAACCGTTGCAGCTGCAATGGGACCGCGCCAGCCAGAACGAACTGCTGCGCTACAGCGCCCGCAGCCATCCGGACCTGTTGTTCCAGCAAGTGATCCTGCGTTCCGATTACCTGTTCATCGGCGCCCTGCTCGGCAGTACCGCACTCGGTCATTACGCGATGGCCAGCGCCGCCGCCGAACTGCTGCTGATCGTCCCGGAAGCGGTGACTACCCCGCTGATGAAACGCCTGCTGCAACAGGACGAAGGCATGGACAAAGTCACCCCGCTGGCGCTGCGCCTGACGGCGACGGTGATGCTCGGCGCCTGCCTGACCATGGCGGTGATCGGCGAATGGCTGATCGTCACGTTGTTCGGCGTCGCCTACCAACCGGCGTATCCGGCGCTGCTGGCGTTGCTGCCGGGCCTGTTGGGCCTGTGCTACGCGAGCATTCTGCGGCTCGACCTGCTGGGCAAGAATCGTCCCGGCACCGTGTCGTTGCTGATGGGCCTCGGTGCCCTGCTCAACCTGGCCCTGAACCTGGTGATGATCCCGGCCTACGGTATCGTCGGCGCGGCAGCGGCATCGTCGATTGCCTACCTGGCGGTGACCGTGGCGATGCTGGTGTTGTACTGCCGGTTGAGCGGCGTGCCGTTCTGGCAAACCTTGATCATCCTGCCCGCTGACATCACGCCGATGTGGCTGATGTTGCAGCGTCGGAAGGCGGCATGAAACGCCTGGCCCTGCTGCTCGGACTCGGTCTGTCGCTGGACGCCTTCGCGGCGTCGATGCGCTGGGGCGACATTCGCGACGGCAGCCTGTACCTGCAAGCGGATCGCCCCGACACCGTGACCGTGCGCTGGGCGCCGGCGTGGCAGGCGGACGCCAACGAAGAGCACCTGTACCTGCTCGACGGCCAGGGCCAATTGCAGGGCGACCGCTTCATCAAGGCCAGCGAAACCCGTGGCAGCCAGAGCTGGCCGTTGGCGCCGGGCGCGGCGAGTTATCAACTGGAAATCCCCGGCTACAGCTTCCGCAATTACCGGGTCGAGCACGACGAAAACACCGTGGCGCTGTTCGCCCCGGCCAAGGTGCATTTCAGCGCTGAGACCCGTGACGGCGATGAGCTGTTTTTCAAGATTGCACCGGGTGAACACGCGGTGCTCGCCGGCAAATTCCACGGCGGCGTCAGCGCCCTGCAAGCGCAGCGGGTCAGCGACGGCCAACAACTGTCGCTGGCACTAAAACCGTATCGCGCCTATTGGCAGTTCGATCAGCTCGCGCTGCCGGTCAGCGATCGCGAACAAGTCTGGCGCCTGCGTCTGCAAGGCAGTGGCAAAGCGGCGTTCTGGCTCGATGGCACGGCCAATCTGTTCGCGCAAAATCCGCAACAGCTCAAACCGCTGCGTGAAGACGATGGCCAGACCCGCCTGACCCTGCACGACAAAGTCCTCGGTCGCACGCCGGACCTGGGCATCGCCCTGCCCTACGTGATGCCGCCGCCCGCCAGTCATGCGGCGCTCGATGCGTTGAAACCGACGGCCGCCAGTTACTACAGCTTCGTCGATGTGACGGCGAAAAAGCCGCAGTTCGAAGATGCGTTTCGTCAGGTCTATCAGGACCGTTTCGGCATCCGCCAGGACATCACCCTGCTCGCCGGCAGCCAGCGCCAGGCTGATCTGCGCGCCGATGTGCAAAGCAACAACGGCCTCGACGCCTGGCTCGCGAGCACGCGACTGCTTGGCGGCAAAGGCACGCACTACATCGGCTTTGCCGACGAGCCCAATCTCAACTATTCAAGCTACGAGCAATACCGTTCGATCTTCACCAGCATGGCCCGCCAGGTACGCAGCGATCCGGCCAATGCCAGGGCCGGCGTGCGCATTGCGATGCCGGCCAGTTCGCGGCTGGTCAACGGCCCGTTCGCCGACAACGCGGCGAGCAAACGCGGTATCGACTGGGCCCGACGCCTGCTGGGCGAATCCGCTGATCAGGTCGATGCGCTGGCCTGGCACGAATGGATGATCCGCGACCTGCTCGCCACCCGCGTCTACCGCGACAGCGTGCGCCGCGCCGCCGATCTGGTCGGCCTCGATGCCAAGGGTCAGCCACGCAAGGCCTTGCTCCTGGATCAGACCAATCTCTCCAGCGGCTCAAGCCTGAGCCCCTACGATCAGGAAACCCATTACACCTCGCTGTGGTGGGCCTCGGTGGTGATCAACGCCTCCCAGGACGGCTTGCTGACGATGCTCAACTGGTTCCAGGCCGCCGATGAACCGGAATACCCCAAAGGCATGTTGCGCGTCTCGGCGGATGAACAACACTTCGAACTGAAACCGGTGGGCCTGGCCCAGCAGTTCATCCAGCAGCACTGGCTGCACAACGTGTTGTGGCTGGAAAACGATGCATTCGAAGTCGATGTGCTGGCGATGGCCGGCGACGATCAGCGCGGGTTGCTGGGCGTCAACAAGGGCACGCGGTTGCAGCGTGTCGATCTGGCGGGGGCCAAGTGCCCGTTGAACAACGGCGCCCTGCGCTACTTCGGCGCCGACAACCGCAGCCGCGACGCGCCCTTCCGCTGCCAGGACGGTCGTGTGCGTTTCGAGCTGCCGGGGCAAACCCTGTTTTCTCTGAGCTGGAACGCTTGATGAACCGTCCGTTGATGTTCCGCCGCGCAGGCCTGTGCCGCGCGATGACTCGTCATCAGGAGCAACGACCATGAGCATTCTGCAAAAAATCAGCGAGCAAATTAAACAGAAAGGCCTGCGTGCCACGTTGGCCAAGGTGTGGAAGCACTATTTCTTTTCCCATCAGGAACTGTTGTGGATGGAGCGCGACCTGGTCAGCCCGGTGCCGCCCCACAGCCTCAAGCCTTACCCGCCGCTGCGGGTGGTGAAGATCACGCCGGACAACGCCGGTGCCTTCGCCCGTTACTTCGGCGACCGCGTCGGGACCATGGCGGAGCTGGCCAACGAAGGTCACACCGGGCACATGCACCTCGACGATCACGGCGATGCGGTGGCCTTCATCTGGGGCAGCGCCCGGGACTATTTCGACCGCCATTACTACGGCTGCCTGTTCCCGGTGAAACCCGGTGAGTTCTTCGAATTCGGCGGCGAACTGACCCGTTCCTATTGGGGCACCGAACTGTCGGTGGACCTGCAACTGGAACTGTGGAAAGCCATGGCCGCCCAGGGCTGCGACAAAGTGGTGGACGTCTGCGAGTTCCACAACATCCCGGCGCTCAAGCTGCACCTGCGCATGGGCTACACCGAACAGGGCCGGATCATGAACGTCTACACCCTGTTCGCCCGCTGGCGTTTCTACCGCGAAACCCGCTACAGCGGCTCGCGTCTGGATGCGCTGCGCAAACCTTCCCGTCCCTCCGTCACAGCAACGGCGACCTGAGCCTATGGCGCGATTCGAATGGCGCACTTCGTTGTGCGCACCCGACTTCCCGGCAGCAGCCTATGAAGCGCTGCGCCTGCGGGTGACGGATCACACGCCGTTCAACAGCCTCGGCTGGTTGATCGCGGCAGAGCAGACACTCGACGCGAGTGAGCATCTGCACATTCTGCTGGGCTGGGAGGCGGACGAATTGCGCCTGTGCCTGCCGTTGGTGGCGAGTCGTGAGCGCTTTGCCGGGATACCGTTTGGCGTGGTGCATCACCTCGGTTATCCGCTGGCGGATCGCCTGGCGCTGCTGTCCGAGCTTGAGGCCGACAGCCTGCGTCAGGCGTTGTTGCTCATTCGCCAGCGCATCCCCCACGCGTTGCTGCAGCTCAACGAACTGTCTGAGCCGGCGGGTGAAGAAAGCGCCCTCACCGAATGGATGGCGCGCAGTTCAACTGGCGAGCGGCGCTTGAGCTGTCGGGTGCCGGTGCACCTGATCAGTGACGCCGATCTTCAGGAAGTCTCCGGTGATCCGCGCTACAAACTGCGCCGTGCGCGCAAACGGATTGCTGCGTGCGGTGCTGTCGTGCGGCGGATCATTCCCGATGCCGTGACCATGGGCCCGCTGTTGCAAGCCATCAGCGAAGTCGAAGCGGTGAGCTGGAAAGGCGACGAAGGCGTCGGCATCTTCGCCAGCGAACGCAGCCGCCGCTGCATCGAAAGCGCCTTCACCGCCCTCGCCGCACAGGGTTTGGTGCGGGTGGTCACGCTGGAGCTGGACGGGCGCTGCATCAGCTACCGACTCGGTTTGCTCGAACAGGGCCGGCTCTACGATTACAACCTCGCCTTCCTGCCGCAGTACGCCGATCTGGGCAGCGGTCGGGTGTTGCTGGAGGAATGGATTCGCTGGGGCCTGGACGATCACTGGCGCTGGATCGATGCCTCGCGGGTCAGCCTGGAAAACTCCAGTCACCAACTGCACGAACGCATGACCGGGCAACTGGAACACTGGCGCTGGAGCTTCTACTCCTGGCGCCCGAGCGGCCTGTTGCTGGGGCTTGGGCTGCGTGTCTGGCAGCGGCTTAAACCGAAACTGCAGCAGTGGCGAGCACGTCGGCAAACGGCGATCGCCCAACCCGTCGGCAAACCCGCCGCCATCACCACGGAGGGCGAACATGCCTCGCCAAGTCATAGTCAACGCTGACGATTTCGGCCTGACCCCGAACGAAAACGCGGTGATCTTCAGCGCCTTCCAGGCCGGGGTCATCAGTTCCGCCACGGCCATGGCCAACATGCCGGCGTTCGAAGCCGCCTGCGCGATGGCCCGCCATCACTTGCTGGAGGGGCGGATCGGCCTGCATTTCAACCTGACGTATGGCCGGCCGCTGAGCCAGGCGATTCTCGCTCGCCCCACCTTCTGCGACAGCCAGGGTGTGTTCGACCTCAACCTGACGCGGTACAGCCTGTGGCTCGGTCGAGCGGATCGCGAAGCGGTGCAGGAGGAATTGCAGGCGCAGTGGCAACGTTGTGTCGATCATGGCGTGCGCCCGAGCCACATCGATTCCCATCAGCACGTGCACAACATCTGGCCGATCGGCGAGATCGTCGCGCGCTTCGCCGCCCACCAGGGCGTACCGGTGCGACTGGCACGTAACCTGGGGCAAAACCTCAGCCTGCCCAAACGCCTATTCAAAGGCTTGCTCAACCGTCGTTTGCAAGGGCTGGCCGGTGCGACGGCGGACTACGTCTGCACCCCGATCGACCTGCGCAACGAGCCCGCGCCGACCGACGGTGTGCTGGAAATCGTCGCGCATCCGAATCAGCTCGGGGCTGATTTCGGTGATGCGTATCTGCAACCTGGAGAGTCCCTGAGCCGCGTGTTAGAGCAGCGGCTGGCGGGCGTTCCACGGGCCTCCTATGCCGACCTGAACAAGGATTTTCTGCGCGGTGCCGCGGCACTCGATTGAGTTACACAACTTGCAATACTTTCGAAGATGGCACTTCGAAATGAACTTGCAGGCTTGATCTATACCCACCAGAGCGACATCCAAAAACACCCGGGCTGCGGCCACGGAGGGCATATGAGCGTCATTGAAAAGCTGCGCGAACGCATCAAGCAAAAAGGCCTGGGCCGCACCTTCGGCACCTTGTGGAAACGCTACGTGTTCTTCCATTGGGAACTGCTGTGGATGGAGCGCGACCTGATCAGCCCGGTGCCGCCGCACAAGCTGCGCCCTTACGAAGGCCTGCGCAAAGTCGACATCACGCCGCACAACACCGGTGCCTTCGCCAAACACTTCGGTGACCGCGTGCAGACCATGGCCGAACTCGCAGCCGAAGGTCACACCGGGCACATGTACCTCGACGCAGACGACCACGCAGTGGGCTTCATCTGGGGCAGCACCCGCAACTACCACGACCGCCATTACTACGGCTGCGAATTCCCGGTCAAACCCGGCGAGTTCTTCGAGTTCGGCGGCGAAATGACCCGCGCCTACTTCGGCAGCAGCCTGTCGGTGGACGTGCAAGTCACCCTCTGGCAAGCCATGGCCGCCCAGGGTTGCCACAAGGTGGTGGACGTCTGCGAAACCCACAACATCCCGGCGCTGAAACTGCACATTCGCATGGGCTATCACGAACAGGGCCGCGTCACCCACGTCTATGGGTTGTTTGGAAAGTGGCGGTTCTTCCGTGAGACTCGGTATGAAGGTTCGCGTCTGGAACCGTTGCGCAAACCGGGGCGGCCGGTGGTGACGGCGGCGGCGCAGGCTTGATCCACTCATTGAGTCTGCGGCGTCAGTGGACGCTGCAGATTCTTCCTACTCTCGTATAAGAAACAGCGCCATTCAGTTTCGGCTCCCGCTGACTGCTTTCAGCCATGTGAATGAATACATTCAGGCAGAAACACAGAGGCAGACCGATGAATCAAAACAAATCCGATTTTGATATGAAGGCATTGCTGGTTGATTTGAATGCCATCCGTGAATACCTCTCTCAGGTACTGGCAGAGGGTGACGATGAAGAGTTACTTCGAGCTATCGGATACGTGACCGAAGCCCGTATCCGACTTGCCCCAAAAGGGAGAGCGGCTTTCGACCCTCCCTTCTGTACCTGCCTCAGTTTTTCACCCCCACCCACGTAAAACACATCGGCATCTGCGCCTCGCGGTTCAAGTACTGGTCATACGCCTCTTCCCGGTTCGAATGCGGGTATTCCTTGAAATGCGCGATGTTCAGCCCCGCTTCGAGGGCGGCGGTGAAGATGGCGCCGAGGTTGTGCACGAACCAGTACGACGGCGCGGCCTGTTGTTCGACCTTGCCGACGTAGACAATCGGTTCCTCTTGCACGAACGGTTCTTCGCGGAAATACGAGGTCGCGAGGCGGAACGGATCCTCGGCGTCAGGATCGACCATTTCCAGGAACGGGTGGGTTTCGTAGATCACCAGTTGCCCGCCCGGTTTGAGGGTCGAGGCGACATGGCGGAAAAACTCGCCGATGTCGGGCATCCAGTTGAGGACGCCGATGGTGATCAGCGCCACGTCGAAGCGACCGCGCAGTGATTCGGGCAGGTGATGAATATCGGTTTCGACGAATTCGGCCTTGTGCGGCGAGCGGCTGTTGAGCTCCCGGGCCTGTTCGAGAAACGCCGCCGACTGGTCGACCCCGACGACACTCCGCGCACCGAGCGCGAACAGCGAGAGACTCTCGCGGCCATTGTTGCAACCCAGTTGCACGACGTCCTTGCCATCGACGCCGACCTGCTCCAGCAAACCGAGCAGGGTTGAGTCGAGGCAGGAGAAATCAGCCTGGGCGACCTCGGTCAACAAGGCCTGCCACTCGGGCGATTCCTGATGATGACGGGCTGAATCGTTCCACGCCTGACGATTGCTTTCGATGGCGTTCTTGTTGTTTGGCACTTCCATGGCGCACTCCGGACGATGCTCTTGATTGAGCGGCCCGAGTCTAGTTGAGCCTGCCGATCCAGGTTGTTGCGAACTTGTAAGCCAACGGGCGGCTATAGTTAATAGCCTTGGGGAAAACCGCTTCCACAGGTGTCGCCATGCAAACATTCAACCGGCTGCTGTTATCCGCCTGTCTGCTCGCCGCCACACAGGCACAAGCCCTCGACAGCAACTTCAACTACTACGGGCCGAACCAGCCCTTCGCCCACCCGGCGCCGCCGTCGCTGAATGCCCAGCCGCCACGGCCGTTCGATGACACCACGCCGCAGGATTTCGTGGTGATCCCCGATCGCCACGACTTCCACGATTCACAACTGCCGACCGTGGCCGATGCGACGGTGCGGGTGTTTATCCGCACGTACGATGCCGAGCGCGGCATCTACGTCAATGACGAGGTGCTGGACCCGACGTGCCTGCTGGAGTGCCTGAGCCCGCCGAACCCTCGGAGTAACGCGGTCTACCACTGACGTTTGTCCGGGCGTGCCAGGCCGAGCTTCTCGATGCGGTAACGCAGCATGTCGCGGCTCAGGCCCAGCAAGCGGGCGGACTTGGTGACGTTCCAGTCGGTCTTGTCGAGCATCTTGCGCACCATGTCGCGCTCGACCTCCGGCAGGTTCATCGACTCGGTGTTGCTCGCCGGGCGCGGTTCGAAGTGCGGCACCTCGTGATGCTGATGCAGCGGCGGCTCGTCGACCAGGCTCATGCACACGTTCAACTGGTGCGCGGCGATGATGTCGTTCGGCGCCAGCAGCACGGTCTGTTCGAGCATGTTGCGCAGTTCGCGCACGTTGCCCGGCCAGGTGTAATTGAGCAGCAGCTCTTCGGCCTGCTGGCTGAAGTGCAGATTCGGTTTGCCATAGCGCTTGCCGTGGCTGGCGAGAAAATGCCGCGCCAGCAGCAACGCGTCGTCGCCCCGGGCATACAGGCGCGGCACCTTGATCGAGATGATCCGCAGGCGGAAGAACAGGTCACGGCGGAACTTGCCCTGCTGCACCATCTGTTCGAGGTTGCAGTTGGTGGCGCTGATCACCCGCAGGTTGACCTTGCGCTCCTTCACCGAGCCGACCCGGCGAATGGTGCGATCCTCCAGCAACTTCAGCAGTTTGGCCTGCAGCACCAGATCCATTTCGCCGATTTCGTCGAGAAACAGCGTGCCGCCGTCAGCCGCTTCCACCAGCCCGACGCGACGATCCTTGGCATCGGTGAACGCGCCCTTCTCGTGACCGAACAGCTCCGATTCCACCAGGTTGGCGGGGATCGACGCGCAGTTGAATTCAATGAACGGGCCTTTGCTGCGCGCGCCGTCGAAATGCAGCGCACGCGCCACCAGTTCCTTGCCGGTCCCGGTCTCACCTTCCACCAGCACCGGCGGCAGATCGCCGTTGGTCATGCGGCGTTCGGCTTCGAGCAATTGGCCGATGGTGTTTTTCAGGTGCTGCATCGGTGCCGATTCGCCGATCAGCGCCTGCACCCCGGATTTCTGCGCCTCGCGCTCCTGATAGAACGACAGCGTGCGCTCCATCCGCTCGGTGGCCAGAGCCTTGTCCAGCAGCAGTTTGAGCTCCGGCAACGCGACCGGTTTGGTGACGTAATGAAAGGCGCCCTCCTTCATCGCGACCACCGCGTCTTCGACGTTGCCGTAACCGGTCATCATGATCACTTTCAGATCCGGCGCGCTGATGCGCAGCTTCTGGATCAGGTCGTGACCGCTCATGCCCGGCAGCGAGTTGTCGGTCAGCACGATGTCCGGCATGAAGCTTTCCAGTTGCCCCAGCGCGTCTTCAGCCGAATGGCAAACCGTCACCTCGAAGTCTTTGCGCTCCAGGTAGGTCTGAATATTGTCGGCCAACAGTTCGTCATCCTCGACCAGCAGAATGCTGTGTTCCATATTCCCCTCCCGATGCCACTTTAAAGTTGAGACTGACGCGGGTTCCTTCCTGCTCGCGGCTGGTCAATACGACCGAGCCCTGAAAACGCTCCATGATTCTTTTGACCAGTGCCAGGCCAACCCCGAGGCCGCCCTGCTTGGTGGTGAAAAACGGTTTGAACACCAGCTGTTGCTGCTGCGCGCTCATGCCCTTGCCGGTGTCGCCCAGGGTCATGCACACCTGGCCGGCGTGGGACGTTTCAATGTCGACGCTCAGCACGCCGCCCTTGGGCATCGCTTCCAGGGCGTTGGCAAACAGGCTATTGAGAATCTGCGTCAGCAGCACCCTTTGGCTGACGACCGGCGGGCAGTCCTGCGGGTTGAATCGCACGTCGACCCCGCTACGCCGAATCAGCGCATCAAACGCGCCCAGGGTGTCTTCGACCGCCGCCAGCAGGTCCACCGCTTCACCGTCATCGTTCATCGGCCGCAGCGACACCAGCAACTCGCGCACCCAGCGCGACATGCGGTCGACCTGACTGATGATGTCGCCGATATTGCGCTGGGCGCTCTGGCTGGCCACTTCCTGGGCCAGTTCGGCGCTGGAACGGATGGTCGCCAACGGGTTGCGCAAGCTGTGAGCCACCGCCGAAGACATCTCGCCCAACGCGACAAAGGTTTCGTTGCTGATCAGTTGCTGTTGCTGGCTCTGCAGCAAGGTCGAGGCACGGCGCACGATCCAGAACAGCCCCAGATAAATCGCCGCGCCACCGAGGATCGTCGCCGCCCAGATCGAAGCAAAACCACGGTCGATGCGGTCCACCAGATCCGCCGGTTCCTTGTAGATCTCGACCATGGCGATGACTTTGCTTTTGTCGGCGTTGAACATCGGAATGTAGTTTTCGATGAACAGGTATTTGGGTTCGCGGGACAGCTTCTGTTCGGGTTTCTCGTCGTCGATCTTGTGATAGCTGGAGGACACCGGCACTTTCATTTCGAAGGATTCGTCCAGCTCGTCATCGTCCTCGAATTTCACGCCGATCAGCTCCGGGTTGGTCGACCAGATCACCGAGCGATCCAGGGCGTAGACCGTCGCCAGCAGGATGTCCGGCAAGTGTTCGACATGATCGAGAAATTCGGCCCGGGCCGCGCCATGGGCCACCGGATCGACGTCGGGGAAATTTTCGTCCTGACGCGGGTCAAGCATTTCGCCCATGGTGCGCAGGGGGGTGATGCCGGCATGGCGCATTTCCGCATCGCCGATGGCCTGGACGAATTGCGCCGTCAGCAACGCATCGCGCTCCACGCTCTCGGTGACCACAAAACGCGTGGAGATATAGCCCAGCCCCAGCGCCACCGCCGCGATGATGAAAAAACTGGCCAGCGAGAACCAGCGCAGCAGATTGAACTGTCCGCCCCAACTCTTGATGGCTGCTGCCGCGACATTCGGCGCAGGTGTTTTTTGTTCTTCCAGTCGTTGCATGGGGGGTGCCCTGGCGTTGTGTATCGAACCGGTTACAGCCACCTCACGACTGAGTGTAGGTGGCAATGACCGTGATACAGGACTCAATGATGCTATTTAGCCGCTAGCGCATGCGACTCACCGTTTCGCTGCTGGCGGCCGGTGTTATTGGCGTCAACGCCCCGTCAGCCAAGGGCTGCGTGGTGGGGTGCTGACGCTCGGTTTCATCGCGCAGAAAGTCGATGATCGACTGCGCCGACAGCTCGTCCAGGCGCAGGTTGGGCATCGGAATCCGCTCGTATTGTTCGAACAGTTGCAGTGCGATCGGGTCCTTTTCCGCCAGTACTCGATCCGGCTCACGGATCCACCGGTTGAGCCAGGCCGGATCGCGTTGGCGGGTCACGCCGATCAGGTCCGGGCCGATGTTGCGCATGCCGATGCCTTCGCCGTCCTGCGGGCCGAGGCTGTGACATGAAGCGCAGCGAGTGCGGAACAGTTCTTCGCCATTGCTCGGCGGACGAATGTCCGGCGCATTGGCGTAGCTTTCCTCGATACTTGGCTGCTTCCAGTTCTGCAGGGTGTTGGCCAGTTGATCGGCGAGGATCCACGGGTTCTCGAACGGCGACGCCTTCATCCAGCGCCCGGTGCTCTGGTTGCCGACGATCAGGCTCAGGTTGTGATCCTTGGTGCGGCCGTTGTCGACGCCTTCGATGAACAACCCGAGCTTCTTGCGCAGGTCGGTGACATCTTCGAATTCGCCGGTGAGGAATTTCCAGCCAGGGCCGACCTTGAACCGTTGCGAATAGGCTTTGAGCACTTCGGGGGTGTCGCTTAAAGGGTCGATGCTGATCGAGTAGAAAAAGATGTCCTGGCCGACCCGATCCCCCAGCAGTTTCTGCACTTGGCGCAGGCGTGCGGTTTCCAGTGGGCAGGAGTCGCTGCATGAAGTGAAGATGAAGTTGATCACCACCACTTTGTCTTTGATCAGGTCATCGAAAAAGCGCACCTGCTTGCCGTCCTGATCGGTCAGCAGGGTGTTGGGGAAATAGTCGCCACCCCACGGGGTGGCGGATTCGCTGGCGCCTTCGGGCTGCACTTGATGAGCGATGAGCACCTGACTGCCGAGCAGGCAGGTGACCAGCACCAGGATCAAGTGCATGCCCAAGGCGCGGGAGCGCGGCGTTGGCTGGGTCATGTCGGCTCCCTCCCTTTTCATTTCTTCACGGTCACTTGCGGGCCGAAGCCATCGCCAGTGCGGAAGGTTGGCAGCGCGGCGGAGTTGACGTAGCGCACGCCATCCCAGCTCGGCAGCGGTGTCGGCATCAATTGCAGTTGGCCGGGTTTCTCGAGGTCCCAACGCAGCAGCATCGAGTTGTCTTCATGCTGGGTGTTGTGACAGTGCTCCATGTAAGTCCCGGCGAACTCGCGGAAGTTGATTGCCATTTCCACGCTGTCCAACCCGTCGGCTTCCGAGCCGATGCGATAGACGTCCTTGCGCGCCCATTTTTCCCACTCAGGCGGGGCCTTGCCGCCACGGCTGAGGATGATCCCTTCCTCGAAGTGCACGTGCACCGGATGGCTCCAGCCCTTGCCGCCAAGCTTGATGTTCCACACTTCCAGGGTGCCGAACCCCGCGGTGCCGGCATCGGTCGGGCCGCTGGCCAATTTGGTCGAGGCGTTCAACCGGCGTGGGTCCATGTGGAAGCCGAAGCCGCCATCGGTCTTGACCGTCCACGGTGCTTCATCGGTGCCGTCGCTGCGGCCGAAGGTGAAGGTCCGGTGACGGGCGTTGGCCAGCAGCGCCTTGTCGGCGGCGTTGTCGCGGTGGATCTTCAGCGGGATCATCACCATGCCTTCAGCCTTGCCCGGTTTGGCCGGTTCGTAGGCTGCCGGGTCCATGGCCAGGTCCTGCCCGGTGAAAGGCTTGACGTTGAGCTGCAAGACCTTGCCCACTGCCGGATCACCCCTGTCCCATTGCGGGCCTTTGCTGGTCTGCTTGATCACCGCCAGGTACTTCTCGGAGAGCACGTCGGACAGCGAGATCGTCTCTTTCGGGCCTTTGCCGTCGTCCTGGGCCTGGAGGTTGACGAAGAACAGCTTGTCGCCCGGTTTGATGCCGTTTTTCGAGAAGTTGACGATGATGTCGAACCGCTCGGCGATGCCCTGGGTCGGCAGGATCGCGTTGTGGTTCTGTTTGTCGCCGTCGGCATCCAGATCCATCGAGCCATCGAACGGCACGCTGTGCTCCATGATGTTGCCGTCGTTGGCGATCATGTGGAACGGCACCCGGCTGTAGGAAACACCGGAGTTCTTCGGCCCCTGGAATTCACCGCCGGTGCCTTTGATTTCCCGTACCAGCGCGAGTTTGAAGTAGCGCGAGACCGAACCGTTGAGGATGCGGAACCGATAACTGCGGGCACGCACGTCGAGGGTCGGTTTCCACTGCCAGTTGACCAGCACCTGATCGCCGATGAAGCCATCGGTGTTGAACGGGTTGAACCACAACTGGCCTTCCTGATCCCAGGCCTTGTCGGCGAACACCAGGTTGACGTCGTAGTCGCGGTTACCCCACGGCAAGGCGCTGCCGCTGGGGAAACGCAGGTTGACCCCGTCGTTCACCGATTCGTTGCCGCGATCCAGGGCGCTGTAGTAGTTCATCATCGCCGCGTTGCCCTTGTAGACGTTCTGCGCGGTGAAATCGAGCATGTGGTCGTGGAACCAGTGGGTGCTCATGGTTTCGCGCCAGTCGCCACGGATCTTGATGGTGCCGTGGTCGCAGGTCTTCTTCGCAGGTGCAAGGTCGTTGACCCACAGGGTTTCCCCCGGTGCACACGGGAACGCCGCACGCGGGTCTTCAGCCTTGGTGTTGATGCTGTCGTAACCGGCGAGCTGGATCGGCCAGCGATAGTCGTAATACTGGCCGGGGAAGAAAAATGCATTGGCATAGCCGTCGCTTTCCGCCGGTGCGTGGCCGTTGTGCTCGTGGGTGGTGATGGTGTGCAGGCCGAAACCGCGGTTGGCTGACGGATCGATCGGCAAGCCGTTGTAGTGGCGCATCATCACCGGTTGGCCGTAGCGCACCATCAGCAGTTTCGGCGGCAGCGTGCCGTCGAAGGTCCACACCGAATTGTGGTTCTGCACTGGCATCGCCGGGTGGAAACGTGCATCGACGCCCTTGGCCGTGCCATCAGTCGCCGGCACGCCAGCGACGTTGTGGTACAGACCGCCGGGGCCGAACTCGCCGACGGCATAACCGTGCATCTGCCGACTGTCACGCAGACCGCCATTCAGACGCGCGCCGGTCTGCACGGTCTTGTAGGCGACTTGCGGGTAGAACTCGTTCCAGCGCTGGTGAGCCCAGCCTTTTCCCGGTGGCCGGCCTTCGGCGGACGAGCCGATGTGACGGTTGAGGAACAACTCGATTTGCGACTGCCACGGGTTACGGTCGACGACGTTGGAGAACTGGCTCGGGAACGGTGTCAGCCCCGGTTGACGCAAAAACGCGTCCAGCGCCGTGCCGGGTGGCGCGCTGCGGGCAACGCTGTTCGGGTCCTGGGCCGGCGCCGGGCCGATGGCAGCGGGCGGAAAGCCCAACGGCGCGGCCGGGGTGGTCGGGTCGAGTTTTTCCGGGCCGAACTCTTCGAACAATACGATTTGCTGAGTGAACGGCTGGGCGCCGTACAACGGGCTCGGCTTGCCATTCGTGGGGTAATTGAAACTGGTCTGCACGGTCGGCGGCAGGATGTTTTCCGAACGCGTGGTGTTGCGCGTGCCTTTCACCCCGTCAGGCAGATCGAAGGAATCTTCGTTGGCCTCGGGCATGGTCAGGATGGCGTTGAGTGCCGCCGGCTCATCGGCCGGCTCGTCGTAGTACGCCGACGGGTCGGAGGCTTCCGGCTGGTTCTCGTCATCGATCGGGCTCGCTCGAACCCCCGCCATGGTGCCGAGGGTCAATGCCAGAAAGACGCTTAACGGCGTCAGCAGGAATAACTTGTTGGGGTAACGCGTTGCTCTGTCCATCACCAGCCGCCTCATCTAAGGAAGGGGTGATGGTGTTTTGCAATTACCTCGCCAAAGTATTAATCCCCGTTGAAACAAGCCGTTACAGACGCTGTTGCATTCCCCACTCCCCGGTGACCGGGGCCTGACACCCGCTCCTGGGGGAAGTTCACCCCAATTTACTGGATGAGCTGAAACGCCAGACGAACGGTGGTGCCCTCGCCTTCGCGGCTGTCCAGGGTCACGCCGCCGCCGAAGCGCTCCATGATCCGTTTGACCAGCACCAGCCCTACGCCGAGCCCGCCCTGCTTGGTGGTGAAGAACGGCCGGAACGCCATGCTGCGCTGTTCTTCGTTCATGCCTTTGCCGGTGTCACTGAGCATGACGCTGACACCTCGGCTGTCCGTTGGCTCAAGCGTAATGGTCAGCGTGCCGCCCTTGTCCATCGCCTCCAGTGCGTTGGCCAACAGGCTGTTGAGGATTTGCGTGAGTTGCACCGGTTGGCTCAGCACCATCGGCGTTTGTTGCGGATGAAACACCACGTTTACCGCGTTTTTGGCGATCTGCTGCTCGAACGCGACCAGACTCTCGTGCAGCGCCGCCACCAGGTTCACCGGCTCCGGTTCGTCGTTGAGCGGTCGCAGTGACTGCAACAGTTCGCGCACCCACTTCGACATGCGATCGACCTGGCCGATGATGTCCTTGATGTTCTTCTGCGCCGGCCCCGCGTCGAATTCCAGGGCCAGTTCGGCGCTGGAGCGGATGGTCGCCAACGGGTTGCGCAAACTGTGTGCCACCGCCGAGGACATCTCGCCCAGCGCAACGAAGGTTTCGTTGGCGATCAGTTGCTTTTGTTGGACCGCCAACAGGATCGCCGCCCGACGCACGATCCAGTACAGCCCCAGATAAATCAGCCCGCCGCCCAGCGCCGTGGCCAGCCAGATCAGGGTCAGACCGCGCTCCATGCGGGCGATCAGGTCTTTGGGCTCCTTGTAGATCTCGACCATCGCCGTGACGTTCTTGCCATCGGCGTCGAACAACGGGATGTAGTTCTCGATAAAGATGTATTCCGGCGGCACCACGAACTTCTGCTCTTCACGGCCCTTGTCGACGTCGTGGTAACTGGCCGAGACCGGAATCTTTTCATTGAACGCCCGGTCGAGGTCTTCATCGGCGTGAATCCGCGTACCGGTCAGCGCCGGGTTGGTCGACCAGATCACCAGACGATCCGGCGCATAAATGTTGGCGAGAATCACGTCCGGCAAGTGGGCAATGTGATCGAGAAACTCGCCTCGGGCATTGGCCCGGGCCGCTGGGTCTACGTCGGGAAAATCGTTGTCCTGCCGCGGGTCGAGCAACTCGCCCATGGTGCGGATATTGGGGATCGAGACGTGACGCACTTCCGCCGACGCGATGGCCTGAATGAACTGCGCGGTCAGCAAGGCATCGCGCTGTACGCTTTCCTCGATCACGAATCGCGTAGACACCGTCCCGAGCGCCACGGCCACCGTGCCGATCACCGCCATGCTGATCAATGAAAACCAGCGCAGCAGATTGAACGGCTGCTTGCGCGAGCCCAGCCGCAGGCTGCTCTCCTCGACCGGTAGCGATTTTGACTGCATGTTCATGGCGGCGACTTCCCGATACGTCCCTATAGGGTTATAGCCCACCGTTGGGTGATTGCCCGGATGCGGGGGGTGAACGGCCCCACGATCATCGATCTGCAAATCCGCTCTGCCGACTGAGCCCCACAATCCCCAATCCTGGGGACTGTCGCCCGATGCCCGCGCTGCAAAAAATCCCCACCCTCACTTGCCAACCCTTGCGCCACGGGCTTCTCCCGACCGTTACGGGGTCGTTGGTATGGAAGTTGTAAAGCCCCTCTGCAACTGACCCACCCCCAAGGGGCAGGCACTTCGATAGAGGGATTAACTCATGCACCCTTTACTGTCCAAAACCGCGACCGTCCTGGTCGTGAGCGCCTTGGCCCAGGGCATTGCCCAGGCCGCTCTGTTCGCCGTCGATCCCGGACCCTATGCCCCGGCGACCGGCGGATTTGCCAGTTGGTATCAGGACACCCACGGTCGTACGCTGGACCTGTGCCTGTCCAAAGCGCTCAGCTCGCGCGTGCCAAGCACGCCTGGCGCCCCTTCGTACATGTGCTCGCTGATTCCGACACCCGGTGTGTTCGACGACGCCCAGCCGATCGTCTTCCCGAGCAACTTTCCCGACGAAGCGTTCTGGTTCACCGCCGACGGCACCGTTGTCGATGCGGCCCGGGGCATCAACCTGTCCTACGGCTCGGCCGTCGAAGCGGCGTTCAGTGGCGGCGATCCGGTGGAAGGCGACCAGATCAGCTTCGCCCGCATCCGCATCCGGGTCGATGTACCCACCGCCGGGACCTACGTGATCACTCACCCGTACGGCGTCGAAGTGTTCACCGTCGACACCCCCGGTCGCCGCGCGATCAACATGACCCGCGACATCGGCATCGGCAGTCCGAAAACCTACGACGGCGCGCTCAAGGGTGACGTCGGGCCGTTCCTGCGCAGCGTCAACGGGCCGTACACCGAGACCAATCCGGCGGGCGGTGCCGAACAATTCATCGGCGACCCGAACCTTGAAGAAGCGGTGACCGGAAGTCCTTTCAACACCAACTTCATCCGCATCGAAGGCCCCGGCGGGATCGATCTGCGCACCACGGTGTTTGCCGTCTCCGGCAAGTTGTCGACGGTGGTTCGGCCAACACCGCTGATCACCGAACGCAGCACCTACTCGCGCAAACCCGGCGACAGCGCCCCGGTCGCCCAACAAGACGTATTCGTCAAAGCCCCGCCTGCTCCGGCCACCGTCGCGGTCACCAGCAGCACGCCGGTGCTCAACCTCAAAGAGGCCGACAGCACCGGCAGCTGGTACGCGCAATCGCAGGTCAACCCGACCTTGCCGACCACGCTGCAAGTGACCGCCGACAACCACCTGGCCATCGCGACCAGCTCGCCGACCACCCTGCCCATGACCCTGACCGACCTGGTGGTGATCCAGCGCGCCGAGTACAGCCTGAGCTCCGGGCAACTGACGTTGGTGGCCTCGACCAGTGACGAAACCTCGCCGCCGGTACTCACCGCCACCTCCGGCAGCGGCGCCGCCATCGGTGCGCTGGGCGGTGACGGCGCAGTGAAAACCCTGACCACCGGGATCACCCCGATCCCACCGGCCAAGGTGCGAGTGACGTCGTCCAACGGCGGCAGCGATACCGAAGAAGTGGTCATCGTGCAATGAACGCTCACATGCCCAGATCCGCATCAGGAGGCATCATGAACAAGTGGCCACGCTTCGCGCTCAACGCGCTCGGGCTGACAATCTCGCTGACCGGCAGTGCGTTCGCGCAACTGGCCGCCGTCGATCCCGGCCCCTACACCTTCGCCACCGGGAAATTCCCGATGTGGTACCAGGACAACAACCTGCTGTCGATGGAGCTCTGCCAGTCCCGCGCCGCCAGCTCGCGAGTGCCGGCCGCCACCCCGCCGGCGTACATGTGCACCCTGCTGCCGGAACCGGGGATTTTCGACGACACGCTGCCGATGGTCTTCCCCGATAACTGGCCACCGGAAGCCTTCTGGTTCCTGGCGGAAACCAACATCCCCAACAACGGCGCCGGTTTCGGTATGGACGCGTATGTTGCCGGGATCGAAGCGGCCTTCGCCTCGGGAAACCCGGTGGATGGCGATCAGCAGAGCTTTGCGCGGATCCGCATCCGGGTGAACGTGCCCGTGGCCGGGACCTACACCATCACCCACCCGTACGGTGTGGAAACGGTCACTGTCACCACGCCAGGCCGGCGGGCAATCAACATCACCAAGGACGTCGGCATCGGCGCTCCGGGCAACTTCAGCGGTGCGCTCAACGGCGCCATCGGACCGTTCCTGCGCAGCATCAACGGCCCGTACACCGAAGTGAACCCGGACACCGGCAGCATCGAAACCTTCGTCGGTGACCCGAACCTCACCGAAGCGGTGACCGGCAGCCCGTTCAACACCAACTTCGTGCGGATCGACGGTCCCTCGGGCGCCGGCTCGATTCAGACCACCCTGTTCACCGTCGCCGGCAAGGTCCTCGACAACCGTCAACAGACCCACGTCGCCCTCGATCGCGCCACCTATCGCCGGACGTCGGCCGGTGTGCGTACCGAAGTGTTCGCCAAGGCTGACAGCAGCTCGACCCTGTGTTTCCGCGAAACCCTGGCGCTGCTGCCCGGTCCACCGAAAACGCCGTGCCAGACCAGTCTGTTGGGTGACAACAACGGTCTGTTCTTCGGCCAGCGTCTGGGCAACGGGACCCTGCCATCGGTGATTGTCGTGACTGCAACCAACCCGGCCGGGACAACGCGCCCGACTTCGGTATCGGCCAAGCTCACCGACGTGGTGAAAATCCAGACCGCCCGCTACAGCTGGGCCAACCACAGCCTGCTGATCGAAGCCACGTCGACTGATGAAGTCGCCGTGCCGGACATGGTTGCCCAAGGTTACGGACGCCTGTCGAAAACCGGCACCCTGCAAAAAATCACCGTCGCCGACCTGACCCAGCCGCCGGCCACCGTCACGGTCAAATCCGCCGCTGGCGGCAGCGACACCGAGCCGGTCGTAGTCGTCGGCAACGCGCCGGACACCGGTGAAAACCAGGCACCGCTGTCCGTCGCCGACACCGGCAGCACCAGCTTCGGCGTGCCGATCACCCTCAACGTGCTGACCAACGACAACGACCCGGACGGCAACGTACCGCTGACCATCACCGCGCTGACCCAACCGGCGGCCGGCCAGGGCACCGTTGCCCTGAACGGCACCACCTCGGTGGTCTACACCCCGCCAGCCGTGGTCAACGCACCGCTGACCACGACCTTCACCTACAAGGCCCAGGACAGCAAAGGCCTGGCCTCGGTGAACCCGGCCACGGTGACCATCAGCGTCGCGCCGAACCGGCCACCGACCGCCGTCGCCGACAGCGTCGCCACATTGGGCGTGGCGATCCCGATCAACGTCCTGGCCAACGACACCGATCCGGAAGGCAACACGCCGCTGGGCGTCGCCAGCCTGACCCAACCGCCGGCAGGACGCGGCACCGTCAGCACTGACGGCACGGTGATCACCTACACCCCACCGGCCACCGTGACCACCGCTTTCACCACGACCTTCACCTACATCGCCCGGGACAGCTTCGGCGCCCAGTCAACGCCGGCCACGGTCACTGTGCAAGTGTCGCCACGGCCAGCGGCGGAAACCTTCACGATCACCACCTCGACCGTGCAGGCCCGTTCCGGCAACCGCTTCAACTGGGACTTCGCCGGCACCTCATCGGTGACCACCGGCAACACCATCACCGTGCAGGTCACCACCCCGACCGGACTGGTCACCCTGGGCACGACGACGGTACCGGTCACCGGACGCTGGCGGCTGACGTTGAACAACACGACGGTGGTGCCATCGGCCAACCCGACCGCCACCATCCGTTCGTCCCAGGGCACCGTACGCACCATCTCGGTGACCACCCTCTGAGCCCACGCCCCACCCACCCCACACCGCCTGGCGCGGAGTGGGTGGGGCCGGTCTCAGCCACGATTTCAGGATTGCGCAACACGACACACCACAGGACAACGCCATGAACACGCCGACCGCCGCCCTGCTTTGCCTGCTCGCCCTGTGCGGCGGTGCGGGCGTGCGCGCCGACGACCTGATGGAAAACGACGACCTGGCGCCCTCCGCCGACCTCGGTGAACTGCCGCCCCCGGTGGGCCAGCAAGCCCTGATCGACCAGAACGGCCAGGCCAACCTCGCGCTGCTCTCGCAGAACGGTCAGTCGCTGCTTGGAAAGATCGTGCAGTCGGGCAGCAATCAAGAGGCGTACATCCTTCAGCAAGGCAGCGACCTGATGGCGTTGATCACGCAAAACGGTTCCGGCAACGCCGCATCGATCACACAAAACGGCAGCCACAACCGCGCGCAGATTTCGCAAAACGGCAACAACAACGACGCCAGCATCGAGCAGGCCGGCACGGGGCTGCAAAGCGCCGTGACCCAGTCGGGCAACGGCATGAGCGTTTCGGTCAAGCAATATCGCTAAGCACTGCAATCATCGGAGAGTTCATCATGTTCAAACTGACGCCCCTCACCGCCGCCATCCTGGTCATGATCAGTGCCCAGGCCATGGCCGACGACAGCCTGTCCACCCAGAGCCAGGTCGGTACTGCCAACATCGCCAATGTGAAGCAGACCCAGGCCCCGTTCAGCAGCGCCACCCAGACCCAACTCGGCCAAGGCAACGACGCCGCCGCCGTGCAAGACACCGCCAGCAGCGTCATCACCCAGGACGCGGTCGGCGACTACAACGCCGCCTATGCCGAACAACTTTACGAAGACAATGGCACCATCACCCAACAACAGGTCGGCGCCTTCAACACCACCCACGCCAGCCAGTCGCTGGGCTTCGGCGCCCCCAACACCGCCCTGCAACAGCAGCAAGGCACCGGCAACTTCTCGTTCGTCTACCAGGACTCGCAGAACGGCAGCGAAGGCAAGACCTTCCAGTTCGGTGACAGCAACGAAGCCAACATCGAGCAACTCTATGAAGGCAGCGGCAACAGCTCGGTGATCACCCAATACGGCACCGCCAACTACGGCACCGCCGAACAGGTCACCCACAACGGCGGGCAGATCGGCATCAACCAGGCCGGCGAAAACAACTACGGCTACGCCGACCAACGCAACGGCACCGGCGGCAACATCACCATCAACCAGTTCGGCAACCTCAACGGCAGCGAAATCTGGCAAGACTCGCAACTGGCCAGCCAGGCCACCGTCAACCAATACGGCGACAGCAACGAAACCGTGGTCGACCAGAGCTTCGGCGAAAACAACACCGCCGCCGTCACCCAGGTCGGCAACACCAACGCCATCTACGCCGACCAGTTCGAATCGGTCAACTCGACGCTGTCGCTCTATCAAGTCGGCAACGGCAACGTGCACTACACCTACCAGAGCGGCGACGGTCACACGCTCAACGCCACCTCCGTGGGCAACGACAACAAAGTCTACGCCAGCAACTGGAAAGGCCCGCAACACGGCGGCCAGTTCGGCAGCAACCAGCGTGCGACGATCAATCAGGCGGGTAACGGCAACATCGCCAGCTTCACCCAGGACGGCGTCGGCCACATCATGACGACCCACCAGACTGGCACCGGCAACAAAACTACGGTCAGCCAGGCTGATTCCTACAACGAGCTGTACTTCGATCAGAACGGCAGCGACAACATCCTGATCTCCGATCAACGCGGCACCACCAACCTGGCCCAAGGCACCTCGAACGGCACGGGCAACAGCACCGAATTCGACCAGTCGGGCACCGGCAACCAGGCGTACACCGCGCAGCTGTATGGCAGCGACAACATGATCACCGTGAAACAGGCTGACACCATGAACGTGGCGTACGTGACCCAGGGCGGGACCGGGAACATTGCCAATGTGGATCAGAGCGGGATGACACAGACGGCGAATATTCAGCAGTTCGGGTCGGCTAACCAGGCGACGGTTTTGCAGCAGTAAGGGTTGAGTGTTGGAAAACCGCGATCTGTTGAGGGTCGCGGTTTTTTTTGCGCTGACGCTTGAGTGGCGTCCTACGGAAAACGGAACGTTTTCAGAAAATCGGGGAGTTTTCTGACGAATTCTGGCGGTTGGCCGTCGGAAGTGCAGGCTCTAGGATTTGCCGGGACACATTGATCCCCACGGAGCTTGGCCCACATGCAATTCATCCAGACAGCGACGACAGCGATACCATTACCGAATAGACTTCCTGGCACCAAACCCGGAGGTTCCATGATCGACCCGTCTTTGATCGACCCACTGTGCCCGGTTGTTTCGGATCTTGGTCCCGAGGAACAGGCTGCGAGTTATGACCGTTGGTTGATCGCCAAAATACAAGCTTCCATGAATGACCCCCGCCCGAGCATTCCTAATGACCAAGTGATGGCCGAAATGCATGCCCTGATGGAAGCAAAGCGTAAAAAATACGATGCAGGTTGAGTGGCAGCCCGAAGCTCGGGCTGAACTCCTGCACATTCTTGACTACATCAGTGACCGTAATTTCAAAGCGGCTAACAAGCTTTCAAACGCTATTGAAACCGCCACGGCTACCCTTGCCAAACATCCACACCTCTATCGAGTGGGGCGAACTCCCGGCACTCGTGAGATGGTCGTACATCCCAACTACCTGCTTATTTACCAAGCGGTGGGCCGGATAAATATTCTGGGTGTTGTGCACGCACGTCAGGAATATCCGTGATGTGGCGCTCGGTCACAGAATGAATAACCTCACTGAAGCAAAAATTGCGCTCTCTTTTGGGGGCGCTTTTTTTTGCGCTGACGTTTGAGTCGTTGATCGTTCCCACGTCGAACCGACTCAGTGGGAAATGCTTCAAGGGACGCACCGCGTTCCAGCTCGCGAAACTGACGCGGAGCGTCAGGGGCTGCATTCCCACGCAGAGCGTGGGAACGATCAATCTGGTGCTGCGATGCAGTCCTTTTTCGACGCCTCGAGTGCCTCGTACTTGCGATGCGCCTCTTCCATCAATACCTGTATTTCAGCCATCACTTGCTCATGCGGAATATTTGGACGCGGGTCATCGATTGACGCCTGGGCTTCGGCACAAAACCAGAGGTCATAGCTGGCGGCCTGCTCCTCGCTTTCGAAATCTGAAACGACTGTGGAGATCAGGGGATCCATGGTGACTCCAATTTGAATGTGAAAAACGCGACCCCATTGCCGAGTCGCGTTTTTTATTGGGGATGTTGCTTGATCAGTCCTTCAGCTCGACATGATCCAAGGCCTGATTTACGGCCAGCTCACTCAACATGAGGATCTGTGCGATACCCAGCGCGGTCTTGCGGTGGGCGGGGTCGAGGGTGGCGGCGAAGTTGTTGAGCATTTCGCTGGCGGAGCCCAGGGACTCGCAGGCGTTGGCGAGCAGGGATTCGGTGTTGTAGGCCGGGTTGGCGAGGTACATCGGGGCGGGTTCGTTGACACTGCCCATGATGTGGGCGCTGGGGCAGAGGTAATGATCGAGGGCGCGTTCGGCGGCTTCGTGGAGTTTTTTCGAGTTGATGGAGGTGTATGGGGAGGTTGGGTCGGTTTCGAGACTGGCCTGGTTTTCGGGTGGGTTGGGTGTTGGTTTCTTCATGATTTTTTACCCTGTATGACGGTTATAGCTGGCCCTATTCGGTTTCCAAGCGAATAGGTGGCAGCTGTACGCAGGCTGGAAACCCGGGACAGAGCAACCCGGCAGACACGAGGTCTCCTACGCACAGCCGCCATAACAAAGTGCACACCATGAAGGTGCGCAGGATACGTTATGAATGGCGCTTGTGCGCTCTGTTGTTACGCGGGTTTCCATGCCCGATCGCTGAATTGGCAGCGACCGAAACAGGCTAGAGCCCGCGCTTCCGACGGACAACCTGAAAACCTTGTGGGAAGGATCGTTAAAACAGACACAACTTTTAAACATTCGAGAATGGGACGCGGAGCGTCCCGGGCTGCATTCCCACGCGGAGCGCGGGAACGATCAAAGCAAAAGCAGTCCGCTTTCTGCTTTCTGCTTTCTGCTTTCTGCTTTCTGCTTTTCGCCTCTCACCACTCAACACGATGAGCGTTAGCTCAAGTAAAGCTTTTGACGTGCTGGCCCCTTCGGCAGGCTGAGTGGAGGGATTCATCCGGGGGTGGGCGCGTAGCGCCGTTCGACGAAGTCGAACACATCGAGAGGAGGTGCAGCGAAGCAAACCGGAGGCGATGCCCCCGGATGAATCCCGGAGCGAAGGAACCCCGAGCCCCAGCGAGGGGCCGAACGCCGGGGCCCAGACCTTTGCTTCCTTTGGGGCGTTTGCCAAAGGGAGTCGCTGTAAGAGCGAAACCGCCAGTGGCAACACCCAAAAAACGGATATACACACAACCCCAAAAGAACCTGGTCGGCCCAAAGGCCGCCAAGTTCACTCAGCCTCAGGATCCACCTTGTTCTGAGTCAAATACCGATTCAAAGTCTCATCCCCAGCAGGCGAAGAATTATCCCCCGCCACCTGCCACAACCGCCGCTCAATCCCCTGCGCCAACAAATGCCCCACCGCCGCCTCAATCGCCGACAACACACACAACTGAGCCGGCTCATTGGTCGTATACCCCGCCTCAGCCTCAAGCAACTTCTTGAACTCGATAAACTTGAACACCCCGGCACTGCGTGCCACCGAATAAATCGTCTTGCTGGTCATCACATTCGCCAACACCTGCCCGCTGCGCACATCCACCGCGCGCAAATTCACAGTCACCTGATCCACCCGGTACTCACGGGACAGATCAATCCCCAGATACCGCGCCCCTTCTCCGCCACTGCGCACATTGGTGTCGTAAGCGATGATCCCGCCCTCAAGCATCATGTTCGCCGCCTGCAACGGCGGCAGTTCAGCCTGGATGTTCACCGGCGTATTGGGCTTTTTCTGCGACGCACGAATGATCTTGCGTTCGGTCAGCAGGTTCTGCAGCCCTTCACGCTCAAGCACCACAAACCAGCCACTGGCCTGCAAGGCATCCATCAACATCGACGCCGCACCCTGGGTGACGCTGGTGGAAAACGAACTGGCCGGGGTCGGCTTGTACTGTCCGGTCTGGTCACGGAAGCCGTACACCACCGCCATCAAGCGGCCCTTGGGTCGCGGCATTTTCAGCAAGTCGTAGTAGGTCGAGGCCCTGGGGGTCAGGGTCGGAGTGTCGGTGTCCTGCTCGGCCGACATCGGCTCACGCAGACCACACCCTTGTAATGCCGCCAACATCAGCCCTAGCGCTATTATTTTTTTCATGTCCATCACTCCCCGGAACCGTCATCCCGTCATGGGTTGAGGCCGTTTACCTGAATTTCGGAAACCTCGCCGCTCGCTCGGTCGGTCACTTCAATCGTGAGTGCCCCGGAGTCGTCGACGACGTTGACGATAAAAGCGTCGGTGGACAGGCTCCCCGTGTTGCCGGTGGAGATGTTGTCCAGCAGTTGCCCCAGCAACCGTGACTGCAATTGACTGGTGAAACGTTCGAGCGCCGAAGTGCCGGCCACCGTCGTACGTTTCTTGAGGTCCGGATCGTCGTAATCGTTTTGCGCCTGGGCGTTGTTGAGCAGCCAGGTGCCGTTGAGCGGGTTGCCGCCGAACGACGGGTTGACCGGTGTGTAGACCAGCTCGGTGGCCTGGACGGCGGCGGCGCTGGCAAGCCCGATCAACAACCCCGAGATCCAGAATCCGCGGCGCCGTGAGAACGTTGTCGTGTTCATAGTTCGTCCTTCTCAAGGTCGGTGGTGTCCTGCAACAAGGCTTCCAGCTTGCGCCGGACGACCTCCAGTCGAACCGAGTCGGCGGCCTCGTAGGCCTCGTCCTTCAGTTCTACGGTGTTCGGCGGCAGGAAGCGCCGATACACCAGGCGTTGCTGATATTCCACGGTCACAAGGCTGCCCCAGCGCGCGTCGGGGCGCTCGCGCACCACCAGGTTGAAATCCATCGGGCTGGTGTCGCGCAGGCGTTCGCTGAACGAGTAGTAAAAGTCGTGGCCGATGTGCGAGATCGTGTCGTCGACGATGAAGCCCATCATTTCGTCTTCCTCGGCGGCGCTGGCGAAAGACGCCACGGCTGCGAGGATCAACGCGCACCACCATTGCCGGCTCATGGCTGCAACGCCTGCGGCAGGGCCGACTGGCCTTTGACCGGGGATCCGTTGCCAGGGCCGGTGCCATCGAGAAAGGCTTTCTCGGCCACGAACTGCCAGTCCGAATAACGCTGCATGCCTTCAAAATCCGACCACTGCGACGGGAAGTCCGCCTGTTTCAACGGCACCTCGGTAGACGGACTGTTGATCCCGGTGATGCGCCCGTCGAAGCCCCGTTGCAGCGCCCATTCACCGCCGCCAATCGGGTCCGGGTAGAGCTGGCGCAGGTGATGCCGTGGCTCAGGAAAACGTTCGTCCTGTAGCAGGTCGGCCAGATCTTTCGGGTACTGCGCCAGCCCCGGTGAACTGCGGTAGTAGCTGCGCAGCGCCTGGGCGTATTGAGTGCCGACCCACAGCAGTTGCTTCTCGCGATCGCGCCGCGAAACCGTCGACCACAGCTCGCCGGCACTGGCCAGGCCCATGCCCATGATCACGATCAGGAACAGCACGCCCAGGTAGGTGAACCCACCCTGCTCCGCGCGCTTACCACTCGGAATACTGGCTGCCATCACGCGCCCTCCCGGTAGCACCGCTCTTGATATCCGCCACGCCGCCCGCCACACCTTCCGGCGGTGCGACGAGCACCCACTGGTCATTGCGTTCAGTGATCGGGTCCAGTGGCGCGTTGCGCAGGTAACGCTGTTCGACCAGTTGCTCGATGGAATCGGGATAACGCCCGGTGTCGCCGTAGTAGTGATCCAGCGCCTCGCGCATGGCCGACAGGCTCTGGTGCAACGTGGTCTCTTTCGAGGCCTCGAGGCTGTTGAAGTAGCGCGGCAAGGCGATGGTCATCAGGGTCGCGATGATCGCCATCACCACCATCAGTTCGAGCAAGGTAAAACCCTTTTCCCGGCGCATGAGAGTCACCACTCGCGGTAAGCGATGCCGTTGAGGCCACGGCCCTTGGCGTGGGAGTAGACGTCGAACACGTCTTCACCATCGCGCGGGTTCTGGGCTGAACTGTCGTAGGCCCGCAAGCCCCAACCGCCGTTGTCGTCACGTTTGGCCGGCACCAGCGGATCGCGGGGTATCCGGCGCAGAAAGTAGAACTTGGCACCCTTGGCACTGCGCACATCGCGCACGCCTTCGACCAGCACCTTGAGGTTCGGCGGGTAACCGCTGCTGTTCAGCGACTTCTCGATGTAGCCGGCATCGAAGGCACGCTTGTAGGCGTCAATGCCATCGCGAATCTGATACAGCGCGGTGCGCAGTTCCTGCTCCTTGCCACGCCGAACCAGGGTCTCGGTCAGCGGCGCGGCCATGCCGGCCAGCAGGCCGATCAGGGCCAGCGTCACCACGACTTCGATCAAGGTAAAACCGCGCTGGGAGGCGTTCATGATCAAGGCTTCTCGACAGTGACACGAGTGGTTGCCACGGCGGCATCACCGATGGCCCGAGGCTGCGCGGCAGGCGTTGGCATCACGAAGTTCTGCGAGCGATCCGGTGCCTGGATGTGCATGCTGGTTTCGGTGCCGGTCGGGAACTCCATGTCCGACGGGCTCTGGTACGGCAGGTTGCGCACGATCCTTGGAGTGATCGACAGCACCAGTTCCGATTTGCCGATGGTGTCCTTGTTGCTGCCGAACAACCGGCCCAGCCCCGGAATGTCGCCGAGGCCCGGAATCTTGTTGCCGGTGGCGCCATGATCGTTGCGCACCAAGCCGGCAAGGATCTGGGTTTCGCCGTCGTGCAGACGCAGCGAGGTTTGCGCATTGCGGGTATCGACCTGCACCGGGATCGTGCCCTGACGGGTCGGTTCCAGCGGTGTGGCGTTACTCACTTCCAGGGCGATCTTGATCGCCACTTCGTTGTTCAGGTGCACGGTCGGGGTCACTTCAAGCTTCAGACCGACATCCAGATAAGTGACGCTTTCGGTGATCACCGGCCCTTGGGTGGACGGCACCGAGGTGGCGCTGATGATCGGCACGCGCTGACCGATGTGAATACGCGCCTGCTCACGGTTGCTGACGCGGATCACCGGGCTTGCGAGGGTGTTGATGTCGTTGTCCTGTGCGTTGATCTTGGCCTGCGGCGATGGCCCGATCGAGATGCGGTCGGAGTTGATGCCCTTGAGCTGGCCCAGCAGCGTGACGGGCGAACCGTCACTGTTGAGCACGCCGAAGGTGCTCGGCCATTGCAGGCCCAGATCGAGAATGCGCTGGGTGGCGACCTCCATCACTTCCACTTCCAGCACCACTTCGGGGTTGGACTGGTCTTGCGATTGCAGGAGTTTCTCGGCCATGCGGATCGCGTCTTCGGTGTCGCGCATGGTCAGGGTGTTCAGGCGTTCGTCGACGAACACATCGCGGGTCTTGAGCATGGTCTTGATCATGTTCAGCGCGGTATTGGCGTCGATGCTGGTCAGGTAGAAGGTGCGCATCACCAGCTCTTGATAGTCCTTGAGCTTCTGCGGCGAGTCCGGGTAAATCAGCAAGGTGTTTTCATTCACCACTTTCTGGTGCAACTGGTTCTGTTGCAGCAGCAAGGCCACCGCGTCTTCGATACGCACGTCACGTACGAAGATCGTGGCTTTCATGTCCGGGCGCAGGTCCTTGTCGAAGATGAAATTCAGCCCGGCGACCTGGGACAGCACTTCGAAAATGGTCTTGAGGTTGGCGTCGCGAAATTCCAGGGTCACCGGGCGGTCGAGCCGGGTGCGCAGTTGCGGGTACTGGATGACGTTACGGCTCTGCACCAGACGGATGTTGCCTTGCAGCTCCAGTGCTCCGTCGTTTTTCGGGTCGAGTTCGAGGATCTGTTTGACCTGCCGGTCGGCGCCGTAAATATCGCCCCGACGCAGGTCGCCACGGGCCAGCTCAAGCTTCTCGTCCATGCTGCGCAGGTAGTCGAGTTGGCGCAGAGCATCCTGAGCGCGGCGGTTGTTCGGTTCGATGGTCAGCACCCGGCTGTAGGCCAGGCGTGCGTTGGCGAAGTCGCGGCGAGCACGATCGGTGTCGCCCGAAGTCAGCAGCGCGGTGATCGCCTTGGCCCGGCTGCTGTTGAGCAGCAGGTGCAGTTCGGTGTCGCGAGGGTTTTCCCGCAAGCCTTCCTGGATCCGGGCCAGGCCCGCCTCGTACTGGCCCTGCTCGATCAGGTCAGCGGCTTCCTTATTGGCAACCTGCGCGGTGCTGCACGCAGCCAGCCCGGCGCACAGGCCAAGGCTCATCAGCAAACGGGATCTGTTCATTGCGTACTCCCCACAGACAAGGTCTGCGACAAATGCAGAGGCAGGTAGACCAGGCTCAATTCCAGATCGGAAATGCCGGTGATCTTCCAGGTGTCGTCGATCACATCCCCGTTGCGCACGACGTAGATTTTTTCGCCGTCCTGCAAAAACACCTGCAGGTCGCTGCGGTCATGCAGGCGGCCGACGAACTGGAATGGCACCGGTGGCAGGCTCGGGGCTTGCACCACCGGGGTCAGGTTGACGGGTTGTTCGGTGACGGTGGCCAGAGTCGGCGCGGCCTTCCAGGATTTGGCGGCGAACAGGTCGCCGGCCGGGCTCAAGTCCTTGATCGGGGCTGCGCCAGCCTTGGCGCTGCTGGCCGGCAAGGCGCCACGGGCGGTGGCTTTGGCCGGGGTCGAGACGGCGACGTCAGTGGCGTCCGCGTCGTCGCTCGGCGAAAAATATTCGGGCAACCAGGCCAGCGCCGCCGCCACGCCAAAGAACGCCACCCACCCTGTTACGCGCTTGGTGTTCATCACGACCTCGACAGGTAAAGGGTCATACGGATCCGGCCGTTGAGGTCGGTGTCGGCGATTTTCTTGCGTTGAAACTCGACGTCTTCCACCACCACCGCCGGCAACTGGCCGAGCAAGGCATGCAGGAAGCGGCGCAGTTGCGGATAGCTGCCACGCACCGGCAACAGGATCTGGTAGCGCGCCAGATGGGTCTTGGGATCGACGCCAAGGGCGTATTCGCCGCGCGCCAGGGTGATGTGTTCCTGCGCGGCCAAGGCGTAGATACGGTCGATGGCGACGGTCGCTTGCGGCTGGGCCGGCAGCTTGTTGCGGAAATCATCGAGCTGACGTTGCGGCACCACCGGTGGCGCAATGCTGCCGTCCTCGACCTTGGCCAGGTATTCGGTGGCCTCCTGGGTTTGCTGGCTGAGCTGTTGCAGCGATTGCCAGCCCGGCAGCAAACCACCGAGTGCCCAGGCGACGGTGACCAGCAGCAGCGCCAGCCCGGCCAGACCCGGAACGCCGAGGCCTTGCAGGTATTCGTGGACGATCAGTCTAGGGATTCGCATCGCCCATCTCCCAGGTTGCCGACAGGTTGAACTGCACCGGTTGCTCCGGCGATTTGACGACGATTTCATGGCTCAGCAGCGACACGTCGGACAGCTCGTCGCTGGCCTCCAGCCGTTTGTGGAAATCCAGCATCGCTTGCAGATCCCGCGCCTCGGCGCTGATCCGTACCTGCCCCTTGCGGGCATCCGGGGTCAGGGTCAGCAACGCGATGTCGTCGCGCGGCATGGCTTCGAGCATGGCGAACAGGCGTTCCCACGGGCGGCGCAGTTGCTGCGAGACCTTGCGCATTTCAGCGAGGTTCTGCGCCTGCTCGCGGGTTTCCGCCGGGCTCAGGCTGGTCTTGGTGCCGCTGTCGCCGGTGAGTTGGCGCTGGGTGTGCTGCAAGTGACCTTGCTGCTGTTCGGCCTGATCGCCGAGGTGCTGCTGCACGCCGAAGCACACCAGCGCGAGGAACACACCGCCGCCGAGCAGGCTCCAGCCCAACGGGCCGGAACGTGGACGGGGCTGAAAGTCGAGGTTCAAGGCGCGCATGTCAGGCCACCGCCCGGGACATGACGTACAAGGCGTCACGCACGGTCATCGAGTCGTCTTCGAGGGTGCGCAAGTGCACCCCCGCCACATCCGGTTGCGCATCGAGGCGCGCCGGGGCGTGCAAATAAACGTTGAAGGCACGTTCGCTGGTGGAGGCTTGCAGTTGCCGTTCGCGACCGATCAAGGCACTCAATGCCGCGTCACTGTCGCTGCCGCCCACCGAGCGCACCGATACCCAGCGCCCTTCCCTTGCCAGCAGCAACACGCTGCGTTGCGGCTCGGCGACCACGAACAGGAAGTCGCCAGCGTCGAGGCTTTTGTCGAAGCGGTTGAAGGCGCTCATCAGGTACGGCTGCACCGAGCTCAGACGCAGGTTGCGACCGCTGACCAGGGTGCGCAGACGTTCCAGCAGATCCTGCGGCAAAGCACTGGCGATACGATCGTGACCGGCCGGCTCGGCTGACAGCACCAGACTCCAGGGTTGCGTCGGTACACCAAACAGGTCCTCGAAACACAGTTGGGCGAAGCCGCGCAGTTCTTCAGGGCTGCTGATCTGCTCGCTCCACGGCACCAGGCAGAAACGGCTGAAGTGCCCGGAGATCACCACGCTCAGCTCGGAACCTGCGCGAGCGTGTTCGCCGAGCAGACGGTCGAGGGTGTCCAGCGCCACGGTGTAGCTGTGGAAGCCTTCGTCGATGTAGCCGACGCTGCCCAGCCACAGGGTGTCGCTGCCCCGGCGCTGGCCGAGGCCGACACCGCTGGCGCCGAGCACGGCGATAAATTGATCACGCGATAAAAGTGACACGATTGATCTCCTCCAGCGTGGTCCGACCGTGCTCCACCAGCTCCAGCGCCGACTCGCGCAACAGGCGCAAACCACGGGCGCAGGCCAGGGCTTTGATCTGGGTGATGGGTTGGCGCTCGACGATCATCTGCCGCAGTTCGTCGTCCAGGTGAAGCAGTTCGGCAATCGCCGTACGCCCGCGATAACCGCTGCCCCGGCAGTGGCCGCAGCCTTTGCCATGGACGAAGTGGTAATGGCCGACCTTGTGCGGGTCGAGGCCTGAGGCGCGCAGTTCTTCATCGCTCGGGGTGGCCGGTGCGCTGCAACTGCTGCACACCAGACGGATCAGGCGTTGCGCGAGAATCGCGTTGAGCGCCGAGACCAGGCTGTAGGGGTCGATTTCCATTTGAGTGAAACGACCGATTACGTCGAACACGTTGTTGGCGTGGATCGTCGTGAACACCAAGTGCCCGGTGAGCGCCGATTGCACGGCGATCTGTGCGGTGTCCGGGTCGCGGATCTCGCCGACCATGATCTTGTCCGGGTCGTGGCGCAGGATCGAGCGCAGGCCACGGGCAAAGGTCAGGCCTTTTTTCTCGTTGACCGGAATTTGCAGCACGCCGGGCAGCTGATATTCCACCGGGTCTTCGATGGTGATGATCTTGTCCACACCGTGGTTGATCTCGGTGATCATCGCGTACAGCGTGGTGGTCTTGCCGCTGCCGGTGGGGCCAGTCACCAGCACCATGCCGTAGGGTTCGGCGGCCAGACGCCGCAGCTGGCGCAGGGTTTCGTCTTCAAAGCCCAGCGCCTGCAACTGCACGCCGCAGACCTTGTCGGCCAGGTCCTGTTTGTCGAGCACCCGCAGCACCGCGTCCTCGCCGAAGATGCTCGGCATGATCGACACCCGGAAGTCGATCTGCCGGCCGCTGATGCCGATCTTGAAGCGACCGTCCTGAGGCACGCGTTTTTCGCCGATGTCCAGTTCGGCCATGACCTTGACCCGGGAAATCACCTGTTCGGCGAATTCGCTGCCCTGGATCTTGCTGATGTTGTTGAGCACGCCGTCGATCCGGTACTTGATCACCAGACCGTTGCCGGTGGTGCCGAGGTGGATGTCGCTGGCGTGCATTTTCAGCGCGTCGTAGAGGGTCGAGTTGACCAGTTTCACCACCACGCTCGAGTCTTCGCTGATGCTGGTCAGCGACAGGCTTTGCAGGGTGTCGACCTCGCTGCCGGCGTCGGCCTGGGCGTTGAGCGATTCGACGGCATGGAAGCTTTCTTCGTGGCGGGCCAGATAGGCCTTGAGGTCGTCGGCATGCACCAGATACAGCGGCGCGCCGTGCAGGCATTCGTCGATCCAGGCCAGGCGCGAAGTGTCGAAGGGGTCAGCGAACACACCGATGACTTCTTCGTTGTGGCGCAGCAGGATGAATTCACGTTTGAGGCATTGCGCGAGGGTGACCCGGTCGAATACCGGTGTCGCCAGAAACAGGGTGTCGGTGTCGAGCACCGGGTAATGCAGGGTGGCGCCGAGGCTGGCAATGAACGGCATCGGCGCCAGTTCGCAAAGGACGTTGAGTGCGTCGAGCACCCGTTCCCCGGAGGTGCTGGCCCGCGCCCGGGCCTGGGCCAGTTGTTCACTGGAGAAGCGTGTCGGGGCACACGCAGGCTGCAACGCTTCGACGACAACGGACAGACGTTCCATGGCTTGCTCTCCAACACCCGGGGCTTGTGGCCCTGACGGCGCGGGAGGCGAGTTCGGCGAGTGCCGGAACGTCTATCGCGCCATTACTCCCCGGTGAGCATTTGATCGTCGTCCGGTGCCATGGCCTCCGACCGGTTTCGTCGGCGGTCCGCCAGCACCCAACTGCCATCGTACAACTGCAACGGGAAGCTCTCGGTCCTGCTCTGGCGTCGTTCGACGAACCCTTCGGACGGGCTCGCACCGGGTTTCGCTTCGCGCTGGATCCCCAGAAGGTCGCAGACAGCTCGGGCCAGTTCCGCCAGTGGAAACGGTTTGAACAGGATGTGACTGACCCCCAGTTGCCGCGCCCGCTCACAGACTTCAGCGGTCGGGTGACCCGTTATCAGCACGAAATGACACGTCCTGTTCTGGCGGACCGCGTCGAGCACCTCGAACCCTTCCATATCGGGCAAGCGGTAATCGAACACCAGCACGTCGGGAGCGAAGGTCTCGGCCTGGCCGATTCCGTCTGCGCCGTCATGTGCAATCCGGACATCCAGCCCTTGCGCCGACAGATAATCCTGAAGGTTCTGTGCAAGCAGCTGTTCGTCTTCGACAACCAGTACTTTGTTAACCAAGGTCTACTCCTTGCAGCGACAGATCCGGCCTTTTCAAATCAACTGCCCGATCCTGCTGGAGTGCGCCTCACAAGAGGTAACGCACACTTCATGCCAGGCCGAGTGCCGGTAAATTGATGTCTTCATGTCCTTGAATTTGATGACAATGCCCGCTCGTCCCGGTACCCCGTTCCCCAGAAACGGGGAAGCACCTGAATGGGCATCGAAGCCATTCCCCACTATTGGGGGGGAACCTTCAATCGTCGTCAATTCGTTCGATCCTGTTCTGCGCCCGCAATTGCGCGAGCACCTGGCGACGAGCCTGGACCTGTTGCTGTCGGGCACGCTGTACCCGGACTGTTGCAAGCCCCTGCATCTGTGGGACATCGGCTGCCTCCAAGTGGTTCTGCAAATAGATCAAATGCCAGCCGAATGGCGAGCGAACGGCATCGCTGGCGAACGTTGCTCCCTCAATCACAGAGGCGCGCATCTGCATCAAGCGTAGACGCGCCGCCGCGTCTGTGGCGGCATCGGCGTCCGGCGCCACCCGAACCAGCAAATGCCGAGCCTGCAAGGTGTTGGCGCGGATCAACGCGGCGAACATCTGCTGCGCCACCAGTTCACGTCGGGTGTACTCGGTGAACGAAGCTTCGTCGAACCCCGCATCCTGCAAGCGCCGCAGGAAGTTGTCTCTGCCGCCGATGGCGACGCGAATCTGTTCGACCTGTTGCTGCACCGCTTGATCGTCCACCTTCAGGCCACGTTTTTGCGCCTCCTGCCACAGCAGTTCCTTGTCGATCAGCGTGTCCAGCGCGGCCTGGCGCAGCTGTTTATAGGCCTTTGGACTGCGGATGCTCGCGACGGCGCGGCCCCGGTCTTCCAGGTATTCGGCGAAAAACCGTTCCAGACGATACTCGGAAATCACCTCGCCGTTGACCCGCGCCGCCACCGGCTCCGTATTGGCGAACGCGATCGGCAACCAGCATGCCAGCAGCCACAACACGCTTTTGAGCTTCATGATCAAGGCCTCCGTTCAGGGGCTCGCGAGAATCGGTTTGTAGGGCGCGACCAGATAGAAGCGCTGATCGGGCAAGTCCACGGTGACCACATGCGCCCCGCTCAAGCCCGATCGCCGGCCGGGGCCGAAGCTGAGGCGCGGGGTCAGCCCCGTGTCGAAGTCGTGCAGGCCTTCGAGGGCCGCCACCATCTTTTCGCGACTGGCGTCGCGCCCGGCCTGCTTCATGGCTTCGCTGAACAACAGCATCGAGGCATAGGCGCCGACTTGCAGCACCGCATGCTGCGCGCCGAGGCCCTGATGTTCGCGCAGCAGGGTCAGGGCCATGCGCCCGGCCTGGGTCCAGTCGCTGGGCACGAAGGGATAGGCCAGGAATACGCGCCGGGAAAAGCCCTCGGGCACTTGCAGCAGGTCGCCCGCCACCTGGCCCGACGTCGCGAACAGGTACGGCACCTGCCCGGCATGCTGCAACCCCGCCGCCAGCCGACTGAAACCACTGCCGCTGCCCAGGTAGAACACTGAGCGTGAGCCCAGCGGCAAGGCATCCGCTGCCGGGTCGTAGGCCTGCATTCGGACATTTTTCCAGCCGTGATCCTGCAAGTATTGCCCCAGCGCCTGCGCAGCCTGCACTTGGGTCGGGTCGTCGGGATAGGCGATCAGCGTCGGCCCTTGCAGCACTTTCAGGCTGGCGGTGGCGTAGTCGGCCAGGGCGATCAACTGCTCGCGCAATCCCGGCAGCGGTTCGAAAATCTGCGCACTGGCCTGCACCGAGCCCATCAAGGACAGCGGCCCGATCAGGGGCAGACCGGCGTGTTCCAGACGTGGCGCCAGTTCGTTGTCCAGCGCCGGGGCCAGCGGGGCGATCAGTGCAAAGACCTTTTCCTCATCGATCAGCCGTTGCAGAGCCTGCTCGGCGCTCGCGCGGTCCGGACCGGGATCGACCACGGTCAGGCGCAGTTGCCGACCATGAATGCCGCCCGCCTGATTGATCCGCGCCACGCTGCCGTTGAGCACCGCCGCCACCGTGGCGCCCTCCTCGGCCAGCGGCCCCTGGCTCGGCAGCAAAGTGCCCAAGTGCAAAGTCTGGTCATCGAGCCCCGGATCTCGATCATCGGCCAGGCGTTTGAGATAGGCAGTGAGGTTGCGCTGATCCTTCATCGACAGCAGAAAGCGCGGCATGCTCGGATCGAGCCGATTGTTGCCGGGGTCACGCCCCTCCTGAATCACCCGCGCCAGACTGCTGTCGGTGTAGGCCGGGTAGTTGCGGCCATTGATCTGTTGCTGACCGTGGAGGCTGCTCAGTCGCGACCAGTTCAGCTCCGGTGGACGCACGCCACCCTCGGGCCGGCCGAGACCGTCGGCGCCGTGGCAGTTGGCGCACGGCAGGCTAGTGGCCGGCAGCAACACGTCCGCCGCGCCGACCCGCGCCATGATCGCCTCGCCGCTGGCCGACAGGCCTTCGCGGTACAGGCGCTTGCCGGCGCTTTCTTCAGCGGTCAGCGGCAACGCGGCCGCACCGAGGCTGGCGCCTGCGAGCAGGATCAGGGCGAGGACGCGGCGCAGGTTCATGGCGCGGACTCAGCGGCCGGCCACGGGCATTGTCAGCAGTAGCAAGCGCTGGGCAATGGCGGCGGCCGGGGCGTCGGGACGGATCTTGCTCCAGCGTTTGTTGGCCACATCGCCGACGATCAACTGGGTCGAGTGCTGCTCCGGCGTCGGCACGATCTGGCCGATGCGACCGAGCACCAGATCCATCTGCGCCTTGTCGCCGGTAAGGAAAAGCCAGTGAGGGTCATCGGCACCCTGCTTCAAGGTGTAAGCCTTGAGCACCGCCGGCGTGTCGCGCAGCGGATCACTGGTAAGGGAAATGAAAGTGACGCCATCGGCCTTGTCGCCCAGCAGCTCGCGGACTTCCTTGAGCTTGCGGGTGATCAGCGGACAGGCATCGTTGCAACTGGTGAAGATCACGTTGAGCAGCACCACTCGATTCTGCAGTGCGTCACTGTAGAAGCGCTGGGTGACGCCGTGCTGGTCGAGCAACGGCGTGTCGGTGAACCAGGTTTTCGCGTCATGAGTACCTTTGGCCGGCGCAGCGGCCATCGTCGCCGGGGCCTCGGGCGCGTGGCCTTCGTGGGCAAAGGCCACGTTGCCGAGAATCCAGAAGCACACAGTCAGGCTGATCCAGTCGAGCATTCTCATGGCTGTTGCTCCATGGCAATCGCGGTGTGTTTGGCGTGGGTGCGCAGGCCGCTGAGTTTTTCCACTTCCTTGGCCAGCAGCGCCGGATCGGTGAAGCCGTAGTAGCGCGTCCAGTGGCGGCTGTTGCCGTCACCGACGAGGATCAGCGGCTGATGGTTCTTGAAGTCACCGCTGAAACTGCCCAAGCCTTTGAGCGTGGCGTTGATCGACTGCGGCGAACCGGTCAGCCAGCTCCAGCCCGGCCCACGCTGGAAAGAGCGGGCGTAATCCAGCAGCCGTTTCGGGTCGTCGCGCTGCGGGTCGATGCTGATCGACACCAGTTGCACTTCGCCGCCGACCCGCGAACCCAGCTGTTTCTGCACCTTGCCCATGATCGACGAGACCACCGGGCAAACCGTGGTGCAGCTGGTGTAGATGAAACTCATGACGACGATTTTGTTGTGCACCAGATCCTGCTCCAGGCGCACGGTCTTGCCGTTCTGGTCGAGCAGCGGCACGTCGACGAATTTGACCTGGGTGTGTTCCTGGGTGCTGGCGGCCGGTGCCTTGTGCCCCGCGTGTTCGTCCGCCGAATGGGCTCGGGCCTGATGAATGCCGGCGGCCAACAGACACAAGGTCAGCAGGCCGGATGATGCAAATCGGTTCATGGCGTTGTCCTCGTCACTGAGTCTGGCCGGGCAGCACCCGGACACTGGCAAAGGTCTTGTCGTCGAAACCCGCGCCCAGCGATGCTGCGCGCACATGCAGGTACCAGGCGCCGCTACGGTCGAGGGTCACCGGGGCTTCGTACACACCGTCGGCGACTTCCAGCGCCGCCACCTCTCGGGGCCGCGATGTCGGCGCGAGGAAGTAGCGCAACTGCACGTCTTTCACGCCGCTGCGCTGCACCTTTTGCTTGCCCTCGACGATGCGGAACCGCACCACGTACGGGTCGTTGAGCGCCACGGCGGTCTTGCCCGGCAGGAACTCGACTTTCGGCGGGCCGACGTGTTTTTCAGCCGCGCCGTCGGACTCCACCTGCGCGCTGAAGCAATGAATGATGTTCGGTTGATTGAGCAGGAACGCCACGTCGAAACGCCCCGCCGCCGGCAGTTTCACCCGGGCGCTGTACAGCCCCGGCGACACCTCGCGCAGGCTGCGGTCGACAACCATCGCCGCACGCGCAACCTGCCCGCGATTGGGGTAACCGGACATCGGCGCGTTCATGCCTTCGGCGTAGAAATAGGTGGTGTTGTCCACCGGGTTGACCACGAACACCGCGTTGTCATCTCGCGACACGGCGAGGCTCGACGCCAGCGGCAAATCCCCGGCCAGCCGTGGCGGCTGCGGCCCGGCCTCGAAACCCTGGCTGATCGGCTGGCGCCCTTCGCCCAGTGAGGCGAGGTTGATCATGGTGACTTTCGGCGAGGCCAGGCCGCGCACGTAGGCATAGGCCTTGGTGAACACCACTTGATAGGGCTCGGCGGACACGTCCAGATCATGGATCGCCGCGTCGTTGGCGGCATCGATCACCGTGGCGCGGTTTTCCAGCGTATTGAGCACCACGCCAAAGCGGCCATCGGCGTTGAAACCCATCGGGCCAAGGCCCTGTTGCAGCTTGATCACCCGCCGCACGGCGCGGCTGTTGCTGTCGATCACCGTGACGGTACCGTCCTTGCCATCGGCCACATATACCGCCCCGGACAGCGGCGAATACGCCACCGACAACGGGCTGGAGCCGGTTTTGATCTGTTGCAGGAGGCTCAGGCTGGCGATGTCGATGACGCTCAACGTGCCGTCGTCGCGGTTGCTGACGAAGGCAAAGCGGCTGTCCTTGCTGAAGGTGATTTCGTGGTGCCCGCGACCGGTTGCCAGATGCATAAGTGGTTTCAGGCTTTGGGCGTCAATCACGGTGATGCCGGACTCTTCGGCCTTCGCCGCGTTGTTGCCGACCCACAGCAGACGTTCGTCCGGTTGCAGCGCAACCCGCACCGGTTGGCTGCCGGCGGCCACCGAGTCGAGGACTTTGAATTGCTCGCTGTCGATCACCGCCACCTCCCCTGCTGTCGGCATCGACACGAACACCCGTTTGTTGTCCCTGGGCGTGACCCAATCCATCGGCGGCTGCTTGAGTTCGATCCGCGCCAACGTACTGGTGATGCCGCCGACCGACACCGACGGATCAATCACCGAAACGCTGGCATCGCGGTTCATCACCAGCAGGAAGTAGCTGTTGAGATCGAGTAGCGGCCGCGCGCCGATGTTGGATTTGAGGAACGTCCCGACCCGGGATTTGCAGCTCTTGTCGCGGCCCTGGGCCTGGTCGGCGGCAACGGTTTCGGGATCGATCCACGCTCCCGGCGCCACGCCGGACAGCGGCTGGCCGGAGGCGCCATCGGTGACGCGAAACTGCACGTCGGCGAACTCGCCTTCACGCAATTTGCCGTCGCGAGCCAGCGGTTGCAGGTTGAATGCAATCGACACGCCGTCGCGGGTCAGCACCTGCCCGGGCCCGGTTTGCGCCAGGGCAATCTCGCTCAGCGTGAGCAACGCCCCGGCCATCGCCAGAAGACAGACGCCGATGATGTTAATGATCCTGTTCATGTCGCTCTCCCCTGCCAATACATCCCCGACTGCATTCCCGCTATTGGCCCTGAGGGGCCGGTTCCGGCTCATTGGTCACCCGCAGCAAACCCCATAACCCCGCCGTGTTGCCGAACGAAGCGTTGTCGCGGAACAGGTAATCACCCGCTATCGCGTTGGCGCCGCCGGCGCTCGGCAACATGAAGCTGAAGTGCGCCGCCGGCAGCACGCTTTCGCGGGCGCCGATGTACATCGACATCGGGTTGTAGCCGAACTTCACCGAGCCCACGCCGGGGGTGTTCATCGGGTAGCCGCCGACATCGCTCTTCTCCGACTGGAACGGATTGACCGACCACAGGTGCCCGTCGAGCTGGAAGGTCGAGCCACGGCTGCCACCGGTCGGCATCAGGATGTGGGTGCGGAACGGCTGACCCGGTCTGGCGTAGAACACCGGGGTCTGCGGATCACCGCCGACCAGCGCGTTGCTGTAGGCCATGTGCGCGTTGGGCACGTCGCCGTAACCGTGGCCGTCGGCGCGGCCGAACGGTGCGTCCGGCGCCAGGCCGAAGCGGTACCACATGGGTTCGGCCTTGTAGTTGATGGCCATGCCGGCGTTGTCCTTCGGATCGTTCGGCACGCCCATGCCTTCTGAGGCAATGCCCTCCACCGGCCGGCCATTGGCCCAGCGCAGGTTCAGGGCGCGCTGCCAGACCATCGCAAAATCGCGATAAGCCGTTTGCCCCGCCGCCGTCACCGTGGCGCTGACCTTGCGTGCATCGTCGACCCAGGTGGCGCCCGCCGGCAGGATGCTCATCGCCCCGCCCAGGCCTTTTTGCGGTTGTTTGATCACGTCCGCCGGGGTGAAGTTGAGGCCGCCGAACTCCACGGCTGTGGCGTTGATGTTGTCGACGCTGCGCCCCAGTTGGGTGATCGGTTTGCCTTCGCGCTCCAGGTGCCCGGCGTAGTACTGATAGGTACGGGTCGGGTACGCACCGGTGCTACCGACACGCGGTGGCACGGTCTGGATCGGGTTGGCGCCGACGTTCACCCCGTCGGATTTGGTGATGTCGTAGGCCAGTAGCTGCGCGTGCAGTCCGACGTGGCTGGACGGCCGCAGCAGGTTGTTGTTGAAGGTGGTCGAGCCGTCACCACCGTTGCGATCACGTTTGACCAGGCCTTGCAGGATGGCGGTCTGCGCCAGATCGGGCATCACACTCGGCAGACGGTTTTCCAGGGTGATGTTGATGCAGTCCCCGGCAGCAGCACGCAGCACCAGCGGCTCCACCGGAATGCCGGGTTTGAGTTTGCCGGTGGCTGGATCGAGATCCGCCTTGCGCACATAAAGGATCGCGGTCGGGTCATGGATCGGCCCGCTCTGACCGCCGATGGTGATGGTTTCGCCATCCTCTGGATCGGTCACCGTCACCTGCGGAATGCTCACCGGCCGCGAGTTGAACACCAGCGTGCCGCCCGCCGGATTCAACGGCCCGCCAACATGCTGGCCGAGCCCGGCCGAGTCGCCGATGGTCAGCCCCAGCGGGTTGCGCAGGATGTCGTTGGCCAGCGCCGCGACCACTTCATAATTGCGCTGCACGGTGGGTCGGGTGCCGATGCCGTTGGGGTTGGCGCTGATCCGTGGGCAGGTGCCTTCGAATGCCACGGTGTTGCGCATGCCGGTGGGTTTCGGGTTGTTCGGCAGCGCGAACAGGTCATTGCGTTGCGCGGTGTAGTTGCGCATCACGCCCCAGATGCCGTTCCAGTAGCCTTCGATCGAGGCGTCCATCGAGTACAGATAATCCCCGGTGGTCGCCGCCGAACTCGACAGCATCGACACCGGCGCGATGAAGCCCATCTGCTCGGAGATCCCGACCATCTGCGAAGCGCGCCACCCGGAGTTCGAACTGTTGCCGAACCCGGAACCGCTTTGCAGCCATTTCACGCCGTGCAGGGTGACGTTGTGCTCTTCCTCGTGGCCGCCGGCATGCACCCGCAGCCGCACGTTGTCGCCGGTGTAAGTGCGCAGCATCGGTGTGAACGGATCACCCGGTTCGGCGCCGCCCTTGTTGATGTGCGGCGGGAACAGCGTGGTGCCGCCGGTAGGCCCGGTGGCCGAATTGATCTGGTTCGGCGCCAGGTTCAGCGCCGGGATCGCCCGGTCGGTGCGGCTCTGCATGGCGTACGCCAGGTCACCGCCGAGGCCGTCGGCCTGCATGCCGCGCTTGCCGTCCGGGCCGACCTTGTTCGGGTCGAACACCCGCAGGCCCAGCGGTTCGTTACGGTAGTTGACGACGAACATGCCGGGGTCATCCACGGAAATCGCCTGTGGGCACGGCCGGCTCGGGCAGCCCGGTTTGATCCCGCCACGCGCCTCGACCACCGCTTCGAGCAGGTTGCCGGCGTTGTTGCGCACCGGCGGGTTGATCGCAAAGCGGAAGCTGTCGGCCGTGGCCGGGAACGCCTGCGCATTCGGGATGCCGTTCGGCCCGGCGCCCACATACACCCCGGCCTCATAGGCGTGCTGGAAGTCGCTGTACTCCAGGAAGAACTCGCGGAAGCTGTCGTTCAAACCGTCGCCGTCGAGGTCGCCGGTGTTGATCACCGCTTGCCACGACGTCGGCCCGCCGTCCTGCCGGGCGCCGCTGTACAAAGGCTCGCCGGTTTCGGCGTGGAACCAGGTGGAACCGGCCGGTTCAGCCAATACGGTGGCGTAGAGGCCGATTTGTTGGTGCGTCGATGGGCCGAGGTGGTCGTGGGTGAAGATGGTGCCCAGGCCGCGATCCACGCCTTTGCTGTTGATCACCGGGTCGACGAACCAGCGCTGCATCGCCGTGCGTGCGCCCATCCAGTCGCTTCGCCCGTATTGGCCGAAGAACGGATGCGCCTTGGCTTTCGGGCAGGCCGGGGTGCCGTCGCGCGGGTCGGTGCCGGCGCACTGGTTGAATTCGCGGATCGCGTGCACACGTTCCTGTACGGCGCCGGGGGAAAGCACGCCGTCCTCGTAGTTCCAGCCGTTGGAGGAACCGTCCGCCGCCGTCAGGTCCCACTTCGGCAGGTGAATGTGCTGGCCGATCACGTCGGTCGGGGTTCGCACCTGATAATCGTCCATCTCGTAGACAGCCGGCACCAGGTTGGTTTGCTGGTATTGCACGCAGTCGAAGGTGTTCATGCGCATCACCAGCGGCTCTGGCGGACGCTGCTTGGTGATCACCGGCAAGGCGTCTTCCCACAGCGCCAGGATGCGCGCCTGCGGGAAGTGATAACCGACCTTGTTGTACACCGCGTCGAACTGGATGTTGGCGGCTTTGTAGACTCGTGGCCGGTCGGCGGTGAAGGTCGAGGCGCCGACGAAGGACATGCCATCGAGACGCTCGCCGCTGTTGAATTCGCCTGTACCGGCGCTGCTGGTCAAACGTTTCTGACGGTCATCCATGCACGGTTCGTAGTAAGGCGCGCCGGCAATCGGCAAGGCACCATTGGTGCGGAAGGCCTTGGCCACCACTTGATTGCCGGGCAGCAAGGCGAAGCTTGGGTGATCCTTTTTCGCGTGGAAAGCCATCGCCGCCTGTTCGACTTCGGTGCCCTCTTCGGGCAGATAAATCGGTTTGGCGCGGGTGACTTCCTTGGAGAAATCCAGCGACGTGGTCACGGTGAGCGCTTCGCCACCAGCAGACTTTCCGTCCAGTGCATGACGCGGCAAACCACCGTCCCAGCCGCCGGATTGCGTCGGGTCGAGGTTGGCCCACAGCGCCTTGCCGCTGGCTTTGAGCGATTGCGCGGTGGCGGCGTCGAGCATGTCCAGCGGAGGGGTCGGCGGACGCTGCCCGACCGAACTTTCCATACCGCCGATCCAGAATGGATAGCCGGGGTTTTTAAGACTGCCGTCAGCGTTACGGTTGGCTTCGCTGCGATCCACCAGGGCCAGAGAACCAACAGCCTGAGCGCCAGCGTTGCCGCCGTGGTGTTCATCGTCGCCCTCTTCTTCCTCATCGTCGTCATCGCTGGCGGCAACGATCGTTTCGCCGATTTTCGGCACCACCACAACCTTGCCCGGCATCGGCGCCATGGCTTTGCCCGGCAGCGGCACGATGGCGGGGATTGGCGTGCCGGCAATGATTTCGCCGTCCGGCAAGGCGCGGGCACCGGCGGCGGGTTTACCACTGCGCAGCGCATAGGGTTCGCTGTGGTAACCGTCGGCACCCTGTTGGGAAACCTCCAGTTGGGTGCCCTCTTCAAACACATCGTGCACCCGCCACATGGCCCACATGCCTTGGGCAAAGTGCGGATAGAAGTGGCAATGGTAAATCGCATCGCCCGCCACCCGGTTGCGATTACCCGAGCCGCCATTGGCGATTTCATAGGTGTAGCCAGCCCCCGGCCCGATGCCCTGAGCGTCGACGTAATCGGAGTTGTCATCGTTGGGATTGAACAGCCACTGGTGACCGTGCAAGTGGAAGATGTGGTGCTCGTAACCGTTATGGGTGTTGCGGAATTTGACGAAGTCACCGATGTAGCTGTGGGCGACGTTCGATGGCTCAGACGGATACAGGGCCATGGTGGCTTTCACGCCGACCTGATCGGCACGTGGCGTCTGGCCGGGGGCGATGTTCTCAAGCCCGGTGTTGGCCGGCACGTCCACCAGCATCGCCACGTCGCCGACGGTGTGCGAGCTGAGGAAGAATTCTTCGTAGGCGCAGGACAGGCAATCGTGCATCGGCCCCACGCCCAAACGGTTGGCGATCACTTCGGCGCCCATGCCGCCGGCACCGTAGTTGATCATGAACGAGTCGCGGGTCGGCTCCAGCACGTGGCCCATCACCGGGTCGGCGAAGTAAGCCGGGAACGCCTGGGTGACGGCGGTTTCGTCCTGGAACTGCGCGGCGAAATCGCGGAACGGCTCCAGCCGGTTGGGCAACGCCGGGTTGCGTTTGCCCACCGATTCCAGTGGATAGGTGATCGGCGGAAAGCTGCCGTCGGGGTTGCTGCCCATGACGATGGCGTCGCTTTCGCTGGAGATGATTTCGCTGCCGTCGACCATGCTGATGATTGGCATGCCGGCCTTGCCTTCGCGCAGCCACGGCTCGCGCTGCGGGTAGCGGGCCTGGTAATCGACGATGGGATGTCCGGCGGGGGTGCGGCCAGTGCTGGCCAGGCGCATGTCTTCTTCGGTGAGGGTGTTGCGGTAAGTGCGGCCGCCCTTGGGCACGACCACCACCTGGGCAAACAGACCATTGGCATTGTTGCCGGCCGCGCCCTCCCCGCCGAACGTCGCGCCACGGCTGCTGACATCGAACGCCCCTTCGCGCTCGGCGTACAACAGATAGGAACGGCTGGCACCGGGGGCGACCAGACTGTTGGCGTTGCGCCCGGTGAACGAGGCGATGTCATCGATGCTGTTCACCGCTTGCAGGCCGTTGACCTGGAAACCGACATGCCGGTCGGCGACTTGCTCGTCGGCCTTGAAGGCTTCGCCGACGTTGGCGTTTTCCTCTTCACCCTCAGGCTCGGAGTGATGGTTCGGGTTGGCCTGATACGCCAGCAGGTTTTGCAGGTTGATCGTCAGGCAATCCCCCGCCGCCACGCGCAGCACCAGCGGCCGTGGACGCTTGTCCGGGCGCAGCGATACTTTGCCCGGCACCGCCGAACCGCCCTGTGCCAGTGACCGGTCGTGGTCATCGACCACGTCGCGGCGCAAGGCGAACATCATGCCGTTGACGTTCTGCGCACCGAGGCGGTTGAACATCAGCGGCTGATCGAAGGCCACGACGTTGGCCACCAGATTGCGTTCGCAGCGCACGGCGGCACTGGCCAGTTCGACGCTGAGCATCGAGGCCAGCAACAGCAGCCAGTTCAACAGGGACGGTGCGTGGTGAATGCCAACCATGATCGGAAACCTCGTAGTGGGTGCTCACAGGGAATGATTCTCGACAAAGCCCTCAGAGCAATCCGCATGCCACAAAAAATCGTGTTGCTGTTCAATCAGTTACAGAAATCATTTGAGAATCCGGGGGAAATTCCCCACCCGTTTCCCCGTTTTTCCGACCCGGCGGATTTGCCCCGAAAGTGGGGAAAACCGGGTTGAAGCTTTACAACGGCGCGTCCGCCGCCAGCCCCTGCAAACGCCGGTACTGGCGCAGGACGCTGGGGACATAACGCTGGGTTTCGGCAAACGGCGGGATCACCCGGCCACGGCTGAGCACCGCGTCGGGGCCGGCGTTGTAGGCCGCCACGGCGAGCGCGATATCGTTGTCGAACAGGGTCATCAGGCGCTTGAGATACCGGGCCCCACCCTGGATGTTGGCCCTGGGGTCGTAGACGTCGGTCACCCCCAGTTCCCGGGCGGTGTCGGGCATCAGTTGCATCAGCCCGCCGGCGCCTTTGGGCGAGGTGGCGCCGGGGTTGTAGTTCGACTCGGCGTTGATCACCGCGTGCAGCAAGGCTTCGGGCAAGTGATTGGCCGTGGCCGCCGCCGACACCAGTTCCGCGTAGGGCTGGTTGGCGATCAATTGCGGTTGCCGGTCAAGGCTGACCACGGGCATTTGTGCCTCGTGAATCACCCGTTCGTAGGTGCGTCCGGGGCGGTGGACGTTGGACAGCACGTAGCTGCCCTTGGCGTCCACGGAGACAAACACATCGGCCTCGGCGATGCCGGTCAACAGCATGCAGCCAAGCAGTCCTGCGCAGATTGGATTGAGCATTGGGCCTCCCCTGACAGGCCCCGAAAAATTGGGGGAAATGCCCCACTGACCTGTCGTGAATCAGCCGTACGCAAGCACTGTGCCGACTCTCGAGAAGCCCGTATTTCAAGGGCTTCAGCCCGCACGCAGGATTTATCGGGGGCTGAGCATGGCAATTGCATAAGCCCTCAGGCGACTCGGCTGCCACTCACCGGAGGTCATCATGAAGCTGCATGTTCGTCCGCGCGCCCAACAGGGTTTCACCCTGCTCGAATTGCTCGTGGTGCTGGTAGTGCTCGGCCTGCTGGCCGGGATCGTCGCGCCCAAATATTTCGCCCAGTTGGGGCGCTCCGAAGTGAAAGTCGCCAAGGCGCAGATCGAAGGCCTGGGCAAGGCACTGGACTTGTATCGGCTGGAAGTCGGCCACTACCCGTCCACCGAACAGGGCTTGCAGGCGCTGGTGACCGCGCCGAGCGACGAGGCGAAATGGACCGGCCCGTACTTGCAGAAAAAACTGCCGCAGGACCCATGGGGCCGTAATTACACCTACCGCTACCCCGGTGAAAACGCCGAGTACGACTTGCTGTCGATGGGCAAGGACGGCCAGCCCGGCGGCGAAGGCGAGAACGCCGAAGTCACCAACTGGCAATGAGCGGAGCACAGGGCATGCGTTTTCATCTGAAGGCAGTGGGCAAGGCCGGCGTGGTGTCGCTGAACATCGAGGCGCCCGGTCACAGCGAAGCGCGGCGCATCGCCGAGGATCAGGGCTTGCGCGTGGTCAGCCTGCACGCCGAGCGCCACTGGCGTTCGCTGCGCCTGAGCCAACGCGAAACCTTCAACCTCGTGCTGTTCAGCCAGGAACTGACCACCCTGCTCAACGCCGGCCTGCCGTTGATCGATGCACTGGAAAGCCTGGCGGAAAAAGAAACCGCGCCCGCCGCCCGAAAAACCCTGACTGAGCTGGTGCGGCTGCTGTACGAAGGCAAATCGTTCTCCCAGGCGTTGGCCCAGCTGTCGGCGGTTTTCCCGCCGCTGTACGTGGCGCTGGTGCAGTCCAGCGAGAAGACTGGTGCGGTCGGCGATGCGCTGGGTCGATATGTCAGCTATCGCCAGCGCATGGACGAGGTGCGGCAGAAGATCGTCAGCGCCTCGATCTACCCGCTGCTGTTGCTGGTGGTCGGCGGTGGCGTGGTGCTGTTTTTGATGGGTTACGTGGTGCCGCGCTTCAGTCTGGTGTTCGAAGGACTGGGCTCGAACCTGCCGTGGCTGTCGCAGATTCTGATGAGCAGCGGGATGTTTTTGCACGCACATCAGGGTGAGTTTTTCGGGATTCTGGCGGCGATCATCACCGCCCTCGCCGTGTTGCAAAAACAACCGGCGTTTCGCCGTGGGCTGGATCGGCTGGTGGAAAAACTCCCCGCCGTGCACCAGCGGATCTTCATGTATGAGCTGGCGCGGTTTTACCGATCACTGGGGATTCTGCTGCAAGGCGGGATTCCGCTGGTGACCGCCATGGGCATGGTGCGCGGCCTGCTTACCGTAGCCTCGCGGGCGCGACTCGACCAGGCCTGCGAACGAGTGCGCGAAGGACAGTCATTGTCCACCGCGCTGGAGCTCAATCGGCTGGTGACGCCCGTGTCCCTGCGCCTGCTGCGCGCCGGCGAGCAGTCCGGCAACCTCGGGCAAATGATGGAACGCAGCGCCGATTTCTATGACGAGGAAATCAGCCGCTGGATCGAGTGGTTCGTGCGGCTGTTCGAACCGCTGCTCATGACCTTCATCGGCCTGCTGATCGGGGTGATCGTGATCCTGATGTACATCCCGATCTTCGAACTCGCTTCAAGCATTCACTGACCCCGGGAACGGGTCGACTCAAGCGCAACACCGCACATCCAGGTTCCCAATCAAGACAACAAAGACGGAGAACGATATGCACATTCAAAAGCTCATGCTCGCAATGGCCATCGGCGCAGTCCTGTCGGCGTCTACCGTATTGATCCCGGACAACCTGTCCGGGGTGTCCAGCGTTCAGGCTAAGGAAGGTGGCAGTGGGGGTGGAGGAAGCGGTGGTGGGGGCGGCGGAGGTAGTGGCGGTGGTGGAGGCGGAAATGGGGGTGGCGGTGGTGGCAACGGAGGGGGCGGCGGCAACGGTGGCAGTGGCGGTGGCGGCAATGGCGGTAGCCACGGTGGCAGCGGCAGTGGAGGCAACAGTGGCAGCGGCGGCGGTGGAAACAGTGGCCACAGCGGCAGCGACCATGGTTCGGGCCATTCCGGCGACAGCGCCTCTTCAGGACGCAACGGCACCCACGCCGAGGCTGGGGACGATCACGGCGTTCATCGGGCCGGAGAAATCGGCGATGACCATGGGGTTCATCGTGCAGGCGAAATCGGTGATGACCACGGCGTACACCGCGCGGGCGAAATCGGTGACGACCATGGCGTACATGCCGCAGGCGAACCCGGCGATGATCGCGGGGTTCACGTTGGCGGCGAGCCAGGCGATGACAAGCGCGCCAACTGAGCAACGCTGAAGATTGTGCGAGCGGCTGGGGCTACAACACCCCCTGACGCTGATCCAGCCGCTCGCGCAAAAACTCGATCAACGCCTGCACCGGCCGCGATGCCTGACGATGCTGCGGATACACCGCCGACAGGATCAACGGCTCCGGACGCAAATCATCCAGCACCGGCACCAGGCGCCCATCCTTCAGCGCGGCCCCGACAATGAACGTCGGCAAGTAGGTAATCCCCATCCCCGCCACCGCTGCATCCCGCAGCAACTCGCCGTTGTTGACCCGCATCCGCCCGGTGACATTCACCAACTGCGGCTTGCCCTGCCCCGCGTTGAACCTCCACTGCACCGAACGCCCGTGGCCGTAAGGCAGGCAGTCATGACTGAGCAAGTCTTCCGGTTTGACCGGTATACCGCGCTCGGCCAGATACGCAGGGCTGGCGCAGTACACCCGCTCGATGGCGGCGATGCGTCGGGCGATCAGGGTCGAGTCTTCCAGCACGCCGATGCGCAACGCCAGGTCGTAGCCCTCGCCGAGCAAGTCCACCGGCCGGTCACTCAGATCGACCTCCACCGTCACCTCGCGATAACGCTGCAAGAACAGCGGCAGCAGACACCCCAGATGCGCCACCGCAAACGACAGCGGCGCGCTGACGCGAATCGTCCCGCGCGGTTCGGCGGTCTGCCCGGCGATGCCCTGCTCCACCTGTTCGACTTCGCTTAACAGCCGCAGCGCCGACTCGTAATAGCTCTGGCCCAGTGGCGTCACGTCCAGGCGCCGGGTCGAACGGTTGAGCAGACGCACGCCGAGGCGTTCCTCCAGCTGCATCAACCGACGGCTGACGAACTGCTTGGACAGGCCCAACTGATCGGCCGCCGCCGTGAAGCTGCCGGAGTCCATCACCTGGCAAAAAATACGCATGTCTTCGAACGGGTTCATTGTCACTCTCTGGTTGACAGTTAAACGCTTTATAGCCGCTTTTTCACTTTCCGGCACCTCATTAATCTGTGCTCACGGTGTTGCTGAGGCCTGAAGCCCAGCGCCACAGCAGCCCGATCCCAAGGCATACAAAAACTCCAACGACTTAAAAAGGAATTGCACATGAACATCAAGAAAACCCTCGCCGCTTCCCTCCTCGCCCTGTCCATCGGCAACGCGTTCGCCGCCGAAGGCACTGGCGTCGAACACACCACCCAGGCCTTCCTCGACGCCCTCGCCGCTGGCGGCGGCAAACCGCTTGAGCAACTGAGCCCGAAAGACGCCCGTGCGGTGCTGACCGGCGCCCAGGCTTCGGTGAAGGTTGACCTGTCGGGCATTGAAGTCAGCGACAAGGCAATCAAGGTCGATGGCCAGACGATCAACCTGAAAGTGGTGCGCCCGGCCAAGGTCAAGGGCGAACTGCCGGTGTTCATGTTCTTCCACGGTGGCGGCTGGGTGCTGGGCGACTTCCCGACGCACCAACGCTTGATTCGTGATCTGGTGGTGGGTTCTGGCGCGGTCGCGGTGTACGTCGATTACACGCCGTCGCCGGAAGCGCAGTACCCGACTGCAATCAATCAGGCCTACGCCGCAACGAAATGGGTGGCCGAGCACGGCAAGGACATCGGTGTCGACGGCAAGCGTCTGGCGGTGGCCGGCAACAGCGTCGGCGGCAACATGGCGGCGGTCGTGGCGCTGATGGCCAAGGAACAGAAAACCCCGGCCCTGCGCTTCCAGTTGCTGATGTGGCCGGTGACCAACGCCGGGTTCGATAACGGCTCGTACCAGCAGTTCGCCGAGGGCCACTTCCTGACCAAGGGCATGATGCAGTGGTTCTGGGACAGCTACACCACCAACCCGGCCGAGCGTGCGCAGATCCATGCCTCGCCGCTCAACGCCAGCGCCGAACAGCTCAAGGGCCTGCCCGCCGCGCTGGTGCAGACCGCCGAGTTCGACGTGCTGCGTGACGAAGGCGAAGGCTACGCCCGCCACCTCGACGCGGCCGGTGTGCCGGTGACCTCGGTGCGCTACAACGGGATGATTCATGACTTCGGCCTGCTCAACCCGCTGAATCAGATTCCGGAAGTAAAAGCCGCCGTGCGCCAGGCCGCGGCGGAACTCAAGACCCATCTGAACTGAGTCCAGCCACTCGCCACACCTTCGGGTGTGGCGTTTTCTTTTGTGCCCGCCGGAGTTCACCTCATGAGCGTTTTTTCTGCCCACCTGCTGTACTGGAGTGCCCTGCTGCTGGTGCTCGACGCCCTGCTCTGGCACCTCGCCCCGTTCAAGCATCGCGCGCAACGGGTCGGTGTGCGGCTGGTACTGTTTCTGGCCTTCAGCGCGCTGATCATCAATGCCGGCGTCAGCCCGTTGCAGGCGCCAGTCTTTGCCGATGATCAGGTAGCGCAACTGGGCGCGACGGCGCTGGGAATTTTCTGGTGGCTGTATGCCGCGCGGGCATTGACCGAAGTGATCGGCCTGATCCTGATGCGCCGCATCGGTCACAGCGGCCGGTTGTTGCAGGACGTGATCGGTGCGCTGGTGTTTCTGGTGGCCATCGTCGCGGCCGCCGGTTATGTACTGGAGCTGCCGGTGAAAGGCCTGCTCGCCACTTCCGGGGTGTTCGCCATCGTGGTCGGTCTGGCGCTGCAAAGCACCTTGAGCGACGTGTTCTCGGGCATCGTGCTCAACACCACCAAGCCGTATCAGGTCGACGATTTCGTGGTGATCGACGGCGTCGAAGGCAAAGTGCTCGACATCGACTGGCGCGCCACGCACCTGCTGACCAGCGCCGGCACCCTGGCCGTGGTGCCGAACTCGGTGGCGGCCAAGGCCAAGATCGTCAACCTCAGCCGCCCGAACAACCTGCACGGCGTGTCGATCAGCATCAAGGTGCCGAACCACATTCGCCCACGCCGGGTACTCGACGCCCTCGACCGCACGCTGCAAGGCAGCAGCAGTCTGTTGCTGACGCCCGCGCCGAAAGCGGTGCTGAAAGAGGCCGGCGAAGAGATGTCGGAATACGTGGCCAGCGGTTTTATCGCCGAGCTGGGCAAAAAGGCTGAAGTCCGCAATCAACTGTTCGACCTCGCCCATCGTCATCTCGAAGCGGCCGGTATTTCGCGGCACCCGGACGGCGTGATCGAACCGTCGACCCGCGCTCGCGCCTTGCTCGATGAAGTGAAAATCTTCCGCTCGCTGAGCCATGAAGAACGCGATCGCCTCGCCGAATCGATGGTCGCGCAGCAGTACAGCGCCGGGCAGGTTGTACTCAATCTGGAGGACGTACCGGACAGCCTGTTCGTGATCGCCACCGGCGTGGTCAGCGCCAGCGTGCCGGACGGTAATGGTTTCACCGAAGCCGGGCGCATGGGGCCGAGTGAGGTCATGGGAGAACAGAGCATTCTGGCCGATACGCCTTCGCAGGCAACGTTTACGGCGTTGACGTCTTCGATCATTTATCGGCTCGACAAGAACCTGACCCGCCAGTGCATGGAACAGCGCGGCGAAGTCGGCCAGGCATTGAACAAGTTGCAGGCGGTACGGCAGCAGAACAGTCGGCTGGCGTTGATGGCCCAGCCTTTGCCGGTTCGCAAGGGTGGGTTTCTGGGGTGGCTGCAAAAGCGATAATTCACCGGACTTTAAATCTTCTTCACTTTCGAAATCCAACCCCCTCACCCCAGCCCTCTCCCCCAGGGGGGCGAGGGTGAAAGGGAGCAGATTGGGGACCTTTCAAAATCTGTGTTCGACTCAAAACCTCCAGGTCACTGTATCTCTCCCAAACACCTCGGTCGGCTCCCTCTCCCTCCGGGAGAGGGCTGGGGTGAGGGCTAGTTTTCGAAGTGAAATACACACTCATCAACACCGCAAAAAAAATGCCCGCTCTTCAGCGGGCATTTTTCTTCAACCCATTACTTGGCAGTGAACTTGGTGTAGCTGTTGATCAGGTTGCGGTAGTTCGGCAAACGATTCGACAGCAGATTCGCCAAACCTTCCATGTCGTTGCGCCAGTCGCCCTGCAGCTCGCAAGCCACGGAGAACCAGTTCAACAGCTGAGCACCGGCCGACGACATGCGCGCCCACGCCGCTTGCTGCACGGTTTCGTTGAAGGTGCCGGACGAGTCGGTCACCACAAACACTTCAAAACCTTCAGCCAGCGCCGACAGGGTCGGGAACGCCACGCAGACGTCAGTCACCACACCGGCGATGATCAGTTGCTTGCGGCCGGTGGCCTTGATGGCCTTGACGAAGTCTTCGTTGTCCCAGGCGTTGATCTGGCCTGGGCGCTGAATGAACGGCGCGTCCGGGAATTGTTCGCGCAGTTCAGGCACGATCGGGCCGTTTGGACCGGCGTCGAAACTGGTGGTGAGGATGGTTGGCAGTTTGAAGAACTTGGCGATGTCGCCCAGCGCCAACACGTTGTTCTTGAACTCGTTCGGCGAGAAATCCTGCACCAGCGAGATCAGGCCGGTCTGGTGGTCGACCAGCAGGACCACGGCATCGTCTTTGTTCAGGCGCTTGTAAGGAACGTTGCTCATTTGAAACTCCTCGGGTGGTGGTGAGGTGAAGCGCCGACCCCGGTGGCCGACGCTTTATTGCAAGACTCAGAAAGCGAAGCAGGAGCAGCCGAACGCACCCCAGAAACCGGCGAAATCGCTGACTGGCGCATTCGACATCCGGGCTTTTTCATGGCTGTGGGTATGCACGGCGCACGGGCCGCTGCACTGGTGCACCTGCGCCTGCAACGGCGAATTCGGGCGCCAGTGGCCAGGGACTTTCACCACTGGCGACCAGTCCGGCAGCACCGGCAATGCACGTGGACCGAGGTCTTCGAAGTCGCCGGCGGAATAAACGATCTTGCCGCCGACCACGGTCAGTACCGACTCGATCCACTTGATCGCCTCTTCCTCGACATGGAAGAAGTCCGCGCTCAGCGCTGCCAGGTCCGCCAGTTGACCGACCTTGATCTGGCCCTTGTTGCCCTGCTCGGACGAGAACCAGGCGCTGCCGTGGGTGAACAGTTCCAGTGCGGTGGCGCGCGGCAAACCTTCTTCGTACAGCGCCAGACCACCGACGGTGCGACCGCTGACCATCCAGTACAGCGAAGTCCACGGGTTGTAGCTGGACACCCGCGTGGCATCGGTACCCGCGCCGACCGGTACACCTTCGGCGAGCATGCGTTTGATCGGTGGCGTGGCTTCGGCGGCCTGTTTGCCGTAGCGGTCGACGAAGTATTCGCCCTGGAACGCCATGCGATCCTGGATCGCAATGCCGCCGCCCAGCGCTTTCACTCGCTCGATGTTCTGCGGGGTGATGGTTTCCGCGTGGTCGAAGAACCATGGCAAACCGTTGAACGGAATGTCGCGGTTGACCTTCTCGAACACATCGAGCATGCGGCTGATGGATTCGTTATAGGTGGCGTGCAGACGGAATGGCCAGCGCTGCTCGACCAGGTGGCGCACCACCGGCTCCAGTTCCTGTTCCATGGTCTGCGGCAGGTCCGGGCGCGGTTCGAGGAAGTCTTCGAAGTCAGCCGCCGAGAACACCAGCATTTCCCCGGCGCCGTTGTGGCGCAGGAAGTCGTCGCCCTGATGCAACTTGACGCTGCCGGTCCAGTTCTGGAAATCGGTCAGCTCTTCTTTCGGCTTCTGGGTGAACAGGTTGTAAGCGATGCGCACGGTCAGTTGCTCATCCTTGGCCAACTGTTCGATCACCTGATAGTCGTCCGGGTAGTTCTGGAAACCACCGCCGGCATCAATGGCGCTGGTCAGGCCGAGACGGTTGAGCTCGCGCATGAACTGGCGGGTCGAGTTGACCTGATATTCCAGCGGCAGCTTCGGCCCCTTGGCCAGCGTCGAGTACAGAATCATCGCGTTCGGCCGCGCTACCAGCATGCCGGTCGGGTTGCCGTTGGCATCGCGCACGATCTCACCGCCCGGCGGGTTTGGCGTGTCGCGGGTGTAACCGGCCACGCGCAACGCAGCGCGGTTGAGCAGCGCACGGTCGTACAGGTGCAGGATGAACACCGGGGTGTCCGGCGCCGCCTGGTTGATTTCTTCGAGGGTCGGCATGCGTTTTTCGGCGAACTGGAATTCGTTCCAGCCACCGACCACGCGCACCCATTGCGGAGTCGGCGTGCGGTCAGCCTGATCCTTGAGCATGCGCAGCGCATCGGCCAGCGACGGCACACCTTCCCAGCGCAATTCGAGGTTGTAGTTCAAACCACCACGGATCAGGTGCAAGTGCGAGTCGTTGAGGCCGGGGATCACGCAGCGGCCCTTGAGGTCGACGACCTGGGTGCCGGCGCCACGCAGGGCCATGGCTTGCGCATCGTTGCCGACGACGGCGAAGCGGCCGTCCTTGATCGCCACGGCACTGGCGAGGGGTTTTGTGCGGTCTACGGTATGAAATTGGCCATTGAACAGAATCAGATCAGCGTTGGCGTTCATCGCAGTTCCTTCGATATAAGTGAAACGAAGCCCAGACCTGCCGGCTCAGCGCGGCGGGTTGGTGTTGGAATCCAGGTGTTCATGGGGCTGACTGGCTGTCAGCCACGGTGCGAACAGGCGGGTCGCGGCCGGCATGCAGACGTACACCACCGACAGCACGATGGTCAGGGTGATCAGGAACGTGGCGACCACGTAGTTGGAGAGAAATGCATTGAGTTGCAGCAACGGCCCCCAGATCAGCGGCACCAGCAGGGTGTGCGGCAGAATCACGAACAGCGTCACCACAGCCTGCTTCCAGCGCGGTGGCGGCGAGGCGGCATCGGCCAGCGGCGTGAACCAGAACTCGTTGGCCGCATTGACCTCGGTCTGGTCGCCGTCGGCGAGCATCGGCGCCGCTTCATCAATCAGCTTCTGGCGTTGCGGTGAATCGAGCCAGCGCTGCATCGCCTCGGTCGAGCAATAACGCAACACGCAGGTGAACAATGCGAGGCCGCCCTGCTTGCTGCGCATTACATCCACGCCCAGGTGCCCTTCTTCGCGCCCCGCCACGCTGACGATATTGCGCAGCCAGGCTTCGTACGGTTGTTCGAAACCGGCCTTGACCCGATGCTTGACGATCAACGTCACGGTTTCTTCGGGTCCCGGGGTTTTCAGGGTCTGGGCATCAGGCATAACGGAGCACTCCGGGCAAACGAACATTGAGCGCCAGCCGTCCGGGCCCGGCGATCAGAACAGTGGTGAAGAGGATCAACAGCAACCAGCCGAACTGCCCTTCGGCCACACTCCATTGCGGATGCACGATCAGCAGCGCCACCAGCAGCACAAACAGAATAGGCAAGCACGCCAGACGCGCCAGCACCCCGGCGACGATCAGCAGTGGGCAGAGGACTTCGGCGAAGATCGCCAGAATCAAAGTGAGGTGGGCACCGAGGAGGAACGGGTCTTCGATCAGTTGCAGTTGCGCGGTGAAGTCCAGCAGCTTGGGCAAGCCGTGGACGAACAGCAGAAACAACCCGCCGGAGACCCGCAGGAACAGCAGGCCGAGGTGTTGCGCCTGGTCATTGCGTTGTGCAGCGTTCATGGGCCCACCCTTGATCAATCATTGCAGGGAATGGTGCAACGATTGATCGGGGGGAAATTGGATGGGTGTGCTCTTTTGCTCTAAAAACACATTCCGTTTCTAGTCCTTTTTGAAGCACAAACCTTTGCGTGCGTCGTTATAAGGACCAGCACCGAGAGCGAAAATTGTGCCCCCTGGATGGCTGGACTCACCAAAATGCTGAAAGCCATTCACAGGATCTGTGCGTCCCGTATTCCACAAAACCGTGCTGCCTGCAGGCAATTGATGTCGATATTTTATTGCGAGGCGCGCAGTGAAGTCTCCTTGCGCATCCCGACTAGGGAGAAAGTCTCCACCGACGCTTTGCACCCACATGGCTGTTTCCTGAACATTCATAGGAGTTAGCTGATACAAAATCGTTTTAACATTCAGCACCGTAACCGGGATTTTTTTCTGCTGGTTAGCACTGTCCAGAACGAGGATTTCGGTTTGGCCGTTACCTTCGCTGCGGATCCGTCCGATGCTGTCCACAGAAGCCACCGTTGTGTTGAGTGATCGATAGAAGTAAGGCGGCACTCCTTCGGACGCTGCACGTGTTTCTGCCGTTCCGGGTGGGTCAATTCCAGTCAGAACCCAGCCAACGCCCGGATGGTTAATCGTGTAATTAGCGCCGGACAGGACGAGCGGAGAAGTATCTACAATCAGTTCAGCCGTCTCCTCCTTCACTTTCACCACCCACTGCGATATCGGTGACGCACTGGAATGTTCACGTACCTGGAAAAGATTCATTCCAGGAACCAGGTTTTCCATAGGTACTGTTCCCGCTCCGCTGGAGGTGAGCTGGAATCGCTCTGCATAACCCATGTTGTGGACCATTTCCCACCAGCTATCGGCCGGCCCGCCATCAACGCTCAACAGTACTTTTCTGGACGTAGTTTCCCCACCATCCTTGATTTCAGTTCCGCCAGGTGTTTCGCAGTAGTGGATCTTGGTCATGGCACATGCTCCTTCAATGGCTAAACCTGTACTGCTTCAAGTGCAGCAGGCATTTGCCATCGAACGCCAATCGAGAGGAGTGTCGCTACTGTCAACTTTGACAGTAGCGACGAATGGTCAATGCGGTGGTTTGCCAAGGTGGCAGGTTTTGACCAGTCACAAAAAACGGCCCGCAGGCCGTTTTATCAATACCGGATCAAGCAGCCGAATCAGCGGCCACTTCCAGGTTATCCAGCGCCCGATTCACGGCCAGTTCCCCCAACATGATCAATTGCGCAATCCCCAACAGCACATGACGATGCGAGCCATCCACCAGCCCGGCGAAGTCGGTGGCCATGATTTTGGCCGAGGTCAATGTTTCGCAGGCGTCGGCCAGTAGTTCTTCGCTGTCGATACCGGGGGCGATGAGGTAGCGGGTGTTGGGTTTGAGCAGCGGTTTTCTGGAGAGCAGCGGATTGAGGTAGTGGTCGAGGGCGCGCTCGGCGGCTTCGTGGAATTTCTTGGAGTCGAGGGTTTCGTAGGGCGAGGTTGTGTCGGTTTCAAGCGGGTTTGGCGTGGGTTTGATCATGGTTGCATCTCCAGAGTCATTGAGCTGCCACGATTCGCTGCGATACGAAGGGGTGGCAGCCATACGCGGGTCGCAGACCGGGACTCTAGAACCGGCAGACCCGAAGGTCTCCCACGTACAGCCGCCATAAAACCGGAGGATGTTGTGCGTCCAGAGATCGCGGGCTGCGAGACCCGATCGCTGATTCGTCAGCGACCCGGAAACGATAAGACCCACCCCAAAAGCGCACAAGCCGGCGGATTCTGGCGTACACGTAGGCAAAGGCGCAAGGCGTTGTGGCTTACCGGAAGTAACGCTAAAGACCTTTCAACACCGCACTAAACCGCCGGAATATCCAGCGTCACCGACATGAACTGACTGATCCGCGATCTTAGCCATTTCTCTGCCGGGTCGTTGTCATGCACCCCGCTCCAGGCCATCGACAATTGCGCCGCGTCAATCGGGAACGGTGGATCCTCAGCGCGCAACGCACAGCCTTCGATCAATGCACACGCCGCGTAATCCGGCACGGTGCCGATCATCTCGGTACCCCCAGCAGGTTAGCCAATCCTACTTTTTCAGCCAGAAGCCAAGCCCCCTAAGGGGATGATTCACGATCTGATCGTCCCAGGTGAAGAGACGGAGAGTGATGTCATAGACCTCCCCCGCCGCCCCGTTGGTAACGCCTGTCCAGGCGCGGTTACCGCGAGGATCAGGGTTTACCGTCCAATTGAAATAGGGAGGGTTGTAGCAGGTCTGCAGGGCGGCGCGAATCTGCGGGGTGATTCCAATCCAGTTATTCTGGATCAACTGTTGCGTGTAAACGGGGTAGGTCAAATCCGTGCGATGAAAAATGGTGACGTCGTAAATATTTGAAACTATTACGTCAAAACTGACCTTTGCACCGACCTGGTCTTCGATCGTAATCGTGACCCGACCATTATTCATACCCACGACTACAGCCTGTTGACTCACAACCGCAACAGCCGTATTGGATGATCGGTAGGTATAAGGCTCGACACCTCCAGTAGCTTTTCGCTCTTCAAAATTGCGCGGTGGTTGGACGCCATTGGGATACGGACAGTGACTACTCCGGATCATCACCCCATCGAGGATCATCGGCGATGTGTCGACAGTGAGTGGAAGGCTGACAGTCAATGTTCTCGGCGGAGTCGACTCAGGGCCCGAGTCGTATTTTCCTCTGACCGTATAGCTATGAGGCCCTGGCGTCTGAGGGCCGGTGTTATAGGTCCAGTTGCCAAGCGGACCCACGGCGATCGGTCCTGCGACAAGAATGCCGTTGTCGTACAAATCAACGGTGGCGCTCGCCCTTGCTTGTCCACTAAGTGCAAACAGCTTTTCGGAAGTGCTGGTGCCCGAGGGAATCTCCACTCCGCTGTTCAAGCCTTTCAGCGAATCGATCGTCAACTTCTCGACCGCACCCACATTCAATAACCATTCGTGGAAAGGCGACGAACTGGAGTTTGCACGCAAGCCGAAGGTGTGCGACCCATCAAAAAGATTCAGTACTTGTAACAGGAATCTGCCACTGGGATTGAACACACTCCCGGGAGGCGTCAGAACTTTAAGAATGCCGTTATGTGTGTGGGTTATTTCAAGAGGGCTTCCAGGCGGACCGTCAGCGCCCATATCGAGCCCTCTGAGTAAAGTGTTGTCAGGATTTTTGTAAGGGGTCCCACCAGGAAAAGACGTGAAAAAAGAGAAAAACGGATTCTGTTTTTTTGGCTTTTTCTTTTTGGACTTTTGTTTTTCTGGCATTTTCTTCATGGCAGACACTCCTTCCGAGAACAGATGTTTCTGTCGAAACAGCAGCAGGCATGCACCATGGAGCGCCATCGAGAGAGCATTGCGCCACTGTCAACTTTGACAGTAGCGACGACTGGTCAACGTGGTGTTTTTGGCCCTCTCTGACGTACAAACTCGTTTTCCTGCAGGAATACAAAACGGCCCACAGGCCGTTTTCTCAGTGCTGCATCAGGCAACCGGAATATCCAGCGTCACCGACATGAACTGACTGATCCGCGACCGCAGCCATTTCTCCGCCGGGTCGTTGTCATGCACCCCGCTCCACGCCATCGACAGTTGCGCCGCATCAATTGGAAACGGTGGATCTTCAGCTCGCAACGCACAGCCTTCGACCAACGCACACGCCGCGTAATCCGGCACGGTGGCGATCATCTCGGTGCCCGCCAACAGCGCGCGCAGGCCGCTGAACTGAGGTACACCGAGTACCACCCGGCGACTGCGGCCAACCTTGGCCAGGTCCACATCGATGTTGCCGCTCAGGTCACCCGAGAACGACACCATCGCATGGGGCCGCTCGCAGTATTCGTCGAGGGTCAACGGGCCCGGGCGGTTGTCGCCGCGCAGGACCTTGCAGGGAATGTCGCGCAGTTTCTTGCGTTTGGCGTTGGCCGGCAGATCGGTGGTGTAACTCACGCCGACGGAAATTTCCCCGGATGCCAGTAGCGTCGGCATCAGCAGGTAGTTGGCTCGGCGCACCACGACCACGATGCCCGGTGCCTCTTCCTGCAACTGGCGCAATAGCGGTGGGAACAGACCGAACTCGGCGTCATCCGACAGACCGATGCGGAACACGTCGCAACTGGTGGCCGGATCGAACTCCTTGGCCCGACTGACCGCGCCGGAAATCACGTCCATCGCCGGTTGCAGTTCCTGAAGAATCGCCAACGCCCGCGCCGTCGGCTCCATGCCGCGACCGTTGCGCAGCAGCAGCGGGTCGTCGAACAGATCGCGCAAGCGGCCCAGTGCCGCGCTCACCGCCGGTTGGCCCATGAACAGTTTCTCGGCGACGCGGGTCAGGTTCTTTTCGAACATCAGGGCTTCGAAAATCACCAGCAGGTTCATGTCGACGCGGCGCAGATCGTTTCGGTTCATGGGCGTGTTTTCCTTTTTGGCCAGGCGCAAGTGCTACGCACTTTACTTGATCGGCGGCCATTCGAAATCAGCTTTGGTAACGGAATTAACAACGTTTAACTCGTCAGCCTTCGCCCCTCGCCAAACAATGAATCCCTCTGCGCAGCGTTGTTTTATTGACCTGAGGGAAAGCGCTGACCGTGCCTTCCCCCCTCGACACGGACATTGGCCATGGCTCACTCACAGCAAACCGTCGCCCTCGCCCCTGCCAGCGAACCCCGCAAAACCAGCACCGGCGGCCTCAGCCCGCAGCGCGAGCGGCTGGTGAAACAACTCATCCTCGAACGCCTGGGTGACAGCCTTGAAGTCACCGAACTGGCGAGCGCCTGCTCATTGTCACGCAGTCACTTTTCCCGGGCGTTCAAGTGCAGCACCGGGCTCTCGCCACAAGACTGGATCCGCACCCAGCGGATCGCCCGGGCCAAGCTGTTGATCCAGCACACCAACCACAGCCTGACGCAGATCAGCCTGGAATGCGGCTTCTGCGATCAAGCGCACTTCTGTCACATCTTCACCCGCAGCGAAGGAATCAATCCGTTTGCCTGGCGGTGTCAGGTCATGAAAAACCGCTGAGGCGGTTTCATTCCCGCGCCATACGCTGAGCCAGTCGTGCTACCCGCTCGCCCAGGTGCGCGGCGGTCAACTGGTCTTCCAGCGGAGGGGCTTGTTCGGGCGGTTGCTCGACCGAGGATTGGGACATGGCGCCGAGGGAGCTGCCGAGGCGATTCAACTGGCCGTCGAAAACACCTTCGCGTGCACGCGCCGGCAACAGATCGAGCCCGACCCAGATCATCGAATGCTGGGCGGCGAACACCGCCATTTGCAGCAGGGTGTTGAGTTTGTCACCGCACAGGCTGCCGGAATTGGTGAAGCCCGCCGCGAGTTTGTTGCGCCACGGCCGGGCAAGATAGAACGAGGCCGTGGCCTCCATGAACTGCTTGAACGCCGCCGAAGCGCTGCCCATGTAGGTCGGTGCGCCGAAGATGATGGCGTCGGCGCGGTGCAGGTCGTCCCAGTGGGCTTCCACGTCTTCCACCGCCAGCAACAGGCAGATGCTGCCCAGGTGGCGTTCCACACCCTGCGCCACAGCCTGGGCCATGACGCGGGTGTGCCCGTAGCCACTGTGATAGACCACCACTACCTTGCTCATCGCAGCGTCCTCCGGACGTATGCACTCCATTGCCTTGGAGTTTTGGCTCTAGAACGGGCGCGGACGAGTTAATCGTTGTTAATTTTTCCCGGCTGTCGGGCGAACCGGCACAGGTTCCAGCCTTTAAATACAGTGATGTCAGCACCCGACACGGACAGACGCTCAAATGTCAGGTCTTCAATCAAGTTGCGTTGACGCCCATTCCTGAAGAATATGCTCGGATACTGCGGATTAGACGGCTTGCATGCCCATCGAGTCGCTGTCCGACCACCCCGTCACGGTTTTTTCACCCTGTTCGGGTCAGGATCATAAAAAACATCGAAGGAGTGGGCGGTTGAGTCTTTCCCCGAATCAGGCCATCGGATTTGGCCCCTATCGGATCCACCCCGGCCAGCGGCTGGTGCTTGAAGGCGACCAGCCTTTGCGCCTGGGCCGCCGCGCCATGGACATTCTGCTGATCCTGCTGGCCAACGCCGGCGAGGTCGTGAGCAAGCAGCAATTGATCGCCGAAATCTGGCCGGACAGCGTGGTGGAAGACATCAACCTGCGAGTGCACATGGCCGCCCTGCGCAAGGCACTCGGCGACGGTCAGGCCGGGCAGCGCTACATCGTCACGGTGGCGCAGCGCGGTTACAGTTTCGTCGCGCCGATCTTGTTGCAATCCATCGAACAACGCCCCGCAACCGACCCCATCGGTCGGCACAACCTGCCATTGCGTCGCACGCGGATGATCGGCCGTCAGCCGGTGGTCGACAGCCTGATGACGCAACTGCCGCGCCAACGCTGCATCACCCTCGTTGGCCCCGGCGGCATCGGCAAGACCACCGTGGCCTTGCGCGTCGCCGAACAGTTGATCGGCCGTTATCGCGATGGCATTCGTCTGCTGGATCTGGCACCGCTCAACGATCCCGGCTCGATCTGCTGGCACCTCGCCGCCCTGCTGGACCTTTCGCTGCATGACAGTGAACCGATGGCGTGCCTGATCAACAGCCTGCGCGAGCGCCAGATGCTGCTGGTGATCGATAACTGCGAGCACTTGATCGACGCCGTAGCACTGCTCAGCGAAAGCATTCTGCGTGGCGCGCCGCAGGTGCACATCCTGGCCACCAGCCGCGAAAGCCTGCGCGCCGAGGGCGAGTACGTGCAGCGTCTGGAATCCCTCGACTGTCCGCCGCCGATTGCGGTGCTGGACCGCGATCAGGCGATGGGATTTTCCGCGCTGCAGCTGTTCGTCGAACGGGCAATGGCCGCCCACGAACATTTCGAGCCAGGTAATGCCGATCTGCCCTCGATCGTCGAAATCTGTCGGCGGCTGGATGGCATCCCGCTGGCACTGGAACTGGCGGCCGCGCAGGTGGCGAGCCTTGGGCTGGACGGTGTGCTGAGTCAGCTTCAGGGAAGCTTGCCGGCGGGCAACCAGACTCACCTCGGCCGACATGAAACCTTGCGTGCCACGCTGGACTGGAGCTTCAACCTGCTCAACGGCTGCGAACAGGCCGGTCTACGCCGACTGGGCGTGTTCAGTGGCGCGTTCACGCTGGAATCTGCGGCAGCGGTCATCGTCGGCCAGCACATCGAGCCCGGTGAAGTCTTCGCCTCGATCACGCAACTGGTCGCCAAGTCGTTGCTCAACGTCGAGGTCGGCGATGAAGAGGTGTTCTATCGCCTGCTCGACACCACCCGTCGCTATGCATTGGAAAAACTCGACCAGGCCGCCGAACTCGGCGAAACCCGTGAACGTCATGCCGAGCGCTGCCTGGCGTTGATGCATCAGGCCCAGGCCGATTGGGAGAACACGCCGACCGAGGTGTGGATCGAGCGCTACGCCCGTGGCCTCGAAGACCTACGGGCGGCGCTGGAGTGGACGCTGAACGATGAAGGCTCGCGCCCGCTCGGCGTGCGCCTGACGGCGACTTCGGCACCGTTGTGGCAAGAGTTGTCCCTGCTCAAAGAGTACGGCGTTCATGTGCGCCGGGCACTCGCGTTGCTGGCGTCATCCGACGAGCCCTGCCCGCGACTGGAAATCGCCTTGAAACTGGCCCTCGGCAGTGCCTGCTACCACACCTGGGGCGGCACACCGGAAACCATCGAAGCCTTCGTCAGCGCCCGCCTGCTGGCGCAACAGCACGACGACAAGGCCGGGCAATTGCGTGCGGTGTCCGGGCACATGGCGGTCAATCTCAGTTGCGGGCATTACCGGATGGCGCTGGAACAAAGCGAGCAATTCGAGAGCCTCGGCCTGCACGGCGATGCGCAGTTGTCCCTGAGCACCCACCGTTTGCGGGTGCTCGCCCTGCATTACGCCGGCGATCAGCATCAGGCGCGAATCCATGCCGAACAAGTCATTCAGCGCATGGCCCACAGCGGCCACCTCAACCGCTTCACCCACGGTTTCGGCGTGCAATACGATCAGAGCGTTGCTTCGCTGACCGTTCTCGCACGGGTGTTGTGGCTGCAAGGATTTCCCGAGCAGGCCTGGCGCACGGCGCGGCAGGCGCTGGACATCGCGGTACAGATCAACCACGGCACCTCGATCTGCTACACCTTGGCACTCGCCTCGTGCCTGATCGCCCATTACAACGGCGACGGGCAAAACGCGCGCGCGTTGCTGCAACTGCTGCTCGAACAGGCGCAGAAACATTCGGTGCTGCTGTTCTACACGTGGGCGCGGCACTATGCGCAGGTGATCGACGCCGACAAGGCTCCCGCGATACCGCCCGCCGATAGCGGCCTGGTCAGGGAAATCATGGTCACACTGGACACCGGTTTCGTTGATGATGCATTGCTCGAACGAGCACAAAGCGGCGCGGCTGGCTGGAGCACCGCGGAAATCCTGCGAGCTCGGGCCGAGCGATTGCTGGCCGCTGAATCGCCCTGCCATCACACCGTCGAAAGCGCCTTGCAGCAATCGCTTGTGATTGCGAAGACGCAAGGCGCCCTGGCCTGGGAACTGCGCAGTGCGACATCGCTGGCTCAGTTGTGGCAGCGCCAGTCGCGCTACCGCGAAGCACTGGAGTTACTGACACCGATCTACCAGCGCTTCACCGAAGGTTACGCCACCCCGGACTTGCGCAAGGTGCGCTTATTGCTCGACGAATTGCGCAGTCAGTTGCGGGCGTGAGTTCGATCGCGTGCGTCCCAGGTAACGCGCATGCCGACGCTCGACATCACCCAGCTCGCCGCCCTGCTCCAGTTGCTCACGAGCATAGCGGCGAGTGGTGTTGAGCATTCGGTAACGCAGCGTCCCGCTGGATCGATCCACCGTCAGCAACGACTTGGCCGCCAACTGTTCAACGACAGCCACCAGCGTAGAGGGTGGCAGTTGCACGCAACTGATCACGCCGATGGCGGCATCCAGCGTGAACGCCATTTTGAACACCGATAACCGCTGCAGCACGCGTTGTTCGTGCTCGCTCAAGCGTTGATAACTCCAGTCCAGCGCGGCCATCATCGACTGATGACGTGGCACGGCGGTCCGGCGGCCGTGACTCAAGACTTGCAGGCTGTGGTCCAGTTGCGCCTGAAGCCCGACCAGTGCCAGTGCGTCGATCTGCGCCGCCGCGAGTTCAATCGCCAGTGGAAGGCCGTCGAGTCGTCGACAGATATCGCGCACCGTTTCCAGATCCTGCTCACGCAGACAGAAGCCGTGTTGACGGGCACGGGCGCGACTGACAAACAGTTGCACAGACGAATAACCCATGACTTCATCGACGCTGTTGAGCGCCGAAGTTTTAGGAATGGTGAGAGGCGGCAATGGCTGGAGGACTTCCAGGGCGAGACGCAACGGCTCGCGGCTGGTGGCCAGGATCGACAGACGGGGCGCTGCGTCGAGCAAAGTCTCCAGCAAGCCCCGGCAGGCTTCGTGCAGAGGGTCGCAGTTATCCAGCACCAGCAAAGCGTGGCGCGCCGCCAGTGTGGCGAAATCGATATCGAGGGTTTGCAAAAGATGATCGACGAGTGAGGTTTGCTCGTCGATCAGGGATAAATCCACCCGCCAGACGCCATCGCGAAAATGCTGCAGCAACAACTCCGCCGCTCTCAGCGCCACGGTGCTCTTGCCGACGCCGGCAGGTCCCGTCACCGTTATCAGTCGGGACAGCGGCAATTGTCGCACCAGACCACCGACCAATGAATCGCGGCCGGTGACAGGCGTCAGCCGTGCGGGCAGATTGTGCTGCGGAGCTTGCAGACTTTCGAACACCACCTGGGCAACGCTGTCGCCGTGCACCGGTGCAACGAAGCTGTACCCGCATTGCGGCACGTTGACGATGTAGCGCTGTCCGTTCTCGCCATCGCCCAGGGCCCGGCGCAACGCCGCGATGTGCACCCGCAGGTTGATCTCCTCGACCACCGACGTTGGCCATACCAGCGCGATCAATTGCTCTTTGCTGACCACCCGGCCGGCACGCTCGACCAACACTTGCAGAATGTCCAGCGCACGACCGCCCATGCGCAGTTGCCGATCCCCTTCGAGGATCAGCCGTTGGCGCAAATGGAACGCGTACGGGCCGAAATGCAGGACCGACGCCGAGTTCAATTCGTTGAGGCTGTTCATGTCCGTTATCTTGGCAGGCCACGATGACGGTACAACCGTCACACGGGGCGCAGCACGGACATCCGGGTGCGTGTAACGGACAGAATCGCTCTAGCTGAACTGTTCGCGATACTGGGCCGGGGTCAGCCCGAGCTTTTCGCCGAACAGAAAACGCATGTGGCGCACGCTGCCGAAACCACTTTTGTAGGCCACCGTCTTCAACGGCAGATCGCTGGTTTCCAGCAGATTGCGAGCGCAATCGATGCGCGCACTTTGCAGGAACTCCATGGGCGTCATGTTGACTTCGCGAGCGAACACCCGGGCGAAATGACGAGCGCTCATGTTCGCAAGGCTTGCCATGCGTTCGATGGTGAAGCTTTCTTCAAGGTGTTCCAGAACGTGATTCTGTACCCGGGTGATGGGCGTTTCCTGGGGCGAAACCGCCGCCATCAGCGGACTGAATTGCGCCTGTCCGCCCTGACGCTTCGTCACCACCAACAGCACTTTGGCCACGTCCTGGGCGAGTTTCTTGCCGTGATCGCGGGCCACCACTGCCAGTGCCAGATCGATGCCGGCCGTGACGCCGCCGGACGTGATCAGGTTTCGGTCCTCGACAAAGATCTGGTCGGTGGCGACATCCGCGTTCGGAAAACCCTTGATCAAGCGTTCGGTGTAATTCCAGTGGGTGGTCACGCGATAACCGTCGAGCAACCCGGCATAACCCAACACAAAGGCCCCCGTGCAAATCGAACCGTAGCGCTCGGCACGGCCGACCGCACCTTGGAGCCAGGCCAGCAACGGCGGGCATTTTTCGTTGTAGGCCCCGGGACCGCCCGGCACCAACAGCAGGTCATATCGCTCACTGGCTTCGTCGATGTGCCGGTCTGTGTGCACCAGCACGCCGTTGGAGGCACGCAGCGGACCACGCTCAGTGCCCAGAAGCGTCAGTTGATAATGGGCGTCCGGCTTCAGGTATCGGTTGGCAACCGAAAACACTTCCAGCGGCCCGGCCATATCGAGCAGAAGAAACTCGGGAAACAACACCATTGCCACGGTTTTCATGAGCAGACATCACTGAAATCAATGAACGGTTATAAGTTTGCGCATTATGACCAAGTACAGCGCAAACGTTGGAGAAGAATGCGTGAACTGACTCACACAACTGTCAACCCTGAGGGGACAGTATTTCAATTTTCATCTACTTATTGCACCCAAGAGTAACCAGTAACCTTCTCCTCACTCGGACGAATCAACGTCCTGAAAGGAGATTTCATCATGCTGACCCTTCGCAAAGCTTCCGACCGTGGTCTGGCCAATCATGGCTGGTTGAAGTCCTTCCACACCTTTTCTTTCGCCAGTTATCGCGACCCACGTGAGCAGGGTTTCTCCGACCTGCTGGTGATCAACGATGACCGCGTCGCCGCCGGCAAAGGCTTCGGCCAGCACCCGCACCGCGACATGGAGATTTTCTCCTATGTGCTCGAAGGTGCGCTGGAACACAAGGACACCCTGGGCACCGGCTCAGTCATCCGCCCGGGCGATGTGCAACTGATGAGCGCTGGCAGCGGCGTGGCCCACAGCGAGTTCAACCACTCGGCGACCAAGCCTGTGCACTTCCTGCAGATCTGGATCGTGCCGGACGTCAGTGGTGCCAAACCACGCTATCAACAGGAGCACTTCAGCGAGCAGAAAAAACGCGGTCGCCTGCAACTGATCATCTCGCCCGAAGGCACCCACGGCTCGCTCAAAGTGCGCCAGGATGCACGCGTGTATGCCGGGCTGTTCGATGGCCAGGAAAGCGCCACACTCGAGCTGCCTGCAAACCGCTACGCCTATGTGCATGTTGCTCGCGGCAGCGTTGAACTGAACGGCGTGCAGTTGAAGGAAGGCGACGGTGTGCGGGTTCGTGAAGAACAGGCACTGACCCTGAGCAATGGTCAGGATGCCGAAGTGCTGGTGTTTGATCTGCGGCCGCAGGAGTTGCCGGAAATGCCATGAGTCGTTGGTGTTCATCGCTCACAAAAAACGGCCTTCGTTGAAGGCCGTTTTTCATTCTGCAGGCAGGGTCATCAGCACTGCCGGCGCAGAATTTCCAGCCTCTTTCACCGATTGAATCATGGCCAGAGTGGTCTGCATCGTTACAAGCACGTTTGCCTGATTCGCGTAGTAAGAACCCGCGAGTATGGCAACCATCCCGAGAAAATGTACGGCCGTTGCCGCCCAGTAATTCGCCTTGATCGTCGAGACCTGCCTGATTGCTTCGTCAATTCGCTCCAGAGACCTGTCCATGCGAGCCGAGATGACCGCGTAACGTTGGTCGCGTTCCAGGTGAGCCTTTTCTTGCTCCAGTCTGACTTTTTCGTAGACTTTCTCTCGCTCGACCCTAGCCGTTTCCCGCTCCTGTCGGGCCGTCTCCAAGACCTTTTCATGCCCCAGTCGAGCCTTCAAGCGCTCCTGCCGCAGGTTTTCCAGATTCTGCTCATGCGCCAGCTGAATTTTTTCCAGAGCCAGCTCCCGCTCCTGACGCACCTTCTCCTGAGCCTGCTCCCGCTCCTGACGCACCTTCTCCCGAGCCTGCTCGCGCTCAAGGCAAACGTTCTTCTGAGCCTCCTCCCGCTCAAGGCGCGACTTCTCCTGAGACTGCTCCCACTGCTGCCGTGCAGTTTCCTGCTCTCGCTTCTGCTCCAGCCGCGCTACCGCCTGAGCCTTCTCCCATCCCTGCCGTGCAGCCTCCTGCTCTCGCTTCTGCTCCAGCCGCGCCACCTCTTGAGACCGCTCCCGCTCCAGCCGCGCCGCCTCCCGAGCCTGCTCCCGCTCCACCCGCGCCGCCTCCTGAGACCGCTCCCACTCGAACCGGGCTTCCTCCATGGATCGTTTTTGCTCCAGCCGGGCCTGCTCCTGACTTTTTTCGACCTCCAGCCGTGCCTGGTCCCGCTCGGCCTGCTGGGTCAGAAAGCCATCGATCTTGGCGGACATGGACTCGATCCTCGCATCGATTCTTGTCTCGATGACTTCGATCCTGGCGCTGAATTCGTCTCGCGTTATGTAGGTCATAGACTCCGTACTATCCGTTTGCCCGGCCATGTCGCTTGCTTGAAATTGGCTGACTTCCCTTGCAATCAATTCCGCACCTCTGACGTTTATCAATACTTCCCTGGATTGATCACCTCGGAGGGTTTCACCTGCTCACTCCGGGTGTGAGAAACGATAGGACCCGGCCAAAAAACTCACAAGCCAGCGGATTCTGGCGCTGTTGTAGGCAAGATCGTCAGCTGATGTAGCCGTCCTACACAGCATCAAGGACTACTCATTCTCCAGCGCAAACGCCTCGACAATTTGCTCGATCACCGCCCTGACCCGCGCGGTATGGCGCAAATCCGCGTGGGTCACCAGCCACACTTCATAAGGCAACGGACGCGTGCGCTCCGGCCACAGCCTGACCAGACCGTCGCGTTCGCCCATGTAGACCGGGATTTCTCCTACACCCAGTCCGGCGGCAATCGAGCGTCGTACCAGCAGACTGGAGCTCAGACCGGCGACGATACGCCCGCGAGTCACGGGTTCGGTCACCAGGGTCAAGTCTTTGTTGCCTTGCAGATACGGCTGGTACACCACCAGATCATGGCCCTCGAACGCACTGCCTGGCGCCGGCACGCCATGGCTGTCGACATAGCTCTGCGAGGCAAACAGCCCCACCGGCCAGCGCGCGATGCGCCGGGCGATCAGGTCCGGGTTGTCCGGGCGGGTATTGCGCACCGCGATGTCCGCTTCACGTTTGGCCAGGCTGAGGATCTGCGTGGAGGCGTCCAGGTGCACGCGCACGTCCGGATGCTGTTCGTGCAACTGCGCAATGGCCGGAATCAGGAAATCGATGGCCAGCGAATCGGTGGTGCTGATTCGTACACTGCCGGTCAGGCGATCGTCCAGGCCCTGGATACGCCGCTCCAGCTCCAGCGCCGAATGCTCCATTTTTTCCACCGACTTGAGCGCGGCTTCACCGACTGCCGTCAGTGCATAGCCCTCGGAGGTGCGCAGAAACAAGGTCGCGCCCAGCGACTTTTCCAGTGCTGTGATGCGTCGCCCGACCGTCGCCTGATCCACGCCCAGTACACGCGCAGCGCCACGCAATGTCGACTCGCGGCAGACCGCAAGAAACACCCGCGCGTCATCCCAGTTCATACCATTCTCCACTGATGCATAAACGCATCACCATAACGTAAACTCGCTGCATTAACGCAGCAAAGATAGCCGATATGCTGGGCGCCATAAACCTTTCACAGGATTGCCGTCATGCACACTTCAACTACTTTGCCCGAGCGTCCGGACACGAGTGTTTGGCTGGCGATCTTCGCCGGACTCTGCGCCAGCCTGGTCAGCATCGGTCTGGCGCGTTTCGCCTACACGCCGCTGATCCCTTCGCTGATTCAGGCGCAGTGGTTTTCCGCCCATGATGTGGTCTATCTCGGCGCGGCCAACCTGGTCGGTTACCTGATCGGCGCCCTCCTCGGCCGCCCGCTGGCACGCAGGTTTACCCAGAGAAACGCTCTGCGTCTGATGATGCTGGCGGTGACCGTGGCGTTTTTCGCCTGTGCGTACCCCGTGTCGGTGAGCTGGTATTTCGGCTGGCGTCTGCTGTCCGGAATCGCGGGCGGCGCGATCATGGTGCTGGTTGCCTCGACCGTATTGCCCCATGTACCGGCCGCGCGCAAGGGCCTGGCCAGTGGGGCGATTTTCCTCGGCATCGGTCTGGGCATCGCCGGCTCGGGCACGATCGTTCCGCTGCTGTTGAGTCTGGGCCTGCAAGCGACCTGGCTTGGATTGGGCGTGCTGTCGCTGGCGCTGACGGCATTAAGCTGGTTCGGCTGGCCCTCGGAGCTGCCCCATGTAACCACCGCAACGGCTCAGGTGGAGCCGGTCGAGCCGACACCGCCTGCTGTTTATCTGCTGTTTGCCCAGTACGCATTCATGGCCGCCGGGCTGGTGCCGGCCATGGTCTTTCTGGTGGATTACGTCGCCCGTGGACTGGGCGCCGGGGCGCACGTCGGCGCGCTGATCTGGGTCATGTACGGTCTGGGTGCCATCGTCGGCCCGGTGAGTTATGGCTTTCTCGCCGATCATCTCGGCGCACGAACCGGCATTCGTCTGGTGCTGGTGGTCCAGGCGATCACCCTTGGCTTGCTGGCCATTTCGCATTCGTTCCTGGCGTTGGCGCTGCTGGCGGTAGTGCTCGGTTCGTTTCCACCGGGCATCGTTCCGCTGGCGTTGGCCCGGGTGCATGAGCTGATGCCGGATCATCATCGCCAACAGGTGGCGTGGAGCCGCGCCACGGTGTCGTTCGCCACGTTTCAGGCGCTGGCCGGATTCGCCTATTCGGCGCTGTTCAACGCCATGGGCGGACAGCACGTGCTGCTCTTCGTGATTGCCGGCGGTGCCATTGTGATCGCTCTGATACTTGAGCACGCCATAAAACTGCTGCCCTCCTCCGTCGAGCAACGCTGCTGCGCCCAATGACGGGAATCATTGCGCCCTGAGTGCGCTCCCATCTACTGATCACTTGTATTAAGAGGAATCGAAAATGACGTTGCCCACTGAAATGACCCGCATCGAAATCACTGAACCGGGCGGGCCCGAGGTTCTGCAATCCAGACGAGTCCCGCTGCCGGTCGCCACAGAAGGCGAACTGCTGATCCGCGTGCACGCCGCCGGCATCAATCGGCCGGACGCCTTGCAACGTGCAGGCAAGTACCCGATGAGACCCGGGATGAACCCGATCCCCGGTCTGGAGGTGGCCGGTGAAGTCGTGGCGCTGGGTGCAGGTGTCAGCACTTTTGCCGTGGGCGACAGGGTTTGCGCGCTGACCAATGGCGGCGGTTATGCCGAATACTGCACGGTTCCGGCGGGCCAGGCCCTGCCGATCCCCGACGGGATGGACTGGATTCAGGCTGCGGCAATCCCCGAAACCTTTTTCACGGTATGGGCCAATCTGTTCGGTCTCGGTGGTGCGATTCGAGGGCAGCGTGTGTTGATTCACGGTGGCACCAGTGGCATCGGCACCACCGCGTTGATGCTGTGCCGCGAGTTTGGTATCGAAGCCTTCGCCACCGCCGGCAGTACCGATAAATGTGAGGCCATCCGTGAATTGGGCGGTGAGCCGATCAACTATCGTGAGCAGGATTTCGCTGCCGTCATCGCCGAGAAAACCAACGGCCAGGGCGTCAATGTGATTCTCGACATCATGGGCGGCTCGTATCTGAACGCCAACCTCAACGCACTGGCAATGGATGGCCGCGTGGTGATGCTCGGCTTTCTTGGCGGCGCCCGTGCCAACGATGTCGATCTGCTGACCATTCTCGGCAAACGAGCCGTGGTCACTGGTTCCTTGTTGCGCGCACGCACTTCTGCGGAAAAGGCTGCCATCGCCGATCAATTGCGCGAGCACGTCTGGCCGGTACTGGCCGCCGGGCGCTGCCTGCCGATCATCGACAAGGTCTACCCGCTCACCGACGCGGCCCAGGCCCATGCGCACATGGAAGCCGGTGATCACATCGGCAAGATCGTGCTGAACGTGGCGTGAGCCACAGCATCGTTTTGTAATCATTGCAGGCGAACGACGGTCGAAAATGTCACGCGCGGACCGAGGCATCTGGTAAAAAGCCTTCTTTGTCCGCGCACTGGTGAAACGTTCAATGTTCCTTGCCTTCATGACCCGACTTCGACGCCGGCGCCTGGCGTTTGCGTGCATGGCCGCCCTGATCATCGGTCTGCCGGCGAGTTGCGCCGTACTGGAACACACCGAACGCAAGCTGCTGTTTCGCATCGAACCGGGCACGGCCGGCTGGTATCACGGCTTGCCCGGCAGCGTTCAGGAACTTGACCTGCAACCCAAAAGCTTCAAGGCCGGGCAGAACATTCATGCGTGGTGGTGGCCGGCGGAACGGGCCAATGCCCCGGCCATTCTTTATCTGCATGGCGTGCGCTGGAACCTGACCGGGCAGTTGTTTCGCATCGAACAGCTGCGCGCGGCGGGGTATTCGGTATTGGCCATCGATTACCGAGGCTTTGGTCAGAGTCATGGTGACTTGCCGTCAGAAAGCACCGTTTATGAGGATGCACGGGTGGCCTGGGAACGCTTCCAGCAACTTCAACCCGACCCGAGCAAACGCCTGATCTACGGACATTCCCTCGGTGGTGCGGTCGCCATCGACCTGGCTGCCGAGCTGGGCCGGGACGCCGCCAGAAACCATACACCGCTGCCGGTCCGGGGTCTGGTGATTGAGTCCACCTTTACCTCACTGGCCGACGTCGCCGCTGCGGTGGCCAACACGTCCCTGCCCGTTCGCTGGCTGTTGTCGCAGAAGTTCGACTCCATCGACAAGATTGCCGACATCCATATGCCATTGCTGGTCGTGCACGGCCTGGCCGATGCGTTTGTGCCGTCACGCTTCAGCGAGCAACTGTTCGCGGCCGCCAGCCAACCCAAACGATTGCTGCTGGTACCCGGCGGGACGCACAACAACAGCATGGCACTTGGCGGACAAAACTATCGCAAGGCGATCGATGCATTGATGCAAACCAAGCCCGCCGCACGCGTCGCAGGCGCAACGTTGTTGCAAGGCGCGCGCGATTCCTGAAAACAGAGACCATCGGTCATCCCGGCGTAAATAATTGCAGCACTGACTGGCAATCCGTCGATCTAACGCTTTGCTGGATGGAGTCAATCCATGACGCAGCTTCGGCACACCCGGCCGCGCTGCGTTTCACTGCCTGTTCGGGAGCACCACCATGAAAATCAACCCGTACCTGATCTTCAACGGCGATTGCCGTGCGGCCTTCACGTTTTACGAGCAATGCCTGCAAGGCAAGCTTGAAGCGATGATGACTTTCGGCGAAACGCCCGCCGCAGAGCATGTTCCGAAAGAGCATCACAATCTGATCATTCATACCTGCCTGAAGGTTGGTGATCAGATGCTGATGGCATCGGACACCACGCCCGACCGTCCGACCCAGGGCATGAGCGGTTGCTCGGTGTCCTTGAACGTCGACACCGTCGCCGAGGCTGAAAGAGTCTTCAATGCCCTGGCCAGAGACGGTCGAGTAGACATGCCACTGGAAGCGACCTTCTGGGCCGCGCGTTTCGGCATGCTGGTGGATCGTTTTGGCGTGTCATGGATGGTCAATTGCGAAAGCGACAAGTGATGCAGCCATTGCGCCGGACATGAAAAAGCCCGACCTCTTCAGGTCGGGCTTAGTGTTTATCGCTGAGCCAGTTCATGTCTCACGCATTGTTCGTAATAGGTCTGTTTGACGGCTGCAGGCTTGAGGCGCGAGGTACTGTTGTAGGTCTGTTCGGTGATGCCCATCGCAGTCATGCGCATCCATGGTTGCTGAAACCTGCGTACCTGCAAGCGCTTGCGGGCGCCATAGAGGGAAATCCCCGACAGCTTCGATTGCTGCGCGCCGGCTGCGATGTCCGAACCCCAGGTACAAGCAAAACGATGGCTCTTGCTCAGTTCCCTCGCCTGGGCGCCCAGCGCGAAGAGAGCCAGGGAAAGCGTTGCAACGGTGATGACAGTCGTCCGCATAGGGCCAGCCTAACCTTTTGAAAAAAGGCGAGTTTGCCGGTGCCGGAAACATTCGGGGGCCAGCAGTTTGCCGCCTATTGGTCTCGGGGGCTGACTTCGATCCTCAACCTATCGGTGCTTTCTTCACGACATTCAATGGAGACTGGCAGAAAGCGCTCGATCACTGCGATGTTACTGTGCAAATGTTCGGTCATCCCGGGCGTCGTAAACGAACCAGCTCCGGCTAGCGCCATCGGCAACAACAATTGATCGGCCAGGTGCTCAGCCACCGCCGCACCACTGCGCAACCAAGCGTCTGCCTGATTGACCGCAACGTCCGCAACGGTCTCTGCGCGCAGTGAAGCCTGGCCAAACGCACTGAATACTTCCGTGACGTGTTCAAACGCATATTCCAGCAACAGCACGTTACCCGGCCCGCACTCCGGATCAAGACTGATCGCGTTCATCGCCGCTGGCGGCATATTCAAACGCCGGGCCACACGGTCAAGCTCACGTCTGGCGATGTCCGAAGCGAGACCTGCCGTCAGCGCAAACGCCTTTTGTGAAAGCGGCGAGCCGCGATCGCACACATGCAACGCTGACAGTTTCGACGGCTGCACCGTAGCCTCGATTTCGCCGCCCCCCGCAGGAACGAATCCATGACGCAGCAGCTTCAGATCAACCTCGGCGCCCATGCGTCGTAACAACGGCAACCAGCTTCGGGTGAGGAAATCGGTCGGTGGCGCCAATGGGTTATGGGTGCCACCGCTGATCCAAATCCGACTGGCTTGCGGCGCCCTCAATAAGGCGGGCAGCAAGGTCTGCAACACCAGTGTGCAACTGCCGGCGGTACCAATGGCAAAGCGGTACTCGCCGCCGCGAATCGGCCCGGGCTCGAAGCTCAACGCTTGCGACCCCAACTCTGCGCCTTGAGTCCTTGCACCGCAGACCTGTGCCGCCGCCATCACGGCGGTCAGGTGCTGGCGCAACAAACCCGGTCGGCTACGTTTGGCACGAATCCGTTCGATGCGAAATGCCCGCCCCGTCACCATCGACAGGCTCAAGGCACTGCGCAACACCTGGCCGCCACCAATAGCGCCGTCCAGTTCAATCACGTCCTGTTTCATTTTCTTCCTTATGCGTACAACCCGACGGTTTCTCTGAGGTATCGATCGAGCTGACCGGAGTCTTCCCGGGTTCTGGCCAATGTCGGTACTTCGCGCTCAAGTTCAGCGGCGATGAATCGATGCAGCGCCGGGCGACGAGGACCATAGGCGCTCTCATCGGCATTGCGCTTGAGCGCGAGCAGTTCATCGACTTCGTCGAGCAACGCTTGGTCATCGACGGTGCTCAGTAGATCGGCAAACGTCATCGGCGGCCGGCCACGGCCCTGGTCGATCCAGCGCACGGCCAGCAGCGGCCGCAATACGTAGAAGTACTTTTTGAACCTCACGCTGTCGCCCTGCAAATAACCACGGAAGTTCTTCTTCGCCATCGACAGGTAGTGATTACGCGCGGCCGGCGGGCTGTAAAACGCCTCGGCAAGTGCCCGCAGTTGAGAGACCGCCGCGGTTTCGCTGCGGTACACCAGCGGTGAGTCGAGCCACTCCAGCAAGGTCGGATTGGACTTTCGCAACAGTCCGAGGGTTTTGCGCAGCTCCCAGCCACTCACGTCGAGTTCATCATCCAGCGGCCGTTCGATCACGTCCCGAGGCGCGTCGACCTGGACGAACCACTCGGGCTTCTCCACATAAACAAAGCGCACATCGTAATCGCTGTCGGTCGAGGCGAATCCCCAGGCCCGACTGCCCGATTCACAGGCATACAACACCGTGACATTACGCTCGCGCTCTATGCGCGCCAGCTCTTCCCGCACCCGGGCGCGCATGGCGCTGCACAGCGGGTGACGTTCTTCGAATTTCATGTCTTTCAATCCTTGTTCCAGCGTGCCGTGGCACGCGCTATCCCTTGACGCACACTACCTGACGCAAGGTGTGCAGCACTTCCACCAGCTCGCGCTGGGCGTGCATGACTTTGTCGATGTCCTTGTAGGCCATCGGAATTTCATCGATCACCGCAGCATCCTTGCGGCATTCAACGTGCGCGGTGGCACGAATCTGATCTTCAACGGTGAAGGTGTTTTTTGCCTTTGTACGGCTCATGGTCCGACCGGCACCGTGGCTGCAGGAGCAAAACGATTCTTCGTTGCCCAGACCGCGCACAATGAAGCTCTTGGCACCCATCGAACCGGGAATGATCCCCAACTCGCCCTTCTTCGCCGATACCGCGCCCTTGCGGGTGACCAGAATGTCTTCGCCGAAATGCCGTTCTTTCTGCACGTAGTTGTGATGGCAATTCACCGCCTCCAGCGCCACTTCGAACGGCTTGCGGATAATCTGCCGCGTGGCCTGAATCACGGCCTGCATCATCAACGCGCGATTCTGCTTGGCGAAGTCCTGGGCCCAGCCCACCGCCTCCACGTAATCATCAAAGTGCTGGCTGCCTTCTTCGAAGTACGCCAGGTCACGGTCCGGCAGGTTGGCGATGTGCTGACGCATATCCGCCTGTGCCATCAGGATAAACAGGTTGCCGATGGCGTTGCCGACACCCCGCGAGCCGCTGTGCAACATGAACCAGACCCGATTCGCCTCATCCAGACACACTTCGATGAAGTGATTGCCGCTGCCCAATGTTCCGAGATGCCCACGGTTGTTGGTGTTGGCCAGTTTCGGATACTTGTCGGTGATTGTCTTGAACCGTGGATGCAGCGCCGCCCACGCCTGATCGGCCTGCACCGGAATCTCGTCCCAGGCGCCCTTGTCCCGCCGTGATCGGGTCGAACTGCGGCCATGGGGCACCGCCTGTTCGATGGCACTGCGCAGGCCATGCAGGTTGTCCGGCAAATCAGCAGCAGTCAGAGAAGTTCGCGCAGCAATCATGCCGCATCCGATATCGACTCCGACCGCCGCCGGGATGATCGCGCCTACCGTAGGAATCACGCTGCCGATGGTCGATCCCTTGCCCAGGTGGACATCCGGCATCACGGCGAGGTGCTTGAAAATGAATGGCATCTTCGCCGTATTCATCAGTTGCTCGCGGGCTTCGTTTTCCACCGGAACGCCTTCCGTCCAAAGCTTGATCGGCTTGCCGTTGGCAACTTCCAGCAGTTGGTAAGTGTGTTGTTTCATCATCTCGATTCTTTATTGTCTGGCCGATGATTCGGCGCGGTTACACAGCCTTCGGCGACAAGGTTGGGTGAAACATGCAGCGCGCTCTACCGCTGAGCTACGACCTTTCGGTCGACGGGATTCGAACCCGTCCCCACGCCGTCCTGTAGTTCCACCGGCATTCGCCGGGCAAATTCGAAAAAGGTGGCACGACAAAGGTTGATGACTGTTGCGCGTCGCCGCGCACCGGGGTTAGCCGGCCTCAGATGTACAGCCATCGGCATTCGTGCCGTCACGCGCACTGACAAGGGTTTGATGAGACGTCTTGGATGTAGTCCCACCGGCATTCAGTGCCCGTGACAAATCAATTATTCAGCTTCATTCCATACGTTCGATCGCTTCGACCCAGTGCTGCGGGCCGTACCGGCCGGCAGTGAATTGCTCGATCACATCAAACACCGCGTCACTGAAACCGCCGACATTCAGGATGTCGTCGCGATCCGCCGCCGGTGTCGCCCAACCCGGTTGCAGGTCGATACAGATCAGGCGTGCTTGCGGGTTGAGCCGCTTTATCCGCTCCCATTGCAGCATCGTTTCACTCGCTCCTCGACGTCGCGCATCGATCCAGGATTCGTTGTCCGACACCATGATCAACGTATCGACTTTGGCCTTGCTGTCCGCCAGCTTCTTCAGCGGCGCCGAACAGCAGGTTCCACCACCGAAAATGCCCGCAAGCTTTTCGGCATTGCTGATCACACTGTCCCGCGGGTTGAGCGTGATATCCACCACGTCGACCTCGAACGGCATCACTCGCGCGGCCGGCTGCTTGCGCAACACCGCTGCCGCGATCAACGCCGCCACATCGATGCAGCGCACCGCCGTGGTCGCGCCCTGCCGGTATCCGGTCAACGGGCTGCCCATCGAGCCGGAGACGTCCGGGCAGACCACCACCGCGCCTTCAATCTTCGGCACATTGCTCAACGACAACTCAAGTGCATCTTGCAGCGCCTCGCGTATCGGCGCCGGGACGTCATCACCGATCATTCGATACGCCGTCAGCAACTGGTACGGATACACCCGCGCCCTGGCGACTGCTTCGGGATCCGCCAAGCGTGCGGCCACGTATTCGGTGCAACCCGGCACTTCAAAAGCACCATGGCGCGCCAGGGTGTTGAGGTTGATTCGAAGCCCCTGCCAGCCCATGTTTCGCGCTTGAGCAGCCCACTGCTCTTTGCTCAGGGTTTCATTGCCGAGCAATTGAAAAGGCACCTCTGGTACCTGATCACTTGCACCACTGCGGAACGCCAGCAGATCGCGGGTCAGTTCCGGCAATGCCTGCACATCCACCGGTTTGCCGATCAGCCAAGCGAAGAATGCTTCGCGCCAGGCTTCGGAAGGCTTGGGATGAACCATTTTCACCACGTCCGCCAACGAGGGCTGATTGCCGATCGACGCTTGCAGCAGTTGCCGCTCGGTCGCGCTGTTCAGCCAGTTCTGCACCAGCCGCTTGGGCTGCGAGCCGAGGGATTTGCGCCCCGTGGCACCACTGCGCAGGATCTGTACGAAGTTGCGCAGCATCTTGCCACTGTCGACGATCCCTCCGAACACCTCCGGTACCAGCACCGAACGCTGGGCGGTCAGCGCCGCCAACAACAAGGCCGGCATGTCTTTCATATGGCCCTTTTGGCGGGCGTATATTGCGGCGTTGGCCACAAAACGGCTGTCCAGTTCAGCCACCAGCTTCAACACCTGATCCAGCTGGTTTTCAGCCGTTGCGTAAAAGGTCTGGTTCAGACAACCGGTCACTGCCAACTGGGCCAATTGATGCTTGGGCGTATAGGCATAGGCGGCCGCTCCAGAAGCATTCAAGGTGTCGCACGCCGGCAGGTTGTTCGATTGTGTGTTGAAGAGGTTGAAATTGGCCATCGTGGCGTCTCGCTGTGTTGTCCTGTTCGTTGCAAGAGGTATTGCAGCCGCCGTGCCAGCTTTGAAAAAAGCATCAGAAAATAATTTAACTATTTGATTTATATAGATATTTATTTTTATTGCGATGATCTCATAACGTTAAGCACGACAAACCGATTCGCAGAACACTATCATTGAATATCGTCTTTTATCTTTTGAGATAGCCATGCAAAACAAGCGCACTGTTGCCATCGGTTTTATCGGAGCAACCCTCGATCGCGTGGGTAAAGGTGCCAATCGCTGGAACCACTGGCGCCCGAGCGTGGGCCTGTGCCAGCAGCCGGATGTGTTGATTCATCGACTGGAACTGATTCACGGCACAGACGCCCGAGACGCCAGCCTTGCCGAGCGAGTTCGCGAAGACATTCGCCAGGTATCGCCCGAAACCGAGGTCTGCCTGCACCCGATGACGCTGCGCAACCCGTGGGATTTCGAAGAGGTTTATGGCGCGCTGCATGACTTCACCACCGAATACACCTTCGATACCGAACGCGAGGACTATCTGGTCCACATCACCACCGGCACCCATGTGGCGCAGATCTGCTGGTTCCTGCTGACCGAGGCGCGCTACCTGCCGGCACGACTGATCCAGACCTCCCCCGCCCGCCGCAAGAGCGAAGATGAGCCGGCCACCGGCACTCACGCGCTGATCGATCTCGACCTGTCGCGCTACGATCGCATTGCCACTCGCTTTACCAACAAGCGCCTCGAAGGCCTGGAGTTTCTTAAATCCGGCATCGCCACACGCAACGCCGCGTTCAACCGCTCCATCGAACAGATCGAACGCGTCGCCGTGCGCTCGAAAGCGCCGATGTTGCTGATCGGCCCGACCGGGGCCGGCAAATCCTTCCTCGCTCGACGGATCTACGAACTCAAGCGCGGCCGCCATCAAATGCAAGGACGCTTCGTTGAAGTGAACTGCGCCACCCTGCGCGGCGACGGCGCGATGTCCGCGCTGTTCGGCCACGTCAAAGGCGCCTTCACCGGCGCGCAGAATGCCCGCGACGGCCTGTTGCGCGCCGCCGACGGCGGCATGCTGTTTCTCGATGAAATCGGCGAACTGGGCGCAGACGAACAAGCCATGCTGCTCAAGGCCATTGAAGAGAAGCGCTTCTTCCCGCTCGGCTCGGACAAGGAAGTCGACAGTGACTTCCTGATCATTGCCGGCACTCACCGCGACCTGCGTAGTCGTGTCGCCGAAGGCCTGTTCCGGGAAGACCTGTACGCACGAATCAATCTTTGGACATTTGATCTGCCCGGCCTGGCCGGCCGTCGAGAAGACATCGAACCCAACATCGATTTCGAGCTCGAGCGCCACGCACGCGAGCACGGTCAACTGGTACGTTTCAACCTTGAAGCGCGCAGGCGCTATCTGGCCTTCGCCAGTTCACGCGAAGCGGCGTGGCTAGGCAACTTTCGCGAACTTTCAGCCTCGATCACACGCATGGCAACACTGGCCGACAGCGGCCGAATTGATGAAACGCAAGTGCAGGAAGAAATTGATCGACTTCGTTATGCCTGGGGGCTGAAGCATCCGACAGGAGTGACGGACGATTTACCGGGAGATGCCGAAGGCATGGACCTGTTTGACCGATTGCAATTGAAGGCCGTACTGGCAGTGTGTAGAGAGTCAGATAGCTTGTCGGATGCTGGCAGGCGCTTGTTCGGCGTGTCCCGACAGGCGAAGGCGCAGCCCAATGATGCCGACCGATTGAGAAAGTATCTGGGACGGTTTGGGATTGAATGGAGCCAGCTGCGCGAGCCGTGAAGCATGGCCGCAATCCTCTGTACCGTTGAGATAAACCGCACCACAGCGCAACACAAGCACCGAGCGAAGGACAGACACGGACGGAGTTACTGGAGTTTTTCTCAAACCTGCTATCGGCCCTGGGCAGCTTCGAGACGTCCGGCCAAAAGCCTCGCAGAGTCTTCACCCGCGGATTTGTCGTGGTCTGCGTCTTTGTGGCGATCATCGAGCTGTTCATACTGAGCCACATCTATAGCGGGCATCCATGAACGAATAGATACGAGATTCCGCCCGTCACCCGACGGGCACCTTACCCGCCTCTGCTCTTCCAACGTATGCCCACCTGACGCGGAAGCCCCGACGATGAACAGAACCATTGCAGCCCTTATGCTTGGAAGTCTTTTATCTGCCACCGCACCGCTTGCGATGGCGGGAAGCACCGTCCCGCCCACCGGTATTCCCGGAGTCAACCAGGGCGGCACCGAATCCAAGGAAGAAAAGGCCAACAAAAAAGGTGAAGAGGCCTCGGGTTCAAACTCCGGTGCAGAGTCCCACGAGACAGAGAAGGGTGCGCAAACATCCAGCGGGTCAAAGGATGGGGTAGAAGAAAAGAAACCCTGAACGACTTTGCCGCCTCAGCAGTTTTCTCAGGCACAAAAAAGCCGATCTCTCCGATCGGCTTTTTTGTGTGACGCTCATCCCGCTTTAGCAGGCCAGGACGATGAATTTCAGCGCTTGAGCTTGCGCTTGTTGCGGTATTGGTCGATCACCACCGCGACCACGATGATCAGCCCCTTGATGATGTCCTGAATGTAGGCATCGACCCCGACGAACGTGAAACCGCTGGCCATCACCCCAAGAATCAGAGCGCCGATCACCGTGCCAGTGATTCGCCCCACCCCGCCTGCCAGGCTCGTACCACCGATGACCGCGGCAGCAATCGCATCCAGCTCATAGGACATGCCCATCCCGGCCTGCCCGGTGGCCGCTCGGGCCGAAGCCACTACGCCTGCCAAACCCGCCAGCAACCCGGCGATGCTGTAGACGATGACCAGATGGCGCTTGACGTTGATACCGGACGTACGCGCCGCCTGCATGTTGCCGCCGATGGCGTAGGTGTATTTCCCGTATTTGGTGTAGCGCAGCGCAATGTGGAAGATCACTGCCACCACCAGAAAGATGATCACCGGCATCGCGCCGTGGCCGATGGCCGTGTAGGAATCCGAGAGCATGCTCACCGGCTGGCCTTCGGTGTAGTAACGCGCCAGGCCACGGGCCGAAACCATCATGCCCAGCGTGGCAATGAACGGCGGAATCCCGGTGATAGCGATGATGCTGCCGTTGATCGCCCCCGCCAGCAACCCGACACCGAGCCCGGCAATCACGGGAATCCAGACCGGCAAATCGGTCAGTGACGGGAACACCGCACGGGCGAAATCCGATGTCTGCGCCAGACTGGCTGCGATCATCGCCGACAAGGCGAGCACCGAGCCCGACGACAGGTCGATCCCGGTGGTGATGATCACCTGGGTCACGCCAATCGCCAGCAGGCCGATGATCGACACTTGCAGAATCATCAGCACCAGCCGTTGGGAGTTCATCAGAAAGCTCTGGTCGCGTACGATCCAGCCGAACAGTTCGAACACCAGGCCGATGCCGATCAGCACCAGGAAAATGCTCAGTTCCGTCGGAAAGCGCCGGCGACTCTTGACCGGTGCCGTGGCCGGTTTGTTTTCCAGTATCGCGTTCATAACCACTCACCTTTCTATCGCATCATCGACGGCGGCCTCGGCCACCACCGGCATCCATTAATGAACCGAGGACAGGCCCGAAGCCAGTTGCATCACCCGCTCCTGAGTCGCCTCGCTGCGGTCGAGGGTGCCCATCAGGTCGCCCTCGTGCATGACCATCACCCGGTCGCTCATGCCGAGCACTTCCGGCAGCTCCGAAGAAATCATGATCACCGCCATGCCTTCGCTGGCGAGGTAGGCGATGAGCCGGTAAATCTCGGCCTTGGCGCCTACATCGATGCCACGGGTCGGCTCGTCGAGAATCAGGATGCGCGGATTGGTCATCAGCCAGCGGGCCAGCAAGGCTTTCTGCTGATTGCCACCTGACAGGGTGTCGATGCACTGCTCCAGCGACGGGGTTTTAACCCGCAGCTTCTTGCACATGTCTTCGCACAAGGCGCGCAAGGCTTTTTGCTGGATGAATCCGTGGCCGGTGTAGTGCGGCAGGACGGCCATTTCCATGTTTTCCAGCACCGAGAGGCACGGGAACAGACCACTGAGCTTGCGATCCTCGGTCAACAGCGCGAAGCCCTTCTCGATCGCCATGTGCGGGTCGCTGATGCGCACCACCTCACCATCGAGACGGATCTCGCCACCATCGCTGGGCGTGATGCCGAAGATCGCTTCGGCCACGTTGGTCCGGCCGGAGCCCATCAACCCGGCGATGCCAAGGATTTCCCCGGCGTGCAGGTCGAAGGAGACACCCTTGAAAATGCCATCCAGCTTGAGGTCGCGCACTGACAGCAGCAGATCGCCAATCGGCTTTTCGCGCACCGGAAACAACTGGCTCAATTCGCGACCGACCATCATCGAAATCAGGCTGTCGCTGTCCATGGAATCAGCCCGTTGCAGACCGATATAGGCGCCGTCGCGAAATACCGCCACTTCATCGGCGATCGCGAACACTTCGTTCATTTTATGGGTGATGTAGATGATGCCTTTGCCCTGGTTTTTCAGGTCGGCAATGATCGAGAACAGATGGGCGACTTCCTTGTCGGTGATGGCCGACGTCGGTTCGTCCATGATCAGGATGTCGGAGTCGTAGGACACGGCTTTGGCGATCTCGACCATCTGCCGCTCGGCGATACTCAGATTGCCGACCTGCTCTTCAGGGTCGAGATTGATCCGCAGACGCTCCAGCAGTTTCGCCGTGCAGCGGTGCATTTCCCGGTGGTCGATCATGTGAAAGCCGTTGAGTTGCTCGCGGCCGATCCAGATGTTTTCGGCGATGCTCATGTGCGGCATCAGGTTGAGTTCCTGGTGGATCATCGCGATCCCGGCCTGAAGCGCTGCCAGCGGCGTTTCGAACACCACCGGCTTGCCCCGAAGGCGCAGCTCGCCGGCGTCTGGCTGGTAGATGCCGGCGATGATTTTCATCAGGGTGGATTTACCCGCGCCGTTTTCTCCCATGAGCGCCAGCACGGAACCGGGACGTACCCGCAGTTGCACGTCGGACAACGCCACCACACCGGGGAAACCCTTGCTGACATTGAGGATCTCCAGCAAGTACGGCTCTTCGACAGGTATTGAAGTGGGCGGGCTCCCCGTCAAAGGGGTGCTCGAAGCAGTCGCTGAAGCGAACATGATCAGGTACTCCATCAGCAAGGTCGCGTTCGCCACCTTGCGGGCTTATTGTTGTTATTGAACGGACGGACTATTTGAACTGGTCAACGTTTTGCGGCGTGATCAGACGAAACGGCACCCAGACCGCCGGCTCGACCGGCTCGTTCTTCGCCATTCTCACTGCGGTATCGATGGAGCCGTCGGCCTGACCCTTGGCGTCCTGGAACACGGAAGCGGCCAGCGAGCCCTTCTTCACAGCATTCAAGCCATCCGGCGTACCGTCGACACCCGCGATCAGCACGCTGCCTTTTGCGACGCCGGCCTGCTGCAGGGCCATCGCGGCACCGATCGCCATTTCGTCGTTGTTGGAGACGACCGCGTCGAACTTGCGGCCCTGGGTCAACCAGTCGTTGACCAGCGTCATGCCTTTATCCCGCAGCCAGACGCCGCTCTGCTCCTGCTCGACCTTGATGTCCGGGTATTTGGCCAGCACCTCTTTGACGCCCTTGGTGCGATTGGTGGTGGAGTTGTTCGCCAGATCACCCAGCAGAATCACGATGTCGCCCTTGCCGCCCATCTTGTCGGCCAGGTACTGCATCTGCATCTCGCCGGCCTCCAGGTCGTTGGAAGCAACGGTTACTACACCTTTGGGCAGGTTCAAGTCATCGGGACGACGGTTGACGTAGACCAGCGGAATCCCGGCCTTCACCGCCGCTTCAGTGATCTTCTTGGTGGCGGCGGTATCCACCGGATTGACCACGATGGCGTCGACCTTCTGGCTGATGAAGCTTTCGACCTGGCTCAATTGCTTGACCACGTCGCTGCGGGCGTCTTCGAACTGCAGCTTGACGCCGTCGGGATAGGACTTGGCTTTCTTGTCCATGGATTCACGCAGGTAGGTCAGCCAGGTGTCATCGAACTGGGACATGCTGACACCGATCTTCATATCGGCCAGCACAGCGCCGCTGGCAAACATCAGGGACAAGGCCAGTGAAGCAAAACGGGTCTTGGTCTTCATGAAAAGTCTTTCTCCACATTCTTGTTGGTTTTATGGATGAGGCATGACGATTTCAGTAAGCGGACAAGCAGTCGAGGCGTTGGAACGTATCGCGAGACAGTAAATCTGGAATCGACTTTATTGGAAAATATTTTCCATATCAACCTATTTTAGAATTTTATTATGATTTTATTCCATGGCTCGCAAACTCACTCAGCTCCACCACTTGATGACGTTTGAAACTCAGGCGCGCAGCGTCTAGCACGCGGGTTGTCGCCAGTGCATCACGGGCGTCCACGGGCAGTGGGCCACCGTTTTGCAACGAGATTTGTAGCTGTAAATAGAACTGACTCCAGCATCCTCGTTCGGAAGGAACCCGTTCGCGCTCTTCTCCGTGCTCGAACCAGCCCCAACGCCGGTGCTCCTCGACGCCCCAGCGCTCGCCTTCGGTTTTCGGCGAGAGCCCGGCCAGCGCCATGGCCTCCTGCCCATCGAGCCCCTCGACGCTGTAACAACCCAGCGTGCCGCTCACCCGAAAGCGCGGGCCGGGGCTGTTTTCCAGGCAACTGCCGCCCAGGTGCGAGGTTACGCCGCTGGCATGGGTCAGGGACATGAAGAAGCCGTGATCGAACGCCTGGTCTTTCTCCAGGTAGTCCAGTTCGGCGTAAACCCGTGTCACCGGGCCGAACAGCAACAGCGCCTGATCGACCAGATGACTGCCAAGATCGCGCAGAAAACCACCGCCGCTGCCGTTGTGAACCGACGAGGGCGAGTAACGCTCGATCCGCGATTCGAAACGGCTGACCTGGCCCAGCGCGCCGGATTCGATGAGTTTGCGCACGGTTAGAAAGTCCGAGTCCCAGCGTCGGTTCTGATAGACGCTGAGCCGCACACTTTGGCGCTCGGCCATGGTGATCAGGGTTTGCGCCTGCTGCCAATCGGCGGCGAACGGCTTGTCGCTGACCACCGCCACCCCGTGTTCGATGCCGTCGAGCACCAGCGCCGGCCGCCCCTTTAGGGGTGTCGACACCACCAGGACATCGATCCCGGCTTCCACCAACTGGCCGATGCTGTCGAAGGCCGGCACACCGGGATGCTCCGCCGCCAGCAACTGTCGGCGCTCCACCGAACGGGTGACCACGCCGACGAACGTCGCCGCCGGCAGACTGCTGATCAGCGGAGCATGAAAAAACCGGCCGCCATGGCCGTAACCGACAAGTCCGATGCGCATGTCTGAACTCCTTCTTCTTGTTATGTCACCGCGTCTCGGAAAAACGCGGTGGTTGTGGGAGCAGCGTTAACCGTAGAACCTCGGGCGATCAGGCAGTGCAACGTTGACGATCGCCCCGCTGTTCTGCGCTTCGATGCACGCATCGGCGGCAACCGCGGCGGCGAACCCATCCCACGCCGAAGGCCCACCCACCTGCCCTGCCCGCACGCCATCGATGAACGCCTGCAACTCGACGTCATAGGCCGCGATGAAGCGATCCTTCCAGTCCATCAGAATCGCGTTGGACAGCTTCGCTCCGCTGCGCAATTGCACCTGGGACGGCTCCGGCAGTCTGGCGATGCCGGTCTCCCCCACCACTTCGCACTGAATGTCATAGCCGTACTGACAATTGACGAAAACCTCCACGTCGATACGCGTGCCCTTGGCGGTTTCCAGCAGCACGATCTGCGGATCTTTCAGATGCGCGAGAGCCTTGCTGCTCTTGCGCGGGAACACCACCTGCACCGAAACATAATCGTCGTCGAGCAACCAGCGCAGCACGTCCAGCTCATGGATCAGCGTGTCGGTGATCGCCATGTCGGTCTTGTAGTTTTCACCTACGGTCGGGTTGCGGTGGGCGCAGTGCAGCATCAACGGCTCGCCGATCTGGCCACTGTCGATCACCGACTTCAACGCGCGATAACCTTCATCGTACGGACGCATGAAACCGACCTGCACCAGCCGCTTGCCGTGGGCCTCTTCGGCCTCGACGATCTTGCGGCAGCCTTCGGCGGTGACAGCCAGCGGCTTTTCGCAGAACACCGGTTTGCCCGCCGAAATCGCAGCCAGCACGAACTCTTCGTGACTCGGGCCCCAGGAGGTGACGAGGATCGCCTCGACGTCCGGCGCCTGGATCAGCGCGTGGCCGTCGGGATAGACCTCGGCGGTCAGCTTCAGGTCTGCCACGACCTTGGCCGCCTGCTGCAAATTGATGTCGGTAACCGCGACGACCTGGCTGTTGAGCAAGGTCTGGCTGCACCGACGGATGTGGTCCTGGCCGATGGCACCGGTGCCGATGACGCCTAGCCGCAACGCTTGGGAAAACAATGACATGAAAGGATTCCTTGTGGTTGTTCGATTCAGGGCAATCAGTACTGACGGGCCTTGGCCAGTCGTTCGTTCAGGGTTTTGGCCGCCGCTTCGGTACGGGCGCTGGTGGAGACTTGCGCCACGCCGACCCGCCACCACGACAGGTAACCGTGAATCATGGTCTTGGGCAGAACCTTGATGTCGATCAGGGTCGAGACCGTCTGCAAGCGCGCATCGGCCAGCGCCGCCTGCAGCTCTTCAACGGTGTTCACCTTGTAAGTCTTGCAGCCGTAGGCCGCCGCGCTCATGGCGAAATTCACCGGCACGAAAGCGCCGTCGAGCTGGCCGGTCTGCAGGTTGCGGAAACGGAACTCGGTGGCAAAGCTGTCCATGCCGTTGCCCATCTGCAGGTTGTTGATGCAGCCGAAGGTCATGTTGTCGAACAGCACCACGTTGATCTTGCGCCGCTCCTGGATCGAGGTGGCCAGCTCCGAGTGCAGCATCATGTAGGAGCCGTCGCCCACCAGCGCATAGACCTCGCGCTCAGGCTCGGCGAGCTTCACGCCCAGCGCAGCGTTCACCTCATAGCCCATGCACGAATATCCGTACTCGACGTGATAGGTGTTCACCCCCTTGCTGCGCCAGCTGCGTTGCAAGTCGCCGGGCAGGCTGCCGGCGGCGGCGACGATGACCGCGTCATCGGCGAGGGTTTCATTGAGCACGCCGAGCACGCGACTCTGGGTCAGGCAGGAGCCGGTCAGCTCAATGAATTCGCGCAACACCGCCGAATCGAGGTGGTCGTTGATTTCCGGGAGGAAATCCCGGGCCTGATAGTCGATCTGATAAAGGCGATCCACCTCCTCGTCCAGTTGCGCCCTGGCCTGACGGGGTTCATCGCCCCAGCCGGAACGGTAGTCGCCCAGCGCTTCAGCCAGCGCCGACAAACCTGTTCGGGCATCCGCCAGCAGTTGCACACCATCGAGTTTCAGGGCATCGCACGGGCTGATATTGAGGTTGAGAAACTGCACGTCAGGGTGCTGGAACAAGGATTTCGACGCGGTGGTGAAATCGCTGTAGCGGGTGCCAACACCGATGATCAGATCCGCCTCTTTGGCCAGCAGATTCGCCGCCAGGCAACCGGTTTCGCCAATACCGCCGACGTTCAGCGGATGGCCGGAAACCACCGCACTCTTGCCGGCCTGGGTTTCAGCGAAAGGAATATCGAAACGCTCGGCAAACGCCTGCAACGCCGCGTTGGCGCCGGAATATTTGACGCCGCCACCACAGATGATCAACGGTTTGCGCTTGCCTTTGAACAGCGCCACGGCATCGCCGAGCATCGCTTCGGTGGCCGGACGACGCTCGATGCGGTGCACGCGTTTTTGCAGGAAGTAATCGGGATAATCGTAGGCTTCGGCCTGCACATCCTGCGGCAGGGCCAGGGTCACGGCACCGGTTTCGGCGGGGTCGGTGAGCACGCGCATGGCGTGGATCGCAGCGCTCATCAATTGCTCGGGGCGGTTGATGCGATCCCAGTATTTGCTCACGGACTTGAACGCATCGTTGGTGCTGATACTCAGGTCGTGGAACTGTTCGATCTGTTGCAACACCGGGTCCGGTTGACGACAGGCATAGACATCACCCGGCAACAGCAGCAAGGGAATCCGGTTGGCGGTCGCGGTGGCGGCAGCAGTCAGCATGTTCGCCGCACCCGGCCCCACGGACGAGGTGCAGGCGTAGATCTTGCGTCGCAGGTGCTGCTTGGCAAAACCGATCGCCGCATGGGCCATGCCTTGTTCGTTGCGGCCCTGATGGACGATCAGGTCACCGCTGTCCTGCTCCAGCGCCTGCCCCAGACCCAGCACGTTGCCGTGACCGAAAATGGTAAAGATCCCGGCGACGAACTTGCTCTGAACGCCATCGACCTCGATGTACTGGTTGTCGAGGAATTTCACCAGGGCCTGAGCCATGGTCAGTCTTGTTGTGGTCATAACCGCACCTTTCAAATTCAGATCCGCCCCCTCTGCGAGGGGCACTGTCAACTCAGGGAGTTGCTCAGGTGGTCCATGCTCGCGCCAATCGCCGTCTGGATATCCGCCAGGCCATGGACGCTGTCGGCGAATGGTTCAAACGACAGGTAGCCGCTGTAGCCGCCAGCGAGCAGGCTGTTGATTTGTGCCGCGTTGCCGAGAATGTCGTCCGCCCCCACCAGCACCCGGTGACCATCGCAAAGGGTCGCCAGCGGCGCCTCGGACTCCTCGACACCGGAGATGTGCACCAGCCCGGTCAGCTCGGGAAAAAACTCTTGCTCGCCGGCCAGGTGGTGATGAAAGGTGTCATGCACCAGGCGGAACATATCCAGCCCGCCGACCGCCTTGATCGCCTCCACCGCCGTGCGTTTGCGGCGCAGCGAGCAGGCTTTGAAACCCAGAGGCTCGATGAATCCCAGAAGGCCGTGATCACGCAGGATCGGCGCCAGCTCGCTCAACGCGGTGCGCAGGCCCGACGCACGCTCGGCCACGCTGCGCGGATCGGCGCGATCGTTCAACGGGCACATCACCAGCCCCCGCGCACCACAATCGCGGGCATAGGCAGCCAGCTTCAAGGCCTGCGCGCGGCGCTCGTCATTCCACACATCAAACGGATACAGCGCGTTGATCGACAGCACGCTGATGCCATGGGCCGCGCACAACTCACGCACGTGTTCGGGTGCGGTGCCGTCATCGATCTCGACGCCTTTGAGGTCGTTGCGGATCTCGATGGCGTCAGCCTTGAGGGTCACCGCCAATTCGATGAACGCCGGCAGGGATAAACGTGGAGCGACCATTCGGTTCAGGGCAAAACGCAGGGGAGTACTCATTCTTGTTGTTCTCCGCGCACGTGAATTATTTGGCCGTCGGCATGCTGAATTCCGGGCCCTTGGCAATGCTGTCGGGCCAGCGCTGCATCACGCTTTTGTAGCGACTGTAAAAACGAATGCCTTCTTCCCCGTAGGCATGGTGATCGCCGAACAGCGAGCGCTTCCAGCCACCGAACGAATGCCAGGCCATGGGCACCGGAATGGGCACGTTGATGCCGACCATGCCGACCTTGATGGTGCGGGCGAAGGCACGGGCTATCCCGCCATCGCTGGTGAAGCACGACACGCCGTTGCCGAATTCATGGGCGTTGATCAGCGCCACGGCACTGGCGAAGTCCGGCACACGGACAATGCCCAGCACCGGCCCGAAGATCTCCTGCTGATAGATGCTCATGTCGGTGGTGACGTGATCGAACAGCGTCGCGCCGACGAAAAAGCCCGCCTCGGCCCCCGGCACCTTGAAGTGGCGGCCATCGACAATCAGCTGCGCGCCCTGGGCCACGCCCTGATCGATAAGGCCTTCAACCCTGGCCTTGTGTTCGGCGGTGACCAGCGGGCCCATGTCGTTGTCGCCTTGCAGACCGTTGCCGACTTTCAACTGATCGATGCGCGGCAACAGTTTGGCAATCAGTTGATCGCCGACTTCGCCGACCGCAACCGCAATTGAAATTGCCATGCAGCGTTCACCGGCCGATCCGTAAGCGGCGCCGATCAAGGCATCCGCCGCTTGATCCAGATCCGCGTCGGGCATGACGATCATGTGATTCTTCGCGCCGCCCAGCGCCTGCACCCGCTTGCCGCGCGCGGTTGCCTGCTGGTGGATGTACTCGGCAATCGGCGTCGAACCGACAAACGAAATCGCCTCGATGTCCGGGTGCTGCAGCAAGGCGTCGACCGCCGCCCTGTCGCCCTGGACCACGTTGAACACACCGTCCGGCAAACCGGCTTCGGTCAACAGGCGAGCCATCAGCAAACTGGCGGACGGATCGCGCTCGGACGGTTTGAGGATGAAGCAGTTGCCGGTGACCAGCGCCAGCGGAATCATCCACAGCGGCACCATCACCGGGAAGTTGAACGGCGTGACTCCGGCGCAGACGCCGAGCGGCTGACGCAGGTTCCAGTTGTCGATGCCGCCGCCGATGTTGTCGCTGAACTCGGTCTTCAACAGGTTCGGTGCACCGCAGGCGTACTCGACGATTTCAATGCCTCGTGTGACTTCGCCCTTGGCGTCGGAAAAGACCTTGCCGTGTTCGCGACTGATGATTTCGGCCAGTTCGTCGTGATGACGATCGAGCAATTCCTTGAACTTGAACATCACCCGCGAACGGCGCAGGGACGATTGCTCGGACCAGGCCGGGAATGCCTTGAGCGCCGATGCGACGGCAGCGTCCACGGTCTTCTGGCTGGCCAACCCGACCCGCGCCTGAACGCCGCCGGTGGCCGGATTGAAGACATCGCTGAATCGTTCGCTACCGCTGTCCTGCACCTGACCGTCGATGTAGTGGCCTATGACCGGGGCGTCGCTCATTGTTCTTGTTCTCCGTGCGAAAGTTGGAATTCAGAGATCCAGCAGCCAGCTGTGCTGCGGGTCGTTATGGAACTGCCAGACGCGTTTCGGCCCTGCCATCACGTTCAGGTAATAAGATTCGTAGCCATACGGCACGCTGACCGGGTGATAGCCCTTGGGCACGACCACCAGATCGCTGTTTTCCACGGCCATGGCTTGATCGATGCTGCGGTCGTCGGTGTAGACCCGCTGGAACACGAAGCCTTGGGGCGGGTTGATCTGGTGGTAGTAGGTTTCTTCTAGAAAGCTCTGGTGTGGCAGGTCGTCGGTGTCGTGCTTGTGCGGCGGGTAGCTCGACGAGTGCCCGGATGGCGTGCGCACTTCCACCACCAGCAGCGAATGAGCCGGCTCGCTGTCCGGCAGGATGTCGCAGACATAGCGGGTATTGGCGCTCTTGCCCCGCACGCTGCGCTTCATGGTTTCAGGCCTGATCAGGCGCGGACCGAGACCCATGGTGGTCGAACCGGGAGCCGCGCAAACCGCCACTTGCGCATCACTCAATGCCACCACCTGCGCCTGACTGCCGGGTGGCAAGTACGCGGCGAACGGGGATTTGTCTTCGAACACCGACTGGCGATCACCGAGGTTGTCCCAGTTGAAGGTCCCCAGCCCCAGTGCCTCGCCGTGGATGCCGACCCGACCGCTGAGCAACACCAGGCACAGCTCCTTGTCGCCCGCCGCGACAGGCAAGGTTTCACCCAGGCTCAACCGGTAGGCGGCGAAACCGACGTATTGCAACTCACCTTCAGCCAGCTCGACCATGGTCCGGCCACGGGCATTGCTTTTGACCAGCAGGCTCATCGTGCAGCCCTCTCGTCGAGCAGCGCGCGCAAGGTGTCGAAGCCTTTTTTCGCGTAGACGTAACTCGGCGCCACTGCCGGATCCTGCTCGGCTTCGACCACCAGCCAGCCGTGGTAATCGGCCGCCAGCAGCACGTCCAGCAGTTCGGCGAAGTCGATGTCGCCATCCCCCGGCACGGTGAACGTGCCGTTGATGATGCAGTCGGGGAAGCTCCACAGATTGTTACGCGCCAGTTGCACCACCGGTTTGCGCACGTCCTTGAAGTGCACGTGGCAGATGCGCGACAGGTGTTTGCGCAGCACCTGCAAGGGTTCACCGCCGCCCATGTAGCAATGGCCCGAATCGAACAGCAGCCCGACTTCACTGCCGGTCAGCGCCATCAGGGTGTCGATGTCCGACGGGGATTCGATGTAGGCGCCCATATGGTGGTGATACGCCAGACGCACGCCTTGGGACAGGGTGAAGCGTGCCAGTTCGGTCAGCTTGTCGGCGTACTGCTGCCACGCCTGTTCGGTGTGAAAACGCGGGCGCTCGACCAGCGGAATACGCTGGCCCTGAATGGAATCGGCGACTTCACCGTAAACCAGCACGTTCGCGCCGTTCTTCGCCAGCAACTCGACATGGCTGGCAATCGCGTCGATTTCCTCGGCGACCGAACGGCGCACCAGGCGACTGGAATACCAGCCGGACACTAGCGCCAGGTCATACGGGCGCAGCACGTCGCCAACGCCTTTGGCGTCCTTGGGAAACTTGCCGTTGAGTTCGAAGCCTTCATAACCGATGACCTTGCCTTCGCTGAGGGCGGTGCTCAGCGGTGTTTCACCACCGAGGGACGGCAGGTCGTCGTTGCTCCAGGAAATCGGGTTGATGCCAATTCGGATAGCGGGCATGGCTGCACCTTTTATTGTTATTTCTAGAGTGTTCAACTGCGGCTCAGGCCCGGGCCGTGCGCCAGGCATCGATCAGCTCGACGAAGGTTCCCTGTACCTGGCGGATCAGCGTCTCGTCGTCGATCTCCCCGGCCAGCCAGGCGCGGCTCGGCTCCTGAAAAATCGTCCGACCCACGGCGAACCCACGGCAAGTCTGGCTCTGACTGGCCTGTTGAAAGCCTTCGGCCAACGCTGATGCCGGGGCATTCAGGCCCAGCAGCACCACACCTCGGCAATAGGGATCGCGCGCCTGGATCAGTTCGTCGAGCTGTTGCCATTCCTCGGCGCTTTGCGCTTCGATCTTCCACCACGCCGGGTAGATGCCCAGGTTGTAGAGGCGTTTGAGCGCGCGATACAGCACGTCGGGATGCAGTGAGGGGTGATCTTTGGGCGGGATGATTTCCAGCAGCAGTTCATGACCACTGACTTGCGATGCCTGATACAGCGCCTTGATCTGCGCTTCCTGCTCCAGCCGCAGCATCGGTTCGTCGTCCGGGTGGAATTGCACCAGGCATTTGATGATTTGTTCTTGCGGCCAGGCGATCAGGTTGCTGCCGATCGAGCGCCCGTGTTCGAAGGCCAGCGGCCGCGAGCCCTGCGCTTCAACCGGGCGCGCCACCCACCAGCCTCGACCGCTGGCGGCGTTCAGCGAGTCCTGGCCGAAACGCTGATCAGCCAGCACCCCGACATCGGCTTCGATGCCCTGCTCACGCAGATCGCTTTCGACCCGCTCCACTGCTTTGATGAACAGTTGCTTGAGTTCGCCGATGGCGCCGAGGTCGCGCCCCCCCTTCTGGGCCAGCTCCACCAGTTGCCCGCGATGGTCGAAGGCAAAGATGAACAGTTGCTTCCACTGTTTGCGCGGCACACTGACCTGATGTAGGCGTTGCAGGGTGACGTCCTGATCCGGTCGGGTAATCGGCACCGGGCTGCTGAACAGGTAATCGAGCTCGGCACGGGTTGGCATCGCCGGCGCGCAGGCATGGCGCGATACCACCAGACCACCGCAGGCATTGGCCAACTGGCAGCAACGCTCGTCGCTGGCGTCCTCCAGCCAGCCGCTGAGGAAACCCGACATGAACGCATCGCCGGCGCCCAGCACGTTCAGCACCTCGACCCGCACACCGGGATAAATCGCGCCATCTTCAAGACGCACCGGAATCTCTCCGTGAATAACCGTGCAACCTTGCGGACCGAGCTTGACCACCAGGGTCGCCGCGCTCAACCGTCGGACATTGCGCAGCGCGGTGAGCAAATCCTCTGAACCGCCGGCCATCAGAAACTCTTCTTCGGTCCCGACCACAAGGTCGAAGCGCGGGAGGATTTGCTGCACATGGTGAGTGACGTTCTGATCGGCAACGAAACGGGTTTCGCCGTCCGCCTTGCCAGCAAGCCCCCACAGAACCGGGCGATAGTCGATGTCCAGCACTCGTTTGACGTTGTGCTTTTCGGCGTAGTCCAGCGCCTGGATGCTCGCCTTGTAGACGCCGTCGGTGGAGAAATGGGTGCCGGTGATCAGCAAGGCCTTGCTGGAGGCGATAAAGGCTTCGCTGATGTCTTCGGCCCGCAGCGCCATGTCGGCGCAATTCTCACGGTAGAAGACCAGGGGAAAGGTTTCCCGATCCTTGAGACCGAGCAGCACCATGGCGGTCAGTCGCTCCGGATCGACCTTGATGCCGCTGACATCGCAACCTTCACGGGCCAGGGATTCGATCAGGAAACGCCCCATGTGATCGTCGCCGGTGCGGCTCAGCATCGCCGACCTGAGCCCCAGCCGGGCAGTGCCGAACGCGATGTTGGCGGAAGAGCCTCCGAGGTATTTGGCGAAGCTGCTCACATCCTCCAGCCGTGCCCCGACTTGCTGCGCATAGAGGTCGACGCCGAGGCGCCCGAGACAAATCAGATCCAATTGACGTCCACTGGCAAAACGAGTCTGGCCCATGCTGGCTCCTGTTATTTTTATCAGCCTGTACCCGGGGCGATGACGGCGCCGGACACTCTTGGTGGATGCAGACTAAAACGAGCCGGATCGAATAATCAATAAATATTCCAATTATTTTTCACGTGGAATATTTTTTCCAATAAACTTCAGTGCAGGCGCTCCAGACGCAGTGCATCGTTTCAGCAGGCATCCCGCTGGCGCAAGCCCAAGATTTTGTCCGGGCCTAGCCTGTAGACTGCGCACAGCCAACCTATTGTCCTGGGACGCGGTGAACCACCGTCGCTATAAGTACAAGCCAAGAACAAGCCAGAAGGATTATCTATGTCCCGCACCGATCAGCCGGCTACCGCCGAGAGCACGCCCGAGAGCGATCTTGCCAGCCCCCCGATCAATGCCGAGCGCTTGCTGCAGCTCATCACCCGCGAATATGAAAGCCTGCCGCGCCAGCTCAAACGCATCGCCAGTTACATGAGCCAGCAAAGCGATCGGATCATGGTCGACCGCATCAGCGACATCGCCCGCGAGTGCGAAGTGCACCCGTCAGCCATCGTGCGGTTTTCCCAGCGTTTCGGTTTTAGCGGTTTCAGTGAAATGCAGGCGCTGTTCCGCGAGGCGTACACCCACAAAGCCACGCCGGTGCAGAACTACCAACAGCGCATTCGCAGCATGATCGCCAACAAGTCGCAGAAAGCCAGCGGCGGCGATCTGGCCCGCGAATGCATCGACGCCACCCTGTCGGGCATCGAACGACTGGGGCAGGAACTCGATGACCAGGCCTTCGAGAAGGCCGTGGACCTGGTGGTCAATGCCGACAATATCTACGTGGTCGGCGTGCGCCGCTCGTTCGCGGTGGCCGACTATCTGGTCTACAACCTGCAACATACCAACAAGCGCATCCACCTGGTCTCGGGCCTCGGCGGCAGTTATCGCGAGCAGATGCGCAGCGTGCGCGCCAATGACCTGGTGATCGCCATCAGCTTCACGCCGTACGGCAAGGAAACCCAGCACTGCCTGCGCATCGCCCAGCACCATCAGGCGAAAACCCTGATCATCACTGACAGCAATCTCTCGCCATTGGCCAAGCGCGCCAACACTTTGCTGCTGGTCAATGAAGGTAGCTCGTTTGCGTTCCGCTCCTTGAGTGCGACCCTGTGCCTTTGCCAGGCGCTGTTTATCGCCGTGGCCTATCGACTGGAGTTGAAGGTGGATGAGATTCACGAGCAGGTCGGGTTCGAAGACTGACCGGAGAACCGACATTCCACCGAGCGCGGAAATTCAAAATATTTATTCCATTATTTGAACGTAGTGAATTTTTATTCTATAAACAGGATCTCTGAAAACAAGAACTCAAAGGATCCTGTCATGCGTGAACTCGGAATCGGTCTTATCGGCACGGGTTTCATGGGGCGAGCACACGCCCTGGCCTTTCGCAACGTCAGTGCGGCATTCGAACTGCCCTTCACCCTTCGCCTGGCCGCCCTGGCTGACGCCGATCCCGCACGCGCACAAGCTTGCGCCACCGCCTGGGGCTTCGATCAGGCCCATGGCGATTGGCAGCGATTGATCGACGACCCCAAGGTCAACCTGATCGCAATCACTACACCCAATCACCTGCACTACCCGATGGCCATGGCCGCGCTTGCCGCTGGCAAACCGGTGTATTGCGAAAAGCCATTGGCGGTGAATCTTGAACAAGCTCATGCGATGCACGTGGCGGCGAAGCACGCCGGCGTCGTCACCCGGGTCGGCTACAACTACCAGCACAACCCGATCATCGGCCTGGCACGCGAGCTGACCCTGAGTGGCGAACTCGGCGAGATCATCAGCTTTCAAGGTGAATTCAGCGAAGATTTCATGGCCGATCCAGCCTCCCCCTGGTCGTGGCGCTGCGAACCCGAACATGCCGGTGGAGCCCTGGCGGATCTAGGCAGTCACCTGCTCGCCATGGCGCGCCACCTGCTGGGCGATGTCGAAGCGGTGTGCGCCGACTCTCAGACCGTCCATCGCCAGCGCCCGGCCACGCCCGGCAGCCAGGAACAACGCCGCATTGCGGTCGACGATCAGGCCCAAGCGCTGTTGCGCTTTGCCAGCGGCGCGCGCGGCACTTTCAGCAGCAGTTGGCTCAAGCATGGCTACAAGAATCATCTGAGCTTCGAGATCAGCGGCACCCGAGGCACCTTGGCGTTCGATCAGGAGCGATTGAACGAGCTACGCCTGTGTCGCGCCGGCCAGGGCGGCTTCCAGCGTTTACTGGCCGGACCGGACTTGCCCGGCTACGCAGCATTCAGCCCGGCGCCGGGGCACCAGCTGGGTTACAACGAGCTGAAAACACTGGAAGTGCATGAACTGATCATGGCGTTGGCCGGGAATGGGCAAACGGGTACTGATTTCGAGGAGGCATTTGAAGTGGAGCGACTGGCGACAGCGATTCGGGTCGCGGCTGAGGAGCGGCGCTGGGTGTCTGTCAGTGAAATCACTGGCTAGTTTTGTGGGGGCACAAAAAAGCCGATCTGGCTGATCGGCTTGAGTGTCTGAATTTATTGAAGAGGAAACTGGGTCTCCCTACAAAAGTCACTGCGCATGAAAAAGCCCAACTCGCTAAAGTTGGGCTAAGTCATTGAATTATATGGTCGGGACGGAGTGATTCGAACACTCGACCCCTAGCACCCCATGCTAGTGCGCTACCGGACTGCGCTACGCCCCGACTAGGCGTGAAACTCGCTCCTCATCTCGAAGAACGCTCAAGAATATATCGCAAGCTTTTGAAAACTGGAAGTATTTAAAAGCAGGAAATTATTTCTTGAGAACCACCAGAACATCTTCGAGCTCGGCGATCATCTGGCGGATCATTTGCTTGTATTGGGTTGTGTCGTCTTTGGCCTCATCACCGGACAGTCGCAAACGTGCGCCGCCGATGGTGAACCCTTGATCGTAAAGGAGCGCGCGGATTTGCCGGATCATCAGCACATCCTGGCGCTGATAATACCGGCGGTTTCCGCGGCGTTTGACGGGGTTGAGCTGAGGAAACTCCTGCTCCCAGTAGCGCAGCACATGTGGTTTTACCGCACACAGCTCGCTGACTTCACCGATGGTGAAGTAGCGTTTGCCCGGGATGACGGGTAGTTCGTCGTTATGACTTGGTTCCAGCATAAGCCTCAACTCGGGCTTTCAACTTCTGCCCTGGACGAAAGGTGACCACACGGCGAGCCGTGATCGGGATTTCTTCCCCCGTTTTCGGGTTGCGGCCAGGCCGCTGGCGTTTGTCCCGAAGGTCGAAATTGCCGAAACCCGACAATTTGACCTGCTCGTTGTCTTCAAGAGCGTGCCTGATTTCCTCGAAAAACAGTTCTACCAATTCCTTGGCTTCCCGCTTGTTCAGGCCCAGCTCTTCATACAGACGTTCCGCCATCTCAGCTTTCGTCAAAGCCCCCATACGTCACTTCCTTAACGTGGCGTTCAACCTTTGTTCGAGCGAGGTGAGGATATTTTGCGTCGTCGAATTCACCTCATCGTCATTAAGAGTGCGCGATGGATGCTGCCAGGTCAAGCCGACTGCAAGGCTTTTTCTATCAGGATCAATACCTTTACCCTGATACACGTCAAATAGCCTGAGGTCTGTCAGCCATTCGCCTGCATTTTCACGGATTACGTCCAGTACAGCCGAGGCCGCAACGTCTTTGTGCGCAATCAGTGCAAGGTCACGACGCACTTCAGGAAAGCGCGACAACTCGTGGAATTTAGGCATTTTGCCGAGTGCCACTTCAGCCAGAACCAGCTCGAAAACGAAGACCGGACGGTCGAGACCGAGAGATTTCGACAGCTCAGGGTGAATCGCACCGATAAAGCCGACTTCACGCCCTTCACGTTCAATGCGCGCGGTTTGACCCGGGTGCAGTGCCGGGTGCTTGCCCGGAGTGAAAGTGAACGAATCCAGCGCACCGGCAAAACCCAGCACCGCTTCCACGTCGGCCTTGACGTCGAAGAAGTCCACGGTATCGCGACCTTGCGCCCAGCCTTCCGGCAAACGGCTACCGCAGACAACACCAGCCAGCATCGGCTCTTGCTTCAGGCCTTCCAGCTGACCGACGAAGCGCAGACCGCTCTCGAACAGACGGACGCGATCCTGCTGACGATTCAGGTTGTGCTGCAGCGATTTAACCAGACCCGGCCACAGCGACGAACGCATCGCAGCCATGTCATTGGAGATCGGGTTCGCCAACAGCAGTGGTTCAACACCTGGGCTGAACAGCTCAAACTGTTTTGGATCGATGAAGCTGTAAGTGATCGCTTCCTGATAGCCACGAGCGACCAGCAGACGGCGCAGCTCCGGCAGATCGCTACGCGCTTCGGCCTTGGCCTGCGGCGCCAAACGAGCTTGCGGATAACGAACCGGCAAACGGTTGTAACCGTACAGACGCGCCAGCTCTTCGATCAGATCGACTTCCAGGCTGATATCGAAGCGATGGCTTGGCACTTCTACGCGCCACTGCCCTGCTCCCTCGGCGGAAACTTTCAGGCCCAAAGCGTTGAGCAGACGCTCGACTTCGGCCGAATCCATTTCCATGCCCAGCATCTGGGTGATGCGCTGAGCGCGCAGAGTGATCGGCGCGATCGACGGCAAGTGCTGCTCGCTGACGGTCTCGATGATCGGACCCGCTTCGCCACCGGTGATTTCCAGCAGCAGGCCAGTGGCGCGCTCCATGGCTTCACGGGCCAGTTGCCAGTCCACGCCACGCTCGTAGCGGTGCGAAGCATCAGTGTGCAGACCGTAAGAGCGAGCCTTGCCCGCCACAGCGATCTGATCGAAGAATGCACTTTCGAGGAACACGTCACGAGTGGTCGCGGACACGCCGCTGTGCTCGCCACCCATCACACCGGCAATCGCCAGAGCGCGAGTGTGGTCGGCGATTACCAGCGTATCGCTACGCAGGCTGACTTCCTGACCGTCGAGCAATACCAGCTTCTCGCCTTCCTCAGCCATGCGCACACGAATGCCGCCGTTGATTTCAGCGAGGTCGAATGCGTGCAGCGGTTGACCCAGTTCAAGCATCACGTAGTTGGTGATGTCGACCGCAGCGTCAATGCTACGAACTTCGGCGCGACGCAGACGCTCAACCATCCACAGCGGCGTAGGCTTGGACAGGTCCACGTTGCGAATGACTCGGCCCAGATAACGCGGGCAGGCAGCGGGTGCCAGGACTTCTACCGAACGCACTTCATCGTGCACCGCCGGAACGCTCATCACCACCGGGCGAGTAACCGGAGCGTCGTACAACGCACCGACTTCACGAGCCAGACCAGCCAGAGACAGGCAGTCGCCGCGGTTCGGGGTCAGGTCGACCTCGATGCTGGCGTCTTCCAGATCCAGATAAACACGGAAATCTTCGCCCACCGGTGCATCGGCCGGCAGTTCCATCAGACCGTCATTACCTTCACCGACCTGCAGCTCGGTTTGCGAGCACAGCATGCCGTTGGACTCGACGCCACGCAGCTTGGCTTTCTTGATCTTGAAATCGCCCGGCAGCTCGGCACCGATCATTGCGAACGGAATCTTCAGGCCCGGACGCACGTTTGGCGCACCGCACACGACCTGGAAAGTTTCCGTGCCATTGCTGACCTGGCAAACACGCAGCTTGTCGGCGTCAGGGTGCTGCTCGGTACTCAGTACCTCGCCCACCACCACACCACTGAATGCACCGGCGGCCGGCGTAACGCTATCGACCTCAAGACCGGCCATCGACAGACGAGCAACCAGCTCGTCGCGATTTACCTGCGGGCTAACCCAGCCACGCAGCCATTGTTCACTGAATTTCATCCTGCTCTCCTAAGAATTCGTTACGACTAGCGAAATTGCGCGAGGAACCGCAAGTCGTTGTCGAAGAACAGACGCAAGTCGTTCACGCCGTAACGCAGCATGGCCAGACGCTCGACGCCCATGCCGAAGGCAAAGCCCGAGAACTCTTCCGGATCGATCCCGGACATGCGCAGCACATTCGGGTGAACCATGCCGCAGCCCATCACTTCCAGCCAGCCGGTCTGCTTGCAGACGCGGCAGCCTTTGCCGCTACACATCACGCATTCCATGTCGACTTCAGCGGATGGCTCGGTGAACGGGAAGTAGGAAGGACGGAAACGCACCGCCAGTTCTTTTTCGAAGAACACCCGCAGGAACTCTTCGATAGTCCCTTTCAGGTCGGCGAAATTGATGTCGCGATCGACCAGCAGGCCTTCGACCTGGTGGAACATCGGCGAGTGGGTGATATCGGAGTCGCTGCGATACACACGGCCTGGGCAGACGATGCGGATCGGCGGCTGTTGCGATTCCATGGTGCGGACCTGTACCGGCGAGGTATGGGTGCGCAACAGCATGTTCGCATTGAAATAGAAGGTGTCGTGCATCGACCGGGCCGGGTGATGGCCTGGGATGTTGAGCGCCTCGAAGTTGTGATAATCGTCTTCGACCTCAGGACCTTCGGCAATGCCGTAGCCGATACGGGTGAAGAACTGTTCGATACGTTCCAGAGTCCGGGTTACCGGATGCAGACCACCGGAGGTCTGGCCACGGCCCGGCAGGGTTACGTCAATGGACTCGGCGGACAGTTTGGCAGCCAGTTCGGCTTCCTCAAACAGAGCCATACGCGCATTGAGAACGCCTGTGACACGTTCCTTGGCAACGTTGATCAGGGCGCCGACTTGCGGACGCTCCTCTGCCGGCAAATTCCCCAGGGTCTTCATCACCTGAGTCAATTCACCCTTTTTGCCAAGGTATTGAACCCGGATTTGCTCCAGGGCATTGATATCTTCAGCGCTTTGCACAGCCTCTAGTGCTTGAGAGACCAGCGCATCCAGGTTTTCCATGTACAGACTCCAGATACAAAATAGGGGAAGAGCTTGAAGGCTCTTCCCCTATTTATGACGTTTACCACCTGACCCCACAGAGGTGAGGCCGGGTGACTGTCGGGGGTACTTAAGCCAAGGTGGCTTTAGCTTTCTCGACAATCGCGGCAAACACCGCTTTTTCGTTCACTGCCAGATCAGCCAGAACCTTACGGTCGATCTCGATGGACGCTTTTTTCAGGCCAGCGATGAAACGGCTGTAGGACAGACCGTTAACACGAGCACCAGCGTTGATACGAGCGATCCACAGAGCGCGGAACTGACGTTTTTTCTGACGACGGTCACGGTAGGCGTATTGGCCTGCCTTGATTACCGCTTGCTTGGCAACACGGAATACGCGCGAACGTGCACCGTAGTAGCCTTTAGCAAGTTTCAGAATTTTTTTGTGACGCTTACGGGCAATGACGCCACGCTTTACACGAGCCATGAGTTACTTCCTCTATTCTTGACTAAAATTAACGAAGGCGCAGCATGCGCTCGACTTTTGCCACGTCAGACGGATGCAGCAAGCTGCTACCGCGCAGTTGACGCTTACGCTTGGTCGACATTTTAGTCAGGATGTGGCTCTTGAAAGCGTGCTTGTGCTTGATACCGTTAGCAGTTTTCAGAAACCGCTTAGCAGCACCACTTTTCGTTTTCATCTTTGGCATGTTCGGATACTCCGCATTCAGTTGATAAACATAATCAGAAGGCCTGCCGTGCCCTGTTGATTACTTCTTCTTTTTCGGGGCGATGACCATGATCAGCTGGCGTCCTTCCATCTTAGGATGCTGTTCGACCGAACCGTACTCGAGCAGGTCAGCTTCAACCCGCTTGAGGAGTTCCATCCCCAGCTCCTGGTGGGCCATCTCACGGCCGCGGAATCGCAAGGATACCTTGGCCCTGTCCCCGTCACTCAGGAAACGTACCAGGTTGCGCAGTTTTACCTGGTAATCCCCTTCCTCCGTCCCTGGACGAAACTTGATTTCTTTTACCTGAATCTGCTTCTGGTTCTTCTTCGCCGCAGCAATCTGCTTCTTCTTTTCGAAGATCGATTTGCCGTAGTCCATCACACGGCAAACCGGTGGGACTGCGTCTGCAGAGATTTCTACCAGATCAAGCTTTGCTTCTTCAGCAATACGAAGCGCTTCATCAATCGAGACGATGCCAATCTGCTCGCCATCAGCGCCAATTAACCGAACCTCGCGTGCCGAGATATTCTCGTTGATCGGGGCTTTCGGTGCAGCTCGTTTATCTTGTCTCATTTCACGCTTAATAATAATTACTCCGAATCTGGGCGACCACGCCGGGAAACCGCTTGCGCGAGAAACTCAGCGAACTGGGCGACGGGCATCGAGCCCAGGTCAGCACCTTCACGAGTACGCACAGCGACAGTCTGCATCTCGACTTCCTTATCCCCAATAACCAAGAGATATGGAACCTTGAGCAAAGTATGCTCGCGGATTTTAAAGCCGATCTTTTCATTTCTCAAGTCAGACTTGGCACGAAACCCGCTTTCGTTGAGAGTTTTTTCGACCTGAGCAACAAAATCTGCCTGTTTATCAGTGATATTCATGATCACTGCCTGGGTTGGCGCCAGCCACGCAGGGAATGCACCTTCGTAGTGCTCGATCAGAATCCCGACGAAACGCTCGAACGAACCGAGGATCGCACGGTGCAACATGACCGGATGCTTGCGGCTGTTGTCTTCGGAGACGTATTCGGCACCAAGACGCACTGGCAGGTTGAAATCGAGCTGCAAAGTACCACATTGCCACACGCGACCGAGGCAATCTTTCAGCGAGAACTCGATCTTCGGACCATAAAAAGCGCCCTCGCCTGGCTGCAGATCGTACGGAAGGCCCGCGCTATCAAGGGCCGCGGCCAAAGCAGCTTCGGCGCGATCCCACAACTCGTCGGAGCCAACGCGTTTTTCCGGACGAGTGGACAGCTTCATCTCGACGTCGGTGAAGCCGAAGTCGCGGTAAACATCCATGGTCAGCTTGATGAACGCGGCGGATTCGGCCTGCATCTGCTCTTCGGTGCAGAAAATGTGGGCGTCGTCCTGGGTAAATGCACGTACACGCATGATGCCGTGCAGCGCACCCGACGGCTCGTTACGGTGGCAGGCACCGAACTCGGCCAGACGCATCGGCAGTTCGCGGTAGCTCTTCAGCCCCTGGTTGAACACCTGCACGTGGCAAGGGCAGTTCATTGGCTTGATCGCGTAATCGCGGCTTTCCGACTCAGTGGTGAACATGTTGTCGGCGTAGTTGGCCCAGTGCCCGGACTTTTCCCACAGGCTACGGTCAACGACTTGCGGCGTCTTGATCTCGAGATAGCCATTATCGCGCTGCACCTTGCGCATGTACTGCTCGAGTACCTGGTACAGAGTCCAGCCATTCGGGTGCCAGAACACCATGCCCGGCGCTTCTTCCTGGGTGTGGAACAGGCCCAGGCGCTTGCCGATCTTGCGGTGATCGCGCTTTTCAGCTTCTTCGATTCGCTGGATGTAGGCAGCCAGCTGCTTCTTGTCAGCCCAAGCGGTGCCGTAAACGCGCTGCAATTGCTCGTTCTTGGCATCACCGCGCCAGTAGGCGCCGGACAGCTTGGTCAACTTGAAGGATTTCAAGAAGCGGGTGTTCGGCACGTGCGGACCGCGGCACATGTCGACGTATTCTTCGTGATAGTACAGGCCCATGGCCTGCTCGTTCGGCATGTCCTCGACCAGGCGCAGCTTGTAGTCTTCGCCGCGAGCCTTGAACACTTCGATCACTTCGGCACGCGGAGTGACTTTCTTGATGACGTCGTAATCGGTATCGATCAGCTGTTGCATGCGCTGTTCGATGGCCGCCATGTCGTCCGGCGTAAAAGGACGCTCGAAGGCGATGTCGTAATAGAAGCCTTCGTCAATGACGGGACCGATAACCATTTTGGCCGTCGGGTACAACTGCTTGACCGCATGGCCAACCAGGTGGGCGCAAGAGTGGCGAATGATCTCCAGCCCCTCTTCATCCTTTGGCGTGATGATTTGCAGCGTTGCGTCGCTGTCGATGATGTCGCAGGCGTCGACCAGCTTGCCGTTGACCTTGCCGGCCAGGGTGGCCTTGGCCAGGCCTGCACCGATAGAGGCGGCGACCTCGGCTACGGAAACCGGGTGATCGAATGAACGTTGACTGCCGTCGGGAAGAGTAATAGTTGGCATGGCGCCTCCTCTCCTAGTGGTGACCCCTACCAAAGGTCACGTGGGTTGGGATGAGCCAGTACAAGATCCGATCCAGGCCATTCAATGACGAACGCCTGCCTTACAGCGGCAGGAGCCTTGCGGCCAACCGGAAAACCGAACCAGAGTGACTGGGATTCAAATCAGAGTATTCGTACGCCGCCGCTTCCGGGACTGAAGGTCATCCGGAGCCTGCGAACGCCCGAGTCGGGCATCCTAGCACAGATGAACGGTCACAGCGGCGAACGAATTGAGCCAGCCCCTGATTGCTCATTTTAACGGTGCGCGGTGAACTTGAGATGTACGACTAACCTCAAATGGGCTGAGAATTACCCCGAATTACTCAAACCAAGGAGTTTCAGACATGCGCCTTATCCGACTTTTCGCCTTCGCGGCTCCCCTGGCAATGCTGCTGCCGCTGAGCGCTCAGGCTGCCTGGCCTGCGGGCGTGAAAGAGCAATACATGAATGACTGCACCAAAGCCGCCAGCCAAAGCGTCAACCCGACCGTGGCCAAGCAGCACTGCACCTGCGGTGCCGACGTCCTGGAGAAGAAATTCACCTCCCAGGAAATCGCTCAACTGATGGACAAGAACACCCCGCCAAGCGGCGAGCTGGGCCAGCGCGCACTGAAAGAAATCTCGGTTTGCCGAGTGCAGAAATAATCTGTGACGAAGGGATTTGCGGGCGCTCTGCAGGCCGGAATCGGTCAAAATGACCCTGAATCCGATATTTTACGCAGGTTTTATAGCTTTTTTTACACCCCTTCGTTTCGGCTGAAAGCCGCTGAAACCGGGGGTTGTAGCCATTCAGAATGTCGAAACATCCGCAATATGAAAGCAAACAGCACGTCCGGGGGGCTACCAAAGCGAACATTTCGACTATGATACTCCGGTGTGCCCAGTTGGCCTGAGCAGCACAGTACTACTGAAAATATATGTTTCTTGGAGATACACCATGTCTAATCGCCAAACCGGCACCGTTAAATGGTTCAACGATGAAAAAGGCTTCGGCTTCATCACTCCTCAAGGTGGCGGTGACGACCTGTTCGTACACTTCAAAGCTATCGAATCCGACGGTTTCAAAAGCCTGAAAGAAGGCCAGACCGTTTCCTTCGTGGCTGAGAAAGGCCAAAAGGGTATGCAAGCTGCACAAGTTCGCCCAGAGTAATTTCTCGGCGCACTAAAAAAACCCCGTCCATGTGACGGGGTTTTTTATGGGCGCTACAAAAGCCTGTGCGACTCAGCCGCAGCTGGCCCGGGTAATCACCAGATTGCTGTCGGTATTGAGGTTCAGCCGATCAGAACGGTATTCCAGGGTGATCATGTCGTCAGGCTTGAGGAACCGGGCATTCTGCGCGCCGGCTTTTTTGCGCGCCTGCTCCAGCAATTCCGGCGAAGCCTTTTTGCCGACGGTGAACTCTGCAGCTGTTGCCTCGCAACGACTGTGACCGGTTTCGGCCGCCACGGGATCCTTCTGCGACTCACTGGAGGTTGTGTTGCAGCCAGCCAGCATGGCAACCGCCATCAGAGTACCCAGTGACGCGAGCTTCCAAGGCATGAAGCCTCCTTTTTTCAATAGTTGAGCGAACATCGTGCGACCGCCGATACAGCGTTTGGTTTCATGACTTGCGCCACTCCCCTGCCCCACGATCAGAAAAACGGCGAGTTTGCCTGAGCTACGCCTGATACTTCATCACACAATCGTCACTGAATATGAACGGCGCTCAGTAGACGTCAATGTAGTCATAGGGCGGGTTCGGCCAGTTGTCCTTGAGCGCATTGAATATCTGCATCACCCAGACCTCGTCGCTGGCCGCGACGTTGCCCACGTATCCCGAGCCCTTGGCCCAGGTTTCCAGGCGAAACGACAGCCCGTCGATATCCTGACCACCCGTGACGCCCGAAGAGATATAGGCAATGCCGCCCTTGGTCACACGCAACTGGGTGTGCTCGTCGTCACTGGCTGAAGCCAGCAACAGACGCACAGCGTCCAGCGTCAGGCCGCCGGGGGAATTCAAATCGATCTGCACAGCTCAGTCCTTGGTTTTTCGGAGACGACCAAGTGTCGCATAGCCCTGCGCTCATGCCTAAGTCGCAGTGCCAAACGCCGGACAAAGTGGTTAACTCAAGACTCCAATCCCGTGACCTTCCGAGCCCCATCATGACGACCGTAAGCATCTCAGCCGACATCAAGGCCCACTGGCCACAAGGGCACAGTTCTTACAGTCCGGGCAGCCCGGAGGAACTGGCATTGATCAGCATCGACCTGCTGGTCAAGACACTGGGAACGCAAGCCGCGCAATCATTTATCGCACAGCTGTTCGAGAAGTATCCGGATGACTTCAAAGGCACATCGGACATCGAGAAAGAATAAAGGCCCGCAGGCTGGCACCTGCGGGCCTGTCGCTTACTTCAGACGCTTCAGGCGTTCGGTCAACAGATCGAAGAAGCCCTGAGCATCACCATTTTCCACCCAGAAGGCATTTTTCGGGGCTTTCAGGCCGTCATACCAGTCGACGATGGTCTGCCCGAAGGTCGGACCTTCACGACTGTCGACCACCACGTTCACCGAACGGCCGGTGAACAGCTCTGGTTTGAGCAGGTAAGCCACGACCGTAGCGTCGTGCACCGGGCCACCCGGAATACCGTAGTGCTCCATGTCGCCCTTGATGTACTCGTTGAGGATGTCGCCAACAATCTTGCTCGCATTGTTGTTCAGCGCCGCGATCTGCTTCAGGCGCGCATCGCTGGTGAGGATCTTGTGGGTCACATCCAGCGGCAGGTAAGTCAGTTTCACGCCGCTTTTGAGCACGACTTCAGCCGCTTGCGGATCGGCATACAGGTTGAACTCGGCCACTGGCGTGATGTTACCGCCGTTGAAATGGGCGCCGCCCATGATGACCACTTCCTTGATGCCCTGAACGATTTCCGGCTCCTGGATCAGCGCCAGTGCCAGGTTGGTTTGTGGCCCAAGCATGGCAATGGTGATGCTGTGCGGCTTGGCTTTTTTCAGGGTGTCGATCAGGTAGTTGACCGCATTGCCTTCAGCCAGGCCTTTTTTCGGTTCGTGCACGGTGACACCCGACAGGCCTTCCTTGCCATGGATGTTCTCGGCGTAGATCGGGGTGCGCATCAACGGTTTCGGTGCGCCGGCGTAGACCGGCACCTCTTCGCGTCCTGCCCACTCACGGGCCAGTCGCGCATTGCGAGAGGTCTTGTCGAGACGCACGTTGCCAGCCACGGTGGTCAGCGCGCGAATATTCAGTTCCTCTGGCGATGCCAGAGCAAACAACAGAGCCACCACATCATCGGCACCCGGATCGGTGTCGATGATCAGATCGATCTTTTCCGCCGCCTGGGCGCCGGTCGCGGTTATCACGGACAAAAGCAGAAGACTCCGGATCAGTTGGTGCATTTTTTGAGCATAGCGGTGCATGGCGCATTCCTTGTGCATTTGAAATTGAAAGGGACTGAACCCGATTAAAATGTTACCCCGGCCACCAGCACGATGTTGCAGTACGGCTGACATTCGCCTGTACGAACAATCGCTCGCGCCTGTCGGCTGAGAACCTTGAATTGCTCGTGACTGAGCAGATCGCGTCGCCCGATTGCACCTTCTTCATTCAATGCGTCCAGCGAAGCCAGCGCAGTGGGTTGTTTGTCGAAGATTTCCTGGGCGAGCACATGACTCTCCACCTGCATTTCGCTGAGCACGACCTTCAAGGTGCTGACGAAATCCGGAACACCGTGGGTCAGCGCGAGGTCGATCAACTCGACGCCCGGCGGCACGGGCAAGCCGGCGTCACCGATCACGACCATGTCGCCATGACCAAGGGAGGCGACAAGCCGGGACAGCGCGATATTGAGCAAAGGAGTCTTTTTCATGCGGGTTTGAACGCCTGTACGTCAGATGAAGTAGGAATGGACGGCTGGGCACCCGCTCGAGTAACCGACAGCGCCGCAGCTATCTGACCAAAACGAATGGCCTCGGCTTCGGTTTTGCCAGCGGCCAGCGCTGCCGCGAAACCGCCGACGAAGGTATCCCCGGCAGCCGTGGTATCGACCGCCTTCACTTTGGGTGCAGGAAAATGCTGGTAACCCGCACCATTGGCGAACAATGCTCCCTGAGCACCCAGCGTGACGATTACGTTGCCGGCGCCCATGGAAATCAGCTGAGCAGCCGCTTTTTCAGCGCTTTGCAGCGAGTCCACGGGCAAACCGCTGAGGGCGGCAGCCTCGCTTTCATTGGGAATCAGGTAGTCGATGGAGGCAAACCAGTCTGCCGGTAGCGGACGGCTGGCTGGGGCCGGGTTCAGGATGACTGTCTTGCCCAGTTCGCGACCGCGCTTGAGCGCATGACCGACGGTAGCATCGGGAATTTCCAGCTGACAAATGATGACATCCGCCGCCTGCAGCACCGCGTCGAACTGGTCGATCACCGCTGGCGTCATCGAGCCGTTGGCCCCGGCGACGATGACGATCGCATTCTGACTGTTGTCATCGACCACAATCAGCGCCACGCCACTGGAGTCCTCGACGACGCTGACCGCCTGGCAATCGATCTGCTCGGCCAGCAATGCCTCGCGCAATTGCACGCCATAGTCGTCATTGCCGACACAACCGATCATCGACACCTGCGCGCCCAACCGGGCAGCGGCCACCGCCTGATTGGCACCCTTGCCACCCGACACAGTGGCGAACGAATGACCGATCAGTGTCTCGCCCCCCCGGGGCAAACGAGGCGCCCGGGTGACCAGGTCCATGTTCAGGCTGCCAATTACCACTACATTTGCGGGCATACATCACTACTCATCAATTCGGTTTCAGCGATATTCGGTAAACACGCCAGCCAGCGGCGCAGTCGACTCTCGCAAGACAATACTCGGGGTCACGATCCGCTGATCAGTGGCCAGATCCGGGGTAGCAATTCTTCGCAGCAACACTTCTGCCGCCATCTCTCCCAGTTGCAGGATCGACTGACCAACAGTGGTCAGCGCCGGATACACGTAACGGCTCATCTGGATATCGTCGAAGCCGATCACCGACAACTCCGCGGGCACGCGCACATTGCGCTCGGCAGCCGCCCGCAGCACACCAATGCCGATCATGTCGTTGCCGGCAAAGATTGCGCTCGGAGGGCTGCGTTCAAGCAGAGCCGCAGCTGCGTTATAGCCGCCCGTGCTGGTGAAATCGCTTTCCAGCATCCGCGATGGCGGCACTTCAATACCCGCCTCTTTCAAGGCACGGCAAAATCCGGCCTGACGCATTTGCGCAACACTGGTGCTCGCCGGACCGCCAATGGTGGCGATATCACGATGTCCAAGCTCGATCAGGTGCCTCGTTGCCAGATAGGCACCATATTCATGGTCGATGCGCACGAGATCGGCGTCCACACCTTCCAGACCCCGGTCAACGATTACCATCGGCGTCTTCACCCCGGCCAGCCCCTGCACCAGACCACTGTCACCGCCAGCGGAGGCCACGATCAAGCCATCGATGCGCTTCTCCAGCAACACCCGCAGATAGCTGCGCTGTTTTTCCGGATTGTCGTCGGAGTTGCAGAGAATCACGCAGTAACCATTACGCTCACAGTAATCCTCGATCCCGCGCGCCAGTTCGGCAAAGTACGGGTTGAGACTATTGGGCACGAGCAAACCAATGGTGGCAGTCGTCTTGGCCTTCAGCGATCGGGCGACGGCGCTCGGCACATAGTCGAGGCTCTTGATCGCCGCCTCGACTTTCAGCCGCACCTCCTGACTCACCGGCCGAGTGTTGTTCACAACATGGGAGACGGTCGTGTAGGAAATTCCCGCAAGCGCCGCCACATCCTTGATCGTTGCCATGTCTCAGCCCCGCCGGCTTGCGCGCTGGCTACGATACGTATCGAGCACTACCGCGATGACGATCACTGCACCGGTGATGATGCGCTTGGTCGGCTCGGTTGCGCCGATCTGCGCCAGACCGGCCGCCAACACGGAGATGATCAATACACCGAAGAACGTACTGATCACCGAACCACGGCCGCCCATCAGACTGGTACCGCCAATCACCACAGCTGCGATGACTTGCAGCTCAAGGCCTGAACCGGCGTTCGGGTCGGCAGCTTCCAGACGGGAAATCTGGAACAGCGCCGCGATGCCGGCCAGCAGCCCCATCAGGCTGAACACCAGAATCTTGTACGGTTTTGGGTTGATGCCCGCCAGCCGCACCGCTTCCTCATTGGTACCGATACCGATCAGGTAGCGACCGAACACGGTCCGGGTCAACACCGCCTGAGCAACGAAGATCACCAGCAAGGCAATGATGAACGACGGCGAAATGCCGAAAGCAATCGGGTTTGACAGCCAGGCGAATGAATCACCGATGTAGGCGGTACGCGAACCGGTCATCTGATAGGCCAGGCCCCGGGCCATTTCCAGCACACCGAGCGAAACGATAAACGACGGAATTCGCCAGGCGACCGTGATCGAGCCAGTCACCGTGCCGGCCAGTGCCGCCACTGCCATGCCAAGCAGCGCAGCCGGCAAGACACTCCAGCCCCAGCCCAGAATCGCCACGCTGACGGTCGATGCCGCAAGCGCCAGCACCGAACCCACCGACAGGTCGATCCCGCCGATGATCAGCACGAACGTCATGCCCACCGCCAACACCATCAGGTCGGGGATCTGGTTGGCCAGGGTGCTGAAGGTGTTGTACGACAGGAAGTGGCTGCTCATGACCGAGAACAGCGCAACCATCGCCAGCAAGGCACCGGCCAGGCCCAGGTAAGTACCCAGGCCGTAGAAGTTGCCACTACGTTTACCGGCAGAAGATGCAGTTTTCATGGGAGATCCCTAGGCGCTGCTTCGTTGAGCAACGCATCACGTTTTTGGTAGCCGGCGAACGCGGCGGCAAGCAAGTCATCCTGGGTCCAGCTGTCACGCTCGAACGTGTCGATCAGACGCCCCGCCGACAGCACCCCGATGCGGTCGCAGATCAGCATCAACTCGCGCAAGTCGCTGGAGACCACCACCAGCGCCTTGCCCTGCCGGGTCAACTCGCCGAGCAGGTTATAAATGTCGAACTTGGCACCGACGTCGATACCGCGAGTCGGCTCATCGAACAACAACACCGAACAGTCGCGCTCCAGCCAGCGGCCGATCACCACTTTCTGCTGGTTGCCGCCGGACAATTCGGATACGAGTTGAGTCGGGCTCGAACTGCGGATGCGCATGGCGTCGATCTGCCGTTTGGCCAGAGAGATTTCGTCACCATTGTTGACGAAACCACCGCTGGAAATTTCCGGCATATTGCCCAGAGCAATGTTGGCGCTGATCGACTGGCTCAGTAGCAGGCCTTCACCCTTTCGGTCTTCAGTGATCAGGGCAATGCCGTTACGCACCGCGTCGACCGGCGAGCGGATACTCACTACCTGCGCCGGCGAACCGAGAGCAACGCTTCCGCTGTCGGCGAGATCGGCGCCGAAGATCAGGCGCAACAGCTCCGTGCGCCCCGCCCCGATCAATCCGGAAATGCCAAAAATCTCACCCGCGCGCACTTCGAAGGACACATCACGCACCTTGTCGGAGCGAGTGAGGCCTTTGACCGTCAGCGCTGGGGCACCGATATTGCGCGGGCCCATGTCCATGTGTTCGCCCAGTTCGCGACCGACCATCAGGGTGACCAGTTGCTCGCTGTTGTAGTTGGCCATCGGCTCGACGCAAACAAGGTTGCCGTCACGCAACACGGCGATACGCTGCGCAACGCGAGCCAGCTCTTCAAGGCGGTGGGAGATGTAGATGATCGCAACGCCGCGCGCCTGCAGCCGGGTGATCTGCTCGAAGAGCATTTCGACTTCGCGAGCGGTGAGCATCGCGGTCGGCTCGTCGAGGATCAGCACATGGCAATCACCGATCAGGTTGCGCGCAATCTCGACCATTTGCTGGTGACCGATGCCCAGCTCACCGACCAGCGTGTCCGGGTCGATGGCATCCAGGCCGACCTGAGCCATTGCCTCGATTGCAGCTTTGCGCAGTTGTTTGCGACTGATCCAGCCGCCGTTGCTCGGCAGGTTGTCGAGAAACAGGTTTTCCGCCACCGAAAGGGTCGGCAGCAGATTGAGTTCTTGCATGACCATACGCACGCCAAGCTCTTCGGCCTGGGTACGGCTACCGGGGCGATACTCCTTGCCCTGGAACTGCATCTGCCCGGTGGTCGGGGTTACCAGGCCACCAATGATCTTCGACAGGGTACTTTTACCGGCACCGTTCTCGCCGGTCAGCGCCAGCACTTCACCGCGCATCAGCGTCAAGTCGATGCCGGTGAGCACCGGCTGCGCATAGGTCTTACCGATACCGCTGACCGAGAGGACAGCGTTCGGGGCGGAAACTGACATAAAAACTCTCCATGCGCTCGCCCGGACGGACGAGCGCCATTGTGTCGCCGAAGGACTACTTCTTGGTGACCAGCTCGACCGGGGTTTCGATGACGCCGTTGGCGCCACTGTCGACTTTCTCGCCCTTGATGATTTTCAACGCGGTCTCGATGCCGAACACGGCCTGTTTGGCGGCGAACTGATCGGCGGTTGCCAGGACACGACCATCCTGCAGCATCGGCTTGATGGCGTTGATGTTGTCGTAACCGACCACTTGTACCTGCCCGGCCTTGCCGGCCGCACGCACAGCGGAAACAGCGCCGACGGCCATGCTGTCGTTACCGGCCAGCAGTGCCTTGACGTCCGGGTACTCGCTGAGAATCGACGCGGCTACTTTGTTGCCCTTGTCGATTTCCCAATCGCCGGACTGCAGGGAAACAACCTTGATCTGCGCGGCTTCCATCGCATCCTTGAAACCAGCGGTACGCTGCTGGGCGTTGGTCGTTGTGGAAACGCCCTCGATGATGCCGACTTCGTCACCGGCCTTCAGTTGCTTGGCCAGGTACTCGCCCACCAGACGTGCACCCTTGCGGTTATCCGGGCCTACGAACGGTACGGAGATATTTTTGCTTTTGATGACAGCCGGATCGAGTTGGTTGTCGATGTTGATCACAGTGATACCGGCATCGACGGCTTTCTTGATCACCGGCACCATGGCCTTGGAGTCAGAAGGCGCGATCACCAGTGCATTGACCTTCGCCAGAATCATCTGCTCGACGATGCGGGTCTGGCCTGCTGTGTCAGTTTCGTCCTTGATACCGTTGGAGATCAGGTCGAAATCGGCGGAGTGTTCTTTCTGGTAAGCCTTGGCGCCGTCTTCCATGGTGAGGAAGAATTCGTTGGCCAGGGACTTCATGACCAGTGCGACTTTTGGTTTTTCCGGGGACTCGGCGAAAGCCGAAGAGACGGGCAGTGCGGCGGATGCGGCAGCCAACATGGCGACAGCGAGAAGACGTCCAGCGAATGGCAGCTTCATGAGTTCACTCCGATCTTATGATTATTGTGAGCAACGCTTGCGCTGGCGTAAGCTTCGCTGCGTTCCACGACGAGTTCAACTCATCGCGAAGGCCGCGCAAACGTTTGCGTAGACCGAACTATGCGAACCCTGCCCCTATTTGTCAACAATCAGAAATCGGTTTTGATTGTAGGGCGAATCTGCATATTCGCCCCTTGAATGCTCAAGCCGTGGTGTTGACCAAGTTGCCGCCAGACGAACCCTTGGACATTTCCTTGACCAGAGCAGCCGAGACTTCCAACAGCGCACCGCTTGTTTGAGCGATCTCCCCCTGAACGGCCATGACCGCCTGCGACTTCGCTTCCGGAGTCGGATAGCTCGCGGCTTGTGCCGCGGCCAGTCGCTGTTGCTGCTCTTGCAATTGCTTCTGTAATTCCTGCATCCGCTTCAGCAACATCTTGACGGTGAGGCTCAGGTTATCGCCTTCCCCTTCAGCCTTGCTGCCTTCTTGTGCGGGACCGCCGGTCTTGACCTGATTGCTCTCTGGTTTTTCTGTGCCCAGCGCCTCGGTTGAAGCATCCGCTTGCGCTTCACTCATCGCATTGATCGTTGCTGCGGTTTTGCCGCCGATGGTGACGGCACCGGGGTTTGAAAAACCGATCGTCAGTGACATGTGAACTCCCTCAATTCCAGATTCCTTTAACACCCATCGGCCTGTGGGAAGCTTTCTTTAGCAGAGAATCCAAATCCGGCAACCTCACTTGCCCTGCAAAAGACGTAGTCCTTTTCGGAGAGCCGAACACGAAAACCTTCCTTGTTCGGAATACCGGATAAACGATTCAGCCAGAAACTCGTCAACTCATAAAATATTGATATAAATCATCAAGTTAAACATTTCTCTAAAGCAAAGTACGGCTGGTACAGATCCTGCTCCCTCCCTGCACCCCTGGCATTCAGATCGGCCCGGGGCGCATCTAGATGAACCTGCACCAGCACCGTCTCACTACTAGAGAGAAAAATAATGAAATCTGCTTTCAACACATTGGTTCCGGGCGCTTTGGCCCTGTTGCTGCTCCTGCCCTCCGCCCTTCAGGCAAAAGAAGTCGAAACCCAGACCAAACTGGCCAACGTGGTGGTCCTTGCCACAGGCGGCACCATTGCCGGTGCTGGCGCCAGTGCGGCCAACAGCGCTACCTATCAGGCCGCCAAGGTTGGTATCGAACAATTGATCGCCGGCATCCCTGAGCTGAGCAAACTGGCGAATGTGCGTGGCGAGCAAGTCATGCAGATCGCGTCGGAAAGCATCACCAATGAAAACCTGCTGCAACTGGGTCGCCGCGTATCCGAACTGGCCGACAGCAAAGACGTCGATGGCATCGTCATCACCCACGGCACCGACACCCTGGAAGAAACCGCCTACTTCCTGAACCTGGTGGAGAAAACCGACAAGCCGATCATCGTTGTCGGATCGATGCGCCCAGGCACCGCCATGTCGGCGGACGGCATGCTCAACCTGTACAACGCAGTCGCCGTCGCCAGCAGCAAAGAAGCCCACGGCAAGGGCGTGCTAGTAACCATGAACGATGAAATCCAGTCCGGCCGCGACGTCAGCAAGATGATCAACATCAAGACCGAAGCGTTCAAGAGCCCATGGGGCCCGCTGGGCATGGTGGTCGAAGGCAAGTCCTACTGGTTCCGCTTGCCAGCCAAGCGCCACACCATGGATTCGGAATTTGATATCAAGAACATCAAGAGCCTTCCTGACGTAGAAATCGCCTATTCCTACGGCAATGTCGGCGACACCGCTTACAAAGCCCTGGCTCAATCCGGCGCCAAAGCCATCATCCACGCTGGTACGGGCAACGGCTCGGTGTCTTCTCGCGTCGTCCCGGCCCTGCAGGCTCTGCGCAAGGATGGCGTTCAGATCATTCGCTCTTCCCACGTCAATGCCGGCGGCTTCGTTCTGCGTAACGCCGAACAGCCGGACGACAAGTACGACTGGGTCGTGGCTCATGACCTGAACCCACAGAAGGCCCGCATCCTGGCGATGGTCGCCCTGACCAAAACCAACGACAGCAAAGAGCTGCAACGGATGTTCTGGGAGTACTGATTCGCCCTCGCCCGGTCGCATCTCGATCGGGCACCTGCCTCACCACTCGCCGTCCTGGCGAGTGGTGCAATTACCTACACCGCCCTCGCACCTTTCCTGCACAAATATTTCGGATGAGCCACATCAAAACCGGAAAACCGCTGTCAGAGGATTTTCTTGATTTTTAAGCAGTTGCGAAAATGCCTACAGTTAAATACTGTATGCACGTACAGCTTAATAAGGATAACCTCGTGGCCACTTCCTCTGATGCTCCCGATGCTTACGAACGCATGGGCATGCGTGTTCAAAAGATCATCAATTCCCCCACCGCACAAAAAGCCAAAGCCGCTCTGATCTTCCGTCTCCCGGATGAACCGATGGATGAGTGGGAGCGCCTGCTGGAAGAGATCGACGAGAACGACAACGTCACCCTCGCCTATCGAGACGATGGTGGCGTGCAGATTTTCTGGGTTGTACCGAAGGAAGATTGACTCAATGATTGTCCGTTTTTTTGCTTTGCTTTTACTGTTCATTTCCCTGGGCGCCCAGGCCGGCGCGCCCCGCACATTCAACGAGGCCAAGAAGGTCGCCTGGAAGCTGTACGCCCCACAATCCACCGAGTTTTATTGCGGGTGCAAATACACAGGCAACAAGGTCGACCTGGCCGCTTGCGGTTATGTACCGCGTAAAAATGCCAAGCGCGCCTCCCGCATTGAGTGGGAACACATTGTCCCGGCCTGGGAGTTCGGCCATCAGCGCCAGTGCTGGCAGGAAGGTGGACGCAAGAATTGCACACGCTATGACCCGAGCTACCAGAAAGTCGAAGCCGACCTGCACAACCTGGTACCCAGCATCGGCGAGGTCAATGGTGATCGCAGCAACTTCAGTTACGGCTGGCTACCCGTTGAAAAGGGTCAATATGGCTCCTGCCTGACCCAGGTCGACTTCAAGGCGAAGAAGGTCATGCCCCGCCCTTCGATTCGCGGCATGATCGCCCGCACCTATTTCTACATGAGCAAGCAATACGGCTTGCGCCTGTCGAAGCAGGATCGCCAATTGTATGAAGCGTGGGACAAGACGTACCCGGTGCAAGACTGGGAGCGCCAGCGCAATCAGAGCGTGGCGTGTGTGATGGGTCGCGGCAACGAGTTTGTCGGGCCGGTGAACATGAAAGCCTGCGGCTGATCGTTCGCGCAAAAGAAAAGGCCTCGCGCTGCAAGCTCGAGGCCTTTTTTGTGGTTAGCTGCCGGGCTTGTTGTAACGCCAGTAGCCCATCAGATTGAGTGATTCGCGAGGAATACCGCGCTCCTTGATCAGGTATCTGCGCAAATTCATGACCGCAGCGGACTCACCGGCGACCCAGCCATAGAAACCGTCAGTGGCGGTTTCAGCGATTTCCCAGAGAATCTCCTGATCGATATCGACGTCGGCCAGCTCTACAGCCTGATTGACCATCGATGCGTCGACAGGTAGCGCCGCCTTTCGCACCGCCTCCACCATCAGCGTCCCGGCAACCGTCGCTCCCGCCTGCTCTCGGATCAACCACTGCACCGAAAGGCCAGGCCAGTCCGGGACTGCAAGCATATCCTGGGCACTGTCGACCTCGAAGAACACTTGAGTCTGGGGTGGTTGTGCAAGCGCTGCCAGCTCCTCGAGAATCCCCATCGCGGCGGGCAATGCCGTTGAGTCGGCGACCAGCAAAAGCTGCTGGAGGGTTTGCGGAGGCTTCCATTCAAAGCCACCCGCCTCTTCGGCCGAGAACCGGCTATCGGGCGCCAGAATCTGCATCGACTCGCCCAGCTGCGCCCGAAGAGCCCAACGCGAAGCCGGCCCGGTTTCGCCATGCAGTACAAAGTCGATGTCGACTTCGCCCTGATCGGCACGCAAATGACGAATGGTATAGGTGCGCATCGCCGGGCGCCGATCCGCCAGCATTGAGCGGAAACGAGCGTACCAACCCTCACCCTGAGAGAGCCGGGCTGGCGAACCGTCCGAAGCCGGGAAAAACAGTTTGACGCGCTGATCAGGCGCCCAGGTTGCCATCTCGGCAACAGCCGGGCTGGCGAGCGTAATCCGCATGAGATGCGGGCTCAGCTGACGCTTGTGACGTAAAACGACGTCGAACAACTTGTAGGGGTTGGCGGAGGCCATGCGGAGCTCCTTCTGAGAATCTTCGGTGACTCCTGTAAAAACGAATCACACCGGACTCCCTTTAGTCAGCTCCGCTGAAAGGAATGCTTATTGCGCTGCGGTACGTTCGATCACCAGCGTCTCGATGTTCTGCTTTTTCGCCTTGATCAGCGCCGCATTCACATCAGCCTGTTTCGCATCGGCTTCGGCCTTGGAATTGAATGGCCCCAGCAGGATCCGGGTTTTCCCGCTGGCATCCTTGATGACATTGGCGATAAACGCATGCTCGATCAACCAACCGCTAAGATCACTGACAGCCTGAGGCGTTTCACCGCGCACCTCCAGGTCCCACTGCGGCCCGGACACGGCTGCCGGCGCTGCCACCGCTACCGATTTTGGCTTTTGCGCATCCACGCTCTTGCCTTCACCACATCCCGCCAATGCCAGTGCTGCGACTACCCAGACCAATTTGCGCACAACGCTTCCCTCTGAATTCTCGAAAGGGAGATCTTAACATTCGCGAATACTTTCAGAGCCCCGCAAAATGGGCACAAAACAACGAGATTGATGAATGCAGCACCTGTATAGTTACGCGCTGGGAATTAATGCCGCATCTGCGCGTCAGAAAGAGGCACCCAAACCGTGAGACTTCGCACTAATCTATACGTACCACCGACCTCTGCACTGTCTGAATCAGGTGCCCTACAAAGCAATCAAGGAGAAGACCATGCTGATACTCACCCGCAAAGTCGGTGAAAGCATAAACATTGGTGATGACATTACGATCACCATCCTCGGCGTAAGCGGCCAACAGGTTCGCATCGGCATCAACGCGCCAAAGAACGTTGCCGTACACCGCGAAGAGATCTACCAGCGCATTCAGGCTGGCCTGACCGCACCGGACAAGCCACAAACCCCCTGAGCCCTGCCGCAGTCAGTAGCCAGTCCGTTCACCTTCGCGTAATGACTGGCTAAAGATCCGAGCGCCGTATTGCCATCCCCCACCTCATTGGTGACGGCGCAGGCTATTTCCCCTCCTGCTGCAACTCCCTCCCCCTCCTTCTTCGCAACCGATACTAACCATCATTTCAATGGCTGGCTGTCGGACGTTTCCGAATAAAAGCAGGGAATCGCGCCCGCCTAGCCGAACGTCACCCCACGCGCCATCCCGGTGGCTGCTATCACCATCAGAACCAGCAACAGCGCTTCGGCATGACTGATTCGTGCAAACACCTTGGCCCGCCCAGTGTCGAGGGGCGTTCCGCGCGCCTGACCGACGCGCCATTTGATCAACGTAATCATCGGTGCGAGCTCCAGAAGCAGAATCAGCACAAACAGCGTCATCTTCAAATGGAACAGCGGCTGATGCAGGTAGTAATCGGCGCCCTTTTCATAACCGCCAAAAGCTCGCATGCCACCTGTGATCAGCAGCACCAGCGCAGATATCCCCCATAGGTTGTCAGCGAGCAGAACCCGCCGAACCTCACCAGCCCCGGCAGCCAGGCGGCTGAATGCCGTTCCGCGTGTCAGGACGGCCCAGAACCCCAGGGCAAATGCCAGCAGATGAACCGCAGCAAGAAACCAATGAAACAGCATCGATGAACCCCCGTCAGACTGAGATGAAAAATCGGCCAGACAGTAGTAGTCGAAAAAGTGTGGACTTGCCCGATGCCGCGCCAGAAAGGCGCTCGGGTTGAGGGAGTCGGCAGGACGAAAGCCTGGGGAGAGGTAAATCGCAGGCAAAAAAAATCCCAAGCAGCTGATGGAAGCTTGGGATTTAAAAATGCATAAACCGTGGTGGTGAACGCGGGGCGGATATTACTGATATTTTCATTATGTAACAACGTATTTTTGATAACCGGTTGGTTCAATAAAATCGTAAGCCATTCAATATCCACATTATTTTTATGGTCTGCCAGGATCTGGCTCACCGTATGGCTTTGTGGAAAAACCATCGCCAGCAAGCAAACCCTTTTAGCCGCCCGTCACCCAAGCCGCACGCTCATCTCGTCCACCCCTCCAACAAGCAGATACCCTGAACTGAGGATTGGTCGATGAACAGAAAAATCGCAGCACTAGCCTTTGCTGGTCTTTTGTCGGCGAGCCCTATCGTCTCCATTGCCGGATCTGCCGTACCACCTGCCGCCATTCCCGGAGTGAACCAAGGTGGATCAGATTCCAAAGAAGACAGGGCTGACAAAAAAGGTGAAGAAGCATCCGGGTCAAACTCCGGAGCCGAGTCGCATGAAACCGACAAGGATTCAGCCAGCTCAAGCGGCTCGAAAGAAACCACCAAAGAGCCAAAGCAGTGAAGATGGCGCTGCCTGCATGGAAGACGTAGGGTATTGAAGCAATGGGGTTAGCTGGCTTTATACCCCACACTCAGGATTTGACCGCTACTGAAATACTTCGAGTTGTCCATGCAATTGATCCAATCGTCGAAGGTGATCTCGAAACCACGACACACAAGACAGTCGAGCGCAGGGAAGCATTTCCACTTACCCTCGACCAAGCCAGCGGCGTATGCCATATGACGAGGCGTCAACCATCTATAGAAAGTTTTGCGGTGTCACGAAATGAAGCCACATCGTATTTCCTGCATGATCCTTTGCTGCGTAAGCTCATTTGCAAACGCAACGGATGTACCCATCACAAAGGGAATGTCTTTTTTAAGTGCTCGAAAAGAGCTGATCAATCATGGCTGGAAACCATATATCACAAACGAGACAGAGCTAATTGGCACTGAGATCCTGCTCAAAAGAAGAGGCGTGGTAGAGGTAGAGCGATGCACACAAGGGGTGCAGTACTGCGAATTCAATTACAAAAAAAACAATAGGTGCCTGGTCATCTCGACGACCGGCGAAGAAATAAAGGACTTGGTCATAAATGGCTGGGGCTTCACATGCCCAGAAAAATACTAGCCATGCGCTAATCGTCGGCCTCGCCTACCGCGGCCGACAACCAAAATGATGAAAACGAATAAGGCGGTGGAGCACATAAAGATGTGCTCCGAGCTGACGCTCGAGGCGGCGCTTTGCAAATCGCAGTGTCTAGTCCTGAAATAGGTTTACACCTTTTTCACCCCAACGCCCGATGCGTTGCATCGGGCGTTTTGTATTTCAAAGACAGGTGCGGACGCTCGTGGTTGTAGATCGAGACCAACTCTCTCACCATCTTTTTCGCCTGCATCAAGTCCTGTGTTTGGCGGGGGCCAGGAACTGGCTGGAGCGATTACGGCAGACTCACTTCGCTCGCTCACACCTTCAGTTTAACCGCCGAGCAGGATGACAGTCCTTTGGTGTGGGCGGGCCACCAAATGCTTTTTAATTTGGCGCGTAGACCGCTCCCTACCCTGTGCAACATCCCGAAACGGCGGGGGCAGATTCTGAAAATATCAGCTTATGGTTTCGCCGAGCCCGCAACGCACTGCCTCAAGCGATCAGAATCCGTACCACTGCCTTCGCTGTTGTCGATATCGCCGTTACGGTCGATGTGAATTTCCGTCGTCGGCCATTTGGGCGTGATGTTGATACAGTGACTACGGCCATTGTCGCTCCACCAGTCGAGTCTCATAAAAAACTCTTCATTGGGAAAGATGTGTCCAACGTCTCCAGTTGTCTCGCCCGGACGCAAGTCGCCCCGAACAATAGTATGTTGTGTGTTCAGGACGTAGCTCATTTCCTCGGTGCCATCTTTCGAATAGAAGACATAGACCTTCGGCGGTGCGTAGTACCAGACCACAACCGCTGCAACCAGCAATAGGGCACCCCACCGTCCTATGTGTAGCGGTCTTTTCTTACTTGCAGACATGCTTTTGAACCCCTGTAGCCCATTCGGCTATTGGCACCGCCAACACCTTGTCCATGACGATTTGTGCGGTGACACCACCGTTCGGGTACTCCTTGTAGAGGTTCATCCCGATGATAATGGAAACCCTGTCAGGAACATCATCCCATGCCCGCATCCCTTCAACGCCTTCTGTTCTGCGTGGGCCTTTGAATCTCTCAGAGTTTCGCGCCTGCCGATACAGGTCGGAGCCTATTTGCTCAACACCGGCACCATCCAGCAGCACACTATCTGAAAGACCACCGGCTACACCTACATACCCATAATGGATGTTCGACCAAATGTCGTAGAAATAGTCATAGGCTCCCTGCTTGTGCCAAGGATTGGCACCAAAAAGCTTTATTAGTTTCGGTTTGTGATCCCATGGGCGATCCTGCCCGACTCGCTCCGTCCAGATGGCGAATGCCTTGACCTTCTTTCCGAGTGCCATGCTGTCGAACTGCGGGTCTTGGCCTAGACGCAGGTAGAGCGGCAACTCCATAAATTTCTTGCTTTCCGCCTCTGGATCGAAGCTGTTTAGTTCTTTCATTTCCAAGACTGCTGGGTCTTTGATATTGCGGTTCATTTCACCAGCGATGTAATTGGCCAGTTGCTCCATCATGTCCGGGTCGTTGCATGTGGTAGACGCTTCCGGTTGGTCTTTTTCTTCAGGTTTCTCTGCCTTTGCCTGTGGATCAACCAAGGCGTTCGCCGCCAAGGCTTTTTCTTTCAAATTTGGATCAGCGAGTAAGGTCGCCATCTTCTCATCGTCCACTGAGCCATCTGGCCGGAAGGCTCCCAGCGCCATGAAGTTGATGATTGTTGCACCGCCTGCGTCCCCCATTACAAATCCGCCACCGACATCGCCTGATCCGGTGATGATTGTTCCGCCATGGCTTGTGGGACTGCCCTAATGGGCCATAGGCCGCCCGTTCACTTGAATCGAGGGAAACCCGGTAGTGATAACAGCGCCACACCCACAGGTATCGCCAACACGTGCAGAACCCATGAAGTTGATATTCACGTCGCCACTAGCTGAGGCAATCGGGGTGGTGCCATGACCTGGCATTGGGCAGACATGCTTGTCACCCAATCGTGCAGAGGAAATCATTGATCATCCTTGACTCGTTGTGAAAAGTCTCAGCCAGTAGCTTGGCAGCGTCGACGCTAGCGGGAAGCTCGAGCAATGGCTGTAGGACAAATCCCAAAAGCCCTACTGAATGTTCCCGCGTTCCGTGTCATTCACCTAGATGCGGAGGATACCGGCTCAAGCCAGGCATGCTGAGTGGAGGCAATGTGCTTATATCGGATATGACATCGCACATTCAGTTATCAAGTATAACCGCCACAAAATCATCCGCTTTAGGCGTTCACATTGCCCAGTGTGAACGAACCCGATACTTTGTGAACGTTCTGAAGAAACGACAGACAACAAAAAAGGGCCCACCTTTCGGTGAGCCCCTCTAGACCGCCCAGCAGAGCGGATTTTGTTTGGTAGGCGCGATTGGACTCGAACCAACGACCCCCACCATGTCAAGGTGGTGCTCTAACCAACTGAGCTACGTGCCTGCTGTGAGGCGGCATTCTACGGAATTCCGGAGGGGTGTCAACACCTTTTTTTCACCTAACCCTATGAATATGCAAAATATTTAATTTCGCCCCGCCGCAAGAAGATTTCCCGGTGGCTGGCGGAGGTTTTTCAACTCGGGTAGGATCGTCGCACTCGTAAAATATATTAAACAGAGGCTGCAGGATGGCGAACACCCCTTACCCAGAGTCTTATTACGCGGCGTCGGCCAACGCCGTACCACCACGCCCTGCCCTGCAAGATGATGTGGAGACGGATGTCTGCGTGATTGGCGCTGGTTATACGGGACTTTCCTCGGCCCTGTTCCTGCTGGAGAACGGTTTTCGCGTGACCGTGCTGGAAGCCGCCAAAGTCGGTTTCGGCGCGTCGGGGCGCAATGGCGGGCAAATCGTCAACAGCTACAGTCGTGACATTGACGTGATCGAGCGCAGCGTTGGCCCAAAGCAGGCTCAATTGCTCGGGCAAATGGCATTCGAGGGCGGCCGGATCATTCGTGATCGCGTCAGCAAGTACAACATCCAGTGCGACCTGAAGGACGGCGGTGTATTCGCGGCAATCACAGCCAAGCAGATGGGCCACCTGGAAGCGCAGAAACGCTTGTGGGAACGCTTCGGGCACACCCAGCTTGAACTGCTCGATCAGCGCCGCATCCGCGAAGTGGTGGCCTGCGATCAATACGTCGGCGGCATGCTCGACATGAGCGGCGGCCACATCCACCCGCTCAACTTGGCGCTGGGCGAAGCCGCCGCCGTGGAGTCCCTCGGCGGCACCATTTATGAGCAGTCGCCTGCGGTGCGTATCGAACGAGGCGCCAACCCGGTCGTGCATACGCCACAGGGCAAGGTCAGGGCCAAATTCATCATCGTGGCCGGCAACGCCTATCTCGGCAATCTGGTGCCGGAACTGGCAGCCAAATCGATGCCGTGCGGCACTCAAGTCATCACCACCGAACCGCTCGGTGATGAACTGGCCAAAACCCTGTTACCGCAGGATTACTGCGTCGAAGACTGCAACTACTTGCTCGATTACTACCGCCTTACTGGCGACAAGCGCCTGATCTTCGGCGGCGGCGTGGTTTACGGCGCCCGGGATCCGGCGAACATCGAAGCGATCATCCGCCCGAAAATGCTCAAGGCCTTCCCGCAACTCAAGGACGTGAAAATCGACTACGCCTGGACCGGCAATTTTCTGCTGACCCTGTCGCGCCTACCCCAGGTCGGACGCCTGGGCGACAACATCTATTACTCCCAAGGCTGCAGCGGCCATGGCGTGACCTACACGCACCTGGCCGGCAAGGTACTGGCCGAGGCGCTGCGAGGACAGGCCGAACGCTTCGATGCGTTTGCCGACCTGCCGCACTACCCGTTCCCCGGCGGGCAATTGCTGCGCACACCGTTTGCCGCACTGGGCGCCTGGTATTACGGACTGCGCGACAAGCTCGGTTTCTAATGCGCAAAAAAAGGGCCGCTGAAAAGCGGCCCTTTTTACATCCAACAACGGATTACAGCTGGTCTCGCGCAATCCCGCTACGAATCCGCAGGATATCCGCCAGTACCGCCAAGGCAATTTCCGAGGGGGTTTTGCTGCCGAGGTTAAGGCCGATCGGCGCATGAATCCGCGCCAGCTCGCCCTCCCCCAACCCGCCAATCCGGCGCAATCGCTCGAAGCGCTTCTGCGACGTCTGCTGCGAGCCCATTACACCAATATAGAAAGCCTCGGTGCGCACGGCCTCCATCATCGCCAGATCGTCGATACGCGGATCATGGGTCAACGCCACCACCGCCGTATCACGGTGGCAACCACCATCGGCGATGAACACCGACGGCAATTGCCGGCGAATCTCCACGCCATTGAGCACCACACCTTCCAGCACCTCCTCACGCGGGTCGCAGAGAATCACCTCGAAACCGAGACCCACCGCGAACTCCGCACACGCCTGCGCCACGCTGGAATAGCCGGCCAGCAACAAACGCTGAGCAGCACCGATACGGATCCGTACCCGGTCGATTTCACGCTCGATCCGCGCACCTTGCTCGCGATCTGCAAACACGCTGCGCGCGCCAGTGGCCAGGTCGACCTCTCGAATCAACCGGCGCTGACCCAGCAACGCCGATTCAAGCTCACGCAGATGCGCCTGCACATCGCAGTCGGCGTCAAATTTCTCTACCAGTACATCGAGAATGCCGCCACACGGCAGGCTGACCCGCGAGCGCGGATCGTCACCTTCGCCATAGCGCACCACGTTGATCGCATCGAGAAATGCACCTTCGGCGACACGCTCGAGAAAATCTTCCTCGACGCAGCCACCGGACAGCGACCCGATCCACTGTCCGTCGTCGTTCACCGCCAGCAGCGAACCCGGCGCGCGAGGCGCCGAGCCGTAGGTGGTCAGCACGGTGCAGAGCCAGATGCGCTGCCCCGCTATCGACCACTCCAGCGCCCGCCGCACAACCTGCAGATCGAGATGCTGCATGATCAGTGCGCCTTGTGCTCGATGGACGGTGCGTCAGCCTTGAGCTTCTGCACATCGCCCACCGCCAATTCAGCAGACTGACCACCCCAACCCTGACGCAGGTAGTTCAGCAGATCGGTCAGTTGTTCGGCACTGAGCTTGTCGGCAAAACCGGGCATCGGCTGCATGTGTTCGAACCCGGCGAATTTCTGTTCGCCGATGCCATCCTCGATCACTCGCAACAGGTTGCGCGGGTCTTCCAGACGCAGCGTGGTGTTGCCGCGCATGGCCACCGCGATGTGCGGTTTGCCTTCGCCACCAGCCGCGTGACAGCCGGCGCAGACGTTCAAGTATTCCTGACGACCGCGTTGAGCGCTGGCACTGAGTTTTTCCACCGGCACTTCGGCCAGCTCTTTCGCTGCTGGCGGCTTGTCGCCGAGCAGGAATGTTGCCATCGCCGCCAGATCCGGATCATTCAGGCCTTGGGTGCTGTTGTGGAACACCGGGAACATTTCGTTGAACATCGTGCCCTGAGCGCTCATGCCGTGCTTGAGGAACGTGCTCAGGTCCTGATGGTTCCAGCCGCGCGCCGCCAGATCCGTTGCCAGCAGGCTCGGCGCCAGGTAGCCGTTGAGGATGCCGCCGGTCAGGCGCTTGTCCAGCTTCATCGCGCCCGGCAGGCCGCGCGGCGTATGGCATTCGCCGCAATGGCCGAGCACTTCGACCATGTACTGACCGCGTTTCCAGGCGTCGCTTTTGCCTTCGGCCGGCTCCAGCTTCAAGGTTTTGCCGTACATCATGTTCCAACCGATCAAGCCCGGACGCACGTTGAACGGGAAGCTAAGACTGGTCACCGGTGCGGCACGCTCGATCGGCTCGATGGTTTTCAGATACGCGTGAATCGCATCCGAATCCGCACGCGGCATCAAGTGATACGAGGTGTACGGCATCGCCGGGTACAGGTTGGCGCCATCACGACGCTTGCCTTCAGTCAGCGCAGCGAAAAACTCGTCATCGTTGTACAGACCGATGCCGTGCTCTTTGCTCGGCGTGATGTTGGTGCCGTAGATCGTGCCGAACGGCGAGACGATCGGCAGGCCGCCAGCAAACGGCGCGCCGCCGGGCGCCGTGTGGCACGCCATGCAGTCGGCCGCACGGGCGAGGTATTCGCCGCGCTTGACCTGATCATCCGCGTGCACCGCCAACACAGGCACAGCCAGCCCGACCGCCAGGGTCAGGCGGGTCAGTAATTGCTTCATGCTTAACCCTCCTTGACCAGGCCGAGATCGGTCAGCACGTTGCGGGTGGCGTTGTAGTAACGCACGTACCCGGTGCAACGGCAGACGTGATGGCCGAGGCTGTCCTCGATGACTTGTTCCAGTTTGCTTTTGACGATTGGCTGGCGTTGCAGCTTTTCCACCAGCACGGTCGCGGCGTTGACGAAGCCCGGTGCGCAGTAGCTGCACTGGAAGGCGAATTCGTCGACGAAACGCTGCTGGATCGGGTTCAGCTCGGTGACCTGGCCTTGCTCGTCACGCTTGGCGTGGCCTTCGATGGTGCGGACTTTCTTGCCCTCGAAGTAATGCGCGCCGGTGATGCAGGTACGCACTTCTTCGCTGGTGCCGTCCGGGTTGTCGACGATCACCACGCAGGCGTGGCAGATGCCCTGGCCGCAGCCCAGGCGCGAACCGGTGAGGTTTTTGTATTCGTGCAGGTAATCGATCATCGGCAGGTCATCAGGGATGTCCACCGGGCCGACGGTTTGACCGTTGAGGGTCAGTTGAAGCGGACGGTTAGCCATTGAGGGCCTCCTTGATGCGCGCAGCAGTGATTGGCAGATCGCGAACACGTTTACCGATGGCGTGCGCCACGGCGTTACTGATGGCACCGACCACCGGGATCATCACCACTTCGGCGATGCCTTTGGACGGGTCGCTCGGGGACAGCGGCGGCAGGATTTCCGACGTCTGCTTCCACACCGCCACATGGCGCGCCATCGGCAGGCGATAACGGTTGAAGTTCCAGTCACCCTCCCCCGGCCCGCCTTCGTACAGCGGCATCTCTTCCATCAAGGCGTGGCCGATGCCCATGGCGATCCCGCCTTCGAGCTGGCCACGGACCAATTCTTCGACCAGCACCCGACCGCACTCCAGCCACGAGTGATGGTTGAGCACTTCGACTTCTGCCGAACCTTTGTTGACCTTCAACTCGACCAGCGTTGCGACCGGACTGTAGTAAGTCACAGCGGCGTTGTTCAGTTGAACCACCGGATAGGCGATGTTCTGCCGATCCAGCAGATGGAAACCGTCGCTGGTCATCTGCGCTTTCTTGGCTTTCGGGGCGCCATCACCGTACTTCACGGCCAGACCGTCGAGCGGCAGACGCTCGCGCACGCCGTCGATGCTGTATTCGGCCTCAGCCCAACTCCAGCGGTTGAAACCATGAACCGTGGCAGCCGTGACCAGACCGCGCTCGTGAGCGCGTTTGGCCAGTTCCTCGAAGCTGAGCGGCTGCATGCCGTTGGCGGTGAGTTTGCCGTCGACCCAATGCGCATCTTCGCGACGCACCACATAGGGGTTGGCCTGGCCGCCGTACGGGCCCTGACGCCAGATCTCCAGCGCCGCCGGCCACAAACCGTGGTTGAACAGCACGCGCGCCGCTTCACGGGTGGCATGGCTGAAGTAATAGGCGGAGTTGGTCGCGGACGAGGCCGACGCCAGTTTGCCGACCCAACGGGGGTTGCGCAGGAAGTTGTCCTGCTCGGCCTGACTCATAATGTAAGGGTTGCCGGCGGTGACCAGCTGCATTTCCTTCCATTCGGTCTCGCCGGTCTTCACGTCGTGCGCCGGGCTGCCGAGGAAATCAGCGACCACCAGGGCTTGCGAAGTGGACATGCCGGTACCAATCTCGATGCCGATATGGCGCAGGGAAATGCGCCCTTCAGCGGTGAATTCGATACTGGCCATCGGCGCTTCGGAACCGGTGCCGAAGTCTTTCTGGCAAATGGCGAAACCCACGCCATACCAGTTGTCCGGATCCGCCGCTTCACGCTGTTTCTTGATCGCGTCGCGGTTCTTCCAGACTTCGTGCAGCGAAGCCTTGTCGAGAATCTCGTGCAGGCGCAACGCACCGGCCGGGATCGCGCCCTGGGTGTTTTTCATCCCGGAACGCAGCGCGTTCTTGCGGCGCAGATCGATGGCGTCGACACCGAGGCGGTCGGCGATTTCGTCGACCATCATTTCGGTGGAAGCCATGCTCTGCAGCGTGCCGTAGCCGCGCATCGAACCCGCTTCAACCCCGCGGGAGTGATAGGCGGTAACTTGCAGATCGTTCTGCGGCATGTAGTAGATCGACTGAGCCGCCGTTGCGCCAACCGCAGCCACCGACGGGCTGTAGTTGATCCGACCGCCACCATCGACGCTCATTTCGGCGCGGAAAATCTTGAAGCTGTGGTCGGTCTTGTCCACCGCCAACTGGTAACGAATGTCGAACGGGTGACGCTTGATGCCGCTCTGGAACTGCTCGTAGCGGTCGTTGGCCAGGCGAATCGGCACACCCGCGCCATACAACGCCGCCAGGGCCGCGTAGTAGACGAAAATGTTGTGGTCCTTGGAGCCGTAACCGACGGTGTAACCCGGGTGCATGTTCAGGTTAGCCAGGCCGAAGCGCGACGGCGAGATCATCTTCGCGGTCTCGGTTGCAGCCTCCAGCGGGCACTGGGTGGCGACAACGAAATGCAAGGTCTTGGTCGCAGGGTCGTACCAGCCGTTGCCGTTGTCCGGCTCCATCGCGGCAGGCTCGATCGACGGGGTCTTGTAACGCTCGTCGAACACCAGCCAGTTGTCCGGTGGGGTGTCGATCTCTTTCTTCATGCGATCGGCGTAGAACAGGCCGCGCTCGGTCAGGTTGCCGTGCAGGTTCGGCTGGGAATTCCACACCGGGCGACGGTTTTTCAGCATCGGAAACAGGATCGAATCCTTGAGGCTGGCGAACTCGTCTTCATCTGCCGAGGTCGGGCCGCCGACGCGCACGTAGCGGAAACTGCCATAGGGATCGCCTTCGTAGAACGGCACTTTCGCACCGTAACGAATCGCTTTGTCATTGAATTTGAGTTTGTTTTTGGCCTGGCGGAAACGCTCGAAATCGTTCCAGATCAGGATCGCGACCGGGTGACCGATGAACATCGGCACCTTGCCCTCAGGCAGCAACGGATCCGGAGCGTGCTCTTCCGGGAATACGATGCCGTCCTTGTCCAGGTCGGCAGCGGTGACGATGCGATCAGGCTGCAAATCGGCGCCGAGCCACGACAGGTCATAGCCATCGTAGATTCGGTCGGCCTTGATGGTTTTCAGCAACATGGCGTGGCCTTGCTGCTGGGGCCAGCCCGGCATGTCCTTGGAGCGGATGTCGCGGGCAAACACCTTGCTGCCGCAGACCTTGGACAAGGCATCGTTACGCTGGCGCGCCTTGCCGTTGTTGCCGAGCCACTGCTCGGACGGCACGGTCACGCTGTTTTCCATCAAGGCAGCCAGCGCCTGACTGCTGAGCGGCGTGAGCGTAACGCTCACACCCGCCACCAGCCCGCCCTGAAGGAACGAGCGCCGGGATATTTCACGGTTGGACATGGATCATCCTCTGGGCGGTTATGGATCCGCCCTTCTGGTTATCTACTGGGAATCTCGAGTCTTGCAGAAGCCCTTTTTGGCTAAACAAAGGACGTGATGACAGTGCAAAGCTGACCGAAAGGTTAACTTTAAAGGTTTCTGCGCTCGCAGCAAACAACCAGTTACAAAAATCTGACTAAAGAATCAAAAATCAATGCGACATCGCATCGCAGCGACCCATGGACGCAGCGGAGACTGTCCGGCGGCATCGAACGAGCCACAGCTGCGCTCGTTGCTGGACAACAAAAAGAGGAGTTTTGGAGAGGTCAAATTTCAGACACAAAAAACCCCGGTCTTTCGACCAGGGTCTTTGCTATCGATTCCGAATCAACCAAAGGTTGCTTTCGGTGTTTCAAGGCGTTCAGTGGTCCTTGAAACAGATATGGCGCAGCGGACGGGACTCGAACCCGCGACCCCCGGCGTGACAGGCCGGTATTCTAACCGACTGAACTACCGCTGCGTATCGCTTTGAGCTGACGCTCAAGTAACTCGTTTGACTGAAAGCTTCGGTGCTTTTCAATCGCGAACCAGACAGTGTCTGACTCGTTAAATATGGCGCAGCGGACGGGACTCGAACCCGCGACCCCCGGCGTGACAGGCCGGTATTCTAACCGACTGAACTACCGCTGCGCGTCGGTGGAGGCACTTTCAGCCTACCTCTTGCTTTCGCAAGCCTCTCGGGGAGTGGTGGGTGATGACGGGATCGAACCGCCGACATTCTGCTTGTAAGGCAGACGCTCTCCCAGCTGAGCTAATCACCCGTTTGCATCTCCGAGGCCGCGAAATTTACGCAGGTAGCGAACCTAAGTCAATAGCAGGATTGAAGTTTTTCTCAAAAAGACAAAAACATGTCATTCCGAGTAGATCATCTTCTTGGTCATGCCGCCGTCGACCACGAATTCCTGGCCCGTCACAAACCCGGCATTCTTCGACAGCAGCCAGGCCACCATCGCCGCCACGTCCTCGACCGTCCCTACCCTGCCCGCCGGATGCTGGGCATGATCGATATCGGTCAAAGGCTCGGCGCGGCGCGCAGAGGGATCCCGCGCATCGATCCAGCCCGGACTGACCGCATTGACGCGAATCTCCGGCCCGAGACTGATCGCCAGTGCGTGAGTCAACGCCAGCAAGCCGCCCTTGCTCGCCGCATAGGCTTCGGTATCAGGTTCCGATTGCGCCGCACGGGTCGAGGCCAGATTGACGATCGCCCCGTTGTGCGCCCGCAGATACGGCGCACAATGCTTGGCCAGCAACATCGGACCACTGAGATTCACCGCCAGCACCCGATTCCAGTAGGCCAGATCCAGGCTTTCCAGCGTGATGTTGTGCGGATCGGCCACCGCCGCGTTGCACACCAACGCATCCAGACGACCGAATTGCCCCAACACTTCAGCGACGCCGAGCGCCACCTGGCTTTCATCCGCCACGTCCATGGCGATGAACCAGGCGTTCTCACCCAGCACTTTCGCCACTTTGGAACCACGCACCCGATCCAGATCCGACAGCACCACCTGCCAGCCTTCGCTGATCAGCCACGCCGCGATCCCCAGACCGATACCGCGAGCGGCACCCGTGACCAGCGCAACGCGGCCATGGGTGCCCGTCTTCGGAGTGGACAACTCGATCACAACGCCGCCAGACCGCGCGCCAGATCGGCTTGCAGGTCAGCGACGTCTTCCAGACCGACCGCGATGCGGATCAGGCTGTCACGAATCCCCGCCGCTTCACGCTCCTGCGGCGCCAGACGGCCGTGGGACGTGGTGCTCGGGTGAGTGATGGTGGTCTTGCTGTCACCCAGGTTGGCGGTGATCGAAATCAACCGGGTCGCATCGATAAAGCGCCAGGCGCCCTCTTTGCCGCCCTTCACCTCAAAGCTCACCACCGCACCGAAGCCCTTCTGCTGACGCTGGGCCAGTTCGTGCTGCGGATGGCTCTTGAGACCGGCGTAATGCACTTTTTCGATGCCGTCCTGCTGCTCCAGCCACTCGGCCAGTTGCTGGGCGTTGGCACAGTGCGCCTTCATCCGCAGATTCAGGGTTTCCAGACCCTTGAGGAAGATCCAGGCGTTGAACGGGCTCAGGGTTGGCCCGGCGGTACGCAGGAAGCCGACGATTTCTTTCATCTGCTCGCTGCGACCAGCAACCACGCCGCCCATGCAACGGCCCTGACCATCGATGAACTTGGTGGCCGAATGCACAACGATGTCTGCGCCCAACTTCAGCGGCTGCTGCAACGCCGGCGTGCAGAAGCAGTTGTCGACCACCAGCATCGCGCCCTTGGCGTGAGCGATTTCCGACAGCGCGGTGATATCCACCAGCTCAGCCAGCGGGTTGGACGGAGATTCGACGAACAGCAGTTTGGTGTTGGACTTGATCGCCGCATCCCAGGCCGACAGATCTGCCAGCGGAACGTAATCGACTTCCACGCCGAAACGCTTGAAGTACTTCTCGAACAGGCTGATGGTCGAACCGAACACGCTGCGCGACACCAGCACATGATCGCCGGCACTGCACAGGCTCATCACCACCGCCATGATCGCAGCCATGCCAGTCGCCGTGGCTACGGCTTGTTCGGCGCCTTCCAGCGCAGCAATGCGCTCTTCGAACGAGCGAACGGTCGGATTGGTATAACGCGAGTAAACGTTGCCCGGCACTTCCCCGGCAAACCGCGCAGCGGCGTCGGCGGCGGTACGGAACACGTAGCTGGAAGTGAAGAACATCGGATCACCGTGCTCGCCTTCCGGCGTACGGTGCTGACCGGCACGTACGGCCAGGGTATCGAACGCTACGCCTTCAAGGTCGCTGTCCAGCCGACCGGCATCCCATTCCTGACTCATGCTGTCACTCCTTGCCCTGTTCTCGATAAATAAAAGTCTTTTGCCAGATACAAAACCGGCCCCTAAGGGCCGGTTGAAACTCAGTTGTTGTACAGATCGATGATCGCACTGACCGCCTGGGTCTTGACCTTCGAGGCATCGTTGCGTGCCTGTTCGATCTTGTTCAGGTAAGCCTCATCGACGTCGCCGGTGACGTACTTGCCGTCAAACACCGCGCAATCGAAGTTTTCGATCTTGATCTTGCCGCCGCCGACCGCTTCGATCAAGTCAGGCAGGTCCTGATAGATCAGCCAGTCAGCGCCGATCAGGTCAGCGACATCCTGAGTCGAACGATTGTGCGCGATCAGCTCGTGAGCGCTCGGCATGTCGATGCCGTACACGTTCGGGAAGCGCACAGCCGGAGCTGCCGAGCAGAAGTAGACGTTTTTCGCACCGGCTTCGCGGGCCATCTGGATGATCTGCTTGCAGGTCGTGCCGCGAACGATCGAGTCGTCCACCAGCATCACGTTCTTGCCGCGGAATTCCAGCTCGATGGCGTTGAGCTTCTGGCGTACCGATTTCTTGCGCGCAGCCTGGCCCGGCATGATGAAGGTACGGCCGATGTAACGGTTCTTGACGAAGCCTTCGCGGAATTTCACGCCCAGATGGTTCGCCAGCTCGAGTGCGGCAGTACGGCTGGTATCCGGAATCGGGATGACCACGTCGATGTCGTGCTCAGGACGCTCGCGCAGAATCTTCTCGGCCAGCTTCTCACCCATGCGCAGACGGGCCTTGTAGACCGACACGCCGTCGATGATCGAATCCGGACGCGCCAGATAGACGTGTTCGAAGATGCACGGTGTCAGGGACGGGTTGGTCGCGCACTGACGAGTGTGCAGCTTGCCGTCTTCAGTGATGTAGACCGCTTCGCCCGGTGCCAGGTCGCGGATCAGGGTGAAGCCGAGCACGTCCAGCGAAACGCTTTCGGAAGCGATCATGTACTCGACGCCTTCGTCGGTGTGACGCTGGCCGAACACGATCGGACGGATGCCGTGCGGGTCACGGAAACCGACGATGCCGTAACCGGTCACCATCGCGACGACGGCGTAACCACCGACGCAACGATTGTGCACGTCGGTCACCGCAGCAAACACGTCTTCTTCAGTCGGCTGCAACTTGCCGCGCTGGGCCAGTTCGTGAGCGAACACGTTGAGCAGCACTTCCGAGTCGGAGCTGGTGTTGACGTGACGCAGATCGGATTCGTAGATTTCCTTGGCCAACTGTTCAACGTTGGTCAGGTTGCCGTTGTGCGCCAGAGTGATGCCGTACGGCGAGTTGACGTAGAACGGCTGAGCCTCGGCCGACGTCGAGCTGCCGGCGGTCGGGTAACGGACGTGACCGATACCCATGTGGCCGACCAGGCGCTGCATGTGACGCTGCTGAAACACGTCACGCACCAGGCCATTGTCCTTGCGCAAGAACAACCGGCCATCATGGCTGGTCACGATACCGGCAGCGTCCTGGCCGCGGTGCTGGAGCACGGTTAGCGCGTCATACAGCGCCTGATTGACGTTCGACTTACCGACGATACCGACGATGCCACACATGCGACGCAACCCCTACTTAATGGATCTGAACTGAACAACACTCACTGAGGCGTTTTGGCCGACGGCAAGAGTTGCTCCTTGAACGGAATATCAGCGGGTACGCTGATTCCGCTGGCAAGCCACTGACTGCTCCACCCGAGAATCAGGTTCTTGGACCAGTCTGCGACCAATAGAAACTTTGGCACGAGCTGTGATTCTTTCCACCACCCGTCCTGCTGTACCGGCCCCAGGCTCAACAGCCCGACCGCCACGACCACCAGCAACACGCCACGCGCAGCGCCGAAGGCCATGCCGAGGAATCGATCGGTCCCGGACAACCCGGTGACGCGAACCAACTCGCCGATAAGATAATTGATCATTGCGCCCACGATCAGTGTGGCGACAAACATGATGGCACAGCCCGTGATCACACGAGCCGATGGCGTTTGAATGTATCCGGCGAGGTACTCGGACAATGAGCCACCGAACATCCAGGCAACAGCTCCTGCGATGATCCAGGTCACCAGCGACAATGCTTCTTTGACGAAGCCGCGGCTCAAACTGATCAATGCGGAGATGGCGATGATTGCAACGATCGCCCAGTCAACCCAGGTAAATGGCACAGTGCAGCCTACAGACGGATAAGGCGGCGCATTTTAGCAGAGCGCAGGGCTGTCGGTAAGCTGCGAATGTCAGTGCATTTCAATCGAGGTGATAGTTTTCAGCCACGCTCGGGCTGGAAGCGCACCACAAACCCCTTGAGGTTCTGCTGGCGACTCAACAAATCGCGCAAACGATCGGCTTCGGCGCGCTCGATCAGCGGACCGACGAACACCCGGTTCTTGCCATCGGCGGAACGGATGTAAGCGTTGTAGCCCTGACTGCGCAGGGTCTTCTGCAGACTTTCGGCGCTGGCGCGGCTCGACAGACTGGCCAGCTGCACCGACCAGCTCACTGACAGGCCATTGGCGTCGACGCGACTCTGGGTAGTATCCGGTTTGGCAGAAAGCGCAGCGATCGGCTGGGCCGGGGCTGCGGCAGGCTTGGCCACGGGAGCCGGTGCCGGCGCGACCGCAACCGGTTTGGCTACGGGCGCAGGAACCGGAGCTGCAGGCGCAGGCGCAATCGGTGCCGCTGGCGCCGCCTGCTCGGCAACTTCGTCATCGCTCGGTACAGGCTCTTGCGGCAGAACCTGCGGCTCAGGCACTGCCACTGTCTCCATCTGGATCTGCGCCACGGCGGGTGTCTGCGGTGCAGCCGGCGCCTCGACGGTCACCTGACGTTGTTCGTCCTGACGGGAAAACAGCATCGGCAGGAAAATCACCGCCAGCGCCACCAGCACCAGAGCACCGACCATGCGTTGCTTGTACGCCTTATCCAGCAAAGCCATTTGCTGCTTCCTCCGTGGAGCGCCGAGACAGCCATTCAAGGGCCTCGGCGACACAATAAAATGATCCGAACAGCAAGATCTCGTCGTCGCTGGTGGCCACTGCGCACTGCCCTTCCAGAGCGGCCGCCACGCTGTCATAAGACGTGACCGAGGCGCCAAGGTTCTGCAATGCCTGATTCAATTCAGCCACCGGACGCGCACGCGGCGAATCCAGCGGCGCCACCGCCCAATGCTGGACGCTGGCATTCAATTCACCGACCACACCGTCCAGATCCTTGTCCGCCAACAGGCCGAACACAGCCAGGCGCTTGCCGACCGGTGGACGAGCAGCCAGACGCCGGGCCAGGTACTCCGCCGCATGCGGGTTATGACCGACATCCAGCAACAGGTTCAGGCGCTTGCCATTCCATTCGAACGAACGGCGATCAAGACGACCGACCACGCGAGTCGCCTGCAAGGCCGCAACAATCTGTTGAGCATCCCAAGGCAACCCGAGCAGCAGATAAGCCTGCAAGGCCAGCGCGGCGTTTTCCATCGGCAGGTCAAGCAGCGGCAAATCACGCAGCTCTACGACCTGACCGTCAGCATCAGTGCCACGCCACTGCCAGAATTGATCAGTGATGCCGAGATCGAAATCGCGCCCACGCAGGAAGAACGGGCAAGCAAGCTCGCGCGCCTTGTCCAGCAAAGGTTGTGGAGGATTCAGATCGCCGCACAGTGCAGGTTTGCCCTGACGGAAAATCCCGGCCTTCTCGAAGGCCACGGATTCGCGGGTATTGCCCAGGTAATCGGCATGATCAACACCGATGCTGGTGACCAGCGCGATGTCGGCATCGACCACGTTGACCGTGTCCAGACGCCCGCCCAGACCGACTTCAAGCACCACTGCATCGAGCCCGGCCTGTTGAAACAGCCAGAACGCCGCCAGGGTGCCCATTTCGAAGTAAGTCAGGGAAGTCTCGCCCCGCCCGGCCTCGACCGCCGCGAAGGCTTCGCACAGCTGTGCATCAGTGGCTTCGACGCCATTGAGCTGCACCCGCTCGTTGTAACGCAGCAGGTGCGGGGAATTGTAGACACCAACGCTCAGGCCCTGCGCCCGCAGCAACGAAGCCACGAAAGCGCAGGTCGAACCCTTGCCGTTGGTGCCGGTGACCGTAATCACCCGAGGCGCCGGCTGGCCCAGCCCCATGCGGGACGCTACCTGTTGCGAACGCTCCAGCCCCATGTCGATGGCCGAGGGATGCAACTGCTCAAGGTAGGCGAGCCACTCGCCAAGGGTGCGCTCGGTCATACGTTGGCAGGCACCGGCGGAACGACGATCGGCTCGATCGGCGCAGCAACGAAGGTCGGGGTCGGTTTGCCGGTCAGTTGCGCCAGCAGATTACCCAGACGTGGACGCAGTTCACGACGGTCGATGATCAGGTCGATTGCACCGTGCTCCAGCAGGAACTCGCTGCGCTGGAAACCTTCCGGCAGTTTTTCGCGAACGGTCTGCTCGATCACGCGCGGACCGGCGAAGCCGATCAGGGCTTTCGGCTCACCGACGATCACGTCGCCGAGCATTGCCAGACTCGCGGAAACGCCGCCGTAGACCGGATCGGTCAGCACAGAGATGAACGGAATGCCTTCTTCACGCAGACGCGCCAGTACGGCCGACGTCTTGGCCATCTGCATCAGCGAGATCAGGGCTTCCTGCATCCGCGCGCCACCGGAGGCGGAGAAGCAGATCATCGGGCAACGGTTTTCCAGGGCGTAGTTGGCGGCGCGCACGAAGCGCTCACCGACGATGGCGCCCATGGAACCGCCCATGAAGCTGAATTCGAACGCCGAAACCACCACCGGCATGCCCAGCAGGGTGCCGCTCATGGAAATCAGTGCGTCTTTCTCGCCGGTCTGCTTCTGGGCAGCGGTCAGACGATCCTTGTACTTCTTGCCGTCGCGGAACTTCAGACGGTCAACCGGCTCCAGGTCAGCGCCCAGTTCGGCACGGCCTTCGGCATCCAGGAAAATGTCGATGCGCGCACGTGCGCCGATGCGCATGTGGTGGTTGCATTTAGGGCAAACGTCCAGGGTCTTTTCCAGCTCCGGACGATACAGCACAGCCTCGCAGGACGGGCATTTGTGCCACAGACCTTCAGGCACCGAGCTCTTCTTGACCTCCGAACGCATGATCGAAGGGATCAGCTTGTCTACCAACCAGTTGCTCATGCTTTCTTTCTCCAGTACCGGCGGCCCGAACGCTCTGGTTCGCGGCCCCGCGTATGCCCTTCAGCTAAATTCATGTGTGGCGATGATCGTCTGGGCTGCCGGGTCAGCGGAACTGACCTGCGTACAACCCGAAAAGACCCTCAGCCTCTTTTCTACAGAGCTGTGGACGGCGGCAGTCTGCCAGCCGTCACATCAACGTACGGCGTTGATGAACGCCCGAATCTTTGCGTGATCCTTGATGCCCTTGCTCGCCTCTACCCCACCGCTGACATCCACCGCGTATGGCCGCACCCGGGCAACGGCATCGGCGACGTTCTCCGGTGTCAGCCCGCCGGCCAGAATCAGCGGCTTGCTCAAACCCTGCGGAATCAATGACCAGTCGAACGCCTCGCCGGTTCCACCGGGCACGCCCTCAACATACGTATCGAGCAGCACGCCACTGGCGCTCGGGTAGGCATCGCAGGCGGCGGCGATGTCATCGCCCGCCTTGACCCGCAGGGCCTTGATATAAGGCCGGTGCCAGCCTTCGCAGTCGGCGACGGATTCATCACCGTGAAATTGCAGCAGATCCAGCGGCACGGCATCGAGGATTTCCCCGAGCTCGCAGCGACTGGCATTGACGAACAGCCCGACCGTGGTCACGAACGGCGGCAATGCAGCGATGATCGCGCGCGCCTGCTGAACGGTTACCGCCCGTGGACTCTTGGCGTAGAACACAAACCCGATGGCATCGGCCCCGGCCTCGACGGCTGCCAACGCATCTTCTATGCGGGTAATCCCGCAAATCTTGCTGCGAACGGCCGACATGTCGATAAAAACCTCAAGGCAAATCCGGGAAAGTCCCGGATGGTAACAAATGCATTCGAGGGCGTCAGCCGTCAAGTTCCGAGAAACCCGTAAGGAAATGTGGCCCGATGAAACGCTCGGGCAACGGGAACTCGTCATGGTACTCGACCTGCACCAGATACAGCCCGAACGGATGCGCCGTGACACCGCCGGAGCGCCGCTCGCGGCTCTCCAGCACTTCCTTCATCCACTCCGGCGAACGCTCGCCGGCACCGATCGTCATCAACACCCCGGCGATGTTGCGCACCATGTGGTGCAGGAAAGCGTTGGCGCGGATGTCCAGCACGATCATTTTGCCGTGACGGGTCACGCGCAAGTGATGCATCTTCTTGATCGGCGACTTCGCCTGGCACTGCCCGGCACGGAACGCGCTGAAATCATGAGTACCGATCAGGTACTGCGCGGCCTCGGCCATGCGTTCCACGTCCAGCGGACGGTGATTCCAGGTGATTTCTTCATTGAGATGCGCCGGGCGGATCTGATCGTTGTAGATCACGTAGCGGTAACGCCGGGCGATGGCCTTGAATCGCGCATGAAAGTGCGCTGGCATGACCTTCGCCCAGCTGACGCTGATGTCATGGGGCAAATTGATGTTGGCGCCCATGACCCAGGCTTTCAGCGAACGATCGACCTGGGTGTCGAAATGCACGACTTGCCCGCAGGCATGCACGCCGGCGTCCGTGCGCCCGGCGCATTGCAGCGAGATCGGCGAATTGGCGACCTTCGACAAGGCTTTTTCCAGGGTTTCCTGCACAGTGAGCACGCCTGTGGACTGGCGCTGCCAGCCGCTGTAGCGCGAACCCTTGTATTCAACGCCCAGGGCGACGCGGAAAAAGCCTTCGGGGGCCATTTCGGCGGCCGGGTTATCTATGTTTGCCAAGTCGGTACAGCCTGCTGATCTACAAAGGCGGGCATTATAAGGCGGCGAACCGGGGATACCAGACCCAAACAAAAACGGCAGCCTCGAAGGGCTGCCGTTTTATTTACCGCTGAACGCTGACTCAGGCCAGATGCGAAAGCATTTCCTTCGCTTCGTTCTTCTGCTTGTCGTCACCTTCGCTGAGCACTTCCTTGAGGATGTCACGCGCGCCGTCGTTGTCGCCCATGTCGATGTAGGCCTGCGCCAGATCGAGTTTGGTGGCAGCCTCGTCGGTGCCAGCGAGGAAGTCGAAGTCATCCTCACCCAGATCGCCACCCAACGCAGCATCGGCCTCCGTGAAGCTTGGCTCGTTGATGCTGCCCGACAGGCGATCCAGTTCAGCGTTGACGTCATCCAGCTCGGCCGCGAATGCATCCGGCTCGGCCGGGGCGGCATCCATTTCGTCAGCCAGGGACAGGTCGAAATCGGCTGGCAGCTCCAGATCATCCAGTGGAGGCTCGACCACAACCGGCGGCTCGACCGGCGCAAGATCCTTCACGCCTTCGTCCAGATCCAGCAGGAAGTCGTCGTCAGCCAATTCAACCGGCACAGGCGCAGGATCGGCACCCAGATCCAGATCCAGGTCGAAATCAGACAGATCGTCGAGGTTTTCCTTGATCTCGGTCTGCTGTTGCAGAACCGACTCGAAGCTCAGATCGTCATCCGCCGGGAACTCGTCCAGCTCAACCGGCGCTTCAGGCTCGACAGCCGCCGCCGGTGCAACAGGCTCCACCGGTGTGATGTTGTCGAGATCATCCAGGCTCAGGTCGAAAGCGCTGTCCAGATCGTCTTCCGCGGCAGCAGGCGCTTCAGGCACTTCAGGCTCGTCGAGCAGCAGGTCCTTGACGTATTCCGCGTCCAGCTCGGCGGCAATGGCAGCAGCGGCCAGACCACTCGCCACGACGACCGCCATGGCCGGGAAGCGGCTTTTCAGCTCTTCGACCTTGGCAAAGTTATCGCCGTTGGCGACCAGTTGACGCTCCTGACCGACGAAGGCATCACGATCACCCTGGCGACCGTAGACTTCCATCAGTTTCAGACGCAGGTCACTGCGCTGCGGCTCCAGGCTGACGCCCTCCTCCAGCAACGCGGCGGCCTGATTCAGACGACCACCGTCGATGTGCGACTGCGCCTTGTCCAGCACGTCGTCGGAACGCTCGGCCGCCGGGGCCACCAGCGGCGCGGCGATCGGTTCGGCCATCACGACCGGAGCCACCACCGCAGCGGCAACAGGCGCCGCTGCTGGTGCCGGCGTGAGCTTGACGCTCGCTGCCGGCACTTCCAGGCCTTCGAAGCTGCTTTCCGGCAGATCGAGTTCAGGCGCGAACGATTGCTCCTCCAGTGCCCGAGCCATGCGCAGGTGCTTTTCAGCTTCCTGCTGAGCCTTGCGGCGGCGAGCCAGCAGCAACAACAGAAGCAACAGCACCACCGCACCACCGCCCACCAGACCCAGCAGGATCGGGTTGGTCAGCAGTTCGTTGAAGGTTTTCTCGTCATCTGCAGCAGGCTTCGGCTCGACTACCGGCTCAACCGGTGCTGGAGAAACGGCCTCCGGCGCAGGCGCGACAGGTGCAGCTTCTGCCGGGGTGGCCGGTGGCGTGGCGGCCAGTTCGGCGGTGATCGCCGGAACCGGGGCAACCGCAGGTGCGGCGGCTGTGGGAGCCGGCGCAGTGGCGGACCCTTCGGCCTGCAACTTCGCCAGTTGATTGTTCTTCAGTTCGATCAGGCGTTGCAGCTTGTCCAGCTGACTTTGCAGATCGGTCATGCGGCTTTTCAGTTCCGCATTGTCACGACGGGTCGTGTCGAGGCTTTCCTGGGTCACCGCCAGTTTGTTGCTCAAGGCCTTGGCGTCGCCGGCCGGGCCCTTGCCGCGACCCTTGGCACCTTCAGCCGAGACCAGGCTCAGGTTGTCTTTGGCATTCTTGGCAGGACCGGTGTTGGCGCGACCACGGTTGGTCGCATCAAGCTGCTGCTGACCGGTGCCTGGCTTGGCCACATAACGACGACCCTGACGCCAGGCCTCGTTCTGCGCGGCCACTTCGGCAATGGCTTTGGATTGCGGCAGCGCGGTGCTTTGCACCTCATCCGGCAGACGCAGCACCTGACCGGTTTTCAAACGGTTGATGTTGCCGCCGATGAACGCATCCGGGTTCAGGGCCTGAATCGCCAGCATGGTCTGCTGGACCGAACCGCCAGTACGCGCCTTCGCTGCGATTTCCCACAGGGTGTCGCGTGGCGTGGTGGTATGGGTCGAATGCGTTGCACCCGTGGTCGGCGCGGTGATGGTTTGCGTCGGTGCCGGCTGCGCAGCGGCATCGGCGGTCTGCGGCGAGAACTTCGACGGATCCAGCAGCACGCTGTAATCGCGCAGCAGTCGACCGTTAGGCCACATCACCTGCACGAGGAATTTCACCATCGGTTCCGACAGCGGTTTGCTCGAGGTAATACGCAGCACGCTTTTGCCGCTGGCGTTGAGCACCGGGGTGAAAGTCAGATCATTGAGGAAGGCCTGGCGATCGACACCGGCCTTGGCGAAATCTTCCGGCGAGGCCAGGCTCGGTACCACTTCGGCAGCGGTCAGATCCTTGACATCGAGCAGCTCGATTTCCGCCACCAGCGGCTGGTTCAGGGTCGACTTCAGGGTCAGCTCCCCGAGCCCGAGGGCATGCGCCATACCGGAGGACAGCGCCGAGGCGGCCGCTATTGCTAACACCAGTTTGCGAACTTGAACCATAGCCTCTTCCTTTGTTTGAACGTTCCTCGGCCAGCGAGAAGATGTTGATTGTCGCTGCCGTAAGGCATTGCGCGCGACGACGACAGCATGCCGCGCGCGATCATTTCTTTGATGCCCCGGAATGTCCCGGAGGGTGTTACGTCATCAAGTGATCTGGCCAAGCATAGCGCCCGGCTAGAATCAGTCGACAAATTGTTGCCAAGTATCTTTTACAGCAGGCCTTTTATCAACAACTCGGCCACTTGCACCGCGTTGAGGGCCGCACCTTTGCGTACGTTATCTGACGTCAGCCACAGATTTAGTTCCGACGGCTCGTCGACACCGCTACGCACCCGTCCGACATAGACCACGTCCTGGCCCACCGCGTCACCGACGGCGGTCGGATAATCACCGGCTTCAACCAGTTCGATGCCGTCAGCGGCTTCAAGGGCGGCATTGACCTTTACCAGGTCGACCGCGCTCGCTGACTGCAAGGTCACGCTAAAGCTATCGCCAAAAAACACCGGGGCTTGAACGCAAGTTGCGGAAATCTTTAATAAAGGCTTGGCCAGCACCTGACGCAGTTCGCGCACCAGACGTTTTTCCAGCAGCGTGTGGCCTTGAGCGTCAGGCGTACCGACCTGAGCCAGCAAGTTGAAAGCCATCTGCCGGTCGAAGAATGTCGGCTCCAGCGGACGCATGTTCAGCAACTCGGCGGTCTGACGAGCCAGCTCGGTCACCGCTTCGCGGCCTTGGGCGGAAACCGCCAGATTGGCGGTGACATGCACATATTGCAGCTCGATCAAATCGAGCAGCGGTGCCAACACCACAGCCAGCGTTGTGGCTGACGGGCTTGGGCTGCTGACCTGGAACGGCATTTTCAAACCGGCCAGCAACTCGGCATTGGCTTCCGGCACCACTTGCGGCGCCTGATCCGCCGGCAACGCGCCGGACAGATCGACCAGCGAGCAACCCGCCGCGTGAGCGCGGGCGGCGTAACTCAGGGTGATGGCCGGGCCGGCGGCGAAGAACGCCAGCTTGACCTTGCTGAAGTCGAACTCATCGACTTCGCGCACTCTTACGTTCTTGTTGCGAAACAGCACCGAGCTGCCAGCGGATTCGCTGCTGGCCAACAGGTGCAAAGTGCCGACTGGAAAGTCGCGCTCTTCGAGAATCTGCACAAGGGTTTCGCCGACAGTACCGGTGGCGCCGATCACGGCAATATCAAGGGTCTGGGTCATGGTGCTGCCTCTGGCGAAACGGGGGGAGCGGCACTTTACCGGGTGGCCGCCATGCAGGCAAAAAAAACCCGCGCCTCTTTCAAGGCGCGGGTTCTTTCATTGCGTCACGCGATCAACGCTCAAGCAGGATCCGCAGCATGCGACGCAGCGGTTCGGCCGCGCCCCACAGCAGTTGGTCGCCGACGGTGAAGGCACCGACGAACTGCGAACCCATGTTCAGCTTGCGCAGACGACCGACCGGTACGTTCAGGGTGCCGGTAACTTTCGTCGGGCTCAGCTCCTGCATGCTGATTTCGCGCTGGTTTGGCACCAGTTTGACCCAAGGGTTGTGCTGGCTGATCAGCCCTTCAATGTCGGCGATCGGCACGTCTTTGTTCAGCTTGATGGTCAGCGCCTGGCTGTGGCAACGCATGGCGCCGATGCGCACGCAGATGCCGTCGACCGGGATCGGGCTCTTGAAGCGACCGAGGATCTTGTTGGTCTCGGCCTGGGCCTTCCACTCTTCGCGGCTCTGGCCGTTCGGCAGTTCCTTGTCGATCCACGGGATCAGGCTGCCGGCCAGCGGTACGCCGAAGTTTTCGGTCGGGTACGCGTCGCTGCGCATGGCTTCGGCCACACGGCGGTCGATGTCGAGGATCGCGCTGGCCGGATCAGCCAGTTGATCGGCGACAGCGGCGTGGGTCGCGCCCATCTGCTTGATCAGTTCACGCATGTTCTGCGCGCCGGCACCGGACGCCGCCTGATAGGTCATGGCGCTCATCCACTCGACCAGACCGGCCTCGAACAGACCGCCCAGGCCCATCAGCATCAGGCTGACGGTGCAGTTGCCGCCGATGTAGTTCTTGGTGCCCGCGTCGAGCTGCTGGTCGATGACCTTGCGGTTGACCGGGTCGAGGATGATGACGGCGTCGTCGTTCATCCGCAGGCTCGAGGCCGCGTCGATCCAGTAACCCTGCCAGCCGGCTTCGCGCAGCTTCGGGAACACTTCGCTGGTGTAGTCGCCGCCCTGGCAGGTCAGGATCACGTCGAGGGTCTTCAGCTCATCAATGCTGTAAGCGTCCTTGAGCGGAGCAATGTCCTTGCCCACGGACGGGCCTTGGCCACCGACGTTGGAAGTGGTGAAAAACACCGGCTCGATAAGATCGAAATCCTGCTCTTCCAGCATCCGCTGCATGAGCACGGAACCGACCATGCCGCGCCAACCGATCAGACCTACACGTTTCATCGCAACTACACCTTCTTGAAAAGTGGGCCGCTGCTTTGTCTTGAATTTCGCAGCGGGCCCGAGAGATTACAGATTCCGCAGCGCGGCGACTACTGCGTCACCCATTTCCTGCGTACCGACTTTAGTGCAACCGGTCGAAAAGATGTCGCCGGTGCGCAGCCCTTGATCCAGCACCACGCTGACCGCTTTCTCGATGGCATCGGCCGCTTCGTGCAGATTGAAGCTGTAACGCAGCATCATCGACACCGACAGAATGGTCGCCAGCGGGTTGGCAATGCCTTTGCCCGCGATGTCCGGCGCCGAACCGTGGCAAGGCTCGTACATGCCCTTGTTGTTGGCGTCCAGCGAAGCCGACGGCAGCATGCCGATGGAGCCGGTGAGCATCGACGCTTCGTCGGACAGGATGTCGCCGAACATGTTGTCGGTGACGATCACGTCGAACTGCTTCGGTGCACGCACCAGTTGCATGGCGGCGTTGTCGACGTACATGTGGCTCAGTTCGACTTCAGGGTAATCCTTGGCCACCTGCTCGACCACTTCACGCCACAGTTGGCTGGACGCCAGCACGTTGGCCTTGTCCACCGAGCACAGCTTTTTGCCACGAACCATGGCCATGTCGAAACCGACACGGGCGATGCGGCGGATTTCGCTTTCGCTGTACGGCAGCGTGTCGTAGGACTGACGCTCGCCGTTTTCCAAGGTACGGGTGCCACGCGGCGCGCCGAAATAGATACCGCCGGTCAGCTCACGGACGATCAGGATGTCCAGGCCGGCAACGATTTCCGGCTTCAGGCTCGAGGCGTCAGCCAACTGCGGGTACAGGATCGCCGGGCGCAGGTTGCCGAACAGGCCCAGTTGCGCGCGAATTTTCAGCAGACCGCGCTCAGGGCGGATGTCACGCTCGATGGTGTCCCATTTCGGGCCGCCCACGGCGCCCAACAGGACGGCGTCGGCAGCGCGAGCGCGGTCGAGGGTTTCGTCGGCCAGCGGTACGCCGTGCTTGTCGATGGCGGCGCCACCGATCACGTCATGGCTCAGCTCGAAGCCCAGGCTGTACTTGTCGTTGGCCAGCTCCAGCACCTTGACCGCTTCGGCCATGATTTCCGGACCAATACCGTCGCCTGGGAGAATCAGAATCTGCTTGCTCATGCTTTCCTCGTGTCTTCAGTCGGTGCGCCATCGACAGGCGCGCCCGGAAAAATACTTATCGTTCCAAGATTACTTTTCAGCCCAGAGCACCAGTACATCTGTACTGAACGAACCATCGGCCTCAATCTCAAAATATTCGCGCACTTCGTTGCCCATCGACCGCTGCAACTCGCGGATCGCGGCGCGCATCACTTCAGGTGTGCGCATGCGCTCGACCCAGCTGTTGTACTCCAGACGCAGGCGCTGACGCGTGGTGCTGCGGGTGTGCAGACCGGCCTCGCTGACCTGGCGCAGCCACTCACCGGCAGAATAATCGCGTACATGGCTGGTGTCGCGCAGCACTTCGACGCTCTGCAGGTAGGTGTCGAACAGCGGACTGCCCGGCGACAGCACGTCGATGAACGCCGCCACGCCACCCGGTTTCAGCACCCGACGCACTTCGCGCAACGCAACGCCGAGGTCACTCCAGTGGTGCGCCGAGTAACGGCTGAACACGAAATCGAACTCGCCATCGGCGAACGGCAGACGCTCGGCGGCACCGTTGACCGTGGACACATTGCTCAAACCGCGATCAACGGCAGCCGCAGCCACCACGTCGAGCATCTGCTGCGACAGGTCGTAGGCCACCACTTCTTTCACCAGCGAAGCGACGTGAAAACTCACGTGCCCGGCACCGCAACCCAGGTCCAGCACCCGAGCCTCGCCCTGCCCCGCCAGCTCAGCCTGTAGCAGCGCAAATTCAGTGCCTTGAGCGTGAACGGCGCTGCTCAGGTAGGCGGCGGCCTGTTCACCGAATTGCTTTTGTACAACCTGACTGTGCTGGGCGGTGCTGGTCATGGGTACTTCCTTTTATTGGGGTTTCAACCTTTCAAATTCACGCGTCGCGGAACAACCACGGCTGGCTCGTACGATGCTTGGCTTCGAACGCGGCAATCGCATCGCCGTCCTGCAAGGTCAGGCCGATGTCGTCCAGACCGTTGAGCAGGCAGTGCTTGCGGAACGCGTCGATCTCGAAGCGGTACACCTTGCCGTTCGGGCTGGTCACGGTCTGTTCGTGCAGATCGATCTGCAACTGATAGCCCGGCGCGGCCTCGACCTGTTTGAACAGTTCGTCGACTTCCGCGTCGCTCAAGATGATCGGCAGCAAGCCGTTCTTGAAGCTGTTGTTGAAGAAGATGTCGGCGTAGCTCGGCGCGATGATGCTGCGGAAACCGTATTCTTCCAGCGCCCATGGCGCGTGTTCACGGCTGGAGCCGCAACCGAAGTTCTCGCGGGCCAGCAACACGCTGGCGCCTTGATAACGCTCGGCGTTGAGCACGAATTCCTTGTTCAGCGGACGCTTGGAGTTGTCCTGATACGGTTGACCGACATCCAGGTAACGCCACTCGTCGAACAGGTTCGGGCCGAAACCGGTGCGCTTGATCGACTTCAGAAACTGCTTCGGGATGATCTGGTCGGTGTCGACGTTGGCACGATCCAGAGGTGCGACAAGGCCAGTGTGCTGGGTAAAAGCTTTCATGCTGCGCTCCTCAGATCAATTCACGAACGTCGATGAAACGACCGTTCACCGCCGCCGCAGCGGCCATGGCCGGGCTGACGAGGTGGGTACGGCCACCGGCGCCCTGACGGCCTTCGAAGTTACGGTTGGACGTCGAGGCGCAATGCTCGCCGGACTCCAAACGGTCCGGGTTCATCGCCAGGCACATCGAGCAACCCGGCTCACGCCATTCGAAACCGGCTTCGAGGAAGATCTTGTCCAGACCTTCGGCCTCAGCCTGCGCCTTCACCAGACCCGAGCCCGGCACCACGATGGCCTGCTTGATGGTCGATGCAACCTTGCGGCCCTTGGCGATCACCGCAGCAGCGCGTAAATCTTCGATGCGCGAGTTGGTGCAGGAACCGATGAATACGCGGTCGAGCTGAATGTCAGTGATCGCCTGATTGGCGGTCAAACCCATGTATTTCAAGGCGCGGACGATCGAGTCGCGCTTGACCAGATCCATCTCTTTAGCCGGGTCCGGCACGTTCTGATCAACGGCCAACACCATTTCCGGCGAAGTGCCCCAGCTGACTTGCGGCTTGATCTGCGCAGCGTCGAGCTCGACCACGGTGTCGAAATGCGCGTCGGCGTCGGACACCAGGTCTTTCCAGGATTCGACAGCCAGATCCCACTCGGCGCCTTTCGGTGCGAACGGACGGCCCTTGACGTAATCCACAGTCTTTTGGTCAGCCGCCACCAGACCCACACGGGCGCCGGCTTCGATGGACATGTTGCAGATGGTCATGCGGCCTTCGACGGACAAGTCGCGGATCGCGCTGCCAGCGAACTCGATAGCGTGGCCGTTACCGCCGGCGGTGCCGATCTTGCCGATCACGGCGAGAACGATGTCCTTGGCGGTCACGCCGAACGGCAATTGGCCTTCGACGCGCACCAGCATGTTCTTCATTTTCTTGGCGACCAGGCACTGAGTGGCGAGCACGTGCTCAACCTCGGAAGTGCCGATACCGTGGGCCAATGCGCCGAACGCGCCGTGGGTCGAGGTGTGCGAGTCGCCGCAGACCACGGTCATGCCCGGCAAGGTCGCGCCCTGCTCCGGGCTGATCACGTGGACGATGCCCTGACGCACGTCATTCATCTTGAATTCGACGATGCCGTATTCATCGCAGTTGTCGTCGAGGGTCTGAACCTGCAAACGCGAGACCTGGTCGGCAATGGCCGCGATGCCGCCCTTGCGCTCCGGGGTGGTCGGTACGTTGTGGTCCGGGGTCGCGATGTTGGCATCGATGCGCCATGGCTTGCGCCCGGCCAGACGCAAGCCTTCGAAGGCTTGCGGCGAGGTCACCTCGTGGATGATGTGACGATCGATGTAGATCAGCGCCGAACCATCGTCGCGCTGCTTGACCAAATGCGAATCCCAGAGCTTGTCGTAGAGCGTTTTGCCGGCCATCAGACGTTTCCTCATCAGCTTGTTTCTATGCCCTGGGCTTATCAATAACCCTTTGGCTTGTGAGGCCGATCCTATGGGGTTAGATTGAATAACTCAAATTCATATTTTTTATGCTTTGGATAACCAACTGGAATACGAACATGGATCTGGCCAACCTCAATGCTTTTATCGCCATCGCCGAGTCCGGGAGCTTCTCCGGCGCCGGTGAACGCCTGCACCTGACGCAACCGGCGATCAGCAAACGCATCGCCGGGCTGGAGCAGCAACTGAATGTGCGGCTGTTCGACCGACTGGGCCGTGAAGTGGGCCTGACCGAGGCCGGCCGGGCCCTGCTGCCACGGGCTTATCAGATTCTCAATGTGCTCGATGACACGCGCCGCGCCCTGACCAACCTGACCGGCGAAGTGACCGGTCGTCTGACACTGGCCACCAGTCACCACATCGGCCTGCACCGTTTGCCGCCCTTATTAAGGGAGTACACCCGCCGCTACCCACAGGTGGCACTGGATATTCAGTTCCTCGATTCGGAAGTGGCCTACGAGGAAATTCTCCATGGCCGTGCAGAACTGGCGGTCATCACCCTGGCGCCGGAGCCGCACACACTGGTCAAGGCCACGCCGGTCTGGGATGACCCGCTGGACTTCGTGGTCGCCCCGGAGCACACATTGATCAGCAACGGCGCTGTCACATTGGCGGACATTGCCGGCCATCCGGCGGTTTTCCCCGGCGGCAACACCTTTACTCACCATATTGTCCAACGTCTGTTCGAGGCACAGGGGCTGACGCCGAACATCGCCATGAGCACTAACTACCTGGAAACCATCAAGATGATGGTGTCGATTGGCCTCGCCTGGAGCGTTTTGCCGCGCACCATGCTCGATGAACAGGTGGCGCGCATACCTTTGCCGGGCATACAGCTCACTCGCCAGCTAGGCTATATCCTGCACACCGAACGGACGCTGTCGAATGCTGCACGGGCGTTTATGGCCCTGCTGGACGCTCAAATCGATCTGCCAGGGAATCACGGCTGACTTGTGCTACTCCTATAGAGCTGCCGTCCCTGTGCCTAATGCCCAAATCAGCTCAAGGCCCCTTAACAATGCCGAAATCTGTTGACCGTATTCCGCCGATGCCGCGTATTCAGGCCATTGATCCACGGCGTTCCGAGCAGAGCTGGGAGAGCGCGCCGCAATTGCTCGCGGCGCTCAATGGCGCCCGACTCGGCGCCTGGTATTGGGACATCGAACGCGGGCAGATCAGTTGGTCGCGGGGCACTCAGGCCTTGTTCGGCTTCGATCCACGGCAGCCGTTGCCCGAAGATCTGGAATACCTCGACCTGCTGCCGCCGGAAGACCGGGCGAAAACCGTTCGCGCCTTCCACGCGGTAATAGCCGGCGCGCCGCTGGAACAGGCGATGCACCACCGCATCCGCTGGCCCGATGGCAGCCTGCACTGGCTGGAGATCAATGGCAGCCTGCTGCCGGACAAGCATGGCCGGCCCCGAATGATCGGGGTGATCCGTGAAATCACCCACCAGCGGCAACGGGAACAGGCCCTCAGCAGTTCGGAGAAACGTTTCGCCACGCTGTTTCACCTGTGCCCGAACATGGTGTTGCTGACCCGTCAGGAAGACGGCCTGATCAGCGAGGCCAACCAGTATTTCGAAAGCCTGTTCGGCTGGCCGGTGCAGAGCGCTATCGGGCGCACCACCCTGGAATTGGGCCTGTGGGTGCATCCCGAGCAACGGGCGGAGCTGGTCAAGAAGACCAAGGCCAAGGGCGAACTGATCAGCATGGAAGTGCAGTTCCGCGCCAGCAATGGTCAAGTCCATGACGGCATTCTCAGTGCGCAAAAGGTCGAGCTCGAAGGCCAGCCTTATCTATTGAGCACGTTTCTCGACACCACCGAACGCAAAGCGGCCGAGCACGCGCTCAAGGACAGCCAGGAACGCCTCGATCTGGCACTGGACTCTGCCCAGCTCGGCACCTGGGACTGGCACATTCCCAGCGGCATGCTCTACGGCTCGGCCCGCGCCGCGCAATTGCACGGGCTGGAGCCGATTCCGTTTCACGAATCTTTTGACGAATTCTTCGAAGGCGTGCCCGGCGAGGAACGCGACAGCATGCGCGATGCCTACCGCAGTCTGCGCGAAGGTCCGGCGGGCAATTATCAACTGACCTACCGCGTGCAACTGCCGGACGGCAGCTCACGCTATCTGGAAAGCCGCGCCCGCCTCTATCGCGATGAAAACGGCGCGCCGCTGCGCATGGCGGGCACCCTGCTGGACATCACCGATCAGGTCGAACGCGAACAACGGCTGGTGGCTTCGGAAGAGAAGTTCGCCACGCTGTTCCAGGTCAGCCCCGACCCGATCTGCGTGACCCGCCAGGAAACCGGGGAGTTCATCGAGATCAACTCCAGTTTCACCCAGACCTTCGGCTGGAGCGCCACTGACGTCATCGGCCATACCGCCGAAGAAATCGGCCTGTGGGATGCCTCGGCGAAAAGCCTGCAGCGCATCGAACGGGTGATTCGCGAACAGGGCCTGAGCAATGTCGCGATCATCGTCCAGCACAAGGACGGCCAGTCGCTGACCTGTGTGATTTCCAGCCGCCAGATCAGCGTCGGCAATCAGCCGTGCATCGTCACCACGCTGCGCGACATTACCCAGCAACAGCGCTCGGAAGCGGCCCTCAAGGCCAGTGAAGAGAAGTTCGCCAAGGCGTTTCACTCAAGCCCCGACGCCATCACCATCACCGAACGTGACACCGGGCGTTATCTGGAGGTCAACGACGGCTTCTGTCGCCTGACCGGTTATCGCGCCGACGAAGTGGTGGGCAAAACCGTGTATCAGGTCGGCATCTGGGCCGAGGAAAAACAGCGCTCGGGGCTGCTCGCAGAGCTACAGATCAAGGGCCGCGTGCACCATCAGGAAATGCTCGGGCGCAACAAGCGCGGGGAGTTGCTGACGGTGGAAGTGTCGGTCGAACCGATCACGCTCAACGAAACCGCCTGCCTGCTGATGACCGCCCGGGACGTCAGCCTGCTGAAGAACGCCGAAGCGCAGATCCGTCATCTGGCCTATCACGACCCGCTGACCAACCTGCCCAACCGCGCGCTGCTGATGGATCGCCTGAGCCAGCAGATCGCCCTGCTCAAACGCCACAACCTGCGCGGCGCGCTGCTGTTTCTCGACCTCGATCACTTCAAGCACATCAACGACTCGCTCGGCCATCCGGTTGGCGATACGGTGCTGAAAATCATCACCGCGCGACTTGAGGCCAGCGTGCGCATGGAAGACACCGTGGCGAGGCTCGGTGGCGATGAATTCGTGGTGTTGCTCAGCGGCCTGGAAGGCACCCGCAACGAAGTCAGCGGCCAGGTGCGTGAACTGGCCGACACCATTCGCGAATTGCTCTCGGAGCCGATGTTCCTCGACGGCCAGCGCCTGCAAGTGACACCGAGCATCGGTGTGGCGTTGATACCCGATCACGGCTCGACCCCGACCGACCTGCTCAAGCGCGCGGACATTGCGCTGTACCGGGCCAAGGATTCCGGGCGCAACACCACGCAGATGTACCACAACACCATGCAGAAAGCGGCCAGTGAACGGCTGCGCATGGAGACCGACTTGCGCCTGGCGCTGTCCCGTGGCGAATTCAACGTGCATTTCCAGCCGCAAGTGGACGCCCGGGACAATCGTATCATCGGCGCCGAAGCGCTGGTGCGCTGGAATCACCCGGAGCTCGGTGCGCAATCACCCACCGAGTTCATCAAGGTCCTGGAGGACAGCGGGCTGATTCTCGAGGTCGGCACCTGGATCCTCGATGAGGCCTGCGATGCCTTCAAACAACTGATCGCCGACGGCCTGATCGATCCTCTGGCATTCAGCCTGTGCGTGAACATCAGCCCCCGGCAGTTCCGCCAGAACGACTTCGTCGAACGCATCGAACACAGCATGACCAGCCACGGCCTGCCCTGCTCGCTGCTGAAACTGGAAATCACCGAAGGCATCGTCATCCAGAACCTGGAAGACACCATCAGCAAGATGCGCCGCCTGAAAAAACTCGGCGTGAGCTTCGCCATGGACGACTTCGGCACTGGCTATTCATCACTGACCTACCTGAAACGCCTGCCGGTGGACACGCTGAAGATCGATCAGTCGTTCATCCGCGACGCCACCAGCGACCCCAACGACGCTGAGATCATTCGCGCCATCGTCGCCATGGCCCGCAGCCTGGAACTGGAAGTGATCGCCGAAGGCGTGGAAACCCCGGAGCAACTGGAGTTCCTGCAAGGGCTGGGCTGCCATTTGTATCAGGGGTATCTGCACAGTCGGCCGGTGGCGCTGGAGGTATTGAAAGGCTTGCTGGTTTGACCGGAACGCCTGCGGTTGCCGACCGCAGGCATCGACGTCAGGCCGGTAATTGCCAGGGTTGGCGGCAACCTGTAGGGTCGCGTTTTTTCGCGCCGTTTCGAGATCGATCATGCAGGATGCAACCCTCCCCCGCCCGGCCCTGCTGGGCATTGACCTTGGTACCACCAACAGTTTGATCGCCGTCTGGCAGGACGGTCAGGCCCGGTTGATCCCCAACGCCCTCGGCGAGGTACTCACGCCTTCCGTCGTCAGCCTCGATGAAGACGACAGCATTCTGGTCGGCAAAGCCGCCCGCGCACGCCTGACCACCCACCCGGAACGCACAGCGGCGGCGTTCAAGCGATTCATGGGCAGTGAAAAACGTCTGGAACTGGGTGGGCGCTCATTCAGCCCGGAAGAACTCTCGGCGCTGGTGATCGGTTCGCTCAAACAGGATGCCGAGGCCTTTCTCGGTCATCCGGTGTCTGAAGCGGTGATTTCCGTGCCGGCGTATTTCAGTGACGAGCAGCGCAAACGCACGCTGTTCGCCGCCGAACTGGCGGGCCTGAAAGTCTCCCGCCTGATCAACGAACCGACCGCCGCCGCCATGGCCTACGGGCTGCATGAACAGAAATTCGAACGCACGCTGATCTTCGATCTGGGCGGCGGGACTTTCGATGTCACGGTGCTGGAATATGCGTTGCCGCTGATCGAGGTGCATGCGTCCACCGGTGACAACTTTCTGGGTGGCGAAGACTTTACCGAGGCCTTGCTGCAGGCGTGCCTCAGCGAATGGCAACTGACGCCCGCCATGATCGACGCGCAGGGCATGGCCAGCTTGAGCGATGCGCTGGAACAGCTCAAATGCAAACTCGGTGAAGGCACCCGGCACCTGAACTGGCGATATGCCGACAGGACGTTCGAATGGTCGCTGGACGAAACCCGTGCGATAAAAATCTGGGGACCTCTTCTGGCCCGCTTGCGCGCACCGATCGAGCAAGCCCTGCGCGATGCCCGCCTCAAACCCCGAGACCTCGACAGCCTGGTGCTGGTGGGCGGCGCCACACGGATGCCGGCGGTGCAGCAAATGGTGGCCACGCTCTTCGGACGCCTGCCTTACCGACACCTCGATCCGGACACGATCGTCGCACTGGGTGCGGCGACGCAAGCGGCGTGCAAGGCACGGGACGGTGCAGTTGAAGAGTTGATTCTGACCGATGTCTGCCCTTACACCCTGGGGATTTCGACCAACCGTGGTGAAGGTATCAGTGGTGCTTTTTCGCCGATTATCGAGCGCAACACCGTTATTCCGACCTCACGGGTACAGCGCTACTCCACAACGTTTGCACAACAGACCGAGATCCGCATTGCGGTTTATCAGGGTGAGCGCCCGTGGGTGCGCGACAACATCTTCATTGATTCCTTTGATGTGCAGTTCAAGCCTAGCGAACATATTCAGAGCCTGGATGTACGCTTCAGCTATGACATCAATGGCCTGCTGGAAGTGGACGTCACCCTGCTCGACAGTGGCGAACGTCACAGCCACAGTATCGACCGCAGTCCGACCGGGCTCGACGAGCAGGCTCGGCAAGACAGCCGTGAACGGCTTTCTACCCTGAAAGTCCACCCTCGCGATTCGCTGCCCAACCGCACATTGCTGGCACGCCTTGAACGCGCCTGGATGCAGAGCCTCGGCAATGAACGCGAACGCATTGCCGACTGGATGGACACCTTCAACGCCGTGCTCGGCGGCCAGCAACCCAGGGAGATTGCCAGCCATCGATCACAGCTCGAGAAGGCGCTCGATGAACTGCATCTCTAACCGTTGAGCCGACGCAGCGTAGCCTGCAAGCCGCCGGGCAGCATGTCTTCACCGGCGCTGTCCGGCGGCACACCATAACGGTTGGGCAGCTTGTCACCGGGAAACGCAAACAGCATCAACGGCAGAAACGGCAACACCGGCGACAGGCAGAGCAGGATCAACAACGTCGGGATGCCCCGCCCCATGTCATGCAAACGTCGCAGTATGGCCCCAAGCAAGAACACACCGCCCAGCAGCAATACGGCAATTGCGGACAACGGTGTGCCGCTGAGCAAAGCCGCCAGCGGCGTCACCAACAACGAGCCGAGCACCTGCCAGAAGAACGGCCCGCGCGCCAGGCGAGTATTCAGGCGCCAGAAGGCCACAGGCGATGCCGGACGACTGTCGGCCCGGGCCAGCAGCAAGCGTTCCGACCACGACAACAATGCACTGAACGCCAGACGCAGACCGACCCCATGGTCCGGGTTGTCCTTGGCGCGCTGCATGCGCAGCAAAATCTTCTGTCGCGGCACCCCGGCGCTGCCGTAGCGCACCAACCCTTTGAGCGCATCGAGGGCCAGGTAAAAGGTCTCGCTGTGGATACCTTCATACTCCGTCAACGCCTGTGATGGCGGGTGCGTCGGCTCGCCCTTGATCAGACTGTGACGGAAACCGTCGAACCAGTCCTGTGAGTTGATGATCTCGGTTGTCCTTTCGAGCAAATAGCGGCGTTGCTGCGCATCCATCAATGGATCGTGATACAGCACACCCGTCAGCAGCATGCGTCCGAGCACGTCATCACTGAACGCACGCAAGTCGCTGTGCACACAATCATACAAGCGGTCATTGCTCAGTAATCGCACGCTGTCGAGTGCTTGCTGGACGCCCGTCAATTGCCGGGCAAGTACGGCATGCACCGGGTCTTCGACCTGCAACCAGCCAAGCAAACCGTTGAGATCTCCCTGCTCGCGATAAAGACGCCGCAACAGCGGTTGCAACCGACTGGCTGGCTGGGCCGAATCGAACGGCAGGTGTTCCAGCGTCAGATCACCCGTCAAGCTCAGCCAGCGCTCCGGCTCGCTGAGCAATGCCAACAGATATAGGGTGCTGGCGTGCCATTGCCACACCGCTTCTCCCGAGCCGACAGGTGGCAATGCCACGCCTCGATCACTCAACTGGGTCAGCACACTCAGCACCGCCAACTCGCCGGCCATGTACGTGTCGCCCAAGGAGAATGCCTGCTCGATTCGCTCCAGCGCTACCGGGCTGTATGCTCGCAACCTGCGCAGCCATGCAAGGCAGACTTTGTGGCCGCTGCCTTTCTCCAGCGCTTCGGGCAGGTGCGTTTGCTGTGAACCCTCATCGATAAACGCGCCCATCGTCAGCGGGATCGGCCCATGACTCAACCAACGCAAATGCTGTCGGGCTTGAGACCTGAACCCGCTCAGAACCAGTTCTTCAAGTGCATCGATGGCCGGAGGCTGATCGACCAACTGTTGTAACAGTTGCACATCGCCTCGATGCAGGGCCCAGGCATGTCGATAAAGCTGCTGCAGTCGAACATCGTCGTGCGCGCCCAACAGCAACGCGAGCAAAGGCAATTCGTCGTCGGCCATCCGCCAGTTCAAAAACGCCTTGGCCAGGCCCTGAGTCTGGTCCGGGCCAATGCCCATCCAGCGAGCCAGGGTTTCGGGCCGGAGCGATGGACTGCCGTAGGCTTGAGTGGCATCCCCCAGATCAAAGGCCCAATCGCGAAAATCACCGAGACGGTCGAAGGCCTGAATCAACAAAGGAAGAAAATCCGGCTGACGCCTGGCGCACAAGGCCAACAACTCGCTCTCGGCCTTTGGGTGCCGGTGTTCCTGCCAGAGTTGCACCCAGCACGCAAATGCCTCGTCCTCCAGCCCCAGCAGGCTGTTCTGACAGGCCAGCAGGTACAGCGAATCCACGTCATTCGGCGTTTCACGCTGTAGCTCGACGCAGAACTGCCGCAGGCCCTCGCCCCCAATGCCAGCCTGAGTGAACTGCACGACCAGACGCTTGATCGACGCCGTGTGATCCGGCAATGGCAGGCAGGTGTGCCGACTGACAAAGCGGTCGAACTCCTGCAGCGAGCGCTGATTGAAGATCATATCCAGGGTGTGCAAATACCAAAGGCTTTCGGTCTGTGCAGCGGCGGACCAATCCCCCATCAACGCCATATCGAACGGGTCGGGCTTATTGATCTGATCGAGAAAGTCTTCCGCCTGCCGAGCCTGCTCGAAGCCCAGCGACATCAACTGATGCTGCCAGCCCATGTGGTCAACGAGTACGCTGGCGCAACGATGCGACAACAGATCGGCGTTGAACATCTGGCCAAACAGCGCCCAGCGCAGGTCGTCGAGCACGCCGAGCGGCAGTTGATCCAGGGTTTTGACAAAGCTCTGCCAGGCCTGCGGATCAAAACGCTGCTCCGGGTCGTTCAACAGATTGTCAAAGTCGGCAAGGGCCTGAGGCACTTCCGAAACCACGGTTTCAGACACTTCAAGTGCTTCTTCGCGAGCAAAGCGAATCGCACTTTCGTATGCCTGACGCAGTGCCTGGAATCCTTCAGGGTCGGATTCCGGATGATGTTCCGGCAGCCGTGCGCGGTAGGCATCTCGAATCAACGATTCATTGTCGGTGGGTTCGATACCCAAACGTATCCAGCAACTCATGACCAGTCGAACTCCTCAAGAGATTCCGGACGCTGGGGCAAGTCGAGCTCCAGATGCCAAGGCAGGCTGTTCAGAAAAACCGGCATGTTCTGCGCAAGCCCACGGGCCACTTGCACGCTGTTCGATTGCTCGCCCTGCCGATCCAGCTCGAAAGCAAAGGTGTCATCACCTTTGCTTTCACACCCCCAGAACCCGCGACCGAAAAGGAATCCGTTGAAATACGATTTCCAGCTGCTGTAGTGGTATTGGGCCCTGACCGCCAACCGCCCGTGCAACCAGGCGCTTTCAGTCAGATCAATCCACTGGTTGCGCACCGCGCAGCGCAGCAGAAATCCCATGCGACCATAGTCCCAGGCCAGAATGCCGCCAGGCCCGCAGTCACCAAAGGTGCGACTGGCAAAATCGTGCAGAACGCGCTCACGCGGTTCGAGAGTTTCCATCAATGCGTGCCATTCGCCGGGCAGACAACGCTGCCAGGCCTGATAGGCACCATTGAGATGTCTGGCATGACCGTTGTCGGTCATGCGTTTGAACATGCTCAATAATTGCGGGCGGTCATTGATTCCCCAGCTGCATTGCAAGTCGATGAATTGTGGATCGGCGTAAAACGCTGGCTCGTCGTATTCGGCGCGAGGATTGAGCGCCACCATCGGCGCAGAGAGGGCGCACAGCCAGCGCTGTTGAATATCGTCCATGAAAAAGGCTCCAGGCCGACCGGTAAGGATGGGGGTCGGCAAAACTGCGGCGGATTGTAGAGAAACCGCCGCTGGCGGCAAAGCCGAACTGCAGTTTTCCTGCGCCCACAAAAAAGGCCCCGACGTATCGGGGCCTTCATTCAGCGGCTTATCGCCCGTTCAGACGACTTGTTTCTGCAAGTGAATCAGTGTTGCAGCGCCGGCTTCTGCGTCCCGTTGATCGGGATGCGCTTGGCTTTCGCTTCTTCCGGGATCACGCGCAGCAGATCGATGCTCAGCAGGCCGTTGCTCAGGCCGGCGGCCTTGATCTCGATGTGATCGGCCAGGCGGAAGGACAGCTTGAATGCACGCTGGGCAATGCCCTGGTGCAGGAAAGTGACGCCTTCGTTCGCGTCACGCTTGCCGCCACTGATGGTCAGCACGCCTTTCTCGACTTGCAGTTCCAGGTCTTCTTCCTGGAAACCGGCCGCCGCCACGACGATGCGGTATTGATCGTCACCGTGTTTTTCGACGTTGTAAGGCGGATAGCTGCTACCCGGTTCGTTGCGCAGGGCGGTTTCGAACAGGTCGTTGAAACGGTCGAAGCCTACCGAGGAACGGAACAGTGGCGCGAGGGAAAATGCAGTACTCATGGTTCAAATCTCCTGAAAACAATCAGCAAGGTTTTTTGTCTCCGCGACCCGAATTCGGCATCGCGTAACCCTTAGATAGGGACCTGCGTTTTGTTTTCAAGAGATTGTTCGGAGATTTTTTCAGGCGGCTTCGGCGACCGGCAAGCCCAGCAAACGCGAGACGTGGTCCGGCTCGGTTTCTCGGCGCAACACGGTGAACAACTCGGTAGCCTCAGGATAATTGCGGGTCAGCATCGCCAGCCATTGCTTCAAGCGGCCCGGGGATTGGCGTGCTGTCATCTGCGCCTTGGCTTGCAGCCAGAAGTCCTGGATCAGCGGCAGCAGCTCGGCCCAGGTCATCTCGACGACTTCCTCGCCGGCACGGGCGGCAGCGATCTGACGGGCCAGATCCGGACGCGACACCAGGCCGCGACCGAGCATGATGTCCTCGACGCCGCTGATTTCCCGGCAGCGGCGCCAGTCTTCGACGCTCCAGATGTCACCGTTGGCGAACACCGGCACCTTGACCACGTCCTGCACGCGCGGAATCCACTCCCAATGAGCCGGTGGCTTGTAGCCGTCCATCTTGGTTCGAGCGTGAACCACAATGTGCTCGGCGCCGCCTTCGGCCAGCGCCGTGGCGCAGACCAGCGAGCCGTCCGGGCTGTCGAAACCGAGGCGCATCTTGGCGGTGACCGGAATGTGCGCCGGCACGGCACGCCGCACGTGTTCGACGATCTGGTTGAGCAGCTCCGGCTCCTTGAGCAGCACCGCACCGCCACGGGACTTGTTGACGGTCTTGGCCGGGCAGCCGAAGTTCAGATCGATCACTTCAGAACCCAGTTCGCAGGCCAGCGCAGCGTTTTCCGCCAGGCACACCGGATCGGACCCCAGTAATTGCACGCGCAACGGTACGCCGGAAGCTGTGCGGGCGCCGTTGAGCAATTCAGGGCCGAACTTGTGGAAATAGGCCGGAGTCAGCAACTGGTCGTTGACCCGGATGAACTCGGTCACACACCAGTCGATACCGCCGACACGGGTCAGGACATCGCGCAGGATGTCATCGACCAACCCTTCCATCGGCGCCAAAGCAATTTGCATGGGAAACACACACTCAAGGAAAAACGTGCGGCAGTTTACTGGGTTTCGCGGGTTAAACCCATGTCCGCTGTCTGGATGGCCGGGCCGTAGCCTTCGATGAACTCGGCGGGCATGCGCTTGGGCCTGCCGGTGGACAGCTCGATGCAGACAAAGGTGGTCTGGGCGCGCAGCAGCGTGGTGTTGTCGCTGGGGCGAATCAGCTGGAAGTGACGGGTCATTTTCAGGCGCTGATCCCAATCGACGATCCAGGTCGCCAATTGCAGTTCATCACCTTCGTAGGCGGCCGCCAGGTAGTCGATTTCGTGCCGCACCACCGCCATCGCCCGATCCAGACGACGGTACTCGACCAGATCCAGACCCAGCCGCTGCGAGTGGCGCCAGGCGCAACGTTCGAGCCAGGAGACGTAAACCGCGTTGTTCGCGTGCCCCAGCCCGTCGATGTCCTCGGCGCCCACTTGCAGATCAATGGTAAACGGCGTTGCCCGATCCCAGCCCATGCCCTACTCCCGGTCAAATGATTCAACCGAGGCAGTGTAACGGATGACTACGCCGATTGCCGCGCCTGAAGGCTGCGACCGGCCAGCAGTGATAACACACCATCAATCACCCGAGGGTCGGCCAGCACGCGCTGGTGACCGCCGGCTTCCAGGCGCAGCAGTCGGCTGTCGAACCAGGATTCGTGGATCAGTTGGGATTCCTTGACCGAGACGAAGGTGTCGTCTTCGGCGTGCACGATCAGGCCCGGCATATCCAGCTGATAGTGGGCGACATCGAGGGTTGCGGCACGCATGCCGACGTCCTGCTCGACTTGCCGAATGAAGGCAGAACGAGCTCTTGGCGGCATTCCGACGTAACGGGCAAACCCGCGCAACACGCCCAGAATGCGAGCCGGCGCAGCAATGCTGACCAGGGTTTCAGTGCGCAACCCCAATTGCACCGCGAGCATGGCGCTGGCGCCGCCCATGGAGTGGCCGATGACGGCCTGCAGCGGAGGCAATTCAGCGGCGGCTTCGAGCATGGCCCGGGCAAACAGTACGACGTTGGCTTCGCGCCCTGGCGAACGACCGTGGGCCGGACCGTCGAGAGCGACAACGGTGTAACCGGATTCGACCAGCGCCGTGATCAGCGCGGCAAACTGGGTCGGACGCCCTTCCCAACCGTGCATCAGCAGAACCGTCGGACCTTGCCCCCAGCGCAGCGCGGAGAGGCCGAAACGCAAAGTGATCCGCTCGGATTTCGCCAGCAGCGGCAATTCCCAATCCCGTGGCGCATTGGCGCGTGGGGTCATGAATGCCAGCCGCATTTTGCTTGCCACCAGTTTCGGTGCAAACCAGCCCAAGGTGCCATTAACGCCGCGAACCCACTTCAACGTGCTCATCGCTCTCTCCTCAGGCTCGTTGCCTTCAGGTCAACGCACCGCCGACTTGGCAGCGCGCAGCAATCGATCGGATAAATCACCAGGCCCCAACGCCCTTGAGAGCGCCAGACCACCTACCATCAAGGCCACGTCGGCCAACGTTTTATCGATGTCTTCAGGGCTTGAAGCCAACTGCGCGATCATCAACTCCAGGTGCTCGTTCAGTGCGATGCGGAACTCTTCCGGCAGCCGTCCCAGCTCACCGATGGATGCCGGGATCGGGCAGGCCGAATCGCTGGAATCACGGTGTTTGCGCGACAGGTAGAACGCTGCCACCAGGGCGCGACGTTCTTCGCCGGTCAATTCAGAGTCCATATCGGCGATCAGGTCTCGGCGACGCCCCAGCAACTGCTTGAACGCCTCAAGCATCATGGCGTCCTTGCTTTCAAAGTGCGCATAGAAGCCACCGACAGTCAGGCCGGCGGCGCCCATCACTTCACCCACGCTCGGCTCGGCCGGGCCACGCTGGATCAGTGCGGCGCTGGCAGCCTTGAGGATGCGTTCGCGGGTTTGAGCTTTTTTGTCGTTCATCGTTGCCTCCGAATATTACGATTAGAATATTATTCTCATAATAATATTCTGCAAGTCGAAAATATGACCGCTGGTCTGAAGCACAGTTTAAGGAAAAAGGAGATTTGGCCAAACGCCAGACAAACAAAAGGGCCATTCAATAATTGAATGACCCTTATAAATCCCGCAGAGCGGGTAATCGTGGCGTCCCCTAGGGGACTCGAACCCCTGTTACCGCCGTGAAAGGGCGGTGTCCTAGGCCACTAGACGAAGGGGACACAAACCTTCTATACAACTGATCAGTGCTGAGATCTGATCGATTCAAGGTCGGTGTGGCCAGACCCTGAACTGTAAATTGGTGGAGCTAGACGGGATCGAACCGTCGACCTCTTGCATGCCATGCAAGCGCTCTCCCAGCTGAGCTATAGCCCCGGATTTTTCGCCTCGCGGCGGAGCGACATCTTGCAACATCGCTTCTGTAAAACTGGCGTCCCCTAGGGGACTCGAACCCCTGTTACCGCCGTGAAAGGGCGGTGTCCTAGGCCACTAGACGAAGGGGACGCAAACCCTTCTATACAACTGATCAACGCTGAGTGTTGATCGCTTCGAAGCCGGTGTGGCCAGGCTTCGAAGTGTAAATTGGTGGAGCTAGACGGGATCGAACCGTCGACCTCTTGCATGCCATGCAAGCGCTCTCCCAGCTGAGCTAT
>NZ_JBWKOR010000003.1:601842-883533 GCF_059416185.1 Pseudomonas sp. GW821-FHT09E04
AGCCCCTCATCGTTGATGTCATCGCTGAGGACGGGGCGAATCTTAAGGGTGTATCGAAAGGCTGTCAAACTTATTTTTGAAAAATTTCAAAATTTTTTGTCGGCATAACAATCACTTACCACCCTCCCCCCGTAAATTCGGGGGAAAACGCCGAAGGACGGGATCAAAAGATCCTGACCTCCGGCGCGTCCTGCAGAGTCAAACGCAATCAGGCGATAGCGCCCAACAGCTTTTCCCACTCTTTGTTTTCTTTCTTCGACACGCCGCCCAGCAGGTCAATCGCCTGGCGCAGACGGAAACGGGTCAGGTCCGGCCCGAGAATTTCCATCGCATCGAGCACCGATACCGAGCTCGCCTGACCGGTGATCGCGGCAAACATCAACGGCATCGCATCACGCAGTTTCAGTTCGAGGGATTCGACTACTGCCTGAATCGTCGCCGTGATGCTGTCCTTCTCCCACTGACGCAGGCTTTCGAGCTTCCACAGGATCAACTGCATCAGTTGACGAACCTGATCACCCGAGAGCTTTTTCGATTCGAACAGCTTGGCATCCGGGTTCACACCACCGGCAAAGAAGAAACCGCCCAGCGGTGCAACCTGGCTGAACGTCTCGACGCGGCCCTGAACCAGCGGTGCGATCTTCATCATGTATTCGGAGTTGAACGCCCACTTCTGCACACGAGCGGCGAACTCTTCCACCGGCAGATCACGCAGCCACTGGCCGTTGAGCCACGACAGCTTCTCGATGTCGAAAATCGGCCCGCCCAGCGAGACGCGCTTGAGGTCGAAGTTGTCGACCATTTCCTGCAGCGAGAACTTCTCGCGCTCGTCCGGCATCGACCAGCCCATGCGGCCCAGGTAGTTGAGCATGGCTTCCGGCATGAAGCCCATGCGCTCGTAGAACGTCACCGAGGTCGGGTTCTTGCGCTTGGACAGCTTGCTCTTGTCCGGGTTACGCAGCAGCGGCATGTAGCACAGCTCCGGTTGTTCCCAGCCGAAGTATTCGTAAAGCAGGATCAGTTTCGGCGCCGACGGCAGCCATTCTTCACCGCGCAGCACGTGGGTGATGCCCATCAGGTGATCGTCGACCACGTTGGCCAGGAAGTACGTCGGCAGACCGTCGGTCTTCATCAGTACCTGCATGTCCATGCGATCCCACGGGATCTCGACGTCGCCACGCAGCATGTCCGGAACAACGCACACGCCTTCGCTCGGCACTTTCATGCGGATCACGTGCGGCTCGCCCGCAGCCAGGCGACGGGCGACTTCTTCCTTGGACAGCAACAGCGCACGGCCGTCGTAGCGCGGGGTTTCGCCGCGAGCCATTTGTTCGGCGCGCATCTGGTCCAGCTCTTCGGCGGTGCAGAAGCACGGGAAGGCATGGCCCATATCGACCAGTTGCTGGCAGTACTTCTGATAGATGTCGCCGCGTTCGCTCTGACGATAAGGACCGTGCGGGCCGCCGACGTCCGGGCCTTCGCTCCAGTCGATACCGAGCCAGCGCAGAGCGTCGAAGATCTGCTGTTCGGACTCGCGGGTCGAGCGCAACTGATCGGTGTCTTCGATGCGCAGGATGAACTCACCGCCGTGCTGCTTGGCAAAGCAGTAGTTGAACAATGCGATGTAAGCGGTACCTACGTGGGGATCCCCGGTAGGCGATGGCGCGATGCGAGTGCGGACGGTGGTCATGGCATGTCTCGAAAAGAATGAAAAGCAAAGAACGATCAAGCGGCGAATGGTAACAGGCGACACCCGCCCCGCTCCAGCGGACAGGGCATTTAAGCCAACTTTGCGTCTGTAACGCCCGTTGGCCGTGGTGAATGGCTGAATATCAACAGACGGCATTTACCGTTCATCGGCTGTATGCCAGATTCGCCTGCTGATAACTTTCCTTACAATTCCTCGACTACAGTTTGCCCATGCCTGCCCAACTCAAGCGTCGCCTGTTCATTTTCCTGCTGCTCGTCCTGCTGATTGCCGGGGGCTTTTTTGCTCATTGGTTTTTCAAGGGACGCTTTTATGAAAGCACCGACAACGCCTATGTCCAGGGTGAAATCACCCGCGTGTCGAGCCAGCTGAGCGCACGCATCGACGAAGTCCTGGTGCAGGACAACCAGCATGTGGAAAAAGGCCAGTTGCTGGTGCGTCTCGAAGGCGATGATTTCCGTCTCGCGGTCGATCGCGCCAACGCCGCCCTCGCCACCCGCGAGGCCGAGCGCCTGCAAGCCCAGAGCAAACTGACCCAGCAGGCCAGCCTGATCGCTGCCAGCGACGCACAAGTAGCAACCACGCAAGCCACCCTCGGCCGCTCGCAGGTCGATTTGTCGCGGGCAGAAACCCTGCGCAAACCCGGCTACGTCTCCGAGGAGCGGGTCACCACCCTCTCCGCCGACGCCCACATCGCCCGCTCGCAAGTGGCCAAGGCCCAGGCCGATGCGCAGAGTCAGCGCCAGCAAGTCAACGCGCTGAGCGCCGAAATCAAACGCCTCGACGCACAGATCTCCAACGCCCGCGCCGACCTCGCCCAGGCCGAGCTGAACCTGACCCGCAGCGAAATCCACGCGCCGATCAGCGGCCTGATCGGCCAGCGCGCCGCACGCAATGGCCAAATCGTGCAGGCTGGCGCTTACTTGTTGTCGATCGTTCCAGACGAAGACATCTGGGTGCAGGCCAACTTCAAGGAAACCCAGATCGGCCACATGCTGCCGGGCCAGAAGGCCGAACTGGTCTTCGACGCTTATGGCGATACGCCGATCGAAGCGCGGGTCGACAGCCTGTTCGCCGCCTCCGGCGCACAGTTCAGCCTGTTGCCGCCGGACAACGCCACCGGCAACTTCACCAAGGTCGTGCAGCGGATTCCGGTCAAGCTGACCTTCAAGGCCGATAACCCGCTGCACGGCAAGATCCGTCCGGGCATGTCGGTCACCGCCACCGTGAATATCAAAGACGCCCCAGACAATGGCCGGTGATCAACTGATCCGCCCGGTCGGCGAACCGACCCGGCGGGACTGGATCGCGGTGATGAGCGTCATGCTCGGCGCGTTCATGGCGGTGCTCGACATTCAGATCACCAACTCATCGCTCAAGGATATTCAGGGCGCCCTGTCGGCGACCCTGGAAGAAGGCTCGTGGATTTCCACCTCCTATCTGGTGGCGGAAATCATCATGATCCCGCTGACCGCATGGCTGGTGCAGTTGCTCTCGGCACGGCGGCTGGCGGTGTGGGTGTCGCTGGGGTTTCTGATTTCGTCGTTGCTGTGTTCGATGGCCTGGAGCCTCGACAGCATGATCGTGTTCCGCGCCATGCAGGGCTTCACCGGCGGCGCGCTGATCCCGCTGGCCTTCACCCTGACCCTGATCAAACTCCCCGAACACCACCGCGCCAAAGGCATGGCGATGTTCGCCATGACCGCCACTTTCGCCCCGTCCATCGGACCGACCCTCGGCGGCTGGCTCACGGAGAACTGGGGCTGGGAATACATCTTCTACATCAACATTCCGCCGGGGCTGATCATGATCGCCGGGCTGATGTACGGTCTGGAGAAAAAAGAAGCGCACTGGGAACTGCTGAAAAGCACCGATTACACCGGCATTCTCACGCTGGGCGTTGGCCTCGGTTGCCTGCAGGTGTTTCTTGAGGAAGGCCATCGCAAGGACTGGCTGGAATCGAGCCTGATCGTGACACTGGGCAGCATCGCTCTGTTGAGCCTGATCACCTTCGTCATCGTGCAGATTTCCAAGCCCAACCCGCTGATCAACCTTGGCATCCTGCGCAATCGCAACTTCGGGCTGTCGAGCATTTCCAGCCTTGGTATGGGGGTCGGGCTGTACGGCTCGATCTATCTGCTGCCGCTGTACCTGGCGCAGATCCAGAATTACAACGCCTTGCAGATTGGCGAAGTGATCATGTGGATGGGCGTGCCCCAGCTATTTCTGATTCCACTGGTGCCGAAACTGATGAAGTTCGTATCGCCGAAATGGCTGTGCACGATCGGCTTCGGCCTGTTCGGGCTGGCGAGTTTTTCATCCGGCGTGCTCAACCCGGACTTTGCCGGACCGCAGTTCAATCAGATCCAGATCATCCGCGCCCTCGGCCAACCGCTGATCATGGTGACCATTTCGCTGATCGCCACAGCTTACATCCTGCCGCAGGACGCGGGCTCGGCATCGAGTCTGTTCAACATCCTGCGCAACCTCGGCGGCGCCATCGGCATTGCCCTGCTCGCGACGTTGCTGGATGCGCGCACCAAGACCTACTTCGATTACCTGCGTGAAGCCGTGGTACCCACCAATCCGCAGGTGGCCGAACGGCTGGCGTCGATGGCCGATCGCTTCGGCAGTGACACGGCGGCGCTGGGGAAATTGAGCGAGATCGTTCATCAGCAGGCGCTGATCATGGCCTACAACGATGCGTTTCGTTTTGTCGGGATTGCACTGGGGATCAGCATGCTGGCGATATTGCTGACCAAGAAACTGCCCGCCGGCCTGAAGGCTGGCGAGGCGCACTAACCCTGAGTGGACGCAGAGCGTCCAGGGCTGCATTCCCACGCAAAGCGTGGGAACGATCAGTCAGACTGCCAACAATCGCTCGCGCATTTTGGCAATCTCGTCGCGCATCTGCGCCGCCGCTTCGAATTCCAAATCGCGGGCCAGCTGGTACATCTTCTCTTCCAGTTGGCGGATGCGCTTGGTGATCTCGCTCGGCGAGCGCAGTTCGGCTTCGTACTTGGCGTTCTCTTCGGCGGCCTTCGCCATGCCTTTGCGCTTCTTGCTGCGCGAACCGGGCACGGTGGCGCCTTCCATGATGTCGGCGACGTCCTTGAACACGCCCTTCGGTGTGATGCCGTTGGCCAGGTTGAAGGCGATCTGCTTGTCGCGACGGCGCTCGGTTTCGCCGATGGCACGCTCCATCGAACCGGTCATGCGATCCGCGTATAGAATCGCCCGGCCATTGAGGTTACGTGCCGCGCGACCGATGGTCTGGATCAGTGAACGCTCGGAACGCAGGAAGCCTTCCTTGTCCGCATCGAGGATCGCCACCAGCGAGACTTCCGGCATGTCCAGGCCTTCACGCAGCAGGTTGATCCCTACCAGCACATCGAAGGTGCCCAGGCGCAGATCACGGATGATTTCAACCCGTTCGACCGTGTCGATGTCCGAGTGCAGATAACGCACGCGCACGCCGTGATCGGCCAGGTAATCGGTCAAGTCTTCGGCCATGCGCTTGGTCAGCGTGGTGACCAGCACTCGCTCCTCCACCGCCACACGTTTGGTGATTTCCGAAAGCAGATCGTCGACCTGGGTCAGCGCCGGACGTACTTCGACCTGCGGGTCGACCAGACCGGTCGGGCGCACCACTTGCTCGATCACCCGCCCGGCGTGCTCGGCTTCGTAGTTGCCGGGCGTGGCCGAGACAAAAATCGTCTGCGGGCTCACCCCTTCCCACTCGTCGAACCGCATCGGCCGGTTGTCCAGCGCCGATGGCAGGCGGAAGCCGTATTCCACCAGGGTTTCCTTGCGCGAACGGTCGCCCTTATACATCGCGCCGACTTGCGGCACGCTGACGTGGGATTCGTCGATCACCAGCAAGGCGTCGGCCGGCAGGTAATCGTAGAGCGTCGGCGGCGCCGCACCGGCCGGGCGCCCGGACAGGTAACGCGAGTAGTTTTCGATGCCGTTGCAGTAACCGAGTTCGAGGATCATCTCCAGGTCGAACCGGGTACGCTGCTCCAGACGTTGGGCTTCAACCAGTTTGTTGTTGTTGCGCAGGTATTCCAGGCGCTCCTGCAACTCGACCTTGATCCCCTCGATGGCGTCGAGCAGGGTTTCCCGGGGCGTCACGTAGTGGCTCTTCGGATAGAACGTGAAACGCGGCAGCTTGCGGATGACCTCGCCGGTCAGCGGGTCGAACGCGGAAATGCTTTCCACCTCGTCATCGAACAACTCGATACGGATCGCTTCGAGGTCGGATTCGGCCGGATAGATGTCGATTACATCGCCGCGCACACGGAACGTCGCACGGGCGAAATCCATGTCGTTGCGGGTGTATTGCAGGTCGGCCAGGCGCCGCACCAGCGCACGTTGATCGAGCTTGTCGCCGCGATCGACGTGCAAGACCATTTTCAAATAGGTTTCCGGGCTGCCCAGACCGTAGATGCACGACACCGTGGTGACGATGATCGCGTCCTTGCGCTCCAGCAATGCCTTGGTTGCCGACAGACGCATCTGCTCGATGTGGTCGTTGATCGACGCATCCTTCTCGATGAAGGTGTCGGACGATGGCACATAGGCTTCAGGCTGGTAGTAGTCGTAGTAGGAAACGAAGTATTCGACGGCGTTGTTCGGGAAGAATGACTTGAACTCGCCATACAACTGCGCCGCCAGGGTCTTGTTCGGCGCCAGCACCAGGGTCGGACGCTGTACCTGGGCAATCACGTTGGCGATGCTGAAGGTCTTGCCCGAGCCGGTCACACCGAGCAGGGTCTGGTGCGCCAGCCCGGCTTCGATGCCCTCGACCATCTGGCGAATGGCTTCAGGCTGATCGCCGGCAGGGTCGAATCGGGTGACGAGCTGGAATTCAGACATAAACACCTCTGGAATCGCGACGCTGCGGACAAACCGGAGCCCCACGAGAAAGACCGCAAACGACCGATGTCGCGCAAGGAAAAACGAAGATTGTGCTGAATGTGGAGCCGATTGCCTCGCCTTTCAAGGCAAACGTCCTACATCCGGTAAAGTCTCCGACAAGTCCATTCGACTAACGGTCGAGAAATAATCGGAAAAACTTACCTTAAAAGCCGAATCGCCTGTCGCCATTGATCGATGATGGCCTCTATACTAGCTCCCCGTTTGTGCACCGCTCTAGTGCATTCGGCTGGAGCGCCACACGTCCCTCCACTCTCCATTAGAGCTGCCGTAAAAATGAGCCTGTTCTCCGCTGTCGAAATGGCACCCCGCGATCCAATCCTGGGCCTCAACGAAGCATTCAACGCCGATACCCGGACCAATAAGGTCAACCTCGGGGTGGGTGTGTACTGCAACGAAGAGGGGCGAATTCCACTCCTGCGCGCCGTCATCGAAGCCGAAACCATTCGCGCCGCTCAGCATGCCTCCCGTGGCTATCTGCCAATCGACGGCATCGCTGCCTACGACCAGGCCGTGCAAAAGCTGCTGTTCGGCAATGATTCGCCACTGCTGGCGGCTGGCCGCGTTGTCACCACTCAGGCGGTCGGCGGGACCGGCGCACTGAAAATCGGTGCCGACTTCCTCAAGCAACTGCTGCCGAATGCCGTTGTGGCGATCAGCGATCCGAGCTGGGAAAACCACCGCGCGCTGTTCGAAACCGCCGGTTTCCCGGTGCAGAACTATCGCTACTACGACGCCGCCACCCACGACGTGAACCGTGCCGGCCTGCTCGAAGACCTCAACGCCCTGCCGAACGGCTCGATCATCGTGCTGCACGCCTGCTGCCACAACCCGACCGGTGTCGACCTGAGCCCGGCGGACTGGAACAACGTGCTGGAAGCGGTCAAGGCCAAAGGTCACGTGCCGTTCCTCGACATGGCTTACCAGGGCTTTGGTGACGGCATCGCCGAAGACGCCGCTGCCGTGCGTCTGTTCGCCGAGTCCGGCCTGACCTTCTTCGTGTCGAGCTCGTTCTCCAAGTCGTTCTCGCTGTACGGCGAGCGCGTCGGTGCCCTGTCGATCGTCAGCGAATCGAAAGAAGAAAGCGCGCGCGTGCTGTCGCAAGTCAAACGCGTGATCCGCACCAACTACTCCAACCCGCCGACCCACGGCGCAAGCATCGTTGCTGCGGTGTTGAACAGCCCGGAACTGCGCGCCCAGTGGGAAGCGGAACTGGCTGAAATGCGCCTGCGCATTCGCGGCATGCGCGAGCAGATGGTCGCTCTGCTGGCGAAGAAAGCCCCGCAGCGTGACTTCAGCTTCGTCGGTCGCCAGCGCGGCATGTTCTCCTACTCCGGCCTGACCACCGAGCAGGTTCACCGCCTGCGCAACGAGTTCGGCATCTACGCCCTGGACACCGGCCGCATCTGCGTCGCCGCGCTGAACCAGAGCAACATCGAAGTCGTGACGGACGCCATCGTTCAGGTCATCTGATCTGACGTAGCACTGAAAACGGGAAGCTTTCGGGCTTCCCGTTTTTTATTTGTCTGAAGAAAAGCCGCTACACCCTCTAGACTGCACACAGACGATATTTCAGAGAGACAACATGAAAAACGATGACCTGCGCGCCGACCGCGACGATCTGGATGATTTCATCCCCCGTGCCCCGGCCAAACGCGGCAACAACCTGGTGCTGCAAGTCGCGGCCGGGGTGTTTCTCGGCGGGCTGGCACTGTGGCTGGTGCAACTGGGCGCAACGATGCTGTACGCCAAACTGATGCTCGGCACCTTCACGTTCGGCGGTTAAGCCAGTTCCGTTGCACGCTGAGTCGCCGCATCGTCATAAACGACGTAGAGCGATTCGGCGACCTGGCTCTTGATGGCCTTGGTGCTTTCCAGGCCGAGGACAAAACCTTCGGCCTTGCCGCCTGCACGGTTCAGTTCTTCAGCCGTGGCGGCCTGGGTGATCGCGTCGAAAAGCTTTTCGGCGTGCGGGCCGACGCCTTTGGGCAGGCTGATTTGCGCGGTGCTCATGCGAACACCTCGGCAGGACGATGGATCAGGATGGATCTATTCATGGCGCGTACCTTTTCGGCGAATGGCCGGCAGCGCGTGTGACCACTTCCGGGCGGCCATGGTAGACCTCTGCTGCGGTTCTGGTAACCGCCAATCGCCGATTTGCTGCCGTCCGTCCTGACCCTTCCAAAAAAATTACAACTGGCGCTTGACTAGTCTTTTTAAATCAGTAACATACGCACCAATTCCGCAATAGCTCAGTTGGTAGAGCAAGTGACTGTTAATCACTGGGTCCCTGGTTCGAGTCCAGGTTGTGGAGCCAAATACAGAGCCCCTGAATCGAAAGATTCAGGGGCTTTTTTGTGGACGCTGGAAAATACAGTGCAATAAAAAGGGCCGATCAGTTTCGCAACTGATCGGCCCTTCTCATTCAGAAACAGCGGTCAGACGTGCTCACCACTCTTGGCATGCGCCTTCGGTGCGCCGTGTCCGTGATCCGAGTCCGTCTCGATCACCGGCACTTCATTGCCGTCGCAGTCATGCAGTTTGCCGTCGCTGAAGTAATCGCCCTCGCGCAGCGCTGCCAGATCCCGATAACGCAGGGTTCGCTCTTCTGCTGCCGCAAACACCGACTGCTGATCCGAGTTACCCGCCGTGAAGTGGTTGAACGCCAGGTTCAGCAGGATCGCCATGATCGCCGACGAACTGATGCCCGAGTGGAAAATGGTCGCGAACCAGCTCGGGAAGTGATCGTAGAAGTTCGGCGCGGCAATCGGGATCATGCCGAAGCCGATCGAGGTCGCGACGATGATCAAGTTGACGTTGTTGCGGTAATCCACCTTGGACAGTGTGCGGATGCCGCTCGCCGCCACGGTGCCGAACAACACGATGCCGGCACCACCGAGTACCGACGTCGGCACTGCTGCGATCACCCGGCCCATGAACGGCAGCAGGCCGAGGATCACCAGGAAGATGCCGCCGGTCGCCACCACATAGCGGCTCTTGATTCCGGTCACCGCCACCAGGCCAACGTTCTGGGCGAAAGCGCTCTGGGTGAACGAACCGAAGATCGGTGCAAACATGCTCGACAGCATGTCCGCCCGCAGGCCGTTGCCCAGACGTTTGGAGTCGACCTTGGTACCGATGATTTCACCGACCGCCAGGATGTCCGCCGAGGTTTCCACCAGGGTCACCATGACCACGATGCACATCGACAGAATCGCAGCGAAGTGGAAGGTCGGCATGCCGAAATGGAACGGTGTCGGGAAGCCGAACATCGGCCCTTGAGTAACGTTAGAGAAATCCGCCATGCCGAGAAACACCGCCAGCACCGTGCCGATCACCATCGCCAACAGGATCGACAGACGCGAGATGGTGGAACTGCCGACCTTGCTCAGCAACAACACCAGCACCAGCGTGACCGCCGCCAGACCGATGTTCTGCATGCTGCCGAAGTCCGGAGCGTGGCTGTTGCCGCCCATGGCCCAGCGCGCGGCCACCGGCATCAGCGTCAGGCCGATGGTGGTGATCACGATGCCGGTAACCAGCGGTGGAAAGAACTTGGTGATTCGCGAGAACACCGGCGTGATCAGCAAACCGATCAACGACGCGGCAATCACCGCCCCGAGTACCGACTGAAAGCCGCCCTCCCCGCCACTGCTGACAATCGCCACCATGGTCGCGACACCGGAAAACGACACGCCCTGCACCAGCGGCAACTGACATCCGAAAAACGGTAGACCCAGGGTTTGCAGCAACGTGGCCAGCCCCCCCGCAAACAATGAAGCAGCAATCAACAGACCAATGTCCGCCGGCGATAACCCGGCGGCCTGACCGATGATCAGCGGCACCGCGACGATACCGCCATACATGGTCAGAACATGTTGCAGGCCGTAAGCCATATTCGCGCCGACCCCGAGGTTTTCGTCCTCGGGCCGTTGGTGTGAAACATGGGGCGTTTTCATGGTGGGGGGTTCCCTGGTTTTTGTTATGCGCACACTGTATTCAATACTCGTGACAAATGTCCATAGAGTTGTATACAACTTATCGGTCACATTATGGATAGGTAGCCACCCAACCTTCTATCCCGCCGCTTCCATCCCTCACAAATCCGGCAACACATCGTTAACTGCCCCTGCGCTCTATCCACCTAGGCTGAAGTGTTCATGGCGACCGACGGCGCGGCCGCTCTCTTTTTTATACATATAAAGTATGCATAATTAAGTCATTCAAGATTCAGTTCGACAAAAGCAAGAATGCTGCCAACAAACTCAAGCACAGAGGGATCAGCCTCGCCGAGGCCGAACCGGTCTTCCACGATGAGCGAGCATTGACGATTGAGGATAACGACCATGACGAACAACGCTGGATCACTCTCGGCAACGACGGCAAGGGACGTTTGCTGGTTGTCGTGTACAGCTATCGGGAGCCGAATCTGGTTCGAATCATTTCCGCGCGCAGCGCAACGCCCAGCGAGCGACGCCATTATTTTCCGGAGACTTGATCAATGAAGGATGAATACGATTTCACCCACGGAACACGGGGCGCCGTCGCCTCCAACAAGGGCAAGACCCGCATCACCATCATGCTCGACGACGCGGTCATCGAGGCCGCGCGAGGGGTCGCTGAAAGCGAGGGGTATGGCTATCAGACGGTAATCAATAACACCCTGCGCCATGCACTGCTCGACAGCCGGGGTGCAGCCGATGAACCCGAGCATGCCAGCGGGCAATTCAAGAAAGGCATCACCGCCACCGACCTCAAGAGTCTTGAGAAAAAACTGTCGGCGGCCGTGAACGAAATCCGGCGGGTACTGGAGCCGGATGTAAAACCGTAGGTTTCAGGCCGGCTGGATCAAGCGCGCCAGCGCCAGACGCGCACCAGGCTGGTGCGGCAAGCGCAGGCCGAACTCCCGCTCCAGCAATTCGATGAGCTCATCGACATCCGTCACCTCGCGTCGCTCGCTCTCGGCACCGATGCGATGGATCGCGAAACTGCCGTTGTTCAATGTGCGCCGCCAGCCGTCGCCCGTACGCGCGACCATCAGGCGCTGGGCGAACGGTGAATCCGGATGGGTCGAGACGTACCAGTTGCCGAGGGTGTAATCGATGTCTTCCTGGCGTTGCAGGTCGAACAGGTACATCGGCCGCCATTCGCCGGAGACCCTGGCCCGCAGCATGTAGCCATCGGCTTGCACTTCGATGCGATAGGGTTCGTGGGGTGTGGACTGCTCGGCTTCGGTATCCAGAATCAGCGGCGCGGTCGGCACCATGCCACCGAAGCCGACATCGGTGATGTAGCGCACGCCGTCGAGGGTCACCAGACTCAAGCGATGAGTCCGTGCCGTCCAGCTGCCTTCGGGCTGATTCATGACCACTCGCCCGCTGATGCCCCGCGCATCGAACCCCAACTCCAGCAACAAGGCCAGAAACAGATTGTTGAGTTCGTAGCAGTAACCGCCACGGGCATCGTCCAGGACCTTGCGCTGGATCGATGGCAGATCGATCAGCACGGGCTCGCCAGAGAGGGTCGACAGATTCTCGAAAGGAAAGGCACCGGTATGACGCAACTGCAACAGTCGCAGGGTTTCAAGGGTCGGTGCCGGGGGCGCGTCGAACCCCAGCCGTTGCAGATACTGTTTCAGATTCGCCAGGCGTGGCTCGCTCATTGCTCAGTCCTTTTGCAGGGAGACGCGGATCACTCCGCCGATGGTCGCCATGTATACGGGATCCGGCTATTGGATCGACAATAGATTTCACCAATCGGCTCTGTCGACTGATTTGAATCAGGCTCCATGAGCAGTTGCAACGACGACGCTCGTTGCGGCGTAATGGACGCTCGCCCGAACCGACAAGAGCCGCCCCTCATGCAAACCACGCTGCAAGGCCAGGGCATCCTCCTGCGCCCTCTCCAATACACCGACGCCGATGCGTTGCTCCATGCCGCTGCCGACGGCGAGTTGTGGAACCTCACGGTCACCGTGGTGCCCTCGGCAACTACCGTTGACAGCTATCTGAAAAAGGCCCTCGACGGCCGCGAGGCCGGCACGGTCATGCCCTTTGCGATCGTGTTGAAGGAGACCGGGGAGGTGATCGGCTCGACCCGGTTCTGGAAGATCGACCCGCTCAATCGCAAGCTGGAAATCGGCAGCAGCTGGATTTCGGCACGCTTTCAGAAAACCTTCGTCAACACCGAGGCCAAGTACCTGATGCTGCGGCACGCCTTCGAAGTGCTCGATTGCGTGCGCGTGCAGTTCACCACCGACGAAAACAACCAGAAATCACGCAACGCGATCCTGCGCTTGGGCGCACAGCAGGAAGGCATCGTGCGTCACGAGCGGATCATGCCGGACGGCCGCAAGCGCAACTCGGTGCGCTTCAGCATCATCGATGACGAATGGCCGCAGGTGCGCCTGAACCTTGAGCGCAAACTCGCCGGGTACGAGCAACGCTGACGGTCATCAGGCGCGATTGCGCAGCCACTGCAGGAAGCCTTTTTTCGGTGCAACCACCGGCGCTTCCTGGGTCAGGGACTGGGCCTTGAGCAGACGGAAATCGAGCAATGCCTTCATCGCGTCGTTGATGTCGTGGCGAGCATCCAGACAAGGCTTGAGATACGACTTTTCGATGCGATACAGCGCACAGAAGGTCTTGGCGGAAAAGTCCGCCGGCAGCGAGGTATCGGAAAGAATCCCCGCCTCACCGATCACTTCACCCGGCCCCATGCGCCCGGACTCGAACGGTGTGCCGTGACGCTTCAAGGTCACCGAAACCACACCGGATTCAATGATGAACAGATGATCGCTGACCTCCCCGCCCGCCAGAATGATCTCGCCGGCGCGGAAGGTTTGCAGGGTCATGTTCTGGCTGAAGGTTTCTTTCTCTTCCTGACGCAGGGTGGAGAAAATCGGCGAGCTGTCGAGCAGCGCCCGTGGCCGTGAGAGATGGGCCGGGGCCGCGGGCTCATCGCTCGACAGCAGATTGAACCCGGACGCTTGCAGATGCCGGTAAGCCAGATCGAACAGTTGATTGCGCACTGCGCGCTTCTCGTTCATCGAGGCCACGAATCCGCTGATTTCGTATTCCGCACCGGCACTGCTGGAACTCTTCAGCGCCACGCTCGGCGCCGGGGTGTCCAGCAGCGGGCGACAACCTTGCATCGCCCGCTCCAGGGCGTCGATCACCGAGTTCGGTCGCGCATGGGGGCTGACCTGCACGCTGACGGCAACCCCGAACATATTGCTCGGCCGGCTGAAGTTGATGATCTTGGCCTTGGCCGCCAGCGAGTTGGGAATCACCGCCATGCTGCCCTGGGACGTTTGCAGGCGCGTGGCGCGCCAGTCGATGTCGGTGACCCGCCCTTCCGTGCCGTCGATGGAGATCCAGTCATCGAGTTGATAGGGTTTGGTGGTGTTCAAGACGATGCCGGAGAACACATCGCTCAGGGTGCTTTGCAGCGCCAGACCGACAATGATCGCCAGTGCCCCGGACGTGGCCAGCACGCCTTTGACCGGCAGATCCAGCACATAGGCCAGTGCCGCAATAATGGCGATCAGGAAAATCACTGCGCCGAGCAGATCCTGCAACAGCCGTCCGGTATGACCGACCCGTTGCATCATTACCGCGCCGATCAGCACCGTCAGCGTGCGCGCCCCGAACAGCCACCAGCCGATCTGCAACCCGGTCGCCGCCAGGTGCAGCGGCACGTTGTCGGCCCACGGCGCCGGCTCCATCGGATTGAGGCCTTCGTTGAACAGCAGCACGCTGAACAGGCTGAAAATCAGCACCCGCACCAGCAGCTTCCATTCGCTGCCCCGGGAGCTGATCAGGCGCCACAGGCCCAGGTCGAGCAGGATCAGGATCAACGCGCAGAACAACGGATGTTCAGTCAGCAGAGACAGCATCAAACAACTCCGACAGAGGTCAATCGCGAGAAGATCGCACAGATTGGGCTTAGTGTAGGAGCAATTGATTTGGCGGGATGAGTGCTATTTGGCAGGCGCCGAAAAAACCTGTGGGAGACACCTTGTTCCCACAGGTTTTCATGGGGCTGGTTACTTGCCGCTGGTCAGCGTGCTGTAACTGGTCATCAGGTTGCGGTAGTCCGGGATGTGGTTGGAGAACAACGTGCCCAACCCTTCGATATCGTTGCGCCAGTCACGGTGCAACTCGCAGGCCAGACCGAACCAGGTCATCAATTGCGCGCCGGCGCTGGACATGCGGTTCCATGCCGATTCACGGGTCAGTTCATTGAACGTGCCGGAGGCGTCGGTCACCACGAATACATCAAACCCTTCTTCAAGGGCCGACAGCGCCGGGAATGCCACACACACCTCCGTCACCACGCCGGCAATGATCAGCTGTTTCTTGCCGGTAGCCTTGATCGCCTTGACGAAGTCCTCGTTGTCCCAGGCATTGATCTGGCCGGGACGGGCAATGTACGGAGCCTCGGGGAACAACGCCTTGAGCTCGGGCACCAGCGGGCCGTTGGGGCCGGTTTCGAAACTGGTGGTCAGGATCGTCGGCAGCTTGAAGTACTTGGCCAGGTCGGCCAGCGCCAGCACGTTATTCTTGAACCGGTCAGGCTCGATGTCGCGCACCAGCGACAGCAGCCCGGCCTGATGGTCGACCAGCAGAACGGCGGCGTTGTTCTTGTCCAGACGTTTGTATTGAGTGCTCATTGCAGTAATCCTCGCGTGTTGTCGACCTCGACGGAATGTCGAGGTCTCGGGTCAGCGCTGGGAATCCAGCGTTTCGTGTTCGTTCGCGACTTGCTGGGCCTTGAGGTAACTCTCGATCAGCAATTGATAATGCGGCATGGCCTGGGCGTAGACGGCTGCCCACTGCTCGGCATCGGGACGGTTCCACGAACCCTGCAGCTCGGAAAGCGTGGCCATGATGTCGATCGGCACCACCCCGGCCTGGGCCAGGCGGGCGATGGTCAGATCAGTGGCCAGTTTCGAGTGATTGCCGGAAGCATCGACCACCGCGAAGACCTTGTAGCCTTCGTGCACTGCGGCGATGGACGGGAATGCCAGGCACACGCTGGTCAGGGTCCCGGCGATCACCAGGGTTTTCTTGCCGGTGGCTTTGACGGCCGCGTGAAACTGCGGGTTGTCCCAGGCATTGATTTCACCTTTGCGCGCCACGTACTGCGCATGGGGCGCGGCTTCGTGAATCTCGGGAATCAACGGCCCGTTCGGCCCCTGCGGCACAGAGGCCGTGGTAATGACCGGCATCTTCAACAGGGTCGCCGCCTTGGCCAGCGCGATGGCATTGGCGCGCAGTTGCGGTACATCCATGTCCTTGACGATCTGGAACAGACCGCTTTGATGATCGATCAACAGCATGGCGCTGTCGTTTGGGTCGATAGTCGGTTTTTGGCCATTGAAGTTGGCCGCATTGACAGTGTTCATGTGCGTTTCCTCTTTCTTTTGGGCAGCAGCCATCCCTGGCCTTCGAACCGGCCTACGCATCCTGTGTAGAGCGGGGTGTGGAAGCGCGGCGTGTCAGCCGTGCATGCGGCCGAAGCGGCCGGACTGGAAGTCGGCGAATGCCTGGTGGATTTCCTGCTCGGTGTTCATCACGAACGGACCGTGGCCGACGATGGGTTCGTCGATCGGCTCGCCGCTGAGCAGCAACACCACCGCATCCTCGCTGGCCTCAAGCGTCAGTTGCCGGCCGTCACGCTCGAACAGCGCCAACTGGCCCTGGCGTACCGATTCCAGACCGTTGACCTGCACCGAACCGCGCAACAGCACCAACGCGGTGTTGCGGCCCTCGTGCAGATCCAGCGTCAGCAACTTGCCGGCGTTCAGGCGCAGATCCCACACGTCGATAGGCGTGAAGGTGCGGGACGGGCCTTTGTGGCCGTCGAACTCACCGGCGATCAGGCGCAGGCTGCCCGCGCCGTCCTTGAGCGGGATGCTCGGGATGTCGCCGTCCAGAATGGTCTGGTAACCGGGCGCTGCCATTTTGTCCTTGGCCGGCAGGTTGACCCACAGCTGCACCATTTCCAGATTGCCGCCGGTTCTGGCGAAGTTGTCCGAGTGAAACTCCTCATGCAGGATCCCGGACGCAGCGGTCATCCATTGCACATCGCCCGGGCCGATGGTGCCGCCGGCGCCGGTGGAATCGCGGTGCTGCACTTCGCCCTCGTAAACGATAGTCACGGTTTCGAACCCACGGTGTGGATGCTGACCAACGCCACGTCGTTCGGTAGTCGGGGTGAATTGCGCAGGCCCGGCGTGATCCAGCAACAGGAACGGGCTGATGTGCTTGCCCAGGTTGTCGTAGGAAAACAGCGTGCGAACCGGGAAACCATCGCCGACCCAATGGCCGCGAGGGCTGGTGTAGATACCGATGATGTTTTTCATGGTTGCCTCCAATCGGGTGAATGACGCGATGGATTAAGCTTAAATCCATGACCATTGATGGACTAGACTGCAAAAATCAGCTTTAGCGTTCTATATGGAGAACGATGGTGGAAGACCTCAACACCCTCTATTACTTCACTCAAGTGGTGGAGCATCACGGCTTTGCCGCCGCTGGTCGTGCGCTGGACATCCCCAAGTCGAAACTCAGCCGACGCATCTCGCAGCTCGAAGAACGCCTTGGCGTACGCCTGCTGCACCGCACCAGCCGGCATTGTTCACTGACCGAGATCGGCCAGGCCTACTACCAGCGTTGCCTGGCGATGCGGGTCGAGGCCGAGAGTGCCGCCGAGCTGATCGAGCGCAATCGCTCCGAGCCTCAGGGGCTGGTACGCCTGAGCTGCCCGACGGCGCTGCTCAATTCCTGGGTCGGGCCGATGCTCACCCGCTACATGCTCAAGTACCCGCTGGTGGAAGTGTTCATCGAGAGCACCAACCGTCGGGTTGACCTGCTGCACGAAGGTTTCGACATTGCGCTGCGCGTGCGCTTTCCGCCACTGGAAAACACCGACATGGTGATGAAGGTGCTGGGCAACAGCACCCAATCGGTGGTCGGCAGCCCGATGTTTGCCGAGCGCCTGTCATCACCCCCCTCGCCGGCGGATCTCAATGGCTTGCCGAGCCTGCATTGGGGCGCGGCGCAACGTGAGTATCAATGGGAGCTGCTCGGGCCGAACGGCGCTTCGGCGCAGGTCCGGCACACGCCAAGGCTGGTCACCGATGACCTGATCGCCCTGCGTCAGGCGGTGATTGCCGGAGTCGGCGTCGCGCATCTGCCGAGCGTGGTCGTACGCGAAGACATCGCCGCAGGACGCGTGGTGGAGTTGATTCCGGGCTGGGCGCCGAAATGCGGGATCGTGCACGCGATCTTTCCGTCGCGCCGGGGACTGCTGCCGTCGGTGCGCACGTTGATCGATTTTCTGGGTGAGGAATTTGCTCACAGCGACATCGCTTGAGACCTGCGATTGATTCGTGACTTCTGGTCAACAGTACTTTGCCCCGACAGCGGTTTTTCCAGAGGAATCAGACGCGGATACTCCCGCCCATTCCCACTGCAACCCTGGAGTCCTGCATGTCTGTTCCCGCTTTCGGTCTTGGTACGTTTCGCCTGCAAGGTCAGGTGGTCATCGATTCGGTGAGCACCGCCCTTGAACTCGGTTACCGGGTCATCGACACCGCACAAATCTATGAAAACGAAGCCGAGGTCGGCCAGGCCATCGCCGCCAGCGGCATCCCTCGCGACGAACTGTTCATCACCAGCAAGATCTGGATCGCCAACTTCGCCAACGACAGGCTGATCGAGAGCCTCAAGGAGAGCCTGCAAAAGCTGCAGACCGACTACCTCGACCTGACACTGATCCACTGGCCGTCGCCGGAAGATCAGGTGCCGGTGGAGGAATTCATGGGCGCCCTGCTGGAGGCCAAGCGCCTGGGCCTGACCCGGCAGATCGGTGTGTCCAACTTCACCATCGACCTGATGAAACAGGCGATTGCCGCCGTTGGCGCAGAAAACATCGCCACCAACCAGATCGAACTGCACCCGTACCTGCAGAACCGCCAGGTCGTCGAGTTCGCACAGAGCCAGGGCATCCAGGTCACGTCGTACATGACCCTGGCCTATGGCGAAGTGCTGAAGGATCCGCTGATCGTGCAGATCGCCGAACGACTGCAAGCCACCCCGGCGCAAGTCACGCTGGCGTGGGCGATGCAGTCGGGCTACGCGGTGATTCCGTCGTCGACCAAGCGTGCCAACCTGCAAGGCAATCTCGGCGCCACCGCGCTGACCCTGAGCGACGCCGACATGGCACTGATCGCCACACTGGAGCGCGGCCATCGCCTGACCAGCCCCAAAGGCATCGCGCCGCAGTGGGATTGATCGATCAGGCCTGAAGATGCTGCGCGAGGTCGTGCATGGCCTCGCGCAGCGAATCGATGGCGACCGTCAGCGCAGCCTCGGGCTCGTCGTCGCGGCAGGCCCGTTCGAGTACCCGGCAGGCCGAGACCACGCGCTCGGCACCGATCATGTGCGCCCCACCCGTGACGTGATGCGCCAGGTCACGCAAGCCTGCGCGGTCCCCTTTACGGCCTGACACGTCCAGCCGTTCGAGGTCGGCGCGCAGGCTGCTCAGTACCTCTTCACGCAATTGGCCGATGAGCGGGTTGTCCGCACCCGCCACCTTCAACAGCGCACTCAGGTCGAATTCAGTCGACCCCTGATCATCCACACTCTCTACCTGCGTTTCGCCGGCCTCTGCGGCCAGCAAGGCCTCGCTCAGTTCGCGCAGCAGAATCGGCTTGAACAGACAATCGTCCATGCCGGCCGCCAGGCATCGCTGTTTTTCTTCGATCCGTGCATTGGCGGTAAAACCCAGAATCAGGCAACGCGCCCTGCCCGTCGCCGCCTCTTCTTCACGAATCGCCCGCGCCAGTTCATGACCGTCAATCCCGGGCATGTTGATATCGGTGATCAGCGCATCGAAAGGTTGCCCCCGCCACAGCACCAGCCCCTGCTCACCGTTCCCGGTGTCGACGGCGCGGTGCCCGAGTTCGCTCAACTGCCGGCACAGCAACAAGCGATTGACCGGATGATCATCCACCACCAGCACCTTCAGCGACTTTACCGCCGTCACCGCTGACGTCGTTGCGGCCTCCTGCACAAGCGGCTCCAGCACACGCAGCTCCAACCGCAGCATGACCTGCGTGCCACGCCCCGGCTCGCTGCTGATCCACAAGTCGCCGCCCATGAGTCGACACAGATTGCGGCTGATCACCAGCCCCAGACCGGAACCGCTGGGCGCCGACGGTTGATGACTACCAACCTGCACAAACGGGTTGAACAACCGTTGCTGATCCTCGGCGCTGATCCCCCGGCCACTGTCTTCGACGATCACGCCCGCTTCCAACTGTCCGTCCTGCTCGGTGAACACTTGCAAGCGCAGGCTGACCTCACCTTCGTCGGTGAACTTGATCCCGTTACTCAACAGGTTCGACAGCACCTGTTTGAAGCGTACGGGGTCGAGCATCACGTCGACGTCGCTACGCTCATCCAGCTCCACCCGCCAGGACAATGACTTCTGTCGTGCCAGGCCTTCGAACACCCGACACACCGACGCCACCACCTCGCGCAGATTGGCACGCTCAGGGGCCAGCGACAGATGCCCGGACTCGATCCGCGCGATGTCGAGAATATCGCCGATCAATGCCAATAACTGCTGCCCCGCATGGGACGCCACTTCAATCGCCGGGCGATCGGTCACGCCTTCGTCGGCACGCTTGAGTGCCAGCTCGAGCATGCCCAGCAACGCGTTCATGGGCGTGCGGATTTCGTGGCTCATGACCGCGAGAAACGTGCTTTTGGCACGGTTGGCGTCATCCGCCACCTCCTTGGCCTCCTGCAATTGACGCAGCCATTGCTGGCGCTGGCGAATCTGCCGGCGTTGAAAACCGATCCAGCCCAATGCCAGCAACAACAACCCCGCCGCAACGGCAAACCCGCGCAGGATTTGCTCCCGATGACGCTGCCAGTAACTGTCCTGCAGCACTACGTTACGACTCCAGCGCGCGACCAGATCGTCCATTTCCTGCGGAGCGATGCTCAGCAGTGCCTTGTTCAGAATTGATTGCAGCTGCGGAGCATCAAGTGCCGTGGCCATCGCGATCCGGGCCGGCTGATCGCCCAGCGTCGAGACAATACGCAGGCGATCACGGTACTGGTGATCGATCTGATAACGCGCCACCAGCAATGAACTCAATGTCGCTTCGGCCTGACCGTCGAGCAGTGCCTGCGTGCCCGCCTCGGGGCTTGGCAATTCGACCAGACGGATCTGCGGCACATGTTCCAACAGATAGGCGCGCAATGGATTGCCGCGATACAGCGCCAGACGCTTGCCCGCCATCTCGTCCAGGCTGCGAGGCCCGGGCGCCTTTGAATCGGCGATCAGCACAAAGGGGCTGTTGGCGTACGCCCGGGTGAACAGCATTTCAAGTTCGCGCTCGCGGCTCGGGGTCAGCACCGGTAACAGGTCGAGCTCCCCGGTCTTCAATTGCTCGACCTGGCGATCCAGGGACTGCCCGCGTACCACTTCGAACCTCAGGCCGCTGCGCTGACTGATCAGGTTGAGCAGTTGGGCGGTCAGCCCAGTGAAACGGCCGTCAGCGTTAAAGAACGTCAACGGCGCAAAGTCGTCGACAGCGCCGACGCGCACCACCGGATGTTGATCCAGCCATTGCTGCTCGCTGGCGCTCAGACTCACTCGCGATTGGGCCGCCATGTCGGCACGACCGGCGCTCCAGCGCAGTTCAATGGCCAGGCGCTGCTCCATGGGAATGGCCAGCAGCGCCTTGTCGACCAGACGCTTCAAACGCGTGTTGCTGCGAGTCAGGGCGAAGCCGAACGGGTTGGCATCAAGGCCGGAAGGCCCGGCCAGTTGCAGGTCGTTGTGAAAATTGGTGTTGATCAGATAACTGGCGCTGATGAAATCGCCGAGGTACAGAGCATCCCGACCGAACGCCACGGCGCCGAGGGCATCGAGAATCGAGCGGTAACGCTGCAGGGAGGCTTGCGGGTAAGCCTTCTCGATCATCGCGGCTGGCAGGTAGTCGTCCACCATGGCGATGCGCTTTCCTGCCAGATCTTCCGGCAATGGCTCGTCAAGCCGGGTCACCCACATCGGCTGATCCTCGGCGTAGGCGCGGGACAGCATCAGGTCGGGATCAGCGATTTCGAAGTTGTTCGACGTGCCCAGCAGGTCCACCTCCCCGGCCTTGAGTGCCGCCATGGCGGCTTCGCGATCGGGGTAGCACCAGACCTCGACACCGATGCTCAGCAACTGGGCGATCGCGTCGGCGTAATCGGCTGTGAGGCCTTCCAGTTCGTATCGTTTGCGAGTCAATTCAAAGGGTGGGTAATCCGGCCAGGAGGCACCGATACGCAGCACCGGATGTGCACTGAGCCACTGTCGATCCTGTTCATCGAGGCGAAGCTGCACACCCTCCAACCGGGTGCGAGAGACAATTTCCAGTCTTTGTGCGGCCTCGCCTGCCTGCACCCCGTTGGCGAGCATCAACAGCAACAGGAAGGCAAAACGTAGCGGCCTCATCGTGCGCAACCGTTCAGAACAGACCGTTGCGCTTGACCAACTCTCGCAACAACACCAGCGAACTCATCCCGAGCTTGAGCATCAGGCGGGTCTTGTAAGTGCTGATAGTCTTGTGACTCAGGCTCATCTCCTCGGCGATGAGCTTGTTGGCTTTGCCGTGCGCCAGTTGCAAGAGGATGTGCAATTCGCGATTGGACAATCGTTCGATCAGCTGCCGCTCATCACTGTGTACATCAGAGTGACCTGGATTGACCTCAGGCAATTCCGGAAAATAGCTATAACCCGAGTGGACAGCCTTGATCGCATCGTGCAATTGCTGCAGCGAGGCGGACTTGCTCACAAACGCCATCGCCCCCGCACGTCGGCAACGCACCATATAGCTGTCCGGCTCCGCCGAGGTAAAAATCACCACTTTGCAGAGCAGCCCGAGCGCATTGATCCGGTCCAGCACTTCAAGACCGCCCATGCCCTTGAGCTTCAAATCGAGCACGATCAGTTTCGGCGCATGTGCACGGATCATCGGCACCACGTCGACGCCACTCGAAGCGACATGAATCGGTTTATAGCCCAGTGACTCCAGAAGCATTCTGACTGCGCGGACGACCACCGGGTGATCGTCGACGATCCCTGCTGAAAACATGATCACTCCCGGAGCGAATACATGACATGACGCCACCGATCTTGCATGAACGGGACTATGGATAGCGGCGCTACTACTTTTGCACGGTGTGCACGCTGAATCACCTGTCAGATCTGACAGTTGTGCGATAGACCGATCTGTGATCGAACACGTGATGAGCGCTCAACCAAGGCCTCGACCGAGGTCATCAACTGTTGGATGTCGCGGATTGAAGGCCGCGCGTCAGGGCTGGTGATGATCTTTTCCCCGAAGTGCCCGGACACACCTGAGTCGCTCGCGGGCTCACCATAGACCAGCGCCCGCCGGATTTGCGGATGATCAAACAGAAAACCGCGCAGATCCGACATCCCGGCCGCCAGTTCGGCATTGATCACCAGCACATCGAACGGCTGGCAGCCGTAATCGACCAGCGTCAACAGTTCGGCGAGGTTCTGCACCGGTGCGATACGGTAGTAATCGAGGCCATTGAACATCCGCTCGATTTTCATCCGGTGAAAATGCTGCGGGTCGGCGATCAGGATACGCAAGGTTTTGTCGGTCAATGTGGGAGTCCCGGTAGTCGCTTCAAGTGGCGGCAAAGACTACCCAAGCATCGGGACGAGCTCTGTAGGACTTTTCCGAAAAACACCGTCACTCATCCGGATTGAACGCTTTACTCCGTAGTGCTCGGGCTCCAGAACGCCTGCACCACCAGGTTCGACGTTGAAATCCGCTTCACCAGGGCGTCAAGCTCATCGCCGTCCACCGACGTGGTTGCGAGCGTGGCTTCGATCTCGATTTCGTCGGCACCGAAGGCGTGCACATCGACGTCACTGGCCGGGTAGTTGCTGCGTTCGAGCTCGGCTTCAAGCAAGGCGAACACAGCCGTCTGCTGCGAGCGCCGGGCGATGACGTAGACGATGTTGGTGACTTCCGCCGAGACCACATCCAGCGGCTGGCGGTTGATGTTGTTGACGATTGGGCGCAGCAAGGTATTCGCGGCGAGCACGAACAAGGTGCCGAGCACGGCTTCGGCCAGCAGGTCGGCACCGGCACAGGCGCCCACCGCTGCCGAAGTCCAGAGTGTGGCGGCGGTGTTGAGACCGCGCACATTGCCCTCTTCGCGCATGATCACACCGGCGCCGAGAAAACCGATCCCGGACACCACGTAGGCGACCACCCGGACCGCGCCTTCCGCCCCGCCGAGCCGGTTGGCCATGTCGACGAAAATCGCCGCGCCGACCGCCACCAGCACGTTGGTGCGCAAGCCCGCCGTGCGTTGCCGGTACTGACGTTCGAAGCCGATCAGGCCACCGAGGATGAAGGCCGCGCTGAGGCTGACCAGGGTGTCGAGCAGCGAATCGAGGTTGATGTTGTTGATGGCTTGCATGTTGAACTCCTTGAAACCGCCCCCCTTGCTCCCACAAGGGGGGAATCTTTCCTGTTACTGCCAGCCGAACCGGCGGATGTAGAAGCCTTTTACGGCCTGGGTCAGTGCCATGTACGCCAGCAGGATCACCGGCAGGAACACGAAGTACATCGACGGCAGCGCCTGCAATTTGAAGTAGTGCGCCAGCGGCCCCATCGGCAGGAAGATGCCCACGGCCATGATGATTCCTGTCATCACCAGCAGCGGCATGGCCGCGCGGCTTTGCAGGAACGGAATCTTCGGCGTGCGGATCATGTGCACGATCAGCGTCTGGGTCAGCAATCCCACCACAAACCAGCCGGACTGGAACAACGTCTGGTGATCCGGGGTGTTGGCATCAAACACGTACCACATCAAGGCGAACGTTGTGATGTCGAAGATCGAACTGATCGGACCGAAGAACAGCATGAAGCGTCCGACATCCCCGGGCTGCCAGCGTTGCGGCTGTTTCAGCATTTCGTCGTCGACGTTATCGAACGGGATCGCGATCTGCGAAATGTCATACAGCAGGTTCTGCACCAGCAGGTGCATCGGCAGCATCGGCAGGAACGGAATGAACGCACTGGCCACCAACACCGAGAACACGTTGCCGAAGTTCGAGCTGGCGGTCATCTTGATGTACTTGAGCATGTTGGCGAAGGTCCGGCGCCCTTCCAGCACGCCCTCCTCCAGCACCATCAGGCTCTTTTCCAGCAGGATGATGTCGGCCGCTTCCTTGGCGATATCCACCGCGCTGTCCACGGAAATACCGATGTCTGCGGTGCGCAGCGCCGGTGCGTCGTTGATGCCGTCGCCCATGAACCCGACCACGTGGCCGTTGCCCTTGAGGATGCGCACGATGCGCTCCTTGTGCGATGGCGTCAGCTTGGCGAACACGTTGGTGGTCTCTACCGCCACCGCCAGTTCCGCGTCGCTCATGCGTTCGATGTCGTTACCCATCAACAGGCCTTGTTGCGCGAGGCCCACTTCGCGGCAGATCTTGGCGGTCACCAGCTCGTTGTCGCCGGTGAGCACTTTCACGGCCACGCCGTGTTCGGCCAGAGCCTTGAGTGCCGGTGCGGTGCTTTCCTTCGGCGGATCGAGGAATGCCACGTAACCGATCAGCGTCAGTTCCTGCTCGTCGCCCAGGCTGTAAGTGTCGCGACCTTCAGGCATCGACCGTGCCGCCACCGCTACCACGCGCAAGCCTTCAGCGTTGAATGCTGCTGTTACCTGACGAATTCTCGCCAGCAATTCATCGCTCAAGGCTTCGTCGACTTCACCGTGACGAACCCGGGTGCACACCGACAACACTTCTTCCACCGCGCCTTTGCAGATCAACTGATGCGGTTGGCCGTGCCCTTCGACCACCACCGACATGCGCCGGCGATTGAAGTCGAACGGGATCTCGTCGACCTTGCGAAACGCCGTGCCGACCTTCAGTTCACGGTGGACTTCCACGTGTTCCAGCACCGCCACGTCGAGCAGGTTTTTCAGGCCGGTCTGGTAGTAGCTGTTCAGATAGGCCATTTCCAGCACGTCGTCGGAGTCTTCACCCCAGACGTCGACATTGCGCGCCAGGAAGATCTTGTCCTGGGTCAATGTGCCGGTCTTGTCGGTGCACAGCACGTCCATGGCGCCGAAGTTCTGGATCGCATCCAGGCGTTTGACGATGACCTTCTTGCGCGACAGGAACACCGCGCCCTTGGCCAGGGTCGAGGTGACGATCATCGGCAGCATTTCCGGAGTCAGGCCCACGGCGATCGACAGCGCGAACAGCAGGGCTTCGGTCCAGTCACCCTTGGTGAAACCGTTGATGAACAGCACCAGCGGCGCCATGACGAACATGAAACGGATCAACAGCCAGCTGACTTTGTTCACGCCTTGCTGGAACGACGTCACCCCGCGATCGGTTGCCCCGACCCGCAGCGCCAGCGCACCGAAATAGGTGCTGTTGCCGGTAGTGAGAATCACCGCGACCGCTGTCCCGGACACCACGTTGGTGCCCATGAACAGGATGTTGTCGAGCTCCAGCGGGTTACGCGTATCGCGATCCGCCTGACGGGGGAATTTCTCCACCGGCATCGATTCGCCGGTCATCGCGGCCTGGCTGACGAACAGATCCTTGGCGCTGAGCACCCGGCAATCGGCAGGAATCATGTCACCGGCCGAGAGCACAATCAGATCGCCGGGCACCAGTTGCTTGATCGGCAGTTCAGTGCGCGGCGCATCCCGGCGCAGCACGGTGGCGGTGTTGCTGACCATCGCCTTGAGCGCGTCGGCCGCCCGGTTGGATTTGCTTTCCTGCCAGAAGCGCAGCAGGGTCGAGAGCACCACCATCGAGAAAATCACGGTGGCGGCCTTGAGGTCGTCCGTCAGCCACGAGATCACCGCCAACAGGGTCAGCAGCAGGTTGAACGGGTTTTTGTAGCAGTGCCACAGGTGGGTCCACCACGGCAGCGGTTGCTCATGCTCGACTTCGTTGAGGCCATGCTGCGCACGCAGCACATCGACTTCGAAATCGGTGAGGCCGTCGGTGTGGGTACCGAGGTTCGACAGCAACACGCCGCTGTCGCAATGGGCGGCGTCCACCAACGTGTTGGCCAGGGTGGGCGGCACTTCACGGCTGACCGTGGTATCGCGAAGACTTTCCAGCACGGCCAGACGACGGAAGTGCCGGGCGATGTGACGGGTCCGCAGGAAGCCTGCGAAAAATTCCTTGAGCGTAAGTTTCATGGCTGTTGCCCCTATGGTCAGCCGGGAAACCGTCAAGCAGGTACGTCCAGCCCTCTTGCACCGAAAAATTCGGCACGGCAAGGGTTGGCGCGCCAGTCAAAAAAGACAGGCGTGTCGATAGGGCTGCGATTGCGACGAAAAAGTCGAAACCACGCTCTTTTCAGCGTCGATGAGAAGGACGTCGGGACATGGTCTCAACTGACCATGATCGGGATGCCGCTGCTCGCTGTTCGGCGAGACAACGGCACAAAGGAATGCGCGTTATCTTGCCGAGAATCTGCCGGTTACAAGGACCGGCCGACAACTGTCACTCGAACAAGTACCCACTGTGGGTCTCCGCTATTGATGAAAACGCGCGAAGCTTACGCCCCGATGCCTGGAGAGTAAACCCGTAAAGGGAATGAGGTCGGAAGATGTGGAGGTCATTCAGGAAGGGTTCAGGATTGACCTCGAAACGACTCCCGCGCTCGGCGCGGGAGTCGTCAGGACGTCATCAGCTGGCCGTGGCCAACAACAAATCCATCACCGAACGGCTGTGCCCACGGTGCTTGCCATGCTCATACAGCGAGCCGGCGATCTCGTCCGCACGAATCGGCAGGATCGACAGCAGCGTATCGCTCAGGCCGTGGCTGGCCTGGCAGAAGCCCTGCATGTACAGACCGGCCTTGCAGCGCTCGTCGGTGATCAGCTTGTAGTTGCGATCGACCTCGAAGTCGCCCAGGTACTCTTCCAGCGGCGCCAGCAGTTTGCGATGCATCTGACGCTCGTAACCGGTGGCCAGCACCACCGCGTCGTAGGCACGCACGGTGACTTCGCCGGTAGCGTTGTTGCGCACGGTCAGTTCGATACCGTGTTCGGTGGCGGTGGCTTTCTCGACAGTGGTCAGGGTGCGGAACGCATGGCGCGCCACGCCCGAGACTTTCTGCCGATAGAAAATGCCGTAGATGCGCTCGATCAGGTCGATGTCGACCACCGAGTAGTTGGTGTTGTGGTACTCGTTGACCAGACGCTCACGCTCGCTGCTCTTCTGCTGGAAGATCAGGTCGGTGAACTCCGGCGAGAACACTTCGTTGACGAACGGGCTGTCGTCCGCCGGTTTCAGCGCCGAGCCGCGCAGGATCATGTCGACCTGCACCGACGGGAACGAATCGTTCAGATCGATGAACGCTTCCGCCGCGCTCTGGCCGCCACCGATGATCGCGATGCTCATTGGCTGATTATTGACGCACGGCTGCTTGGCCATCTCCGCCAGGTACTGCGAGTGGTGGAATACTCGCGCATCGCCCTTCAGTGCCTTGAAGGCTTCGGGAATGCGCGGTGTGCCGCCGGCACTGACCACTACCGAACGTGCGGTGCGAACGAATTGCTGGCCGTCCACACCACGGGAAATCACCCGCAGCGCTTCAACCTGATGGTTGTGCAGCACCGGTTCGATGGTCAGCACTTCTTCGCCGTAGCGGCTCTGTTCGGTGAACTGCGCGGCCACCCAGCGCAGGTAGTCGTTGTACTCCATGCGGCACGGATAGAAGGTGCCGAGGTTGATGAAGTCCACCAGACGACCGTGCTGCTTGAGGTAATTGACGAACGAGTACGGGCTCGTCGGATTGCGCAGGGTCACCAGATCCTTGAGGAAGGAAATCTGCAACTCGCTCTGGGTCGAGAGCGTGTTGCCGTGCCAGCTGTAGGTCGGTTGCTTGTCGAGAAACAGCACATCCAGTTCGCCCTGGGTCGGGCCGCGCTCTTGCAGAGCGATGGCCAGCGCCAGGTTCGAAGGGCCGAAACCGACGCCGATCAGGTCGTGAACGATGGGCGATGCAATTGCCTGTGTCATTTCCAGTGTCCTCTGGATGTACCCCTCAACAGCGGGGATGAAGCCTGGGTGACCTGACCGGCCTTGTGCAGGACAGCAGATCGTCTGTTGAGTAGGAACGAGGACGGTGAAAAAAAATTTAACCGGGAACGATCAATGTCCATCCCATTGCTTGATGCGCACTCGGCAATGTTTCATGGCGTTGACGATGTGTTTTTCGACCAAGGCCTTGGAAATACCCAGGCACTCGGCGATCTCCGGGTGCGACAGCCCTTCGATCTTGCGCAGCAAAAAGCTCTCGCGGCACAACGCCGGCAGCTCGGCCAGTGCACGCTGCAACAGCGCCAGGCGCTGGCCATGATCGAGACTGTGATGAGGAGAAGGACTGAAATAGCGCTCTTCGCTGTCGAGCACATCAAGGGATTCGACCTGGCGCGAAGCATTGCGCCGGTGGTCATCGATCACCAGATTGAGCGCCGTGCGGTAGAGAAATGCGCGGGGCTGCTCGATTGGCGTGTCGCTGGAACGCTCCAGTACCCGCAGATAAGCGTCATGCACCACATCTTCGGCCACCTGGCGGTTGCCTAGCTTGGCGTTCAGGAAACACACCAGCTCGCGATAGTAGTTTTCCAACATGACTCCCGGCCGCAGGGTGCGGTTTCGATCCTTGAGCCAGACCGGCGATCTGCCAAAACAGGCAGTGGCACGATGGTGGCAAATTCAGACGCGTAATTTATAGTAATTCTCATATAGATTTAAAGCGCTGTTTCCATTTGCCCGACAAATTGTTGCCAGCTATACCTGTTACCGCGTTTTTCAGCGCTTAAATTCCCCACACCGTCTCTCGTTTAAAGGACAGCCCCCCGTGTCTGTCGCGCCCTGCGACAGCGTTCGACCGTGGCCCGTTCGCGGTGCCTGCTGAACGACGGGCCGATTTCCACTGGCCGGAACCCTGCATGAAACGTCCCCGCCCCGCCCGACGCGCCCTGCTCATCGCCCTTTGTCTGATTCCCGTTATTGCCGTTGCCGCCTGGCAAGTCTTGCCGCCCGGCCGGGACAAATTCGCCACCGTGCAAGTCTCCCGTGGCGATATAGAAAGCAGCGTGACCGCACTCGGCACCCTCCAGCCTCGCCGCTATGTGGACGTCGGCGCCCAGGCTTCAGGGCAGATTCGCAAGATCCACGTGGAAGTCGGCGACGTGGTCAAGGAAGGCCAACTGCTGGTGGAAATCGACCCGGCCACGCAAAAGGCCAAACTCGACGCCAGCCAGTTTTCCATCGAAAACCTCAAGGCACAGTTGCAGGAACAACAGGCTCAACACGAACTGGCGCGCCAGAAGTACCAGCGCCAGCAGAACCTGGCCGCCGGCGGCGCCACCCGTGAAGAGGACGTGCAGACCGCCCGCGCCGAACTCAAAGCCACACAGGCGCGCATCGACATGTTCCAGGCGCAGATCCGTCAGGCACAGGCAAGTCTGCGCAGCGATCAGGCCGAACTCGGCTACACCCGGATCTTCGCGCCGATGGCCGGCACCGTGGTTGCGCTGGACGCTCGCGAAGGCCAGACACTCAACGCCCAGCAACAGACGCCACTGATCCTGCGGATCGCCAAGCTGTCGCCAATGACGGTCTGGGCGGAAGTTTCCGAGGCCGACATCGGCCACGTCAAACCGGGCATGAGCGCTTATTTCACCACCCTCAGCGGTGGCAACCGGCGCTGGAGCAGCACCGTGCGGCAGATCCTGCCAGTGCCGCCCAAACCGCTGGACCAGACCAGCCAGGGCGGCGGCAGCCCGACCAGCACCAGCAAAAGCGGTGCCGGTCGCGTGGTGCTGTACACCGTGTTGCTGGACGTCGACAACGCCGACAACGCGCTGATGGCGGAGATGACCACCCAAGTGTTCTTTGTCTCGAATCAGGCGAAAGACGTCCTCACCGCACCGATTGCGGCCCTGCATGGCAGCACCAAACCCGACAGCCAGATTGCCCGGGTCGTGGCACAGAACGGCGACATCGAGCAACGCACTGTGCGCACCGGCATCAGCGATCGCTTGAAAGTGCAGATCCTCGACGGCCTCAGCGAAGGCGATCATCTATTGATCGGCCCGGCCGACGGCAACGGAGGCTGAATGCAAACGCCCCTGATCGACCTGCAGGACATCCGCAAATCCTACGGCGGCGGTGACGCACCCGAAGTTCACGTGCTGCGCGGCATCGACCTGTCGATCCATGCCGGCGAGTTCGTGGCGATCGTCGGCGCGTCCGGCTCCGGCAAATCGACGCTGATGAACATCCTCGGCTGCCTCGACCGGCCCACGTCCGGCGAATACCGCTTTGCCGGGGAAAACGTCGCCGGCCTGGACACCGATGAACTGGCCTGGCTGCGTCGCGAAGCCTTCGGTTTTGTGTTTCAGGGATACCACCTGATTCCGTCCGGCTCCGCCCAGGAAAACGTCGAGATGCCGGCCATCTATGCCGGCATTCCCGCCGCCGAGCGCCATGCACGGGCCGCCGCCCTGCTCGAACGCCTCGGTCTGGCCTCGCGCACCGGCAACCGTCCCCATCAACTGTCCGGTGGTCAGCAACAGCGGGTGTCTATCGCCCGCGCCTTGATGAACGGCGGTCATATCATTCTGGCGGACGAACCGACCGGCGCCCTCGACAGCCACAGCGGCAAGGAAGTCATGGCGCTGCTTGACGAGCTGGCGAGCCAGGGTCATGTGGTCATCCTCATCACCCACGACCGTGAAGTGGCAGCCCGAGCCAAGCGCATCATTGAAATCAGCGACGGCCTGATCATCCGCGACAGCGCCACGGAAGACCCCACCGTGCAGGCCAGCGCCAACCCCGGCGCCTTGCAGGCCGTGGATCTGCGCAAGCGCCTGAGCGAGGGCAGCGAAGCGAGCGGCGCCTGGAAAGGCGAACTGGTCGATGCGGTGCAAGCGGCGTGGCGCGTCATGTGGATCAACCGCTTCCGGACCGCGCTGACGCTGCTGGGCATCATCATCGGCGTGGCGTCGGTGGTGGTCATGCTCGCCGTCGGTGAAGGCAGCAAACGCCAGGTCATGGCGCAGATGGGTGCCTTCGGTTCCAACATCATTTACCTCAGCGGCGCCGCGCCGAACCCGCGCACGCCGCCGGGCATCGTCACCCTGGATGAAGTCGCCGCACTGGCCAGCCTGCCGCAGATCACTCGCATCATGCCGGTCAACGGTGCCGAAGCCGGGGTGCGCTTCGGCAATCTCGACCACATGAGTTACATCGGCGGCAACGACACCAATTTCCCGGACATCTTCAACTGGCCAGTGGTCGAAGGCAGCTACTTCACCGAGGCCGATGAGCGCAACGGTGCGGCCGTCGCGGTGATCGGCAAGAAAGTCCGCGACAAGTTGCTCAAGAACGTGAGCAATCCCATCGGCCAATACATCCTGATCGAGAACGTGCCGTTCCAGGTGGTCGGCGTACTGGCCGGCAAGGGCGCCAGCTCCGGCGATCAGGACAGCGACAATCGCATCGCCATCCCCTACTCCGCGGCCAGCGTTCGACTGTTCGGCACGCACAACCCCGAGTACGTGGTGATCGCCGCCGCCGACGCGCGCAAGGTCCACGAAACCGAAATGGCCATCGAGCAATTGATGTTGCAGTTGCACAACGGCAAGAAGGATTTCGAGCTGACCAACAACGCCGCGATGATTCAGGCCGAAGCGCGTACGCAAAACACCCTGTCGCTGATGCTCGGTTCGATTGCCGCGATTTCGCTGCTGGTCGGCGGCATCGGCGTGATGAACATCATGCTGATGACCGTGCGCGAACGTACTCGCGAAATCGGTATCCGTATGGCCACCGGTGCCCGTCAACGCGACATCCTGCGTCAGTTCCTGACCGAGGCGGTGATGCTCTCGGTAGTCGGCGGCATTGCCGGCATCGGCCTGGCGTTGCTCGTGGGCGGCGTGTTGATACTCAGCGAAGTCGCCGTCGCATTTTCCTTGGTGGCCATCGCCGGCGCCTTCGCCTGCGCACTGATCACCGGGGTCGTTTTCGGCTTCATGCCCGCCCGCAAAGCTGCCCGGCTCGACCCGGTCACGGCCCTCACCAGTGAATGATCGATCTATGAAACCGCAACTGAGCCTGTTGACCCTTTGCCTGATGCTGAGTGCCTGCGGCAGCCCCGCCCCACGCCCGGAAAGCGGCGTGACCGCCCCCGCCGCGTGGCAGTCGCCGACCGGGCAATCGGTGGCGCAGACCAACCAGCAATGGTGGACGCATTTCGCCAGCCCGCACCTGAACCAGTTGATCGGACAGGCGCAAAGCGGCAGCCACGACCTGGCCGCCGCCATTGCCCGCGTGCGTCAGGCCCGCGCCAGCACGGTGATCGCCGGCGGTTCGCAATTGCCGGAAATAACCGCAGGCCTGAATGCCAACCGCCAGAAACTGCTGCGCGGCAACGGCTACAGCCAACTGGATGCCGACAGCAGCAACAAGGCTGTGGACTACTTCGACGCCAACCTCAGCGCCAGTTATGAAATCGACTTCTGGGGCGGTCAGTCCGCCACCCGCGAAAGCGCCCGCCAAGGCTTGCGCGCCAGTGAGTTCGATCAGGCCACCGTGGAACTGACCCTGCTCAGCGACGTCGCCAACCGTTACACCCAGACGCTGTCATTGCAGGAACAAAGCCGCATTGCCGCGCTGAACCTGGCCAACGCGCAGAGTGTTCTGCAACTGGTGCAGACCCGTTTCAATGCCGGCTCTGCCACCGCGCTGGAACTGGCCCAGCAGAAAAGTCTGGTGGCCGCGCAACAGCGACAACTGCCCACGGTGCAGCAACAGGCCGAGGACGCGCGAATCGGTCTTGCGGCTCTGCTCGGGCAACCGGTGCAGGAATTACCACCGAGCCTCGAATCGTTCGATCAACTGCAATGGCCGCAAATCGCTGCCGGATTGCCCAGCGATCTGCTGACCCGTCGCCCGGACATCGCCCGCGCCGAAGCGCAACTGGCAGCCGCCCAGGCGGACGTCAAAGTCGCCCGCGCCGCCATGCTGCCCAAGGTCACCCTGAGCGCGCAGCTGGGTTCCGGCGCCAACCGCTTCGACGATGTAATGCGCAGCCCGTTCTACAACTTCACCGCCGGGCTGATCGCACCGATCTTCAATAACGGTCGTCTGTCCGCAGAACGCGACAAGGCAACCGCTCGCCAGGAAGAACTGCTGGAAACCTATCGCGGCGCGATCATCAATGGCTTCGCCGACGTGGAAAAAGCCCTGAACAGCATTCAGGGTCTGGATCAGCAGCGGCAATGGCAGACCGAAGAACTGAACCAGGCACAGACTGCGTTCAACCTTTCCCAAAGCCGCTACCAGGCCGGCGCCGAAGACCTGCTGACGGTGCTGGAAACCCAGCGCACGCTGTACGCCGCGCAGGATCTCAACGTGCAACTGCGACTGGCGCGGATGCAGGCGAGCATTGCGTTGTACAAAGCGTTGGGCGGGGGTTGGGAGACGCGCTGAAAAACAAAAGATCGCAAGCTGCGATCTTTTGCTTCAAACCTTGGCTTTCAAATGACGCGCATACCACGGCCGTTGCGGCACGCGGCGGAACAGCGCGGCGAGTTTCTTCTCGTCGCCGATGAAGGTGATGCGCAGCGCCAGCTTCATGGTCTCGGGATCCATCTCCACTGACTTGCCCACCTGCAAACCCGGCGTCGTGCTGCAACCGTGGGTGGTCGGCCCCAGCCACGGATCCGCGACCTCGTTCCAGCGCCCCGGCGCAAACCACTGCACACCGTTGACCACTTGCCGGGTGACTTCGCCCGGATGGAAACGTTCGTGAGCGCGGAACCAGTCCTCGATGCGGTCATCGATCCAGCCGTGGAAATGCCAGAACACCGGGTTGACGTGGGATGAAAACGGATCGCCGAGGAAGTCGTTTTCCGCCGCAAACCAGCGTGCGGCGAAATCCGCCGGATCCCGGGCAAACGGCACCGGTTGGCCGTTGGACGGATCGCGCGGCACCGAGGCCCAGCGCATGTGCAGCCAGTCGTGCAGCCCCAGCTCCACTTCTGAACCGAACTGGCCCAACGTGAGCTTGGCCAGATAGGCCGGATCGCGGTACTGCGACTCCCAGACCTGAAAATTGCTTTCATAGGTTTCGGCGGTTTTCAGGTCGCTGACCCATTGACTGTACTCATTGTCGCCATCGGCCAGCCACGTCGGCGGCAGTGCCGTGCCGTCGTGGTTGTCGAAGTAGCGGGCGAAACCGACCCGGTCGCGGATCAGTTCGGGTTGCGGCAGCGGGAAATACTCCCACGACGGCAGATCCTGCATCGAACGCGCCGTGCCCAGCATGTGCCGGTGCATGAAGAAGAAGTCGACGCCCGAACCGTTGCGATCCTTGCGGTCGCCACGGGCATCGCGCTCGTTGTCACGCGGGCCGGGCTGCCAGCCGAGACCGCGCAACGCGTTGCGCTTGTCTTCGGCCAGGGTGTGCCACTTGTCCCGCGTCGCATGCCAGACCTGGTGAAACAACCGATGCTCGGGAGAGATCAGCCACGCCAGCAGCGTCGGATTCAGCGGCGTGCGCTGCCGGGCTTCGGGGAACAGATGTTTGACAGCAATGAAGCGGTTGTCCTGCATCGGCAGCGCCAACGGCCGATCCAGACGTGACACCCGACCGCTGAGGCTGCCGCTGCCGGCGTTGCCGAAGTCGGCCCAGACTTCGTCGAGGATCATTTGCAGTTCGTAATCGACATGACCGTTCGCGCTGATCAGCCGCCAGCTCAGCTTCGCTGCGTCGCCCTCGGCCAGATCTCCGATTATTCGGTAACGCGGTGTTTCGCCGGAGCGCAGACGCTCGGGCGTATCCAGAAAACCGCAGACACCGCGCCCCTTCTGGCCGATGTCGAGGAACACTTGCAGACCGCTTGCCGGCAGCCCTTCGACACCGGCGTCGCGGCCCTCGAAACGGATGTCCCAGACCCCGCGCAATTTGTTCGCCAGACGCTGACCGGCCATGTCGGCCACGTCGAACGACGCCTCGCCGGGGGTGATCGTGGGGTCCGGTCTGGTCCATTCACGATGACCAAAATAAGCCGCAGGCACCGCAGCGCCGGTCAGCGCCAGGCCTGCCATGAACCATCGTCGAGAAATCTTCATTGCCCTACCTGTGTCAGCCATGAAGCAGGCCTTATCCAAGCTAGAACGTACGCTGCCCCGACAAATTTAAGGGCGCCCTCGCCACGGGGCGATGCGACTAAATTTCGTTGCCAATCACTCGTTCTTTCCAGATAGCAATGGCCCCTGCGCCAGTACCTCGACGGCGAACCTGACTGAGATGGCAATGACAAAACCACGTTCGAAAAAGGCTCTTTTCATTGGCCTGCCACTGGCCCTGGCGATCAGTGCCGCAGCAGGCTTCGCAGCCTGGGATTACTGGCTCAACGACAACCCCGGCTATCCGGCCAAGGTGATGGACCAGGCCCGCGAGATGCACCAGCACCTGCTGTCGTTCGACAGCCACATCACCGTCCTCCAGGACTTCGGTACCCACGGCAATAAAGCCGACAAGGACGGGCCCGGGCAATTCGACCTGATCAAGGCCAATCGCGGGCAATTGTCCGGTGCGGCGCTGACGATTTTCGGATGGCCGGAACTGTGGAACGGCGCCAATGCGCCGCACAAGCCGACGGCGGGTTTCGTTGAAGAGGCGCGCAACCAGCAGGAGATCCGCTACAAGATCATCTCCGGCATGGTCCGCGACTTCCCCAATCAGGTCGGGATCGCCTACACGCCCGATGATTTCCGGCGCCTGCACGGCGAAGGCAAGTTCGCGATTTTCATCAGCATGCTCAACGCCTACCCGCTGGGCCACGACCTGAACCTGCTGGACCTGTGGACCGCGCGCGGCATGCGCATGTTCGGTTTCAGCTACATCGGCAACAACGACTGGGCCGACTCGTCCCGGCCACTGCCGTTCTTCAATGATTCGCCGGACGCGCTCGACGGTCTCTCCGACATCGGCAAGCAAGCAGTCAAGCGCCTCAACGATCTGGGCGTGATCATCGACGTGTCACAGATGTCGACCAAAGCCCTGGAGCAAGTCGCACAACTGAGCCGTACACCAATGGTGGCCTCGCACTCGGCGCCTCGGGCGATGGTCGACATCCCCCGCAACCTCAGCGACAAAGAACTGCAACTGATCAAGAACAGCGGCGGCGTGGTGCAGGTGGTGGGTTTCTCGCAGTACCTGCGCCCGCTGACCCAGACCACCCAGGACAAACTCAACGAACTGCGCAAGAGCTTTGACCTGCCGCCACTGCCCAATCTCGCGATGGCGCTGATGCCGGGCGACCCGATCATCGCCGCGTGGCCCGAGGCCAAGTTCGGCCAGTACGCCAGCCGCCTCTACGCGATCCTCGATGAGGAACCCAAAGCCACGCTCAAGGACTACGGCGACGCCATCGATTACACCGTGCGCAAGATCGGCATCGACCATGTCGGCATCAGCTCCGACTTCAACGAAGGCGGCGGCGTCAAAGGCTGGGAGAACGTCGGCGACATCCCCAACGTCACCGCCGAACTGATTTCGCGCGGCTACTCCGAAGCCGACATCGCCAAGCTCTGGGGCGGCAACTTCCTGCGGGTCTGGGATCAGGTGCAGAAAGCCGCCCGACCTGCGCTGATTTCACAGCAGGACAAGATCAAGCCATGAGTGATCGTCGTACGTTTCTCAAGCAGGCGGGGATTCTCGCCGCCGGCCTGCCGCTGGCCTCGGGCATCGTCCAGGGCGCCAGCCCCGCCAACACCGCGAACGTTGCGCCAGCAGCGCCGGCACAGGACAAATGGGCGCAACTGCGCACGCTGTTCGAGCAGGATCCGGACTGCCTGCACTTCTCCAACTTCCTGATCACCTCGCACCCCAAACCGGTGCGTGACGCCATCGCCCTGCACCGCGCCGCCCTCGACAAAAACCCAGGGCTGGCGATGGACTGGGACCTGGGCGTGATCGAGCAGCGCGAGGAAGAGGTGCGGGTCTGGGCCGGACGCTATCTGCAAGCCGGTGCCAGACAGATCGCCCTGACCGGCAGCACCACCGAGGGCCTGGCGATGATTTACGGCGGCGCCCATGTGCGTGCCGATCAGGAAATCCTCACCACTCAACACGAACACTACGCCACCCACACCATCCTCGCGCTGCGCACACAGCGTGAAGGCACCAAAGTGCGCAAGATCCGTCTGTTCAAGGATCCGCACACGGCGACCAAGGCCGAAATCCTCGCGGCCATCGACAGCAACATCCGCCCCGAAACCCGCGTGCTGGGCATGTGCTGGGTGCATTCGGGCAGCGGCGTGAAACTGCCGATCGCCGAAATCGGCGCGTTGGTCGACAAGCACAACAAGGGCCGTTCGGACGACAACCGGATCATCTATCTGGTGGACGGCGTGCACGGCTTCGGCGTCGACGATCTGAGCTTCCCGGCGATGAACTGCGACTTCTTTATCGCCGGCACCCACAAGTGGATGTTCGGCCCGCGCGGTACCGGCATCGTCTGCAGCCGTTTTGATCAGGTCAGGTACGTCACACCGATCATTCCGACCTTCTCCGAAGCCACCGCGTTTTCCACCACCATGACCCCCGGCGGCTACCACGCCTTCGAGCACCGCTGGGCCCTGAACGAAGCGTTCAAGTTGCACCTGCAACTGGGCAAGGCCGAGGTCCAGGCGCGCATTCACGCCTTGAACAGCTACCTGAAAAAACGCCTGCAGGAACACCCGCAGATCGAACTGGTCACGCCGCTGAGCCCCGAACTGTCCGCCGGTTTCACCTTCTTCCGGGTCAAGGGCAAGGACTGCGACAAGATCGCCGCCTACCTGATGCAGAACAAGGTGATCGCCGATGCCGTCGACCGCGACGTCGGCCCGGTCATTCGCAGCGCGCCGGGCCTGCTGAACAACGAACAAGAAATCGACCGCTTCATGACCGTGCTCGTCAGCCAGATCTGAGCACCGCGAACTCCTTTAAACCTGTTATCGAGAGAAATGATGAACAGTGAGCTACGTAGTTTTTCCATCAAGTCGCTCCCCGCGCTGACCCTGGCCGCCCTGCTCGCCAGCCTGTTGCCGGGGCTGGCGCAGGCGGCTGAACCGCTGCAGCCGGGCAAGGTGTTCAAAGACTGCAAGGACTGCCCGGAAATGGTCGTGCTGCCCACCGGCACGTTCACCATGGGCACCCCGGAAGACGAAGTCGGCCGCGAGCCGGACGAAGGCCCGATGCACCCGGTGACGTTCGCCAAACCGCTGGCCATCAGCCGCTTCCAGGTCCTTCGGGGCCAGTGGGACGCCTACCTCAAGGACACCGGTTATCAGATGCCCGACGGTGATGATCGCGAGGGCCGCGCGTGCAAGGCCGGGATTCCGGATTATGCGGGCAGCGACCCGCGCAAGCAGTACACCGACAGGCATCCGGCCGTGTGCATGGACTTCGCCGAGGTCAACGCGTATGTGGCGTGGCTCTCGAAAAAGACCGGCAAGCAATACCGTCTGGTCAGTGAGTCCCTGCGCGAATACGCCGCGCGTGCCGGCAGCGCCGGGCCCTTCCCTTTCCCGTTCGATGAGGGCAAGGAATACAGCATCGCCAAACACGCCAACACCTATGGCGCGGCCGATGGCTACAACTTCACCGCACCGGCCGGCAGCTTTCCGGCCAACGCCTTCGGCGTCTATGACATGCACGGCAACGTCTACGAATGGACGGCCGATTGCTACAACGAAAACTACGTCGGCGCTCCGAGTGACGGCAGTGCGTGGCGGAGCGGCGACTGCACCATCCAGCGCATCCGCGGCAATGACTGGGGCGAAGCGCCGGTGTTCTCGCGTTCCGGCAACCGCAACGCGGTCTACCCCAAAGTGCGTGGCGACTGGCTGGGCTTTCGTGTAGCCCGCGACCTCTGATCCACCCCGGCGTCGACCATCGGGTCGACGCCCTCCCGGTTTTTCTCGAATCATCGCCCCCAGCGGCCTCCTAAAGCGGAATCCCCCCATGACCACTAAATCCCGTGGCGCCATCAGCGAAGTTCTCAGTCTGCTCAAGCCCTATTGGCTGGTGGTCATGATCTCGATCATGCTCGGCATGGTCGGCGGCCTCAGCGTCACGGCGTTGCTGGCGACCATCAATGACGCCCTGAACGCCAACGGCAGCCCGTCGCTGGGCGTGCTCGCCAGTTTCGCCGGGCTCTGTGCACTGGCACTGTTGAGCTCGATCCTGTCCGACATCGGCACCAACCATGTCGGCCAGCACATCATTGCCGGACTGCGAAAATCCCTTGGCGAAAAAGTCCTGCTGGCGCCGATCGAACAGATCGAACGCTTCCGCAGCCATCGCCTGATCCCGGTGCTGACCCATGACGTCGACACCGTCAGCGACTTCGCGTTTTCCTTCGCGCCGCTGGCCATCGCCTTCACCGTCACCCTCGGTTGCCTGGGTTACCTGGCCTACCTCTCGGTGCCGATGTTCGCGCTGCTGCTGGTGGCGATCATCATCGGCACCGTCGTGCAGTACATCGCCCGGGCCAAAGGCATCAAGGGTTTCGAAGCCGCCCGTGAAGCCGAAGACGAACTGCAAAAGCACTACAGCGCCATCGCGGCCGGTGCCAAGGAACTGCGCATCCATCGCCCGCGCCGTCAGCGCATGTTCAGCCAGCGCATCGAAGGCACCGCCGATTACATCTGCAACACCCACATCCGTTCGATCAACACCTTCGTGGTCGCCAAGACGTTTGGCTCGATGCTGTTCTTCGTGGTGATCGGCCTGGCACTCGCCCTGCAATCCTTCTGGCTGGGCACTGACAAAGCGGTGCTCAGCGGTTTCGTGCTGGTACTGCTGTACATGAAAGGCCCGCTGGAATACCTGGTGACCACCCTGCCGGTGGTCAGTCGCGCCAACATCGCCTTCAAACGCATTGCCGATCTGGCGGAACAGTTTTCCTCCCCGGAACCCCACCTGCTGCTGAGCGACACCGCCAGCGCCAAACCGGTGGTCGAGCATCTGGAACTGCGTGACGTTCACTACGCCTTCGCCGCCGTGGACGACAACAAACCGTTCACCCTCGGCCCCGTCAATCTGTCGATCCGTCAGGGTGAAATCGTGTTCATCGTCGGCGAGAACGGCGGCGGCAAAACCACCCTGATCAAATTGCTGTTGGGGCTGTATGCGCCAAAGGGCGGGGAAATCCTGCTCAACGGTGCGCCTGTGGTGGCCGAGAACCGTGACGATTACCGTCAGTTGTTCACCACGATTTTTGCCGACTACTACCTGTTCGACGAACTGGTGCAAGGCGATCAACAAGTGCCCGAGGACGCCAACCGCTACCTCGAACGCCTGGAGATTTCGCACAAGGTCAGCATTCGCGATGGCGCGTTCAGCACCACCGACCTGTCCACTGGCCAGCGCAAGCGTCTGGCCCTGCTCAACGCGTGGCTGGAGGAACGTCCGGTGCTGGTGTTCGACGAATGGGCAGCGGATCAGGACCCGGTGTTCCGGCGGATTTTCTACACCGAGCTGCTGCCAGAACTCAAATACCTGGGCAAGACCATCATCGTGATCTCCCACGACGACCGTTATTTCGACGTCGCCGACCAACTGGTGCGCATGCAAGGCGGCCAGGTCATCAGCGAAAAAGCCCCGGCAGCCGTCTGCTGAACCGGCCCGCCCCTGTCGAGTGTTAAGAGAAAGCCATGAACGAACTTCTTGATGATGACCTGCTGGCGCTGCTGTTGGCCGATGCTGACGCCGTCGAGCCAGACCCGGTCGCCACCCGCCGCGCACGCCTCGATCGGGCGCCGCTGTCGTACGCCCAGCAGCGCCTGTGGCTGGTGCAGCAACAGGCACCGGCGAATGCCGCCTACAACTTGCCGCGCGCCTTGCGCCTGGACGGTGACCTCGATCCGCAGGCGCTGGAAACCGCACTCAACGCGGTGATCGATCGCCACGACATCCTGCGCACTGCCTTTCGCGAAATCGACGGCGTGCCGACCCAGGTGGTCGAGCGCCAGATACGCCTGAACCTCAAGCGCCAGGACCTTTCCTCGCTGGATGAGGACACCCGTCGCCTGCACCTCGAACAACGCCTCCAGACCCAGGCGCTGCAACCGTTCGACCTGAGCCGCGCACCGCTGATCCGCACCACCCTGGTCAAGACCGCCGAGCGTGAACATGTGTTGCTGCTGAACATGCACCACATCGTGTCCGACGCCTGGTCCAACGCAATCCTCATGCAGGATCTGGCGCGCGCCTACGCGCAGGCCAGCGCCGGCCTCAGCCCGGCCCTGAGCGAGTTGCCGATCCAATACAGCGACTACGCGCAGTGGCAACGCAGCGAGTACCTCGACGGCGTGGCCTGCAAGCGCGCCGACCATTACTGGCGCCAGTACCTGGGCCGCGAACTGCCGGTGCTTGAGCTGCCGGTCGATCATGCCCGTGCCGACGGCCAGCAACACCTGGCCGGGCGTCATTCCCTGAGCCTTGCGCCCACAGCGCTGCAAGCCCTCAACCGTTTCTGTCAGCACGAGGGCCTGACCCCGTTCGTGCTGGCGATGGGCGCGTGGCAACTGCTGCTCGGCCGTTACAGCCAGCAACGCGAATTCACCGTCGGCGTGCCCAACGCCAGCCGCAACCGCAGTGACAGCCAGGAACTGGTGGGCTTTTTTGTCAGCAGTCAGGTGTACAAGGCGACGCTCGACGGCCAGCAACCGGCGCGGGACTTCCTGAACGCCTTGCGCGCGCATTCGCTGGCAACGTTGGAGCACGCCGATTACCCGCTGGAGTTGTTGTTCGATCAACTGCAACGCGGCAGTGCGACATCGCTCAATCCGCTGTTCCAGGTGTTGTTCAACTGGCGCACGGGCGGCGGCGAACCGGCGGCCGTGGAATGGGGCGGGCTGAACCTGCAATTTCTCGATGTCGGCGAAAGCCAGGCCAAGTTCGACCTGTCGCTGGACATCGACTTCAGCCCGCAGAACCTGCAAGCCACGTTCGAATACAGCCGCGACCTCTACACCCCCGCCACCATCGAGCGCTTGGCCCGGCACTGGCAGCAATTGCTGCTGCAACTGATCGCCCGCCCCGATTTGCGCCTGGACGAGTTGCAGTTGCTTGATGCCGAAGAGCATCGGCAGACCCTCGCTGAATGGAACCCGCAGCAGACCCGAATCGCCCCGTCGCTGTGCCTGCACCAGTTGATCGAAGCGCAGGTCGCCCGCAATGGCGCCGCCATCGCCCTGACCTTCGGCGAACAACAGGTCAGTTACGCCGAGCTCAACCGCCAGACCAACCGTCTGGCCCACCGTTTGATCGCCAACGGTGTCGGCCCGGACGTGCTGGTGGGCATCGCCGCCGAGCGCTCGCCGCAGATGCTGATCGGCCTGCTGGCGATTCTCAAGGCCGGCGGCGCCTATGTGCCACTGGACCCGGCCTACCCGGCTGATCGTCTGGCTTACATGATCGAGGACAGCCGCATCGACTGGGTCCTGACCCAGTCCCATCTGCGTGAACAATTGCCATTGCCGGCCCACGTGCGCTGCGTGCTGCTCGACGACGCCACGAACCTGAGCGACGCCGCCGAGCACAACCCCGACGTGGCCGTGCAGCCGGACAATCTGGCGTACGTGATCTACACCTCCGGCTCGACCGGCAAACCCAAGGGCGCCCTGCTCGCGCATCACAACGTCGTACGTCTGTTCGAAGCCACCACTGGTTGGTTCGGCTTCGATCAGAACGATGTCTGGAGCCTGTTCCATTCCTATGCCTTCGACTTCTCGGTCTGGGAGATCTTTGGCGCGCTGCTGTACGGCGGTCGCCTGGTAATCGTGCCCCACGCCGTCAGCCGTTCGCCGCAAGACGTCTACACGCTGCTCTGCGAGGAAAAAGTCAGCGTGCTGAACCAGACGCCGTCGGCGTTCAAACAACTGATGAAAGTCGCCTGCGAAGCCGACCAGCCGTTGACCCAGCAGCTGCGCTACGTGATTTTCGGCGGTGAGGCGATCGAGGTGAAAAGCCTGCGCCCCTGGTTCGAACGCTTCGGCGATCAGGCCCCGCAACTGATCAACATGTACGGCATCACCGAAACCACCGTTCACGTCACCTACCGGCCGCTATCGCTGGCCGACCTGAATGCAGAGTCCGCCAGCCCCATCGGCGTGCCGATTGCCGACCTGTCCTGGTACCTGCTGGATGAAGGCCTCAACCCGGTCGCCAAAGGCTGCACCGGCGAGTTGTACATCGGTCGTGCCGGGCTGGCCCGGGGTTACCTGAACCGCACCGACCTGACCGCCACGCGTTTCATCCCCGACCCGTTCGACAGCGTTCCGGGTGGGCGTCTGTACCGTACCGGCGACCTGGCGAAATACTGCAACGACGGCAGCATCGAATACGTCGGACGGATCGACCATCAAGTAAAAATCCGTGGTTTCCGCATCGAACTGGGCGAGATCGAAGCGCGTCTGCTCGATCAGCCGCAGGTGCAGGATTGCGCGGTGCTGACCCACGACGGCCCGAGCGGCCTGCAATTGGTGGCCTACGTCATCGCACCGGATTCGACGGAACTGCGCGACACCCTGATCGCTGCTCTGCGGGCGCAATTGCCCGATTACATGGTGCCTGCGCACCTGTTGTTCCTTGAGCGCTTCCCGTTGAACGCCAACGGCAAACTCGACCGCAAGGCCCTGCCGGAACCGGATGCCAGCCTCTGGCAACGAACCTACGTGGCGCCGGGCAATCCGCTGGAAGAAGCGCTGGCCAGTCTTTGGCAGCAGTCGTTGAACATCGAGCGCGTGGGGATCACCGACAACTTCTTCGAGTTGGGCGGCCATTCGATTCTCGCGATCCAGTTGATCGCCCAGCTCAAGGCACAGCTCGATATCGAAGTGCGCCTGCAAGAGCTGCTGGCCCACCCGACCATCGCCGAACTGTCCGCTTTCGTCGCCCGCCAGCATTTCGCAACCGCGCAATGCGTGGTCGAACTCAACAACGCACCGGCCGACGCACCGGCACTGTTCTGCCTACACCCCAGCGGGGGCATCGTGTTCTGCTATCAGCCTCTGGCCAAACGCTTGAACAACCGGGCGAAAGTCTACGGCGTGATGCATCGCGGCTTCTCGCAGCAACACAACGACGCACAAACCTGGTCGGAGATGATCGCCGACTACAGCCGTGAAATCGTCAACACCCAGCCGCAGGGGCCTTATCACCTGATGGGCTGGTCGCTGGGTGGTCCACTGGCCATGGACGTGGCCGCGACACTGGAGTCTCAGGGTCATGAAGTGGCGTTTCTGGGACTGGTCGACGGTACCGTGCCGGCTTCGGCCTTCCCTGCCGACCTGCCACGCTTCCAGCGACCGGACGACGAAGCGCTCGGCGTCACCTCGGAAGAAGTGCTCGACGCCGTGCACTACTTCAACCTGTTGTTCCCGACCCTGGCACTGCGCACCACCGCCTACCTGCAAACGTCGCCGCATGGCAGCGTCAAAGACTTCTATGACTGGGCAGCCGGTCAGGTCGAGCCGGGGCAAGGTGACTTGCTGGCCACCGTGCAGAACATCAAGAGTGAAGTCATGAACGCCCAGGCGTTCTCGGTCCACGAGCGTCTGGTGGAAGCCTTCGAGGCCTTCACCTACAAGTCACTTCGGGTCAAACCGAGTTGCTGGTGGGCGGTGCCGGAAAAAACCGCAGAGGAACTGGCCTTCAGCCAGGCGCTGATCCAGCGCTACAGCCAATCGGGCGAACTGAACTGCTCGCAGCTGTCACCACTGGAACACCGCAGCATGATCTTCCAGGATGAATTGCTCGACCCCCTGATCGACACGTTCCTGAGCAACAGTCGAGTGCGCTGAGCCCTCCGCGCAAGCCCCAAAAACCCCGTCAATCCTTGGTTGACGGGGCTTTTCTTTGGGGAGCCTTTCGTTCATCCGCCGCCGAAACCAGGCGCCGACGATTTATTCAGGGCAATAAAAAACCCGGCCTGCAATGACAGACCGGGTTCGGGTATTACCGGTGGATCAGAACTGCGGTTTGTACGTCACGCTGAACATCACGTTACGCGGATCGCCGTAGTAGCTGTTGCTGTTGATCTGGGCGAAGGCCGGAATGATGTAGCGCTTGTCGAACATGTTGTTCAGGTTGACGGCCAGGTTGACCTCGTCGGTAGCCTGGTAGGCAACGCGCGAACCCCAGATGGCAAAGCCTGGCAGATCGAAGCTGCGGTCGAAGCTGACCGTGCTGCTCTGGGCATTCACGCCGGCACCGACGCTGACCTTGTGGAAATCACCCGGCAGGGTGTAGTCGCCCCACAGGCGGAACATGTGCATCGGCGTACCGGTGGCGAAACGCTTGCCCTTGAGGTCGGAGTCTTCGAGGAACTTGGTGGTGTTGTAGGTATAGCCGCTGGAAATCTGCATGCCATCGAACAGTTCGCCGGCGATTTCCGCTTCCAGACCCTGGCTGCGAACCTTGCCCGACGCCGTCGAGCAGTACCAGCCGTTGCAGGCTTCCGGCCCTTCGATGTCGGTGGTCAGGTCAGACACGGCGCGGTTTTTCTGGATGTAGCGGAACAACGCCAGGGACGTGTTGAAGCGGCCATCCATCAGCTCGCCCTTGATACCCAGCTCGTAGTTGGTGCCTTCGATCGGCTTGAGCGCGGTCTTCTCTTTGGTCAGCTGGGTTTGCGGAATGAACACTTCGGCAACGCTGCCGTAGGCCGACCACTGTTCGTTCAGCGCATACACCATGCCGACGTAAGGCGTCACACGGCCGGTGCTCTTGATCGAGTTCTTCTCGCCGCCTTCCTGCAGTTCGCGGGCGAAGTAGTTGTCCTGGTCGAAGGAGAAGTCATACCAGCTGGTACGCGCGCCGAGGATCAGGGTCAGCGGATCGGTCAGGTTGATTCTGTAACTGCCGTAGAGGCCTTTCTGGCGAACATCGTAAGTGCTCACGGCCAGGTTGGCGTTGTCGGCGATCATGTCGAACGACTGCTGCGGACGGTTGTGATCGATGTCGAAAATGTCTACGCCCGGCGTGAACTGGCGAGCGTATTTGTCATCGCTGGTGAACTTGGAGTAGTTGGCACCCACGGTCAGGCCTTGCTTGAAGCCGAAGCCTTCAAACTGGCCATCGAGGTAAATGTCGAATGCGCGGTTCTTGTTGGCGAAGTCAGTCGAGTAATCGGAGAAACGCGGGCCGGTGCTGCCGCCCACCGGAACCACGCCGGCAACGAACTGATAAGTCGCCTCGTTCGATTCGTTCATGGCGATGGCCGAGGCCTTGATTTTCCAGCTGTCGTTGAAGTGGTGTTCAAGGTCGGCGTACACCGCGGTCTGGTCGTTCATCGAACGGTTCCAGGTTGCACCGGTGTAGGTCGAGCGCGGCAGGTTGATGTTGCTCGCGTCGGCGTAGCGCGGCAGGCCCAGCAGATACGGACGGCCGTGGCTCTTCTTGTTGCTGAAACCGATGCCGAGCACGGTGTCTTCGTCCAGGTCGAAATCCAGGGCGCCGTACACGGTCTGTTCCCAGTTCCAGGCGTAGTCGGTAAACGAGTGGTCTTTTTCATAGTTGACCACTGCACGACCACGGATGGTGCCGGCATCGTTCAGCGGACCACCGACGTCAGCCTGGGAGCCATAACGATCCCAACTACCCGCCTTGGCAGTGAGGGTCACGGTCGGTTCAGCCTGGCCGCGTTTGCGCACCATGTTGATCGCGCCGCCCGGGCTGTTCGCGCCTTGCAGCAGACCGGCCGCGCCACGGATCACTTCCATGCGGTCGTAGATCGCCATGTTTTCGGTGATGTAGCTGCCCAGCGCATACACGTTGCGCGGGATCGGCACGCCGTCGTACTGGATCGCTTCGATGTCGAAACCACGGGAGTAAATGAAGATACCCGGGCCTGGCGACTTCAGCGCGGTCAGGCCGGTGGTGGCTTCGACGGCCTGGGTCAGGTTGCTGATGTTCTGGTCATCCATGCGCTTGCGGGTCAGGACGCTGACCGACTGCGGGATGTCCTTGAGCTTCTGCTGGCCCTTGCCGATGGTCACGGCACCGGTGGTATAGGAATTGGTGCCTTCGGTGGTGGTGCCCAGCGCGGTGGCGTTGATCGTGGTGGCACCCAGTTCCAGACCTTTGGCGCTGCCACTGCGCACCAGCATCAGGGTGTTGCCTTCCACGGTGAAACGCACATCGGTGCCGCGCAGGAGCTGGCCGATGGCCGACTCCGGGGTCATGTTGCCTTTGACTGCAAAGCTCTTGAGGCCCGCCAGATCATCGGCGCTGTAGATGACCTGCATGTTGCTCTGCTCGCCAAACGCTTGCAGCGCCTGTGGCAGGGACTGTGCCGCGATATTGAAGGTTTTGTCTTCGGCCTGGACCTGAGCACTGAGCGGCAGCAGGCACGCCATGCCCATCCCCGCCAGTACAGAGCGCGAGCGCAACGTTCGGGAAATCACCAGGGCCTTGAACAGGGGTTTCAATTCGTGAATTGCGGACATTGTGCTCTCTATTATTGGTCGAAGTGGAAAAGCCTGCGGGCCGCCGAGCGCCCCTCGAAATGCATACCCGCGCTCCGGGATCGTTCAATCATGTGAATCGATCGACTGGCCCCTCCCCGGGCAGCAGTCGCCCGCGCAGTGGCGCGAGCCGGTCATGGGTTGCGTAAGAAATCCGTTTGTTGCCGCGTGAAAACCTGACTGAAAAGGCCCTTTTTCGAGTCATTTCACGCGCTTACGTTAGTAAGACGGTGCAGACCGAAAAAACCGGAATGCGTTTGTTTATCATTTGTGAAATAAATTAAAAAAAACCGTCGCACTGGGGCGACGGTTTTTCCTGGGCGGACGGTTAAACGTCCTGAGCCACCTTGGCGGCTTGCAGCTGCCGAGCCTTTTCGGTCAGCAGGGCTTTTTCCTCGGGACTCATCGATTCAAGACGCACTCGCGCCTGAGCCAGTTTGTCCAGTTGCCCCGGACTTGCTTCCTGACCGCGCAATGCTTGCGCGAGCCCGGCCACGGTCGGATGGTCGAAGACCACACCCGGGTGGATTTCGCACTGCAACAGCTTGCGAATACCCGCGACCAGTTTGATCACCAGCAACGAATGACCACCGGCGGCGAAAAAGTCGCGTTCGATGCTCAGGCGATCCTGCCCGAGCAGCTGCGCCATGCGCCCGGCCAGCAAGGTTTCGAGAGCATCACGCGGCGCGACGTAATCGTCGTCGACACCTTGATCGGCCAGTTGCTGCAAGGCCTTGCGATCGATCTTGCCGTTGGCCAACCGTGGCAGGCGCTCGATGAAGCGAATCTGCTGCGGCACCATCACCGCCGGCAGTTGCTGCGCCAGTTGCTCACGCAGACTGTCCGCCGCCAGCGATTCACGCGCCACGACAAACGCCTGCAAGCCTTGCTCAGGGCTGTCCCCGGCAATCACCACCGCTTCCTGCACGGATGGCAGGCGCAGCAATTGCGCCTCGACTTCCGTCAGCTCGATGCGGAAACCGCGCACTTTGATCTGATGATCGCGCCGTCCGTGCAGGACAATCGCGCCTTCAGGCGAGTAGCGCGCAAGATCGCCGGTGCGATACAGGCGTTCGCCGCTGATGAACGGGTTGTCGATCAACAGTCCTGCCTCGGCTTCGACATTGACGTAACCGCAAAACAGCTGCGCACCGCCGACATACAACTCGCCGACGACACCGACCGGCGCCAATCGCAGCTGCGCGTCGAGCACGTACACCTGATTGTTGTCGAGCACCTGGCTCAGCAGACCGGCGCCCTGCCCCGGCGCAACCTTGTGCACCATCACGCCGACCGTGGTTTCGGTCGGGCCGTAGTGGTTGAACACCTGGCAATCGCCACGCACCTGCGCGATGCGCTGGATCAGCGGTGCGGCAATCGCCTCACCGCCCAGCACCAGGGTTCGCGGCAAACGCGGCGTGTCGCTGTCGAGCAGCGCAGCCAGATGCGACGGGACGATTTTCAGGCAGTCGACGGCATGCTCTTGCAGGTAGCCGGCGAATGCCTGTGCATCCTGCATGCATTCATCACTGGCCACGTGCAGCGCCGCCCCGTTGAACAGCGCGCCGAACAACGTGGTGTTGCCCAGATCCGCCGCCACCGTGGAGGTCAGACCGAAGTGCCGGTGACCGTCCAGCCCCAGTGCCGTGCTGACACTGGCAGTGTAGTTGAGCAGATGACGGTGCTCGATCAACACGCCTTTCGGAGTACCGGTAGAACCCGAAGTGAACAGCACGTAAGCGAGATCGCTGCCCTGGGTTTCATGAGCCGGAACCGGGGCTGCATCCGCTGCCAGCAATTGATCGATAGAACGCACCGGCAGCACGCTGTCGTGCCATTCAGCGATCTGCGCGGCATCGGTCAACAACAGGCCGGCACGCGCTTGTTCGAGCATCAGTTGCTGACGGGCCAGCGGCCATTGGCGATCCAGCGGCAGATACGCTGCGCCCACTCGCCAGATCGCGAGCATCGCCACCACCAGCGCCGCCGAACGCGGCAAGGCCAGCGCGACGATCGAATCACGGCCCACACCCTCGGCATGCAACCCCGCCGCCAGTCGCTCGATCTGCGCCTGCAACTGCGCGTAATTCAGGCTGCCGGTCTCATCGGTCAGTGCCAGCGCTTCTGGCGTGGACTGCGCCCATTCGGCGATGCGTTGTGGCAGCAAAGAGATGTCAGCCCAGGATCGCGCCGACGGATTGATCGACAGCAAGCGCTGACGCTCGGCCTCGGTCAGCAGGCTGATCGTATTCAGCGGCGCGTGTGCGTCAGCCACGAGCTGACCCAGCAGCGTGACGTATTGATCCAGCAGCACCTGCATGGACGCCACGCTGTAGCGCTGCGCGGCATATTCAAGCGCCACCGCGCTGGCCACGTTTTCCGCGTTCAACTGCACTTGCAGCAGCAACTCGAATACGCCACCACGCCCGGTTTCCACCTGTTGCGCTGTGCAGCGCGTGGCGCCGATCGTCACAGGCTGAGCCTGACGGTGCAGCGCAAAACCATAGGCCGGGCACGCAGCCGCCGGTTGCAGTTCAGGGGCCCAGTATTCCTGCCAGAGCCGATGTTCTTCCAGGCGCGCGGCGACTGTCGGCAGCCATTGCGCGAATGACTGATCGGCATCCACGGGCAGATTCAGCGGCAAGGTTTTCTCGAATACGCCGATCGCGCCGGAGAAATACTCATAGTCTTCGCGGCCATCGTGGCGCCAGCCCATCAACACTTCATCGCGACCGCTCAAACGCGCCAGCAGCAACCACCAGGCACTTTGCATCAGCACTGCAACCGGTTGTGCAACGGTCTGCGCCAGACGTTCAAGCCCCACGACCAATGAAGCGTCGAGTGGCTTGCTGAGGCTCGCCGAATCAGCGCCCGACACCGTGGATTCGCGCGCCGCCAGCCAAGGCGTCGACAGGGTCGCATCGACGCCATTGAGTTGTGCCTGCCAATACGCCCGGGCGGTCGCGGCATCCTCATCGAGGATCACTTCGCTGCGCCATTCCAGGTACTGACCGAACTCGCCTGCCTCTTCGTCTTCAGGCCATTCACGCTGTTCATACGCACGCAGCAACTGCTGATAGACCAGCGTCAGCGCGTTGTCGTCCAGACTGTGACGGGCCGCGCCCAGCAGCAGCGTCCAACGCTGTTCGGGCAGCGCGTACAACACCGCTTGCACACCGGCTGACTCGCCGGGCACAAAGGCGCGCTGCGCCCATTCGGTCAATTGCGCCTGAATGTCGGCTTCGCTGGCGGGAGCGCTTTGCATCGTTAGCGGGAAACGCTCGGCGACGTCGGTGAACTGGCGCAGGCCATGAAAACCGGGGGCCTTGGCCAACCGGGCCAGCAACATCGGTTGCAGTGCCAGCACCTGGTCGAAGGCCGCTTGCAGGCGCGCCACGTCGAGCTCGCCGGCGATATCGATGCGCAGGAAACGTGCGGCATCGGCCCAGCATGCAGCGCCAGGCAGTTGATCGCAGAGCATCTGTTGCTCGGGGGTCAACGCCTGCCCCACGTCCTGTTGTTCCATCACCACCTCGTTCATGCCTCTGTTCCTTCGGTTGCGCGGACCGGCTCGCCACGGGCGCCTTGCAAGTCGCTGTGGTCGAACATGTCACCCATGGCCACGACAATCTTGCGCGGACCTTCGAACGGATCGCGGGCATGCGCCACCAGCATGTTGTCGAGCAGAATGGCGTCGCCCTTCTGCCAGTCGAACCGCACGGCGCAGGCTTCGTAGAGCTCACCGATGCGCTGCATCACTTCGTCTTCGATCGGCGTGCCATCCCCGTAGTAAACGTGGCGCGGCATGCGCTCCAGACCGAACATCGACAACAGGTCTTCACGCACATCCGGCTCCAGCCAGTAGATGTGGTGCAGTTGCACCTGGTTGAAGAACGATTTCGCACCGGTCACCGGGTGGCGAATGATCGCCGGGCCCGGGGTGCGGGTTTGCAGTTCGTCGTTGTCCAGCCAGCGCCATTCGATACCGCCGGCCCGGCAACGGGCCTCGACTTCGGCGCGGTCTTCGGTCTTGAAGAAGTGCTGCCACGAAACATCCAGTTTGTCGGTGAAGGTGCGCACATACAGCAGGCCCTTTTCCTCGAACTTGTCGCGCAGATCCGCCGGTAGTTTTTCGTACATCAAACGGCAATCCACCACCGGTGTCGCGCCGCCAACCGGGGCTGCCACTTCGCAATAGAACATCTGCTTGCGCGGCCAGCGGTCCTGATGGGAGCTCTCGTTGTGGAACAGAATCATCTTGCGTTCCGGGTACGGCGTGGAGCGGTAGGTGTTCTTGCCGCCCTCTTTCTTCGGCAGATCGCCGTACTGGCCGTACAAGCCGGGCTGGATCGCTTCGGCGAAGGCTTCAAAGCCCTGAATGCCGTCGAGTTCGAAACCGCGGAACAGGATGCCGGCGTGGGTGGCGAGCTTCGCCTCGATCAGCGGCCGGTTGTTCTTGATCCACTCGATCAGGTCCAGTTGCGGCTCGTTCGGTTCTACCAGCAGCGGGAACGGTTGTGGCGCCGCCATCAACGATTCACGCACCGGCGCCGGGCGTGCCTTGGCCACCGGGGCGGCGCCGCGCTTGAGGAATTTGCCCAGTTTGTCGGCCTTGGGTCCGGGGGCAGACGGCCGGGTGGCCGCTGCTAAATTGTCGACTGGCATGCTGATAGCTCCCAATTGAATGTCCTGATCAGCGACGATCTGTTCCAACAGGGCTATCCAGGCCTTGACCAGGTACTGAATGCGCTCATGTCCGAACAAGCTTGTGGCGAATTGCCAATTACCCAGCAATTGCCCTTCTTCTTCGTCAACGAACAATGCCATGTCGAATTTAGAATGGGTCTCCAGCGACGGCAGCGCTTCGACGTTCAAACCGCCCATGGCCTGGGTGCGGCCCGGCAGGTTGTTCATCACGAACAGCACCTGCACCAGCGGGTTCATGCCCTTGTGACGGGGCACGCCCGACGCATCGACGATCATGTCGAACGGCAGGTCCTGATGCTCCAGCGCTTGCAGCAGCGTGTCCTGGGTCTGCGTCAGGAAGCCGCTGAACGAGGCCTCACTCGCAAACCGCGAACGCAGCGGCAACACGTTGACGAAGAAGCCGATCAGACGCTCCAGCTCCGCCCGCTCACGCCCGGCCACGTCGGCACCGACCAACACGTCGGCGCCTTCGCTGACCCGGTGCAGCAATATCTGGAACGACGCCAGCAACGTGCTGTACAGCGTGACACCGGCCCGTGAGGCCAGCGCCCGGACGTCACGGCTCAACTGCGCACCGAGGGCAAACTGCACCGCGTCGCCAGCGTAGGACGGCGTCGCACCGCGCGGGTTGTCCAGCGGCAGATTGAGCTGGCCGTTGTAGCCCGCCAGTTGTTCTTTCCAGAACGTCGCCTGCTGCCCGAGCACGCCCTGTTGTTCCAGCGCCTGTTGCCACAGGGCAAAGTCCGAATACTGCACGGCGAGGGCCGGCAAGGCATGCGGTTCGCCGGCGCTGGCGCGGTCGTAGATTTCCACCAGCTCGTTGATCAACACACCCATCGACCAACCATCGGAAATGATGTGGTGCATCGAATACAGCAACACGTGCTCGCCCGGGCTCAGGTGCAGGATGCGTCCGCGCAACAGCGGCGCCTGCTCCATGTCGATCGGCGTGTTGGCGTTGTCGAGGACGGCTTGCGCCACCTGTTCTTCCTGATCGCTGCGCGACAGGCCGGACAGATCGATCAGCGGGAAATCCAGCTCGACCTCATCGACGATCACGGCAATCGGATCGCCTTCGTCGTCCTGCACATAGGCCGTGCGCAACACCTCATGGCGCCGCACCACCTCGGCAAAACTCGCCAGCAGGCGCTGCACCGACAAGTCACCGCGCAAACGCAACGCCATCGGCATGCCATAGGCGGACGTGCCACCGGACAATTGCTCGGCGATCCACAAGCGGCGCTGCACCAGCGACAACGGCGCGCTGCTCTTGGCGCCGTGAGCCTTGAGCTCGACCTGACGCGAATCGAACGCCGCCAGCTCGGCCCCGACGTTGGCCTGCATGACCGCCGCCAGATCCTTGAGCACCGGCACACCGAACAGATCGCGCAGGCTCAGCGTCAGACCGGTGACCTTGCGCAACCGCGAGACGGCCTGGGTCGCCAGCAACGAATGACCGCCGGCCTCGAAGAAGTGCGCGTTGCGCCCGATCTGCTCGCGCTCCAGCACGTCCTGCCAGACCTGGGCGATCTGTTGCTCCAGTTGGCCCTGTGGTGCGACGAAATCTTCGCTCGACACCTGGCTGTCCGGCAGTGGCAAGGCCTTGCGATCCAGCTTGCCGCTCGGGCCGATCGGCAATTGCGCCAGCAGCAGGACATGGCTTGGCTGCATGTAGTCCGGCAGGCTGTTTTTCAGCCCGTCGCGCAGTATTTGAAGCAGCGCTGCATCAGCGTTGCTGGCCAGTGATTCGTCGTGTGGCACGACGTAAGCCACCAGTTGCTGACCACCCGCCCCCGGCTGTGCCAGCACCAGCGCCTGACGCACACCGTCCAGACGCAGCAAGCACGTTTCGATCTCGCCCAGTTCAATGCGGAAACCACGCACCTTGACCTGATGATCGAGACGCCCGACGTATTCGATCAAACCGTCAGCATTGACCCGCGCCAGATCGCCGGTGCGATACAGCCGCCCACCCACCGCACTGAACGGATCCGGCAGGAAGCGATCAGCCGTCAGGTCAGGACGCTGGAAGTAACCCCGCGCCAACAGCTCGCCACCGATCAGCAACTCGCCCACCACACCTTGCGGCACCGGCTGCCCGGCGCTGTCGAGGATATGAATCGTGCGCCCTGCCAGACCGTGACCAATCGGCAATGCCGCCGGCAGCGGCTGGCCGCCCCGCACGTAGTCGACGCAGTCAAGCACGGTGCTGGTGACCGTCGCTTCGGTCGGACCATAAGCGTTGATCAGTTGCACCTGCTCAAGCCCTGCTCGCTGATACGCCGCGATGCCTTGCGGCGGCATGGCTTCACCGCCCACCACCATCTGGCGCAGACGGCCGTAGTCGCGCGGGCCGTGGTCGGCGAAGTCCTGCACCACCACGTTCCAGTACGCGGTGGTCAGGTCGGCGATGCTGATGTCCCGGTCGATAATTTGCTGATACAGGGTTTCGCTGTCCCACACCTCGTTGCCACGCAGCACCACCGCAGCGCCGCAGATCAGCGCCGGGTAGACCTGCTCGACAAAACTGTCGAAGTTGAACGTGGCAAATTGCAGCACCCGATCACTGGCCGACAGGCCTTTGTAGGCTTCGGACACACGGGTGTGCCGCGCCAGCGTCTCGTGGCTGATGCCCACGCCTTTCGGGCGCCCGGTCGAGCCGGAGGTAAACATCACGTACGCCAGGCTCTGCCCGTGCACGACGGGTGACGGGTTGCTGTCGAGCAACGGCCATGCATCGCCGTCCACGGTCAGCGTACGTACGCCGGCCACCGCGGGCAGCCGCTGCAGCAGGTGTTGCTGGCTGAGCATCAGGCGCAGGCCGCTGTCTTCGATCATTGCCAGCAGACGGTCGGCCGGGTAGCCAGGGTCCAGCGGCACATAAGCACCGCCCGCCTTGAGCACGGCCAACAGGCTGATGATCATGTCCATCGAACGATCAACCGCAATCCCCACCAGCACATCGCTGCCGACGTTGTGTTGCAACAAACCGTGGGCCACGCGGTTGGCGGCCGCATTGAGCTCGGCGTAAGTCAGTTGCCGGTCTTCGAATATCAGGGCAATGGCGTCCGGGGTTTGCGCCACTTGCTGTTCAAACCACTGATGCACGCAATGTTCACTGGCCGGTGCGTCGGCGGCAGTAAGCATCGGCCCGGCCGCCAGTGCCAGTTCGCCGAGACGGGTCGACGCCGGTGCCTGCACCATCTGCTGCAACAGGTGATCGAGCTGGCTCGCCAGATGCTCGACCGAACGCCCGTCGAACTGCTCACGGTCGAAACTCAGGTGCAGCGAGAGCTGTGCGTCGAGGCTGACCGCCAGGGTCAGCGGGTAGTTGGTCTGTTCGTGATTGGTCACTTCGCCAAAGCGCAGATCCTGCGGCGCACCTTGTTGCAGCGCCTCGGACACCGGGTAGTTTTCGAACACCAGAATGTTGTCGAACAGCGCCTCACCGCCCTGCCCGGCCCAGCGCTGAATCTCGAACAGCGGCGTGTGTTCCTGCTCGCGCAGTGCCAGGTTCTGCGCCTGCACCTGTTGCAGCCAGGCACTCAGCGTTTGCTCGGCACGCGGACTGGCGATCACCGGCAAGGTGTTGATGAACAGGCCGATCTGTTGCTCGACGCCGGTCAGTTGCGCCGGACGCCCGGACACGGTCGCACCGAAGCTGACGGTGTCGAGCCCGGTGAAGCGTTGCAACAGCAACAGCCAGGCACTTTGCACCAGCGTGTTGAGGGTGACTTTATGGCCACGGGCAAACTCGTTGAGCTGTCGGGTGCGCACCTCGTCGAGTACATGGAAACGCTCGCCATGGCCCTTGACCGGTTGCACCGCGGCAAACGCGCGCGCCAGTCGGGTCGGCTCTTGCAGGTCGGCCAGTTGCGCGTTCCAGAACGTTTCGCTGACGTGCGCGTCCTGTCGCGACAGCCACTGAATGTAATCGCGATAACGACCCGCACCACCGGCCGGTGGCTGACCGCTGTAGCGTTGCAGCACTTCGCCGAGCAACTGCGAATTGCTCCAGCCATCCATCAGGATGTGATGGCTGGTATAGATCAGGCGGCAGGCATCGGCCGCGGTACGCACCACCCGCAGACGCAACAACGGCGCGGCCCCCAGTTCGAAACCTTGCTGCTGTTCGGCCAGCGCCAGGGCGGCGATGGCCTGTGGCAGGTCCGCGCGTTCACGCCAGTCGAGCACGCTGAACGGCACCGTCAGGTGCTTGTGGATGACTTGCACCGGACGCTGGAATTCACCGTCCCAGACAAAGCTGCTGCGCAGCACATCGTGGGCATCCAGCGCCTCTTGCCACGCTGCACGGAAGCGTTCGATGTCCAGGCCTTGAACGTCGACGCACATCTGATTGATGTAATCGCCGGCCTGTTGCTCGTACAGGGTGTGGAACAACATACCCTGCTGCATCGGCGACAGTGGATAGATGTCTTCGATCTGTTGTGGTGCCAGCGCCAGCGAATCGAGCTGCACCTGAGTCAGGTTCGCCAGCGGGAAGTCCGACGGCGTCACGCCGTGGCTGTCGGTCTGGCAGCAATGCTCCAGCAACGCCTTCAGTTCCTGCGCATAGGCATCGGCCAGCGCCTGAATCGTCGCAGGGTCGAACATCTGCGAACTGAACGTCCAGCCGACACTCAACTCACCGCCGTACACCTGACCGTTGAGCGTCAACCAGTTACCCAGCGCCGCCAACGGGCTCTGTTCGGCGCCGGCCGGCTCGTTGGCCGGGCTGAATAGTGCACCACCATCGTCAGCGAAACCGGCGTCGAACTGACCCAGGTAGTTGAAGGTGATGCGCGGCATCGGCAGCGCTTGCAGGGTCTGACGCGCCGCGTCGTCGCCCAGATAACGCAGGGCACCGAAACCGAGGCCTTTGGCCGGAATCGCGCGCAGTTGCTCCTTGATTGCCTTGACCGAACCGGCGAGATCACCAGTCGGGGTCAACCGGACCGGGAACAGGCTGGTGAACCAGCCCACGGTGCGGCTCAGATCCAGTTCATCGAACAGGTCTTCACGGCCGTGGCCTTCGAGCTGAATCAGGGTCGAGTCGCTGGCGGTCCAGCGGGAAATGACCCGTGCCAGCGCGGTCAGCAACAGGTCGTTGACCTGCGTGCGATACGCCGCGGGTGCCTGTTGCAGCAGTTGGCGGGTCTGCTCTTTGTCCAGGCGGGTTTCGACGCTCGCGGCGTAGCGGTTTTGCAGCGCGCCATCCGCGTGATCCAGCGGCAGTTCAACCTTCGCACCTTGCAACTGCGCCTGCCAGAAACCCAGCTCCGTTTGCAGTGCCGGGCTGGCGGCGTAGGTTTGCAGACGTTGCGCCCAGGTTTTCGCAGCGCTGGTCTTGGCCGGCAGTTTGAGTGCCTGACCGGCCTGCAACTGCTGATACGCCTGTTGCAGGTCTTCCAGCAGAATCCGCCACGACACCCCGTCGACCGCCAGGTGATGGATCACCAACAACAAGCGCTGGCTGCCATCGGCCAGGGTCGCCAACAGTGCCCGCAACAACGGGCCGTTTGCCAGGTCGAGGCTGCGTTGCGCCTGTTCACCCAGTTGTTCCAGCGCGGCATCATCCGCCACCGCGTGTTGCCAGAGCAGCGGTTCAGCGCCCGGTGCTCGGTGAGTTGCAGACCACTGACCGTCACGCTGACTGAACGCCAATCGCAAGGCGTCGTGCTGCACCAGCAGCGCCTGCAGCGCTTGTTCGACGTGGGCGGCCTCCAGCGTTTCGCGCGGTTTGAGCAACACCGACTGGTTCCAGTGATGCGGCTCGGCCATGGCGCTGTCGAAGAACAATTGCTGGAACGGCAGCAATGGACTGTCGCCCGTCACCGGGCCCTGATCAATGCTCGGACCGGCCACACCGACCTTGGCCACGGCCGCCAGACTCTGCACGTTCTGGTGCAGGAACAGATCCTTGGGACTGAAATGAATCCCGGCCTGACGCGCGCGGCTGACCACCTGAATCGAGATGATCGAATCCCCGCCCAGCTCGAAGAAGTTGTCGTGAATGCCCACCTGCTCCAGGCCCAGCACGTTCTGCCAGATCGCCACCAGCGCTTGCTCGATCTCGCTGGTCGGCGCGCTGTAGGCTTTCTGGCTGACGCTCAGATCGGCCTTCGGCAGGGCTTTGCGCTCGAGTTTGCCGTTGGGGCTGACCGGCATCTTCGCCAGCAACAGCCAGTGTTGCGGGATCATGTATTCCGGCAGGTTCTGGCTCAGGTGTTCCTTGAGACGGCGCTGGAAGGCCTGACGACGATCATCGTCCGCCTCAAGCAGCGACTCATCGTTCGGCACCACATAACCCACCAGCAACGAACCGTCCTGGGCGATGACTACGGTTTCGCGCACGTCATCGTGCTCAGCCAGACGCGCCTCGATTTCTCCCAGTTCGATGCGCAGGCCACGAATCTTCACCTGATGGTCCATGCGCCCGGCGTACTCGATCACGCCGTCAGCGCGGTAGCGTGCCAGGTCGCCGGTGCGGTACAGGCGCTGACCGTCACCGAACGGACTGGTGACAAAACGCTCGGCGGTCAACGCCGGACGACGGTGGTAACCCCGGGCCAGGCCTTCGCCGCCCAGGTACAACTCGCCGATCACACCGACCGGCAATGGCGCCAGGCGGTTGTCGAGGATGTAAGTGCTGAGGTTGGCGATGGGCTGACCGATCGGCACGCTGTCACGGCCTTCGTCGCGGCACGTCCAATGGGTCACGTCGATGGCCGCTTCGGTCGGGCCGTAGAGGTTGAACAACCCGGCGTTCGGCAGTTTGGCGAACACTTGCTGTTGCGCATCGACCTGCAACGCTTCGCCGCTGCACACGATCCGCGCCAGGCTGGTGCATTCGACCACCGCTGGGTCTTGCAGGAACGCCTGCAACATCGACGGTACGAAGTGCAGCGTGGTGATGCGCTGTTCGGTGATGACCTGAATCAGTTGCGCCGGATCACGGTGCGCGCCCGGAGCCGCCACCACCAAGGAGGAACCGGTCATCAACGGCCAGAAGAACTCCCATACCGACACGTCGAAGCTGAACGGGGTCTTTTGCAGCACGCTGTCGTCAGCGGTCAACTGATAGGCCTGCTGCATCCAGCACAAGCGGTTGACCAGTGCCGAGTGACGGTTGCCCGCACCTTTCGGTTTGCCGGTGGAGCCGGAGGTGTAGATCACGTAGGCGAGGTTTTCCGGATCGATGTTCAGCTCCGGGTTGGCTTCGCTGCGACCTTCCAGCCAATCACCTTCCTGATCCAGCACCAGACTGCGCAGCCCGGCCGGAACCGGCAGTTGCGCCAGCAGATGACTTTGAGTCAGCAACAGCGCAATCCCGCTGTCCTCGAACATGTAGGCCAGACGATCCTGCGGGTATTCAGGATCCAGCGGCAGATACGCACCGCCGGCCTTGAGAATCGCCAGCAGGCCGACGACCATTTCCAGCGAGCGCTCGACCGAGATGCCGACCAATACTTCCGGGCCGACACCGTGTTCGATCAACACCGCAGCCAACTGGTTGGCGCGGGCGTTGAGTTGGGCGTAGGTCAGACGTTGTTCACCAAACACCAGCGCCAGAGCGTCCGGCGTGGCGCGCACCTGTTCCTCAATCAGCGAATACACACTGCGTGACAGCGGATATTCGGTGGCGGTGGCGTTCCAGCCTTCGACAATCAGTTCGCGTTCTGCGCCGTCGAGCAGCACCAGTTCGGCCAGCGGACGCGCCGCGTCGGCCACGACGGCTTTGAGCAGGTTCAGCCAATGCCCGGCGAGGCGCTGGATGCTGCTCGCCTCGAACAGATCGGTGGCATAGGTAAAGGACGCATCCAGGCCTTCCGGGCTGTCGCCGGTGTCCAGCGCCAGATCGAACTGCGCGGTCCGGTGTTCCCAGCTCAGGCTTTGCAGGTTCAGCCCCGGCAATTGCGCGACGAGATCGGACTCGGCTTCGGTGCGATGGTTGAACATCGCTTGGAACAACGGGCTGTGGCTCAGATTGCGCTCAGGCTGCAAGGCATCGACCAGTTGCTCGAACGGCAGGTCCTGATGCATTTGCGCGGCAATCGCGGTGTGCTTCACCTGCTGCAGCAACCGGGCGAAATCCAGTGCCGGATCGACCTCGGCCCGCAGCACCTGGGTGTTGACGAAGAAGCCGATCAGTCGCTCGATTTCCAGACGATTGCGGTTGGCAATCGGCACCCCGACGCGGATATCCGACTGACCGCTGTAACGGTGCAACAGGGTCTGGAACGAAGCCAGCAGCAACATGAACACGGTCACGCCTTCACGCCGCGCCAGCGCCTTGAGTGCATCTCCCAGTGACGGTTCGATGGTCACGTTCAGGCGCGCACCGCGAAAGCTCTGCACGGCGGGACGCGGATGGTCGGCCGGCATTTCCAGCAGCGGTTGTTCGCTGCCCAGTTGAGTCTTCCAGTACGTCAACTGACGCTCGCGCTCGCCGTTGTCCATCCACTCGCGCTGCCACACCGCGTAATCGGCGTACTGCACCGCCAGCGCCGGCAACTCGGCCGCGCGGCCCTGACTGAACGCCGCGTAGCAGGCGATCAGGTCTTCGATCATCACCTGCATCGACCAGCCATCGGAGACGATGTGGTGCAGGGTCAGGACCAGCACATGGTCGGTGTCGCTGATGCGCAGCAAGGCCACCCGCAGCAACTCGCCCGCCAACAGGTCGAACGCCTGCTGGGTCTGTTGTTCGACGAAGGCTTTGATCTGCTCATCCGTGGCGTTGGCCAGCGTCTGCTCGTGCAACGCGACCTGCCCGCTCGGCCGGATCACTTGCTGCACGCGCCCGTCGGTATCGACAAACGCCGTGCGCAGGCTTTCGTGGCGCTGGATCAGCGCCTGGAAGCTTTGCTCCAGTGCCGCACGATCGAGTTCGCCGCGCAGGCGCAGCGCGGTGGGAATGTTGTAGGCGGCGCTTTGCGGGTCCATCTGCCACAGGAACCATTGACGTTCCTGTGCGTAGGACAGCGCCAGCGGTTGCTCGCGGCTGACCTGTGGAATCGGGGTTTGCGTGGTCTGTTGATCGGCATCAAGGACGCGGACAAAAGCTTCCAGGCTGCTGTGTTCGAACAGCGTGCGCAGCGGCACCTGAATATCCAGCGTGCGGCGGATGCGCGACACCACCTGGGTCACCAGCAGCGAATGCCCGCCCAGTTCGAAGAAGTTGTCGGTCAGGCCGACGCGCTCGAGCTTGAGCACGTCCTGCCAGATCGCCGCGACGTGTTTTTGCAGTTCGCTCTGCGGCGCGACAAAGGTGTTTTGCAGGGTGCTGGCATCAAACTTCGGCAACGCCTTGCGTTCGAGTTTGCCGTTGGGGCTGACCGGCATTTTCTCCAGCCAGACCCAGTGCTGCGGCACCATGAACTCCGGCAGGCTCTGCCCCAGATGCGCCTTGAGCTCGAGGTTTTTCGCGCTGCGCGTGGCGTCATCGGCACTCAACAGCGCTTCGTCGTCGGGCACCACGTACGCCACCAGCAGCGAGCCGTCCTGAGCGATGACCACGGTCTCGCGCACGTCATCGTGTTCGGCCAGACGCGCCTCGATTTCGCCCAGTTCGATGCGCAGGCCACGGATCTTCACCTGGTGGTCCATACGCCCGGCGTACTCGATCACGCCGTCGGCGCGATAGCGCGCCAGGTCACCGGTGCGGTACAGACGCTGACCGTCACCGAACGGGCTGGTGACGAAACGCTCGGCGGTCAGTGCTGGGCGACGGTGGTAACCCCGGGCCAGGCCTTCGCCGCCCAGGTACAACTCGCCGATCACACCCACCGGCAACGGCGCCAGGCTGTTGTCGAGGATGTAGGTGCTGAGGTTGGCAATCGGCTGACCGATCGGCACGCTGTCGCGGCCTTCGTCGCGGCACGTCCAGTGGGTCACGTCGATGGCCGCTTCGGTCGGGCCGTACAGGTTGAACAGCCCAGCATTCGGCAGTTTGGCGAACACCTGCTGCTGCGCATCGACTTGCAGGGCTTCACCGCTGCACACAATCCGCGTCAGGCTGGTGCATTCCGCGACCGCCGGATCCTGCAGGAACGCCTGCAACATCGACGGCACGAAGTGCAGCGTGGTGATGCGTTGCTCGGTAATCACCTGAATCAGTTGCGCCGGATCACGGTGCGCGCTCGGAGCCGCGACCACCAAGGAGGAGCCGGTCATCAACGGCCAGAAGAACTCCCACACCGACACGTCGAAACTGAACGGGGTCTTTTGCAGCACGCTGTCTTCAGCCGTCAGCTGATAGGCCTGCTGCATCCAGCACAAACGGTTGACCAGTGCCGAATGGCGGTTGCCCGCGCCTTTCGGTTTGCCGGTCGAGCCGGAGGTGTAGATCACGTAAGCGAGGTTTTCCGGATCGATGTTCAGCTCCGGGTTGACCTCGCTGCGACCTTCGAGCCAATCGCCTTCCTGATCCAGCACCAGACTGAGCAGCCCGGCCGGAACCGGCAGTTGCGCCAGCAGATGGCTTTGGGTCAGCAGCAAGGCAATGCCGCTGTCCTCGAACATGTAGGCCAGTCGATCCTGCGGATACTCAGGATCCAGCGGCAGATACGCACCGCCCGCCTTGAGAATCGCCAGCAGGCCGACGACCATTTCCAGCGAGCGCTCGACCGAGATGCCGACCAGCACTTCCGGGCCGACACCGTGTTCGATCAACACCGCTGCCAATTGATTAGCGCGGGCATTGAGCTGGGCGTAAGTCAGACGCTGTTCACCAAACACCAGCGCCAAGGCGTCCGGGGTGGTGCGTACCTGATCCTCGATCAACGAATGCACGCTGCGTGAAAGCGGGTATTCCGTGGCGGTGGCGTTCCAGCCTTCGACAATCACGTCGCGTTCTGCGGCGTCGAGCAACACCAGTTCGGCCAGCGAGCAACTCGCGTCGGCCACAACCGCCGCCAGCAGGTTCTGCCAATGCGCGGCCATCCGTTCGATGGTCGCAGCGCTGAACAGATCAGTGGCGAAAGTCAGCTGTGCGCCGAGACCTTGCGGGGTCTCGAAGGTGTCCAGGCTCAGGTCGAACTGGGCAGTCTGGCTGGCCATGCTCAGCGGATCGATTTGCAGACCCGGCAGGCGCGCGCCTTGCTGGGACTCGCCGGTCGCGAGGTTCTGGTGGTTGAACATCACCTGGAACAGCGGGCTGTGGCTCAGGCTGCGTTCCGGTTGCAGGGCCTCCACCAACTGTTCGAACGGCAGTTCCTGATGCGCCTGGGCGCCCATCGCCGATTGCTTGACCTGTTGCAACAGGCTGCGAAAACTCGCCTGCGGATCAATGCGTGCCTTGAGCACCTGGGTGTTGACGAAGAAGCCGATCAGGCGCTCGGTCTCGACCCGGTTGCGGTTGGCGTTGGGCACGCCGACGCTGATTTCGTTCTGGCCGCTGTAGCGGTGCAACAAGGCCTGGAACGAGGCCAGCAAGACCATGAACACAGTCATGCCTTCGCGCTGGGCGAGGGTTTTCAGACCGGCAGCCAATTGATTGTCGAGGGTTACGTCGAGCCGCTGGCCACGGAAGCTCTGCACCGACGGCCGAGGAAAATCGGTCGGCAGTTGCAGCACCGAATGGTCGGTGCCCAGTTGTTCCTGCCAGTAAGCCAATTGCCGCGCGCGCTCGCCCGCCTCCATCCAGTGTCGCTGCCAGATGGCGTAGTCGGCGTACTGGATCGGCAATTCGGCGAGGCTGACGTCGCGCCCCTGTGCATAACCGGAATACAACTGCACCAGCTCTTCGACCATGACCCGCATCGACCAGCCATCGGCCGCAATGTGGTGCACGGTGACTGCCAGCACATGCTCGTCATCCGCCAGACGCAGCAGGCTGGCGCGCATCAGCGGGCCGGTCTGCAGATCGAACGGAAGGTGCAACTGTTCGTTGATGTAGGCCTGAATCTGCTGCTCGCGTTGCGCCGGATCCGCCGCGCTATCCAGCGCATCCACCGCGATGGTCAGCGGCAGCTGCGCGTGAATCACCTGCACCGCGCCCTCGTCGTCCTGACCGAAGGTGGTGCGCAGGCTGTCGTGACGGGCGATCACGGCGTTGAACGCACGCTCCAGCGCCGGCACGTCGAGGACGCCGCGCAACTGCAGCGCCGTCGGGATGTTGTAGGCCGCACTGTTCGGGTCCATCTGCCAGACAAACCATTGCCGGTCCTGAGCGAACGACAACGGGATCGCGGTGAACTCCTCGCGGGTCTGCGGAATCGGCAGGTTCGCGGGGGAAACCCCTTCCTGGAGCATCTTTTCAAGATAGAGCGTGCGCTTTTCCAGGGGCAGACAAATAAACCGCCTGGCAATCTTCAGTGCGACATTCCTATCCATCAAGCCTCCTCCATTTCATCAAGCAGGGATTCCAGCTTGCTCAGTTTCAACATATCGACTTGCTCATCGGCGGCGTCCAGCTGGCTGACGAAATCGCCAAGCACGGGGTGCTGGAAAATCAATTGCGGTGTCAGCTTCAGGCCCAGTTCCAGTTGCAGGCGCGAAACCACGGTGACGGCCAGCAAGGAGTGGCCGCCCAGTTCGAAGAAGTTGTCGTTGAGGCCGATGCGCTCCAGTTGCAGCACGTCCTGCCAGATGGCCGCCACTTGTTGTTGCAGTTCAGTGGACGGCGCGACAAAGGCCTGCTGCGCCTGGCTGGCATCGAACTTGGGCAGTGCCTTGCGTTCGAGTTTGCCGTTCGGGCTGACCGGCATTTTCGCCAGCAGCACCCAGTGCAGCGGAACCATATAGTCAGGAACGTTCCGGGCGAGGTGTTCTTTAAGGCGCTGGAACAGTTCGCTGCGGCTGGCCTCGTCGGCCTCCACCAGACGGGCGTCGTTTGGCACCACGTAACCCACCAGCAAGGAGCCGTCCTGAGCGATGACCACGGTTTCGCGCACGTCATCGTGTTCGGCCAGACGCGCCTCGATTTCGCCCAGTTCGATACGCAGGCCACGGATCTTCACCTGATGGTCCATACGCCCGGCGTACTCGATCACGCCGTCGGCGCGGTAGCGCGCCAGGTCGCCGGTGCGGTACAGACGCTGGCCGTCACCGAACGGGCTGGTGACAAAGCGCTCGGCAGTGAGCGCCGGACGACGGTGGTAACCCCGGGCCAGGCCTTCGCCGCCCAGGTACAACTCGCCGATCACACCGACTGGCAACGGGGCGAGGCTGTTGTCGAGGATGTAAGTGCTGAGGTTGGCAATCGGCTGACCGATCGGCACGCTGTCGCGCCCTTCGTCGCGGCAAGTCCAGTGGGTGACGTCGATCGCTGCTTCGGTCGGGCCGTAGAGGTTGAACAACCCGGCGTTCGGCAACTTGGCGAACACTTGCTGCTGCGCGTCAACCTGCAGGGCTTCGCCGCTGCACACGATCCGCGTCAGGCTGGTGCACTCGGCCACTGCCGGATCCTGCAGGAACGCCTGCAACATCGACGGCACGAAGTGCAGCGTGGTGATGCGCTGTTCGGTGATGACCTGAATCAGTTGCGCCGGATCACGGTGCGCGCCCGGAGCCGCCACCACCAAGGAGGAGCCGGTCATCAACGGCCAGAAGAATTCCCACACCGAGACGTCGAAACTGAACGGGGTCTTTTGCAGCACGCTGTCGTCAGCCGTCAGCTGATAGGCCTGTTGCATCCAGCACAAGCGGTTGACCAGTGCCGAATGGCGGTTGCCCGCGCCTTTCGGTTTGCCGGTCGAGCCGGAGGTGTAGATCACGTAAGCGAGGTTTTCCGGATCGATGTTCAGCTCCGGGTTGGCCTCGCTACGACCTTCCAGCCAGTCACCTTCCTGATCCAGCACCAGACTGCGCAGCCCCGCCGGAACCGGCAGTTGCGCCAGCAGATGGCTTTGGGTCAGCAACAGCGCAATCCCGCTGTCCTCGAACATGTAGGCCAGACGATCCTGCGGATACTCCGGATCGAGCGGCAGATACGCACCGCCGGCCTTGAGAATCGCCAGTAGCCCGACAACCATTTCCAGCGAGCGCTCGACCGAGATCCCGACCAATACTTCCGGGCCAACACCGTTTTCGATCAGCACCGCTGCCAGTTGATTCGCGCGGGCGTTGAGCTGGGCGTAAGTCAGACGTTGTTCACCAAACACCAGCGCCAGAGCGTTCGGGGTGGCGCGCACCTGATCCTCGATCAGCGAATGCACGCTGCGCGACAGCGGGTACTCGGTGGCCGTCGCGTTCCATTGTTCGACCTGCTGCTGTTGCTCCTCGCAGGAGAGCAATTCCAGTTGGCCCAACGCCAAAGCGCCGCCCTGCATCATCTGCGTCAGCAGGTTGTGCAAGTGTTCGCCCAGTCGCGCAATGTCGACTTCGGCAAAATGCGCACGGCCGTAGCTGAAGTGCAGCGACAGGGTGTCGCCCATGCTCACGGCGAGGGTCAACGGGTAGTTGGTCTGCTCGTGGTTGGTGACGTCGCTGAAGCGCAATCCGGCCGGCGCACCCTGTTGCATGGCCTCGGACACCGGGTAGTTCTCGAACACCAGAATGCTGTCGAACAGGGCATCGCCGCCCTTGCCGGCCCAGCGCTGGATCTCGAACAGCGGCGTGTGTTCGTGCTCGCGCAGGCTCAGGTTTTGCGTCTGCACGGTGTGCAGCCACTGGCCGACACTCTGCTCGGCGCGCGGGGTGCCGATCACCGGCAAGGTGTTGATGAACAGCCCGATCTGCTGCTCGATGCCTTTGAGATCCGCCGGACGCCCGGCCACCGTCGCACCGAACGCGACCGTGTCCTGACCGCTGTAGCGTTGCAGCAACAGCAGCCACGCCGCTTGCACCAGCGTGTTGAGGGTGACTTTCTGCTCGCGGGCGAACTCGGCCAGTTGCCGGGTGGCAGCGGCATTCATGACGCGCTGATGATCGGCATACCCTGCGACGTCCATCAGGTCATCACGACGGGCGATGGCTTGAGTCAGGCGGGTCGGCTCTTGCAGGTCGGCCAACTGGGTTTTCCAGAAGGACTCGCTGACGCTGCCGTCCTGACGTTGCAGCCAGGCGATGTAGTCGCGATAACGCCCCATCGATTGCGCCAGCGGCTGACCGCTGTAGCGGTGCAGCACTTCGCCCATCAACTGCGAGTTGCCCCAGCCATCCATCAGGATGTGATGGTTGGTGTAGATCAGGTGATAGGTGTCATCGTCGATGCGCACCAGACACAGGCGCAGCAACGGCGCGGCAGTCAGCTCGAAGCCCTGTTTGCGTTCCTGCGCGGCCAGTGCGTCGAGGTCGGCCTGATAGTCGCGGCGACCACGCCAGTCCTGCACGTTGAACGGCAGTTCGACCTGTTTGTGCACCACTTGCACCGGGCGCTCGCCCTGCCACAGGAAACCGCTGCGAAGCACGTCATGCGCCTGCAACGCTGCCTGCCAGGCGGCACGGAAGCGCTCGACATCCAGGCCCTGCACATCGGCGCGGGTCTGGTTGATGTAATCGCCCGCCTCTTCCTCGTACAGCGTGTGGAACAGCATGCCTTGCTGCATCGGCGACAGCGGGTAGATGTCTTCGATCAACGACGCCGGCAGCGGCAACCCATCGAGTTGTGCCTGGCTCAGCGGCGCCAGCGGGAAGTCCGACGGCGTCACACCGTGCACGCCGTCGCAGCAGCAATGTTCGATCAGCGCCGCCAGTTCCTGCGCGTAATCGTCGGCCAGGGCCTGCACGGTGCCGCGCTCGAACATGCGCTCACTGAAGGTCCAGCCGAGGCTGAATTCGCCACCGTAAATGCCACCGTTGAGGGTCAACGGACTGCTGAGCAAGGCGTCCAGGCTCTGCTCCACACCGCGTGCTTCACTGGACGGCGTAAACAGGGCTGCCTGCCCAGCATCGAAGCTGCTGTCGAACTGCCCCAGGTAGTTGAAGGTGATCGCCGGTTGCGGCAAGGCTCGCAAGGTTTCGCGTACTGCGTCGCTGCCCAGATAACGCAGCACACCGAAGCCAATGCCTTTGTTCGGGATGGCGCGCAGTTGTTCCTTGACCGCTTTGAGCGAAGCGCCGAGCTCGACGCTGGCGGTCAGCTTGACCGGGAACAGGCTGGTGAACCAGCCGACACTGCGGCTCAGGTCGATGTCGGCGAACAGGTCTTCGCGGCCATGGCCTTCGAGCTGAATCAGCGTCGAATCCTCACCGGTCCAGCGGCTGATCACCCGTGCCAGTGCGGTCAGCAACAGGTCATTGACCTGGGTGCGATAGGCCGCTGGCGCGTCTTGCAGCAGTTGGCGGGTCAGGTCCGCGCCGAGTCGGGTCTGCACCGTGTGTTCATGACGACTCTGCAAGCTGCCGTCGGCGTGATCCACCGGCAACTGGCTGGATACGTTTTGCAGTTGCTCGAGCCAATAAGGTTGCTCGGCCAGCAGCGCTTCGCTGCTCGCATAGGCATGCAGGCGCTCGGCCCAGGTTTTGAACGCGCTGGTCCGGGCCGGCAGTTTCACCGGCTGAGCGCTACTGATTTGCTGGTAAAGCCCTTGCAAGTCTTCCAGCAGAACACGCCACGAAACGCCGTCGACCACCAGGTGATGAATCACCAGCAACAGCCGCTGAGTACCGTCCGCCAGGGTCGCCAGTACGGCGCGCAACAACGGCCCGCCGAGGGCGAGGCTGCGCTGCGCTTCAAGGCCCAGCGCTTCGAGCTCGGCGGCGTCTGCCACTTGGGTTTGCCACAGCAGATCATCAGGCTGCTCGCCGACTGCCAGGTGTTGCGCGATCCATTGACCGTCGACAGACGCAAACGACAAGCGCAGTGCATCGTGGTGTTCGATCAACGCGTCGAGGGCGGCCTTCAGATGCCCGGCGTCCAGGGTCTGCGAGGTGTTGAGCAGCACCGACTGGTTCCAGTGATGCGGCTCGGCGACGCCTTCTTCGAAGAACTGCAACTGCGCCGGCAGCAACAGCGACGCACCGGTGACCGGCGACTGGTCGATGACAAAACCGCCCTCGCCGACCCGCGCGACACTGGCCAGACCTTGAATGGTCTGGTGCTGGAACAGGTCTTTCGGACTGAAATGAATACCCGCCTGACGGGCGCGGCTGACCACTTGAATCGAGACGATCGAATCACCGCCCAGCTCGAAGAAGTTGTCGGTCACACCGATTTGCGCCAGGCCCAGCACCGCTTGCCAGATGTCCACCAGCGTTTGCTCGGCGGCATTGGTGGCGGCCAGGTAATCCTGCTGCGCTTGCGCCGCATCGGGTTTCGGCAACGCATGACGATCAAGCTTGCCGTTAGGTGACAGCGGCATTTTCGCCAGGAACAACAGGTGCGTCGGCACCATGTAGTCCGGCAAGGTTTGCTGAAGCTGCTCGCGCAATGCTCGGCGCAGTTCGCTTTGCAGATCGTTGTCGGCCATGACCGGTTCGGCGTCAGTCGGCACCACGTAGGCCACCAGTTGCTGACCGCTTGGCCCGGCCACCGCCATCACCAGTGTTTCGCGGACGCTCCGGGCATCCAGCAGACGCGCTTCGATTTCACCCAGTTCGATACGGAAACCACGAATCTTCACCTGATGGTCGACACGCCCGATGTACTCGATCACCCCGTCGGCACGGAACCGCGCCAGGTCACCGGTGCGATACAGACGTGCCCCCGGCTGCACCGAGAACGGATCCGGCATGAAGCGCTCGGCGCTCAGGTCCGGACGGTTGAAATAACCGCGAGCAAGCAACTCGCCGCCGATCATCAGCTCGCCCACCGCGCCCACCGGCACCGGTTGCCCGGCGATGTCCAGCAGGTAGATGGAACGGCCCGGCAACGCCGAACCGATCGGCAAGGTCGATGGCGTCGGCTCGGCACCGGTCACATAGTCGCCGCAATCCAGCGATGTGGCGGTCACGGTGGCTTCGGTCGGGCCGTAGGTGTTGAGCAAACGAACGTGGGCCAGACCGGCCTTGTTCCAGGCCGCCATGCCTTCGGGCGGCATCGCTTCACCGCCGGCATGCACCTGACGCAACACGCCGTAGTCACGCGGGCCGACTTCGGCGAAGTCCTTGGCCAGCATGCCCCAGTAGGCGGTGGTCAGATCGATCACGCTGATGCGCTTGTCGAGCATCTCGGTGTAAAGGGTTTCGCTGTCCCAGATCTCGGTGCCGCGCAGCACCACCGAAGCACCGGTGATCAGCGCCGGGTACAGCTGCTCGACGAAACCGTCGAAGTTGAACGTCGAGAATTGCAGCACGCAGTCCTGCGCGGTCAACGCCATCAGGTCCACGGTCACGTAGGCGTGCTTGGTCAGCGACGCCTGATTGATCCCTACGCCTTTCGGACGTCCAGTTGAGCCCGAGGTGAACATCACGTACGCGAGGTTATCGGCCAGGGTCAGGTTCGGCAGATCAGCGCTTTCGAGCTGCTCTGGTTGACGATCAACACACAGCACCTCGACGCCTGCGACCTGCGGCAGACGCTCCAGCAAATGGCTCTGGCTCAGCAACAGCAGCAGGCCACTGTCTTCGATCATGCAGGTCAGGCGATCACTCGGGTATTGCGGGTCCAGCGGCACGTACGCGCCGCCAGCCTTGAGCACCGCCAGCAGGCTGATGATCATCTCCAGCGAACGCTCGACAGCGATCCCCACCAACACGTCTGGGCCAACGCCGCGCTGACGCAAGGTGTGCGCCAGGCGGTTGGCCTGCTGATTGAGTTCGGCGTACGTCAGACGCTGGTCGGCAAAGTACAGCGCGACCTGATCCGGCGCGCGTTGCACCTGCTGTTCGAACAATTGATGCACGTGCAGCGCAGTTGGGTAGTGCCCTGCGCAATAGCCCCAATCATTGAGCGCCAGCTCCCGTGCAGCCGCGTCGAGCAGTTGCAGGTCGCCCAGGCAACGTTGATCGGAACCGCCGGCCATCTGCATCAGCACGTGGTTCAACTGAGCGCCCAGTTGCTCGACGGTGGCGTCGGCAAAGTGTTCGCGGTCAAAGCTGTAATGCACTTCCAGCGTGCCTTCCAGGCTTACGCCCAGGGTCAGCGGGTAGTTGGTCTGTTCGTGGTTGGCCACCGGGCCGAAGCGCAGACCTTGCGGTGCGCCCTGCTCCAGCGCCTGGGCAATCGGGTAGTTTTCGAACACCAGAATGTTGTCGAACAGCGCTTCACCGCCCTGCCCGGCCCAACGCTGGATATCGAACAGCGCGGTGTGTTCGAACTCGCGCAGTGCCAGGTTTTGCGCCTGCACCGCTTGCAGCCAGCTGCCGAGCGATTGCTCGGGCCGTGGGCTGGCGATCACCGGCAAGGTGTTGATGAACAGACCGATCTGTTGCTCGATCCCCGGCAAGTCCGCCGGACGCCCCGCCACGGTGGCGCCGAACGCGACGCTGGCCTTGCCGGTGTAGCGTTGCAGCACCAGCAGCCATGCAGCCTGGACGAGGGTGTTGACGGTGACTTTGGAAGCACGGGCGAACTCACCCAGGCGAGCGGTCTGCTCGCTGTCGAGCACGCGATAATGGTCGCCATAGCCTTGCACCACAGGCGCATCTTTTGGCCGGGCGATGGCATGAGCCAGGCGCGTCGGCTCGTCCAGCGTACGCAACGCCGGCAGCCAGAACGCCTCGCTCGCCGCCGCGTCCTGACGCTGCAACCAGCCGATGTAATCGCCGTAGCGACCTGCGTGCGCGGCACTGAACTTGCCGCTGTAGCGTTGCAGCACTTCGCCGAGCAACTGCGAGTTGCTCCAGCCATCCATCAGGATGTGGTGGTTGGTGTAGATCAAGTGATGACGCTGATCATCAATACGTACGATCACCAGACGCAGCAGGGTCGACGCATTCAGGTCCAGGCTTTGACGCTCGGCGTCGGCCAGGGTCTGCAACGCGTCTTCCCGATGCGGCTGCGCGCGCCAGTCGTGCAGGCTGTAAGGCATTTGCGCGTGCTTGCTGACCACTTGCACCGGGGCATCCAGCTCACCTTGCCAGACGAACCGCGTGCGCAGAATGTCGTGCGCATCGACGGCGGCCTGCCAGGCCTGATGGAAACGCTCAGGGTCGAGGCCTTCGACGTCCAGGCGCATCTGGTTGATGTAGTTGCCGGTGGATTCTTCATACACCGCGTGGAACAGCATGCCCTGCTGCATCGGCGACAGCGGATAAACGTCTTCGATCAACTGCGGCGCCAGCGGCAAGCCGTCCAGTTGAGCCTGGCTCAAACATGCCAGCGGGAAGTCCGACGGCGTGACACCGTGATGATCGGCCTGGCAGCAATGCGCGATCAGCGCTTGCAGTTCCTGGGCGTAATCATCGGCCAGACGCTGAATCGTTGTCTCATCGAACATCTCATGGCTGAACGTCCAGCCCAGGTTCAGTTCGCCGCCATACACCTGGCCGTTGAGCGCCAACTGGTTGGCCAGCGGCGCATTGGCATTCAGTTCATCGCCCGCCGCTTCGCTGGACGGCACGAACAGCGCGCCATCGGCGGCGTCGAAGCTGCCGTCGAACTGACCCAGGTAGTTGAAGGTCAGGCGCGGAACCGGCAGCTGCGCGAGGGAGGCGCGATCAGCGTCCTCGCCCAGATACGCCAGCGCACCGAAACCGATGCCTTTGTTGGGGATCGCGCGCAGTTGTTCCTTGATCTGTTTCAGCGACGCGCCCAGTTCTGCAACCGGCGTCAGTTTGGCCGGGTACACGGTGGTGAACCAGCCCACGGTGCGGGTCAGGTCGATGCTGTCGAACAGCTCTTCACGGCCATGGCCTTCGAGTTGAATCAACGCACTGTCGGCGCCGGTCCAGCGCACCATCACGCGGGCCAGTGCGGTCAACAGCAAGTCATTGACCTGGGTGCGATAGGCCGCCGGAGCGTCCTGCAGCAACTGACGGGTCAGGGCCTTGTCCAGACGGGTACGCACAGTCAACGCATGACGGTTTTGCAGACCACCGTCGGCGTTGTCCAGCGGCAGCGCGACATCGGCGCCTTGAAGTTGCCCCTGCCAGTACGCCAGTTCGGAACGCAGCTCACTGCTGCGGGCGTAGGTTTGCAGGTGTTCGGCCCAAGCCTTGGCGGCGCTGGTTTTCGCCGGCAATTGCAGGGGTTCGCCCGCTGCGATCTGCCGGTAAGCGCTTTGCAGATCATCGAACAGAATCCGCCACGACACGCCGTCCACCACCAGGTGATGGATCGCCAGCAGCAACCGCTGACTGCCGTCGTCGAGGTTTGCCAGCACCGCACGCAGCAGCGGCCCGGCTTGCAGATCGAGGCTGCGTTGCGCCTCGTTGGCCACCGCTTCCAGCGCGGCGGCATCGGCCACATCGACCGTCCACAGAAGAGCATCGCTGCGGCTGTCGACGCCACGGTACTCGGCGTGCCAGCCATCGGCCTGCTCGACGAAACTCAGGCGCAAACCATCGTGATGCGCGACCAGCGATTCCAGCGCCTGCTCCAGTGCAGCTGCTTGCAACGGCTGAGTCGGCTTGAGCATCACCGCCTGGTTCCAGTGCTGACGCTCAGGGATGTCCTGTTCGAAGAAGGCCTGTTGCACCGCCAGCAACGGCAGCGCACCGGTCACCGGACCCTGATCGATGGCTTGCGCCTGCTCGCCCACCTTGGCCACCGCCGCCAGTGCGGCGATGGTCTGGTGCTGGAACAAGTCTTTCGGCGTGAAGCGGATCCCGGCCTGCCGCGCACGGCTGACCACCTGGATCGAGATGATCGAATCGCCACCCAGTTCGAAGAAGTTGTCGCTGACACCCACCTGCTGAAGTTTCAGCACGTCCTGCCAGATCGTCGCCAGTTGCTGCTCCAGCACGGTTTGCGGCGCGACGTAGGCTTGTTGCAGTTGGCTGACATCCGGTTTCGGCAGGTTCTTGCGGTCGAGTTTGCCGTTCGGTGTCAGCGGCATGCGTTCCAGACGCAGCACGTAGGCCGGCACCATGTGCGCCGGCAGTGTGGCTTTGAGCTGCTCGCGCAGGTCTTCGGCGAAATCCTCGCGCGCCGAATCACCGACCACGTAGGCCACCAGACGCTTGCCGCTGCCGGCGCTGCCTTCCTGCGCCACGACTACTGCTTCCCGCACGCCGTCGAGGGCTTGCAGGCAGGCTTCGATTTCCCCCAGTTCGATCCGGAAACCACGGATCTTCACCTGATTGTCGATGCGATCCAGATAGTCGAAGGTGCCGTCGGCACGCTGGCGCACCAGGTCGCCGGTGCGGTACAGCAAACCACCGGTGTGGCTGAACGGATCCGCGACAAAACGCTCGGCCGTCAGCCCCGGACGATTGAGGTAACCGCGCGCCAGGCCCGTGCCGCCGAGGTACAACTCACCGGCCATGCCTTGCGGTAACAGGTTCAGATCGGCGTCGAGCACATAGGCGCTGCGGTCGCCGATACGGCTGCCGATCGGCGCGTAGGCCGCACCGCACGGCACTTCGCGACCGGCCTTCCAGATCAGCGGCGTGACCACGGTTTCGGTCGGCCCGTAACCGTTGATGATGTAGTCCGGATCGAGGGCGCGTTTGACCCGTTCGAAACTGGCGCTCGGCACCGCATCACCGCCGAAGCAGTAGATACGCACCTTGGGTGGGTTGCCCTCGCGCTCGGCGTGTTCGGCCAGTTGTTGCAAGTACACCGGCGGGAACGCAACCACAGTCACGCCGTGTTCGCGCATCGCGTTGTACGTCTGTTCCGGGGTCCACAGCGTGTCGTCGCGGATCAGCAGCGAGGCACCGTGGGTCAGGCTGGTCAGCCAGCGCTCGTGGGCACCGTCGAAGGCGAACGACATGAAGTGGAATTCGCAGTCGCTGTCACGCATTTCATAACGCTTACCGATGGCCTGGCAGTGCATCGCCAACGGGCCATGGGCAACGCTGACGCCCTTCGGATTACCGGTGGAACCGGAGGTGTAGATCACGTAGGCGAGGTTGTCCGGATCGAGCTGCACCTGCGGTGCCTTGATCGGCCACTCGCGCAAGTCGAGGCGATCCAGTTCCAGCACCGGCACCGATTCGGCGACCGGCAATTGTGCCGACACCAACGAATCGCTGATCAGCAACGCCAGCCCCGAATCCTCGATCAGGTACGCCAGACGCTCGCGCGGATAACTGGTGTCCAGCGGCACATAGGCACCGCCCGCCTTGAGTACGGCCAGCAAGGCGACGATCACCGATTCGCTGCGCGGCAAGGCCACGCCGACCCGGGTTTCGGCGCCGACACCGCGGGCAATCAGCGCGTGGGCCAGTTGATTGGCGCGCTGATCGATCTCGCCATAGCTGAAGTGCTGACCATTGAAAATCACTGCGGTGCGCTGCGGACGCTCGGCGGCCAAGGTGCTGATCCGCTGATGTACAGCGACGTCCACCGGGTACGGCTGCGGGTGGTTATCGGCTTGTTGGCGGGCGTGTTCGCCGGCGTCGGCCAAGGCGATTTCACCGAGGCTGCGCTCGGCCGACACGGCAAACTGCTCAAGCAATTGCAGCAGGTGCGCGCTGATGCCTTCGATGGCAGCGCTGGCGAAATGGCCACGGTCGAAGCTGTAGTGCAGCGCCAGTTGCTCACCGAGGGTGACGGCGACGCTCAACGCATAGTGGGTCTGTTCCAGGTTGGCGACTTCGCCGAACACCACGCCCTGATCGGCGCCTTGCTTCAGGGCCTGGGCAATCGGGTAGTTTTCGAACACCAGAATGTTGTCGAACAGCGCTTCACCGCCCTGCCCGGCCCAACGCTGAATGTCCGCCAGCGGCGTGTGCTCGAAATCGCGCAGGCCGAGGTTCTGCCCCTGCACGGCTTGCAGCCAGTGGCCCACGCTTTGATCGGGACGCGGCGCACCGATCACTGGCAAGGTGTTGATGAACAGTCCAACTTGCTGCTCGATGCCCGGCAGGTCCGCCGGACGCCCGGCAACCGTGGCCCCGAACGCCACGGCTTCGTGACCGGTGTAGCGTTGCAGCAACAGCAGCCACGCGGCCTGGATCAAGGTGTTGACGGTGACTTTCTGCTGGCGGGCGAAGGTTTCCAGCACACGGGTTTGCGCCACGTCGAGGGTCTGGAAGTGATCGCCGTGACCGCTCTGGCTGTCGCTGGTCGAGGCCACGCGGGCCAGACGGGTCGGCTCTTGCAGGGCGGCCAGTTGCTCGCCCCAGAAGTTTTCGCTGAGTCGAGCGTCCTGACGTTGCAGCCAGGCGATGTAGTCGCGATAGCGTCCGCCGGCATTCGCCGGAATCTGCCCGCTGTAGCGCTGCAACACTTCGCCGAGCAACTGCGAGTTGCTCCAGCCATCCATCAGGATGTGGTGATGGGTGTAGATCAGGTGCCACTGCTCGGCGCCGGTCTGCACCAGCACCAGACGCAGCAGCGGCGCGCAGGTCAGGTCGAAGCCTTGTTGGCGCTCGGCATCGGCCAGCGCCGCGAGGGCTTGTGGCTGATCGTCACGGGAGCGCCAGTCCAGCGCGGTGAACGGCAACTGCACCTGTTTGTGGACGATTTGCACCGGCTCGGCCAGCTCGCCCTGCCAGACAAACCCGCTGCGCAGGATGTCCTGAGCATCGACGGTGGCTTGCCACGCATCGCGGAAACGCTGTGGATCGATGCCTTGAACGTCGACGCGCATCTGGTTGATGTATTCGCCCGCCGCTTGCTCGTACAGGGTATGGAACAGCAGCCCCTGCTGCATCGGCGACAGCGGATAGAGTTCGTCCAGCTCTCCGGCCGGCACCGGCAGCGCATCGAGTTGCGCCTGCGTCACGCGCGCCAGCGGGAAGTCCGACGGTGTCGCTTGCGGCGCTTCGAGCGCACAGCAATGGTCGATCAAAGCGTTGAGTTCAAGGGCGTATTGATCTGCCAGTTGCTGCACGGTCGCCGTGTCGAACATCTCACGGCTGAAGCCCCAGTTCAGCGCCAGCTCGCCGCCGTACACCTGGCCTTCGACCGTCAGCCAGTTGGCCAGCGGCGCCGACGGATCCTGCGCTTCACCGCCACCTTCACCGGACGGCACAAACAGGGCTGCCTCATCGAACTGACGGTCGAACTGGCCGAGGTAGTTGAAGGTGATGCGCGGTTTGACGTCGCTGTTCAGCGACGCCGCCGTTTGCGCATCCGCCAGATAACGCAGTGCGCCGTAGCTCAGGCCTTTGTCCGGCACGGCACGCAGTTGTTCCTTGATGGCTTTGATCGAAGCGCCGAGGTTGTCCGCCGGGCGAAGATTGACCGGGAACAGGCTGGTGAACCAGCCAAGGGTGCGGGTCAGGTCGACGTCATCGAACAGGTCTTCGCGACCGTGACCTTCCAGTTGAATCAGGGTGCTGGCCTGGCCGCTCCAGCGGCAGACCACGCGGGCCAGCGCGGTCAGCAGCAGGTCGTTGACCTGGGTGCGATAGGCCGCCGGCGCCTGTTGCAGCAACTTGCGGGTTTGCTCGGCGCTGAGCTTGAGCTCGACCTTGTCTTCGAAACGGTTTTCCAGTGCGCCGTCAGGACGCTCGCAAGGCAGTTCGGCATGCGGTGCATCACGCAGTTGCGCCTGCCAGTAATCGAGGCTTTCGGCGAAAGTCGGCAGGTGCCCTTGCAGGCGTGCGACCCACTGCTGATACGAACTGGTCTTGCCTGGCAAGGCGCTCGCCGCGCCGCTCAGGGACTGGGTGTAAGCGGCTTGCAAGTCTTCCAGCAAAACGCGCCACGACACGCCGTCGATCACCAGGTGATGCGCGACCAGCAGCAAACGCTGGCTGCCATCGGCCAGATTTACCAGCATTGCGCGCAGCAAAGGGCCGTTGCTCAGGTCCAGGCTGCGCTGGGCTTCGTCGCACAAGGCCTTGAGGTCTTCCAGCGATTGCGCGTTGCGCTGCCACAACACCGACTCGCCGGTTGGCGCGGCATACGCCTGCTGCCAACCCTCGGCAGTCGATTCGTAGCGCAGGCGCAGCGCGTCGTGATGGTTGAGCAACTGGCTCAGCGCGCGATCCAGCGCGCCAGCGTCCACAGGCTGTTGCGCCGTCAGCAACAGCGACTGGTTCCAGTGCTGACGTTGAGGAATGTCCTGTTCGAAGAACCACTGCTGCACCGGCGCCAGCGCCACGGCGCCCACGGCCGGGCCTTGGTCGATCAGCGTCTGTTGGCCCTGACGGGCGACTTGCGCGAGGCTGCGGATAGTCTGGTGCTGGAACAGCTCTTTGGGGCTCAGCACGATCCCGGCCTGACGGGCGCGGCTGACCACTTGCATCGATACGATGGAGTCGCCGCCCAGTTCGAAGAAGTTGTCTTCGAGGCCGACGTTTTCAATCGACAACACGTCCTGCCAGATCGCCGCCAGGGCTTTTTCCAGGGCGCTGCGTGGCGCCACGTGTTCGCGTTGTTGCTGGCTGCCATCGACGGCCGGCAGCGCCTTGCGGTCGAGTTTGCCGTTGGGCGTCAGCGGCAATTGCTCGAGGAACAGCAGGTACGCCGGCACCATGTAGTCCGGCAAATGTTGGCGCAGCGCCGCTTTCAGGGTTTCGCGCAGGCTCGCTTGGGCATCGGCATCCGCCGCCAGCACGGTCGCGTCGGTCGGCACGATGTAGGCCACCAATTGTTGGCCGCTGGCGCCTTCCTGAGCCAGCACCGCCAGCTCGCGCACGTCCTCTTGCTGCAACAGCCGCGCTTCGATTTCGCCGAGCTCGATGCGGAAACCGCGCACCTTCACCTGGTGGTCGATCCGGCCGACGTATTGCAGCGCGCCATCGGCCTGATAACGGGTCAGGTCGCCGGTGCGGTACAGCCGCTCGCCGTTGTTGGCGAATGGATTGGGCACGTACTTCTCGGCGGTCATCGCCGCGCGGCCCAGATAGCCACGGGTAATACCGGCACCCGCCAGATACAGTTCGGCCGCCGCGCCTTGCGGCACTGGTTGCAAATCAGCGTCCAGCAGGTAGCTGGCGGTGCCGGTCAGTGGACGACCGATGCTCGGCGTACCGCCCGCTGCACGACGGGTCCAGGTGGAATACGTGGTGTCTTCCGACGGGCCGTACAGGTCGTAGATATGTTCGACGCTGGCCTGCTGATACAGCGCTTCCACCAGGCTTTGCTTCAGCGGTTCACCCGCGAGGTTGATGATGCGCACGCTCGACGGGATCGCACCGTCGCGCTGCAAGGCATTGATCGCCGAAGGCACGGTGTTGATCAACCGCACCTGATCGCGTGCCGGCAGTTGCGGCAGCTCCAGGGCATTGCGCGCGATGATCACCGAGCCACCATTGGCGAGGGTGACAAACAGCTCCCACACGGACAGGTCAAAGCACACCGACGTCGACGCCAGCACACCTTGAATGTCATCACGGTTGTAGACCGTGTGCGACCAGTCGATCAAGGCCTGCACGTTGCGGTGCGCGATGGCCACGCCTTTTGGTTTGCCGGTGGAACCGGAGGTGTAGATCACGTAAGCGAGGTTGTCCGGCGTCACCGCCGTGACTGGCGTACTGGACGGATACGCCGCCAGTTCGGCGGCGATCCGGTCCAGCAACAGGACTTGGGTTTCGGCGTTGACGGAAAGCGTCTCGGCCACGGCCTGCTCGGTCAGCAGCACCAGCGCGCGGCTGTCTTCAAGCATGTAGGCGACGCGATCCGCCGGGTAATCCGGGTCCAGCGGCACGTAGGCGCCACCGGCCTTGAGCACCGCCAGCAACGCCACCAGCAAACTGTCGGAACGCTGCATGGCAACGCCGACCCGGACTTCCGGGCCGACGCCGCATTCGATCAGTTTGTGCGCCAGCGCATTGGCCCGCGCATCGATCTCGGCGTAGGTGAAGGTTTGCTCGCCAAAGGTCACGGCCAGCGCGTCCGGCTGGGCGGTAACTTGTTGCTCGATCAAGCGATGGATGCTCGACGCCTCGGCAGTGCTGGCCTGCGCGCTGTTCCAGTCGAACACCATGCGTTGGTATTCGGCCGCTTCCAGCAGCGGCAGATCGCTGATGCGCTGATTGCTGTTCTGCACCATGCCACGCAGCAGGTTCAGCCAGTGCTGCGCCATGCGCGTGATGGTCTGTGGGTCGAACAGATCGTTGGCGTAGGTCAGCGCGGCGTGCAGCCGGCCGCCCTTCTCGTAAGTGTCCAGGGTCAGATCGAATTGCGTGGTGCGCCCCTGCCATTCGATGACGCCCAGTTCCAGCCCGGACGCGGTGCTCACCGTGCTGATGTCGGCGACTTGCGGCTGATGGTTGTACATCACCTGAAACAGCGGCGTGTGGCTGAGGCTGCGTTCCAGTTTCAGCGCTTCGACCAGCCGCTCGAACGGCAAGTCCTGATGAGCCTGGGCGCCGAGCGCGGTCTCTTTGACGACGCGCAACAGATCGCCGACGCGCGTCTGCCCGTCCAGTTCGGTACGCAGGACCTGGGTGTTGACGAAGAAGCCGATCAGGCCTTCGATTTCACCCCGGTTGCGGTTGGCGATCGGCACGCCGACGCGAATGTCCGACTGCCCGGTGTAGCGATGCAGCAGCACGTTGAAAGCGCCGAGCAGCAACATGAACAAGGTGATGTTGTGCTGTTGGGCGCTGCTGCGCAGTTGTTCCGCCAGCGCGCCGTCGATGGCGAATTCGTAGCGCGTGCCGCGATAGCTCGGCATTGCCGGGCGCGGGTGATCGGTTGGCAGCTCCAGCACCGGGTGCTCATTGCCCAGTTGCGCCTGCCAGTATTCCAGTTGCCGCGCCTGTTCGCCCGCTTCCAGCCAGCGGCGCTGCCACAGTGCGTAGTCGCTGTACTGGATCGGCAACGGCGCCAGTTGCGGCGACTGCCCGGCTTCATGGGCGTCATAGCAACGGATGAATTCGTCGATCAGCACATTCATCGACCAGCCATCGGAAACGATGTGGTGCAGGGTCAGCAGCAGCACATGTTCCTGCTCATCAAGCTTGAGCAACTTGACCCGCAGCAGCGGGCCGACGGCCAGATCGAATGGCTGCAAGGATTGTTGCTGCGCGGCGTCGGCCACTGCGACTTCGCGCTCGGGCGCGGCGAGACCGCTGAAATCTACGTGTTCGATCACCAGCGGCGCTTCGGCCGGCACTTGCAGCAGACTGTCGTCGGCCTGTCGCTGGAACACCGTGCCCAGGGTTTCGTGACGCGCCACCAGGCTGGCAAACGCCGCCTCGAGCGCAGGCAGGCTCAAGCGCCCCGTCAGGCGCACCGCGCCCGGCAAGTTGTAGGCGCCGCTGTGCGGGTCCAGCTGCCAGAGAAACCACATGCGCTGCTGCGCGTAGGACAGCGCCTGCCGATCATCGGCCTCGACCCCTTGAGGAATCGGAAAACGGGCGAAATCCACGCCCTCCTTGTGCAGGGCCGCGAGGAACATCTGGCGCTTTTCCAGGGGCAACCCGATAAACCGGCGAGCAAGTTTCAAGGAGTCTTCAGCATTCATTTCTTGGTATCCGAATCAGTAGGCTGGCAGCACAAAGGCACGTCGTCCCTATAAAACGAATGCAAAGCGGAAAAATTAGCGATTGAGAAGAACTATCAGAAGGGAGGTGCAGCGGGGATTTGCGGGCGATAAAAAACCCTGCGGGAGCATGCCTGCTCGCTCCTCACAGGGTTCCGGACAGCAATGAATTCGGGTTAAACGGCAGCCATCAAGCCGTGCCGACGATGATGCACGTCGAGTTGATCCTTGATCACCCGCAGCACCTTGGCTTCGTGTTCATGAATGAAGAAGTGCCCGCCGGCCAGCATGTCCACCGAGAAGCTGCCACGGGTTTCCTTGCTCCAGCCGATCAACTGCTCCGTAGTCGCCTTATCAGCCTTGCCGCCCAGCACATGCACCGGGCAGTTGAGCAGCGGCCGCTGCAACGGCTGGAATTTGCCGCAGAGCAGGAAATCGGCGCGCAGGATTGGCAGCGTCAGGCTCATCAGCTCCTGATTGGCCAGCACTTCCTCGCTGGTGCCGTTGAGCGTGCGCAGTTGATCGATCAGCTCTGCATCCGTCTTCGGCTCGGCAAAGCCGCGGTCGTAGTCGGCGCGCAACGTCGGCGCCGCAGTGCCCGAGGCGAACAGCGCCACCGGCTCCGGGCAGCCCAACGCGCGCAAGGCGTGAGCGATTTCGCAGGCCAGCAAGGCGCCCAGACTATGGCCGAACAGTGCGTAAGGGGCCTTGAGTGTCGGGCGCAGTTCCCTGGCCAGTTGCATGGCCAACGCACGCATGTCGGTGTGCAGCGGTTCGCCGAACCGGGCGCCGCGCCCCGGCAATTCCACCGGTTGCAATTGCAGCCACTGCGGCAGCTTCGGCCGCCAGCGGCTGTAGACCATGGCACTGGCGCCGGAATACGGCAGGCACAGCAGGGTCAACTTGGTCACCACGCTTCCCTCGGAAAAATGTCTCTTCAAAGGGTACGGATTGATGCCCGGGCAAATTAGTCGGCAGTTTGTAAATTACCGTTACAAATGCTCGTTAACCGTTCAGACCAAAACAACAAAGAGGATTCACCGTGGACCTGCAGACCATCCTGGGCAAGCTGTTCGCCAATGCCGGCGCGGTCGGTATCGAAGGCGTTTTCCAATTCGTGCTGGGGTCACAGGCGTTCTGGTCCGAGGTCAGCGCGAGCAGCCGCACCGAGGCCGGTCGCCATGCCAGCCCCGACGTAACCATCGAAGTCGCTGAGCAGGATTTTCTCGGGATCATGGCCGGCATCGCCAACGTCGAGGAACTGTTCGCCAGCGGCCGACTGAAGATCAGCGGCAACATGGGCCTGGCGACGATGCTGCCGCAGATCATCGACCACGCTCGCCGGGGTGCGGCGCCGGTGGAAAAGGTCGACATGAACAAGCGGTACCCGACGCCGCCGCGCTTCAGCGAAAAACTCACCGCCAGCCTGCCAGCGCAAACCGTCGTCGAACGGCGACCGCGCAGCGAGTTGTCGCCGATCGAATTCGAGAGCCGTTACCTGCCCAACGGCGTTCCGCTAGTGATCAGCAATGCCCTGCAGGACTGGCCGCTGTTCAGGCTCAGCCGCGAAGAATCACTGGTGCATTTCACCGAACTGCAAGGCATCACCCGCCACGGCGATTACGTGAAAAAGACGTTCTCGACCGAACGGGATTTCCGCTCCACGTCGATGGCCGACTTCATCGCCTCGCTGGACAGCCCGGCGGTCAAAGGTGCGGACGGAGAACCACCGGCCTACATGGGCAACAACATTCTGCCGGCGGCGTTGATGCAACAGATTCAATATCCGCCCTACTTCGACGCTTCGTTGTTCATCCCACCGCGCATCTGGATCGGCCCCAAAGGCACGTTGACCCCGTTGCACCGCGACGACACCGACAACCTGTTCGCCCAGGTCTGGGGCCAGAAAAAGTTCACCCTCGCCGCGCCGCATCATCGTGAAGCGTTGGGTACTTGGTCCACCGCACCCGAGGGCGGTCTGGACGGCTGCGACTTCAACCCGGATGAGCCGGACTATGAGCGCTTCCCCAAGGCCCGCGACGTGACCTTCCTGCGGGTGACGCTGGAGGCCGGCGACCTGTTGTTTCTGCCGGAAGGCTGGTTCCATCAGGTGGAATCGGTGTCGACTTCGTTATCAGTGAATTTCTGGGTGAATTCGGGCCGGGGCTGGTAACCCCGATCACTTGAGGTGGCGGAAGCTCTGCACCGCCGAACACAGCACCACCGCACCCGCAGCAATCGCCAGCCAGAAGCCGCTGCGAGCACCGAATGCATCCACCAATGCACCGGAACCGGCGGCACCGATGGCCACGCCAATGCTCAGACCGGTCACCAACCAGGTCAGGCCTTCGGTGAGTTTGGCCGGCGGCACGATGCGTTCGATCAACGCCATCGCCACGATCAAGGTTGGCGAGAAGAACAACCCGGCGATGAACACCGCCAAGGACAAACCGAAAATATTGGTCGCCAGCAACAGCGGCAGCGTGGTCACCGCCGTCGCCAGACCGCCATACAGAAACAGGCGCGGCAACGGCAGTTTCGAGCGCATCGCACCAAACGCGATACCCGCCAGACAGGAACCAATGGCGTACACCGACAACACGATGCTCGCCGCTGCCGGTTGCCCTTGTTGCTGAGCGAACGCAACGCTGACCACATCGACCACGCCGACGATCATGCCCATGGCGACCATCAACAGCAGCAGCCATTGCACGTCGGTCGAACGAATGATCGAACCTTGATGCTCTGATTCGTGGGGATGCACCGGCGGCTCGGTGCTGCGCTGGGCGACAAACGCCGTCACGCCGATCGCCAGCATCAACAGCGCCGCCAGCGGCCCGGCCTCGGGAAACACGCCGACGCACAGCCCCACCGACAACGGCGGCCCGACGATAAAGCAGACTTCGTCGAGCACCGATTCCAGCGCATACGCCGTCTGCAATTGCGGCTGGCCGCGATAGATTTCCGTCCAGCGCGCCCGCACCATCGCCGACATGCTCGGCATGCAACCGGCCAGTGCAGCGCAGATGAACAGCGTCCAGGTCGGCGCCTGCAAACGGGTGCACAGCAGCAACATCAGCAACGCCCCGCCACCGATCAGCGCCGACACCGGCAGAATCCGTCCCTGACCGTAACGGTCCACCAGCCGCGACACCTGCGGTGCGCAGAACGCCGTGGCCAAGGCAAACGTCGCCGCCACCCCGCCTGCCAGCGCATAGCCGCCGGTCAATTGCGAGAGCATGGTGATCACGCCGATGCCGGTCATGGAAATCGGCATGCGCGCGATCATCCCGGCCATCACAAAGGCCCGGGCGCCGGGGGCGTTGAACAGTTCGCGGTAAGGGTTTGCCATCGGATACAGCCTCATCAGGGGCGGCCAACTTGCCACAAAGCCTGACGGACGGGAAAGCGCGCAATTGTTGGTGGAATGTGAAGTCCCTGTGGCGTGCAAGGCCAATCGCTGCCGCGCAAAGCTGTCGATCATTTCATGTACGCGGATGAACTCTCGCCGCCGGCCATCAGTCAGCTAGGTAAGCCTTCGCCTCGGAGCCAGACGACCATGGCCGAGCATCACCCTGAACGACAAAGCCCCATCGACGCCCACGGCATCATTGGCGATATGCGCAGTGCGGCGCTGGTCAATGACAAGGGCAGCGTGGATTTCTTCTGCTGGCCAGAGTTCGACAGCCCGTCGATCTTCTGTTCGCTGCTGGATACGCCCGATGCGGGGATTTTCCAGTTGGCCCCGGACCTGCCCGATGCCCGGCGCGAGCAGATTTACCTGCCGGACACCAACGTCCTGCAAACCCGCTGGCTCAGCGATCATGCCGTGGTGGAAATCACCGATCTGCTGCCGATTGGCGACAACGACGATGCCTTGCCGCTGTTGATCCGCCGGGTTCGGGTGGTCAGCGGGCAGGCGACATTTCACCTGCGCTGCGCCGTTCGGCATGACTACGCCCGCGCGGAAACGCACGCCGTCATTGATAAAAAGGATGTGCTGTTCAGCGCCAACGGGCAGCCGACACTGCGGCTGGCCTCGGATCAAACCTTGAGCGTCGATCACGATGCGGCAGTCGGGCAATTCACCCTCAAACAAGATCAGACCGCCGCGTTCATGCTCGGCGCCAGCGACGATCCGCGCTTCGCCGAAGGGGCCGCCAAGCTGTGCATCGAACGCACGCTGAAGTTCTGGCGCGACTGGATCGGCCAGTCCAACTATCGCGGTCGCTGGCGGGAAATGGTCAACCGCTCCGCCCTGGCCCTTAAGCTGCTGACCTCACGCCAGCACGGCGCAATCCTCGCCGCCGCCACCTTCGGCCTGCCGGAAACACCCGGCGGCGAACGCAACTGGGACTATCGCTACACCTGGATCCGCGACGCCTCCTTCACCGTTTACGCCTTCATGCGCCTGGGCTTTGTCGACGAAGCCAACGGCTACATGCGCTGGCTGCGCGGGCGGGTCAGCGATTGCAGCGGCCAGCCGATGAAACTCAACATCCTCTACGCCATCGACGGCCGCCAGGAACTGCCGGAAACCGAACTCACGCATTTGTCCGGGCATGGCGGCGCAAAACCGGTGCGCATCGGCAATGGCGCGTACGACCAGATTCAACTGGATATCTTCGGCGAACTGATGGACGCCGTTTATCTGGTCAACAAGTACGGCGACGCGATTTCCCACGAAGGCTGGAAACATGTGATGGAAGTGGTCGATCAGGTCTGTGAGACCTGGCAGACCAAGGACGTAGGCATCTGGGAAATGCGCGGTGAGCAACATCACTTTCTGCACTCGCGACTGATGTGCTGGGTGGCGCTGGACCGGGCGATCCGCCTGGCCTCGAAACGCTCGCTGCCGGCGCCTTTCGCCCGCTGGGACCAGACCCGCCAGGCGATTCATGCCGACATCTGGGACAACTTCTGGAATGAAGAACACGGGCATTTCGTGCAGTACCAGGGCGGCACCGCGCTGGACGGCTCGATGTTGCTGATGCCGCTGGTGCGCTTCGTCAGCGCAAAGGATCCGCGCTGGCTCGCGACGCTTGAAGCCATCGAAAAACACTTGGTGCGCGACGGCATGGTTTACCGCTATCGCAATGACGACACCGGCATCGACGGATTGTCCGGCACCGAGGGCGCTTTCGCCGCCTGCTCGTTCTGGTACGTCGAATGCCTGGCCCGCGCTGGACAACTGGAGAAGGCCCATCTGGAATTTGAACAACTGTTGCGTTACGCCAACCCACTGGGGTTGTACGCGGAGGAATTCGACAACCGTGGCCGGCATCTGGGCAACACGCCTCAGGCATTGACCCATCTGGCACTGATCAGTGCGGCGAGTTTTCTTGATCGCAAGTTGAGTGGGGAGAAGAATTACTGGCAGCCGTAGTCATCATTTTTCGCCACATGCTGTAGGAAAGATCTCCACTTCAACCGCCGTTTGTAGGATGACCTCCTACGAACGGTAAACAACCTCGAGCCTTGTGGTTGAAGGGCCGGCCTGCACAATCGATTACTTTCGATACAACTTGTTGATGGCACGGCCTACAAAGACCTGCCAGAACCCGTGTAACGCTTGGCTCACAACTCGCACTTACACCCCGAAATACCTTGTTGCCAGCTGTTACATCCCCCCCTACCATCCACCGCAACGGGCACAGCGGAGCTGTCCAATAAAAACCCGATTCAAGGAACCAGAATGAGCCAACGCATCCACCGCCAGATCGACGCCCCTCTGCGCACGGGCCTGACCCGCGACGAACTGTGGGAAGCCGCCGACAAGGGCCTGATCAAATGCTGGGAAATCGGCCGCCAGCGCGCCGCCCGCTTCCCCGACCTCGCCCAACGTTGCACTGCCGATGAACTTCCGGTGCTGGGCTGGAAAGGTGGCGTCAGCCGTAGCCTGAAGAAGAATGAAAAGTACGGTTCGCTGAAATACCTTGCGCAGTGGCAGGGGTTGCGTGGCGAAGATCTGGACATTGATCTGGGTTCCGAGCGAGTCATGACCTGCTCGCGGACGAAAATGGTGGTGACGTTTACGCCGGATCGCAGCAAGTATTTCAATCAGGTGGCGGAAGCTGAAACTTGAGGAATCCCGTATGACCCAAGCCGTGATGCAACGTTGCAAGACCAAAAGTCTGACCATCGCCTATGAGCATCACGGCCCGGAAAACGGTACGCCGGTCATCCTCCTCCACGGCTTCCCCTACTCCCCCCGCGCCTACGATGAAATCGCTGCCCCCCTCGCCGTCAAAGGCTACCGGGTGATCGTGCCGTACCTGCGTGGTTACGGGCCGACCCGTTTCAACAGCCCGGACACGCTGCGCTCCGGCCAGCAAGCGGCGCTGGCTCAGGATCTGCTGGACCTGATGGATGCGCTGGGGATCGAGCAAGCGACGTTGTGCGGTTACGACTGGGGCGGTCGGGCGGCGTGCATCGTTGCGGCGCTGTTTCCCGAACGCGTGCGTGGGTTGGTGACGGGCGATGGCTACAACCTGCAAGACATACCGAACTCGGTCCAGCCGCTGGATCCGCAGAGCGAGCATCGCTACTGGTATCAGTATTACTTCCACACGCCCCGTGGCGTTGAAGGGCTGACGCAGAATCGTCGGGCGCTGTGCGAGTTGCTGTGGCAGTTGTGGTCGCCGACCTGGGCGCGGAACGCCGAGCGTTATCCGCTGAGTGCGTCGGCGTTCGATAACCCGGATTTCGTCGAGGTGGTGATTCACTCCTACCGTCATCGCTTCATGTATGCGCCGGGCGATCCGGCGCTGGAAGGGATGGAGCAGGCGCTGGAGAGACAACCGGTGATCAGCGTTCCGACGATTTCGCTGTGCGGTGCTGATGATGGCGTGGGCCCGGCACCAGAGGACGATGAAGATGTACACCACTTCACCGGACCTTACGAGCGGCGGGTGCTGGCGGGTGTCGGGCACAACCTTCCCGAGGAGGCGCCGGGTGAAACGCTCAAGGCATTACTGGATCTGCTCCAGCGCTGACCGAAAACCGCTCCCGATACGCCTGCGGCGTCACACCCATGGCCCGCAGGAAACTGCGTCTTAACGTCTCTTCACTGCCAAACCCACAATTGGCCGCGACCCGTTTGACCGGCAGTCCGGTATCACTCAGCAACCGGCGGGCAGTTTCAACGCGGATCAGTTCGATGGCGCGGGCCGGGGTCTGGCCGGTGTCGGCGCGGTAGTGGCGCACGAAGCTGCGTTCGCTCATGCCAGCCTGTTCGGCGAGGGTCGGGATGCCCAGGTCGCAAGTCAGGTGTTCGGCAATCCACGCGTGCAAATCATCGAAGCGGTTGCCCTGTTTTTGCAGCGACAGCGTCACGCTGAATTGCGACTGCCCGCCCGGTCGCTTGAGGAACACCACCAGTTGCCGGGCGACGTCCAGGGCCATGTCGCGACCGAGGTCGTCTTCGACCATGGCCAGCGCCAGGTCGATGCCGGCGGTGACACCCGCCGAGGTCCAGACCGGGCCGTCGTTGATGAAGATCGGATTGGGCTCGACCTGCAAGCGCGGGTGTTGCTGCGCCAGTTGTTCGCAACGGGTCCAGTGGGTGACGACCCGGCGACCGTCGAGCCAGCCGCTGGCGGCCAGCAGAAATGCACCGGTACACACCGAAGCCACGCGTCGGCATCCGTTCGCATGTTCACGCACCCAACTCACTAACTCGGCATCTTCAGAGGCCGCATACACGCCCCAGCCTCCGGCGATGATCAGGGTATCGCTGGGCTGCTCCGGCAGCGATTCGGCCAGCATCGCCAACCCGGCCGAAGAGTTCACCGCCCCGCCGCCGCTGGCGATGACCGTTGGCGCGTACGGCGCAGGCAGACCCTGCTGGCGGGCAATGTCGTTGGCCGAGGCGAAGACCTGCAACGGCCCGGTGACATCGAGCAGCTGCACATTGGCGAACGCGAGGACGTGGATGGTTTTCGGCATTTGGCGTAATTCGTGGGCTGATTGGCGTATGCGCCAAAACCTACGCGCCTACAGTGAAGCCGTCCACCCCTTTTCACGGAGAAGAATCATGGCGTTGCAGATCGGTTTTCTGTTGTTTCCCCAGGTGCAGCAACTCGACCTGACTGGCCCCTATGACGTGCTGGCCTCGTTGCCGGACGTGCAAGTGCACCTGATCTGGAAGGATCTGGTGCCGGTCACCGCCAGCACCGGGCTGGTGCTGAAACCGACCACCACCTTCGAGGACTGCCCGGATCTGGATGTGATCTGCGTGCCTGGCGGTGCGGGCGTCGGGCCGTTGATGGAAGATGAGCAGACGCTGTCGTTCATCAAGACACAAGCTGCGCAGGCGCGGTACGTGACATCGGTGTGTACGGGTTCGCTGGTGCTTGGGGCGGCGGGTCTGTTGCAGGGCAAACGGGCGACCACGCACTGGGCTTATCACGATCTGTTGCCGACACTGGGCGCAATTGCGGTGAAGGATCGGGTGGTGCGTGACGGCAATCTGTTTACCGGGGGTGGTATCACGGCCGGGATCGATTTTGCGTTGACGCTGGCGCAAGAACTGGTCGGCGTCGACACGGCGCAACTGGTGCAGTTGCAGCTGGAATATGCACCGGCGCCACCGTTTAATTCGGGCAGCCCGGAGACGGCGCCGAGTGCGGTTGTCGATGAGGCGCGCAAACGTGCGGCGCCTTCGCTGAAACTGCGCACTGAAATCACTGAGCGCGCGGCGGCGAAGCTCAATCTGCGCTGATTCGTGCGCAGCACAGGCCCTGTGGGGACCAACCCACAGGGCCTGCGTCCCGGTTTTCCCCTACACCTTCACTTGTCCCCTCGCCCCCACCCGTGTAGAAAGCCTGTCCACAAATCGTGCACAAGGACTTTCCATGACAGCTCTGCCATGGCTCTATCTCGGGCTTCTCAGCCTTGGTTACGGATTGGCGCTGAGCTTTGGCCAGCTCGGCTGGCTGGCGCTGATCTCCATTGCACTGCTGGTTTTCGCCGGTTACGCCGTGCGCCAGCAAACCGTGCCGGTCGGGCGTTTTCTCGGTCATGGCCTGTTTATCGTGCTGGCCGTGGCGCTGGCCATGCACTGGCTGCCGGGCTTCTATAACGGCCGGGCCATTCCGGCGCAGCGCTTCACTGACAACGCCGTGCCGTTCTCGATGTTCGTGAACCTCGACAAACCGCTGATCGGCTTCTGGCTGCTGCTGGTCTGCCCGTGGATCGTCGCGCGGCGGTCGTTGCGCCTGACCGTTTACGCCACCGCACTGGCACTGACGTTGAGCGTGATCCTGGCGCTGGGCGGCGCCGTGTTGCTGGGCATGATCACCTGGGCGCCGAAATGGCCGGATCAGGCGTGGCTGTGGGTGCTGAACAACCTGCTGCTGGTGACACTGGTCGAAGAAGCGCTGTTTCGCGGCTATATACAGGGCGGCCTCAGCCGGCATTTCAAACACTTGCCCTACGGCGAAAACCTCGCGCTGCTGCTCGCGTCCCTGCTGTTCGGCCTGGTGCATGTGGGCGCCGGCTGGCAATGGGTGTTGCTGGCGGGCCTGGCGGGTGTCGGCTATGGTCTGGCCTACCGTTTTGGCGGGCTCGGCGCGGCGATCATGACGCACTTTGGTCTGAACCTGCTGCATTTCGGCCTGTTCACCTATCCGATGCTCGCGGGTTGAAGCAAGCCCCGTTTTGCGACGCCGTACTTATAAATGAAAAAAAACTTCAACAAATCGCCGACCCCGCCGACAACCTTTCAAAGCCTTGCGGATTGAAAAACCATGCGTAATAACCAGCCCATTACACAACGCGAACGGACTTTCCCGGCTCAGCAACGGTTGATCTCCACAACCGACGCCAAGGGCGTGATCACCTACTGCAACGACGCTTTCGTCGAAATCAGCGGGTTTTCGCGTGAGGAGCTGATCCGTGCGCCGCACAACCTGGTACGTCACCCCGACGTCCCGGCTGCGGTGTTTTCGCACATGTGGGGCACACTGAAACAAGGCTTGCCATGGATGGGCATTGTCAAGAATCGCTGCAAGACCGGTGATCATTACTGGGTGAACGCCTACGTAACGCCGGTGTTCGATGGCAGTCAGGTGGTCGGTTACGAGTCGGTGCGGGTCAAGCCGTCCGCCGAACAGATCCGCCGTGCCGAAGCGCTCTACCAACGCATCAACCAGGGCAAGTCGGCGATTCCTTCGAGCGACAAATGGCTGCCAATTGTGCAGGACTGGCTGCCGTTCATTCTGGTCAGCCAGTTGAGCTTCATGATCGGCGCCACCCTGAACTCGCAGTGGGGCTTCGCCCTCGCCGCCGGTCTCTCGGTGCCGCTGGGCCTGCTGGGCCTGCAATGGCAGCAACGCGGGCTCAAGCGCCTGCTGCGTCTGGCCGAGCAGACCACGTCCGACCCGTTGATCGCGCAGATGTACACCGACAGCCGTGGCGCCCAGGCGCGTCTGGAAATGTCGATCCTCAGCCAGGAAGCCCGCCTGAAAACCTGCCTGACCCGTCTGCAGGACACCGCCGAGCACCTGACCGATCAGGCCAAACAGTCCGACAGTCTGGCGCACAACAGCTCCATCGGCCTGGAACGCCAGCGCGTGGAAACCGAACAGGTCGCCACCGCCGTCAACCAGATGGCCGCCACCACCCAGGAAGTGGCGAGCCACGTCCAGCGCACCGCCGACGCCACCCAGGAAGCCAATCGCCTGACCGGTCGCGGTCGCGACATCGCCGGCGAAACCCGCGAAGCCATCCAGCGCCTTTCGGTCGTCGTCGGTGAAACCGGCCTGACCGTAACCCAACTGGCCAAGGACAGCGACGAAATCGGCGGCGTGGTCGACGTGATCAAAGGCATCGCCGACCAGACCAACCTGCTCGCCCTCAACGCTGCGATTGAAGCCGCGCGTGCCGGCGAAATGGGTCGCGGTTTTGCCGTGGTCGCCGACGAAGTCCGCCAACTGGCACAACGCACCAGCGAATCCACCGGCCAGATCCACGCCCTGATCGCCAAGCTGCAACAGACTGCATCCAGCGCCGTACAAACCATGGAAGCCGGCCATCGCCAGGCGGAAGAAGGTGTGGCGCGGGTACTGGAAGCGGATCAGGCCCTGGTCGGCATCAGCGAAGCGGTGGCCAACATCACCGACATGACCACCCAGATCGCCGCCGCGACCGAAGAGCAAAGTGCCGTGGCTGAAGAAATCAGCCGCAACATCAGCAACATCTCGGAACTGGCGGACCAGACCTCGGAACAGGCGCATAACTCGGCGCTGTTGAGTGAAGAGCTGACGAAGACGGCTAATACGCAGTATTCGTTGGTGGAGCGGTTTAACCGCTGATTGATCTGCAATACAAAAAACCCGGATAGCGAGAGCTTCCGGGTTTTTTATTGTGGCTTACGGCGTGACTACACATAGGGGCGCCATGCCCTACAAGCACGCCAGAATCCGCTGACTGGTGCGCCTTTGGGTCCGGTTCTATCGTTTGCCGGTAGAAATCCAATCCCTTAAGCTGGTCAGTATGAATACATCTCCTTTGGAGGCTCCGATGGCCACCACCAGAAAGATCGACAAGCCGGTTAAAAAAGTCATTCGCGATGAACTGACTTTTCTTGATGTCCGGCAAGCCGCGCGTGATGGGCAGAAAGCGTTCGATAAATATGTGATCACTGGCAAGCTACCCATAACAAAGTAGCCATAGATGCCAGCAGTCAAAATCTCTGCGCTTTTCGAACAAATCAACAACTGGAAAAATTTCGCCGCTCATTTTTATAACTACAAAGTGTGCGGTGAACTGCCCGCTATTTTCGGGCGAGACGAACGACTCGATCTCAGCGATATGCATCATATCCACCTGGCCAGCACTCAAGCGACCCAGACGCGGTGGGCAAAAATAGACCGTCAGTATTATCGAACTGCCCTGGTTGACGATCCTGACAACGACTTCTGGCTTATCTACGCCTACGACGCTTTCCGGGATGAATACCTTTTGCTGACAATCACTGGCCCGGATGCCCATAACCGGGGTGAGTGGGGTTCATTTCTGCGAACGGTGCATTACGAGATTGTTGAGCCATGGATCGTGGGAAAAGTCATCTATCTGGACCTCGACGACTTTTGATTAACTGGCTGGCCAGTTCTCGGAAAATGTATTGAGTGGGTGATAACAAAAAACCGGATAGTGAGAGCTATCCGGTTTTTTGTTTTTGATTTGGCGTTACACGCGGTTACCAGCGATTACTGTGGCAAGCGCAGCCTGTCCAGCAGTCGATTTACCAGCAGCTCGTTCAACATGATCAGCTGTTGCAGCGCCAGCAGCGGTTTGCGTTCCGGGCCTTTTACCGAGTTGGCGATATTGCCGGCCATGGCGTTGGCTGACGACAGTGATTCACTGGCTTCGACAAGCAGTGTTTCGTCATCGAGCGTGGGATCGACCATGTAGATGGGACGGGCCTTGGGTGGGAAGTACTTCGGAATTTCGGGGCCGAGGTAAAAGTCGAGTGCGCGGTCGGCGGCTTCTTTTGTCTTTTGGGACTCGAGCTCGGGGTCTTGGAGGATTGGGTCGGCTTCTGGTGGGTTAGGCGTGGCTTTGAACATAGATTTAACTCCAGTTTCGAATATTTAGGAGCCATCACCCTCGCTACCAAACGAAGGGTGGTGGCCATACGCGGGTTGGTAGACCGGTCGAAACGGGAAACCCGGCGCTCACAAAGGAGCCCCGCGCATGCCCACCATAAAATCTGAGCCCCAAATAAGGGACTGCATATGGTGACGCCATACGACGGTTTCGAAGCGGGCTACCAAACCCGATCACTGTTTTTCAGTGACAGGGAAACGATATAGCCCTTTCCAAACCGCGTAAGCCGGCGGATTCTGGCGTACGCGTAGGCAACGACGCAAGGTGTTGTAGCCCTTATGGCGTAACGGTTCGTGTACTTTAAACGTGGTGACGCGATCGTGTTTATTCGCTGGAAATGCCGGGCTGGGGGGCTTTCAGTTTTTGTGGTGTGTCAGTGAAATCCTTACCCCTCACCCTAGCCCTCTCCCCGAGGGAGAGGGGACTGACGGAGGTGTTTGGGCGAGGTACGCCGACGTGGGATACCGAGTTGAACTCAGGTTTTGAACAGCACTTCAATCGGCTCCTAACCACTCAACAGGATGAGCGTTAGCTCGGCTGCAGCTTTTGATCTTGATCCACGGGCGACTTCGGAAGGCTGAGTGGAGGGATTTATCCGGGGGTGGGAGCGCAGCGACCGTTTGGCGAAGCCAAACACATCGAGAGGAGGTGCAGCGAAGCAAACCGTAGGCGATGCCCCCCGGATGAATCCCGGAGCGAAGGAACCCCGAGCCTTAGCGAGCGGGCCGAACGTAGGAGCAAGCGTTTTTTTGCTTACTTTTTTGAGGCGTTTGTCAAAAAAGTGAGTCGCCGTAAGGGCGAAACCCTAGGTGGAATTAACCGCAGCAATGGATATGCACATAGATCGAAAAGTGTGCAACGTTCAAGATCTACCCCCTCACCCCAGCCCTCTCCCCCAAGGGGGCGAGGGGGAAAGGGAGCCGATCTTCATGCGGTTCAAAATCTCGATCAGCGCTTGAGAAACGCAGCAACTTTCTGCGCGGCGGTAGCCAAATGCTGCTCATGCGTAAATCCGGAAACCTTCAGCGGCTTCAAGTCATGATCCCCAGAAGCCAACCAAAACACCTCAATACTCGGCGATAGATCGTAAGCCCCGACAGCGTCCCGATTGCCAAGAGCATCGCGCTCGCCTTGCACAATCAACGTCCGAGTCTTTAACCCAGCCAGATGCTCAACCCGTGGTTTCTCAGGCTTACCCACTGCATAAAACGGATAACCCAGGCAAACCAACGCATCCGCGCCAAGCTCATCGGCAAGCAGACTGGCCATCCGCCCCCCCATAGACTTCCCGCCAACCGCCAAAACCCCAGCGACATGAAGTCGCACCAAGCCATAAACCTCACGCCAGCACTCCTGCAATTTCCCCGCAGGATTCGGCGGCCGCTTGACCCCATCAACCCGCCGCTGCGCCATATAAGGAAACTCAAACCGCAACACATTCACCCCAAGCCCAGCAAGGCGCCCAGCCATATCGTTCATCCAGTCGCTATCCATCGGCGCCCCCGCCCCATGCGCCAGGATCAAAGTCGCCGAAGCCTCGCCAACAGCGGCATCCCAAAGCCACCCGTGATCCCGCAGGCACTGCGCCCATTGATCCCCGTCAATACTGGCCTTGTGCTGTTTGTCCATGCTTGCCTCGCTTTTAGTCTGCCTATAACTCCAGGCGAAGGATTCGCGGCGTTTTCTGCGCGCGCTCACTTCGGCTGAACCGTGGATGGGGAACCATGAACACTTCTATCAGTACCGCCTACAACTACAAGGTGGTCCGCCAATTCGCCATTATGACGGTGGTGTGGGGCATCGTCGGCATGGGGCTCGGGGTTTTTCTCGCGGCTCAATTGGTCTGGCCCGAACTCAACTTCAACCTGCCGTGGACCAGCTTCGGACGCCTGCGCCCGCTGCACACCAACGCGGTGATCTTCGCGTTCGGCGGCTGTGCCTTGTTCGCCAGTTCGTTCTACTCGGTGCAGCGCACCTGCCAGACCCAACTGTTCGCGCCGAAAATTGCCGCGTTCTGCTTCTGGGGCTGGCAACTGGTGATCCTGCTGGCGGCCATCAGCCTGCCACTGGGTTACACCAGTTCCAAGGAGTACGCCGAGCTGGAATGGCCGATCGACATCCTGATCACCATCGTCTGGGTCGCCTACGCCATCGTGTTCTTCGGCACGATCATGCAGCGCAAGACCAAGCACATTTATGTGGGCAACTGGTTCTTCGGCGCGTTCATCATCACCGTGGCGATCCTGCACATCGTCAACAACCTTGAGTTGCCGGTGAGCTTCACCAAGTCCTACTCGGTGTACGCCGGCGCGACCGACGCGATGGTGCAATGGTGGTACGGCCACAACGCCGTAGGCTTTTTCCTCACCGCCGGTTTCCTCGGGATGATGTACTACTTCGTGCCGAAACAGGCCGAACGTCCGGTGTATTCGTATCGCCTGTCGATCGTGCACTTCTGGGCGCTGATCACTCTGTACATCTGGGCCGGCCCGCACCACTTGCACTACACCGCGCTGCCGGACTGGGCGCAGTCGCTGGGCATGGTGATGTCGCTGGTACTGCTGGCACCGAGCTGGGGCGGCATGATCAACGGTATGATGACCCTGTCGGGCGCCTGGCATAAGTTGCGCAGCGACCCGATCCTGCGCTTCCTCGTGGTGTCGCTGGCGTTCTACGGCATGTCGACCTTCGAAGGTCCGATGATGGCGATCAAGACCGTCAACGCCCTCTCCCACTACACCGACTGGACCATCGGCCACGTACACGCCGGCGCGCTCGGCTGGGTGGCGATGATTTCCATCGGCGCGCTGTACCACATGATCCCGAAAATCTTCGGCAAAGAGCAGATGCACAGCATCGGCCTGATCAATGCGCACTTCTGGCTCGCGACCATCGGCACCGTGCTCTACATCGCTTCGATGTGGGTCAACGGCATTGCACAAGGCCTGATGTGGCGCGCAGTGAACGAGGACGGCACGCTGACCTACTCCTTCGTCGAAACCCTGGTGGCCAGCCACCCAGGCTTCGTCGTGCGGTTGATTGGCGGGGCGATCTTCCTCAGCGGCATGTTCCTGATGGCTTACAACACCTGGCGCACCGTGCGGGCCTCGCAGCCTGCTGACGTCGTTGCTGCCGCGCAGATGGCCTGAGGAGTCCGCCATGAAACACGAAACGATTGAAAAGAACGTCGGCCTGCTGATGCTGCTGATGGTGTTCGCCGTGAGCATCGGCGGCCTGACCCAGATCGTCCCGCTGTTCTTCCAGGACGTGACCAACAAACCGGTGGAAGGCATGAAGCCCTACACCGCGCTGCAACTGGAAGGCCGTGACATCTACATCCGCGAAGGCTGCGTCGGTTGCCATTCGCAGATGATCCGTCCGTTCCGCGCCGAAACCGAACGCTACGGCCACTACTCGGTGGCCGGCGAAAGCGTGTGGGATCACCCGTTCCTGTGGGGCTCGAAACGTACCGGTCCGGACCTGGCCCGGGTTGGCGCGCGTTACTCGGATGACTGGCACCGTGCGCACTTGTACAACCCGCGCAACGTCGTACCGGAATCGAAAATGCCGGCCTACCCATGGCTGGTCACCCAACCGGTCGACAGCAGCCACACCGAAACCAAGCTCAAGGTCATGCGCACCCTCGGCGTGCCGTACACCGATGACGACATCAGCGGTGCGGTGGCCAGCCTCAAGGGCAAGACCGAAATGGACGCCCTCGTCTCCTACCTGCAGGTGCTTGGCACTGCGATCAAGAGCAAGAGGTGAGCCATGGTCTTTGAAATGAGCGCGGGGCTGATACGCGGCCTCGGCACGGTCGTGGTGTTCGTGGCCTTCGTCGGCCTGACCCTGTGGGTGTTCAACCGCAAGCGCACACCGGAATTCGCCGAAGCGCGCCTGCTGCCGTTTGCCGACGAGCCGCAACCCGACCCAACCCAAGCATCTGAAACAAGGAGTACCCGGCCATGACCACCTTCTGGAGTACGTGGATCTGCGTACTGACCATCGGCAGCCTGATCGGCCTGACCTGGCTGCTGGTCGGCACCCGTCGGGGCGAGACTAAGGGCAGCGTCGACCAGACCATGGGCCACAGCTTCGACGGCATCGAGGAGTACGACAACCCGCTGCCGCAGTGGTGGTTCATGCTGTTCGCCGGCACGCTGGTGTTTTCCGTGGGCTATCTGATCCTCTACCCGGGTCTGGGCAACTGGAAAGGCATCCTGCCCGGCTACGAGGACGGCTGGACCGGCGTCCACGAGTGGGAAAAGGAAATGAGCAAGGCCGACGCCAAATTCGGGCCGATCTTCGCCAAATTCGCCGCGATGCCGGTGGAAGAAGTGGCGAAGGATCCGCAGGCGCTGAAAATGGGCGGCCGTCTGTTCGCGTCGAACTGCTCGGTGTGCCACGGTTCGGATGCCAAGGGTGCCTTCGGCTTCCCTAACCTCGCCGACCAGGACTGGCGCTGGGGCGGCAGTGCCGACACGATCAAGACCACCATCATGGGTGGCCGGGTCGCTGCAATGCCGGCCTGGGGCGAGTCACTCGGTGAGGTTGGCGTGAAAAACGTCGCGGCGTACGTGCGCCACGAACTGGCCGGGCTGCCACTGCCGGCGGACAACAAGGCCGACCTGCAAGCAGGACAGCAAACGTTCAGCACCATGTGCGTAGCCTGTCATGGGGCAACCGGCCAGGGCACTGAAGCCATGGGGGCGCCGAATCTGACGCACCCGGCCGGATTCATCTATGGCACCAGCCTGACCCAACTTGAACAGACCATTCGCCATGGTCGTCAGGGCCACATGCCAGCTCAGAACGAGCTGCTGGGCAACGATAAAGTGCAATTGCTGGCGGCTTATGTGTACAGCCTTAGCCATGGATTGAATACAGAAAAACTGATTACTGAAGACAACAAACAGTAATCATTGCGTACAACACTGCCGCACGTTTCCAGTGCGGCAGTTTCCAGCCTCTTTGCGACGCATTGTCGCACCCCGTCACCCCCTCTCCTTTCGGTTACCCGGATTCGGGTCTACGCTTGCTCGATGCGGACTGGCCCGTGCCGGTTCCAGGTCGACCCTGAGCGAGGCGTTGAACGAATCGGCTGACTGACATGGCCGCAAAGGCCGGTAGATACCGGCTGTCGTGCCGATTACCGTCCGTCACCCGAACCGAGCGTTCGAACACACCCCGTTACATCCGACCGGGACCCCTCGCTTTTTTCGTCCGCTGCGACATTTTGCCCGAGGGCAATTTTGTCCTTACGCGGCGCATGGAAAGGCCGCAGAATCAGCGTTGGAAAGCATTGACCCAGGTCATGGCGCGTTGCATTGACCCCCTGCTTTCTACATACTTGCGGCCGATTTTAATCCTAATAAAACACCCAAACCGTGGAACCTTAGAATGAGCACAGCAATCAGTCCGACTGCTTATAACTATAAGGTAGTCCGCCAGTTCGCCATCATGACGGTGGTCTGGGGGATCCTTGGCATGGGGCTCGGTGTCTTCATCGCCTCGCAACTGGTCTGGCCGGAGTTGAACTTCGGCCTGCCGTGGACGAGCTTTGGACGCCTGCGCCCGTTGCACACAAACCTGGTGATTTTCGCCTTCGGTGGTTGTGCACTGTTTGCCACTTCCTACTATGTCGTGCAGCGAACCTGCCAGACGCGACTGATTTCCGACAGCCTCGCGGCCTTCACCTTCTGGGGATGGCAAGCGGTCATCGTCGGCGCGATCATTACCTTGCCGCTGGGTTACACCACCACCAAGGAATACGCGGAACTGGAATGGCCTCTCGCCATTTTGCTGGCCATTGTCTGGGTCACCTACGGTCTGGTGTTCTTCGGCACCATCACCAAGCGCAAGACCAAGCACATCTACGTGGGTAACTGGTTCTACGGCGCGTTCATCGTCGTGACGGCGATGCTGCACATCGTCAACCACGCCTCGCTGCCGGTCAGCTTCTTCAAGTCCTACTCGGCCTATGCCGGTGCGACCGACGCGATGATCCAGTGGTGGTACGGCCACAACGCCGTGGGTTTCTTCCTGACCACCGGCTTCCTGGGGATGATGTACTACTTCGTGCCGAAACAGGCCGAACGTCCGATCTACTCCTATCGCCTGTCGATCGTGCACTTCTGGGCGCTGATCACCCTGTACATCTGGGCCGGCCCGCACCACCTGCACTACACCGCGCTGCCGGACTGGGCGCAATCGCTGGGCATGGCGATGTCGATCATCCTGCTGGCACCAAGCTGGGGCGGCATGATCAACGGCATGATGACCCTGTCGGGCGCCTGGCATAAGCTGCGCACCGACCCGATCCTGCGTTTCCTCGTGGTATCGCTGGCGTTCTACGGCATGTCGACCTTCGAAGGTCCGATGATGGCGATCAAGACCGTCAACTCGCTCTCGCACTACACCGACTGGACCATCGGCCACGTACACGCTGGCGCACTCGGCTGGGTGGCGATGATCTCGATCGGCGCGATCTACCACATGATCCCGAAACTGTTCGGCCGCGCGCAGATGCACAGCGTCGGTCTGATCAACGCGCACTTCTGGCTCGCGACCATCGGTACCGTGCTGTACATCGCTTCGATGTGGGTCAACGGCATCACTCAAGGCCTGATGTGGCGTGCAATCAACGACGACGGCACCCTCACCTACTCGTTCGTTGAAGCGCTGCAGGCCAGCCACCCTGGCTACATCGTCCGTGCCCTGGGCGGTGCGTTCTTCGCCAGCGGCATGTTCCTGATGGCCTACAACGTGTGGCGCACCGTTCGCGCCTCGGACCCGGCTGAAGCTGAAGCCGCCGCCAAGATCGCCGTAGTTGGAGCTCACTGATGAAGCATGAAGCTGTCGAGAAGAATATTGGCCTGCTGGCCTTCTTCATGGTCATCGCCGTCAGCGTCGGTGGCCTGACCCAAATCGTTCCGCTGTTTTTCCAGGACGTCACCAACAAGCCGGTCGAAGGCATGAAGCCGCGCACCGCCCTTGAACTGGAAGGCCGCGACGTTTACATCGCCAACGGCTGTGTCGGCTGCCACTCGCAGATGATCCGTCCGTTCCGTGCCGAAACCGAACGCTACGGCCACTACTCGGTCGCCGGTGAAAGCGTCTGGGATCACCCGTTCCTGTGGGGTTCCAAGCGTACCGGCCCGGACCTGGCCCGTGTCGGCGGTCGTTACTCCGATGACTGGCAGCGTGCGCACTTGTACAACCCGCGCAACGTCGTGCCTGAGTCGAAAATGCCGGCTTACCCGTTCCTCGTGGAAAACAAGCTCGACGGCAAAGACACGGCCAAGAAAATGGAAGTGTTGCGCACGCTCGGCGTCCCTTACACCGACGAAGACATTGCCGGTGCAAAAGACGCTGTGAAGGGTAAAACCGAAATGGACGCGCTGGTGGCCTATCTGCAAGGCCTGGGCACCATCATCAAAAGCAAACGGTGATCTGGATGGATATCGGGATGATTCGAGGCCTGGGCACCGTTGTCGTGATGGTTGCCTTCATCGGTCTGGCGTTGTGGGTGTTCAGCCCCAAGCGCAAGTCGGAGTTTGAAGACGCGACCTTGCTGCCCTTCGCGGATGATCCCGAAGCCATCAAGCACGTCGAGCAAGCTTCTAGGAGTAACAAAGAATGACTACATTCTGGAGTCTGTACGTCACAGTCCTCAGTCTCGGTACGATCTTTTCCCTGACCTGGCTGTTGCTGTCGACCCGCAAGGGTCAGCGCGCCGAGCAGACCGACGAGACGGTCGGCCACTCCTTCGACGGGATCGAGGAGTACGACAACCCGCTGCCGAAATGGTGGTTCATGCTGTTCGTGGGCACCATCGTCTTCGCTCTGGGTTATCTGGTGCTGTACCCGGGCCTGGGCAACTGGAAAGGTCTGCTGCCGGGCTACAACTACCTCGATAACGACAAGCAGACCGCGTTCGCCAACGGTCAGACCGGCTGGACCGGCGTTCACGAGTGGGAAAAGGAAATGGCTCGTTCGGACGCCAAGTTCGGTCCGATCTTCGCCAAGTTCGCCGCCATGCCGATTGAAGAAGTGGCCAAGGATCCGCAAGCCCTGAAGATGGGCGGCCGTCTGTTCGCCTCCAACTGCTCGGTCTGCCACGGTTCCGACGCCAAGGGCGCTTATGGTTTCCCTAACCTGACCGACGCCGACTGGCGCTGGGGCGGCGAGCCGGAAACCATCAAGACCACCATCATGGGCGGTCGTCACGCCGTGATGCCAGCCTGGGCTGAAGTCATTGGTGAGCAAGGCGTAGCCGACGTGGCGGCATTCGTGCTGACCAACCTCGATGGCCGCAAGCTGCCGGAAGGCACCAAGGCTGACCCGGTTGCCGGCCAGAAACTGTTCGCGACCAACTGCGTGGCCTGCCACGGTCCGGAAGGTAAAGGCACCCCGGCGATGGGCGCACCCAACCTGACCCACCCGGCCGCGTTCATCTACGGTTCGAGCTTCGCGCAACTGCAGCAGACCATCCGTTACGGCCGTCAGGGCCAGATGCCTGCCCAGGAACAACTGCAAGGCAACGACAAGGTTCACCTGCTGGCGGCGTATGTTTACAGCCTGTCCCATGGTGAAAAACCAGCGGAAGCCGAGGCGCAGTAAGGCCAACGCTTGAAGCAAAAAAAGGCCCCGCCAATGAGAATTGGCGGGGCCTTTTTGTTTCTGGCCTTTGATGGGCCGACCAGTGGTTGCGCTCGACAGGCTTTCCAGGTTGTGGGGGATCGCACGCGGTAGTAACGTTGCTACAAATCTTCTTCAGGAGAGGTCGCAATGATGGCCATCACCACCATTTCCAGCCGCGAATTCAATCAGGACACAAGCAGTGCCAAAAAAGCCACCCGCAACGGGCCGGTAATCATCACTGATCGTGGCAAGCCCGCCCACGTACTGCTAAGCATTGAGGAGTACGAAAAACTCACCGGCCTCAACGCGAGCATCGTCGATCTGCTGGTCATGCCGGAAGCGGCAGACATCGAGTTCGAAACCGAGCGTGCCGTGATCACTCACCGCCCCGTGGATCTGTCCTGAATGTATTTGCTCGACACCAATGTGATTTCTGAACTGCGCAAACCCCAGGCCGACAAGAACGTTGTCGCCTGGGCCAGATCTGTCATTGCCCCTCGTATGTTTATTTCGGCCATTACCTTGAAGGAACTGGAGACCGGGGTGCTCCGCATGGAGCGTCGCGATCCGGCTCAGGGAAAGGTTTTGCGCACCTGGCTCAAGCGTCATGTGATGCCGGCCTTCGATGCGCGAATCCTGCCAGTCGATGCCGCCGTCGCCCTGCGCTGCGCCCGCCTTCATGTGCCGGATCAGGCCAATGAAAGCGATGCATTGATCGCCGCGACGGCATTGGTCCATGGACTGACGGTGGTCACCCGCAACGTCGCCGATTTTGAATCCAGTGGCGTTGCGCTCATCAATCCGTGGGACTGAAAGGCCCGTACCTCAGCAGGAAGCATCGCAGCTTCACATCTCGCAATTGAAATTCGATGGGCACATTTGCTGGCACGCGATAACGTCCCCCTGCAGCCGTTGTGCTGTACATGAAGACTTCACGACTCATCTGGCAAGGAAGCTATGCAATGACAGAACAACATCAGAATCTGGAAACTGATCAGACGATCCAGGCTGGCGAACAAACGTCACAAAATGATGCGAACGACAGCGCCAACTTGAGACGACAAGCGCGATCCGTCGTGAGCGAAGCCGGCGCCGACAGAAAACGCAGCACCGGCGGGATCGACAGCCTTGGCGGCGGCCGCTTGCCGTGACCGACTGATAAAAGCGACGGCAATGCCTGCGCTTCTACAGAAAGCCGTCGCGATCTCAGCAGCAGCCATCGTCTATAGTCAATTGATCTGCATCATGCTTTGTTACATTCGCTACACCATTCAAGATTTTTCCCCAACGCGACCAAAGGTCGCACCCGTTCGTCGGCATGACAGGCGTATCATTGCGCCACTGCAACACCCCTTTTTGACCCCGGCCGGCACGCATCGACCGAGGCATTTTTCCACTGCCGTGGGATGCAATGATGAGTAATCAGATTCCGGTACACGACGTCACGCCCCCCAACAAGAACGCGAACAACAGCGTCGACCTTTACGCCTCTCGAGAAAAAATCTACACCCGTGCTTTCACCGGCCTGTTCCGCAATCTGCGGATGATGGGCGGCGCGGCGCTGTTCCTGCTGTATTTCGGAACGGTCTGGCTGAACTGGGGCGGCCATCAGGCGGTGTGGTGGAACCTGCCGGAACGCAAGTTCTTCATCTTCGGTGCGACCTTCTGGCCGCAGGACTTCATTCTGCTCTCGGGCCTGCTGATCATTGCCGCGTTCGGCCTGTTCTTCATCACGGTGTATGCCGGCCGGGTCTGGTGTGGCTACACCTGCCCGCAAAGCGTGTGGACGTGGATTTTCATGTGGTGCGAGAAGGTCACCGAAGGCGACCGCAACCAGCGCATCAAGCTCGACAAGGCGCCGATGAGCGCCAACAAGTTCCTGCGTAAATTCTCCAAGCACGCACTGTGGCTGCTGATCGGTTTCGTCACCGGCATGACCTTTGTCGGCTACTTCTCGCCGATCCGCGAACTGGTGTTCGAGTTCTTCACCGGGCAAGCCGATGGCTGGTCGTATTTCTGGGTCGGTTTCTTCACCCTCGCCACGTACGGCAACGCCGGTTGGCTGCGTGAGCAGGTGTGCATCTACATGTGTCCGTATGCGCGCTTCCAGAGCGTGATGTTCGACAAGGACACACTGATCGTTTCCTACGACCCGCGTCGCGGCGAAAGCCGTGGCCCGCGCAAGAAAGGCGTCGACTACAAGGCTCAGGGCCTGGGCGACTGCATCGACTGCACCATGTGCGTCCAGGTCTGCCCGACCGGCATCGACATCCGCGACGGCCTGCAGATCGAGTGCATCGGCTGCGCCGCGTGCATCGACGCCTGTGACAGCATCATGGACAAGATGGATTACCCGCGCGGGCTGATCAGCTACACCACCGAACACAACCTGTCCGGCCAGAAGACCCATAAACTGCGACCACGTCTGATCGGCTACGCCGTGGTGCTGCTGGCGATGATCAGCCTGTTGGTGACGGCCTTTTTCATGCGTTCGCTGGTGGGTTTCGACGTCAGCAAGGACCGCGTGCTGTACCGTGAAAACGCCGAAGGCCGGATCGAAAACGTCTACAGCCTGAAAATCATGAACAAGGATCAGCGCGACCACACCTACGTGCTGGAAGCCGCCGGTTTGCCGGATCTGCGCCTGCAAGGCAAACGCGAGATCAAGGTGCCTGCCGGGGAAATCTTCAGCATGCCGGTCGAGCTGTCGAGCGCGCCCGAACAGCTGCCGTCGAGCACCAACGAGGTGAAATTCATCCTCAAGGATGCCGATGACGACAGCGTCCACGTAGAAGCCAAGAGCCGGTTCATCGGCCCACAAAATCGTTGAGAGAACTGAACATGCCCGCAGCAAACGCCGCAAGCCCTTGGTACAAGCATCTCTGGCCATGGATCATCATCGGGATTCTGGCCTGTTCGGTGACCCTGACGCTGTCCATGGTGACCATTGCGGTAAACAACCCGGACAACCTGGTCAACGACAACTACTACGAGGCCGGCAAAGGCATCAACCGTTCGCTGGATCGCGAACTGCTGGCGCAGAACCTGAAGATGCGCGCTGCCGTGCATCTGGATGACGTCACCGGTGAAGTCGATCTGCGGTTGAGCGGCAACAGCCAGCCGAAGACCCTTGAGCTGAACCTGATCTCGCCGACCCAGCCGGACAAGGATCGCAAGATTGTCCTGACCCGCAGTGAAACCGAAACCGGCCGCTACATTGGCCAGTTGAGCGACAAGATCGAAGGCCGGCGCTTTGTGGAACTGCTGGGTTCGCAGGACGATCACGTGTGGCGGATGTTCGAAGAAGAAGTAGTCAGCCATGACAAGGATTTGTTGTTGGGTGATGAACCGCTGCAGGGTGCTGAGGATTTGAAGAAGTAAACAGCCTGCAAGTGCCCCCTCACCCTAGCCCTCTCCCCCAGGAGAGGGAACTGATCTCGGGTGTTTATAAATTCGATGTACACCAGTGCCGATAGCGCTGACTGAACACATTTTTCCGGCCTATACCGATCGGCTCCCTCTCCCTGGAGAAGGCACTGATCTCGGGTGTTTGCATAATCGATGTATGCCAGTGACGATAACGCTGACTGAACCCATTAATCCGGCCTCCACCGATCGGCTCCCTCTCCCTCCGGGAGAGGGCTGGGGTGAGGGCAAGCGGACAACCCGAAAAAAAGGGCTCACCCCTTCGACAATGCCATGACCACCCCCATCACCTGCTACCACTGCGCCCTGCCCGTCCCTTCGGGCAGTCGCTTCACCGCCATCGTGCTCGGGAAGTCCCGCGAGTTCTGCTGCCCCGGCTGTCAGGCCGTGGCCGAAGCCATCGTCGCTGGCGGGCTGGAAAGTTATTACCAGCACCGCAGCGAAGCCTCGGCCAACCCCGAAGCGCTGCCGGTGCAACTGGTCGATGAGCTTGAGCTGTACGACCGCGCCGACGTGCAGCAACCTTTCGTGCGCCACGAAGGTGAACTGGCCGAGACCACGCTGTTGATGGAAGGCATCAGTTGCGCCGCCTGCGGCTGGCTGATCGAGAAACACCTGCGCACCCTGCCCGCCGTGGCCGAGGCGCGGCTGAATCTGTCCAACCATCGCCTTCATGTGCGCTGGGCTGACGCCCAATTGCCGCTGAGCCAGATCCTCGGCGAACTGCGTCACATCGGCTACGCCGCGCACCCGTATCAGGCCGACCGCGCCAGCGAACAACTGGCCAGCGAAAACCGCCTCGCGCTGCGCCAACTCGGGGTCGCCGGGCTGCTGTGGTTTCAGGCGATGATGGCGACCATGGCGACATGGCCGGAATTCAACATCGACCTCAGCCCGGAATTGCACACCATCCTGCGCTGGGTCGCGCTGTTCCTCACCACGCCGATTGTGTTCTACAGCTGCGCGCCGTTTTTCAAAGGTGCCATGCGCGACTTGCGCACTCGCCACCTGACCATGGACGTCTCGGTATCGCTGGCGATCGGTGCGGCTTATGTCGCCGGGATCTGGACCTCGATCACCGGGGTCGGCGAGCTTTATTTCGATGCGGTGGGCATGTTCGCCCTGTTCCTGTTGGCCGGGCGCTATCTGGAACGCCGCGCCCGGGAACGCACCGCCGCTGCCACCGCGCAACTGGTCAATCTATTGCCGGCTTCGTGCCTGCGCCTCGACGCCGCCGGCCAGAGCGAGCGGATCCTGCTCAGCGAACTGCGCCTCGGTGACCGGGTGCTGGTTCAACCGGGTTCTGTGCTGCCGGCGGACGGCAAGATCCTCGACGGCCAGTCGAGTATTGATGAGTCGCTGCTGACCGGCGAATACCTGCCACAGCCGCGCACATTGGGCGATGCAGTCACCGCCGGCACGCTGAATGTGGAAGGTGCGCTGACCGTCGAAGTGCAGGCGTTGGGTCAGGACACGCGGCTGTCGGCCATCGTCCGCCTGCTGGATCGCGCCCAGGCGGAAAAACCTCGGCTGGCGGAAATCGCCGACCGTGCCGCGCAGTGGTTCCTGTTGCTGTCGCTGATCGCGGCGGCCGCCATCGGTCTGCTGTGGTGGGAACTGGATTCGTCGCGGGCGTTCTGGATCGTCCTCGCCATGCTGGTGGCGACCTGCCCGTGCGCGCTGTCTCTGGCGACGCCGACCGCCCTCACCGCCGCCACCGGCACCCTGCACAAACTCGGCCTGCTGCTGACCCGCGGTCATGTGCTGGAAGGTCTGAACCAGATCGACACGGTGATCTTCGACAAGACCGGCACCCTCACCGAAGGCCGACTGGTGCTGCGCTCGATCCGCCCGCTTGGCGCCCTCGACAGCGATCAATGCCTGAGCCTGGCCGCCGCGCTGGAAAACCGCTCGGAACACCCGATTGCCCGGGCTTTTGGCCGGGCGCCGCTGGCCGCCGAAGAAGTTCACAGCACGCCGGGGCTGGGGCTTGAAGGATTGGTCGGAACACAGCGCTTGCGTATCGGTCAGGCCGATTTTGTCTGCGATCTGAGCGGCGCGCCTGTGCCGTCGATGCCCGATGAACCGGGCCAATGGTTGTTGCTCGGTGACGATCAGGGGCCGCTGGCCTGGTTCGTCCTTGATGATCGCCTGCGCGCCGACGCCCCGGCCCTGCTCGCTGCGTGCAAGGCGCGCGGCTGGCACACGCTGCTGTTGTCGGGCGACAGTTCGCCGATGGTCGCCAGTGTCGCCACCGAACTGGGCATCGACGAGGCCCGGGGCGGTCTGCGTCCGGACGACAAGCTGCAAGTGTTGCAACAACTGCACAAGGACGGCCGCAAGGTGCTGATGCTCGGCGACGGGGTCAATGACGTGCCGGTGCTGGCCGCTGCGGACATCAGCGTGGCCATGGGCTCGGCCACTGATCTTGCGAAAACCAGTGCCGATGCGGTGCTGCTGTCCAACCGTCTCGACGCCCTCGTACAAGCCTTCTCGCTCGCCCGTCGCACACGGCGGGTGATCATCGAGAACCTGTTGTGGGCCGCGCTGTACAATGGCCTCATGTTGCCGTTCGCCGCCCTCGGCTGGATCACTCCGGTGTGGGCCGCCGTCGGCATGTCGATCAGTTCGCTGACCGTGGTGCTCAACGCCCTGCGCCTGACTCGCCTGCCGAGTGCGCCGGCCGTCAGCGCCTCGTCAGAAACCCGCCCGCTGCCGGCCTGAGCCGCGCGGGCATGGAGTACAGATGCCAGCTCTCTACGTGATGATCCCGGCCGCGCTGCTGATCGTGGCCATCGCCGTCTACATCTTCTTCTGGGCGGTGGACAGCGGCCAGTACGACGACCTCGACGGCCCCGCCCACAGCATCCTGTTCGACGATCAGGACCCGAACCACACCGCCGCGGTGGACGAAGCCAACCCGGCCAAGCCGGACGACAAGGCGCCACCCCATGCTTGAACTGGCGCCGCTGTTGGTGTCTGCGTTGATTCTCGGCCTGCTCGGCGGCGGGCATTGCCTGGGCATGTGCGGCGGCCTGATGGGCGCGCTGACCCTGGCGATTCCCAAGGAACAACGCAGCCGACGCTTTCGATTGCTGCTGGCCTACAACCTCGGACGAATCCTCAGTTATGCCACGGCTGGATTGCTGATCGGGCTGGCCGGATGGGCCGTCGCCAACAGTCCTGCGGCGCTGTTCATGCGCGTGCTCGCCGGGTTGCTGCTGATCGCCATGGGCCTGTACCTGGCGGGCTGGTGGAGCGGCCTGACTCGCATCGAAAGCCTCGGTCGCGGACTGTGGCGCTACATTCAGCCTGTCGCCAATCGTCTGCTGCCGGTGTCGAGTCTGCCCCGGGCGCTGCTGCTCGGCGCGCTGTGGGGCTGGCTGCCGTGCGGGCTGGTTTACAGCACGTTGCTGTGGTCGGCCAGCCAGGGCAATGCACTCGACAGCGCCTTGCTGATGCTCGCCTTCGGGCTCGGCACCTGGCCGGTATTGCTGGCGACCGGCCTCGCGGCCGAGCGGGTCACAGCGCTGTTGCGCAAACGCAGCGTGCGCATGGCTGGTGGATTGCTGGTGATCCTGTTCGGCATCTGGACCCTGCCGGGGCCACACCAGCACTGGCTGATGGGCCACTGATCCAGGCTTGATGCAAATCAAGATGCCCCTCCGCGCCCTCCCCTAGACTCGCTCACACTGCCAGCCTATCCGGGGGAATGCCCGCATGCTCGACGCCATTCGTTGGGACACCGATTTGATCCGCCGCTACGACCTGGCGGGGCCGCGCTACACCTCGTACCCGACGGCCGTGCAATTCAACAGTCAGGTCGGCACCTTCGACCTGTTCCATGCCCTGCGCGACAGCCGCAAGGCCCTGCGCCCGTTGTCGCTGTACGTGCACGTGCCGTTCTGCGCGAACATTTGCTACTACTGCGCCTGCAACAAGGTCATCACCAAGGATCGCGGCCGCGCCCTGCCGTACCTGCAACGGCTCGAACAGGAAATCCAGCTGATCGCCTGCCACCTCGACCCGGCGCAGAAAGTCGAACAACTGCACTTCGGCGGCGGCACCCCGACCTTTCTCAGCCACGACGAACTGCGGCAGTTGATGGCGCACCTGCGCAAACATTTCAATCTGCTGGATGACGATTCTGGCGATTACGGCATTGAGATCGACCCACGCGAAGCCGACTGGTCGACCATGGGCCTGCTGCGTGAGCTGGGCTTCAACCGGGTCAGCATCGGCCTGCAGGATCTCGACCCGGCGGTGCAACGCGCAGTCAATCGCCTGCAAAGCCTGGAAGAAACCCGCGCCGTGATCGACGCAGCGCGGACCCTGCAATTTCGCTCGATCAACATCGACCTGATCTACGGCCTGCCCAAGCAGACCCCGGACAACTTCGCCCGTACCGTCGAGGAAGTCATCAGCCTGCAACCGGATCGGCTGTCGGTGTTCAACTACGCACACCTGCCAGAACGCTTCATGCCGCAGCGGCGGATCAACGGCAACGAACTGCCGAGCCCGACGCAGAAACTGGAAATGCTGCAACGCACCATCGAACAACTGACCGCCGCCGGCTATCGCTACATCGGCATGGACCACTTCGCCCTGCCCGACGATGAACTGGCGATTGCCCAGGAAGAATCGACCCTGCAACGCAACTTCCAGGGCTACACCACCCACGGTCATTGCGACCTGATCGGTCTGGGCGTATCGGCCATCAGCCAGATCGGCGACCTGTACTGCCAGAACAGCAGCGACCTCAATCAATACCAGAACACCCTGGCTGGCGCGCAACTGGCCACCAGCCGTGGCCTGGTGTGCAACGCTGACGATCGCCTGCGTCGCGCAGTGATTCAGCAACTGATCTGCAATTTCAGCCTGGATTTCGCCGAGATCGAGCGCAGTTTCAACATCGATTTCCAGGGCTACTTCGGCGCGCTCTGGCCGCAGTTGCAAGGCATGGCAAAGGACGGGTTGATCGAACTGGATCGCGAACGAATCAGCGTGCTGCCGGCCGGGCGCCTGCTGGTGCGTTCGGTGTGCATGGTGTTCGACGCGTATCTGGAACAGCAGAACCGCCAGCGTTTCTCGCGGGTGATCTAGCTTTTCATCAGCAAGGTATTGGTTTTCAGGTTCTGGTCCGCGGTCAGGCCCGATTGATCGATGACCTTGGCCAGGGACAGATTGGCGGTAATGAGACCGTTGTTGAGGGCAGAAATGGCGCCTTTGAGGGCAGCGATCTTGGCGAATCGCTCTTCGTTGGAGAGGGTCTTGTTGGCCATCAGCGCGTTGATCTGGGCGTTCTTTTCGGCGATCTGCTGGCGCAACTTGCGAATCATCTTCAGCAATTGCTGGACGTTTTCCGGCAAGCCGCTTTCATCGATATCGCTGTTTTTCCCGCCGACACCGGCGGATTTTGCAATGGCGGCACCGGACAGCGACACTTTGACGCCCTCGACCAAAGTCGGGGTTCCCAACAATGCCGCGTCTGTGCCGGACTCATCGTCAACGGAGGTTTCAGCACTTTCCAGCAACGACGCAACGCCACTGTTACCGGGGGTCAGCGTACCAATAGCAGTCATCGAAGCGGTTCCTTGCATGCCGTCAGATACCTGTTTATCGGCCGTCATCCCTGCGGCTTTATGCCGTGGGAGCAATCTCGCCACAGGCTGGCCTGAATGTCCTCCCCTGGGTTACCCTTACGCCTTATGTGTGTTTTCCCACAAGGATTTAAGAAATGTCCGAGCCAGTTAAACTGCGCGCTCACAACCAGGCTAATTGCAAGGATTGCAGCCTGGCCCCTCTCTGCCTGCCACTTTCGCTGAATCTGGAAGACATGGATGCGCTGGACGAAATCGTTAAACGTGGCCGCCCGCTGAAAAAGGGTGAGTTCCTGTTCCGCCAGGGCGACACCTTCGATTCCGTTTATGCAGTACGCTCCGGCGCCCTGAAGACCTTCAGCCTGAGCGATACCGGCGAAGAACAACTCACGGGTTTCCACCTGCCGAGCGAACTGGTCGGCCTGTCCGGCATGGACACCGAGAAACACCCGGTCTCCGCCCAGGCTCTGGAAACCACCTCGGTCTGCGAGATTCCGTTCGAACGCCTCGACGAACTGGCCCTGCAACTGCCGCAGCTGCGCCGTCAGTTGATGCGCGTGATGAGCCGCGAAATCCGCGACGACCAGCAAATGATGCTGTTGCTGTCGAAGAAAACCGCCGACGAGCGCATCGCCACGTTCCTGGTCAACCTGTCGGCCCGCTTCCGCGCTCGCGGGTTCTCGGCCAACCAGTTCCGTTTGAGCATGTCGCGCAATGAAATCGGCAACTACCTGGGGCTGGCGGTGGAAACCGTGTCCCGGGTCTTCACCCGCTTCCAGCAAAACGAACTGATCGCCGCCGAGGGCAAGGAAATCCATATCCTCGACCCGATCCAGCTCTGCGCCTTGGCCGGCGGCTCGCTCGAAGTCTGATCTCGACCCGCGGCCGAGCGTATCGTTTCAGCCGCGGGTATACTGCGCCGTTTGCAGCCCTGCCAGGACACCTCGACGATGGTCTTCGACTCCTTCGACATCAAATCCCTGATCCGCCCTGTGATCGATTTCCCGAAACCGGGCGTGATCTTTCGCGACATCACCCCGCTGTTCCAGTCGCCCAAGGCCCTGCGCCTGGTGATGGACAGCTTCGCCCACCGCTATGTGGAAGCCGACTTCACCCACATCGGCGCGATGGATGCGCGGGGCTTTCTGATCGGTTCGGTGCTGGCGTATCAGTTGAACAAGCCGCTGGTGCTGTTCCGCAAGCAAGGCAAACTGCCGGCGGACGTACTGGCTGAAGGCTACGCGACCGAATACGGCGAAGCGTTCCTCGAAGTGCACGCCGACAGCCTGTGTGAAGGCGATTCGGTGGTGATGTTCGATGACCTGATCGCCACCGGTGGCACGCTGATCGCAGCGGCCAACCTGATCCGCCGCATGGGCGCCCGCGTTCACGAAGCAGCGGCGATCATCGACCTGCCGGAACTGGGGGGGTCGCAGCGTCTTGAGGACATGGGCATTCCTACGTTCTGCCTGACGCAGTTTGCGCTGACCGACAAGTAAGCAACCCCGCTCCGCGACTCCCGATCGTTCCCACGCTCCGCGTGGGAATGCCTCAACGGACGCTCCGCGTTCGCCTTTGGAAGGGACGCGGAGCGTCCCGGGCTGCATTCCCACGCAGAGCGTGGGAACGATCAGTCACAAAATCTAAAGCCCCATCTGTTTGCTGATGATCTCGTTCATCACTTCCCGCGTCCCGCCGCCAATCGACAAGATGCGGTTATCCCGATACAGCCGCTCCACCAGGCTCTCGCGCATATAACCCAACCCGCCGAGAATCTGCACCGCTTCCGTGGTGATGCGGTCCGAGGTGTCCGTGGCGAAATTCTTGGCCATGGAGATTTCCTTGATCACACTCTGCCCAGCCGCCATTTTCGCCGCCTGCCGGTAGGTGAACTCCCGCGAGACTTCCAGCGCCGTGGCCATTTCCGCGAGGCGATGCTTGATCACCTGGAACTTGCCGATGGGTTTGCCGAACGCTTCACGCTCCCGCGCCCACTTCAGGCTTTCTTCCAGCGCCAGTTGCGCGGTCATGTTGGCCATCAACGCCAGGGCCAGCCGCTCGCTCTGGAAGTTGCCCATGATGCAGGCGAACCCCATGTTCTCCGCGCCGATCAGATTTCCCACAGGTACCCGGCAATCATCGAAGAACAACTCAGCCGTGTCCGACGCCCACCAACCCATTTTCTTCAGCTGCCGACCGACGGTAAAACCGGGCGTGCCCTTCTCGATCAACAGCAGGCTGATGCCGCCAAACCCGGGCGCACCGGTACGCACCGCGACGGTGTAGTAATCCGCGCGTACGCCACTGGTGATAAAGGTTTTACTGCCGCTGACCCGGTAATGATCGCCGTCGCGGATGGCGCGGGTCTGCAGGTTGGCGACGTCAGAACCGCCGCCCGGCTCGGTGACGGCCAATGCGCTGATTTTCTCGCCACTGAGCACTTGAGGCACGACGCGATCACGCACTTCGGGCCGGGCCCATTTGACGATTGGCGGTAAACCGATATCGAGCGAACCGAGCCCGGCCACCAACCCGCCGGAGCCACAGCGCATCAGTTCTTCACTGGCGGCGATCTTGGCGAACAGATCACCTTCGTGACTGCCACCCAGCGCTTCGGGATAACCGATGCCGAGGATGCCGGCCGCACCGGCCTTGAAGTACAGCTCACGGGGGAAGTTTTCGGCTTCTTCCCACGCATCGATGCCCGGCAGGATCTCGCGTTCGACGAAACGTCTGACGCTGTCGCGGACCATTTGGTGGCTGGGGTCGAAGTATTCCTGGAAGGCGGGCATCGGCGAACTCCATGGAAGGGTTCGCCGAACTTAACCGAGCGCTTGCTTGGTTTTCAACAGGATTGTGTGGTTCAGAGGGAAATCGGCTTGCGCCCGGCAAACGAGTGAGCCAGCGTGCCGCCGTCCACCAGTTCCAGCTCGCCACCCAACGGCACACCGTGAGCGATGCGCGAGGCGATCAGGCCTTTGTTGTTGAGCAATTGCGCGATGTAGTGAGCCGTCGCTTCACCTTCCACGGTCGGGTTGGTGGCAAGGATGACCTCGGTGAAGGTGCCTGCCTCTTCGATTCGCGTCATCAACTGCGGAATGCCGATGGCCTCCGGGCCGAGCCCGTCCAGCGGCGACAGATGCCCCTTGAGCACGAAATAGCGCCCACGGAACCCGGTCTGCTCGACCGCGTAGACGTCCATCGGACCTTCCACCACGCACAGCAGCGTGTCGTCACGGCGTGTGTCGGCGCATTGCGGGCACAGGTCGTCTTCGGTCAGCGTGCGGCACTGACGGCAGTGTCCGACCCCTTCCATGGCCTGGCTCAAGGCCTGGGCCAGGCGCGTGCCGCCGCTGCGGTCACGTTCGAGCAACTGCAACGCCATACGCTGGGCAGTTTTCTGACCCACGCCCGGCAGAATTCGCAGGGCGTCGATCAGTTGGCGAATCAAAGGGCTGAAGCTCATGGGGAAAAAGTCCGACAAAACAACGAGACGCGGTTTATACCCGCGCCTCCGGCCAGCGTCAAATCCTCAGTCCTGGGCGACCCGCACCACCAGTTTGCCGAAGTTGCGCCCCTCCAGCAGCCCGATAAACGCTTGCGGCGCTTGCTCCAGGCCATCGACCACGTCTTCGCGGAATTTCACCTTGCCCTCGCGCACCCACGGCACCATGGCGCTGATGAATTCCGGCTGACGGTCGCCATAGTCGTCGAACACGATGAAGCCCTGAATGCGTACTCGCTTGGTCAGCAAGGTGCGTTGCAGTGCGGGCAGGCGATCCGGACCTTTCGGTACTTCAGTGGCGTTGTAGCCGGCAATCAGGCCGCACAGCGGGATCCGCGCCTTGGGATTGAGCAGCGGGACGACCGCATCGAAGACATGGCCGCCGACGTTTTCGTAATAGACGTCGATGCCTTTCGGGCAGGCCTTGGCCAATTGCTCGGCGAAGTCAGACGCCTTGTGATCGATACAGGCGTCGAAACCCAACTCCTCGACCACGTATTTGCATTTCTCTGCACCGCCGGCCACGCCGACGGCGCGCAGGCCTTTGATCTTCGCCACCTGCCCGACCACCGAACCTACTGCGCCAGAAGCAGCGGCGACCACCAGGGTCTCCCCTGCCTTCGGCTGGCCGATGTCCATCAGCCCCATGTAAGCGGTCATGCCCGGCATGCCCAGCACGCCGAGGGCCATCGACGGGCTCGGCAGCCCCGACGGGATCGGAATGATGTTGCGCCCGTCGCTGAGGCTGTGGCTTTGCCAACCCGTGGCGCCGACCACCAGATCGCCGACCTGGAATTTTGGATGACGCGATTGCTCGACCCGGCTGACAGCCCCACCGGTCATCACCTCGCCGATTTGTACCGGCGCCGCGTAGGACGGTGCGTCACTCATGCGCCCGCGCATGTAGGGATCGAGTGACAGGTAAAGGGTCTTGAGCAGCAACTGGCCGTCTTCAAGCGCCGGCAGCGCTTCGCGCTCCAGACGGAAATTCTCGGGTGTTGGCGCGCCCACCGGACGCGAGGCCAGCACGATGCGTTGATTGAGGGTCAGGGGGTCGGACATGTCAGCGTCTCCTTTGAATAATGAATTCGGGGTATAGGGAGCAGACCTTGGTGGCTTTTGCGCATTCGATGCTTCTTCAGCCAGAAACAAAAATGCCAGGCGCGATGCCTGGCATTTTTTGTAGCTCATCCAATCCGCAAAGGCGAATCAGAACGGCAGTTTCATACCGGCCGGCAGGTTCATGCCAGCGGTCATGCTGCCCATCTTGGCCTGGCTGTTGGCTTCGATCTGACGCACGGCAGCGTTGACGGCAGCGGCCACCAGATCTTCGACCACTTCACGGTCGTCTTCGTCCAGGCCCGGCAGAACGCTTGGGTCGATGCTGACTTTTTTCACGTCGTGACGACCGGTCATCACCACGGTGACCAGATCGCCGCCGGCCTTACCGGTGACTTCTGCGTTGGCCAGCTCTTCCTGCATCTTGGCCATTTTTTCCTGCATCTGCTGCGCCTGCTTCATCAGGCCGGCCATGCCACCTTTCATCATGGTAATCACCTCAAAAGTACTTGGATCAATACAGCGTCCGGCGATTTGCGCCGAACGCCTTCAGTTATTAGCCCTGACTGACCAGGGCGTCGACAGGTTCAATAGTATCGTGTCGCACGACCGCACCGAACTGCTGCACCATCTGCTGGATGAACGGATCGCCGTGGATCGACTCCTCCGCCTCGCGCTGACGGTTGGCACGGCGCCGGGACGCAGCCTGGGCCGGGGTTTCCTGCTCGGGCTTGATCAGCTCCATGCTCAGGTTGATCGTGCGACCGTGGTACTGGTTCAACGCATCGTTCAGACGACGCTGCTGAGTGGCGTTGAACAAGGCGCTGTGGGCCGGGTCCAGGTGCATCAGCCAGTTGTCGCCATCGACCGCGATCAGCGTGCAGTTGGCGGCGATGCTACCGGTCATGCCGGAAATCGGCAGTTTCGGGAACAGCTCCAGCCATTGCAGGGCCAGACCGGTGGCCGGCGCGGCGGCGGGTTCCGGCTCGGGCTCCGGGACCGGATCGGCCGCGTGTTCGCTGGCCAGATCGTCGAGGTAACTGTAGGCCGAATCCATGTCCGGCTCGATGTAGTCTTCGTCGAGCGGCGGCTCGTCGTCCATATCCATGCCCGGCGTGGCGGCATCGACCTCGGCTACCGACGGCTCGGGGATCGGCGCGGCGGCCCACTCCGGCGCATCCGGCACGACGCTGTCCGGGGTCGGCAGCGGCATCGGCGGCAGGTCAGGCTGCTCGGCGGTGGTTTCCAGAACCGGCTCGACCGCTGGCTGTTGCACAGGAGCCGGTTCTACCGGGTCATTCCACGGCAGATCGACGACTTCCTCGACGGCGACCGGCTCTGGTTCCGGCTCAGGCAGGGGTTCAGGCGCAATCACCGGGGCAACCGGGGCGGGCTCGGGAGCAGGCGCTGGCGCAGGTGCAACCACCGGAGCCGGCGCAACAGCCGCAGCAACTACCGGCGCAGGTTTCGGCGCGGCAGCCACTGAGTTTGCGGAATCAACTGTGGCCTGGCTGATCCCCACTGGCTTTAGCGGTTGCCTCGGGGCGTCCGCCGTATCCGCCGGCCGGAAGGCCAGCATCCGCAGCAGGACCATTTCGAATCCGCCACGCGGGTCTGGCGCCAGCGGCAAGTCGCGGCGGCCGATCAGGCCCATCTGGTAATAGAACTGCACGTCTTCGGCCGGCAAGGCCTGGGCCAGTGCCAGCACCCGGTCACGGTCGCCGTGGCCGTTGTCGACGCCTTCCGGCAAGGCCTGGGCGATGGCGACGCGGTGCAGCACGTTGAGAATTTCCGAGAGCACGCCGTTCCAGTCCGGCCCTTGTTCGGCCAGGTGACGCACGGCTTCGAGCAACGCCTTGGCGTCACCTTCGATCAGCGCGTGCAGCACGTCGTAGACCTGACCGTGATCCAGCGTACCGAGCATTGCCCGCACATCAGCGGCCAACACCTTGCCTTCACCGAAGGCGATGGCCTGATCGGTCAGGCTCATGGCGTCGCGCATCGAACCGTCGGCCGCGCGACCGAGCAGCCACAGGGCGTCGTCTTCGAACGGCACGTTTTCCGCGCCGAGAACGTGGGTCAAATGCTCGACCACCCGCTCGGGGGTCATGTTCTTCAGCGAGAATTGCAGGCATCGCGACAAAATCGTTGCCGGAAGTTTCTGCGGATCGGTGGTCGCCAGGATGAACTTGACGTAGGGCGGCGGCTCTTCGAGGGTTTTCAGCAGCGCATTGAAGGAATGGCTGGAGAGCATGTGCACTTCGTCGATCAGGTAGACCTTGAAGCGCCCGCGACTCGGGGCGTACTGCACGTTGTCGAGCAGCTCGCGGGTGTCCTCGACCTTGGTCCGGCTCGCGGCGTCGATCTCGATCAGGTCGACGAAGCGTCCTTCATCGATCTCGCGGCACACCGAACACTCGCCGCACGGGCTTGAAGTGATACCTGTTTCACAGTTCAGACATTTGGCGATGATCCGCGCAATCGTCGTCTTGCCGACGCCCCGCGTCCCGGTGAACAGGTAGGCGTGGTGCAGGCGCTGGCTGTCCAAGGCATTGATCAGAGCCTTGAGCACATGGGTCTGGCCGACCATTTCGCGGAACGAGCGCGGACGCCATTTACGTGCAAGAACCTGATAACTCATCGAAAACCGTCGCGGCAAAGGAAGCAGAAGCGGCTAATGCTAGCGGAGCAAGGGCAAAATTGCATCCGGTGCGCTCTTCTATTCTGGCTAAGCTGCATGGGCGGAGGCTTTTGTCGGCACGGGAACGGGAATTACCGGAGCATTTATGCGGTGGGCCGTGGGGGCAATACTGGGAATCAGCCTGAACGCGATGGCCGCGCAGCCGCCGCTGCGCTTCGCCATGGCCGACAGCTGGGCGATGCCGCTGGCGCAATACGAACGCGGCCGCCCGACCCAGGGCATCCTTTACGACATGATGCTCAGCCTGGCGACCCAGGTCGGCGTGCCGGCGGAGTTTCACGTCCTGCCCCGCACCCGCGTGCAAAACGCCATGGAACACGGCGAAGTCGACGTGCGCTGTTATGCCTCGCAATCGTGGCTGCCGAACCTGTCCGGGAATTACATCTGGAGCATCCCGCTATTCTTCCAGCGCGACCTGCTGATCGGCCGCCAGGATCAACCCTCCAGCGTCGATCCGGCCCACCTGCCCCGCCAATCGATCGGCACCGTGCTCGGCTACAGCTACCCCACGCTGCAACCGCTGTTCGACGCCGACCGGTTATGGCGCGAAGACGCACGCAACCAGGAACAGGTGCTGGACAAACTCCTGGCCGGCCGTTACCGCTACGCTGTGAGCAATCAATGGACGCTGGACTGGTTCAACCAGCGCCTGCTGCCGGGGCAGCAAATGCAAGGGGTGGCGGTGTTGCAGGAGCAGCAGGTCGGCTGCTACGTCCGCAACGATCCGAAAGTGCCGGTGCAGCGGATATTGAGGACGTTGCTGCAGATGAAAATGTCGGGGGAGATTGATGACATTATCCGGTTGTATACCGGGGGGTCGGGCAGCGAACCTTGACCCGTAAACACCCACAAAAAAAAGGAACCCGTCTGACGAGTTCCTTTTTTCATTGCCGATGTTTTTCAGCCAGCTACAAATCTCAATACTGAGCCTTCACATAACTTTCGATCGGTTTCTGCAGCAGATCCTGTGGATGATCGCCGCCGAACGTCAGCCACTTGCTCTTGCCTGACACCACGGTCGACGCCAGAGGTTCATCGCCCTTCGCGCCGTAAATCGCCAATTTCACTTCGATCCGGTCCGGAATACCCGACCACTCCGTAGCCCGGTCTTCCCAATGCAGGATTTCCGGCACAACGTAGTACCCGGCACTCCCCTGCTGCCTGATACAGGCAAGATCCGCACAGGATTCGGACACTTTCACCTGATTCGCATAGCGGGCAAATGCCGACCGGACCGCGCCCGCCGTCATGGCACCCGACGCTTTATAAACGGTGGTCTCGTAACGACCATCGACAGGCGTTGCGATAGAGACCGACTGACCTTGAATCAACTTTTCAGTGCTTGTCGTCAAATCCTGCTGAACGTACTTGGCGGAACAGCCTGACACCAGAACAGATAAAACGATGATTGAACGCTTGAACACAGTGTCTCCATGACTTTCGATACGAGAAGAGCTCAACCCGCTGAATAGAAGGCTGAAGCGCGCGAATGCTACTAATGCGCCACCACTCTGTCCATGACCGAAGGATCTCAACAGCCCGGCACCATCAATGGCCGGCCGTATCGCGGAATTTCTGGTATTCGTGATACTCGACCCACGCAACCACATCGTACGGCACGTAAAGCTTCAGCCTGGCGCGGGAAATGGCGATGTACACGGCACAGATCCGCTGATCGAACGCATAGGCATCCTTGAATTTCTCGTTGGTCAGCAGGCCGGGGGTCAGCAGCACCTTGTCGAACTCCATGCCCCCCGCCTCTTCCGCCAGCATCAACATGCAGCCGTTGCCTGTGTTGTCGATCATTCGGTTCAGGCGTGTCAGGTCGGCAATCATGAAGCCGTTTTCCAGCTTGGCCTTGACCCGCAGAAACGACTCGTCGAACTGATTGGCGTCGCACACGGCCTGCCAGTCGGGCAAGTCGCTGAAGTAAGGATGCACGCCGTTTTCGCTGTATTCGGAGCGATAGAAATCCGGTTTGAACAATTCGATGGCCGTAGCCATGAAATGCTTCAGATCATCCTGGGTTCGCTTGTCCGGGAATCTGAACTTGCAGTTGGAATCGTGCAGGTGGATGGCCCAGATCATGGTGTCCCACGGCGATGCCGTCAGCACTACGCAACCTTCGGACGGGACGAAACCTTCCGGGTACTCCTTGATGACGACGTCAGCATCACTGGCGCCTTCGAACGGAATCTTGCCCTTCTGCGAGTGCCGGGCGATCAGCGGGTTGACCAGCCTTTCAACGTTGCGGCCCGAGCGCACGGAATAGCTGATATCGCTCTGGCGGACCTCGCGGTGCCGCTTGACCGACACGCCGCTGGCCTGCTGGTACTCGTCGCCGAGGGTGATCAGCACCTGACGACCGCGTTCGATGATCTGCAACAGCGAGCCGGGAATGTCCTGACTCTCGTCGATCAGCACGTGGGTGTAGCGCGCCGGCACCACGCAGCCGGCAATACAGGCGCGCTTGATCATCAACAGAGCTTCGAAGCCGGTCTGACTGCCCCACGCCGGGTTGAGTTCGAGGTAGCCCCACACCCGGCTCGAATACTCCAGTAAAACCTGCGCGTCCACGCTGGAGAGCGGCTGGTTGAAGTGCGGCAGATGCTTCGCCGAAAAAGTGTGATCACGGAAACGGCAGTAGCGCTCGATCACTTTGAGGCAGAGCTCAAGGGTCGCCTGCCCGTCGTGGTGGCGGAAACCGAAGATGTTCAGTTCCTGCGCCAGCGCCTGCCGAGTCGGGATTCGAGCCCCCTCCGCCGCAGGCCTGCGACCGAGCATCAGCGACTGGGCAAACGCCAGGAAGGTCTTGCCGGCCTTCTTCTCGCTCGGCCCCACCATGCGCTGGCGAAGGACTTCGAGCTTGGCCGGGGTGCGCGCCAGCAACAGGGTTTTTTCCGGGCGTAGATGCTCCAGCAAGGCCACCAGCAGATGGCTCTTGCCGATCCCTGCGTAACCTTGAACGTGGAGATCTTCATCCAGGTTGGCGCGGAAGGTCCTGACCAGTTTGTCCTGCGCCGGGCTCAACCAGCGCTCGCGCTGCCGGGGCGTCACGATCTGTTGACTGAACGGGTCATGGCTACGGTGGCGCCGGACTTTGTATTCGAAATCCCACTGACCATCGGGCAACAAATAGTCGCGTGCGGACACTTCTTCGGCCAGCAGAAAACGCAGGTTCAGTGGTTTGAGAACTTTCAGGCCGAAATACAATTTGCGCGGGTCGAACAGCCGCTGCGCTTCCGACAGCAGGCCCGCCGTTGTTGACTGCCGCTTTTCGGCAGCCCAAGACAAGAGCTTGGCCAGAATCTTCTCTGCCGCCACGGCGCCGAGATCCTGCTCTGTCGTTTGCACCAGATTCTGGATGACCAGCACTGCCGCCAACTCCGGATCGGTCAGGGCTTCGAGGGCTTTGGCGCCACTCGCCTGCAGCAGGTTCGCGCAGGTTTCATCCGTGACGGGCAAAAACACGGGGCTGGATAAATCGGAATGTTCCGGGAGCATAAAACCTCGCGGCCAGGGTGCAGACCTTACAAGGTCGATCCCGGCCAGACTCTTCATTTATTTCGGTGGCTGCGAGTATGCGGGATTGAAGAGCAAATGATTACCCCGTGTCGGCACCCTCGCGAGCAGGGGGTTTGGGGACGAACCGCCAAATCGCAGGCATAAAAAAACCGCAGTGGGCGAAACCCATGCAGTTCGGTGTTGATTCGTTCGATGTTCGTTAAGGTGGTAACCCTACCAGCCACACCCCGGCACACAATGTTCCCGCTGTGGCTGCTGCCTTCCGGCTCTGACCAGGTTCACGGGTAATCGTTGCGGGGGGACCGATAGGGTCACCATAACGACGCTCACCTGTCGGCGAGCCGCGCCATTGTACCTATCTGAGACGAAGTTACAACCGCTGGTTGTAGATAAAAAATATGAAGGGCTTCAAGCACTTGCTATTGCGCCTGAAGCACCTCGTCGGCCCGCCCGCCCTCTTGCTGGATCACCAGATGAATGAAGTGCAGCTTGGCGATCGCCGCAGGCGGCAGCACAAAGGGATAGAAATCCGGCTGGCCCATGCTGCGCGACAGTTCGTTGAGCATGCCGGCCAGCTCGATCCACGCGTTGACGAATGACAGGAACGCCGCGCCGCCGGGATGCTCAGGGTCGTACAGCGTGCTCGATGGAAACGGCTGATAATCGAGGTCCATCTCCCGGGCGCTCATGCCGAAACCCAGCGCCGTGTCCACTGCGTCCATCATGTGCAGGTAATGCGCCCAGGTTTCCGCCCAGTCTTCCCACGGGTGCATGGTGGCGTAGGCACTGACGTAATGCTGCGACCAGTCCGCCGGCGCGCCCTGTTGATAATGCCGCTCCAGCGCCTCGGCATAACTGGCGCGTTCGTCGCCGAACAGGTTGCGGAACGAACCCAGCCAAGGGCCGTTGTCGATCAGCCGATCCCAGTAGTAATGCCCGACCTCATGGCGAAAATGCCCGAGCAATGTGCGATAGGGTTCGTGCATCTGCGCCCGAACCTGCTCGCGGTGGGCGTCGTCGGCCTCTGCGATATCGAGGGTGATCAGGCCGTTGGCGTGGCCGGTCATCGGTGAATTGCCTTCCAGATCGACACCGATGAAATCGAACGCCAGGCCGGTGTCTTCGTCGACGGCTTTCGGGACGACCGGCAGGCCGAGGCTGATCAGTTGTGCGACCAGTCGGCGCTTGGCGATTTCCACCTTGCGCCAGCGTTCGGGGTTTTCCGGGACGGACAGATCGGGGATGGTGCGATTCAGATCGCAAGCCGCGCACAGGGTGTCGTGATCGCTGGCGGGCAGCAGCCAGTTACAGGCCGCCGGGGTATCGAGGTTGGCGCAGCGCCGGAACAGGCCGGCCTCGGGATCGGCATCCAGCGTCCAGGTGCCCTCAAACGGCCCCGGTTGCAGCGACGTCAGCCGACTGTGTTCCGGTTGATAACCCAGCGCCGCGTTGCAGGCCAGGCACTGACTGTTGCGAAAGAACAACGACTGGCCGCAACGGCACGGCCAGACTTTGCTGTTGCGTGAAGATTCGCCCATGAACGGCGCGACGATGCGGGAACTGAGCTGCTCGAAAAAGCGGTACATGGCGATCTCTCCCTTGGGCTTGCCAAGACTAGATCATTCCCGCGAACAGATCGTTCCCACGCTCCGCGTGGTAACGCATACCGTGACGCTCTGCGTCACAGCGGACGCGGAGCGTCCGGGGCGGCATTCCCACGCGGAGCGTGGGAACGATCATCTGTCGATCAGTTAGGCGCTGATACCGTGTCCTTTCAGGAACGCGATAAACGCCTCTTCATCCATCACCTTCACGCCCAGTTCGTTGGCCTTGGTCAGTTTCGACCCGGCGCCCGGCCCGGCGACCACACAATGGGTCTTGGCCGACACCGAACCGGCGACCTTGGCACCGAGGCTTTCCAGGTGTTCCTTGGCGACGTCGCGGCTCATCAGCTCGACCTTGCCGGTCAGCACCCAGGTTTCTCCGGCCAACGGCAGGCCTTCGACGACTTTCTTTTCGCTCTGCCAGTGCATGCCGAAATCGCGCAGTTGCTTCTCGGCGCTTTCAGCCAATTGCCGATGCTCGGGCAACTCGAAAAACTCACGCACCGAGTTCGCCTGTTTCTCCGGCAGTGTCTGGCGCATGTCCAGCCAATCTGCCGCGATCACACCCTCCAGTGAACCGAACCGGTCCGCCAGCTTCTGCGCGCCGCCCGGCCCCACCGAAGGAATATGCAGTTTGTCGAGGAAGCCGCCCAGCGTAGTGCTCGCGGCAAACTCGGCACCCAGCTCGCCCTGATCCTGAATCTGCAAACCGTGGCCCAGCAGCTCGGTGATTACTTGCTGGTTGTGCGCATCTTCAAAGAAGCTGTGAATCTCGTGCGCCACTTCCAGGCCGATGTCCGGCAAGTACGTCAGCACTTGCGGCAAGGCTTGCTGGACGCGCTCCAGCGACCCCAGCGAGCGCGCCAGCACCTTGGCCGTCTCCTCGCCGACATCCGGGATACCCAGCGCATAAATGAACCGCGCCAGACCCGGCCTCTTGCTGTCTTCGATGGCGGCCAGCAACTTGTTGCTCGACACCTCGGCAAAGCCTTCCAGATCGACGATGTCGTCGAACTTCAGCGCGTAGAGATAGGCCGGCGAACTGACCAGACCTTCGTCCACCAACTGCTCGACGCTCTTGTCGCCGAGGCCTTCGATGTCCATCGCGCGGCGCGATACGAAGTGGATGATCGCCTGCTTGAGCTGCGCACCGCAGGCCAGTCGGCCGACGCAACGGTACACCGCACCTTCGCTGATGGTCTCCTTGCCTTTGCTGCGTTTGACCAGTTGCGTGCGCTCGACGTGGGAGCCGCAGACCGGGCAGCTCTCAGGGATTTGCACGGGGCGCGCATCTTCCGGGCGGCGCTCGATGACCACTTGCACCACTTGCGGAATCACATCACCGGCGCGGCGAATGATCACCGTATCGCCGATCATCAGGCCCAGCCGGGCGACTTCGTCCATGTTGTGCAACGTGGCGTTGGCCACGGTGACGCCGGCAACCTTGACCGGTTTCAACCGCGCCACAGGCGTGACCGCGCCAGTGCGGCCAACCTGGAATTCCACATCGAGCAGCTCGGTGAGTTCTTCCATCGCCGGGAATTTGTGGGCGATGGCCCAGCGCGGCTCGCGGGCGCGGAAGCCCAGTTCGCGCTGGTCGGCAATGCTGTTGACCTTGAACACCACGCCGTCGATTTCATAGGCCAGCGAGTTACGACGCTCACCGATATCGCGGTAGTAATCCAGGCATTCGCCGATGCCCTTGGCCAGTTTCAATTCGTGGCTGATCGGCATGCCCCAGGCTTGCAGTTGCTTGAGGTTGCCAATGTGAGTGTCGGCGATGTCGTTGGAGACTTGGCCGATGCCGTAGCAGCAGAATTCCAGCGGACGGTTGGCGGTGATCTTCGAATCCAACTGACGCAAGCTACCGGCGGCGGCGTTGCGCGGGTTGGCGAAGGTCTTGCCGCCGACTTCCAGTTGCGAGGCGTTCAGGCGTTCGAAACCGGCCTTGGACATGAACACTTCACCGCGCACTTCCAACGTCGCCGGCCAGCCTTCGCCGTGAAGCTTCAGCGGGATGTTGCGCACGGTGCGCACGTTGACGCTGATGTCTTCGCCGGTGGTGCCGTCGCCGCGCGTGGCGCCGCGCACCAGCACGCCGTCCTGATACAGCAGGCTGACTGCCAGGCCATCGAGTTTCGGCTCGCAGCTGTATTCCACCGCCGCACCACCACCGAACAGATCGCCGGCCGGCAGGTCCAGACCTTCGGTCACCCGGCGATCGAACTCGCGCATGTCGGTTTCTTCGAAGGCGTTGCCGAGGCTGAGCATCGGCACTTCGTGACGCACCTGGGTGAACGCGGTCAGCGCCACGCTGCCGACGCGCTGGGTCGGCGAGTCGCTGGTGATCAGTTCCGGGTTGGCCGCTTCCAGCGCCTTGAGCTCGTGGAACAACCGGTCGTACTCGGCATCCGGAATGCTCGGCTCATCGAGAACGTGGTAACGGTAGTTGTGCTGATCGAGCTCAGCACGCAGCTCTAGAATGCGGGTTTCGGCGGCAGTCATGGGTGTTCTCTCATAAAGCAAAAGAGCAGCCGAGGCTGCTCAATCTATTTGCCGATTGCCTCTTTATCGCGAGGCAACCTTTTCAATCAACGCTTCTGGGTCAGGGCGCGGCGTTCGAACTCGACGATGCGCTGACGGTAGTGCTCGATGGTCTGCGCGGTCAGGACGCTGCGCTGGTCATCTTTCAATTCGCCGTTCAGTTCCTGGGACAGCTTGCGTGCTGCCGCGACCATCACGTCGAAGGCCTGCTTCGGATGACGCGGGCCTGGCAGGCCGAGGAAGAAGCTCACCGCCGGGGTGCTGAAATGGTCGATGTCGTCCAGATCGAAGATGCCCGGCTTGACCGCGTTGGCCATGGAGAACAGCACTTCGCCGTTGCCGGCCATGCTTTCGTGACGGTGGAAGATATCCATCTCGCCGAAACGCAGACCGCTTTCCAGAATGTTCTGCAGCAGTGCCGGGCCTTTGAAGCCGGCCGGGTCGCGGCAGATCACGCTGATGACCAATACTTCTTCGGCTTGCGGCTGATCTTTATCGGCAACTGCCGGCGACGCCTTGGCGACCGGCTCGATGAAATCATCGTCACGGCTGCTGAAGCTCGGGCCGCCGTCCAGGTCCAGATCGAGGTTCAGGTCGCCCTGGGCCGGACCGTTGCTGCCGCGCTTGCCGCGCTTGGAAGCGGATTCGCGAGGCTCGCGTGCTTCGCGGGCCGGCATGCTCACCGATGGCAGGTCGTGTTCGTCCAGTTGCGGCTCTTTATGGTTGTCCAGTACGCGGGCCGGGCCCAACAGCTCAGCGCTGGTGTCCTCGTCCGGCAGGTTGGACAGACTTCGGTCAAGACGGAATTTCAGTTTTCCCTTGCCGCCGCGCATACGGCGCCAGCCATCGAAAAGAATACCGGCTATCACAATGATGCCGATGACGATCAGCCACTCGCGCAGACCGATTTCCATGTAATCCCGTGCCTCTATAAAAAATGCTGAAAAATAAGGGGTTTACACTGTGCAAACCGCTTTAAAACGTGGCGCCAACTCTATGTTCTGACAGGCGTTTTGCCCACGTATACGAAAAATTGACATTAAACTAGCACGACCAAAGACAACTTTACACCGTCTGTCTCATTGGCTTGCGCGAATATGTCGATTGGCCAGCAAGTCGGAGCTGGTAAAAAAGTCCTACAACCTTCAAATACCTTTCCGACACTGCGCCGGCTCAGGCATCCACCATCGCCATCGCCTCCTCGACATCCACGGCTACCAGTCGCGAACAACCCGGCTCGTGCATCGTTACACCCATCAACTGCTCGGCCATTTCCATGGCGATCTTGTTGTGGGTGATATAGATGAACTGCACGGTCTGCGACATCTCTTTGACCAATCGTGCGTAGCGTCCAACGTTAGCGTCATCCAGTGGCGCGTCAACCTCATCGAGCATGCAGAACGGCGCCGGGTTCAACTTGAAGATCGCAAAAACCAGTGCCAGTGCGGTCAGGGCTTTTTCGCCGCCGGACAGCAAATGGATGGTGCTGTTCTTCTTCCCGGGCGGCTGCGCCATGATCGTCACCCCTGTATCGAGTAGATCTTCGCCCGTCAGTTCCAAATACGCGCGCCCGCCACCGAAAACTTTCGGGAAAAGCGCCTGTAAACCGCCATTGATCTGATCAAAGGTATCTTTGAAACGGTTACGGGTTTCCTTGTCGATCTTGCGGATGACGTTTTCCAGGGTCTCCAGGGCTTCGACCAGATCGGCGTCCTGTGCATCCAGATAACGTTTACGCTCGGATTGTTGCGTGTATTCGTCGATCGCCGCGAGGTTGATCGCACCCAGACGCTGAATGCGCGCGGCGATGCGTTCAAGTTCTTCTTCGGCCTCCTTCTCGCTGGCCTCGGCGGTCAGGGTATTGAGCACGCCGTGCAAATCGTAGCCGTCTTCCAGCAGTTGATCCTGCAGGGCCTTGCGGCGCACGGTCAGGGCCTGCCATTCCATGCGTTGCTGTTCGAGCTGGCCACGGATCAATTGCGATTGCTGCTCGGCCTGGGTCCGGCGTTTTTCCGCGTCACGCAGTTCGCGGTCGGCGTCTTCCAGGGCGATCTGCGCGGTCTTGAGTTCATCGTCGACGCTCATGCGCTTGTCGAGCAATTCTTCAAGCTTGAGGCGCAGCTCTTCCAGCGGCGCCTCGCCCTCCTCCAGATTCAGACTGAGCTGTTCACGTTTTTCAGTGAGGCGCTCGGCCTGCATTTCCAGACGCTCGAGGGCCTGGCGGGTCGAATCGTGTTGTGCGCGCAGCGAGCCAAGGCGCACGGCCAATTGATGCGCGTGATCCTTGTGCTGACGCGCTTCCTGACGCACCCGGTCGAGACGCTCGCGCAGGCTGTCACGCTGGGCCAGCAGCAGTTCGCGCTGCTCGGTGTCGAGGGCCATGGCGTCGAGGGCGTCCTGCAACTGGATCCGCGCTTCGCCGATATTTTCGTGCTCCAGCTCGCGCTGCTCGGCGAGCTCGACCAACTCGTCATCGAGACGGGTACGGCGCAGGGTCAACTGCTCGGCCTTGGCTTTGCCGGCGGACAGTTGAGCTTTCAATTCACCTTGCTGACGGGCTTCGTCCTGCAGCAAACGACGCAGATGTTCGCGACCGTTTTCCTGCTGACGCTGTTGCGCGCGCAGGGTCTGTAAACGGGTTTCCATGGCCTCGACCGTGGCTTCGCGCTCTTCGCGTTCCGCATGCAACGATTCGATTTCCTGTCCGCGTGCGAGCATGCCGCTTTCGGCTTCGCTGGCGCGGCGTACTCGCAGGAAATGCCGGCCGACCCAATAACCGTCGCGACTGATCAGGCTCTGCCCGGCAGCCAGTTGGCCGCGCAGGGCCAGCGCCTGTTCAAGGCTGTCGACTGGTTTGACTTGAGCGAGCCATGGCGACAAATCAACCTGCGCCTCGACCTTGTCCAGCAGGCTGCCGGCCACGCGCACGCCATCACTGCCGGGGCTGAGCAAACGTAGATCGCCCTGGTCGAAACCGGACAGATCGAAACCGTCGAAATCATCCACCAGCACCGCTTGCAGGTCGGCGCCGAGCACGGTTTCCACCGCCAGTTCCCAACCGGCCTCGACCTTCAGGCCTTCGGCCAGACGCGGACGTTCGGCGAGGTTGTGTTCTTTCAGCCATTCGGCGGTGCCGGTGCCCGGATCGAGCGCGGCCTGCTGCAAGGCTTCGAGGGAGGCGAGGCGACCGTTGAGGCGCTGCAAATCGCCCTGCGCCTGTTGCTGTGCGGTCAGCGCTTGCTGCAATTCCTGGCGCAGTTGCTCGAGTTTTTCGACCTGGGCTTCTTCGCTGGTCTGCAAATCTTCAAGGGTGGCTTCGGACTCGGCGAGCTGTTCGCTGAGTTCCATGATCGCCGCGTCCTCAGGATCTGCCGAGAGCAACGCCCGCTCTTCGCCCAGACGCTTTTGCCGATCGGCCAGACGCTCCATGCTGGTTTCCAGCTGCTGGATCCGCGACTGCTGCACTTCGGCCTGACGGCGCGGTTCGGCGGCGGTCAGGTTGAAGGTGTCCCACTGCTCCTGCCAGCCGTGCATCACGGTTTCGGAATCTTCCAGCGCAGCGGCGGCTTCTTCAGCGGCGGCGTTGGTGATTTCCTGTTCAGGGGTCAGTTGATCGAGCTCTTCGCCGAGGGTCAGCAGCAAGGTACGGTCGTGACCCAGGTGCGATTCGGTTTCGAGGCGCGCGCGCTCGGCTTCTTTCAGGTCGTCCTGCAATTGGCGCAAGCGCTGTTGGCCGTGCTGGATGCTCTGTTCGACCCGGGCGATGTCGCCGCCAACCGAATAGAAGCGCCCCTGCACCAGATTGAAGCGCTCGGACAAATCATGGTGACCGTCGCGCAGGCGTTCAATGGCGGCGTCGGCGTTGCGTTGTTCGGCGACCAGCGCTTCAAAGCTGATTTCCTGGTTGCCGATGATCGACTCGCGCTGGCCGACCTGATCGTTCAGATCCTGCCAGCGCAGGGCCGACAGTTGCGCCTTGAGCTGGCGCTCTTCAGCCTTGAATTCCTGATACTTCTTGGCGGCCTCGGCCTGGCGGTGCAAGCGTTCGAGCTGGCGCTCGAGTTCTTCGCGCAGGTCGGTCAGACGGGCAAGGTTTTCGTGGGTGCGGCGGATGCGGTTTTCGGTCTCGCGCCGGCGCTCTTTGTACTTGGAGATGCCGGCGGCTTCTTCGATGAAGTTGCGCAGGTCTTCGGGCTTGGACTCGATCAGCTTGGAGATCATCCCCTGCTCGATGATCGAGTAGCTGCGCGGGCCGAGGCCGGTGCCGAGGAAGATGTCGGTGATGTCGCGACGACGGCATTTGGCGCCGTTGAGGTAATAAGTCGTCTGGCTGTCGCGGGTCACTTTGCGGCGGATCGAAATTTCCGCATAAGCAGCCCACTCGCCCAGCAGGGTGCCGTCGGAGTTGTCGAACACCAGCTCGATGCTCGCCTGGCTCACCGGTTTGCGGCTGGTCGAGCCGTTGAAGATGACGTCGGTCATCGACTCGCCGCGCAGGTTCTTGGCCGAGCTTTCGCCCATCACCCAGCGCACGGCGTCGATGATGTTCGACTTGCCGCAACCGTTCGGCCCGACGACCGCCGCCATATTGCTGGGGAAGTTCACCGTGGTCGGGTCGACGAAGGATTTGAACCCCGCCAGTTTGATGCACTTGAGCCGCAAGGTCAGGCAACCGTCAGGGCGGACACCACCAGATCGCAGCTGCGCTGGGCGTAAGCCGTCAGCACGATGCGGATCTGCGGCAGGTCACGGGCGAGGACGGCGGCCAGCAAGCGCTCGAACAGTTCGAGGAACTCGCTCATCTCGGCCTTGCGCTGTTCCAGCGCGAGGAAGTACGCACGGCTCATGGCCGGTTGCAGGTTCTCGACGGTTTCCTGCAGGTACGGGTTGTTGGCAAACGGATACGCGGCACGCATCACGTTGAAGCTGTCGTCGACGAAGGTACGGATGTCCTGACGCTCGTAGCTGGCGCTCAGGCGCTGCTGGATCTGCACGAACGGCGCCATGTCGGCCTGGACTTGCCAGCCGTTGGCCACTGCGTTGCCGAGCAGGATGTACAGCTCGCTCATCAACGTGCACAGGCTCTGCACCTTGTGCGCCGTAAGCTCGGTGACGTGGGCGCCGCGACGCGGCAGGATCGCGATCAGGTGACGGCGCTCGAGGATCAGCAAGGCTTCGCGGACCGAGCCGCGGCTGACGTTCAGCGCCAGCGTGACCTTCTGTTCCTGGATACGCTCTCCCGGCTTCATTTCGCCGCGAATGATCCGTTCGGCGAGGTGGTGAGCGATTTGCTCGGCGAGGCTGTCCGGCGCCTTGAACGTCATGGTTGTCCTTCAAACTCTTCGATCTGCACAAGCGGCGCAGTGTAGCGCAATGCGCGTTCATGGCGGAGTGCCCGCACAGCGGTTTTTGGCACGAATCCCGCAAAAAAGCGCTTGATCCAATGAGGGTCAATACTGAATAGACACGTTGTCGAGCGACAAAATGGCTTTTCCTGACCTTTAAGTCAGAAAACCATTGACCGAAAAGTCAGACCTGCTAAATTCGGCTCAAGTCGCTTAACAACAATAATGAGTCTGCGAGGCCTTCCGTGATCCAGTTTTTACTCAACCAGGAACTCCGTAGCGAGCACGCCCTGGACCCGAACCTGACTGTGCTCAACTACCTGCGTGAACACGTGGGCAAATCCGGCACCAAAGAAGGCTGCGCCAGCGGTGACTGCGGCGCCTGTACGGTGGTGGTCGGCGAGTTGCAGACGGATGACGATGGCCGCGAACACATTCGCTATCGCAGCCTCAACTCGTGCCTGACGTTCGTTTCGTCGCTGCACGGCAAACAATTGATCAGCGTCGAAGACCTCAAGCACAAGGGCGAACTGCACAGCGTGCAGAAAGCCATGGTCGAGTGCCACGGTTCGCAGTGCGGTTTCTGTACCCCCGGTTTCGTGATGTCGCTGTTCGCCCTGCAAAAGAACAGCGATGCACCGGACCATGCCAAAGCCCACGAAGCGCTGGCCGGCAACCTTTGCCGCTGCACCGGCTACCGGCCGATTCTCGCCGCTGCCGAACAATCCTGCTGCGGCAAGCAACCGGACCAGTTCGACGCCCGGGAAGCGGAAACCATCACTCGCCTCAAAGCCATTGCCCCGACATCGATCGGCGAACTCAACAGCGGCGACAAACGCTGCCTGGTGCCGCTGACCGTGGCCGATCTGGCCGATCTCTACGACGCGTATCCACAAGCCCGGCTGCTGGCCGGCGGCACCGATCTGGCGCTGGAAGTCACGCAGTTCCATCGCACCCTGCCGGTGATGATCTACGTCGGCAACGTCGCTGAAATGAAGCGCATCGAAACCTTCGAAGACCGCATCGAAATCGGCGCCGCCACTGCCCTCTCCGATTGCTACGAAGCGTTGAACGCCGAGTACCCGGACTTCGGCGAACTGCTGCACCGTTTCGCCTCTTTGCAGATCCGCAACCAGGGCACCCTCGGCGGCAACATCGGCAACGCCTCGCCGATTGGTGACTCGCCACCGCTGCTGATCGCCCTCGGCGCGCAGATCGTGCTGTGCAAGGGCGAGACCCGGCGCACGCTGAACCTGGAAGATTACTTCATCGATTACCGGGTCACCGCGCGTCAGGAAAGCGAGTTCATCGAAAAAATCATCGTCCCTCGCGCCACGGCCGAGCAGCGCTTTCGCGCCTACAAAGTCTCCAAGCGCCTGGACGACGACATCTCTGCCGTCTGCGCCGCGTTCAACCTGCGCGTCGAAAACGGTGTGATCACCGACGCCCGTGTCGCCTTCGGCGGCATGGCCGCGATCCCGAAACGCGCCGCTCACTGCGAAGCCGTGCTGCTCGGCCAGCCGTTCAACAACGCTGTGGTCGAACGTGCCTGCACCGCGCTGGGCGAGGATTTCACCCCGCTCTCGGACTTCCGCGCCAGCAAGGAATACCGCCTGCTCAGCGCGCAGAACCTGCTGCGCAAATACTTCATCGAACTGCAAACACCGCACATCGAGACTCGGGTGACCGCTTATGTCTAACCATCACGGCGTAGAGAAAACTCAAGCTGAACTGGCTGAACTGTTCGCCAAAGACCTGACTACCGGTGTTGGCCGCAGCGTCAAGCACGACAGCGCCGCCAAGCATGTTTCCGGTGAAGCGCAGTACATCGATGACCGGCTCGAATTCCCGAACCAGTTGCACGTTTACGCGCGGCTGTCGGATCGCGCCCACGCGAAAATCATCAGCATCGACACCAAACCCTGCTACGCCTTCGAAGGCGTGCGCATCGCCATCACCCACGAAGACGTGCCGGGCCTGAAAGACATCGGCCCGCTGCTGCCGGGCGATCCGCTGCTGGCCATCGATGACGTGCAGTTCGTCGGTCAACCGGTGCTGGCCGTGGCCGCCAAGGATCTGGAAACCGCACGCAAGGCCGCGATGGCCGCGATCATCGAATACGAAGATCTGGAGCCGGTGCTGGACGTGGTCGAAGCCCTGCGCAAACGCCACTTCGTGCTCGACAGCCACACCCATCAACGTGGCGATTCGGCCAGCGCTTTGGCTACCGCTGAACATCGCATCCAAGGCACGCTGCACATTGGTGGCCAGGAACACTTCTATCTGGAGACCCAGATCTCCTCGGTAATGCCGACCGAAGACGGCGGCATGATCGTCTACTGCTCGACGCAGAACCCCACCGAAGTGCAGAAACTGGTGGCCGAAGTCCTCGACGTATCGATGAACAAAATCGTCGTCGACATGCGCCGCATGGGCGGTGGTTTCGGCGGTAAGGAAACCCAGGCCGCGAGCCCGGCCTGCCTGTGCGCGGTGATCGCGCACCTCACCGGCCAGCCGACCAAGATGCGCCTGCCACGGGTCGAAGACATGCTGATGACCGGCAAGCGTCACCCGTTCTACGTCGAGTACGACGTCGGCTTCGACAGCACCGGGCGCCTGCACGGGATTGCGATGGACCTGGCCGGTAACTGCGGCTGTTCCCCTGACCTGTCGGCCTCGATTGTCGACCGGGCGATGTTCCACTCGGACAACTCGTACTACCTCGGTGATGCGACCATCAACGGTCACCGCTGCAAGACCAACACCGCGTCGAACACCGCGTACCGTGGTTTCGGCGGCCCGCAAGGGATGGTCGCGATCGAAGAAGTGATGGACGCCATCGCCCGTCACCTGAACCTCGATCCGCTGGCCGTGCGCAAGGCCAACTACTACGGCAAGACCGAACGCAACGTCACCCATTACTACCAGACCGTCGAGCACAACATGCTCGAGGAAATGACCGCCGAGCTGGAAGAAAGCAGCCAGTACGCCGAGCGCCGCGAAGCGATCCGTCGCTACAACGCCAACAGCCCGATCCTGAAGAAAGGCCTGGCGCTGACCCCGGTGAAATTCGGCATTTCCTTCACCGCCAGTTTCCTCAACCAGGCAGGTGCCCTGGTGCACGTCTACACCGACGGCAGCATCCACCTGAACCACGGCGGCACGGAAATGGGCCAGGGCCTGAACACCAAAGTCGCACAAGTCGTGGCCGAAGTGTTCCAGGTGGAAATGGACCGCGTGCAGATCACCGCGACCAACACCGACAAGGTGCCGAACACCTCGCCGACGGCGGCGTCCAGCGGCGCCGACCTCAACGGCAAAGCCGCGCAGAATGCGGCAGAAATCATCAAGCAGCGCCTGGTCGAATTCGCCGCGCGGCACTACAAGGTCAGCGAAGAAGACGTGGAATTCCACAACGGCCATGTCCGTGTGCGCGACCACATCCTGACCTTCGAAGCGCTGATCCAGCTGGCGTATTTCAATCAGGTGTCGCTGTCGAGCACCGGGTTCTACAAGACCCCGAAAATCTACTACGACCGCAGCCAGGCCCGTGGCCGGCCGTTCTACTACTTCGCCTTCGGTGCGGCGTGCTGCGAGGTGATCGTCGACACCCTGACCGGCGAGTACAAGATGCTGCGTACCGACATCCTCCACGACGTCGGCGCCTCGCTGAATCCGGCGATCGACATCGGCCAGGTCGAGGGCGGCTTCGTCCAGGGCATGGGCTGGCTGACCATGGAAGAACTGGTGTGGAACAACAAGGGCAAGCTGATGACCAACGGCCCGGCCAGCTACAAGATCCCGGCCGTGGCGGACATGCCGCTGGACCTGCGGGTGAAGCTGGTGGAAAACCGCAAGAACCCGGAAGACACGGTGTTCCATTCCAAGGCTGTGGGTGAGCCGCCGTTCATGCTCGGCATCGCCGCGTGGTGTGCGATCAAGGATGCAGTGGCCAGCCTCGGCGACTACAAGCATCAGCCGAAGATCGACGCGCCGGCGACCCCGGAGCGGGTGTTGTGGGGTTGCGAGCAGATGCGTCAGCTCAAAGCGGTGAAAGCCGTAGAAGCTGAAACAGAGGTTGTTTGATGATCGTTCCCACGCTCTGCGTGGGAATGCAGCCCGCGACGCTCTGCGTCGCATCCTGAACAGCGGACGCGGAGCGTCCAGTGATGCATTCCCACGCAGAGCGTGGGAACGATCTGAGAGGTGAGATATGTACAACTGGATCGACGCCCTCGCCGACCTGCAGAACCAGGGCGAACCCTGCGTTCTGGTGACGATCATCGAAGAGCTCGGCTCGACGCCGCGCAATGCCGGCTCGAAGATGGTCGTCAGCGCCCGCCAGACGTTCGACACCATCGGTGGCGGGCACCTGGAATACAAAGCCATGCAGATCGCCCGCGAGATGCTCGCCAGCGGCAAGCAGGACACCCATCTGGAGCGCTTCAGCCTCGGCGCCAGTCTCGGCCAGTGCTGCGGCGGCGCCACGGTGCTGTTGTTCGAACCGATGGGCCAGGTGCAGGCGCAGATTGCCGTGTTCGGCGCCGGTCATGTGGGCCGCGCACTGGTACCCTTGCTCGCCAGCCTGCCCTGCCGGGTGCGCTGGATCGATTCCCGGGAAGAAGAATTTCCCGAGCAGATTCCTCACGGCGTGCGCAAAATCGTCGCCGAGGAGCCTGTGGATGAAATCGACGACCTGCCCGCCGGCAGCTACTGCATCGTCATGACCCACAATCATCAGCTGGACCTGGAACTCACTGCCGCGATCCTCAAGCGCAACGACTTCGCCTACTTCGGCCTGATCGGCTCGAAAACCAAACGGGCCAAGTTCGAACACCGCTTGCGTGACCGTGGCTTCGACAGCGGCGTCGTGCAACGCATGCGCTGCCCGATGGGCATCGGCGAAGTCAAAGGCAAGCTGCCTGTGGAAATCGCCATCTCCATCGCCGGCGAAATCATCGCCACCTATAACGCCAATTTCGGCCAGCACACCGCCAGCGCCGAACCGATTGCCAAACTGCTGCCGGTTTCCCGCCGCAGTCAGGCCGCCACACTCAAAGCCTCAAACTGATTAGAGAACCCTCATGCCTCTGACTCGCAAAGCCTACCGCGCCGCCATCCTGCACAGCATCGCCGACCCTGCCGAGGTCGGCATCGAAGCCTCCTACGAGTATTTCGAGGACGGCCTGCTGGTGGTCGATGACGGCAAGATCAGCGCCCTCGGCCACGCCAGCGAACTGCTGCCGACGCTGCCGGCGGACATCGAGATCACGCATCACAAGGATGCGCTGATCACCCCGGGCTTCATCGACACCCACATCCACCTGCCGCAGACCGGCATGGTCGGTGCCTACGGCGAGCAACTGCTGGACTGGCTGAACACCTACACCTTCCCGTGCGAAAGCCAGTTCGCCGACAAGGCCCACGCCGATGAAGTAGCGGACATCTTCATCAAGGAACTGCTGCGCAATGGCACCACCACCGCGCTGGTGTTCGGCAGCGTGCACCCGCAATCGGTGAACTCGTTCTTCGAAGCGGCCGAGAAGCTGGACCTGCGGATGATCGCCGGCAAGGTGATGATGGACCGCAACGCGCCGGACTACCTGACCGACACCCCGGAATCGAGCTACGTCGACAGCAAGGCGCTGATCGAGCGCTGGCACGGCAAGGGCCGCCTACACTACGCCGTGACTCCGCGCTTCGCCCCGACCAGCACCCCGGAACAACTGACCCTCGCCGGCCAGTTGCTCGGTGAATACCCGGATCTGTACATGCAGACCCACATCAGCGAAAACCTCAAGGAAGTCGAGTGGGTCAAGGAATTGTTCCCGGAGCGCAAGGGCTACCTGGACGTTTACGACCATTACCAATTGCTCGGCGAGCGCTCGGTGTTCGCCCACGGCGTGCACCTGTGCGACGACGAGTGCGCGCGCCTGGCGGAGACCGGTTCGGCGGTCGCGTTCTGCCCGACCTCGAACTTCTTCCTCGGCAGCGGCCTGTTCAACCTGCCGATGGCCGAGAAGCACAAACTGAACGTCGGCCTTGGCACTGACGTCGGTGGCGGTACCAGTTTCTCGCTGCTGCAAACCCTGAACGAAGCCTACAAGGTGATGCAGCTGCAAGGTGCGCGCCTGAGCCCGTTCAAGTCGCTATACCTCGCCACCCTCGGCGGTGCGCGGGCGCTGCGTCTGGAAGACAAGATCGGCAACCTGCAACCGGGCTCCGACGCCGACTTCCTGGTGCTGGACTACAACGCCACGCCGCTGCTGAGCTACCGCCTGAAGCAGGCCAACAACATTGCCGAGACGTTGTTTGTACTGATGACCCTGGGCGATGACCGTACCGTGGCTCAGACCTATGCGGCGGGTGCGCTGGTGCATCAGCGCTAACTCTCCGACACTGCTCGCCCCCGCGCTGATCGTTCCCACGCTCTGCGTGGGAATGCAGCCCGTGACGCTCCGCGTCACTGGACGCGGAGCGTCCCCAGAGGCGTTACCACGCAGAGCGTGGGAACGATCAGACGATCAGGATCAGACAGACAAACAAAAAAAATCCCCCGGTACTTTTCAGTCCGGGGGATTTTTATTGCCTGTCGATTCGTTTTAGAGCTTGGCCGCCGGACGCCCCGGCTTCTTGGTCTGCAACAGGTGCGAGAACACCGCATGCAGATCGTCCGAAGCGCTTTCCTCGTCGAGGTTGAGCTTGCTGTCGATGTGATCCATGTGATGCATCATCAGGTCCACCGCCAGCTCGCCGTTACGCGCTTCGATGGCGTCAATCAACTGGGTGTGCTCGTCGTAGGAACAGTGCGAACGGTTGCCGCTTTCATATTGGGCAATGATCAGCGAAGTCTGCGAAACCAGGCTGCGCTGGAAGCTGATCAATGGCGCGTTCTTCGCCGCTTCGGCCAGTTTCAGGTGGAATTCGCCCGAGAGACGGATGCCGGCACCGCGATCGCCACGAGAGAAGCTGTCACGTTCGTCGTTGACCATCTGGCGCAATTCGGCGATCTGCTCGGCCGTTGCGTGCTGCACCGCCAGTTCAGTGATCGCGCGCTCCACCAGACGGCGAGCGAGGAACACCTGACGCGCCTCTTCAACGCTCGGGCTCGCCACCACCGCGCCACGGTTCGGCCGCAACAGCACCACGCCTTCATGGGCCAGACGCGAAAGTGCGCGGCGAATGATGGTGCGGCTGACCCCGAAAATTTCCCCCAGCGCTTCTTCGCTCAACTTTGTACCGGGCGCCAGACGCTGTTCGAGGATGGCCTCGAAGATATGCGCATAGACAATATCGTCCTGGGTTCCGCTGCGGCCGGCTTTGCCTGCTCGCGGTTGTTTCTTGAGGGGTTGCAACTGTTCGTTCATGGGCACTCGAGTCGGGAAGAACGGCGGCGAATTGACCGTGACTGTAATACGGCACAGTGGGTCGCTGGCAAGTATCGCGTAAAAAACAGCGCGATTGTACACAATGGAAGGTGGCAACACGACTGTACGGCTGTTTGTGACTTCGGCTGTATTGCAACGCATCGTTACGTTTGAGTTTAGGCTTAAACCCGAAATCCGTGGCTTGAACAAGGAACGCCGCTGTCATGAACGAAATCACCCACACCCGACTGCGCCCCTTTGCGGACACGTCGCCCTCCGCCATCGTCGCCGGATTCATCGCGATGATGACTGGCTACACCAGTTCGCTGGTGCTGATGTTCCAGGCCGGGCAGGCGGCGGGCCTGAGCAGCGGGCAGATTTCCTCGTGGATCTGGGCGATCTCCATCGGCATGGCGGTGTGTTCGATCGGCCTTTCGCTGCGTTACCGCACGCCGATCACCATTGCCTGGTCGACGCCCGGCGCAGCCTTGCTGATCACCAGCCTCGGCGGCGTTACCTACGGCGAAGCCATCGGCGCCTACATTACCTGCGCCGTATTGGTGACGATCTGTGGCCTGACCGGCAGCTTCGAACGGCTGGTGAAAAAGATCCCGGCCTCTCTGGCGGCCGCATTGCTGGCGGGGATTCTGTTCAAGATCGGCAGCGAAATCTTCGTCGCCGCGCAGCACCGCACCGGGCTGGTACTGGGAATGTTCTTCACTTATCTGCTGGTCAAACGCCTGACGCCGCGTTATGCGGTGCTGGCCGCGCTGCTGATCGGCACCGCGCTGTCGGGCTTCATGGGGCTGCTGGATTTCAGCGGTTTTCACCTGGAAGTGGCGACACCGGTCTGGACCACGCCGCACTTTTCTCTCGCGGCGACCATCAGCATCGGCATTCCGCTGTTCGTGGTGGCGATGACCTCGCAGAACATGCCCGGTGTCGCTGTCCTTCGGGCCGACGGCTACAACGTACCGGCCTCGCCGTTGATCACCACCACCGGCATCGCGTCGTTGCTGCTGGCGCCGTTCGGTTCCCACGGCATCAACCTGGCAGCGATCAGCGCCGCGATCTGCACCGGGCCCCATGCCCACGAGGATCGCAACAAACGCTACACCGCAGCGGTGTGGTGCGGGATTTTCTACGGGATTGCCGGGGTGTTCGGCGCCACGCTGGCGGCGCTGTTTGCCGCGCTGCCCAAGGAACTGGTGCTGTCGATTGCCGCGCTGGCGCTGTTCGGTTCGATCATCAATGGCTTGAGCATCGCCATGACCGAGGTGAAGGAACGGGAAGCGGCGCTGATCACCTTCATGGTCACGGCGTCGGGGCTGACGCTGTTTTCCATTGGTTCGGCCTTCTGGGGGATTGTCGCGGGGGTGCTGACCTTGCTGATCCTCAACTGGCGCAAGGCATGATTTGTTAAAAAGCAGGCATAAAAAAACGGCGACCCTCGGGTCGCCGTTTTTTTCAGTATCACTTAGCCGCGTTGATCGGCTTTTCCGGATACCAAACGTCCAGCAGCGGGCTGATTTCAGTGGTGGTCAGCTCGGAGCGGGTTTTCAGCCAGGCTTCGACAGCAGCGCGCTGCTCTTCGGAGACCGAGCCACGCTTCTGCAGGCAAACCAGACCGAAGTCGTCGCCGCCGACATAGCCCAGACCGTTGGCTTCCATGGCTTCTTTGATGAATGCTTCGAGGAAAGCGTCAATGGCTTCTTCGGACAGGTCTTCTTTGAAGCCCAGGTTCAGTTCGAAACCCAGCTCTTGAAATTCATCGACGCACAGTTTTTTGCGCAGACGCTGGGAACGGTTAGTCGCCATTGGAACAATCCTCTTAAGTAATAACGGCCGGCACTTTACCAGTTTAAGGCGGCGATTGCCCGCCTATCCGGGACGAGCGTGCGACCGCCCGTAAAAAAATAACGAATTGGCACCCTTGCGAAAGGCACAAGCTGTTACACCTTGGGGCATAATGCCGACACTTTCATGACCACTGAGGACCTTTTCATCCATGTCCTCGTCTTTTTCCCCTCGGCTGTAGGGTTTTATTTCATATGATCAAATCGTTGCGTCCTCTGCTCCTGGCCGGCCTTCTTCTGCCCCTGGCCTTGCCTGTTTCCGCTGCCACCATCAACACCGCCCTGACACCCAACGTCGAAAAAGCCCTCAAGGCCAGCAAGCTGCAACCCAGCGCCCTGTCGCTGGTGATGGTGCCGCTGGATGGCCCGGGCACGCCGACCGTGTACAACGCCGACGTGTCGGTCAACCCGGCCTCGACCATGAAACTGGTCACCACCTACGCGGCGCTGGAAATGCTCGGCCCCAACCATCAGTGGAAAACCGAGTTCTACACCGACGGCGACCTGAACAGCGGCATTCTCAACGGCAACCTCTACCTCAAGGGTGGCGGCGATCCGAAGCTGAACATGGAAAAACTCTGGCTGCTGATGCGCGACCTGCGCGCCAACGGCGTGACCCAGATCACCGGCGACCTGGTATTGGACCGCAGCTTCTTCGTGCAGCCGCAACTGCCGGAATTCAACGATGACGGCAACGATGAGAACAAGCCGTTCCTGGTCAAGCCGGACTCGCTGCTGGTCAACCTCAAGGCCCTGCGTTTCGTGGCCCGCAATGACAATGGCCGGGTATTGATTTCGGTCGAACCGCCGATTGCCAGCATCAACATCGAAAACACCGTCAAAGCGCTCAACTCCAAACAGTGCACCGGCGGCGTGCGCTACAACCCGGTGCCGCAGGCCGATGGCAGCGTCACCGTGACCGTTGCCGGCCAGTTGGGCGAAGGCTGCAGCTCGCAGACTTATCTGTCGCTGCTCGACCACGCGACCTACACCGCCGGCGCCGTGCGGGCGATCTGGAAGGAACTGGGCGGCAGCATCCAGGGCAAGGATCGTCTGGCCCCGACCCCGAGCAACGCCAAAGTGCTGGCCCGTGCGTTCTCGCCGGACCTGGCGGAAATCATCCGCGACATCAACAAATACAGTAACAACACCATGGCTCAGCAGCTGTTCCTGAGCCTGGGCCAGAAATTCCGCAACGACGCCGACGGCGATGACGCCAAGGCGGCGCAGCGCGTGGTACGTCAGTGGCTGGCGAAGAAAGGCATCACCGCGCCGCACCTGGTGATGGAGAACGGCTCCGGCCTGTCACGAGCCGAGCGCGTCAGCGCCCGGGAAATGGCCGCCATGCTGCAAGCCGCGTGGCATAGCCCGTACGCCGCCGAGTACATCAGCTCGCTGCCGATCGCCGGCACCGACGGCACCATGCGCAAACGCCTGAAGACCACCGCGATGCGCGGCGAAGCCCACGTCAAGACCGGCACCCTGAACACCGTGCGCGCCATCGCCGGCTTCAGCCGCGACGTCAACGGCAACACCTGGGCGGTGGTGGCGATCCTCAACGACAAGGCACCGTTCGGTGCATCGTCGGTGCTGGATCAGGTGCTGCTGGATCTCTACAAACAGCCGCGAGCGCCGCAGACGGCTTCCGTTCTGTAAGCCGCCCCGGCAAGATCGTTCCCACGCAGTGCGTGGGAACGATCACATGGCAAACAGGATCAGTTCATCTGCCGCTCGACCCGATCCCGCCCACCCTGCTTCGCCGCGTAAACCCCCGAATCCGCCCGCAGCAACAGCGCATCCGCGCCCTCCCCCGGCCGCCAACTGGCAATCCCGAAACTGGCCGTCACCACGCCCACCACATCCACCGGCGCACCGCGCAGGCCTTGCCATAGCTCCACGGCCAGCATGTACGCGTGATCACCGTCGATGTCCGGGCACAGCACCATGAACTCCTCGCCGCCCAGGCGACAGAACACGTCGGTACGCCGCAGGCGATGGCCGATGCGCTCGCACACCGCCTGCAACACCCGGTCGCCGACCGCATGGCCGTACTGATCGTTGATCCGTTTGAAGTGATCGATATCGAGCATGATCACCGACAATTCGCCGCCTCCGCGCTCGACCCGGGCCATTTCAGTGGTCAGGCGCTCCTGGAAATAACGCCGGTTGTGGATGCCGGTCAGCGCATCGGTCACCGACAGTGCGCGCAACTCTTCTTCCACCCGCTTCAGGTCGGAAATGTCCGAAATGTAGCCATGCCACAGCACACCGCCGCCCGGCAGCTCTTCGGGGGTCGCTTCGCCGCGCACCCAGCGCAGGCCGCGCTCGGGCAATTGCACGCGGTATTCCTCGCGCCACGGACTGAGGTTGTCCGCCGAGGCGCGGATCGATTTGCGTACGCGGCTGACGTCCTGCGGATGAATGCGGGTAAAGATTGATTCGGCATTGAGCAGCAACACATCGGGTTCCAGCTCGTAGATCTCGCGGATGCCGTCGCTGGCGTAGATCACGCTGAAGCGCCCGTCGAACTCCATCTTGAACTGATAGATCCCGCCCGGAACGTGGGCGCTGAGTTTCTTCAGCAGAACGTCCCGCGCCGCCAACGCTTCGTGGACGCGCTTGCGCTCGGTGATATCGATGCAGATCGCCAGGTGCCCGACCCACAGTCCCTGCTCATCGAGCACCGGGGTGGCGAGCATGTTTACCGGCAGATGACTGCCGTCCTTGCGCACCAGCGTCCACTCGCGTGCCTCATGCCCGCCGACTTCACCGCCCTCCACCAGCATCGCCTGGCAGGTCGGAATGCTCTTGCCATAGCGGGCGCTCAGTTCCGCCGCACGGGTGATCAGCTCCCGAGGAAAATGCAGGTTTTCCAGGGTCATGTGACCGACCACCTCGGCGCTGCGGTAACCGAGCATCTGCTCCGCGCCGGGGTTGAAGGTGTTGATCACGCCGCGCAGGTCGGTGGCGATGATCGCCACTTGAGTCGCCGCGTTGAGCACCCCGCGCAACTGGCCGTGGGTGCCCCGCAGTTCCTGTTCACGCTCATGCAGTTCCTGGGTGCGCAGTTCGACCATGCGCAAGGCCCGCTGACGCTGACTGACCAGCACGTACAGCAGCGCGCTGAGCAGCAGGCTGAGCAAACCGCCGAGGACCACCACGCTGCCAACCGACGAATGGTTGGCCTGCAGGAAGGACTCGCTGGGCGAGATATCGACCTGATAGTCGTGGTCGGCCATGCGCACCAGCCGCGTGGCTGACAGATCACTCGGCGCCGGTTCATTGGTCGATTCGAACAACACCTCGTGCTGATCGTTGGTCGACAGATCGAGGATCCGTACCGACAGGTAATCATGCAGCGCGTCCGGCAGGCCATCGGCGAGCAACTGGCGCATGCTGATCACCGCCATCACATAACCGAACGACTTGGGCTCGCCCTCACGCAGCACCGGCGCCACCAGCAGCACGCCCCGCGCATAGGCCGGTTCGATGCTGACCAGATGCATTGGCTGCGACACCGCCAGGCCGCCGAGCTGATCGGCGCGTTCCAGCGTCGAGCGACGCAACGGCTGGGCCAGCAAGTCATAACCCAGCGGTGAACCGAGCCGGCTCTGGGTCTGGCTGTACACCACGACGACGTATTCATCTCGGGCCGCCGCCAGTTGCAGCTCGCCGCGGGCATTGAGTTCACGCACGCTGAAGGTGGGCAGGCCTTCGTCACGCACCCGCTGCTCGAACGCGGCGCGCTCGGAACCGCTCACCCGCAAGGCGAACGAATAGGCCTGGGTGCGCAGTAATAAAGGTTGGGTGTAGCCGTCGAATTCGGCGCGGGACACCGATTCGGAGTTGGCGAAGAACCGGCGCAGGCCATCGAGGCGTTGCTCCTGATCCTGAAAACGTTCTTCGATGCGGCTGTAGCGCTCATTGGCCAGCAGTTGAAAACGCTGGCGCAACTGGCTGTGAAACTGATTGAGGGTGGCCCAGGCGAGCAGCCCCGTGAGAATCCCGCCGGCGAGCAATACCAGCAGCGCGACCAGCCAGGCCGAGACTTCTTCGCTGATAAAACCCAGGATCTTTGGGCGCACGGGGTGCAACGACATAAGGGCCACTCACTACGCCAGTACTTGCGGGATAACCCCATTGGCCGTGAGTGAGTTATAGCTATTAGCCACTAATTTGGCTAGCTCTGATCGGATCCAAGAGCCTTAAAAATCAAGGCTCTGTGGATCCAACTGATCAGAGTGTCAACGGGCCGTGATTTTCCAGGCGCGGTGGATCTTGCCGTTGCGGGCGAAATCCGGATCGATGGTGCTGGCGGTGATTTCCTCGACCGCATAACGCTCGGCCAGGTTGTCTTCCAGCTGGAACTTGCGGAAGTTGTTGGAGAAGTACAACACCCCGCCCGTTGCCAGTCGGGCCATGGCCAGGTCGATCAACTGCACCTGGTCACGCTGCACGTCGAAGATCCCTTCCATGCGCTTGGAGTTGGAGAAAGTCGGCGGGTCGATGAAGATCAGGTCGTACTCTTCCCGGCAGCTTTCCAGCCACGCCATCACGTCGCCCTGCTCCAGACGGTTCTTGTCGGAGAAGCCGTTGAGCGACAGGTTGCGGCGTGCCCAGTCGAGGTAGGTTTTCGACAGGTCGACGCTGGTGGTGCTGCGCGCACCGCCCTTGGCGGCGTGCACACTGGCGGTCGCGGTGTAGCAGAACAGGTTGAGGAAGCGCTTGCCGGCCGCCTCTTTCTGGATCCGCATGCGCATTGGCCGGTGATCGAGGAACAACCCGGTGTCGAGGTAGTCGGTGAGGTTCACCAGCAGCTTCACGCCGCCTTCGGTGACTTCGTTGAATTTGCCCTGAGCCGCCTGACGTTCGTACTGCTTGGTGCCGCTCTGACGCTCGCGGCGCTTGACCACCACGCGGCTCTTGTCGATGTTCAGCGCCTGCGGGATGGCAGCCAGGGCGTCGAACATGCGGATCGAGGCCTTTTCCGGGTCGATCGATTTAGGCGCGGCGTATTCCTGAACGTGCACCCAGTCGTGGTACAGGTCGATGGCCATGGCGTATTCCGGCATGTCCGCATCGTAGACGCGGTAGCAGTCGATGCCTTCGCGCTTGACCCACTTGCCCATCGCCTTGAGGTTCTTTTGCAGGCGGTTGGCAAACATCTGCCCGCCTTCGCTCAGGCGCGGCTGCTCGATCACCGGAGCCGGGGCCGGCGTCGGTTTGATCGGGTTACCGTTCTTGTTGTACTTGCGCTCTTGCGGCTCGTCCGGCGTCTGATCGTAAGCGGCTTGCTCGCGCTCGGCCTGGCGCTGCTCCGGGGTGCGACGCTCGCCGGTGACGAACTGATCCGGCAGCACTTTGATCAACAGCAGCTTGCACGGCAGCGCGCCGTTCCAGAACGAATACTGTTTGTGGCTGCGGATGCCCATGCGCTTGCCCAGGTCCGGCGCGCCGGTGAACACCGCCGCTTCCCAGTTCAGGCAGGCCTGACGCAGACGCTCGCCGAGGTTCTGGTAGAGGTACAACAGGCTGGCTTCGTCACCCAGACGCTCGCCGTACGGCGGGTTGCAGATCACCAGACCTTTCTGGTTCTGGTCCGGACGCGGTTCGAAGGTCGCGACTTCGCCCTGATAGATCTTGATCCATTCGCTCAGACCGGCACGCTCGACGTTGTTGCGGCCCGGCTGGATCAGCCGTGGGTCGGCTTCATAACCACGGATCCACAGCGGCGGCTTGGCCAGACCGGCAGCGGCACGCTCGACAGCTTCTTCATGCAGCTTCTTCCACAGCGCCGGCACGTGACCGAGCCAGGCGGTGAAGCCCCATTGCTCGCGACGCAGGTTCGGCGCCATGTCGGCGGCGATCATGCCGGCTTCGACCAGGAACGTGCCGACACCGCACATCGGGTCAGCCAGCGCGCCACCTTCGGCGGCAATGCGCGGCCAGCCGGAACGGATCAGGATTGCCGCCGCGAGGTTTTCCTTCAGCGGCGCAGCGCCCTGCTGCAAGCGGTAGCCGCGCTGGTGCAGGCTGTGGCCGGAGAGGTCGAGGGACAGGATCGCTTCGCCGCGATCCAGACGCAGGTGAATGCGCAGGTCCGGGTTGAGCTTGTCGATGCTTGGACGGTCGCCCTGCGGGGTGCGCAGTTTGTCGACGATGGCGTCCTTGACCTTCAAGGCGCCGAAGTGGGTGTTGTCGATGCCCGAGCCGTGGCCGCTGAATTCAACGGCCAGGGTGCCGTCGGCCAGCATGTGATCCTGCCACTCGACGTCGAGCACGCCGTGATACAGGTCCTCGGCATCTTTCATCGGGAAGCGCTTGAGCACCAGCAACACGCGGTTGGCCAGACGCGACCAGAGGCACAGGCGATAGGCGGTTTCCATGGTCGCCATGCCACGCACGGCGGAGGTGTGCTCGCGGGCTTCTTCAAGGCCAAGCCCGACGGCTTCCTCGATGAGCAGGCCTTCAAGGCCTTTGGGGCAAGTGAGGAAGAGTTCGAAACGGTCGGACATGGTTTTTCCAGAGCCTTTGGCTAATGAACCGACAACGCATTGCCGATCCGGTTTTCAATCAGGCGCTTTTCTACAAGAGCGCCCGCGTGGCACGAAGGTGTGCCGTTCCATCCCCGCTGCTCGGGTTAAAAGAGCTTAGATGCCGGGACAGATAAAAAAGTTGATGCAACAAAATGACTCAAAGCAACCCTTCGTCGAAAAGTACCCGACGGTAAACGTGGGTCATTCTCACTAAGGAATTAAACCTGTCATACAGTGCAGGGCCGATCATACCGGGGTTTGGTGAATAAACATTCATGAAACCTGGCGTTACTTATCGCCATAGCATCCTTTTCGTTACGTCCTTATGACAAAACGGTCATTCCCTCGATGTGACTCATTGGTTAGAACTGGACACAGGTTGACGTCGCAACGGCGTCAACACCTTGGCTCGCCACGCCGGCAGCGAGCCGCCAACGGCAGAGTTTTCTGCCAGACCTCAATTGAGGTCGACGCGACAAAAACAGTCAACAAGTGAGGGAAACACCCTATGAGAAGACTTAAGCGTGATCCGTTGGAAAGAGCATTTTTGCGCGGATATCAATATGGCGTTGGTGGCAAATCCCGTGAGCTTTGCCCATTTACTCTACCGTCGGTACGTCAAGCCTGGATCAACGGCTGGCGAGAAGGACGCGGCGACAACTGGGACGGTATGACCGGCACTGCGGGAATCCACAGACTCAACGAACTTCACGCCGTCGGCTGACACAGGGCACTTATTCCGACACGACAATCTGATTTCGCAACACCCTGATCACCATGCACGTCCTTCCCGGACGGCGGGCTACGGCCCAGGGGCTCCTTCGAGGAGCCCTTTTTTATGCCTGCCTTTTTATATCTGCCAATCAGCGCTTGGCGGCGATCGCGTCCACGGATTCACGGATCAGCGCCGGGCCCTTATAGATGAAGCCGGAGTAGATCTGCACCAGGCTCGCGCCGGCAGCGATCTTCTCGGCCGCATGTTTGCCTTCGGTGATACCGCCCGCCGCGATGATCGGCAGTTTGCCACCCAGCTCGGACGCCAGCACTTTGACCGTGTGGGTGCTCTTCTCGCGAACCGGCGCGCCGGACAGACCGCCCGCCTCGTCACCGTGTTCCATGCCTTCAACGCCCACGCGGCTGAGGGTGGTGTTGGTGGCGATCACCGCGTCCATCCCGGTTTCGATCAGTGCTTGCGCGACTTGCGCGGTTTCTTCGTCGGTCATGTCCGGCGCGATCTTGATCGCCAGCGGTACATGCTTGCCGTGGCGCAGGGCCAGTTCGGCGCGGCGCGTGGCCAGGTCTGCCAGCAATTGCTTGAGCGAGTCGCCGAATTGCAGGCTGCGCAGGCCCGGGGTATTCGGCGAACTGACGTTGACCGTGATGTAGCTGGCGTGGGCGTAGACCTTGTCCAGGCAGATCAGGTAGTCATCGACCGCACGCTCGACCGGGGTGTCGAAGTTCTTGCCGATGTTGATCCCCAGCACGCCTTTGTATTTGGCCGCCGCGACCCGCGCCAGCAGGTTATCCACACCGAGGTTGTTGAAACCCATGCGGTTGATGATCGCCTCGGCTTCCGGCAGGCGGAAAATCCGTGGTTTCGGGTTGCCCGGCTGTGGGCGCGGAGTCACGGTGCCGATTTCGACAAAACCGAAACCCAGCTGCGCGAAGCCGTCGATGGCCGCGCCGTTCTTGTCCAGACCGGCCGCGAGACCCACAGGGTTCGGGAAGTCCAGGCCCATGACATTCACCGGCAGCGACGCCGGGGCCTTGCACAGCAAGCCGTTGAGGCCCAAACGCCCGCCCGCGCCGATCAGATCCAGCGACAGATCGTGGGAGGTTTCCGGGGAAAGTTTGAACAACAGCTGACGGGCCAGGGTGTACATGGGCGGGTATGACTCGAGGCGGCGAAAAGAGGCGGCGATTATAGCCGGGCATCGCCCCGCCGCGCGAGGCGCACACGCAAATCCCCTGCACTGGCATATGCCTTGCACCTTCCCCTGCATCAGCCCGCAGGCCAATGACGGCAGGCAGGCAAGGACAATGGCGTCGTCACCGGGTTTTGCCTCGACAAAGTCCGTGACGACGTTTTTTTTGAGGATGGCTTTTCATGACTCAAACCTCCATAGGGCCACTGGCCTGGGTCAACGGCAGCGATGCCCCGGAAAAAAGCGCGATCAACCTCGGCTTCATGGCCCTGAGCGACTGCGCTTCGGTGGTGGTCGCCGCCACGCAAGGCTTTGCCCAGCCTTACGGCCTGACCCTGAACCTCAAGCGCCAGAGTTCCTGGGCCAACCTGCGCGACAATCTGGTCAGCGGCGAACTCGATGCCGCCCACAGCCTGTACGGTCTGATCTACGCGGTGCACTTGGGCATCGGTGGCGTCGCGCCGACCGACATGGCGGTGCTGATGGGTCTGAACCAGAACGGCCAGAGCCTCAACCTGTCCCACGGTTTGCAGAGCCTGGGCGTGACCGGTCCTGAGGCGCTGGACCGCCACGTGCACCAAACCCGCGCAAGGCTGACCTTTGCCCAGACCTTCCCCACCGGCACCCACGCCATGTGGCTTTATTACTGGCTCGCAAGTCAGGGCATCCATCCGTTGCAGGATGTCGACAGCGTGGTCGTACCGCCGCCGCAAATGGTCGCGCACCTGCAGGCCGGTCGCATCGACGGTTTCTGCGTGGGCGAGCCGTGGGCAGCCAGCGCGGTGCAGCTGAATCTCGGCTTCACCATGGCGACCAGCCAGACCATCTGGCCCGACCACCCGGAAAAAGTCCTCGGCTGCACCCGCGCCTTCGTCGAGCAATACCCCAACACCGCCCGCGCACTGGTGATGGCGATCCTCGAAGCCAGCCGTTTCATCGAAGAGAGCCCGGAAAACCGCCGCAGCACCGCGCAGCTGCTCAGCGCCGCCGAGTATCTGGACGCCCCGGTTTCCTGCATCGAACCGCGTTTTCTCGGCGATTACGACGACGGTCTGGGCAATCGCTGGCAGGACCCCCACGCCCTGCGCTTTCACGGCGATGGCGCGGTGAACCTGCCGTACCTGTCGGACGGCATGTGGTTCATGACCCAGTTCCGCCGCTGGGGGTTGCTGCGCGACGACCCGGATTACCTCGCCGTCGCCCGTCAGGTGCAGCAACTGGCGCTGTACCGCGACGCTGCCAGCGCTGTCGATGTGCCGGTCGGCACCGAGGACATGCGCAGCAGCCAGTTGATCGACGGCAAGGTCTGGGACGGCAGCGACCCGGCCGCCTACGCGCAAAGTTTCAAGCTGCACGCGTTGAGCAACAACGCCCCCCTTCTCGCCCGCCGCTGACAGGAGACCGCGAACATGTTGCGCATTCTGCTGATCAACGACACCGCGAAAAAAGTCGGGCGCCTGAAAGCTGCGTTGACCGAGGCCGGTTTCGAGGTCATCGACGAGTCCGGCCTGACCATCGACCTGCCCGCGCGCGTCGAAACGGTGCGCCCGGACGTGATTCTGATCGATACCGAGTCACCGAGCCGTGATGTGATGGAACAAGTGGTGCTGGTCAGCCGCGACCAGCCCCGGCCGATCGTGATGTTCACCGACGAGCATGACCCTGGCGTGATGCGTCAGGCGATCAAGTCCGGGGTCAGTGCCTACATCGTCGAAGGCATTCACGCACAACGCTTGCAGCCGATTCTCGACGTGGCCATGGCCCGCTTCGAAAGCGATCAGGCCCTGCGCGCCCAGCTTCAGGCCCGCGACCAGCAACTGGCCGAGCGCAAACGCATCGAACTGGCCAAGGGTCTGTTGATGAAAATGAAGGACTGCAACGAAGAAGAGGCCTACACCCTGATGCGCCGCCAGGCCATGAGCCGCCAGCAGAAACTGATTCAGGTCGCGGAGCAGATCATCGCCATGAGCGAGCTGCTTGGCTGAAAAGCCCCTCACCCTAACCCTCTCCCCGAGGGAGAGGGGACCGACCGCAGTGTCTTGCGTCATACATCGACCTGAAAAAACCAGTCGATTATGGATTCAAAGCCGATCGTTCACGTCGGCGTATCTCTCGAATATCCCCCGGTCGGTTCCCTCTCCCTCCGGGAGAGGGTTAGGGTGAGGGGCTTTTGATTTTGACTTGGCACAAATATCGCTAAGCAATCCCTACAGGTAACCAACGGCGGTTGCCCCACCCACGACAAAGACGTCGCTCACCTTCTTCGCCCCTTTCGGCGATCCGGGTAGCGGCGTTTTTGCGTTTTGGCCCCATTGACCGGGGCCGGTGGTGCGGCCGTGGCGGCGCCCCACTGTGCTGGTTCTGACTCCTTCTCGAGATTCTCTACCGCTGAGGTGCGCGATGAATAAAAGCTTCTGGAAATCCGGCCACACCCCGACCCTGTTCGCGGCCTTCCTGTATTTCGACCTGAGCTTCATGGTCTGGTATCTGCTCGGCCCGTTGGCGGTGCAGATCGCCGCCGACCTGCACCTGACCACCCAACAGCGCGGCCTCGTGGTGGCCACGCCGATTCTCGCTGGTGCGGTACTGCGCTTTGCGATGGGCATGCTTGCCGATCGCCTGTCGCCGAAAACCGCCGGTCTGATCGGTCAAGTGACCGTGATCTGTGCACTGTTCGGCGCCTGGAAACTCGGCATCCACAGTTACGAACAGGCCCTGCTGCTTGGCCTGTTCCTCGGCATGGCCGGCGCTTCGTTCGCCGTGGCGCTGCCGCTGGCCTCGCAGTGGTATCCGCCGCAGCATCAGGGCAAGGCGATGGGCATCGCCGGCGCCGGTAACTCCGGCACCGTGTTCGCTGCGTTGATCGCCCCGGTACTGGCCGCGTCGTTCGGCTGGAGCAACGTGTTCGGTTTCGCCCTGATTCCGCTGATCCTGACCCTGGTGCTGTTTGCGTGGCTGGCGAAAAACGCGCCGGAGCGACCAAAAGCCAAATCTATGGCCGACTACTTCAAGGCCCTGGGCGACCGCGACAGTTGGTGGTTCATGTTTTTCTACAGTGTCACCTTCGGCGGTTTCATCGGCCTGGCCAGCGCCCTGCCCGGCTACTTCAACGATCAATACGGCCTGAGCCCGGTCACCGCCGGTTACTACACCGCCGCCTGCGTGTTCGGCGGCAGCCTGATGCGGCCGCTGGGTGGCGCGCTGGCTGACCGTTTCGGTGGAATTCGCACGCTGTTGGCGATGTACACGGTGGCCGCAGTTTGTATCGCAGCGGTCGGCTTCAACCTGCCGAGTTCCTACGCGGCACTGGCACTGTTCGTCTGCACCATGCTCGGTCTCGGTGCCGGTAACGGCGCGGTGTTCCAATTGGTGCCGCAGCGCTTTCGCCGGGAGATCGGCGTGATGACCGGGCTGATCGGCATGGCCGGCGGCATCGGCGGTTTTGCCCTCGCCGCCGGTATGGGCGCAATCAAACAGAGCACCGGCAGCTATCAACTGGCGCTGTGGTTGTTTGCCAGTCTTGGCGTATTGGCGTGGTTCGGTCTGCACGGGGTCAAGCGTCGCTGGAGAACCACCTGGGGCTCGGCGGCCGTGACCGCTGCCCGGGTCTGAGGCCCGCATGGCCCTGCAACTGAGCTTCGCTGAAGCCAGCGCCACCGGCCCCCGCGCGGAGAATCAGGACGCCTTGCGCCTGGTCACTCCGGCCCCGGCGCTGGCCGCCAGCAAAGGGTTTCTGTTCGCCATCGCCGACGGCGTCAGCCAGTGCGCCGATGGCGGTCTGGCTGCGCGCTCGACCTTGCAGGCGCTGGCGCTGGACTACTACGCCACCCCGCAGACCTGGAGCGTGGCTCAGGCGCTGGATCGCCTGTTGCTCGCGCAAAACCGCTGGTTGCAGGCCAATGGCGGCGGCCAGCCGTTGCTCACCACCGTCAGCGCGCTGGTCCTGCGCGGCAGACGCTTCACGCTGGCGCATGTGGGGGATTGCCGGGCCTATCGCTGGCACGCCGACACCCTGCAGCGCATCACCGAGGATCACGTCTGGGAGCAACCGGGCATGCAGCACGTGCTCAAACGTGCACTGGGCCTGGACCAGCATCTGGTGCTGGACTTTCTCGACGGCGAGCTGCGTGAGGGCGAAAGCTTCGTGCTGCTCAGCGATGGTGTCTGGGCCGCGCTCGGCGACACGTCCATCGCCGGGATCCTGCGTGATCAACCGGATCTGCACAGAGCGGCACAAACACTGGTCAACGCCGCGCATCTGGCCGGCAGTCAGGACAACGCCAGTGCCTTGCTGGTGCGGGTGGATGCCGTGGGGGAAGCGAGCATCGGCGATGCGCTGATCCAGTTGCAGCAATGGCCGCTGCCCCCGGTGCTCAAACCGGGCCAGACCTTCGAAGGCTGGCAGGTGCAAGGCATCGTCGGCCAGAGCCAGCAATCGTTGCTGTATCGCGTCCTCGATAGCCAAGGCCAGGCGTGGCTGTTGAAAACCTTGCCCACACGGCTGGCGGACGATGCCCACGCAGGTCAGGCCTTGCTGGCGGAAGAATGGTTTCTCAAACGCGTGGCCGGGCGACATTTCCCTGAAGTCCATAGCGCCAGTCAGCGTCAGCATTTGTACTACGTGATGCGTGAATATTCGGGGACAACCCTGGCTCAGTTGTTCGAGCGAGCCGGCCCACTACCGTTGGCTCAGTGGCAGGACGTGGCCGAACGCCTGTTGCGGGCCGTCGGTTTGCTGCATCGGCGACAGATTCTGCACCGCGACATCAAGCCGGAGAACCTGCTGCTGGGGGACGACGGCGAGTTGCGCCTGCTGGATTTCGGCCTGGCTTATTGCCCAGGTCTTTCACAGGACACACCGTCGACGCTACCGGGAACCCCGAGCTACATCGCCCCGGAGTCCTTTCGGGGTGATGCGCCCGAGGCTCGCCAGGATCTGTATGCAGTGGGCGTGACGTTGTATTTCCTGCTCACCGGGCATTTCCCCTACGGAGAAATCGAAGCCTTTCAGCGTCCGCGTTTCGGGGTGCCGGTAAGTGCAGCGCGTTATCGACCGGATCTGCCGGAATGGCTGGCGCAGTGTCTGGAACGTGGCGTCTCGGCTGATCCTCTGCAACGCTATGAAACCGCCGAGGAATGGCTGCTGACGCTGGAACAGGGTGAACGCCGCAGCCTGAATGTACGCCCTCGACCCTTGCTCGAACGGGAGCCACTGAAAGTCTGGCGGACACTGGCGTTGCTGGCACTGCTGGGCAATCTGGTGCTGATGTTTCTGTTGTTTCATGGCTAATCCAGCGCTCCATTAACGGGCGTGCCGCTTCCATTCAGTGCAAAAGCCACAATGTACATCTGGCCAATTCCAGCACTATCCCAGTGAATTCGCGGCTCATCAGGACTTGGCACAACCACTGCATTAACGTTTTCAACTGACATAAAGCCCGACCTTCAACGACGAAGGCCAGGCTTCCCGAGAGAACGGGACAAGGACAAAGGCGTCCTCGCTAGGTAACTGGCGGGACGCCTTTTTTGTTTGCGCCATTTTTGTCGAGCAAGGCCTGACTGCCCACAAGAGGCACGCCCGAAGCTTGCGGAGAACCTGATGAAAAAACTCAAACTGGTGATGATCGGCAATGGCATGGCCGGGGTCCGTACCCTGGAAGAATTGCTCAAGCTGAGCAACGAGCTGTACGACATCACGGTCTTCGGCGCCGAACCGCACACCAACTACAACCGCATCCTGCTGTCGCCGGTGCTGGCCGGCGAACAGACGTTCGAAGAGATCGTGCTCAACGATCTCGACTGGTATCTGCAAAACAACATCAAACTGCTGCTCAACCGCAAAGTGGTGGAGATCGACCGGGTCAAGCGCCGGGTGATCGCCGAAGACGGCACCGAGGCCGAATACGATCGCCTGCTGATCGCCACCGGCTCGACCCCGTTCATCCTGCCAATCCCCGGCAACACCTTGCAGGGCGTGATCGGTTACCGCGACATCGCCGACACTCAGGCCATGATCGACACCGCCAAGACCCACAAGCACGCCGTTGTGATCGGCGGCGGCCTGCTCGGCCTCGAAGCGGCCAACGGCCTGATGCTGCGCGGCATGCACGTCACCGTGGTGCACCTCGGTGAATGGCTGCTGGAGCGGCAACTGGACAAGACCAGCGGCCAGCTCCTGCAAACCGCCCTCGAATCCCGTGGCCTGCACTTTCGCCTGTGCGAACAGACCCAGGCCCTGCACGACGCCGGCAACGGTCGCGTCGGCTCGGTGCAATTCAAGAACGGCGACATCATCCCCGCCGATCTGGTGGTGATGGCCGCCGGCATCCGCCCCAATACCGAACTGGCGGAAAAGGCCGGCATCCCGTGCAATCGCGGGATTCTGGTCAACGACACCCTGCAAACCTACGACCCGCGCATCTATGCCATCGGCGAATGCGCCAGCCACCGTGGCATTGCCTACGGCCTGGTCGCGCCGCTGTTCGAACAGGCCAAGGTCTGCGCCAACCACCTGGCGCAACTGGGTTTCGCCCGTTATCAAGGCTCGGTGACTTCGACCAAATTGAAAGTCACCGGCATCGACCTGTTTTCCGCTGGCGATTTCATGGGCGGCGAAGGCACCGAGACCATCACCCTCTCCGACCCGATCGGCGGGGTGTACAAAAAACTGGTGATCAAGGATGACGTGCTGGTCGGCGCCTGTCTGTACGGCGATACGGCAGATGGCGGTTGGTATTTCCGACAAATTCGTGAGAATCACGCCATCGGCGAGATCCGCGATCATCTGATGTTTGGTGAAAACGCCCTCGGCGACGTAGGACATCAGGGCCAGGACAAAGCCATGAGCATGGCCGACAACGCCGAAGTCTGCGGCTGCAACGGCGTGTGCAAGGGCACCATCGTCAAGGCGATTCAGGAACACGGTCTGTTCAGCGTCGACGAAGTGAAGAAACACACCAAGGCGGCCAGTTCCTGCGGCTCCTGCGCCGGTCTGGTCGAGCAGATCCTGATCAACACCGTCGGCGGCGCGGCGGATGTCAAACCGAAAAGCGAAAAAGCCATCTGCGGCTGCAGCGACCTCAATCACGGCCAGATCCGTCAAGCCATTCGCGAGCAGCACCTGCTGACCATCGCCGGCACCATGAGCTACCTCAATTGGCGCACCCCGAATGGCTGCGCCACTTGCCGCCCCGCCCTCAACTACTACCTGATTTCCACCTGGCCCGGCGAAGCCAAGGACGATCCGCAGTCGCGCCTGATCAACGAGCGGGCCCACGCCAACATTCAGAAGGACGGAACCTACTCGGTGGTGCCACGGATGTGGGGCGGCGTGACCAACCCGTCGGAACTGCGGCGAATCGCCGACGTGGCGGACAAATATCAGGTGCCAATGGTCAAGGTCACCGGCGGCCAGCGCATCGACTTGCTGGGGATCAAGAAGCAGGACCTGCCCGGTGTGTGGAAAGACCTCGACATGCCGTCCGGCCACGCCTACGGCAAATCGATCCGCACCGTAAAAACCTGCGTCGGCAGCGAGTTCTGCCGCTTCGGCACGCAGAATTCGACTCAGTTGGGCATCGACCTTGAACATGACCTGTTCAACATGTGGTCGCCGCACAAAGTGAAACTGGCGGTCTCCGGATGCCCGCGCAACTGCTCGGAAGCAGGGATCAAGGACGTAGGAATCATCGGTGTCGACTCCGGCTGGGAGATGTACATCGGTGGCAACGGCGGGATCAAGACCGAAGTCGCCGAGTTCTTCGTCAAGCTCAAGACCGCCGAGGAAGTCCGCGAATACAACGGCGCGTTCCTGCAGCTGTACCGCGAAGAAGCCTTTTACCTCGAACGCACCGTGCACTACTTGCAACGAGTCGGCATGGAGCACATCAAGAAAGCCGTGCTGGAAGATCCCGAGCGCCGCAAGGCCCTGAACGAGCGCCTGCAATTCTCCCTGTCGTTCGAACAGGACCCGTGGAAAGAGCGCCTCGCGCAGCCGCAACTGAAGAAAGAGTTCGACGTGATCCCCGTGAAAAACCTGGAGGTGCCGGCATGAACTGGCTCGATATCTGTGCCCTGGAAGAGATCAATGCCCTCGGTTCGCGGATCATTGCCGGGCCCAAGGGTGACATTGCGATCTTTCGCACAAGTGACGATGAGGTTTTCGCGCTCGATGACCGCTGCCCGCACAAGGGTGGCCCGCTGTCCCAAGGCCTGATCTACGGCAAGCGCGTGGCCTGTCCGCTGCACAACTGGCAGATCGACCTGCAATCCGGCGAAGCCCAGGCGCCGGACATCGGTTGCGCGCACCATCACCCGGCCCGGGTCGAAAACGGCCGCGTCCAGCTGGCCCTGCGGGACGCCGTCTGATGAACCGCCAGACGACCGCCTCGACCTGCTGTTATTGCGGGGTCGGCTGCGGCGTGCTGATCGAGCATGACGGCGAGCGCATTCTCGGCGTCAGCGGTGATCCGGCGCACCCGGCCAACTTCGGCAAACTGTGCAGCAAAGGCTCGACCCTGCACCTGACCGGTGATCTGGCAGCGCGCGCGCTGTATCCGGAACTGCGCTTGGGCAAAGGTTTGGCGCGCAGTCGTTGCGACTGGGACACCGCGCTGGAGCACGCCGCCAACGTATTCGCCGAAACCATCGCCGAACATGGCCCGGACAGCGTGGCGTTCTACATCTCCGGGCAGTTGCTGACCGAGGACTACTACGCCTTCAACAAACTGGCGCGGGCGCTGGTCGGCACCAATAACATCGACAGCAACTCGCGGCTTTGCATGTCTTCGGCAGTGGTCGGCTACAAGCGCAGCCTCGGCGCCGACGCGCCACCGTGCAGCTATGAAGACCTGGAACTGAGCGATTGCGTGATGATCGTCGGCAGTAACATGGCCTACGCCCACCCGGTGCTTTTTCGTCGTCTTAAAGAGGCCAAATCCCGTCGTCCGCAGATGAAAGTCATCGTCATCGACCCACGGCGCACCGACACCTGCGATCTTGCCGACCTGCACCTGGCGATTCTGCCGGGCACCGATGTCGCGTTGTTCCATGGGATTTTGCATCTGCTGTTGTGGGAAGATTGGATCGACCGTGACTTCATCAAGGCCCACACCGAAGGCCTCGCCGAGCTGAAAAGCCTGGTGCGTGATTACACCCCGGCCATGGTGTCGCAGCTATGCGGGATCAGCGTCGAGCAGTTGCAGCAATGCGCCGAATGGATCGGCACTGCGCCGAGTTTTCTGTCGCTGTGGTGCATGGGCCTGAACCAGTCCACCGCCGGCAGCGCGAAGAACAGTGCGCTGATCAACCTGCACCTGGCCACCGGGCAAATCGGCCGGCCCGGTGCAGGACCTTTCTCCCTGACCGGTCAGCCGAATGCCATGGGCGGGCGGGAAACCGGCAGCCTCTCCAACCTGTTGCCCGGTCATCGTGAGGCTGCCAATCCGGAGCACCGCGCAGAAGTGGCGGCGTATTGGGGCGTAGATTCGCTGCCGGAAAACACCGGGCTCAGTGCCATCGAACTGTTTGAACACGTGCGCAGCGGCAAGATCAAGGCGCTGTGGATTGCCTGCACCAACCCGGCGCAATCGATGCCGGATCAGAACGCCGTACGCGCGGCGCTGGAGGCTTGTCCGTTCGTGGTGTTGCAGGAGGCGTTTCGCACCACTGAAACCGCAGCGTTTGCCGATCTGCTGCTGCCGGCGGCCAGTTGGGGCGAGAAGGAAGGTTCAGTGACCAACTCCGAACGGCGGATTTCCCACGTCCGCAAAGCCATTACCGCACCGGGTGAAGCGCGACCGGACTGGGCGATCACGGTTGATTTCGCACAACGCCTGGAGAAACGTCTGCGCCCGCAAAAGCCGAGCCTGTTTGCGTTCGATCAGCCCGCTCAGCTGTTCGATGAATTCAAAGCACTGACCCGTGGCCGCGATCTGGACGTGTGCGGCATCAGCCATGGGTTGCTTGATGAAATCGGACCGCAGCAATGGCCGTTTCCTGAGGGCGCCCGACAAGGCACTCCGCGCCTGTACTGCGACGGCATATTTCCTACGGCCAGCGGTCGCGCGCAGTTTGTTGCCGATCCCTATCGCGCTGCAAAAGAGCAACGGGACGCGCGTTTTCCACTGACCCTGATCACCGGTCGCCTGCGTGATCAATGGCACGGTATGAGCCGCACTGGCACGGCGGCACAGTTGTTCGGGCATGTCAGCGAAGCTGTGCTGAGCCTGCACCCGGACGAATTGCGTCGGCACCGTTTGCAGCCGGGGGATCTGGTGAGTCTGAAGAGCCGCCGGGGCGCGGTGATCGTGGCGGTCGGAAGCGATGACAGCGTGCGTCCGGGCCAGGCCTTTCTGCCGATGCACTGGGGCGATCGTTTTCTCAAGGGCGGCGTGAACTGCCTGACCCTGCCCGCCTTCGATCCCTTGTCGAAGCAACCGGAACTCAAGCACAGCGGTGTACGGCTGGAACCGGTGAATCTGCCCTGGCAGCTTTTCGCACTGATCGAGGGCGATGTTCAACGACACTTTGAGGCGCTTCGACCGCTGTGTGAGGCGTTTTCCTACGCCAGCCTCAGCCTCGTCGGTCGCGAGCGTCCGGCGCTGCTGATACGCGCTGCCAGTGCCGCCGCACCCGATCCGCAGTTGCTGCGCGAAATCGACCAGTGCCTGGCCCTGATCGACGGTCCGGTACTGGCCTATGACGATCCGCGCAGGGCCATCGGCAAACGGGTACGCATCGAGAACGGGCGAATCACGGCGATCCGCCTCGCCGGCGAAACCCTCGCCCAGCATTGGCTGCAAGGCTTGTGGCTGGAGGGCCGCGCAGACGAACAACTGCGGCGCTGGCTGTTGGCGCCGATGAGTGCGCCGCCGGGTAATGCCGGTGTGCAGAGCGTTGCCGACAAGACCCTGTGCAATTGCAAAAACGTCAGCCACAGCGCGGTCTGCGCCGGCATTCGAGAAGGTCTGGATTTGCAGGGTTTGAAAAACACACTGGGCTGCGGCACGCAATGCGGTTCCTGCGTCCCGGAAATCAAGCGTTTGCTGGTCGCCGAAGCGCGGCCGGTCGCCGTCATCTGAAGAGGAAAACACCATGAATGCAAAAGTCTGGCTGGTGGGCGCGGGTCCCGGCGATCCTGAATTGCTGACGCTCAAAGCCGTGCGTGCCTTGCGCGAAGCGGATGTGGTGCTGATCGACGATCTGGTCAACGACGCCGTGCTGGAGCACTGCCCGGCCGCACGGATCATTCCGGTCGGCAAACGCGGCGGCTGTCGCTCGACGCCACAGGCATTCATCCATCGGCTAATGCTGCGTTATGCGCGCCAGGGCAAATGTGTGGTTCGCCTCAAGGGCGGCGATCCCTGCATCTTCGGCCGTGGCGGCGAGGAAGCGCAGTGGCTGCGTGAGCGCAGGGTTGAAGTGGAGCTGGTCAATGGCATCACTGCCGGGCTGGCCGGGGCGACGCAGTGTGACATTCCGCTGACTTTGCGCGGCGTGGCGCGGGGTGTAACGCTGGTCACTGCGCACACTCAGGACGACAGCCAATTGAACTGGCAGGCGCTGGCGCAAAGCGGCACGACGTTGGTGATCTATATGGGAGTGGCCAAGCTCAGCGAGATTCGTGAGCAGTTATTGGCCGGCGGGATGGCGATGAATACGCCCGTGGCGATGATCGAGAACGCATCCCTGCCACAACAACGGGAATGCCGGAGCGATCTGACGAGAATGGAGGGAGACGCCTGCAGGTTTGCGCTCAAGAGCCCTGCCATTCTGGTGATTGGTGCGGTAGCAGCTTCTGCGGCCCGAGCCGATTTTCTCGCCTGGCCAGCCGATCAGTCAGCCTGATCATCTGGTTTTCACCAAATCGCAGACAAAGAAAAGCCCGGCATAAGCCGGGCTTTTCTCAAAGCGGCGAGCTAATTACTTAGCTTGAGCTTCAACCTGCGCTTCTACGCGACGGTTAACAGCACGACCAGCTTCGGTTTTGTTGTCAGCAACTGGGCGGGATTCGCCGTAGCCAACCGAACCAACGCGGGACGATTCAACACCGTACTGGTTAACCAGAACTTGTTTAACGGCGTTTGCACGACGCTCGGACAGTTTCTGGTTGTAAGCGTCAGGACCGACGTTGTCAGTGTGACCTTCAACAGTGGTGCGAGTCGATGGGTACTGCTTCATGAAGTCAGCCAGGTTTTTGATATCGCCGTAGCTGTTTGGCTTGACGACCGACTTGTCGAAGTCGAATTTCACGTCCAGCTCAACACGAACAACTTCAGCAACTGCCGGGCAGCCATCAGCGTCAACAGTTACGTTGGCTGGGGTGTCTGGGCACTTGTCAACGTTGTCGCAAACGCCATCGTTGTCGCTGTCGGAGCAGACTTCAGCTGGTGCTGGAACTGGAGCAGCAGCAGGCTTGTTGCCGCCACCGAAGTTCACACCCAGACCGATTACTGGAGCGTAGTTCCAGCGACCGTTGTCCAGTTTGTAGTCAGCGTCTACACCAGCACGGGCGTAGAAGTTTTCAGCGAAGTAGTACTTAACGCCAGCGCCAGCAGTCAGGTAGGTCGACTGATCGCGACCGGTGTGGCCGTCAGCAGCTACGTTGGTCAGGCTGCCGTGCTTCACACCGCCAGCAACGTAAGGACGCAGAGCGTCACCAGCGTTGTTGAAGTGGTACTGAGCGTTCAGACCGAAGTTGTCGCCACCCAGCTTCTGGCTGCCGGTGCCGTCGTTCGAACGGGTGTGGTTGTTCTTGTCGTAGGTCAAGTTCAACGATACGTCGTCGGTCAAGAAGTAACCGATAGAGGCGCCTGGGTTGAAGCCGTCTTCGACATGGTTAACGCTGTCGTTGTACTGCTTCTTGTAGAACAGTTCGCCTTCAACTGCGCCTTGGCCTTGTGCCAGTGCGCCGAACGAAGTAGCGGCAATCAAAGAACCAATGGCCAAGCCCAAGGTGTTTTTCAGTTTCATCCGTTAAATCCCCATCTGGTGATTGTGAAGCAGTCCCGCAAACCGGGGGACAACTCGGCGGCAAGTCTATCAGAACTTGCCTACACGTAAGAGATATTTGCGCTGAACTAAGTTTCAGCAATGCCTGCAAATTTCTCACGCAATTTATCTAGAGCACGTTTGTACCGCATTTTTGTAGCACTCAAACCCATGTGCATGATGTCTGCGATCTCCTGAAATTCCAGCTCTGCGACAAATCGAAGCACCAGAATTTCACGGTCAATCGGGTTCACATACACCAGCCAGCGATCGAGTCCGCCCTTCTCCTCGGGTTTCGGCGCCTTTTCTTCGGACGCTTCCTCGAGGGGGTCAAGACTCAGTGCGTCCATCAAGCGACGCTTTCGCCGTTCCTTCCGATACTGCGTGATGCATTCGTTGTAAGTGATGCTATATAGCCATGTCTTGAACTTCGATTTCCCCTCGAAGTTCTTCAGGCCGTACAGCACCTTCAACATCACTTCCTGACAGACATCGTCTGCGTCGCGATCGTTCCCAAGATACCGCGCACAAACGTTAAATAATGTTCGCTGGTAACGCCGCATCAGTTCTTCATAGGCGCGAGTCACGTGAAACAGCTCGGTATGCGAGCGCGCGACCAACTCCTCATCAGAGAGCTCGCGGGGGTCGTAGCGCGTGGATAGCGTTTGGGCTTTATTCAAAACAAGTCGTGCCGACAGTCAGGTCAATGTCCACCGCTGCCAGCATCAGCTGGCATTTTGCGGCGGCATACATTAGCAGGGTTTGCCGGGTTAGCGGCTACTCACATGCTGTTCCAGCAGGATCCGATTGGAGAGTGAGACTAGCTCACCCTCATCGGTCAGCAATGTAGTCTTAACCGTGCCGATCTCTTCGATCTGGCCTTCGACCTCGCCAACACGCACTTGTTGCCCAACCTGATACAACTCACGCACATAGATTCCCGCAAGAATCTGACCGGCAATTTCCCGGCTTCCCAGGCCCATGGCCAGCGCAACCGCCAGACCAACGGTAATCAATACGATGACGATCACATGGTTCAGCAGGTCGGTCTTGACCTCGAGCTGACTGATCGCGACCGAGATACTGATGATGATCACCAGACCCTGGGCAATTCGCCCAAGCCCTGAAGCGTAGTCCAGACCCACGCCTTCTGCCGCACCGCGCACCAGACCGTTGGCCAGCTGCGCCAGCAATACACCGACCAGCAGCACCAGGGCTGCGCCGAAAACTTTCGGCACATACAGCGCCAGCATGTCCAGCGTAGCTGAAACCCGCTCAAGCCCAAGGGATTCTGCTGCAGAAACCAGGAAAATCAGCAGAACGAACCAATACACGATTTTTCCGATCAGGGTCGAGATCGGCACTTGCAGTCCTGCACGGGACATCAATTTGGTCAGCCCGGTGCCGCCCATCAGGCGATCCAGACCGAGCTTGGCCAGCAGTTTGGACAACAGGGTGTCCAGCAGCTTGGCCACCACGAAGCCCAACAGCAGCACCACCAGTGCGCCGAACAGGTTCGGGATGAAATTAGCGACTTTGGTCCACAACGCAGTCATTGCCGTGACGAGGCTCTGAGTCCAGAGATCAAGTTCCATATTCAATCAGCCTTATCAGCAGTGCGAGCGGTAGGTTTACGAAGACGGGAAACCGGCGCGACATGGGCCGAGCCGTTGTTCAGGGCGATCATCAGCGCGGGCAGCCAACGGCCCAGCAGGCTGAACAGATCGCCGGCGCCGACCTGGCGGTTGGCGGTTTTGAGTACGCGGCCCAGACAGGCGTCGTCGTCGCGGCCGGACGGCGAGGCGTTGAGCATGTCGCGCAAAGACTGTTCAAACGGATCGTGCATACGCACCTCTCGTGATGTCTGTGAAAGACGCGGGCAAATTTGGTCGGGTCACATGGCGCATCGTCATACCCAGCGCAAACGGCGGAACAACCACCATTGTCCGAGCGCCACCGAGACCATCAGCAGGCACGCCACAAGGAATCCGTAGGGGCTCCCGGAAAGCGGAATTCCGCCGACATTGATCCCCAGCAGGCCGGTGAGAAAACTCATCGGCAAAAAGATCCCGGTGATGATCCCGAAGCGGTACATCGTGCGATTCATGCGCACGCTCAAACGCCGGTCTTCGGTGTCCAGCACAAGCCCCACGCGCTCTCGGGTCAATTCGAGCTCTTCGAGATAGCGGGTCAGGCTGTTGTTCAATTCGTTCCAGTAGTCGGCGTCGTCATCGACGAACCAGGGCAGTTTTATCCGCGTCAGCTGTCCGAAAATATCCCGCTGCGGCGCAAGAAAACGCTTCAGTCCGGCCGCCCGGCGACGGATGTGCAAAATGGCACCGTGCTCGGGAGTATACCGTTCGTCGGCATCCAGTTTTTCTTCCTCTTCATCGACCACTTCCGAGAGGCAAGTGACCAGATCCTGCACCTTGTTGGTGAGGTATTGAGCGAGATAGAGAATGAGTTCGGACGAGGTTTTCGGGCCTTTGCCCTCCCCCAGCATCGCCAACAGTTCATCGGTGGCGCGCAATGGGCGCAAACGCAGGGAAATCACACGCTGGGCCGAAGCGAAAATCCGTACCGACACCATGTCTTCCGGTTCGGCACCCGGATTGAGATTGACCCCGCGCAAAAACAGCAGCAATTCGGAATCGGGCAGCGGCAACAGCCGTGGGCGAGTGTTCTCTTCCAGCAGCAGGTCGCAGGTGAATTCGTTGAGTCCGCTGGATTTGCGCAGCCAGGTCTGGGTCTGCGGGTGACTGCGATCCCAGTGCAGCCACAGGCTTTCGTGTGCCTGCAGCTGCAAACTGTCGAGATCAGTCCGGGCTATCGAACGCGCACCGCCTTTACCGTCCAGCACCAGGGCATGCACCAGCCCCCATTGCGCGTTTTCTTCCTCGAACATCCTCACCCCAGTGCTTACCGCGATTTTATTCAGGCATCTTCAGCGGGCTCGGCGAGATGATCACGCCGTTGTTGTCCGCATAGATGTATTGGCCCGGATGAAACGTGACACCCGCAAACGTCACCGGCACGTTGAGGTCGCCGAGACCGCGCTTGTCGGTCTTCTTCGGGTGGCTGGCCAGCGCCTGGACACCGAGATCGGTCTGGGCGATGACGTCCACATCGCGGATGCATCCGTAGATCACCAGCCCTTCCCAACCGTTTTTCGCGGCTTTCTCGGCGATCATGTCGCCCAGCAGCGCGCAGCGCAGGGAACCACCGCCATCGACCACCAGCACCTTGCCGTTGCCCTTGAGTTCGGCTTGTTCCTTGACCAGCGAGTTGTCTTCGAAGCACTTGATGGTCACGATTTCGCCGCCGAAGGAATCACGGCCGCCGAAATTGCTGAACATCGGTTCCAGCACCTGCACCAGCTCCGGATAGGCGTCGCACAGGTCAGGCGTAAGGTAATGGTTCATCGAAAAACTCCTGTAACAAGGAAGACGATCAAGGATGTCGCACTCTTTTGAAACGAGTCCCGGCGGTCGCTGTTTACCTTAGTCCATGCAATGGTCGCTGACCGAACCTGAACAAAGGCTGAAACGTAATAGCGAAACAGTCACTAAATATGACCAGAACCGTCCAATGCGTCATATCTTAGCCGCAAGCCGACTCGAACGAAATGCCCTTTTCAGCGTGTTCCGATCACACCGCCGCTGCCAGATCGGGCTTTTCGCCCAGCAACGGCGTGTGCTGATCCGCCAGCCAACGCGCCACCAGCGGCCAGACTTCAGCCTGGGCAGCCTTGCTCACCAACATCTCGACATGGCCGAAATTGTCGTTGAAGCCCTGCTCGCGTCCCAGATTGATGAATTGCTTGTGCTCGGAACCGATCTGATCGAACAGTTTGCGACAGGCCCACGCCGGATCCTGATGATCGCCGGCCGCCGTCACCGCCAAGACAGGCACCTGAACATCGGCGAGCCCCGCCCACCAATCCTTGTCCTTGTCGCCAAAACGCCCGAACAGGCCGTACCAGCGCATGCTTTCCAGCGCCAGGCCGATCGGCTCATCTTCGGGGCCACGCTTGAGCCGCGAGCCAGACAACTGGGCAAAACGCTTGAGAATGAAGCGTCCGCTCCACTCCACCGGCGGAATTTTCAACGGCCAGTACGTACGGCTGACCTGCGTGCCGAAAAACGCCGCCGACGCCACGGCCGGTTCACCGAGGTATTCGCCGCCCAGCGCTGCCGCCAGGGTGATGCCGCCCAGCGAATGGCCGATCCAGTGCGGTACCTGCCCGCTCTGCTCACGCACGAACGCGGCGATGGCCGGCAAATCGTAACGGGCGTAGTCGGCGACGCGGTTGCGGCGGTAGTCCTCGTTACGCTGGGACAGGCCGTGGCCGCGCATTTCCGGGATCCACACATCGAAACCCAGACGCGTCAGGTAGGCGCCCAGCCCCAGCCCTTTCGGGGAGAACCAGAAGCGCCGATTGGAAAAGCTGCCATGCAGCAAAATTACCGGTACGCCGCGTGTCGCCGGTTCATCGGCCATGCCGAGACGGGTCACCGCGATTTCCACGGACCAGTCAGGGCTGTTGCCCGGTTTCAAGCGGTATACGTCTTCGCTCAGATCACCGCGTCGTTCGGCGCTGATCAGGGCGACAGGAAATAGGTCACTGCTGCTTTGCATAATGCTCTTGCACAAAAAAGGGCGGCATCCGGAGAGCTCGCCCTACTTGAATCCTAAAGAGGCCGGTCAGGGACCGGCCTCTTCACTCACCGATCAGGCCTGCGCCTGACCCTCAGCCAGGAAGAACCAGGTTTCCAGCACGGAGTCCGGGTTCAGCGAAACGCTTTCGATGCCTTGTTCCATCAGCCACTTGGCGAGGTCCGGGTGGTCCGAAGGACCCTGACCGCAGATGCCGATGTATTTGCCGGCCTTGTTGCACGCGGCAATCGCGTTGGCCAGCAGCTTCTTGACCGCCGGGTTACGCTCGTCGAACAGGTGCGCGATGATCCCGGAATCACGGTCCAGACCCAGTGTCAGTTGAGTCAGGTCGTTGGAACCGATCGAGAAACCGTCGAAGAATTCGAGGAATTCTTCGGCCAGGATCGCGTTGGACGGCAGTTCGCACATCATGATCACGCGCAGGCCGTTGTCGCCACGGGCCAGGCCGTTTTCGGCGAGCAGATCGACCACCTGGCTGGCTTCGCCCAGGGTACGCACGAACGGCACCATGATTTCGACGTTGGTCAGGCCCATCTCGTTGCGTACGCGTTTCAGTGCACGGCACTCGAGTTCGAAGCAGTCACGGAACGATTCGCTGATGTAACGCGACGCGCCACGGAAGCCCAGCATCGGGTTTTCTTCTTCCGGCTCGTACAGTTTGCCGCCGATCAGGTTGGCGTATTCGTTGGACTTGAAGTCCGACAGACGCACGATGACCTTCTTCGGTGCGAACGCCGCCGCCAGGGTGCTGATGCCTTCAACCAGTTTTTCGACATAGAAGCCGACCGGATCGTCGTAGCCGGCGATGCGCTTGTCGACGCTGTCCTTGATTTCCTGCGGCAGGCCGTCGTAGTTCAACAGTGCTTTCGGGTGGACGCCGATCATGCGGTTGATGATGAATTCCAGACGGGCCAGGCCCACACCGGCATTCGGCAGTTGCGCGAAATCGAAGGCGCGGTCCGGGTTGCCGACGTTCATCATGATCTTGAACGGCAGCTCCGGCATGGCGTCGACGGAGTTCTTCTTGATGTCGAAGCCCAGTTCGCCTTCGAAGATGTAACCGGTGTCGCCTTCGGCGCAGGACACGGTCACGCCCTGGCCATCTTTCAACAGCTGGGTGGCGTTGCCGCAACCTACAACGGCTGGAATCCCCAGTTCACGGGCGATGATCGCCGCGTGGCAGGTACGGCCGCCACGGTTGGTGACGATGGCGCTGGCGCGCTTCATGACCGGTTCCCAGTCCGGGTCGGTCATGTCGGAGACCAGCACGTCGCCCGGCTGGACTTTGTCCATCTCGGACACGTCGCGGATGATCCGCACCTTGCCGGCGCCGATGCGCTGGCCGATGGCACGGCCTTCCACCAGCACGGTGCCGGTTTCTTTCAACAGGTAACGTTCCATGACGTTGGCCTGAGTGCGGCTCTTCACGGTTTCCGGACGGGCCTGCACGATGTACAGCTTGCCGTCGTCACCGTCCTTGGCCCACTCGATGTCCATCGGGCAGCCGTAGTGCTTCTCGATGATCATCGCCTGCTTGGCCAGTTCGCTGACTTCAGCGTCGGTCAGGCAGAAACGCGCGCGCTCGGCCTTGTCGACATCAACGGTCTTCACGGAACGACCGGCCTTGGCCTCGTCGCCGTAGATCATCTTGATGGCCTTGCTGCCCAGGTTGCGGCGCAGGATTGCCGGGCGACCGGCCTCCAGCGTGCCCTTGTGGACATAGAATTCGTCCGGGTTCACCGCGCCTTGTACGACGGTTTCGCCCAGGCCGTAGGCGCCGGTGATGAACACCACGTCACGGAAGCCGGATTCGGTATCGAGGGTGAACATCACGCCGGCGGTGCCGGTTTCCGAACGCACCATGCGCTGCACGCCGGCCGACAGGGCGACCAGTTTGTGGTCGAAGCCCTGGTGCACGCGGTAGGAAATGGCACGGTCGTTGAACAGGGAAGCGAACACTTCCTTGGCCGCGCGGATGACGTTTTCAACGCCACGGATGTTCAGGAAGGTTTCCTGCTGACCGGCGAACGATGCGTCCGGCAAGTCTTCGGCGGTGGCGGAGGAACGCACGGCCACGGCCACGTCAGGATTGCCGGCCGACAGCGCGGCGAACGCGGTGCGGATCTCGGCATTCAGTTTTTCAGGGAATTCGGCTTCCATGATCCATTGGCGGATCTGGGCGCCGGTCTTGGCCAGGGCATTGACGTCATCGACGTCCAGGGCATCGAGGGCCTTGTGGATCTGATCGTTCAGACCGCTCAGTTCCAGGAAGTCGCGATAGGCCTGCGCCGTGGTGGCGAAGCCGCCGGGGACCGAAACACCGGCACCGGCCAGGTTACTGATCATCTCGCCCAGGGATGCGTTCTTGCCCCCCACATGCTCAACATCGTGTTTGCCGAGCTTATCGAGGGAAACTACGTACTCTACCAAGGTGATCTCTCCACTAACTGTGTTGGAAAAGCTCAGAAACCGGCGGCTCGGGGGAGCGTTGGCCGGCTGTATGGCCTGGACCTGGAAAATAAGTGAGAATGCGGGCCAATGGCGGCCGGCAAATCGCGCCTATCATATCCAAGATTCGTCACTAGCTTAAGGCCCAAGGTGCAAATGAAACGATCTGCTTTCTTTATCTCCGATGGCACCGGCATCACCGCCGAAACCCTGGGTCAAAGCCTTCTGGCGCAGTTCGAAAACATTACCTTCAGCAAATTCACGCGGCCCTACATCGACAGCGTGGAAAAAGCGCGGGCCATGGTACAACAAATCGACAAAGCCGCTGAAACCGACGGTTTCCGGCCGATCATCTTCGACACCATCGTCAATCAGGACATTCGTGAGATTCTCGCAACCTCCAATGGTTTCATGATCGACATCTTCTCGACCTTCCTCGCCCCGCTCGAGCAGGAACTGACCGAGCATTCTTCCTACACCGTCGGCAAATCCCATTCGATCGGTCATAACTCCAATTACATGGAGCGGATCGAGGCGGTGAACTTCGCCCTCGACAACGACGACGGCGCCCGCACCCACTATTACGACAAGGCCGACCTGATACTAGTGGGCGTGTCGCGTTGTGGTAAGACGCCGACGTGTCTGTACATGGCGATGCAGTTCGGCATCCGCGCGGCCAACTATCCGCTGACCGAAGACGACATGGAACGCCTGCAACTGCCGGCTGCCCTGCGCGCCCACCAGCACAAGCTGTTCGGCCTGACCATCGACCCGGACCGCCTCACCGCGATCCGCAACGAGCGCAAGCCCAACAGCCGCTATTCGAGCTACGCCCAGTGCGAATTCGAAGTGCGCGAAGTGGAGAACCTGTTCCGCCGCGAGAACATCCCGCACATCAACTCCACGCATTTTTCGGTGGAAGAGATTTCGGCGAAGATCCTGGTGGAAAAAGGTGTGGAGCGGCGGTTCAAGTAACCCCCTGGTTCCTCAACCTGTACGCACGCTGAATGAACTAACGCAAAGTCCTCGCGGGCGGTGTTTTTTACGCCCCTGTAACATTCCGAAATATACAATCCGCGCAAGTTGCGTATCCGGCCCGAAACCGGATGCGCCAACCCTCTCGACCCGGTGAATTCACCGGGTCCGCAGCATCCACTTCCTGCTTGAAGTCATGGAATGAGCGCCCGCTCGTTCCCGGGTGCGCAATGCAGACAGAAGCTACGCTCAGACAGCCGCGCCTCCATTCAGAACGCTGCAGGACTCACTGCTTATGAATAAAGTGTTCCGTCACTACATACCGGCCACGACACGGCGCCTGCTGCCCAATCGTTGGGACTTGATCGCCCTGCCGCTGGTGATCGGCTTTTTGCTGTTTTTCTCCATCGGTGCCCGGGAAACCTGGGCCCCGATCGGCTCCCTGCAAAGTGAAGTGGTGTCCCTGGACCCGAGCAACCTGCCCGAATACGCCATGCGCACCACCCTGCGCATGCTCGCGGCGATGGTCGCGGCACTGGTGTTCACCCTGCTTTACGGCACCTTGGCGGCGAAAAGCCGTCGGGCCGAAAAACTCTTGGTGCCGGTGCTGGACATCCTGCAATCGGTGCCCGTGCTGGGTTACATCTCCTTCACCGTGACCTTCTTTCTATTATTGTTTCCAGGCCGGGTGCTGGGCGCGGAACTCGCCGCGATCTTTGCCATTTTCACCAGCCAGGCATGGAACATGACCTTCAGCTTCTACCAGTCGCTGCGCATGCTGCCGCGGGACCTGGTGGAGGTATCGACCAACCTGCAACTGTCCGGCTGGCAGAAATTCTGGAAGCTCGACGTACCCTTCGCCATGCCCGGACTGGTCTGGAACATGATGATGAGCATGTCCGGCGGCTGGTTCTTCGTGGTGGCGTCCGAAGCGATCACCGTCGGCGACCAGACCATCACCCTGCCGGGGATCGGTTCGTTCCTGGCCATGGCCATCGCGCAAAAAGACATGCACGCGGTGGGCTACGTCATCCTGACGATGGTCGTGGTCATCCTGATCTACGACCAGTTCCTGTTCCGCCCGCTGGTGGCGTGGGCCGACAAGTTCCGCATGGAAAACACCGCATCGCAGACCGCCGCGCCGGAGTCCTGGGTACTGAATCTGATCCAGCGCACCCGGTTGATCCAGCGCATTTTGCGCCCCGTCACCCGCGTCATCAGCCGGCTCGGCAACATGCGCCTGAGCTTGCCGCGTTCGGCGCGCAAGGTCATGGCCTCGGAAAGCCCCGCCACCACCAAGGCGATTGACTGGATCTGGGGCTCGTTTATCGGGTTGCTGACCGCCTATGCGCTCTACCACATCGCGCTGTACGTCGGCACCGAAGTGACGTTGGCCGAGGTCGGGCATGTGTTGTTGATGGGGTTGTTTACCCTGCTGCGAGTGGCCGGGTTGATCTTCATCGCCTCGCTGATCTGGGTGCCGCTGGGCGTGATGATCGGCCTGCGACCGGCATTGGCAGAAAAAATCCAGCCGCTGGCGCAGTTCCTCGCGGCGTTCCCGGCGAACCTGCTGTTCCCGGTGTTCGTCATTGTGATCCTGCGTTACCAGTTGAACCCGGACATCTGGCTCAGTCCGCTGATCGTGCTCGGCACCCAGTGGTACATCCTGTTCAACGTGATCGCCGGGGCCAGCGCCTTCCCCAATGATTTCAAGGAAGCCGCCGCCAACTTCCGCATTCGCGGCTGGCTGTGGTGGCGCAAGGTCATGTTGCCGGGGATCTTCCCGTATTACGTGACCGGCGCCATCACCGCCTCGGGCGGTGCGTGGAACGCCAGCATCGTCTCCGAATTCGTGTCCTGGGGGCAGGACAAGGTCGTCGCCCACGGCCTCGGCGCCTACATCGCGCAAACCACGGCTGCCGGTGACTTCCCGAAAATCACCCTCGGCGTGGTGGTGATGTCGTTCTTTGTCGTGGCCTTCAATCGCTTGGTCTGGCGGCCGATGTACGCCATGGCCGAAAACAAACTTCGCCTGAACTGACGGGATTCGATGTGATGAATACCTTTACCGAACACGCTGGCGCCACACCCGAAATCTACTCGCTCACCAACGTCAACCGGCTGTTTGGCAAGGGCAAGGACGAGCTGCAAGTGCTCAGCGGGGTCGACCTGGCCCTGCACGAAGGCGAGATCGTCGGCATGCTCGGCCGCTCCGGCTCGGGCAAATCGACCCTGCTGCGGATCATCGCGGGCCTGATCGAGCCTTCGTCCGGCGAAGTCCTGTATCACGGCAAACCGCTGGACGGCCCGGCCGAAGGCGTGGCCATGGTGTTCCAGACCTTTGCGCTGTTCCCGTGGTTGACCGTGCTGGAAAACGTCGAAGCCGGCCTGCAAGCCCTGCAAGTCGAACGCAAGGAAGCGCGCAAGCGTGCCTTGGCCGCCATCGACCTGATCGGCCTGGACGGTTTCGAAAACGCCTACCCTCGCGAATTGTCCGGCGGCATGCGCCAGCGCGTGGGGTTCGCTCGCGGGCTGGTGGTCAACCCGACGCTGCTGCTGATGGACGAGCCCTTCTCGGCACTGGACGTGTTGACCGCCGAAACCCTGAGAAACGACCTGCTGGACCTGTGGAGTGGCAAGCAACTGCCGATCAAATCGATCCTGATCGTCACCCACAACATCGAAGAAGCGGTGCTGATGTGCGACCGCATTATGGTGCTGTCGTCCAACCCCGGGCGGCTGGTGGCGGAAATCAAGGTGCCCTTCGCCCATCCGCGCAATCGCCTGGACCCGGCCTTCCGGCAGATGGTCGATGACATTTACGCGCAGATGACCGACCGCCGCAGCGCCGACGCCAGCAGCGGCAAACCCGAGCTGAAGATCAGCAGCCCGCTGCAGGAAGTGTCCACCAACCTGATGGCCGGCCTGATCGAAACCCTCGCGGCCGAACCCTACAACGGCCACGCCGGCCTGCCCACCGTGGCCGAGCGGCGCTTGCTGGAAGTGGACGACCTGTTTCCGGTGGCCGAGATGCTCGAATACCTGGGCTTCGCCGAACTCAAGGGCGCCGACATCACCCTGACCGACGCCGGCAAACTGTTTGCGGACTACGGCACCCAGGAACGCAAGACCCTGTTTGCTGAACATCTGATCCGCTACATACCGCTGGCCGCACGCATCCGCCAGGTGTTGCTGGAACGCAACGGCCACCGGGCGCCACGGGTGCGTTTCGAGCAGGAACTGGAAGATTCGCTGACCGAAGCCTTCGTCGAGAAAAACCTGGAGATCGTGATTGCCTGGGGCCGTTACGCGGAGATTTTCTCTTACGACGACCATACGGAGACATTCAGCCTGGAGGACGTCGAGGGCAGCCTGTAGCCCTCGACCATCCCGGCGATTCAGATCACGAACAGGTCGACAAAACGGTTCACCGGCGTCGCCTCAAGCCGCGCCTGATCCTTGCACAGCGCAAGGATCTCGGCGCTGCGCTGGCCGGTGAAACGCGTGGCCAGGTTCGCCCTGAACTTGTCCTCCAGCAACGGAATGCCCTCGGCCCGGCGCCGACGGTGACCGATCGGGTATTCCACCACCACGTTCTCCGTGCTGGAACCGTCCTTGAAAAACACCTGCACCGCGTTGGCAATCGAGCGCTTGTCGGCTTCGAGGTATTCACGGGTGAAACGCGACTCTTCGACGATGACCATTTTCTCGCGCAGCACATCGATGACCGGATGCGCCGCGTGGAAATCGTCCTCGTACTGCTCGGCCACCAGATTGCCGAACGCCAGCGGCACGGCGGTCATGTACTGGATGCAGTGATCGCGGTCGGCGGCATTGGCCAGCGGCCCGACCTTGGAAATGATGCGGATCGCCGATTCGTGGGTGGTGATGACGATCCGATCGATTTCATGCAGACGATTGCGCACCTGCGGATGCAGGGTCACGGCGGCTTCGCAGGCGGTTTGCGCGTGGAATTCGGCGGGGAAGCTGATCTTGAACAGCACGTTTTCCATCACGTAACTGCCGAAGGGTCGCGAGAAGCTGAAGGCACGCTTGTCTTCAGGCTTGAGCGCCAGATCGTTATTGGTGTGGCTGAACAGCACGTCGTAGAAACCCCACTGTTTGGCCGTCAACACGCCGGGAATGCCCATTTCGCCACGCATCGCGATATCCGCCAGACGCACACCACGACTGGACGCATCCCCTGCCGCCCAGGATTTACGTGAACCGGCATTCGGCGCATGGCGGTAAGTGCGCAACGCCTGACCGTCAGCAAACGCATGGGACAACGCCGACAACAGTTGCTCGCGATTGGCGCCCATGAGTTTGGCGACAACCGCCGTTGAAGCCACTTTCACCAGAATCACGTGGTCGAGGCCTACACGGTTGAAGGAGTTTTCCAGCGCGATCACGCCCTGAATCTCGTGGGCCATGATCATTGCTTCAAGCACATCGCGCACCGTCAGCGGCGCTTCGCCATTGGCCAGACGTTTCTGCGACAGGTGATCGGCCACCGCGAGAATCCCGCCGAGGTTGTCCGATGGATGCCCCCATTCGGCGGCGAGCCAGGTGTCGTTGTAATCGAGCCAGCGCACGATGCTGCCGATGTCCCACACGGCTTTTACCGGGTCGAGGCGGTAGGAGGTGCCGGGGACTCGCGCGCCGAATGGCACGACGGTGCCTTCGATGATGGGGCCAAGGTGTTTGGTGCACTCGGGGAAACGCAGAGCCAGCAGGCCGCAGCCCAGCGTGTCCATCAGGCAGTTGCGGGCGGTGTCGAGGGCTTCGGCAGATTCGATCTTGTAGGTGAGGACGTAATCGGCAATGTCCTGCAGGACACGGTCGTAGTCGGGGCGGTTGTTCAGGTCGACGTTGGCGCTCATGTTCGATTCACTCTTGAAAGTGGTTCGTTGATGGGACCTCGGTTCAGGGCTAATTTTTCTTGTTATTGAAATGCGTAAAGCGCTGAGAGCGATCAGGTTCGCTCTCAGCGACTGTGCGTTAGAACGAATCTCCAGGCACGCGGACGAAACCTTCCATCAGTACCCGCGCACTACGGCTCATGATCGCTTTCTTCACAACCCATTCGCCGTTTTCAAGGCTGGCCTCAGCCCCCACACGCAACGTCCCGGACGGATGCCCGAACCGCACGGCATTGCGCTCTACGCCACCGGCCGCCAAGTTTACCAAGGTGCCGGAGATCGCTGCGGCGGTGCCAATCGCCACTGCCGCCGTTCCCATCATCGCGTGGTGCAGCTTGCCCATCGACAACGCCCGCACCAACAAATCCACATCCCCGGCGGCTATCGCCTTGCCACTGGACGCCACGTAATCCGCAGGTTTGGCGACGAAGGCCACTTTCGGCGTGTGCTGACGCTTGGCCGCTTCATCCAGATTGGAAATCAGCCCCATGCGCAACGCACCGTAGGCACGAATGGTCTCGAACATCTGCAAGGCTTTCGGATCGCTGTTGATCGCGCTCTGCAGTTCGGTGCCGGTGTAACCGATGTCTTCGGCATTGACGAAGATCGTCGGGATACCCGCGTTGATCATGGTCGCCTTGAACGTACCGACACCCGGCACTTCCAGCTCATCGATCAGGTTGCCGGTGGGAAACATCGAGCCACCGCCGCCCTCTTCTTCCGCCGCCGGGTCCATGAATTCGACCTGCACTTCGGCGGCCGGAAAGGTCACGCCGTCGAGTTCAAAATCACCGGTTTCCTGGACTTCGCCATTGGTGATCGGCACGTGGGCGATGATCGTTTTGCCGATGTTGGCCTGCCAAACGCGAACCACCGCCACACCGTTGTGCGGAATGCGGCTGGCGTCTACCAGACCGTTGCTGATGGCGAACGAACCGACCGCTGCCGACAGGTTGCCGCAGTTGCCGCTCCAGTCCACAAATGGCTTGTCAATGGACACCTGACCGAACAGGTAATCGACGTCGTGATCGGCCTTGATGCTTTTCGACAGGATCACGGTTTTGCTGGTGCTCGACGTGGCGCCGCCCATGCCGTCGATCTGTTTGTCGTACGGGTCGGGGCTGCCGATTACCCGCAGCAACAGCGCATCGCGGGTTGGGCCGGGAATCTGCGCCGCTTCGGGCAGATCCTTGAGACTGAAAAACACGCCTTTGCTGGTGCCGCCGCGCATGTAGGTGGCGGGGATCTTTATTTGCGGTGCGTGAGCCATGGTGCTCCTTAACGAAAGCATGGGACTTGAAGTCCCATGCCCACATCGATTGATTTAAACGGCAACCGCCGACTCTTCGAGGAAGTCCTGGGCGAAGCGTTGCAGCACGCCGCCGGCCTCGTAGATCGACACTTCTTCGGCGGTGTCGAGGCGGCAGGTCACCGGCACTTCGACGCGTTCGCCGTTCTTGCGATGGATCACCAGCGTCAGGTCAGCGCGTGGCTTGCGGTCGCCGATCACGTCGTAGGTTTCGCTGCCGTCGATGCCCAGAGTCTTGCGGTCGGTGCCCGGTTTGAACTCCAGCGGCAACACGCCCATGCCCACCAGGTTGGTGCGGTGAATGCGCTCGAAACCTTCGGCGGCAATCGCTTCCACACCCGCCAGACGCACGCCTTTGGCCGCCCAATCCCGGGACGAACCCTGGCCGTAGTCGGCGCCGGCGATGATGATCAGCGGCTGCTTGCGCTCCATGTAGGTTTCGATGGCTTCCCACATGCGCATCACTTTGCCTTCCGGCTCCACACGCGCCAGCGAACCCTGTTTGACCTTGCCGTTTTCCACGACCATTTCGTTGAACAGTTTCGGGTTGGCAAACGTCGCGCGCTGCGCGGTCAAGTGGTCGCCACGGTGGGTCGCGTAAGAGTTGAAGTCCTCTTCCGGCAGGCCCATCTTCGCCAGGTATTCGCCGGCGGCGCTGTCGAGCATGATCGCGTTTGACGGCGACAGGTGATCGGTAGTGATGTTGTCCGGCAACACCGCCAGCGGGCGCATGCCTTTGAGCGGACGTGCCCCGGCCAGCGCGCCTTCCCAGTACGGCGGACGGCGGATGTAGGTGCTCATTTCGCGCCAGTCGTACAGCGGCGTGACTTTCGGGCCGGTGTCTTCATGGATGGCGAACATCGGAATGTAGACCTGACGGAACTGCTCCGGCTTGACCGAGGACTTCACCACTGCGTCGATTTCTTCGTCGCTCGGCCAGATGTCCTTCAGACGGATTTCCTTGCCGTCGACCACACCGAGCACGTCTTTTTCAATGTCGAAACGGATGGTGCCGGCAATCGCGTAAGCCACCACCAGCGGCGGCGAAGCGAGGAACGCCTGCTTGGCGTACGGGTGAATCCGGCCGTCGAAGTTGCGGTTGCCGGACAGCACAGCGGTCGCATACAGGTCGCGGTCGATGATCTCTTGTTGAATCACCGGGTCCAGCGCGCCGGACATACCGTTACAGGTGGTGCAGGCAAACGCGACGACGCCGAAACCGAGTTGCTCCAGCTCCGTGGTCAGCCCCGCTTCATCGAGGTACAGCGCCACGGTTTTCGAGCCCGGCGCCAGCGACGACTTGACCCAGGGTTTGCGGGTCAGCCCGAGCTTGTTGGCGTTGCGCGCCAGCAGGCCGGCGGCGATCACGTTGCGCGGGTTGCTGGTGTTGGTGCAGCTGGTGATGGCGGCGATGATTACCGCGCCGTCGGGCATTTGCCCCGGCACGTCTTCCCACTGACCGGCGATGCCTTTGGCCGCCAGATCCGACACCGCCACACGGGCGTGCGGGTTGCTCGGGCCGGCCATGTTGCGCACTACCGAGGACAGATCGAAGGTCAGGCCGCGCTCGTATTGCGCGCCTTTCAGGCTGTCAGCCCACAGACCGATCTGCTTGGCGTATTGCTCGACGAGCTGCACTTGCTGGTCTTCGCGACCAGTGAGTTTCAGGTAGTCGATGGTCTGCTGGTCGATGTAAAACATCGCCGCCGTGGCGCCGTATTCCGGGGCCATGTTGGAGATGGTCGCGCGGTCGCCGAGAGTCAACGCGGAAGCGCCTTCGCCGAAGAACTCCAGCCACGCACCCACGACTTTCTGTTTGCGCAGGTACTCGGTCAACGCCAGCACCATGTCGGTGGCGGTGATGCCCGGTTGCAGCTTGCCGGTCAGTTCGACGCCGACGCTCTCCGGCAGGCGCATCCACGACGCGCGGCCGAGCATCACGCTCTCGGCTTCGAGACCACCGACACCAATGGCAATCACGCCCAGTGCATCGACATGCGGGGTGTGGCTGTCGGTGCCGACGCAGGTATCCGGAAACGCCACGCCGTCACGCACCTGAATCACCGGAGACATTTTCTCCAGGTTGATCTGGTGCATGATGCCGTTGCCCGGCGGGATCACGTCGACGTTCTTGAACGCCTTCTTGGTCCAGTTGATGAAGTGGAAACGGTCTTCGTTGCGACGGTCTTCGATGGCGCGGTTCTTCTCGAACGCCTGCTTGTCAAAACCGCCCGCCTCCACCGCCAGCGAGTGGTCGACGATCAGTTGCGTCGGCACTACCGGGTTGACCTGCGCCGGGTCGCCGCCCTGCTGGGCAATCGCGTCACGCAGGCCGGCCAGATCCACCAGCGCGGTCTGGCCAAGAATGTCGTGGCACACCACGCGGGCCGGGAACCACGGGAAGTCGAGGTCGCGTTTGCGCTCGATCAGTTGTTTCAGGGAATCGGTGAGCGTGGCCGGGTCGCAGCGACGCACGAGGTTTTCCGCCAGCACGCGAGAGGTGTACGGCAGGGTGTCGTAGCTGCCGGGCTGGATCGCATCGACAGCCGCACGGACGTCGAAAAAATCCAGCGGCGTGCCGGGCAGGTTCTTGCGAAATTCTGTGTTCATCGGTCAGGACTCGGTCACGGTAGTTTCAAAGAGGGGGCGCCTGTACCGGCGCCCTCCCCGGTCAGCGCTGTTCGATTGGCACGAACTTGCGCTGTTCGACGCCGACGTACTCGGCGCTTGGACGGATGATGCGGTTGTTGGCGCGCTGTTCGAACACGTGCGCCGCCCAACCGGTCAGGCGCGAGCAGACGAAGATCGGGGTGAACAGCTTGGTCGGGATGCCCATGAAGTGGTACGCCGAGGCATGGTAGAAGTCGGCGTTGGGGAAGAGTTTCTTCTGTTCCCACATGGTCTTGTCGATGGCTTCCGAGACCGCGAACAACACCTTGTCGCCCACTTCGTCGGCGAGTTTTTTCGACCAGCCCTTGATCACCTCGTTGCGCGGATCGCTGTCCTTATAGATCGCGTGGCCGAAGCCCATGATCTTGTCCTTGCGCTCGAGCATGCCGAGGGTGCCTTTGATCGCCTCTTCCGGCGACGAGAAGCGCTCGATCATTTCCATCGCCGCTTCGTTGGCACCGCCGTGCAGCGGGCCGCGCAGCGAACCGATGGCCGCCGTGACGCAGGAATACAGGTCGGACAGGGTCGAAGCGCACACCCGAGCGGTGAAGGTCGAGGCGTTGAATTCGTGCTCCGCGTAGAGGATCAGCGACACGTTCATCACCTTGACGTGCAGCTCGCTCGGCTTCTTGTCGTGCAGCAGATGCAGGAAGTGACCGCCGATGGACGGCTCGTCCGTCACGCAGTTGATGCGTTTGCCGTTGTGGCTGAAGCGATACCAGTAGCACATGATCGCCGGGAACGCGGCCAGCAGGCGGTCGGTCTTGTCGCGTTGTTCGGAGAAGTCTTTCTCCGGCTCGATGTTGCCCAGGAACGAGCAACCGGTGCGCATCACGTCCATCGGATGGGCATCGGCGGGGATGCGTTCCAGCACTTCTTTCAGCGCTTGCGGCAGGTCGCGCAGCTTGCTCAGTTTGCTCTGGTAGTCAGCGAGTTGTGCCTTGGTCGGCAGTTCTCCGTAGAGCAGCAGGTACGCGACTTCTTCAAATTGTGCGTCTGCCGCCAGTTCGCGCACGTCGTAGCCGCGATAGGTCAGCCCGGCACCGGCCTGGCCCACGGTGGACAGTGCGGTTTGCCCGGCAACCTGGCCCCGGAGCCCGGCGCCACTGAGTACTTTTGCTTCGGCCATTGTTGTCTCCAATCTTGAATTTGTTAGGGAGTACGGTTGCGGCTTACTTCTTCGCCGCAAACAACGCGTCGAGCTTCTGCTCGAAGGTGTGGTAATCGATGCGATCGTAGAGCTCCATGCGAGTCTGCATGGTGTCGATGACATTCTGCTGGGTGCCGTCGCGGCGGATCGCGGTGTAGACGTTTTCCGCGGCCTTGTTCATCGCGCGGAACGCCGACAGCGGGTACAGCACCAGCGACACATCGGCACCGGCCAACTGCTCGGTGGTGTACAGCGGCGTCGAGCCGAACTCGGTGATGTTGGCCAGGATCGGCGCTTTCACGCGGTTGGCGAACAGCTTGTACATGTCCAGTTCCGTGATGGCTTCCGGGAAGATCATGTCGGCGCCGGCCTCGATGCACGCAGCGGCGCGATCCAGTGCCGACTCCAGACCTTCAACGGCCAGCGCATCGGTACGGGCCATGATCACGAAGCTGTCGTCGGTGCGGGCATCGACGGCAGCCTTGATGCGGTCGACCATTTCCTGCTGGGTGACGATCTCTTTGTTCGGACGGTGGCCGCAGCGCTTGGCGCCGACCTGGTCTTCGATGTGGATCGCCGCGGCGCCGAACTTGATCATCGACTTCACGGTGCGGGCCACGTTGAACGCCGAGGCGCCGAAACCGGTGTCCACGTCCACCAGCAGCGGCAGGTCGCAGACATCGGTGATGCGGCGCACGTCGGTCAGCACGTCATCCAGGCCGGTGATGCCCAGGTCCGGCACACCGAGGGAGCCGGCGGCCACCCCGCCACCCGACAGGTAGATCGCCTTGAAGCCGACGCGCTTGGCCAGCAGCGCGTGGTTGGCGTTGATCGCGCCGACCACTTGCAGCGGATGTTCGCTGGCGACCGCATCGCGGAAACGCTGGCCTGGAGTGCTCTTGTTGGAACTCATGACTCACCTCGTTCAGTGGCTGTCTTATTGTCGGCGCCGTCCTGGTAATGACGGGCGATGTTGCGTTTCGAGGCGCCGATGTGGCGGCGCATCAACAATTCCGCGAGTTCGCCGTCACGGTCGGCGATGGCATCGAGAATCCGGTGGTGTTCGGCAAAGGCCTGGCGTGGGCGGTTGGGCGTGGTGGAAAACTGAATGCGGTACATGCGCACCAGTTGATAGAGCTCGCCGCAGAGCATCTGGGTCAGGGTGCGGTTGCCGCTGCCCTGGATGATCCGGTAATGAAAGTCGAAATCGCCTTCCTGCTGGTAGTAGCCGACGCCGGCCTGGAATGCGGCATCGCGTTCGTGGGTTTCCAGCACCCGGCGCAGTTCGTCGATTTCTTCGACGCTCATGCGTTCAGCCGCCAGACGGCAGGCCATGCCTTCGAGGGATTCGCGGATTTCGTAGAGTTCGAGCAGTTCGGCGTGGCTCAGCGACACCACCCGCGCACCGACGTGCGGCACGCGCACCAGCAGGCGCTGGCCTTCGAGCCGGTGAATCGCCTCGCGCAGCGGCCCGCGACTGATGCCGTAGGTGCGCGCCAGTTCCGGCTCGGAGATCTTGCTGCCCGGGGCGATCTCGCCTTTGACGATGGCGGCCTGGATACGTCGGAAGACGTTTTCGGACAGGGTTTCCGAATCGTCGCCGCTGATGACCGGGGGATCGAGTTGATCCAGCATATTGTCGACACCTTGAAAACCAATGCGGCAAAAACTAGCGAATCAGCCTTCATCAGTCAAAGGATAAATGGATATTGTCGACAATCGTCTAATAACCCTCAGCATCAACCCCAAGGGTTATAGACCCGCTCGGGCGCTGGCGCCATAAAACCACCGTGCTAGAATGCCGCCCGCATTTGCTGGTCACTTGCACGGCTTGTCATAAAAAGCTGATAGGCACACGAAGGCGCGCGCAGACAGGATCTCCTGACGCCGTGGCCCTGAACCGAGAACGGACCGCTGCTCGCCAGGATTTATGAGACTCAAGCCCTTCCCCACCTTTTTCTATCTGTTTTGCCTGCCCAGCCTGGCTGTGGCGGGGGAAAAGACTGTGTACGGCCTCAACGAATACGCCGCCCTCGACGGGATCAACCTGGAAGTGGCGGCCAAACTCGACACCGGGGCGAAAACCGCCTCCCTGAGCGCTCGCGACATCAAACGCTTCAAGCGCAACGGCGAGTCCTGGGTGCGTTTCTACCTGGCCATCGACGCCGCGCATTCGCACCCGATCGAACGGCCGCTGGCCCGGGTCAGCAAGATCAAGCGCCGCGCCGGCGACTACGACCCGGAAGAAGGCAAGAAGTACACCGCCCGCCCGGTGATCGAGCTGGATATCTGCATGGGTACGGCAATGCGCAGCATCGAAGTGAACCTGACCGACCGCAGTGCGTTCCAATACCCGCTTTTGATCGGCTCCGAGGCGCTGAAACGCTTCGATGCGCTGGTCGATCCCAGTCTTAAATACGCTGCCGGCAAACCCGCCTGCGCCATCGCCGCTCATACCGCCGAGTAATTTCCATGCGTTCTCTAACCTTCCACCTGAAAATCCTGATCACCATTCTGGTGCTCCTGGGCGTTTCGGTTACGGCCTATCAGATTTTCGTGCTCGGCATCCCGGTGACCGAAGACGCCACCGACGACTTGTGGAACATCGACGCCAAGGTCGAGTTCGTCGCCAGCACCAAGGATCCGGTGAAGATCCAGATGTTCGTGCCGCCCCTGAGCCGCGATTACGTCAGCCTCAATGAAAGCTTTATCTCCAACAACTACGGCGTGGCGGTCAACCGTGTCGACGGCAACCGCAAGGTCACGTGGTCGGCACGCCGGGCCAAGGGCAACCAGACCCTTTATTACCGTCTGGTGCTGACCAAGCGCTACACCGCTGAAAAAACCAAGATCAAAGGCCCGACCTTCCGCGACAGCATCGCTATCGAAGGCCCGGAAAAAATCGCCGCCGAAGCCCTGCTTGCGCCGATCCGCCAACACTCGGCCGACGTCGAAACCTTTATTGGCGAGGCAATCAAACGCGTCAACAACGTCAACGACGACAACGTGAAACTGCTGCTGGCGGGCGATCCGTCGACGCCGCACAAGGCGAAAATCGTTGAACTGCTGCTGTCCATCGCCCACGTGCCGGTGGAAAAGGTCCACACCATCCGCCTCGTCGCCGATCAGCCGCAAACCCCTGAACTGTGGCTGCGCAGCTTCAATGGCACCGACTGGCTGTACTTCAACCCGGAAACCGGCGAACAAGGCCTGCCGACCGACCGCCTGCTGTGGTGGAGCGGCGATGAAAACCTGATCACCGTCGACGGCGGCAAGAAAGCCAACGTGACCTTCAGCCTGAACAACAGCGAGATGAACGCGATTCGTCTGGCCAAGCTGACTGACGAAAACACCGACGCCAACTTCCTCGAATACTCGCTGTACGGCCTGCCGCTGCAAACCCAGCAGACGTTCATGATCATGGTGATGATCCCGATCGGCGTGCTGGTGATCCTGATCCTGCGCAACCTGATCGGCCTGCAGACCCTCGGCACGTTCACTCCGGTGCTGATCGCCCTGGCCTTCCGCGAAACACAGCTGGGCTTCGGCATCCTGCTGTTTACCGTGATTACGGCGCTGGGCCTGTCGCTGCGTTCGTATCTGGAACACCTGAAGTTGCAAATGCTGCCGCGTCTGTCGGTGGTGTTGACGTTCGTGGTGGTGCTGATCGCGGCGATCAGCCTGTTCAGTCACAAGCTCGGCCTGGAACGCGGCCTGTCGGTGGCGCTGTTCCCGATGGTGATTCTGACCATGACCATCGAACGCCTGTCGATCACCTGGGAAGAACGCGGCGCCAGCCATGCCTTGAAAGTGGCGATCGGCACGCTGTTCGCGGCGTCCCTGGCGCACCTGATCATGACCGTTCCGGAGCTGGTGTACTTCGTGTTCACCTTCCCGGCGATCCTGCTGATCCTGGTGGGCTTCATGCTGGCCATGGGTCGCTATCGCGGTTATCGCCTGACCGAACTGGTGCGCTTCAAGGCTTTCCTGAAGAAGGCTGACGCCTGATGTTCGGTTTCTGGAAGACCTGGAAGGCCCTGGAAGCCCGGGGCATCATGGGCATCAATCGGCGTAACGCGGACTACGTGCTCAAGTACAACAAGCGCAGCCTGTACCCGATCGTCGATGACAAGATCATCACCAAGGAACGCGCGATCAAGGCCGGCATTCATGTGCCGGAACTGTATGGCGTGATTTCCACGGAGAAGGAAATCGACAATCTCGACGAGATCATCGGCGGGCGCAGCGATTTCGTGATCAAGCCGGCCCAGGGCGCCGGCGGTGACGGCATCATCGTCATCGCTGACCGTTTCGAGGGTCGCTATCGCACGGTATCGGGCAAGATCCTCACTCACGAAGAGCTGGAGCACCATATATCCAGCATCCTCACCGGCCTGTATTCGCTGGGCGGCCACCGCGACCGGGCGCTGATCGAATACCGGGTGACCCCGGACCAGATCTTCAAGAGCATCAGCTACGAAGGCGTGCCGGACATCCGCATCATCGTGCTGATGGGCTACCCGGTGATGGCCATGCTGCGCCTGCCGACCCGTCAGTCCGGCGGCAAGGCCAACCTGCACCAGGGCGCCATCGGCGTCGGGGTCGACCTGGCGACCGGTCTGACCCTGCGCGGCACCTGGCTGAACAACATCATCGCCAAACACCCGGACACCACCAACGCGGTGGACGGCGTGCAACTGCCCTACTGGGACGGTTTCATGAGGCTCGCGGCCGGTTGCTATGAGTTGTGCGGCCTGGGTTACATCGGCGTGGACATGGTGCTGGACCAGGAGAAAGGCCCGCTGATTCTCGAGCTGAATGCGCGACCGGGGCTGAATATCCAGATTGCCAACGACTGCGGCCTGACCTCGCGCACCCATGCGGTGGAAGCGCATCTGGAAGACCTCAAGGCACGTGGCGTGACTGAAACGGTTGAAGAGCGCGTGGCGTTTGCTCAGGAGTTGTTTGGGCATATTCCGGCGGTCGAGGGCTGAGTCGCGTTACCGGCCTCTGATCTGCCAATCCCCGACATCCCCTCTAGGAGCAATTCCCCGAGGGGACTACAATCCCCACCCCGCCTCGATGGCCGATCTGCCCCGCCCATGTTGACCTGTTCCGTACACCCGCTGCCCTACCGCGCCAACCCCGCCGACTATTTCGCGGCCGTCCGCCATGCGCCCGGCGCCGTGCTGCTCGACAGTGGCCGGCCAAGTGCCGACCGTGGCCGTTATGACCTGCTCAGCGCCTGGCCGCTGGAACAACTGGCGGTGTTGCCGGACGAGCGCGGCGAGAGTTTCCTGCAACGCCTGCGGGATAATCTGACGCGGTTGGGCGACGCGCAATTGCCTGACGCCTATGAACTGCCGTTCGCCGGTGGATTGATCGGTTACCTGAGCTACGACTTCGGCCGGCATCTGGAAAACATGCCGAGTCAGGCGCTGGATGATCTGCAACTGCCGGATGCGCGTTTTGGTCTGTACGACTGGGCTTTAATCAGTGATCACCACAAGGCCACCAGCCAGCTGGTGTTTCACCCGTCGGTCAGCGTTAGCGAAAAACAACGCCTGATCGATGTGTTCAGCCAACCGGCAGTCGGCAAGCTGACCCCGTTCAAGCTGAACAGCCCGATGGCAGCCGACCTCTCGGCCGATGAATACCGCCAAGCACTCGAACGCATTCATCAATACATCCAGGCCGGTGACTGCTATCAGGTCAATTTCGCCCAGCGTTTCCGCGCGCCGTGCCAGGGCGATCCATGGCTGGCCTACTGCAAATTGCGCGAGGCCTGCCCGACACCGTTTTCCGGATTCCAGAGCCTGCCTGACGGTAACGCAGTACTAAGCCTGTCACCCGAGCGCTTCGTCAAAGTCAGCCAGCGTCAGGTGGAAACCCGCCCGATCAAGGGCACCCGCCCCCGCGGCGCGACCCCGGCCGAAGACGCCGCCAACGCCGCCGAACTGCTGGCCAGCCCCAAAGATCGCGCGGAAAACCTGATGATCGTCGACCTGCTGCGCAACGATCTCGGCCGCACTTGCCGCATCGGTTCCGTGCGAGTGCCGGAGTTGTTCAGCCTGGAAAGTTATCCGAACGTGCATCACCTGGTCAGCAGCGTGACCGGCGAACTGGCGGATGATCGCGATGCCCTGGACCTGATTGCCGGCAGCTTCCCCGGCGGCTCGATCACCGGAGCGCCGAAGATCCGTGCGATGCAGATCATCGACGAACTGGAACCGACCCGACGCGGTTTGTATTGCGGCTCGTTGCTGTACCTGGATGTGCGCGGCGAGATGGACAGTTCCATCGCCATTCGCAGTCTGCTGGTGAAGGATGGGCAGGTGTGTTGCTGGGGCGGTGGCGGGATTGTGGCCGACTCGGATTGGGAGGCGGAGTATCAGGAGTCGATCACCAAGGTCAGGGTCCTGCTCGAAACCTTGCAGAACCTCTGACGCTTGCGGCGAGGGTGGTTGCGCCCTCGCCACAGTATGACTTACAGGCTCAAGTCGCGATTCGAAGCCTTGAGAAACTCCTGCTTCAATTCACCAAAGCTGTGCACCGCCGGAAACTGCGGGAATTCCCGAATCACGTTATCCGGCGCATGGAACAGAATCCCCGCATCCGCTTCGCCCAGCATGCTGGTGTCGTTGTAGGAATCCCCCGCCGCAATCACCCGGTAATACAAGCTTTTGAAGGCCAGGACCGACTGACGTTTCGGATCTTTCTGACGCAACTGATAGCTCGTCACCCGCCCGCTTTCGTCAGTAATCAGACGGTGGCAGAGCAAGGTCGGGAAGCCCAGTTGACGCATCAGCGGCTGGGAAAACTCATAAAACGTGTCCGACAGAATCACCACCTGAAACCGCTCGCGCAGCCAGTTGACGAACTCCACCGCACCGTCCAGCGGCTTGAGGGTGGCGATCACTTCCTGAATGTCTGAAAGCTTGAGGCCATGCTCGTCGAGGATGCGCAGGCGCTGTTTCATCAGCACGTCGTAGTCGGGAATGTCCCGGGTGGTGGCCTTGAGCGATTCGATTCCGGTTTTTTCGGCGAAGGCGATCCAGATTTCCGGTACCAGCACCCCTTCAAGATCAAGACAGGCAATTTCCACAGGACACTCCGTTTGTAATGTTTATTGAGTCGAGCGAGCCCGAACTCTAGCGGCTCGTTCCGGGCCACGCAACGCAGAGTGGCCCCCGGCCTGCGCCGCTTTTTGTTAACATCGCCGCCATATAGAGCGCCCAGCGCCACCGACCTGTAGGAAGCCGCCCTGATGAGCCCAACGTTCGACGTCGTGGAACTCGCCACGACCTATGCCAACAAATCCGCGCAGGACATCCTCAAGCTCGCGTTCGCCGAGTTCGGTGATGACCTGTGGATATCTTTCAGCGGCGCCGAGGATGTGGTGCTGGTGGACATGGCCTGGAAGCTGAACAAGAACGTCAAGGTGTTCAGTCTCGACACCGGCCGTCTGCACCCGGAAACCTACCGATTCATCGATCAGGTGCGCGAGCACTACAAGATCGACATCGAACTGGTCTCGCCGGACTACACGAAACTCGAACCGTTCGTGAAGGAAAAAGGCCTGTTCAGTTTCTACAAGGACGGCCATGGCGAGTGCTGCGGCATCCGCAAGATCGAGCCGCTGCGCCGCAAACTGTCCGGTGTCAAAGCCTGGGCCACCGGCCAGCGCCGTGACCAGAGCCCTGGCACCCGCAGCGCGGTCGCGGTAATGGAAATCGACAGCGCGTTCTCCACCCCGGAGCGCACCCTGTACAAGTTCAACCCGCTGGCGCAGATGACCAGCGAGGAAATCTGGGGCTACATCCGCATGCTGGAGCTGCCGTACAACAGCCTGCATGAGCGCGGTTTCATCAGCATCGGCTGCGAACCGTGCACCCGCCCTGTGCTGCCAAACCAGCACGAGCGCGAAGGCCGCTGGTGGTGGGAAGAAGCGACCCAGAAAGAATGCGGGTTGCATGCCGGGAATATCATCAGCAAGGCATAAACCGTTCGACCCACAGTTGTCTCTGCCAGACATGAAAAATGTGTACACACGAATGTCACCATCGGTGCCATTTATGTGTGCACTTTTCATTTCTGCGCCCTGAAAAGTTACATCCCGCTCCCAAAGCGATCCCTTCCGGCGTCCGCCAAAATCCCTTCCGAAAAATAAATACCTGTTCAAACGGTCAATTTATATCGCCTGAATTTCAGCGACTTAGCGCCATTCAATAACTATTCGAAATCAACGGCGATTTTCATAGATCGCTGACTGGCACAGATCTGGCTTTAGTGCATACATGTTTTGTATACAAAACTGCGAAACATGAACCCACACTTTTGATCCGCAAGCCTGAAGCGCCCTATCCCGTACAGGCTGCAGATGCCCCTAACCTGTGATGTTTCACCGCCGCGACGAAGATCTGCCGAGCCAGAGCGCTCATGCACAGTCATCGCGGCCCGAACATCAGGAGCCTGCCGGAATGCGTACGAGTCTCTCGAACAACAACATCGCGCTGAATCTGCCCTCCTCCTCAACCCTCGATCACACCGTGCCCGGTGATGGCATCGCCGAACCGCTGCAATTGAGCCCGCGTCTGCACAACAGTGACCTCGCACCGACCAAGGTCGAAGGACGGCGTTGGGGCAAATACAGCATTTTTGCCCTGTGGACCAACGATGTGCACAACATCGCCAACTACTCGTTTGCCATCGGCCTTTACGCCCTGGGTCTGGGCGGCTGGCAGATTCTGCTGTCGCTGGGGATCGGCGCGGCGCTGGTGTATTTCTTCATGAACCTGTCCGGTTACATGGGGCAGAAAACCGGGGTACCGTTTCCGGTCATCAGCCGGATCAGTTTCGGTATCCACGGGGCGCAGATTCCTGCGTTGATCCGGGCAATTATCGCCATCGCCTGGTTCGGGATTCAGACGTACCTGGCGTCCGTGGTGTTTCGCGTGTTGCTCACGGCAGTTCACCCCGGTTTCACCGACTACGACCACAACTCGATCCTCGGCCTGTCGAGCCTGGGCTGGGTGTGTTTCGTGGCAATCTGGTTCGTGCAGTTGGGGATTCTGGCCTACGGCATGGAGATGGTTCGTCGCTACGAAGCGTTCGCCGGGCCGGTGATTCTGCTGACCGTCGCCTGCCTCGCCGCGTGGATGTACACCCAGGCCAACGCGACCATTGCCTGGTCGATCCGCGAACCGCTGACCGGCGGCGAGATGTGGCGCAATATCTTTGCCGGCGGCGCTTTGTGGCTGGCGATCTACGGCACGCTGATCCTCAATTTCTGCGACTTCGCCCGTTCTTCGCCGTGCCGCAAAACCATCAAGGTCGGAAACTTCTGGGGCCTGCCGGTGAATATTCTGGTGTTCGCCGGGATCACCGTCCTGCTGTGCGGTGCACAATTTCAGATCAACGGCCGGATCATCGAAAGCCCGACCGAAATCATCGCCTCGATCCCCAACACGTTCTTTCTGGTGCTCGGCTGCCTGGCGTTCCTGATCGTCACCGTGGCGGTGAACATCATGGCCAACTTCGTCGCCCCGGCCTTCGTGCTCAGCAATCTGGCGCCGAAGTACCTGACTTTCCGCCGCGCCGGGCTGATCAGCGCAACGATTGCCGTGCTGATCCTGCCGTGGAATCTCTACAACAGCCCGCTGGTGATCGTGTACTTCCTGTCCGGCCTCGGCGCCCTGCTCGGCCCGCTGTACGGCGTGATCATGGTCGACTACTGGCTGATCCGCAAAGGCCGGATCCACGTGCCGCAGCTGTACAGCGAAGACCCGAACGGCGCGTATTACTACAGCCGCGGGGTCAATCTGCGGGCGGTGGCAGCGTTCATTCCGGCCGCGCTGATCGCCATCGTCCTGGCGCTGGTGCCGGGCTTCCACAGCGTTTCGCCCTTCTCCTGGCTGATCGGTGCCGGGATCGCCGGAATGCTCTACCTGATCATCGCCAAACGCCAACCGCACTACGCCGATGTGGACGGTGAAGCCATCGCCGTCGAAAACGTCAGTCACTGAAACTTTTGGCGGCCCTTCGCGGGGCCGCAGAACCAACCGTAATAAGGACTTCCCATGCGAATTCTCGTGGTCAACGTCAACACCACCGAATCCATCACCCAGGCCATCGCCCGCTCAGCGCAGGCTGTCGCCTCCCCCGGCACCGAGATCGTCGGCCTCACGCCGTACTTCGGGGCTGATTCAGTCGAAGGAAATTTCGAAAGTTATCTGGCCGCCATCGCCGTGATGGACCGGGTGATGTCCTACGACCAGCCGTTCGACGCGGTGATCCAGGCCGGCTACGGCGAGCACGGCCGTGAAGGTTTGCAGGAGTTGCTCAACGTGCCGGTAGTGGACATCACCGATGCCGCCGCCAGCACCGCGATGTTTCTCGGCCACGCCTACTCAGTGGTCACCACGCTGGATCGCACAGTGCCGTTGATTGAGGATCGCCTGAAACTGTCCGGTCTGTGGGATCGTTGCGCCTCGGTGCGTGCCAGTGGTCTTGCCGTTCTGGAGCTGGAACACGAACCGCAGCGGGCGCTGGAAGCAATCGTCCATCAGGCCGAACTGGCGGTGACTCAGGATAAAGCAGAAGTGATCTGCCTCGGTTGCGGCGGCATGGCCGGGCTCGATGAGAAGATCCGTCAGCGTACCGGCGTGCCGGTGATCGATGGCGTCACCGCCGCTGTGACCATCGCCGAATCGCTGGTGCGCCTGGGCCTGTCGACGTCCAAGGTACGGACCTATGCGACGCCACGTCCGAAAACCATCATCGGCTGGCCAGCACGTTTTGCGCGTTGAACCGCTCTGCGAGACCCCGGGTTGAAAACTGCTCGATGATGAAGTCGACAAACGCCCGGGTCTTGCCCGGCAACAGTTTGTGTTCGGCGTAATAAATGGAGATGTTGCCGTCGTCGACGTACCAGTCGGGCAAGACTCGCTGCAACGTTCCCGCCTCAAGATAACTGACGGCAAACGGCATGCTGACCAGTGCAATCCCCAGCCCCTGCGCCGCCGTGGCGCAGGCGGCTTCGGAATCGCTCATGGTCATTCGCGCCTTGAGGGTCAGCGGGCTGTGCTGCTGAGTGCGATGCGTCAACTGCCAGGAGCGCACGCGACCGGTCTGCGGAGAGCGGATCAGGATGCCCTCGTGCAGCTTGAGATCGTCCGGTTCGCTGATCGGCGTATGCCGATCCAGATAATCTGCGGAAGCCACCAATACTCGATGTGCCGGCGTCAGCCTGCGCGCCACCACGCCTTGTGGCAGCTCGAAGCCACCGCCAATCGCCGCATCGAAACCCTGGCCGATCAGATCGACCTGGCGGTTATCGAAGTGCCAGTCCGGGTTGATCGCCGGAAACCTTGTCAGGAACTCACCCAGCAACGGCACGATGTACAAGCGGCCGAACACCGTGCCCATGCTGACCTTCAACGTTCCCGCCGGTTGACCACCGGCACTGGCCAGATTGTTCACCGCGTTCTGGATGGTGGTAAGGCTGCCGCTGACCTCACTCAGAAACAGTTGCCCCGCTTCCGTCAGGGTCAACCGACGGGTGCTACGCTGGAACAGCCTCACGCCGAGGCGCGTTTCCAGTTTCGCCACGCTTTTACCCACCGCGGCCGGTGTCAGGCTCAGGCGGCGCGCGGCCTCGGCAAAGCTGCCGACTTCGGCGCTGCGTACGAAGCATTCGATACTGCTGAAGGTTTCCATGGCCGCCACTATAAACTTTTGGTTTACACAGACTATAGCAACCACGGTCTACCCGCCTATGGGCGAGGGGCAGATACTCGACACCACAACAAGGCAGCCTGCCTTGAAATTTCTGGAGATCGAACATGACCACTCAACACCTCAGCGGTAAAGTCGCTCTGATTCAAGGCGGCTCTCGCGGCATCGGTGCCGCCATCGTCAAACGCCTGGCCGCTGAAGGCGCCGCGGTTGCCTTTACTTACGTCAGTTCCGCTGCCAAGGCTGAAGAACTGCAAAACAGCATCACCGCCACCGGCGGCAAAGCCCTGGCGATCAAGGCTGACAGCGCCGACGCCAGCGCCATCCGCAACGCCGTGAACGCGACGGTCGAAACCTTTGGCCGCCTCGACATCCTGGTCAACAACGCTGGTGTACTGGCCGTCGCCCCGCTGGAAGACTTCAAACTGGAAGACTTCGACCAGACCCTGGCAATCAACGTGCGCAGCGTGTTCATCGCCAGTCAGGAAGCCGCCAGACACATGGGCGAAGGCTCACGCATCATCAACATCGGCAGCACCAACGCCGACCGCATGCCCTTCGCCGGTGGCGGCGTGTATGCGATGAGCAAATCCGCGCTGGTCGGCCTGACCAAAGGCCTGGCCCGCGACCTCGGCCCACGGGGCATCACCATCAACAACGTGCAGCCCGGCCCGGTGGACACTGACATGAACCCGGCCCACGGTGACTTTGCCGAAAGCCTGATTCCGCTGATGGCGGTCGGTCGTTACGGCAAAGCCGAGGAAATCGCCAGCTTCGTCGCCTACCTCGCAGGCCCGGAAGCCGGTTACATCACCGGTGCCAGCCTGAGCATCGACGGTGGTTTCGGCGCCTGATTGATCAGATTGTCGATAACGAAAAACGCCGCCCCTCCTTTAACTGAGGGGCGGCGTTTTTTTGTCTGCGGTTTGATCAGGCCCAGTCCAGCGCCGGCAACCCGCATGCACTCGGTGTGAACGCTTTCAACGTACGAAGAATCCCGTCGGCGTGTGCGTATTTTTCATCGGCCATGGCCGCATCGGGAATCGCGATGGCGGTCATGCCCGCGGCTTTCGCTGCCGTCACGCCGAACGGCGAATCCTCGAACACCAGGCAATCTTCCGGTGCCACACCGAGACGGCGAGCGGCGGTGAGGAAAATGTCCGGGGCTGGTTTGGCCGCGCCAACTTCCGGGTCATCGGCTGTGACGATGAAGTCGAACAACGCGAACCAATCACGGTGCAGCGTGGTTTTCTGACCGAACGACTGGCGCGACGAACTGGTGCCGACGGCAATCGGAATGTTGTGCGCCTTGAGATGGCGGATCAGTTCCTCGGCCCCAGGCATCGCTTGCGCGGTCGGAAAACGCTCGCGCATCAGCGGCTCGCGAATCACCAGAAACTCTTCGGCGGTGATTGGCAGGTCCAGCGCTTCGACCACATAACGGGCCAGATCGCCGGCGCCACGCCCGATGATGTTCTGCTTGATACTCCAGTCGAAAGTCCGCCCGTAACGCTCGGCAATCAGCGAGGTGACCTCGGTGTAGATGCCCTCGGTGTCCAGCAGCAAACCGTCCATATCGAAAATCACGGCCTTGATCGGGCCGAACGCCTTCAGCGGTGCATTCATCATCGGATCCGTTATCAAAAACATCCCAGGCGGCATCGGGTACCGCTGCTCGGATCTGATTAAAGGGTTCAGCAGCATAACGAGCGCCGCCGAGGTTGAGCAACGGGCAATGTCGGTTGTCCGCCGAACGTTGCCAGGCACATTTAGAGAATTGCCCTACAGACATCGCCTACTTGCCTGACTTCTTTCCTGTTTGATCCCCCGCAAAGTTTCGCGCCATTCCCTTGATGCGCGCGAGTGACTGCGAATGCTTCCATCCGATCGGCTCCTGTACCTGAACAACAGCATTGGTTTGCTGGTGGTCGCTGCGCTGAACCCTGACCAGCCCGACGCCGAGAAGCTGTTCCAGGAATTCCGCCTCTGCCTCAACAACTATGAAAGCTGGGCCGAGCAGTTCTGGACAGGAACCGCGCTGGATGTCGAGCAAGTGTTCCAGATCGGCAACGATGTCCGGCTCAGTGCGCCGGTTGGCAGCCGCAAACCCATCAGTTCCTCCGTGGCCATGTGTTCCGCCACCGGCTCCCTGACACTGGTGCACATGTTCGAAGCCGCACGCTTCGTGCCGATCGGCGATACGCCGGTGACCCTGGAACCGGTCATTTCCGATGTCGACGGTGTCCTGGCTTTCGGTGAACCACAGCATTACACCATCGGCCCCAGCGGCATTCTCGAGGTCAGTGATTGCGACCGGGGCCAGCGTTATCGCATCACCTTCTTTCCCGATGTTTCCAGTTCGCATGTCCAGACGCTGTACGCCTCGTATCAGGGCCTCATCGATGGTCTCGAAGGCTGGCTGCGTGAGGAATGGAAAGGTTTTCAACCACAGTGGACGGAGTTTTCCAGCGCTGGTTTCACCGAGCGTTACGGGCAGTTGCAACGGGCTGACTGGCGCGGTTTCGAATCCGCCCTGAACGGCGTCTGGGATGACGTGAAACAGCTGTTTGCCCTGCTCGCCGATTGGCAGGCCAACAGCGAAAAGCTTCTGCAGTACCTGTCCGCCGCTGAGCTGGAAGCCCTGCTCAAGGCGTCCACGGAGGCCATCGCCAATGGCTTGCTGATGCTCAGCGACGAACCGTTGCTGTTCATTCATCTGGCGGCCTTCACCAGTTGGCTGAAGATGCTGCCGCCGCAGTACCTGGCCGAGGTGGTGGCTGAAGTTCGCGCCGAACTGCTGATCAGTTTTTTGCTGATGTGTGTGTCGGGTGGCATGGGTGTGCCGCTGCGGTTGAGTGCCAAAGTGCTGGGCAAGATCAAGTCGCCGCGTGCACGGGAGTGGCTGGCGGCGTCGGCGTTGCGGTTGGCAGAGCTGACTTCGGCGCCCGATCTGACCCGGCATGCGAGTGCTTTGAAACCGCTGATGATCAATGCACGTCCGGCACCGCTGCGACCGACACCTGCCATTCCGCTGGAGATTCGCACGGCGGATGCACTGGTACTGACGGTGCCCAATCCGGCGGCCATTGCACGCAACAAGTCTCAGGGCATGACGCAAATGAAGCGGCATGAGCCTCACGACGACAAGCCTGATCAGGCGAAAAACCCCAACGGCGACAGCGCCGACTGCGTGCCCAGGACCTGCACCAATGGCTGTCCGGTGTCGATGGTCACTGGCGAAGAGCTGCTGACGCTGACCGATGGCGTGCTTGATGGGCTGCTGTCGTTCGAGTTCAGTCGGTTGTATCGCACCAGCGCGGCCGAGATTGATGTTGGGCTGGGGTTTGGCTGGAGCCATTCGCTGGCGCATCGGCTGGAGGTCGAGGGTGATGGCGTGGTCTGGGTTGACCACGAGAACCGGCGCACGCGGTTTCCGTTGCCGAGTGTCGAGCGGCCGGCGATTCACAACAGCTTGTCGCGGGCGGCGATTTTTCTCGGGGATGAGCCGGAGGAGTTGATTGTTGCGCTGGCGGGGGATACGGCGCGGTTTTATCACTTTCGGGCTGGGCGTCTGACGCTCATTAGCGATGCGTACGGCAACCGGCTGCGGATTACGCGTGATCGTCAGGATCGGGTTGAGCGGCTGGATAACGGCGTCGGTCGTTCGCTGTTGCTGCGCTATGAGCGGGCGCATCTGGTCGCGGTCGATTATCAAGTCTGGCGCGATGCGGCCTGGCGCACCGAGCAGACGCTGGTCAGCTACCGCTTTGATGCGCGTCATCGACTGATCGAAGCGACCAACGCGGTCGGTGAAAGCGAGCGTTACGACTACGACGACCAGCACGTCATCCTGCAACGGCAACTGAGCGGTGGCGCGAGCTTCTTCTGGGAGTGGGAGCGTGCTGGCAAGGCGGCGCGTTGCGTGCGGCACTGGGCGTCGTTTTCGCAGATGGATACGCGCTACGTCTGGGACGACGCCGGCAGCGTTACCGTGCAGTACGTCGACGGCCGCGAAGAGGTTTACGTCCACGACGACACGGCGCGGCTGGTGCGTCAGGTCGCCGCTGACGGTGGCGAGCAGCTCAAGGCCTACGACGCGCAGGGCCGCTTGGTCGCCGAGCAGGATGCGCTGGGGGCGGTCACCGAATACCGCTACGACGACGTCGGACGGCTGATCGCGCTGATTCCGCCGGACGATGCGCCGACGTCCTACGAATACCGCCACGGTTTCCTGCACAGCCGTTCGCGTGGTGATGCGCTGTGGACGTACCGGCGCAATGCCCAGGGCGATGTCACCGAAGTGGTCGATCCCGACGGCCATGTCACCCATTACCACTACGACGCGCAGGGGCGGTTGCTGTCGATCCGTTATCCGGACAGTGGTCGCCATGTGTTTGTGTGGAACGACCTCGGGCAACTGGTCGAGGAAAGTTTGTCCGACGGTGGGGTTCGGAAGTTTTCCTACGATGCGTTGGGGCGGCGGATTACTGCGCAGGATGAACACGGCGCGGTTACCCGTCACGCCTGGGACGCCGTGGGCCGACTGATCCAGAGCACCTCGCCGACCGGCGCTACCCGCGCCTGGTCCTACAGCGCCTACGGCCAGATCACCGCCGAACGCGACGAACTGGGGCGCATCACCCGCTACGAGTATGACGACGACCTGCACCTGGTCAGCCGACGGATCAACCCCGACGGCACGCGACTGCAGTACCGCTACGACCATGCGCAACTGTTGCTCACGGAAATCGAGAACGAGTCCGGCGACAAGTATCTTCTGGACTACACGCCCACCGGACTGATCCGACAGGAAACCGGTTTCGATGGACGGCGCACCGCGTACGCCTACGACCGCAACGGCCATCTGCTGGAAAAGACCGAGTTTGGTGACGACGGCACCACGCTGGTCACCGGCTACCAACGTGATGCTGCTGGACGCCTGCTGCTCAAGACCCTGCCGGACGGGGTTAAGGTCAGCTATCGGTATGACCGCCTAGGTCGGCTGACCGGGGTCGATGACGGTCAGAATCACCCACTGGCTTTTGAATACGACCTGCAGGACCGGCTGGTGCGCGAGCATCAGGGCTGGGGCACCTTGCGTTATGCCTACGACGCCTGCGGCCAGCTCAGCCGGATGCGTCTGCCGGACAACAGCAAGCTCGATTACCACTACGCCAAGGGCGGCGCGCTGACCGCGATCGACCTCAACGGCGCCTTGCTCACCCGGCATGTCTACCAGTCCGGTCGCGAACAGCAGCGCCAGCAGGGTCTGCTGCTCAGCGAATATGCCTACGACGAACAGGGTCGCTTACGTTCCCACGCGGTCGGCCATCAACGCAGTGCCCTGTACCGCCGCGACTTTGCCTACAGCGCCAACGGCAACCTCGAACACATCGCCGACACCCGCCACGGCCAGCGCAGCTACCAGTACGACGCCCTCGACCGGCTGATCCGCGTACGCCACACCCGCGACGATGTGCCGGAAAACTTCGCTCACGACCCGGCCGGCAACCTGCTGCTGCAGGACCGTCCGGGCCCCACACACATCAAAGGCAACCGCCTGCTGATGCAGGGCGACCGCCATTACGACTACGACGCCTTCGGCAACCTGATCCGCGAACGTCGCGGCCGCGCCCAACAACTCGTCACCGAATACCGCTACGACAGCCAGCACCGCCTGATCGGCCTGACCCGCCCGGACGGCAAAACCGCGACCTACCAATACGACGCCTTCGGCCGCCGCATCCGCAAAACCGTCGACGGCCAGAGCACCGAGTTCTTCTGGCAAGGCGACCACCTGATCGCCGAAAGCAGCAAGGAACAACACCGCAGCTTCATCTACGAACCCGGCACCTTCCGTCCTCTGGCCCTGCTCGACGGCAAAGGCCCGAAACGCGCCTGCCCGTTCTACTACCAGCTCGACCACCTCGGTACCCCGCAGGAACTGACCGACTACAGCGGCGACATCGTCTGGTCGGCCAAGTACAGCGCCTACGGCAAGGTCACTTCGCTGGAACTGGCGACCGAGGATTACCTGGACCAGCCGCTGCGCTTTCAGGGGCAGTACTTCGATGACGAAAGCGGGCTGCATTACAACCGGCACCGGTATTACGACCCGGAGGTGGGGCGGTATTTGACGCCGGATCCGGTGAAGCTGGCGGGTGGGTTGAATCAATACCGGTACGTGCCGAATCCGACGGGGTGGGTGGATCCGTTGGGGTTGAACTCCAACTGCCCGCCACCGAATAAGCCGGGATGTCCGGTGCCGGATGGGGTAGCTGGTTCGGTTGTTGACGAAGGTGAACCGCTGACTCCAAAGCCCAAATCTCGACCGGGAAATTTTGGTAGTGAGGAAAAGCTTGCCGGGCATTTTGAAAAGCATGGCGCCGAATTCAAGGCGATGACCAGCGAAGAGTACTTGCTCATCGCACGAGGAGTAGTGAATCAAGGCACGCGTGTGGAGTACTTATACAAAGGAGAGATGCGAGCAGGGTATATCCAATTGATGGGGACTAACCGGAAAGGTGAAGCGAAATTTGCTTTCGTGGGCACCAACACAAATGATGAAATTACGACTCTACACACCAAAAGTGGAAAAGAGTTTTGGCGGACAATTAATGGTAACGCACAAGATAAAACAGTGAGGCCTGCTCATGACTAAGACACACAAAGCATTGGTCGTCGAAATAGACCCGTTCGTAGAAGACGCTATTTTGCTGGTTGTTGAGGGCGTTGAGGTTAGGTGCTTCGCAAGCTACAGCGCTTCGAAAATTGAGGTCGGAAAAACTTACGAAGCTGAGTTCGAAATGGTGTTGTCTGGTGAGGAATTTGTATCAGCTACACCATGCGAAAAAATGCAGATCAAAATGCTCGGTAGTGGATTCCCCTGTGAGGTTTATGGCTACCTGGATGGCGAGGTTTTCCGGTCGTTTGTTGATTTTATGGATCAGGATATCCACTACGAATACCCACATCTGAATGGGCAGTTCGTCAAAATTAACGCGAACAGAATTGATGTCTCGTTTGTTCGATAGCGAATGGCGGGGTTAAACCACTGCTCACTCCCTTAGCGCTCTCAATAGAATTTCCAATATTCAACGAAACGAGTGCCCATCACTCATCATCATCAAAATCCTCATACTCAAGCTCCTCTCCCTCACCCTCCCAAAGCGGAACCGTCGCGTCATCCATCAACGACCCCGGATCTTCATTCCCCGGATCATTGATAAACGGCAATCCACTCGGGCCTTTTTCTTCCTTGCCTTCGGTTTCGGGAGTCATGGCGCACCTCGTCAATCGCATTCGTATACGACGTTCGAAAATTATGGTCGCTAATCGTTCCTGCGCCTGACAAGCAGGCACAAAAAACCCGGCATCAAGCCGGGTTTATGTAGAAGCGGTCACTCAATGATGACGATTCTTGTGTTTGTACTTGTGCTTATGGCCGCCCCCAGAGTGCGATCTACCACCATCGTCACCCAGGTTGTTGCCGACCGCGCCACCCGCTGCGCCACCCAATCCTGCGCCGATGGCCGAACCGGTGGAGCCGCCGAGGCTGTTGCCGAGCACTGAGCCACCAGCGGCGCCGAGACCACCGCCAATCGCGGCTTCCGTACGATTGCGCTTGTTCGCCCCGACGGCACTGCCGGCCGCACCGCCCACGCCAGCACCAACCGCCGCACCGGTGCTGCCGCCGAGCTGACCGCCGACCACATTACCCAGCACACCGCCCAGCCCACCACCGACAGCCGCGGAACCATCGCCGGCAGCCATGGCGCCTTGAGCCACGAGCAGTCCAATAACCAACGCAGTTGCAGTTAAAGTCGAGCGCATACAGACCTCACAGGTCCCGGATCGGGACGGTATGCCCGGAGAGGGGCTATGTGAGATTGGAGGCGCATTCAGGGAAAACGTTCAGCAACGAAAAGGCCCGGCATCAAGCCGGGCCTTTTCAGACATGCATTCGCAATCAGTGACGCTTGTGACCTTTGGACAGATTGCTGCCTACCGCGCCGCCAGCTGCGCCACCCAGGCCGGCACCGATGGTTGCGCCAGTCTTGCCGCCCAGGCTGTTACCGATCACCGAACCACCTGCCGCGCCGACACCACCGCCAATGGCCGCTTTGGTACGGGCACCTTTCTTGGCAGCCAATGCACTACCGGCCGCACCCGCTACACCAGCACCAATCGCTGCACCGGTGCTGCCGCCCATTTTCTGGCCGACCACATTACCCAACGCGCCACCCAGACCGCCACCCAGTGCGGCGGTACCGTCGCCAGCCATTGCACCTTGAGCAACCAGAAGCCCCAGAACCAGAGCAGGCAGAGTTAAACGCATGACGAAAACCTCAACAGAAGGAAGAAAAAAGGGCGCAGATTGAATGCTGTTGCCGCGGTAAAGTCCAGCGTCGCAACGCACTTGGCGCCGATTGGACAGCGATTATGGAAAAGGTTTTATGGCAGGCAAAAAAAAGCCCGCTGGGGAGACGGGCTGGAGACTTGCTTTCTAACGGATGGCTTCACCCTACGTAGACCGGTGTGAAAAGTTTGTGAAAGAAACCAGACGAATCCGCAATTTCTGTAGGACGTTTCTTTCTGAAAAACACGGATAAAAAACCCCGCTCATTGGCGGGGTTCTTTCGCATCCGGATTACTTCCTGGAACGTGTCGTCACCTTGGGCAGAAATTTCGCTTTCGGCCCCTTGGGTGCTGTCGACTTGATCTTGCCGGTCTGCACCGGATCTTCGCCAAAGCCCGCCTGGTACTCGGTCTGGCCACAGCGCACGCAATTGTTGAATGGAAATTCAGCCCCGTCGTCTTCGATGTACGGATCAGTCATCTCTTCACCCCTTTCAAAAGCGGGTCGATACCGGCAAGACCCTTTTGCCTGAAAAAATATCGACCTCCAAGGCTTTTGAGACTAGCCGGTCATTCCTGGACTTGTGATTCGGATCGCCCAGAGCCCGACGAATGGCCTACAAAAAGCTCGGCGCGAAGATGAACCGCTGGTCCCACAGAGCTAAAGATTCTCGATGACTGGCCGTTGCCCTTTTTCCTACGCAATGAATCTCAAGGAGAGAACATGGAAATCAAAGGATTCCCACCAATGCCTGTTGTAAAGCTCACGGACGAGCAGATCGCCGCCGGTAAAGCCGCGGCGGAAAAATTCAAGGAGAAGCTTGCCTCAGGTGAGATCGTCATCAAGCCGCTGGACGGACCTAGTCCGGTGCAGCCTGGCAAACCTGGCGTCATCTACTATCCAGACCCGGTTCAGCCTGGCCAGTCCACCGGCACTCCACTTGTCGCGATCGACACTCCACTGACCTACGACTCGAAAGGCACCGTCCTGCTCAAGCCGCAGGGCTGATTGTCAGCAACGAGCCCATTCACTTGAATGGGCTCACAAGCGGAAACCGATGCTCAGCGCAACTTGACCGCTGTGCCGGTCGCGAACACCACAACCATACCGCCCTTCCCCGCCGGCATGCTGATCTCGAAATCCACCCCGACCACCGCATCCGCCTGCAAGGCCCGCGCCCGCTCCTTGATCTCGTCAGTCGCCTGAACACGCGCCTCCTTCAACGCCCGCTCCAGCGTCTGCGAACGCCCGCCAAAAAAGTCCCGCATCCCGGCGAACATATCGCGAATCACATTCACGCCCTGCACCGACTCGGCACTGACAATGTCCAGATACGCCGTGATCTGCCGGCCTTCGATGGAGTGGGTAGTGGAAATGATCATGGAAGTCGTCCTTTTACATACAGATAAAACCGCGATTGTACCGCCCCGGCAAAATGAAGCCGAACCCATCTCTGTGACCAAAGAAATCCGGACACCAGAATGCACAAGCCCCCCTGGCTTCTTGCAAAACCGGGGGGCTTGTTTATGAACTTATGGGTAGCGGAACGACCTGGCGGACGAGGGCTGCGTGCCTTTGATGGCAACGACGGGGATACGCAGTTCGGGTTGCGTGATGTCATAGAGCTGCAGTTCACAACCGTCCCCCCGATCCACGAAGACAAACTCCGCCAGATAGACCTTTTGTTTCTCGGGAATAAAGGCGCTTGTGATCGGCCCACAGGAGTAAGACGACGGGACGGTCGGATTGGCGGTTAGCTTTTTCTCATACTTGTTCTTCGACGGGTTGAATACATAGTCTTCGTTATAAAGAGTCCGATAACCCGGTGCCGGAACCTGACTACTGATCGTCGACGAGCCGCCCACTTGCAGAACCTGGCCAGCATCGGCCTGCATTTCCAATTGGGGAAAACGCTTGGAGACCGCGCTGTCGAGACGGCTGAACCATTCGCCGACTTTATTGCGAAACGGTTTGACCACTGTCCCCCGTTTATCGGGACGCTTATCCGGGTCGTTACCTCGGACCACTTCAAAATCTACCGGATTGGCCGTATCGCCTGATGCCTGCATGATCACTTTGGCGTGCTGATCATCGACGACAACCTTCTTCTGCTCGAGCATGATGCCGTCTGTCCAGAGTGTCGGCGCAGAACTGCGAGAGTCGGAGCCGCAGCCACACAACCCCAAAAATAGAACCATCGTGACTATTGTCTTCACTGCGCTTCCTGCGTTGAACTGCCGATGACCTTCCAGGCAAGTAGCGTTTCCTGAAGTCGATAACAAAACGCCACTATCGCGCAGAAACATAACCAAAGGGAACTGACGATACGCGGGAATTTCACCCACATTCATTGGAAACTCAAAAGCCGCGCCTGCTTTTTACTCAGCGAAATGGTGCGCCAGTCCCATACTGTTCCCATATCGCCTTTTTCCAGACGCCAAAAACCACAAACCCCCGACTTTCTCTAGGAAAATCAGGGGTTTGTGTTTACTGAATGTGGCGGTGAAGGAGAGATTCGAACTCTCGATACAGTTTCCTGTATACACACTTTCCAGGCGTGCTCCTTAAGCCACTCGGACACTTCACCGTATCTCTTCAAACATGTTCTGTCTGTCGAGGCGCGCTAATGTAGTCGAAAGCTTTTCTGATGGCAAACTTTTTTTCAGAATTTTCATGCGGTTAAGAGAAAAAGTCGTTTCTGCTACCGATGGGCCATGGCGATCCGGCCAATCTCGGGTGGGCTCGGCCCTTCTATATAGGCGTAGAGGCGTTTGCCGTGGGGCGCGTTGCGGTGCATCAGCCGGTCGAGGGTGACCGGCGGGTCAGTCACAGTGCTTTACCTGACCGGCGACGGTGGGTAACGTCTGCCCATCTTTCTTATAAGGAATTGCGCCATGAGCGACCTGATTGCCTACCACCTCGAAGACGGTATCGCGACTCTTACCCTGAGCAACGGCAAGGTCAATGCCATTTCCCCGGACGTGATCGCGGCCTTCAACGCGGCGCTGGATCAGGCGGTGGCGGATCGCGCCATTGTGATCATTACTGGCCAGCCGGGCATTCTCTCCGGCGGCTACGACTTGAAGGTGATGACCGCCGGCCCTAAAGAAGCCGTGTCGCTGGTGACCGCCGGCTCGACTCTGGCTCGTCGTCTGCTGTCGCACCCGTTCCCGGTGATCGTTGCCTGCCCGGGTCATGCCGTGGCCAAAGGCGCGTTCATTCTGTTGTCCGCCGATTACCGGATCGGCGTCGACGGTCCGTTCAGCATTGGTCTGAACGAAGTGCAGATCGGCATGACCATGCACCACGCCGGCATCGAGCTGGCCCGTGATCGCCTGCGCCGCTCGGCCTTCCACCGTTCGGTGATCAACGGCGAAATGTTCGATCCGCAAAGCGCTGTGGATGCCGGTTTCCTCGACAAGGTGGTTTCTGCCGAAGAGCTGCAAGGTGCCGCCCTCGCCGCTGCGCGTCAGTTGAAGAAGATCAACATGACCGCGCACAAGAACACCAAGTTGAAAGTGCGCAAAGCGCTGCTGGAAACCCTGGACAACGCGATCATTCAGGATCAGGAACACCTGGGCTGAACCCGCTTCGCTCCTTTATAGAAAAGCCCGACCGTCGTGTCGGGCTTTTTCTTGCACGCACGTTTCAAAACTCCGCAGCTGCTCTAGGACGCCTCTGACCGACAAGTCGGAAACATGCGCTTAAACATCGCCCATCTCCTGACTCTATAGCGGCAATTGCCGAAAACAGTGCACATCCGTACACTGCGCCACCTTTTGTCCCGGTGGGGCCTGAAAATGCTGTTTGTGTTTCGTATGTTATTGATGGGCCTGCACTTTATTCTGGCGGGTGTGCTCGGAGTGATCCTCGGGCTGTGCCGGCCATTCAATCCGGACAACAGTCGTCTGTGCGCCCGACTGTACGCACTGCCGGCCATGTGCATCCTGCGCCTGCGAGTGAAGGCCGACGTCGGTCAGCTGATGAACAAGCCTGACAGCTGCGTGATCATCGCCAACCATCAGTCCAACTACGACCTGTTCGTGTTCGGCAATGTGGTGCCGCGACGGACCGTGTGCATTGGCAAAAAGAGTCTGAAATGGGTGCCGTTGTTCGGGCAGTTGTTCTGGCTGGCGGGCAACGTGTTGATCGATCGTGGGAACGCGCACAAGGCGCGCCAGTCGATGCTGACGACCACCGACACCTTGCAGCACAAAGACACCTCGATCTGGGTCTTCCCGGAAGGCACGCGCAACCTGGGTGAAGAACTGCTGCCGTTCAAGAAAGGCGCGTTCCAGATGGCCATCGCCGCCGGTGTGCCGATCGTTCCAGTGTGTGTCAGCAGCTACATCAAGCACATGCGCTTGAACCGCTGGCGCAGCGGGAAAATTCTCATCCGTTCGCTGCCGGCAATTCCTACCGCCGGCCTGACCATGGACGACATGCCCATGCTCATCACCCAGTGCCGGGAGCAGATGCGCGAATGCATCGATGCAATGGATCGGCAACTTCAAGCTGCGTGAAAAAGAAACCCGCCCTGTGCGGGTTTTCTTTTGCCCGGTGAACTGTGCAGATTTCACTGACTCTCAAGCAGCGACACGGCTAAGCTGAAGCCATGTCTCCCCTGCCATCTGCCAATAAGAAGTGAACCACCACCATGGGTCGAGTTGTTGCTGCTGCGGTTTACAGCGCCGGTAAGAAAGTCACCAATATTTCCCTCGATGAAGGCGCCGCCTGGGCCGCCAAGACCGGGCACTTCGTCTGGATCGGCCTCGAAGAGCCGAATGCCCAGGAGCTGGCCAACCTGCAACGCCAGTTCAACCTGCACGAACTGGCCATCGAAGACGCCCTGGAAAAACACAGCCGCCCAAAACTGGAAACCTTCGGCGACGCCCTGTTCATCGTCACCTACTCCCCCGTGCGCGAGCACGGCATTCTGCAGTTCATCGAAACCCACATCTTCGCCGGCAAGGGCTACATCATTACTGCCCGCAACGGCCATTCGGCGTCCTACGCCCATGTCCGTCAGCGCTGTGAGGCGCGGCCGCTGTTGCTGGAGCACGGGGAAGATTTCGTACTGTATGCGTTGCTGGATTTCGTGATCGAAAACTATCAGCCAGTGGGTGAAGCGATCCACGCCGAGATCGATGAACTGGAGCGCAACGTGTTGTGTAGCGCGCTGAATGAGCACGACATCCAGAAGCTTCATGGCCTGCGCCGCGACGTTCTGCGCTTGCGTCGATATGCGGCGCCGATGGTGGAAATCGGCGAAGAGTTGCAGAAGCTGAGCTTCCCCTTCATCGACAAGAACATGCGTCCTTACTTCAGGGATGTGCAGATCCATGTCACGCGGCAGATGGAAGACCTGACCACCCTGGCCGACATTGCGAGCCAGACCATCGAGATCGGTGTGTTGCTGGAGGCGTCACGGCAAAGTGTGGTGCAGCGCAAGTTTGCGGCATGGGCAGCGATTCTGGCGTTCCCGACGGCGGTCGCCGGGATCTACGGGATGAACTTCCAGAACATGCCGGAGCTGAGCTGGCACTACGGCTATTTCGCCGTACTGAGCTTTATCACGGTGGGCTGCGTGGGACTGTGGGCGAGCTTCAAGAAATCGGGCTGGCTGTAAGTTAAAAAAACGCCCCCGTGTACGGCACGGGGGCGTTTGGGTTCAAGCAGCGTTCGGTTTGTGCGCCACGAAACGCATCATCCATTCCGCCACCGTGGCGCCGTGATGATCGTTTTCAAGGCTGGCCACGCCCTTGCTGTAGATCTGCTCGCCCAGTGCTTCCTGGCGAAGTTCCAGCAGTGCCCGCGAGTAATCGTGAATGAATTCCGGATGCCCCTGGAAGCACAGCACCTGATCGTTGATGTGGTACGCGGCGAACGGGCAGAAATCGCTGGAGGCGATCACCGTGGCGTTCTCTGGCAGCGCCGTGACTTGATCCTGGTGGCTGATCAGCAGCGTCAGCTCCTCGCGCACCGGGCTCATCCACGGTGCCTTGGCCGCCAGTTTGTAGTTGTGAATGCCGACGCCCCAACCCTGGGTCGCGCGCTCGCTCTTGCCGCCCAGCAGCAGCGCCAGCAGTTGATGGCCGAAGCACACGCCGAGCAGTTTGTCGCCACGCTCATAGCGGGTCAGCAGGTACTGCTTGAGGGTCTGTATCCACGGGTCGGTGCCGAACGAGTCGGCCTTGCTGCCAGTGACCAGGTACGCATCGAACGTCAGGTCATCACTCGGATAGTCGCCCTGCATCACGTTGTATACCGTGAACTCGGCGGCGATCGGCTGTTGCGAGAACAGGCGCTGGAACATCTGCCCGTAACCCTGATATTGATCGACCAGTTCCGGACGCAGGATGTCGGTTTCCAGAATGCAGATGCGTAGCGACATAAAAAATACCTGACACGTGATGGGAATAATGCACACCCCAGAGCCTGCCTTGAAACCACCCGGCAAGGCAAGCCCCGAAATGCGTCCCCGCCCGTTAGAACAACTCGCCCTTCGCAGCCTTTTCCAGCAGCAGCGCTGGCGGCGCGAAACGTTCGCCGTATTGCTCAGCCAGGTACTGCGCCCGCGCGACAAAGTCCTTCACGCCATATTGATTGATGAACTGCAACGCGCCGCCCGTCCATGCCGCGAAACCGATGCCGAAGATCGAGCCGACGTTGGCGTCCGCCGTCGAGGTCAACACGCCCTCCTCAACACAGCGCACGGTTTCGATGGCCTGTACAAACAGCAACCGGTCACGCACATCCTTCGGCGAAATCTGCCCGTCGGCTGTCTCGAAACGGGATTTCAGCTCGGGCCACAGGTGTTTCTGGCCTCCCGCCGGGTACTCGTAAAAACCGCCTCCCGCCGCCTTGCCCGGCCGCTTGTATTCGTTGAGCAGCAAGTCAATCACGGCGAACGCCGGGTGCTCAATCAGCGGTTTCCCTTCCGCTTGCAGGTCTTTGGCCGTTTGCTGACGGATATGGCTCATCAGGCTGAGGGAAACTTCGTCAGAGATCGCCAGAGGCCCGATGGGCATGCCGGCCTTGCGTGCTTCGGTCTCGATCATCGGTGCGCTGACGCCTTCGCCGAGCATGGCAATGCCTTCGTTGGTGAAGGTGCCAAACACCCGCGAGGTGAAGAAGCCGCGACTGTCGTTGACCACGATCGGCGTTTTCTTGATTTGCAGGACGAAATCGAACCCGCGTGCGAGGGTTTCATCGCTGGTTTGCGCGCCTTTGATGATTTCTACCAACGGCATTTTTTCCACCGGACTGAAGAAGTGCAGGCCGATGAACTTGCTCTGATCCGGCACCGCAGCCGCCAAGCCGGTGATGGGCAAGGTCGAAGTATTGGAGGCAATCACCGCGTCGGCACCGACCACCTGTTGCGCCGCTGCCGAGATTTTGGCCTTGAGCTGACGATCCTCGAACACCGCTTCGATGATCAGATCGCAACCCGCCAGATCGGCATCGCTTTCAGTGGTCTTGATCCGCGCCAGCACCGCTTCACGCTGCTGCGCAGACATTTGCCCGCGAGCGACTTTCTTGTCCAGCAGCGCCGCCGAATGCGCCTTGCCCTTTTCGGCGGCAGCAAGGTTGATGTCCTTGAGCACTACGTCGATCCCGGCCGAGGCGCTGACATAGGCGATGCCGGCGCCCATCATGCCCGCCCCGAGGACGCCCACGCGTTTCGTCACGTAAGGTGCAAAACCCTGCGGGCGCGAACCGCCGGCATTGATTTCATTGAGCTGGAACCAGAAGGTACCGATCAGATTTTTCGAGATCTGGCCGGTGGTCAGCTCGGTGAAGTAGCGAGTTTCGATCAGGTGTGCGGTGTCGAAATCCACCTGCGCGCCTTCCACCGCCGCGCAGAGGATCTTTTCCGGCGCCGGCAACGTGCCCTGGGTTTTGCTGCGCAGGATCGACGGCGCAATCGCCAGCATTTGCGCGACTTTCGGGTTCGACGGTGTGCCGCCGGGAATCTGATAGCCCTTCACATCCCAACGCTGCACGGCCGCAGGGTTGGCCACAATCCAGGCCCGGGCCTTGGCCAGCAGCTCATCGCGATCCGCCGCCAGTTCATCGATCAAACCGGCCTGCAACGCCTGCTGCGGACGGACTTTCTTGCCTTCGAGCAGATACGGCAGGGCTTTTTCGATGCCGAGCATGCGCACCATGCGCACCACTCCGCCGCCGCCCGGCAACAGGCCGAGGGTCACTTCCGGCAGGCCGAGCTGCACCGAAGCATCGTCCAGCGCCACGCGGTGGTGGCAGGCCAGACAGATTTCCCAGCCTCCGCCGAGCGCCGCGCCGTTGATCGCCGCGACCACCGGTTTGCCGAGGGTTTCCAGGGTGCGCAATTGGCCCTTGAGGGTCAGCACCATGTCGTAGAAAGCCTTGGCTTCAGGCTTGCCGACCTTGATCAGTTCATTCAGGTCGCCGCCGGCGAAGAAGGTCTTTTTGGCCGAAGTGATGATCACCCCGGCGATGTCATCTTTTTCCGCGAGCAGTCGGGCGACGCTGTCAGCCATGGCTTCGCGGTACACCGCGTTCATGGTGTTGGCGCTCTGGCCCGGCATGTCGATGGTCAGAAGGACGATGCCGTCCTGGCCTTTTTCGTAACGAATGGCTTGGGTCATGACAAGATTCCTTGGGTCAGAGGCGTTCGATGATGGTGGCGATGCCCATGCCGCCGCCGACGCACAGCGTCGCCAGGCCATAGCGCAGGCGCCGAGCTTCCAGTTCATCGAGCAAGGTGCCGAGAATCGCGCAACCGGTGGCGCCCAGCGGATGGCCCATCGCAATCGAGCCGCCATTGACGTTGACCTTGTCCGGGTCGACGGCCATGTCCTTGATGAATTTCAGCACCACCGAGGCGAACGCCTCGTTGACTTCAAACAGGTCGATGTCTTCCACCCGCAGCCCGGCCTTGGCCAGCGCCTTGCGTGTGGCCGGCGCCGGGCCGGTGAGCATGATGGTCGGGTCGGTGCTGGTGACCGCCGTGGCGACAATCCGCGCCCGAGGTTGCAGGCCCAACGCCCGGCCCTTGGCCTCGGAGCCGATCAGCATCAGCGCCGCGCCGTCGACGATCCCCGAGCTGTTGCCCGGCGTGTGCACATGGTTGATGCGCTCGACATGACTGTAGACCCGCAGCGCCGTGGCATCGAAACCCATCTGGCCGATCATTTCGAAACTCGGCTTGAGCTTGCCCAAGCCTTCGAGGGTCGACTCGGCGCGAATGAACTCATCGTGATCGAGCAGGATGATGCCGTTCTGGTCCTGCACCGGCACCAACGACTTGTTGAACGAACCGTCGGCCCGAGCCCGGGCGGCTTTTTGTTGCGAGTGCAGCGCGTAGGCATCGACGTCCTGACGGCTGAAGCCTTCAAGGGTGGCGATCAAGTCAGCACCGACACCTTGAGGGGTGAAATGGCTGTGCAGGTTGGTCTGCGGGTCCAGCGCCCAGGCACCGCCATCACTGCCCATCGGTACGCGGGACATGGATTCGACACCGCCAACCACCACCAGGTCTTCGAACCCGGAGCGCACTTTCATCGCCCCCAGGTTCACCGCTTCCAGGCCCGAGGCGCAGAACCGGTTGATCTGCACGCCGGCAACGCTGACGTCCCAATCGGCCACCTGCACGGCGGTTTTCGCGATGTCCGAGCCTTGATCGCCAATCGGCGTGACGCAACCGAGCACCACGTCATCGACCTGGCTGGTGTCCAGCGAAGTGCGTGCCTGCAAAGCGGTCAGCAGCCCGGCCACCAGGTTCACCGGTTTGACGCTGTGCAGCGAACCGTCGGCCTTGCCCCGGCCACGGGGCGTGCGTAACGCGTCGAAAATCAAAGCTTGGGTCATGGCGTTCTCGAACCTGTGCGGTGAGTGAAATTCGTGCCTCCACTCTTGGCCGGGACGGTCACGGATTCAATGACCACAGCGCTCAATGACGTTGACGCGCACGCTCAGACGGACGGTCATTCCCGACCAGGTTAACCGGTTCAGGTCAGCGAGCTGTCTAGCAAAAGGGCGGCAAAGAAGCTGGCAATGGGCCTCATGCCTTTTTAATCGCGTTCAGCAGCAAATACATATGAAATGGATCTAAGCCAAGCGTGACGCGGGCCCTAAGGTGAACATGTACGTCGTTGTCGTCGGGTTTTGCCGAGGCAGGCGTTCTTCAACAGGAAGTGCAGCGCTTGCCATCATGGATATGCAGGCAGGCATCAGGAAATAACAAAAAAGGCGGTCAAGCCATGTTCAAACAACCGAAAGTTCGTCAAGCAGGGCTCATTCTTTTCGCCACGACGCTGTTGTTGATTTTGCCGAACCTGACCAAGGTCATCGGCTGATTCAAGCGGCAGGTATTGCTCATCGCCACTGAAAATGTGACTGGCCCGCTACCCGGGCCAGCGTGGCTGTGCCAACCTTTGCGCACTTCCACGACATGGACGGCGATCAATTGAAAACGCTCATTCTGTTTGGGGCCATGCTGCTGAGCTTGCCCCTGTCTGCCGCACAGCTGGATCTGGAGCTGGGCGCGAACAGCCGCACCTGGCAGACCGAGGAATTGCTCAAGCATCCTCAGGTGCAAACCCTCACGATCAAGAATGACGTGTCCTACAAGAAGGACATGACTTATCGCGCCGTGCCGGTGGCTGCATTGCTGACCGGAATCAAACCGGACGATCACCTGCAAGCCGTAGCGCTGGATGGCTTTGCCGCCGAGCTGTCTGCCGCGCCGCTGCTGAACACTAAAGGTTCCCGCGCCTGGCTGGCCATCGAAGATCCGGCCCATCCTTGGCCGCCGCTGTCGGAAGGCAAGCACAGCGCCGGACCGTTCTATCTGGTGTGGACCGATCCGCAGGCCGGCCATATCAGCCCGGAACAATGGCCGTTCGAAGTGGCGAGCATCAAACGCATGGCGCCGGTGGCCGAGCGCTTCCCTGCCCTGTTGCCGGATCCTGCGTTGAAGGCCGATGACCCGGTGAATCAGGGTTTTGCGCTGTTCCAGAAGAACTGTCTGGCCTGCCATCGCCTAAATGGCGCGGGAGATGCGCAATTCGGACCGGACCTGAATATTCCCTACAACCCGACCGAATATTTCGGCGCGGACTTCCTCAAGCGCTACATCCGCGATCCGCAGAGTTTGCGCCAGTGGCCGCAAGCGAAGATGCCAGGGTTTACCGCCGAGGTATTGCCGGAGGCGGATCTGCAGAAGCTGGTGGGGTACTTGCAGCACATGGCCGGGCGCAAGGTTGCGCCGGCCAAGTAACCCGACTACGTCGTTTACTGCTGTTGCACCGAGATGATTGGCGCTGGTGTCGGCGACACCAGCACTTTCGCGTGCATCTGCTCTGACCCGCCGCCCCGACGCATGCCCCGCACCGGGCAGGCGTCGAGGTAATCCAGGCCCACCGCCAGTTTCAGGTGCCGCTCCGGCCGGGCCAGTTCATTGGTCACGTCAAAGCTGTACCAGGCGTCATCGATCCAGGCCTCGGCCCAGGCGTGACTGGCCAGATGCTCGCAATCCTCGCTGTACAGATAACCCGACACATACCGCGACGGCACACCGAGGCTGCGCGCGCAGGCCAGAAACGCGTGAGCGTGATCCTGGCAAACACCCGCCCGCCCGGCAAACGCCTCGGCGGCGCTGGTGTCGACTTCGGTGGAGCCAGGCTTATAGGTCATGTGCTGATTCAGGCCATGCATCAGATCGATCAGTGCATTGCGGTCGCGTCGTTGCTTGCAGGACTTCTCGGCAAACGCCCGCAGCGCCTCGTCAGCCTCGGTGAGCCGGGTGAAACGCAGGAACGGCAGCGCCGACTGGCTCTCGTGTTCCGCCTCGCGCAACTCGTCGATATCGACCTGCCCACGAGCGCCGATGATGATCGCTTCGTGGGGTTCGTCCATCGTCAGCACGTGCAGAATGTTGCCGAACGGATCGAGCTGGGCGCGCACCGGGCGCGGCAGGTCGAGCTGCCAGCTCAGCACATGCTGACGCTCACTGTCGTGAGGTGTCAGGCGCAGGTACTGGATGCTCGCCCGCACCTGATCTTCGTAGTGATAGGTGGTCTCGTGGCTGATGGAAAGTCTCATGCGGCCTCCAGATAGGAACTGTGAATGGCGTTGCCCAACTGGCGCACCAGCGGGATGAACTCGGTGAGCCAGGCGTGCAGCCCTTCCTCGAGGATTTCGTGGATGCCGGTGTAACGCAGGCGTGCGTCCATTTCCGCCGCCAGTCGTTGCGCAGGACGACCGTTGGCCCCCGGCAGTTGCGCGAGGATCTGGTCGATCTCTTCGGTGCAGGCCCGCAGCGAGCGCGGCACGTCGGCACGCAACAGCAGCAGCTCGGCGACATGCCGGGCGCCGGGCGCGTCGCGGTAGATTTCGGTGTAGGCCTCGAACGAGGACAAGGCCCGCAACAAGGCACTCCATTGGTAATAGGCGTGGGCGGTGCCGTCGCTGACCGCTTCGGCCTGATCGCCGGCCATTTCATAGCGGGCGTCTAGCAGGCGCAAAGTGTTGTCGGCCCGCTCGATGAACGTGCCCAACCGGATGAAACGAAACGCATCGTTGCGCATGATGGTGCCGTAGGACGCCCCGCGGAACAGGTGCGAACGTTCCTTGATCCACTCACAGAAACGGCTCATGCCATAGCGGCTGAGGCCCTGGTTGGCGATCCCGCGGATCTCAAGCCAGGTGGCGTTGATGTTCTCCCACATGTCGGCGGTGATCCGACCGCGCACCGCGTGGGCACTGGCTCGCGCCGCGCCGAGGCAGCTGTAGATGCTCGCCGGGTTGGCCGCGTCGAGCGCGAAGAAGTGCAGCAATCGCTCGGCATGCAGCTCGCCGTGGCGTTCCAGGTAGTCGTCCAGCGTGCCGGTGATCAGCAACGGCATCGCCAGTTCGTGCAAACCGTCGCCACGGCCGTCCTGCGGCATCAGCGACAGCGAATAGCTGACATCGAGCATGCGGGCGAGGTTTTCCGCCCGCTCCAGGTAACGCGACATCCAGTACAGATCCGAGGCAGTTCTACTTAACATGGCAGGCTTCCTTCAATCCTCGACCACCCAGGTGTCCTTGGTTCCACCGCCCTGGGATGAATTCACCACCAGAGAGCCTTCACGCAGGGCGACACGGGTCAAACCACCGGGCACAACCCGGGTTTCGCGGCCGGACAATACGAACGGGCGCAGGTCGATATGGCGCGGCGCAATGCCGTTTTCGACAAAGGTCGGACAGGTCGACAGCGACAGCGTCGGTTGTGCGATATACGCGTGGGGCTTGGCCTTGATCCGCTCGCGGAATGCATCGATTTCCGCCGTTGTCGCCGCCGGCCCCACGAGCATTCCGTAACCGCCGGAGCCCTGGGTTTCCTTGACCACCAGATCCGGAAGATTGGCCAGCACATGGGAAAGTTCAGACGGATTGCGGCATTGCCACGTCGGCACGTTCTTCAGGATCGGCTCTTCATCGAGGTAGAAACGGATCATCTCGGTGACGAACGGATACACCGACTTGTCGTCCGCCACGCCGGTGCCGATCGCATTGGCCAGCACCACATTGCCAGAGCGATACGACGACAGCAGACCCGGCACGCCGAGCATCGAATCCGGGCGGAAGGCCAACGGGTCGAGGAACGCGTCGTCGAGCCGGCGGTAGATCACGTCTACCGCTTTCGGGCCGTCGGTGGTGCGCATGAAGACCTTGTCGTCGCGCACGAACAGATCGGCACCTTCGACCAGCTCGACGCCCATTTCCCGGGCCAGGAACGCATGCTCGAAAAACGCGCTGTTGAACCGGCCCGGCGTCAGTACCACCACACTCGGGTCGTCGATGGGGCTTGAGCTTTTCAGGGTGTCGAGCAACAGGTTCGGGTAATGGTCGATCGGGGCGATGCGCTGGGCCGCGAACAGCTCGGGGAACAGACGCATCATCATCTTGCGGTCTTCGAGCATGTAGCTCACGCCGCTGGGCGTGCGCAGGTTGTCCTCGAGCACGTAATACGTGCCGTCGCCGTCGCGCACCAGATCGACGCCGGAGATGTGCGAATAGATATCGCGGTGCAGATCCAGCCCCTGCATCGCCAACTGGTATTGCTCGTTGGCCAGCACCTGCTCGGCGGGAATGATCCCGGCCTTGATGATGCGCTGCTCGTGATAGAGGTCGGCGAGGAACATGTTCAACGCCTTGACGCGCTGGATGCAGCCGCGCTCGACGATCCGCCACTCGCTGGCGGGAATGCTGCGCGGAATGGTGTCGAAGGGAATCAGGCGTTCTGTCCCTTGCTCGTCCCCGTAGAGCGTGAAAGTGATCCCGGCACGATGGAACAGCAGATCGGCCTCGCGTCGCCGCTGGGCCAACAGCTCGTCAGGCGTATCGGCCAGCCAGCGGGCAAACTCCCGGTAATGCGGGCGGACCTGGCCGCCGGCATCGTACATTTCATCAAAATAGGTGCGGATCATGCCGTACTCCTTGTCACCCCGGACATACAGGCCTTCGCAAGGCCCGTGCCATCGGCATAAACGCTTTGATTTCAATCGGTTGGATATTCACGCCACAAACACCGCACCATTCCTGTGCGGCAAATGCCCCAACCTGATCGCCCCCGCCTCATTGCGACGCAGTGCAGTCGCCTATCACCAGCATAGTCAGAGTTGATTTCACTGCCCGGCGCCGCCTGCGGATAATCCGCACATCCGCTGCGAAACGTCCCTGACGAAGTGCGCAGCCCAACTGATCCGGCTTGCCCTGGCAGCCCTACCGGCCGTAACCCTGACCGGTTTCCTCTCCTTCCGGTCTTCCCTTTCAGCCACCTCTCCCGGTGGCTTTTTTTTGCGCCGGATTCTTGTTTCAGGGTTTTGCCGGGCAATGTTCAGGGCTCAGAAACGACAACGGCCGACCCGAAGGTCAGCCGTTGCTCGACGTGTTGCGAGGGTTATCAGTTCAAACGATGGCGGTTGCGCACCTCCTGCTTCACGCCCCAGCCTTCGATGATGCCGCCCAAGGGCTCGACCACCGCCGAAAAGCCCTGTTCGAAATCGCCAATGTCGTCGTAGGTTGCGTACATCACCTTGCTCAATTCCAGGGACCACGCGCCGTCGTCGCGCGCACTGACCTGGGCATTGATGGATTCACCGCGAAACTTGCCTGCCGCCCTGCGCGCCCGCTCCTCGTCCGGGAAAATGGCGTAGAACTCGATGGGATGGAATCGGGAAAAATCGAAACCGCCTTCTTTCATGCGGCGCAGCACGCTGCTGCTGATGTCTTCTTGATAGGCTGTGCTCATGAACGTCCCCCTCGCATAGATGGATAGACTTTCCGTATTCCCTGCACCTGGCCGAACGGCTCAAGCGCTACGACAACCGTGTTGCCGGCGGGAAACAAGCATGTAGCTGACAAGACCAGACCTTAGCGATCCGTTCGCTGATCTCGCTTGCAGAGTAGCCCCAAGATAGAGCCGCTGCCAAGGCCTGGTACGTTACGGACAAGAAGATTTTCAGATGGGCGTGATGCTGCGGATTTCGATGCTGTTCTGGGTTTTCAGGCTTTTGGCGCCTGCATCGGAGGTGCGCCCTTCCAGATCGTTCAGATCCAGTGCGGCGGCGACAGGAAGGAGTCGTTCCTTGATCAATCGAGCGGCCTCATCGTCGTTGGGGCATTCCGCGCGCTCGAAGATTTCATCGACAATTTCACCGTGATCATCCACGAAAGTGACTTTCCACTTTTGCATTGGTGCCTCCTCGAACAAACCCGCAAATGGGCTCATATCTATCTCGACTTTTGTCAGGATTGATCGTTCAAAAGCTTTACACCGATGAAACATGAAAAACATTTCATCTGCGGGAACGAAGCCGCTCGCTCCCGCAGTGATAACGGCTGAGTGATCAGTCGTTGCTTGGCTTGTTCACCGCTTGCAGCACGTATTGCGGCAAGGCGAAGGCGCCGATGTGGATTTCCGGGTTGTAGTAACGGGTGACGATGCCGCTGCCGATGAAACGCTGTTGCAGGGTTTCACGGCTCAGCTTGCGGTAGGCCGGGTTGGTCGAGCCCCAGGCGAAGGTCATCGAACCGCCGATGTAGGTCGGCACGGCCGCCTGATAGAAGTGCCAGTCCGGGAACAGGCTGCGCAGGCGACCGGCGGTGGTTTTCACTTCTTCGATCTGCATGAACGGCGTGCCGTTCTGGGTCACGAGGATGCCACCCTCGTTCAGGCAGCGGTGGCAGGCCTGGTAGAAGTTTTCCGAGAACAGCACTTCGCCCGGGCCGATCGGGTCGGTGGAGTCGGAAATGATCACGTCGAACTTTTCAGTGGTGGTTGCGACGAAGCGCATGCCGTCGTCGATCACCAGGTTCAGGCGTGGGTCGTCGTAGGCGCCCTTGGAGTGGTTCGGCAGGAATTCCTTGCACATGTCGACCACGGTGCCGTCGATTTCGACCATGGTGATGTGCTCGACGCTGGCGTGCTTGGTCACTTCGCGCAGCATGCCACCGTCGCCGCCGCCGATGATCAGCACGCGCTTGGCGGTGCCGTGGGCGAGGATCGGCACGTGGGTGAGCATTTCGTGGTAGATGAATTCATCGGCTTCGGTGGTCTGGATCACGCCGTCCAGCGCCATCACCCGGCCCATGCGCGGGTTCTGGAAGATCACCAGGTGCTGGTGTTCGGTGCGCACTTCGTGCAGCAGTTTTTCCATGCGAAAACGCTGGCCGTAGCCTTCGTAGAGGGTTTCCAGGTATTCGCTGGTCTTGGTGACGGTCATGGTGAAGTGCTCCGATGAATGCGCGGGCGCCAATCGTCAGGTTCGATTGCCCGGGAAAGGCGCGCATTCTACGTTGCCGAAGATGACAGGTCGAACCTCACTTCATCGGCCCGGCACAATCCATTGGCGCGAACGGTCAGATCCGCACATTGCCCCGCGGCCCGGCAATCGCCCAGATGATCAGGCCCAGCACCGGCAGGAAGATGATCAACAGCACCCAGAGGATTTTCATCCCGGTCTCGGCACCGCTTTTCAGCACGTTGATGATCGCCCAGATGTCGAGGGCAAGAATGATCAGGCCGATCAGGCCGTTGAACGTGGAACCCATGGTGTCACTCCAGAATAGTGGCATGCACTTTTAGGATAGACGGTCGCGCGCAGGGTTCCCTTTTATTGCGCTCAGACGTGAACGGCGACCTTCAAGGCTTCCAGCGACGGCGCAGCGGCGATGCCGACTTCGGCACACAGTTCCAGCACGCGCGGCACGTCGTTGCCGTAGACCAGCACCACTTGCAGTTCGTCGTCGAGCAACTGGCTGAAGTTCATCAGCGTGTAGCCACCGTTTTCCTTGTTCATGCTGCTCATCTGCACCTGGATGCGGTTGAGTGCGGTCAGCGCTTCGGTCTTGGCCAGTTGCTTGGGCTTGAGGTTGAACTCCACGCCCGGGCCGAACGAAGCCACGATCTGCGCGAACAGGTCAACGTAGGTGTCGGCCTGGAACAGCACGGTTTCCGGCAGACTGCCGACCACGACCCATTCGCCCAAAGGAATCGGGAAAGTGTCGTCGTAGTTGATGTCCGGATTGGCGGTCAGAAAAGCGTCGGCATCGGCGTAGGCCTGCGCCGCTTCATCAGCGACCTTCTGAATCTCGTCGTCGCCCATGCAGCCGGAGCTGATTTTGCTGATGAGTTCGGCGAGTGCGGCTTTCATGGGGGCGGATCCTGTGGCGAAGAGAATTTTGAGGGCGCGAAGGATAGCGCATTCTCGCCTTCGCCACAGAGCGGGTTCCGGCCCGACGGTTCAGCCCAGCAGTTTTTCCAGCTGCGCGGTGGTGTCCACAGCGCCCATGGTGCGGGCCGCGTCCAGCGCGGTGATGCCGTTGGCGTCCTTGGCTTTCGGGTCCGCGCCCTGGTCGATCAGGAACTCGACGATTTCAACCCGGTTGAACATCGCCGCCATCATCAGCGCCGTGCGGCCGTCGAAGGAAGCGCCTTCAATCTGCGCCCCACCGGCCACCAATGCCTTGACCACGGCCAGGTCACCCTTGAATGCCGCGCCGGCAATCGGGCTCTGGCCATTGCCATTGCGTTGTTCCGGGTCGGCCTTGTGCTTGAGCAGCACTTGCACCGCATCTACGTGACCGTAGTAACTGGCGAGCATCAACAGGGTGTCGCCCTTGCTGTTGGTCAGGTTGACCGGCAGACCGGCCGTGATCAGGCGATCCAGCATCGCCGCATCGCCGTCGCGCGCCTTGTTGAATACCTGCTCGGTGAATTCGGCAGCTTCTTCGGGGGTCATCTGGCGGCTTTGGTCGGACATGGGGCAACTCCACTTTCGGTCAATCGGAAAGCCGATAGTTTCCCGAGCGCGGCGATAGCTGTCACCCCCTTTTTTCCAAGACAGTCGATAGCCAATATCAATAACGGAACTTGCCGCCGCGAATGTCCGCAAGGATTTCATCCGTGACCTGCACGTAGGTTTCAGTACCGGGCAGCCAGGCATAGATCGGGTCATCACCTGTCTGGCCGGGGTCGAAGCCTTCGTTTTTCAAGCGCGTCTTCTGGTATTTGAAGGTGCCGGTGGTTTCCATCTTCACCTTGACCCGCAGGAACAACGGCACCGCATAGGCCGGCATGCGCTGGCGGGCGAAGGCCAGCAGCTCGGTGAAGTCCAGCGTCGCCAACGATTCGGCCGGCGTGATCGCCGCCATGCCGGCGCGACCGTTGGTGTTGGGAATTTCCACGCCATAGGCCACGGCTTCGGAAATGTGCGGATGCTGGAGCAACAGGTTCTCGACCTCGGTGGTCGAGACGTTTTCGCCCTTCCAGCGGTAGGTGTCGCCGAGGCGATCGACAAACTGCGCATGACCGAAACCGATGTTGCGCAGCAGATCGCCGGTGTTGAAGAAGCGGTCGCCCTTGGTGAATACGTCCTGCAGCACGACTTTCGCGGTTTTCTGCGGATCGGTGTAGCCATCCAGCGGCGCCTTGTCGTCGATCCGCGCCAGCAACAGGCCGCGCTCGCCCCGGTCGACCTTGCGCATGAACCCGTCAGCACCACGAATCGGTTCGCCGCTGTCCTGATCGTAGGCGACCAGTTCCCAGGCCATCAGCGAGAATCCGATGGTGTTGTCGAAATTGAGGATGTTGGTGAAGCCGATATTGCCGTCGCTCGCCGCGTACAGTTCGCAGATGTGATCCACCGCAAACCGGGTCTTGAACTCGGCCCAGGCACCGGGCCGCAAACCGTTGCCGATCATCTTGCGCACGTCATGGCGGCTGTCATCGCTGCTGACCGGCTGATCCACCAGATAACGGCACAACTCGCCGACGTAGCCGATGGTGGTTGCGCGGTAGCGGCGCACATCGCTCCAGAACTGCCGGGCGCTGAACTTGCGGCGAATCGCGAAGCCCGAGGCGCCATTGACCGCCGATCCCCAGCACACGCAAAGGCCGGTGGCGTGGTACAGCGGCAAGGTGCAATAGACGATATCGTCCGGGCGCATGTCGAGGGCGATCATGCCGAAGCTCGCCGAGCTGCGCATCCAGCGTCCGTGCTTGAACACGCCGGCCTTGGGCAAACCGGTGGTGCCTGAGGTGTAGATGTAGAAGCACGGGTCATCGAAAAAAATCTGCCGGCTGCTGGCCGGGTTGTCGCTTGGCGCATCGGCGCTGGCGCTGATCAGATTGGTGTAACCCTCCGGGGCGATGCCCGGCTGGCTGAAGGTGTCCTGATCCGCCACGAACCAGGTGCGGGCCGGCGCAATCGTCACTTGCTCGCGCACCGCGGTGAAGGCTGGCAGCAATTCCTCACCGACGACAATCGCCACCGGCGCCACCAGATTGATGCTGTGAATCAGCGTGTCGCGAGTCTGCGAAGTGTTGAGCAGCGCGCTGACGGCGCCGACCTTGGCCAGCGCCAGAATCGTCACCAGCAGTTCCGGGCGGTTTTCGATGAACACCGCCACCACATCGCCTTTGCCGATGCCCTGCCCGATCAGGTAGTGGGCAATGCGGTTGGCCCACTGGTTGACCTGTGAATAACTCAGCACCACCTCACCCGACAGCAGCGCGGGGCCCTCGGGATTGCGCAGGGTCGCTTGCTCGAAGGTCCAGCCCAGGCCACAGGTTTGGGTCGGATCCTTGACGTTGGCCACCTTCATGCCTTTCACCACCCGAGGGATGGCTTTGGCAATCATCGGCAGTTTGCGGAGCATCATGCTCCAGGTAATCGTGTCGCTAGGCGCGTGGCTCATGGCAGCTCCCGTTCGACCTTGGCGTGCAGGCCGGATTTTTTATTGTCGGGCAATCGGGTAAGGCAACCGGCGCTTCTTGAGCGAGGGTCGAGGCCGAAAATACGTCAGGGCTTCTCGGGCTGTACACGCGGTTTTTGCAATGTTTTGTATCCGCCAACGCTACAAGGCGAAACGCGATTGCAGCCGGATGGAATGGTTCCATCGGATCGACAGCGATCCCGCAAAATGCAGGATGCACGATGGCCATTCATGCAGATTGCACGACGACTTGAATTTGCATAATTTCTAACTTATTGATTTATAACGATTTTATAAAAATAGAATACTGGCACAATCACTGCAACTCCCTCTGCATGCTTGCCATTCAAGTGCATACGGAGCTGAAAGACATGAGCCTGATCCAAGAAAAATTTACCTCCCTGTTCTCCAACTTCAACGTCACCACCCAACCGCGTCCCGATGGCGGGATCCTGCTGACGCTGAAGAGTGCCGACGGCAAAGTGTTCAAACGTGCGCTCACCTATCAGCAACTGCATGCCGGCGACCAACTGTCGTGGGCGATCAGCGCGATCCGCCGTGACCTGGCCGAACAAGCCAGCGAGCTGCCGCAAATCGGCATGCTGCAAAGCCAGCAGCGTTTTGCCCTGCCGACCTATCACTCGATGTAAACACCGCATAAACAAACAGGCCGTGGAGCTTCCGCTTCACGGCCTGTTTGTTTGCGCATCGATTGTGTGGAATCAGAACGCTTCCGGTTCGATCCCGGTAAAGCTGTCGACGGTCACATGCCCTTCCAGTTCCCCACCCTCACGGGCCAGGCCGCAGGTTTGCAGGCCGGCGGCCTGGGCGGCGTCGAGTTCCTGCACGATGTCGGACAGGAACAGGATTTCCTGCGGTTCGACCCCGATGGCCTGCTGAATAGTGCTGTAGGACTGCGCTTCGCGCTTCGGGCCCGACGTGGTGTCGAAATAGCCGCTGAACAGCGGTGTCAGATCCCCCGCCTCCGAGCAGCCGAAAATCAGCTTCTGGGCCTGAATCGAACCAGACGAATAAACAAACAGTTGATACCCGGCCTGATGCCAGCGCTGGAGCGCTTCGACGGCGTCCGGGTAAACATGACCCTTCAACTGCCCGGCCTGATAACCCTGCTCCCAGACCATGCCTTGCAACGCTTTCAGCGGTGTAGCTTTGCGGTCTTCGGCGATCCAGGCCAGCAGAATTTCTACCACTCGCTCAACGTCAGCCTGCGGCTCGTTGCTGTCGCGGCGCACGGCGTCCAGTTGTTCGGCGACGTCGGTTCGCTGGGCGTTCTGGCGAACGAAGTCCGGCAGGTGTTTGGCGGCATACGGGAACAGCACGTCGAACACAAAACTCACCGCGCTGGTGGTGCCTTCGATGTCGGTGAGAATGACCTTGATCGACATCGGCTCAGTCCTCCAGGCGCGGGAAGCGGCCGGCAATGTCTTCGCCGGTGAAGTTGGCAACCCAGCCTTCAGGGTTGTTGAACAGGCGGATCGCCACGAAATGCGGGTTCTCGCCCATGTCGAACCAGTGTTTGGTGCCGGCCGGTACCGAAATCAGGTCGTTCTTCTCGCACAGCACGGCGTAGACGTAATCGTCGATGTGCAGGGTAAACAGGCCACGACCGGCGACGAAAAAGCGTACTTCGTCTTCGCCATGGCGATGTTCTTCAAGGAATTTGGCACGGAATTCGGCTTTTTGCGGGTGATCGCTGTTGAGGCTGATCACATCGACGGTGATGTAACCACGCTCGGTCATCAGCTTGTCGATCTGCTCTTTGTAGGCGCCGATCACTTCTTCCTGGCTAGCGCCGGGCTGGATCTTCGCGGCGGCTTGCCAGCGGTCGAAGCGCACGCCCTGCTCGGCCAGGGTCGAGGCGATGTCTTCGAAATGGGTCAGCACCTTGTTCGGAATTTCAGGGCTGGAAACGTGATAGACGGACAGGCTGCTCATGGGGGTAATTCCTCGGTATCGGCCTTGCCGTCCGGTTCTTCGAGACCGGTCGGGCACTGCATTCATCAGGCAAATGGGCTGGTTCTGGTGAAGTCAGCCTTGGCGGTTCATGACGCTGCGGGTCTTCAACTCGCATTCAAACAGAAATTCAAAGGCCTCGATCTGGCGCAACGCGTCGCTCATCTGCGCGCCCCAGGTATAGAGGCCGTGACCGCGAATCAGATAACCGACGCAATCGGAATGGGCGTCGAGCCAAGGCTGCACCTTGGCGACGAGGCGCGCAATGTCCTGATCGTTGTCGAAGATCGGCACCCGCACCCGGGATTCGTGGGTCGAAATACCGCTGAAGGCTTTTTGCAGTTCGTAGTCTTCGAACTCGATGAAATCTTCCGGCGTCAGGCGCGACAGCACCGTGGCGTTCACCGAGTGGGTGTGCAGCACCGCGCCGATCTCCGGGCGCCAGCTATAGAGCTGGGTGTGCAGCAGGGTTTCGGCGGACGGTTTTTTCCCCGGTTCCAGGCTGTTGCCGGACAAGTCGGTGGCAAGCACGTCGTCCAGACCCAACTGGCCCTTGTGCTTGCCGGACACGGTCAGCAGCGCTTCGCTCGGCGACAGGCGCGTCGAGTAGTTGCTGCTGGTGGCCGGCGACCAGCCGCGACCGTAAAGAAAACGCCCGGCGTCGACGATTTGCTGGGCAAGCTGTTCACGCGTAAGGCTCATGGCCTGTCCTCTTGCATACGTGTGGCAATGATAACGGCAGCAGCGAGCGCCGCGAGACTGGCAATACTAAAGGTCAATGTCGCGCCGAGGGCATTCCAGCTGTAGCCGGAATACAACGCGCCCAGCGCACCGCCGGTGCCGGCCAGTGCGGCGTACAACGCCTGGCCCTGCCCTTGCTGACGCGCGCCGAAGCTACGTTGCACGAACTGGATGGCAGCGGCATGAAAGCTGCCGAACGTCGCGGCGTGCAGCACCTGGGCAAACAGCAGCACCCACAGGAATTCGGCGAACGAACCTAGCAGCAACCAGCGCAGCGCCGCCAGCAGAAAACTCGCCATCAGCACACGACGCAGGGAAAAACGCGCGAGGATCCGGCTCATGGCCATGAACATCAGCACTTCCGCCACCACGCCAACGGCCCAGAGCATGCCGATCACACCTCGGCTGTAACCCAGGCGTTCGAGGTGCAAGGTCAGAAACGTGTAATACGGCCCGTGGCTCATCTGCATCAGCGCCACGCAACCGTAGAACGCCAAGACCCCGGGATTGCGCAACTGCTTGAGAAAACCCTCGCCCGTCGGCCGGTTGCCTTGAGGCGGTTGCGCGTTCGGCACCCACAGACTGCTGAGCACGATGCCGGCCATGATCAGCACCAGCGCCGCCGGGTAGATGTCGAGGCTGAGCCATTCGAACAATCGCCCGAGCGCGACCACGGTGATGATGAAACCGATCGAGCCCCACAGCCGAATCTGGCTGTAGCGGGAGGTTTGCCCCTGCAGATGCGCGAGGGTAATGACTTCGAACTGCGGCAACACCGCGTGCCAGAAGAACGCGTGCAAGGCCATGACCATCGCCAACCAGGCGTAAGTCTTGCTGACGAAAATCAGCGAGAAGGTCAGCAGCGTACACACCGCGCCGAAGCGCACGATGGCCAGGCGCTTGCCGGTGTAGTCGCCGAGCCAGCCCCAGATGTTCGGCGCCACACAGCGCATCAGCATCGGGATCGCCACCAACTCGCCGATGCGTGCGGCGCTGAATCCGAGGTGATCGAAGTACAGCGCCAGAAATGGCGCCGTCGAGCCGAGCAAGGCGAAATAGAACAGATAGAAACTGGACAGCCGCCAGTACGGGAGCGCCGCCACGGTCAAACCGCAGCGGCTGTGAGTTGACCCATCAGAGCTGACCCAGGACCGGCGTGCTCACGCGCACGTCGGCGTTCTGACCACGGTGACGCAGCAGGTGATCCATCAGCACGATGGCCATCATCGCCTCGGCAATCGGCGTGGCGCGGATGCCGACGCACGGATCGTGACGACCCTTGGTGATCACTTCCGCAGGGTTGCCGTGAATGTCGATCGATCGACCTGGCGTGGTGATGCTCGACGTCGGCTTCAGCGCCAGGTGCGCGACGATCGGCTGACCGGACGAAATTCCGCCGAGGATGCCGCCGGCGTTGTTGCTGAGGAAACCTTCCGGGGTCATTTCATCGCGGTGCTCGGTGCCACGTTGGGCGACCGAAGCGAAACCGGCGCCGATTTCCACGCCTTTGACCGCGTTGATGCTCATCAGCGCGTGGGCCAGTTCGGCATCGAGACGGTCGAAGATCGGCTCGCCCAGACCCGGCATCACACCTTCGGCGACCACGGTGATCTTGGCCCCGACCGAGTCCTGATCGCGGCGCAACTGGTCCATGTAGGCTTCCAGTTCCGGAACCTTGTCCGGGTCCGGGCTGAAGAAGGCGTTCTGCTCGACCGATTCCCAAGTCTTGAACGGGATTTCGATCGGGCCGAGCTGGCTCATGTAGCCGCGAATGACGATGCCCTGCGTCGCCAGGTATTTCTTGGCAATCGCACCGGCTGCCACGCGCATCGCGGTTTCCCGCGCGGAGCTGCGACCGCCGCCGCGGTAATCGCGCTCGCCGTATTTGTGGTGGTAGGTGTAGTCGGCGTGGGCCGGACGGAACAGATCCTTGATCGCCGAGTAGTCCTTGGACTTCTGGTCGGTGTTGCGGATCAGCAGGCCGATGGAGCAGCCGGTGGTACGGCCCTCGAACACGCCGGACAAGATTTCGACTTCGTCGGCCTCCTGACGCTGGGTGGTGTGGCGGCTGGTGCCCGGCTTGCGGCGATCGAGGTCGCGCTGCAGGTCCTCAAGGGAAATCTCCAGGCCCGGCGGGCAGCCGTCGACAATGGCGACCAACGCCGGACCATGGCTTTCGCCCGCGGTGGTGACAGTGAACAGCTTGCCGTAGGTATTGCCGGACATGCAGGACGCTCCGTGAAATCAAACCCAAATTCATGATGCGCGCCAGTATACGCAGGCTAACCGAGTAGTTCATCCTCGAACCTTGGCGGTGTTGGTGAGTCCAACCGGCACCTTTGCAAATGATGGCGTGATGATGCTGCGAGTTTTGATCTTGAGCCTTACCCTGTTTACTGGCTTTGTCCAGGCGACCGTCCTGCAACGCCCGGTGACTTTGGACACCGGCAGCGGCGAACTTTTCGGCTCGCTGTTGCTGCCAAAGTCTGACAATCCCGTGCCGGTTGTCCTCATTCTTTCTGGCTCGGGTCCTACGGATCGTGACGGAAACAACCCGGACGGCGGGCGCAACGACAGCCTCAAGCGACTGGCCTGGGTGCTGGCCAAGCACAATATCGCCAGCGTGCGCTTCGACAAACGCGGGGTGGCCGCGAGCCTGGCCGCGACACCGGATGAGCGCAATCTGTCGGTGGATGCCTACGTCGCGGACGCCGTGGCCTGGAGCCAGAAGCTCAAGGCTGATCCGCGTTTCGGCCCGTTGATCCTGCTGGGTCACAGCGAGGGCGCACTGATTGCCAGCCTGGCCGCACCGAAAGTCGACGCGGCCGCTGTCATTTCGCTGTCCGGCACCGCCCGGCCGATCGATCAGGTGTTGCGCCGGCAACTGGCCCGCAGTCTTCCGCCGCCACTGATGCAGCGCAGCAACGAGTTGCTCGACAGCCTCAAGGCCGGCCACACCGACGACAATGTCCCGGCGCCCTTGCAGCCAATATTTCGCCCTAGCGTGCAGCCGTATCTGATTTCGTTGTTCCGTCAGGATCCGTCCGCAGCCTTCGCCCATCTGAAAATGCCGGCCTTGATCGTTCAGGGCAGCAACGACATTCAGGTTCAAGTCGATGACGCCAACCTGCTCAAGGCGGCAAAACCCGACGCGACACTGGCGTTGATCGAAGGCATGAACCACGTGATGCGCATCGTGCCCAACGACGTGAAGCGGCAAATGGCCTCTTACAAGGACCCGAATTTGCCGCTGGCGGCGGAATTGGGGACACGCATCCTCGAATTTATTGACGGACTTCGCACCCGTTAAGCTCTTTTTGCCCTCTAGTCCTGTAGAAAACGGCCGATAAGCCTTTGTCGCCAGCGTACTGGCTGGCGGCAAGCAGCTTGGACAGGATCTCGCCGTTATGACTGATACCCAGACTTCACCCGACACCACCGCTGAAAAAGACGCACCGCCAGCGGTCGAGCTGCCATGGGCGGATGTCCACGTCGAGCACCACAAGATGCTCCGCCTGGCGCCGTTGCAGACCGATCGCAACACCGGCGGGCGGCCGTTGCGCTTTGTCGAATTCGGTTACGCCGAGCGCAACAGCAAAGAACACAGCCTGATGCGCATGTCGATCAAACTGCCGGCGCAGCGTGTGCGCAAAGAGCAGAACCAGCTCGACGTGTGGGTCGACCACAAGACCAAACGCGTGCACTTCGGTCCGGACAGCGGTCTGCAGATCGAACCGCTGAACCGTGGCATCGGCCGCTTCATGGCCGCCCAGGGCATCAACTGGGCGAAAAAGCGCTGGCCCACCTACACCGTCGACGGCATGGACTTGAACAACAAGGACGCGCTGAACGAAGACACGCGCCTGCGCCGCGATCACTTTCTGCGCGTGCATGGCTTTGATGTGGTTTACGCCGACGCCCAGCATTTGAAGGGCAGCGTCAAGGAAGTGCAGGTCGGTGACTTGCTGGGCGACTGGAACAGCGAAAAGCTGCAGATCGTCGAGATTCTCGAAGCTGCGCAGATGTTGCAGCAGGCCGAGCAGAACCTGGCCGAGCAGGAAGTGAAGCTGAAAAAGCAGGAAGACAAGGTCAGCAAGTTCAAGCGTGAAGACGCGGGTTTGCGCTTCACCATTACGTGTCTGGTGGCGTTTGCCGTGTTCCAGGCCGGCTTGCTGATCTGGATTGCCACACACCGCTAAGCCAATGATCGTTCCCACCAAGGTGGGAACGATCGGTTCAGGTCAGACGCGGGAAGCGAACAGCGCCTGATGATCGCGGCACTGTTCGGCGGTCAGCATGAACACGCCATGCCCGCCGCGCTGGAATTCCAGCCAGGCGAAATCGACTTCCGGGTACAGCGCTTCGACGTGTACCTGGCTGTTGCCCACCTCGACAATCAGCAAACCTTTCTCGGTCAGGTGATCCGCCGCTTCGGCGAGCATCCGGCGCACCAGGTTCAAACCGTCATCGCCGCAGGCCAGACCCAATTCCGGCTCGTGTTGATATTCGTCCGGCATGTCGGCGAAATCTTCCGCGTCGACGTAGGGCGGGTTCGACACGATCAGGTCGAAACGTTGACCCGGCAAACCCTCAAAACCATCGCCCTGCACAGTGAACACACGCTCATCGACGCCATGACGCTCGATGTTCTGGTTCGCCACTTCCAGCGCTTCGAACGACAGGTCCGCCAGCACCACTTCGGCGTTCTGGAATTCGTAGGCGCACGCGATGCCGATGCAGCCGGAGCCGGTGCACAGGTCGAGAATCCGCGCCGGCTCGTCGCCGATCCACGGTGCAAAACGGTTTTCGATCAACTCACCAATCGGCGAACGCGGGATCAGCACACGCTCATCGACGATGAACGACATGCCGCAGAACCACGCCTCGCCCAGCAGGTAAGCGGTCGGAATGCGTTCTTCGATGCGGCGCTTGAGCAGGCGTTGCAGGTTGACCAGTTCGTCGTCTTCCAGCGCGCAGTCCAGATAGCTGTCGGCGATTTCCCATGGCAGGTGCAAAGCGCCGAGCACAAGCTGCCGGGCTTCGTCCCAGGCATTGTCGGTGCCATGGCCGAAAAACAGATCCTCCCCATGGAAGCGGCTGACGGCCCAACGGATGTGGTCGCGCAGGGTACGAAGTCGGGAAGTGATCACGGGGCAGAACTCCAGAAAAAACGACTGGCGATTCTACCAGCCAAAACGCGCCACGACGACGCAGGAAAAATCCCGGGGCAACGGTAGGAGTGTTCCGAATTCTTTATCAGCTATTGAACAGAACGTGTAACTTGACGAGGCTGCAGGCCAGTAACGACGGTGCCTACGATGGTAGCGATTCACAGAACCGCTCAGCCAGAGGACAATGTCGCAAAAGCCCCACCCCAAGGAGCCCCAGAATGTCCGTTCCAAAAACGATGTTTCAACTCAGCGGTCGCGGTTACGCAGCGGCCACGTTGAGCCATGCCACCGTGGTCATCATCGATGCCCAGAAAGAGTACCTCAGCGGCCCGCTGGCCCTGAGCGGCATGGACGCGGCTGTCGCGAACATCAAACAACTGGTTGCCGCCGCCCGCGCAGCCGGCCGTCCGATCGTGCACGTACGCCACCTCGGCACCGTCGGCGGTCTGTTCGACCCGCAAGGCGAACGCGGCGAATTCATCCCCGGCCTGGAACCCCTGGGCGATGAAACCATTATCGGCAAACTGCTGCCGAGCGCTTTCCACGGCACCGAACTCTACGATCGTCTGCAAACCATCGGTTCGCTGGACCTGATCGTCTGCGGTTTCATGAGCCACTCCAGCGTCAGCACCACCGTGCGCGCAGCGAAGAACCTGGGTTTCCGTTGCACCCTGGTCGAAGACGCCTGCGCGACCCGTGACCTGCCGTTCAAGGGTCGCGTGCTCAGTGCCGAACAGGTTCAGGAGGCGGAAATGGCGATCATGGCCGACAACTTCGCCACCCTCGCGCTGACCCAGGATCTGATCTGATCGAGCGTAAATGAGCGGCTCAGCCCGCCGCTCATCTGCAAAGACCTCGCATTTGCTTCAATTACCCTAGCCTCAGGAACAACCCGGTCAACTCCCGGTCGAAGGGCCGATACCCATTGAGGAAGGTCGGAATGAAGTTATCCGATGGATTTGACGCACGCCGCTTGCGGCCCAAAGGCCAAAGCAACTGGCGTTTTCGTTTCGGCGCAGCGATCGCCGCCATTCTGGCGACGTTCGGCGTGCTGCTGGCTCTGGCCGGGGCCGCCAGCCTGCTGGGGCACCCACCGGCACTCGGCGACTTGAACGCAACCCCGATGGGCTCGGCGATCATTCTCGCCGTCGGCCTGTTGTTCCTGTATTTCGGCGTGGCCCTGTGGCGTCGTTGCCGGCGTCGCGCACGGCAATCGCGGGAACTGAACATGTCCCCGCACCTGATGAAAAAACACGACTGAATCGACGGCCTGGCTTTTTGCCGGGCCGTTTTGTGTCTGTTTGGGTAAACTGGCCGCCCTTCGCGGAGGCTGATATGCAAGACGACGATTTTTCCCTGTTCAAAAGTGCGATCCAAGGCGTCAAGCCGATCAAGCACGACCGCGCCGACACCGGCAAACCCAAGGCTGACCGTGCACAGATCGCCAAGCTGCGCCAGTCCGCGACCATCCGTACCGAAACCACCACTGTTGACGGTCTGTCCGATCAGTTCGTGATCGACGTCGGGCCCGAAGACGAGCTGATGTGGGCCCGCGACGGGGTGCAGGAAAGCCAGATGCGCAAGCTCAAGGTCGGGCAGATCCCGTTCGAAGGCAGCCTCGACCTGCACGGCATGAGCGTCGAAAAGGCCCGAGAAACCCTTTGGGCGTTTCTTGCCGAAGCGACCAAATTCGAAATCCGCTGCGTGCGTGTCACCCATGGCAAGGCTGTGCGACTGGACGGCAAGCGGCCGATGATCAAGAGCCACGTCAACACCTGGCTGCGTCAGCATGCGCAAGTGCTCGGTTTCTGCTCGTGCCAGGCGAAACACGGCGGTGCCGGCGCGGTTTACGTGATGCTCAAACGCACCATGATGGAAGGCCGCGACGAATAATCCCGTCACACCGAACTTGCAGGGTCGTGTCCGCCACCGTACCCTTGCCCTTTGCGAAAATCCCCACAGGTAGTTTCATGTCCCTGGAACAGAATTACACCGCGATTCTCGGCCAACTGGGCGAGGACGTGTCCCGCGAGGGCCTGCTCGACACGCCAAAGCGTGCCGCCAAAGCCATGCAGTACCTCTGCCGCGGTTATGAACAGACGCTCGAAGAGGTCACCAACGGTGCCCTGTTCAGCTCCGACAACAGCGAAATGGTGCTGGTCAAGGACATCGAGCTCTACTCGTTGTGCGAACACCACCTGCTGCCGTTCATCGGCAAGGCCCACGTCGCGTATATCCCGAGCGGCAAAGTGCTGGGCCTGTCGAAGGTCGCGCGGATCGTCGACATGTACGCCCGCCGCCTGCAGATCCAGGAAAACCTCAGCCGCCAGATCGCCGATGCGGTCCAGCAGGTCACCGGCGCGCTGGGCGTGGCCGTGGTGATCGAGGCCAAGCACATGTGCATGATGATGCGCGGTGTGGAGAAGCAGAATTCGTCGATGATCACCTCGGTGATGCTCGGTGAGTTCCGCGAAAACGCGGCGACCCGCAGCGAGTTTCTCAGCCTGATCAAGTAATTCGTGACACAAAAAAACCGGCGTTGATCGCCGGTTTTTTTCGCCCGTGAAAAATCGGGTAAGCTGCGCGCCTTCTTCAATGTCCCTGTGAGGCTTGTAACGTGTTCGTCAAAGCGCTTCGTGTCGGCCTCGGCCAACTGATCATCTTCGTTGATTTCCTGACCCGCCCGGGCAAGAAACAGCGCCCCGCCGCTGCCCAGGCTCAGGTGGATACCGCCGCGAAAGACCTGACCCTGTATCAGTTCCACGCCTGCCCGTTCTGCGTGAAGACCCGCCGCAGCCTGCGTCGCCTGAATGTGCCGGTAGCCCTGAAGGATGCGAAGAACAACGAGCAGGATCGCCAGACCCTGCTGGAACAGGGTGGCAAGATCAAGGTGCCGTGCCTGCGCATCGAAGAGAACGGTCAGACCACCTGGATGTATGAGTCCAATACCATCATCGAATATCTGAACAAGCGGTTCGCCGCCGTCTGAATAAAAAAACCGGCCTGATGGCCGGTTTTTTTATGCCGCCTGTGCGGCCTGCGCCTGGCGCACCACCGCTGCCAGACGTTTGAGGCCTTCGTCCAGCCGGGTGGGGTCGATGTGACTGAAGTTCAGGCGCAGATGACCGTGGTTGCGATCCGGGTCGGGGAAAAACGGCTCGCCCGGCATGAACGCCACATCGTTGGCCAGCGCGGTGTTCAGCAATGTACGTGTGTCCAGCGGCTGCTTCAGCGTCAGCCAGAAAAACAGCCCGCCCTGGGGTGTATTCCAGTCAGCCAGATCGGCGAAGTGAGTTTCCAGCGCTGATTGAAAAGCATCGCGACGCTGACGGTAGAAGCCGCGCAATTCACTCAAGTGCTGTTGATATTTCTCGCTGCCGATCCACTGCAACGCCTGCCACTGACCGATGCGGTTGGTGTGCAGATCCGCCGATTGTTTGAGTTTGAGCAGGTGCGGAAACAGATCGGGGCTGGCGATCAGGTAGCCGACGCGCAGACCCGGCAACAGGGTTTTCGACACAGTGCCGGTGTAGATCCAGCTGGATTTCTTCAAACGACCGGCAATCGGTTGGGCGCTGCCGCCGTCGAAGGTCAGTTCGCGGTAAGGCTCGTCTTCGATCAGGGTTACGCCGAATTCGTCGAGCAGTGCTGCGACGGCCTCGCGCTTGGTTTCGCTGTAGCGCACGGCGGACGGGTTCTGGAAGGTCGGAATCAAATAGATGAACGCTGGGCGATGCTGCTCCAGGCGCTGGCGCAGTTGTGCCAGATTTGGTCCATCGGCCTCCAGCGGCACGGTCAGGCAATCGGCGCCGAACAGCTGGAAGATCTGCAAGGCCGCCAGATAGGTCGGCGCTTCGAGCAGGATTTCGGTGCCCTTGTCGATGTACAGCTTGGCCGCCAGATCGAGGGTTTGCTGGGAACCGCTGACCACCAACACCTGACTCGCCTCACACGGCAACCCCAGCGCCCTCGCCTCTGCCGCCAGGGCTTCGCGCAACGCGGGCTCGCCTTCGCTCATGCCGTACTGGCCGAGAGACAGCGGCATGTCGGCCCATTCGACCTTCGGCAGCATGGCTTCAGCAGGCAAACCGCCCGCGAAGGACATGACTTCCGGGCGCTGAGCTGCGGCCAGGATTTCACGGATCAGAGAACTTTTGAGACGCGAGACACGTTCGGAAAAAGCCATGGAAGTCACCGCTAGCGAGGCATGAGAAAAATGAGTCAAACTTGTTGACTGAAATTACGACAACCTCAGCGGAAACGTCAATATGATTGACCTTAAAAACTGCGCCAGCCAACAACAAGCCATGGAAGCGTTCTTCTTCGGTTACCAGGCGTTCACCGCCAAGGCTGACGAAATGCTTGAGCGTCGCGGCCTGTCCCGCGTGCATCAACGCATCGTGTTTTTCATCGCCCGCTACCCGAACCTGAGCGTCAAGGAGTTGCTCGCGCTGCTCGGTGTGAGCAAACAGGCACTGAACATGCCGTTGCGTCAGTTGCAGGAAATGCACCTGGTGGACAGCGTGGCGTCCGAAGAAGACAAACGTAAACGGCTTCTGACGTTGACCGTCGAAGGCGCGAAATTTGAACAGGCATTGCGCCGCGAGCAGGTGAAATTGCTGGAGCGAGTGTTTGCCGAAGCGGGCGAAACGGCAGTCAACGGCTGGCTGGCGGTGAATCTGGCGCTGGGGAAAAACCGCGCCGCCGAGTGATATAGCCCGATCCTCAAAACTTTCGTCGACAAAACCAAAAACATTATTTGCTTTATTTGTATACAAAAGCATAATCCACAGCGTGCGAGTTCCTGACCGCATGGTCAACAAATTCGCGTATGCCTCAAAGGGCCGCTGCCACCCCCTCATAGGGTCCGGCCCTGGAAATAACAATAAAACTCTTGAGGAGTACTCGCTGTGGAAAGCCGCAAATCCGAAGCATCGACGCTGGAACTCTCGCCGCCGTTACGCAATGGCCTGCTTGAGCGCCTCTTTAAACTCAGCTTGCATGGCACCACGGTGAAGACCGAGCTGATCGCCGGTCTGACAACCTTCATCACCATGGCCTACATCATTTTCGTCAACCCGAACATCATGGCCGATGCCGGGATCGATCACGGTGCGGCTTTCGTCGCCACCTGCATCGCCGCCGCGCTGGGCTGCCTGCTGATGGGTTTGTACGCCAACTGGCCGGTGGGCCTGGCGCCGGGCATGGGCCTCAACGCATTCTTCACCTACACCGTGGTCGGCACCATGGGCTACAACTGGGAAACCGCGCTGGGTGCGGTGTTCGTCTCGGGTGTGCTGTTCATGATCCTGACCTTTTCGCGGATTCGCGAATGGCTGCTCAACAGCATTCCGGTCAGCCTGCGCTTTGCGATGGGTGCCGGTGTGGGTCTGTTTCTCGGACTGATCGGCCTGAAGACCGCCGGTATTGTCGTCGACAGCCCGGCCACGCTGATCAAGCTTGGCTCGCTGCGTGAACCCGGCCCGCTGCTCGCCGCCATCTGCTTCCTGATGATCGCGATCCTCAGCTACCACAAAGTGTTCGGTGCAATTCTCATCAGCATCATCACCGTGACCCTGGCCGGCTGGGGCATCGGTCTGGTGCACTACGAGGGCATCATGTCCGCCCCGCCAAGCCTGGCGCCGACCTTCATGGCCATGAACGTCGCCGGCGTGTTCAACGTCAGCATGATCAGCGTCGTGCTCGCCTTCCTTTTCGTGCACATGTTCGACACCGCCGGCACCCTGATGGGCGTTGCCCAGCGCGCCAATCTGGTAGGCGCTGACGGCCGCATCGAAAACCTCTCCCGCGCCATGAAAGCCGACTCCGCCTCCAGCGTATTCGGTGCAGTCGTCGGCGTTCCGCCGGTCACCAGCTATGTGGAAAGTGCCGCCGGTGTAGCGGCTGGTGGTCGGACTGGTCTTACCGCAGTCACCGTCGGTGTGCTATTTATAGCCGCGATGTTCTTTGCACCGCTGGCCGGCATGATTCCCGCCTACGCCACCGCTGGCGCGCTGATTTATGTAGCGATGCTGATGATGGGCGGCATGGCGCACATCGAATGGGACGAAGCGACCGACAGTATTCCGGCCATCGTCACCGCGATCATGATGCCGTTGACCTTCTCGGTCGCCGACGGTATCGCGCTGGGCTTCATTACCTATGTCGCGCTGAAGGCCGGCACCGGTAAATACAAAGAGATCTCCGTCAGCCTGTGGGTGCTCTGCGCGATCTTCATCGCCAAGTTCATCTTCTTGTAAGCGTCACGCGGTTCGAGCGTCAAAACAGCCTCACCCTTGCGGGTGGGGCTTTTGCACATTCTTGATAACGATAAAAAGGAGAAAGTGATGAGTCTGGAAACCTGGCTGCTGTTCAGCGGCGCCGCGCTGGTGGTGATCCTGATTCCGGGGCCGCTGTCATTGCTGATGATCAGCAACAGTCTGAATTACGGTTTGCGCCGTTCATACCCGGCATTTCTCGGTGGCGTATTCGCCTCGATCTGCCTGCTCAGTGCCTCGGCGCTGGGGCTGGGTGCCCTGCTGCTGGCGTCCGAAAAACTGTTCAGCGCCCTGAAAATCATCGGCGCGATCTACCTGTTCTACCTCGCCTGGCAGAGCTGGCAGCAATCGCGTCAGCCATCGACCGGCGCCGAGGTTCCGCAAGCGGCACCGGTTCCGAAATTCCGCGCATTGTTCAGCCGGGCCTTCGTGCTGGGCGCGAGCAATCCGAAAGACATCTTGTTCTTTGCCGCGTTTCTGCCGCAGTTCCTCAGTGCGCAACAACCGTTCCTCCCACAACTGCTGGTGATGATCGCCACCTGGACGGTGCTCGATCTGCTGTGCAAGTTGACCTACGGGCTCGGTGCCCATGGTGCAGCGCGCTACCTGCGCAGCGGCAAGGGTCAGAGCTGGTTCAACCGGATCAGCGCCGGTCTGTTTGGCGGCGCAGGTGCCGCATCGCTGCTGAGCGGTCACTGAAATATCGCATCCTGACTGCCCAGATTTGCAACTGACTGCCGCCCTCGAATCGCCATGCGAGGGTGGCAGACGCTTCGCTCCCCCCCCCCCCGCCTCTTCTGATGAACGATTGCCCGATCGGGTCCATCTGTCTTCGCTATACATATGTACCACCCGTCAAAACCCCGGCTTGACGATCATTTCTGTGCATCGTGCGCCTCATCTGGCGCACGGAGGCGGTGCCCTCCAGATAATCGATTGCCTGACAGAGCCAAACAATCAATGAGCCCCAAACGCCCCACCCGACCGAAAACAGATACGCCGGATACCACGCCTGTCGTACGGGACACCCCGCCGGACACTCCAACACCACCGCGCCTGATGCCCGACACCTTGATCGATCCGACCTTGACCCACCCGGCCTGGCAGTTGCCTGCGCCACCTGTGACCCGCCGGCAGATGATCGAAATCTACGACCTCCCTGCCGAGACGCACGTCCGGGACAGCACCGTACAAAGGCCGATCGGCAGTTATTTTCTCGCACCTGGGCTGGTCAACCGACTGCCGCCTCCCGACCTGCTGAACGGCATTCGTTCAGCGGGCCGCCATGCCTATGTCGATCTTGTCGAGGGCGGAACGGTGCAGATCGGACCGGATGCACAGAATGGAATGAGAGCCAGGCTTTCGAACGAGCTCCTCGCGTCCGGTCCGTTGCTGGAACGGGTTGAGGGGACGCTGGTGTGGCGTCCGGTCCTGACGGGAAATGCGCCGGACGCCGGCACCTCGCAATTGTTCATTTCACGCCACCGAGTGCCGGATGATGAACCGTCCGCCGTACCGTCAAAACGCCCACGCCTTGAGGAGACGCCGTGGAACGGTTGGAGCATCGACCCGCAACACGCCACCCCGGGCGACATCCGCGTCGACGGGATTCAGTACAAAGTCATTCCACGCGGCAACGCGAACGATCCGATCGTCTACATCAAGAACCCGAATCATCTGATCTACGACTTCGACCTGCTGGACCGCACACTCAGACTGGACCCGCAGCAACAGCCGCGAGGCGCCATTCAGGTTCCACCGGCCCAGCACTGGCAAATTGATCCGACGTTACCGTTCGAACGCCCGTTGACGAATTACGTCAGCCAATACTTTCCGGAGTTATCGGCGACCTCACTGGAGAACATCGCCTTCCATCAGTTTGTACTGGCGAATGGCGCCAACATCGCCACCGGCTCGGGACTGACCCTGCTGCGACAAACCTTCAACGACTGGAAAACCGGAAATTCCCATCCACGCCCGCAACTGGCTGACCCACTGCTGATGCTGCCGATTCTGCCGACGTCGGGTGGTGGAGCGATCCGCGTCATCGAACTGCCGACACCGACACCGGGTGGCCCGTTGCAGCGACTGGATTTCGATCCGGCGCTGTTTCGCCAGGAATGGCTGTATTCGACCAACACTCAATCGGCGGTGGATCTCAAACGTTTCATGGCGACGCTGCTGACCCGTAACGGCTACGCCGTGTTCGATCCCAGCCCGTCCAACTCTTTTCCGGCGCTGGTGTTCAAACGCACCGGGCATGACTACGTGTTTTTCATCAGCCTGCATCGCATCCGGGGTCGCAAGATCAACCAGACCCTGAATGTCGATCAGAACAGCGCCAGCCTGCGCCTGCACATTCAGGTGGGTGCAGCGGCGGCAGCGGCGGTTATTGCAGCACACGCCACCCACAAAGTCGTCTGGCTCAGGGGCGGCCCGCAGACGCTGGCGAACGCTGACGACACGGTGTTTATCGTGCGCGACGGACACGCGCGGCTGTGATCGCAGGTTGCTGAATGGCCGACGAAAAAAAGCCCGCAGTGTGAGCGGGCGAAAGACCAAAGAAGCTATATGCGCAGTCGCTTCCCGGTAGGGGCAGCTGCTTGGGGGTCAGCTGCCCCGATAGGTGGAATAGCTGTAAGGCGAGATCAGCAACGGTACGTGGTAATGATCCTGTTCGGCAGAGATGCCGAACCGCAGCACCACCACGTCCAGAAATGCCGGCTCCGGCAACTGGACGCCGCGGGCGCGGTAGTAATCGCCAGCGTGGAACTGAACCTGATAGACACCGGTACGGTAGTCATCGCCTTGCAGCAGCGGCGCATCGACCCGGCCGTCGCTGTTGGTAAGCGCACTGGCGACCAATTCCAGGTGCGAACCTTCAACACGGTACAGCTCGACCTTGATCGAGCTGCCCGGGCAACCGTGTGCAGCGTCCAAAACGTGTGTTGTCAAACGTCCCATTGATTCTGCGCGCCTGCCTGCGTGGAGCAGTCAGACTTCGCGCCTCCCGAAGTCAGTTGAAAAGGAGACCGCACCGTTTCGGAGCACGAAAAGCTGCGGCGAGCGATTGATTAAGACACTTTTCAAAAAAATTGTACACAATAAAAACGACATTTTTCCTCTTACCCCCGCCATCCTCCGATTTCCCGGTGATCTGCCCTTGCACCATGCATTCATTGAACCCCCAGTCCATTAGCTGACTGGTCAGGCAGGTTTCTTGCAGGCTCACGCCATTAGCAGTAAAAGATGACAGCCGGTGAAAAATGCGAAAATTCAGGCTTACAAATTGAGAATAAAGTTGTATACAATCAGCCCATCGCTGTGACGCCAGCCTGTGCAGGCCGTTACACAACCTGTCAACGAATAAGAAGGAAGACTGCAGTGAGCGCTGACTACCCACGCGACCTGATCGGTTACGGCAGTAACCCTCCTCACCCACACTGGCCGGGCAATGCCCGGATCGCCCTGTCCTTCGTACTCAATTACGAAGAAGGCGGCGAGCGCAACATTCTGCACGGCGACAAAGAATCGGAAGCCTTCCTCTCGGAAATGGTCGCGGCCCAGCCTCTGCAAGGCGCGCGCAACATGAGCATGGAATCGCTTTACGAGTATGGCAGCCGTGCCGGCGTCTGGCGGATCCTGAAACTGTTCAAGGAATTCGACATTCCGCTGACCATCTTCGCCGTGGCCATGGCCGCCCAGCGCCACCCGGACGTGATCCGCGCGATGGTCGAGGCCGGCCACGAGATCTGCAGCCACGGCTACCGCTGGATCGACTACCAGTACATGGACGAGGCGCAGGAACGCGAGCACATGCTCGAAGCGATCCGCATCCTCACCGAACTCACCGGCGAGCGCCCACTAGGCTGGTACACCGGTCGCACCGGCCCGAACACCCGTCGTCTGGTGATGGAAGAAGGCGGTTTCCTCTACGACTGCGACACCTACGACGACGACCTGCCCTACTGGGAACCGAACAACCCGACCGGCAAGCCGCACCTGGTGATCCCGTACACCCTGGACACCAACGACATGCGCTTCACCCAGGTCCAGGGTTTCAACAAGGGCGACGATTTCTTCGAATACCTCAAAGACGCGTTCGATGTGCTGTACGCCGAAGGCGCCGAAGCACCGAAGATGCTGTCGATCGGCCTGCACTGCCGTCTGGTGGGCCGTCCGGCGCGTCTGGCTTCGCTCAAGCGTTTTATCGAATACGCCAAAAGTCATGAACAGGTGTGGTTCAGCCGTCGCGTCGACATCGCGCGTCACTGGCACGAAACCCACCCGTACCAAGGGGCTGCCAAATGAGCACCTTTCAAAGCCTGAAACCGTCGACCCTGAGCCGCGACGCCTTCGTCAACGCCTTCGCCGACATCTACGAACATTCGCCATGGGTGGCCGAGAAGGCCTTCGACCTGGGTCAGGACGCGTCGATCGACCAGATCGAAACCCTGCACCAGCGCATGAGCGACATCCTGTTGAGCGCCGATCACGCCAGTCAACTGGCACTGATCAACGCTCACCCGGACCTGGCCGGCAAAGCTGCCGTCCAGGGCCAGTTGACCGAAGCCAGCACCAATGAACAGGCTGGCGCCGGTATTCACCAATGCACGGCCGAAGAGTTTTCTCGCTTCACCGAGCTGAACGACGCCTACAAGGCCAAGTTCAAGTTTCCCTTCATCATGGCGGTAAAAGGCAGCAACCGGCATCAGATCCTCGCGGCGTTCGAAACGCGCATTCACAACCCGGTCGACACCGAGTTCAAATGCGCGCTGGCGGAGATCAACAAGATCGCCCTGTTCCGTTTACTGACTCTTTAGCGAGCATGGCCCGAGCGTGTCAGACGCGGAGAACGCCCAGGGCCTCGCAAGCATCCCAAGCCACTTATTTAAAGGCAGACAAGAAGAATGAAAGCTTACGCCGTACCTTTCGAGAAGTTCGTCAACCTGGCCGATGCCCGTCTGGGCACCAAAATCATCTCGGTCACCGATGACTGGTTCGCAGACGCCAATCGTCTGTTTCAGCCGACCCCGGCCGTGTGGAAGGAGGGCGTGTTCGATGACAACGGCAAGTGGATGGACGGCTGGGAATCGCGCCGCAAGCGCTTCGAAGGCTACGACAGCGCGGTAATCCGCCTGGGCGTACCGGGTTCGATCAAAGGCGTGGACATCGACACTTCATTCTTCACCGGCAACTTCCCGCCATCGGCCTCTCTGGAAGCGTGCTTCCTGGCCTCGGGCGAGCCGGACGAAAACACCCAGTGGACTGAAGTGCTGTCGGCCGTCGAGCTGCAGGGCAACAGCCACCACTACCACGAAATCAGCAACGACAAGGCGTTCAGCCACCTGCGCTTCAACATCTACCCGGACGGCGGTGTTGCCCGTCTGCGCGTGTACGGTGTTCCGCATCGCGACTGGTCGGCAGTCGGTGACAACGAGCAAGTCGACCTGGCAGCAGCCCTCAACGGTGGCCGCGCCCTCGCCTGCTCCGACGAACACTTCGGCCGCATGAGCAACATCCTCAACCCGGGCCGTGGCATCAACATGGGCGACGGCTGGGAAACCGCGCGTCGTCGTACCCCGGGCAATGACTGGGTGATCGTCGCGCTGGGCCACCCGGGCGAGATCGAGAAAATCATCGTCGACACCCTGCACTTCAAGGGCAACTACCCGGACACCTGCTCGATCCAGGGCGCGTTCGTCAAGGGCGGCACCGACAGCCAGATCGAAACCCAGTCGCTGTTCTGGCGCGAACTGCTGCCGAGCCAGAAGCTGGAAATGCACGCCGAACACACCTTCGTCGAGCAAATCAAGGCACTGGGCCCGATCACCCACATCCGTCTGAACGTGTTCCCGGACGGTGGTGTGAGCCGCCTGCGCGTACTGGGCAAGGTCGCGAAGTAACACCCGATCGTTCCCACGTCGAGGCGTCGAACCGTCTGCGTGGGAATGCATACCGTGACGCTCCGCGTCACAGTGGACGCGGAGCGTCCATGGCAGCGTTCCCACGCAGAGCGTGGGAACGATCAATTTTCAAGAGATTAAGAAGAACAGCATGCGCACACTGACGATTGAACCGCTGACCAAAGAAGCCTTCGCCCCTTTCGGTGACGTGATCGAAACCGACGGCAGCGATCACTTCATGATCAACAACGGTTCGACCATGCGCTTCCACAAACTGGCGACGGTCGAAACCGCGACGCCTGAGGACAACGCGATCATCAGCATCTTCCGCGCCGACGCGCAGGACATGCCGCTGACCGTCAGCATGCTGGAACGCCATCCGCTGGGCAGCCAGGCTTTCATTCCGCTGCTCGGCAACCCCTTTCTGATCGTGGTCGCGCCACTTGGCGATGAACCTGTATCAGGCTTGGTCCGCGCCTTCGTCACCAACGGCAGGCAGGGCATCAATTACCATCGCGGCGTCTGGCACCATCCGGTGCTGACGATCGAAAAGCGGGATGACTTCCTGGTGGTTGATCGCAGTGGCACAGGCAATAACTGCGATGAGCATTTTTTCAAAGAGGATGAGCGTTTGATCCTCGCCCCCCACCAATAAGAGAAGGTCTGATCACTCGACAACAAGAGTGACAGGCGAGAGGTAAAGACTGTGGAAGCACATCTGTTGGAATGGCTGAACCTGAGCGTGCGCTGGGTTCACATGATCACTGGCGTGGCCTGGATCGGCGCGTCGTTCTACTTCGTCTGGCTGGAGAACAACCTCAACCGCGTCAACCCGAAAACCGGTCTTGCCGGTGATCTGTGGGCGATCCACGGCGGCGGTATCTATCACCTGGAAAAATACAAACTGGCCCCTCCGTCGATGCCGGAGAACCTGCACTGGTTCAAATGGGAAGCCTATTTCACCTGGATGTCGGGGATCGCGCTGCTGTGCGTGGTGTTCTACTCCAACCCCGTGCTCTACCTCGTGGCACCCGGCAGCGGCCTGACCGGCCCTGAAGGCGTGGCCATCGGCATCGGTTCGCTGATCGCCGGCTGGTTCATCTACGACTTCCTCTGCGATTCGCCCCTCGGCAAGAAACCTGCCCTGCTCGGCTTCATCCTGTTCGTGCTGATCATCGGCGCGGCGTATGGCTTCAGCAAGGTGTTCAGCGGTCGTGGTGCGTACCTGCACGTCGGCGCGATCATCGGCACCATCATGGTCGGCAACGTGTTCCGCATCATCATGCCGGCGCAACGCGCACTGGTGGCTGCGATCGCCGAGAACCGCACGCCGGATCCGGCCCTGCCGGCCAAAGGCCTGCTGCGTTCGCGTCACAACAACTACTTCACCCTGCCGGTGCTGTTCATCATGATCAGCAACCACTTCCCGAGCACTTACGGCAGCCAGTACAACTGGTTGATCCTGGCCGGGATCGCAGTGTTGGCGGTGTTGGTGCGTCACTACTTCAACACCCGTCACGACAGCCACAAGTTTGCCTGGACTCTGCCAGTGGCAGCGGTAGGCATGATCACCCTGGCTTACGTCACCGGCCCTGCGCCGATGCCGACCGCGCCGGAAGTGGCCAAGGCACCTGCGAAAATCGAGTACCAGCCGCTGCCGGAAACGGCCCTGGGTGGTGGCGCGAAACCGGCTGAAGCGGCACAACCGGCCGCACCTGCTGCACCGGCCGCCGCTCCGGCTCAGGCGTCCAACGCCGGCCCTGCGTTCGACAAGGTGCACAACGTGATCCAGGAACGCTGCGCGGTCTGCCATTCGGCCAAACCTACCAGCCCGCTGTTCAGCGCGGCACCGGCCGGTGTGATGTTCGACACCCCCGAGCAGATCCGCCAGAACGCGGCGCGGATCCAGGCGCAAGCCATCACCACGCAGATCATGCCACTGGGCAACATCACGCAGATGACCCAGCAGGAACGTGACCTGATCGGTGCATGGATCGCCCAGGGAGCCCAGACCAACTAAGCCGTAAAAACCTCGCGCGCAGGCTCGCGCCCACACGGATCATCCGGATCCTGTGGGCGCTGGCTTGCCTGCGATTGGCCGCATAAGCGGTCTGCCTGATGCAAAGAGGACAGCGGCAAGCAACCCGGCCGCTGTTCATCACAAGAATAAAAAAGATCCGAGGTGTTGCATGTCCGAGCTGTCCAAAGCGCGCATCCCCGACGCACCCGCCATTCAGCGTTTGCCCCTTTTGCAACTGATCCTCGTCGGTTTGCAACATGTTCTGCTGATGTACGGCGGCGCCATCGCGGTACCGCTGATCATCGGACAGGCCGCTGGCCTGAGTCGTGAAGAAATCGCCTTCCTGATCAACGCCGACCTGCTGGTCGCCGGCATCGCCACCATCGTGCAGTCCTTAGGGATCGGCCCGATGGGCATTCGCATGCCGGTGATGATGGGCGCCAGTTTCGCCGCCGTCGGCAGCATGGTCGCCATGGCCGGCATGCCCGGCATCGGTCTGCAGGGGATCTTCGGCGCCACCATCGCCGCCGGGTTCTTCGGCATGATCATCGCGCCGTTCATGTCCAAGGTCGTACGCTTCTTCCCTCCTCTCGTGACCGGCACGGTCATCACCTCGATCGGTTTATCGTTGTTCCCCGTGGCCGTGAACTGGGCCGGCGGCGGTGCTGGCGCCGCTCAATTCGGTTCACCGATTTACCTGGCCATCGCCGCACTGGTGCTGGCCACCATTCTGTTGATCCACCGCTTCATGCGCGGTTTCTGGGTCAACATCTCCGTGCTGATCGGCATGTGCCTGGGCTACGTGCTCTGCGGCGCTATCGGCATGGTCGATCTGAGCGGCATGGCCAATGCGCCATGGGTTCAATTCGTCACCCCGCTGCATTTCGGCATGCCGAAGTTCGAACTGGCGCCGATCCTGTCGATGTGTCTGGTGGTGGTGATCATCTTCGTCGAGTCCACCGGGATGTTCCTGGCGCTGGGCAAGATCACCGGCCAGGAAGTCTGCCCACGCATGCTGCGTCGCGGCTTGCTGTGTGATGCCGGCGCATCGTTCGTTGCCGGTTTCTTCAACACCTTCACCCACTCCTCCTTCGCGCAGAACATCGGCCTGGTGCAGATGACCGGCGTGCGCTGCCGCTCGGTGACCATCGTCGCTGGCGGCTTGCTGATCGTCCTCAGCCTTCTGCCGAAAGCCGCGTTCCTGGTGGCGTCGATTCCACCGGCGGTACTCGGTGGCGCAGCGATTGCGATGTTCGGCATGGTGGCAGCTACCGGTATCAAGATCCTGCAAGAGGCCGACATCGGCGACCGGCGCAATCAGTTGCTGGTAGCGGTAAGCATCGGCATGGGCCTGATCCCGGTGGTGCGCCCGGAATTCTTCGCCCACTTGCCATTGTGGATGAGTCCGATCACCCACAGCGGGATCGCCATGGCCACCCTCAGCGCGCTGACGCTGAACCTGTTGTTCAACATCCTGGGCGGCGCCGAACGCGCGGCCATCAACGACTGTCACGCACACCCGCACTGATCCGAAGAGTAAAAGAGGGGCTCGCCAACGCCAGCCCCCTCGCGACAGCTTTGCCTCAAACAATAAAAACAAGAGGGAGCAACAGATGATCCGGACTCAAACCAACGTGTTGTTGAGCGGCGGCCTGCTGGCCGCATCACAGGCCATGGCCGGCGATTTATTGCTGTGGCAGACCAACAGCCTGAGCTATCTGTACGGCAAGAACTTCGCGATCAACCCGTCGATCCAGCAGACGGTGACGTTCGAGCACGCCGACAAGTGGAAGTACGGCGACAACTTCCTGTTCGTCGACAAGATCTTCTACAACGGCCAGGAAGACCGCAACAAAGGCCCGCACACCTTCTACGGCGAATTCACCCCGCGCTTCTCGTTCGGCAAGATCTTCGACCGCAAGCTCGAGTTCGGGCCGATCAAGGACGTGCTGCTGGCGATGACCTACGAGTATGGCGAAGGCGAGAGCGAGGCCTATCTGATCGGCCCAGGTTTCGACCTGAAGGTACCGGGCTTCAACTACGTCACCCTGAACATCTTCCGCCGCCAGACCGAAGGCCCGCGCCCCGGTGATGGCGTCTGGCAGATCACCCCGGGCTGGTCCTACAGCATTCCCGTGGGAAATTCCGACGTGCTGATCGATGGCTACCTCGACTGGGTCGTCGACAACGACGAAAACTCGCGCGGCACCTATCACGCCAACCTGCACATCAATCCGCAGATCAAATACGACCTGGGCAAAGCCCTCGGCTGGAGCCAGAAGCAGCTGTATGTCGGCACCGAATACAGCTACTGGAAGAACAAATACGGGGTCGAAAGCAGCCACAACCTCGACACCAATCAGAACACCGCCAGCCTGCTGGTGAAGGTGCACTTCTAAGATGACCCGCAACCGTGCCCCCTACCTGTCGTCGGTGCTCTGTTGCGGGGCACTTGAGACCTGGCCGTTGAGTCAGTATTCTCCGCGGCCTTCTGAATTCGGTCTAAAAAAAAGCCCGGATTTAATTCCTGACCAACGGGCCAACTTATCCCGGCCCCGGTCAGTACCGAGGCATCCCGAAAACACGCTCAGTCGACTGTTTTTCAGCAGCCGACGGGCGTTTTTTTGCTTTTCGAAAAGCCTTGGCTCAGCTCTTGCTAACAGCATGAAAGCTGACCGGATGGATGATTTTTGCAGCAACGAAAAAAGGCGCCACACCAGAGCGCCGACTCAAAAAAATAAACGTGGAACACCTACTTTGGGAGCAACCGAATGAAACGTATGAGCACCAGCCTGATGCTTGCGGGAACCATGCTGGCCGGGGGTCAGGCCATGGCCGACGGCCTGCTGCAATGGCAGAACAACAGCTTGACCTACCTTTACGGCAAGGACTTCAAGGTCAACCCGGCCATCCAGCAGACGGTCACCTTCGAGCACGCCGATGCATGGAAGTATGGGGACAACTTCCTGTTCATCGACAAGATCTTCTACAACGGCAAGCCAGACGGCGGCGTCGGCAACAACACCTATTACGGTGAATTCAGCCCACGCCTGTCGCTCGGCAAGATCCTCGACCAGAAGATCGAATTCGGACCGATCAAAGACGTGCTGCTGGCGATGACTTACGAGTTCGGTGAAGGCGACGTCGAGTCTTACCTGATCGGTCCAGGCTTCGACCTGGCGATTCCGGGCTTCGATTACTTCCAGCTGAACTTCTACCAGCGTCACACCGAAGGTTCGCGTCCGGGTGACAACGTCTGGCAGATCACCCCAGTCTGGTCCTACACCATTCCGGTCGGCAATTCGAACGTGCTGATCGACGGCTACATGGACTGGGTGGTCGACAACGACGTCAACAGCAAAGGCGAATACCATGCCAACCTGCACTTCAACCCACAGGTCAAATACGACCTGGGCAAGGCGCTGAATTTCGGCGAGAAGCAGTTGTACGTCGGTGTTGAATACGACTACTGGAAAGACAAGTACGGGATCGATGACACCCGTGCCTTCACCACCAATCAGAACGTGACCAGCTTCCTGGTGAAGTTCCACTTCTGATAGTGCTGCGGATGGCGCCCGCCAGGGCGCCATCTGTTTCAGGCCGGAACCACCGCCTCGCCGATTCCGAGAAACCGGCACAGCTCATCGCGCTTTGCCAGTGCATCGCGCCGCCCCAGGTCGATCAATTCACTGCAATACCCCGCCTCGAACAACAAGTAACTCAACACCCCTGCCCCGCTCGTTTTGGTCGCCCCCGGACCACGTAAAAACAGCCGCAACGCCGCCGGCAATTCCTGACGATGCCGCGCCGCGATTTCATCGATTGGCTGACTCGGCGAGATCACCAGCACTTCCACTGGCGCCACACCCAAGGCACGCGTTGGCGTTCCGTCGGGCATCAGGTGGCTGAACTGGTTCAGACGCTGAAGCAGCTCGATATCGCTTTCCAGGCTGTCAATGAACGTACTGTTGAGCATGTGCCCGCCGATCTGCGCCAGCGTCGGCTGTTGACCGGTGTAAGTGCGCTCCAGCGGTTGTGCCGGGTCGAACCCGCGCGGGTTACCGCTGACGCCCACCACCAGCACCCGGCTCGCCCCGAGGTGCAAGGCCGGACTGATCGGTGCCGATTGCCGCACCGCGCCATCGCCGAAAAATTCCTCGCCGATTTTCACCGGCGCGAACAACAGCGGGATCGCTGAACTCGCGAGCAGATGCTCCACGGTCAATTGCGTCGGTACGCCAATGCGTCGATGGCGCAGCCAGGCATCGATGCTACCGCCGCCCTGATAGAAGGTCACCGCTTGCCCCGACTCGTAGCCGAATGCAGTCACCGCCACCGCATGCAACTGCTTGCGGGCGATGGATTCGGCGATGCCGGGCATGTGCAGTTTTTCATTGAGCAGATGGCGCAACGGCGAGCTGTTGAGCAGCGCCACCGGCAATTGCCGGCCCATGCCCAGCAGGCTGTGGCTGACGAAACGGCTGGCCTGGCGGATCACCCCTGGCCAGTCGCTGCGCAACACGCGATGGCTGCGAAAGCCTTGCCAGAACAGGGTCAGGCGTTCGATGGCGGCGCGAAAGTCCGTGGCGCCGCTGGCGAGGCTGACCGCGTTGATCGCCCCGGCCGAGGTGCCGACGATCACCGGAAACGGATTGTCCGCGCCCAGCGGCAGCAGTTCGGCAATCGCCGCCAGCACCCCCACCTGATACGCCGCCCGAGCCCCGCCGCCGGAAAGAATCAAACCTGTGACCGGTTCAGCTGGGCTCATCGCAACGCTCCGTGGTGCTTATGGGATTGGGTGGATCAACGACGTTTGGCGTACAGCTTCGGCTCGCCCGGCGGACGGCTCTTGAAGCGACGATGCGCCCACAGGTACTGCTCGGGGCAATCGCGCAACACGCCTTCGACCCACTGGTTGATACGGATGCAGTCGGCTTCTTCAGTCTCGCCCGGGAAACCTTCCAGCGGCGGATGGATCACCAGACGATAGCCGCTACCGTCGGCCAGACGCTCCTGAGTGAACGGCACCACCAGTGCCTTGCCCAACCGGGCGAACTTGCTGGTGGCCGTCACGGTCGCGGCCTGAATGCCGAACAACGGCACGAAGATGCTTTGCTTGGCGCCGTAATCCTGATCCGGTGCGTACCAGATCGCGCGCCCGGAACGCAGCAGCTTGAGCATCCCGCGCACGTCGTCACGCTCCACCGCCAGCGAATCAAGATTGTGCCGCTCGCGGCCCTGACGCTGGATAAAGTCGAACAATGGGTTCTTGTGCTCGCGGTACATGCCGTCGATGGTGTGCTGCTGGCCGAGCAGCGCCGCGCCGATTTCCAGGGTGGTGAAATGCACCGCCATCAGAATCACGCCCTTGCCTTCGCGCTGGGCCTGTTGCAGGTGCTCCAGGCCTTCGACGTGAGCCAGTTTCGCCAGTCGCTGACGCGACCACCACCAGCTCATCGCCATTTCAAAGAAGGCGATGCCGGTGGAGGCAAAGTTTTCCTTGAGCAGGCGTTTGCGCTCGGCAGCGGATTTTTCCGGGAAACACAGTTCCAGATTGCGCTTGGCGATGCGCCGCCGGTCGCCGGCGAAGCGATACATCAAGGCACCGAGAAAGCGACCGATGGCCAGCAATGCCGGATACGGCAGCTGCACGATCAGCCACAACAGCCCCAGGCCGCACCAGAGCGGCCAGAAGCGTGGAGCAAGAAATGCTTTTCGAAAACGCGGGCGATCCATTAAAGCTTCCGTAAATACAGTGGCCGCGCATTCTACATCGTTCGACCCGGCTTGCGGCTGGCGGGCGTTCTCGTTATAAGTCTCGGCACTTTTAGTGACAAGCCGTTGTATGCCGACATGAGCCAAACCGAATCGCCAGACCAAGATCCCGTGTTCCAGCTGAAGGGCAGCATGCTCGCCATTACGGTGCTGGAACTGTCCCGCAACGACCTGGACAGCCTCGATCGGCAATTGGCCGCCAAAGTCGCCCAGGCACCGAATTTCTTCAGCAACGCGCCGCTGGTTCTGGCGCTGGACAAGTTGCCGCCGAGCGAAGGCGCCGTCGACCTGCCGGGCCTGATGCGCGTGTGCCGCCAGCACGGTCTGCGCACCCTGGCGATCCGCGCCAGCCGCATCGAAGACATCGCCGCCGCCATCGCCATCGACATTCCGGTACTGCCGCCGTCCGGCGCCCGCGAGCGACCGCTGGAAACCGCTGAACCCGTCGCACCGAAGAAGCCGGAAAAACCGCCTGAGCCGACCGTCAAACAGACCCGCGTCATCACCACGCCAGTACGTGGTGGCCAACAGATCTACGCCCAGGGTGGCGATCTGGTGGTGGTTTCCTCGGTCAGCCCGGGGGCGGAACTTCTCGCCGATGGCAACATCCATGTATACGGCCCGATGCGCGGTCGTGCGCTGGCCGGGGTCAAGGGCGACACCAAGGCGCGGATTTTCTGTCAGCAATTGAGCGCTGAACTGATCTCCATCGCAGGCCATTACAAGGTTTCCGAAGACCTGCGTCGCGATCCGATGTGGGGTTCGGGTGTACAGGTCAGCCTATCGGGCGACGTGTTGAACATCATTCGGCTTTAACGGATACTGCCGCATTTTCCAAGCATCTCTAAAACGTAGCGAAAACGGCTCAAACGAAGTAGGAAAAAGGCCAAAAGCCAAATTCCAGCCAAGGCTGTCCGACTGCAGTAGTTTTCAAGAGATGTTTTTCAGGGGCTGAACAGTCCTTCTTCCTTAGGGGTGAAACACCTTGGCCAAGATTCTCGTGGTTACATCCGGCAAGGGTGGTGTGGGTAAGACCACCACCAGCGCCGCTATCGGTACCGGCCTCGCTCTGCGCGGCCACAAAACAGTGATCGTCGACTTCGACGTGGGCTTGCGTAACCTTGACCTGATCATGGGTTGCGAGCGCCGCGTGGTGTATGACTTCGTCAACGTCGTGAACGGCGAAGCCAACCTGCAACAGGCCCTGATCAAAGACAAGCGCCTGGAAAACCTCTATGTGCTGGCCGCCAGCCAGACCCGCGACAAAGACGCGCTGACCGTCGAAGGCGTGGAAAAAGTCCTGATGGAGCTCAAGGAACAATTCGAGTTCGTGGTCTGCGACTCCCCGGCAGGCATCGAGAAAGGCGCCCACCTGGCCATGTACTTCGCTGACGAAGCGATCGTCGTGACCAACCCGGAAGTCTCCTCGGTACGTGACTCGGACCGCATGCTCGGCCTGCTGGCCAGCAAGTCCCGTCGCGCCGAACGTGGCGAAGACCCGATCAAGGAACACCTGCTGATCACCCGCTACCACCCGGAGCGCGTTGAAAAGGGCGAAATGCTCGGCGTCGAAGACGTCAAGGAAATCCTCTCGGTGACCCTGCTGGGCGTGATCCCGGAATCCCAGGCGGTGCTCAAGGCTTCCAACCAGGGCGTCCCGGTCATCCTCGACGACCAGAGCGATGCCGGCCAGGCCTACAGCGACACCGTCGACCGCCTGCTGGGCAAAGACAAAGCACACCGGTTCCTCGATGTCGAGAAGAAGGGATTCTTCGAGCGCCTGTTTGGAGGTAGGTAATGAACCTTTTTGACTTCTTTCGTGCCAACAAAAAGCCAAGCACTGCCTCGGTAGCGAAAGAGCGTCTACAGATCATCGTGGCGCATGAGCGCGGCCAGCGCAGCACGCCGGATTACCTGCCAGCCTTGCAGAAGGAACTGGTGGACGTGATCCGCAAGTACGTCAATATCGGCAACGACGACGTACATGTTGCACTGGAGAGCCAGGGCAGTTGCTCGATTCTGGAACTCAACATCACCCTGCCAGATCGCTGAGTCGATCCGGCAGGAACGACGGCGGCTCAGGGCCCTTCCGACACCGGAGGGGCCCTGAGCCGCCGTTGGCATTTGTTACGAGGCTGTTTTAATGCCGCTGTCCAACATCCACATCATCCATCAGGACGCCGCCGTTCTGGTGGTGAACAAACCGACCCTGTTGCTCTCGGTGCCCGGCCGGGCCGACGACAACAAGGACTGCCTGATCACTCGCCTGCAGGAAAACGGCTACCCGGAAGCGCGTATCGTCCATCGTCTGGACTGGGAAACCTCCGGCATCATTCTGCTGGCTCGCGACGCGGACACCCACCGCGAACTGTCGCGCCAATTTCATGACCGCGAAACCGAAAAAGCCTACACCGCCCTGTGCTGGGGTCAGCCGGAACTGGACAGCGGCAGCATCGACCTGCCCCTGCGCTACGACCCGCCAACCAAACCACGCCACGTGGTCGACCACGAATTCGGCAAACACGCCCTGACCTTCTGGCGCGTACTGGAACGTTGCGGCGACTGGTGCCGCGTCGAACTGACGCCGATCACTGGCCGCTCGCACCAGTTGCGCGTGCACATGCTGTCCATCGGTCACCCGCTGCTCGGTGACGGGCTCTATGCTCATGAGCAAGCCCTCGCCGCCTGGCCGCGCCTGTGCCTGCACGCGAGCATGCTCAGCTTTACCCACCCACAGTCCGGCGAGCGCTTGCGCTTCGAATGCCCGGCTCCGTTTTAAGCACTGCCTGACCGGCAGCCGCCTGTTTTAAAGGATTTTGTTCCGGATGAGTTGTACTGATTCCCTGGCAACACCCGTCAAGAAGACCCGTCATCAACTGCTCTACCTGATTTACGGCAACCAGGATGTTTATCGGCGCGAAGCCAAGTTCAGCATCCTGACCGCCCTGTCTCAGGCCAAGACCGGCAAACGTCCGGCGATCAGGATTCTCACTGACCGGCCGCAGGACTACGAAGGCTGGCCGGTCGACACCGTGCTGCTCGACGAGCCGACCCTGACCCGCTGGCAAGGCGAAAACGGCTATCACCACCGACGCAAGGCTTGCGCGATTGCCGCCGGCCTGCAACTGGCCGAAAAAACCTTGTTCGTCGACACCGACACCCTGTTCACCAGTGACCCGAATCGGCTGTTCCAGCACATAACCCCCGGGCAATCAGTGATGGATCGTTTCGAATACGACTGGAAAGACGTCTTCGAGCGCGACGACTACCTGAAGCTCGGTCGCGACCTCAGCGCCCACGGCGTCACCCCGGACAACGGCTTCAAGCTCTACAACAGCGGGCTGTGCGGCGTAACCGACAGCGACGGGAAATTGTTCGAAGAGTCGATCCGTCTGATCGACGAATGGACGGCCGACGGCTTCGAGATCCATACCATCGAACAGATCGCTCTGTCGTTCGCCCTGCGCAAGCGGCCGGTGGTCGAGGCGCGCAAGTACATCTATCACTACTTCGCGGAAAAGCGTTTCTTCCATGCGATGCAGGCGTTCTTCTTCTCCCAGCACGGCGAGAAGTTCAGCCAGCGCCTGGTGGATCTGTGCAAAGACGTCCCGAGGGTCAAGCCGTTTCCGTCCGCCTGGCAGCGCCTGAAAATCAAATGGAAGCTGCGCAACCAGAGCGGCACGATGCGCAAGGTCGGCCGTGACCTGTTGTACGGCAGCGCCGCGCCGGATCATCCGTACTACAGCGCCTGTCGCCATGAATGGTGGGAATGTGCCTCGCGGGAGATTCTTCGTTGGGACGAGAGCCGTCAGAAAAAGCTCCTGAGCCAGAGCCGATGGCCGCAACAACTGCCGCGCCCGGAGCGGCCTGAAGATGAAAAAATCATCATGAACTACCTGAAAAAACGCGTGACCGCCGCCCGCTGACCCACACTGTCCACTGCGGGAGCCTGCCCCCGCAGTGGATCTCCTTTTACATTCGATTTCGATTGTGGCCTGCGCACCGGCATGCGTTAAACTCCCGCCCATTGCTGTCTGGAGCTTCTTATGCGCGAAGAGTTGAACCAAGGCCTGATCGACTTCCTCAAGGCCTCCCCTACCCCGTTTCACGCCACCGCCAGCCTTGTTCAACGCCTGGAGGCCGCCGGTTATGTGCGCCTCGACGAGCGCGAGACCTGGCACACCGAAGCCAATGGCCGTTACTACGTCACCCGTAACGACTCCTCGATCGTCGCGATCAAGATGGGCCGCAACTCTCCGCTGCACGACGGCATCCGCCTGGTCGGCGCCCATACCGACAGCCCGTGCCTGCGAGTCAAGCCGCAACCTGAATTGCAGCGCCAGGGTTTCTGGCAGCTGGGCGTCGAAGTCTACGGCGGCGCGCTACTGGCACCGTGGTTCGACCGTGATCTGTCGCTGGCCGGCCGCGTCACCTTCCGCCGCGACGGCAAGGTCGAGAGTCAGTTGATCGACTTCAAGGCCCCGATCGCGATCATTCCCAACCTGGCCATCCACCTCAATCGCGAAGCCAATCAGGGCTGGGCGATCAATGCCCAGACCGAACTGCCGCCGATTCTCGCGCAGTTCGCCGGTGACGAGCGTGTGGACTTCCGCGCAGTCCTCACCGATCAACTGGCCCGCGAGCACGGCCTCAATGCCGACGTGGTGCTCGATTACGAGCTGAGCTTCTACGACACCCAAAGCGCCGCCGTCATCGGCCTGAACGGTGACTTCATCGCCGGCGCCCGCCTCGACAACTTGCTGTCGTGCTACGCCGGCCTGCAAGCCCTGCTGACCGCCGACACCGAAGAAACCTGCGTGCTGGTGTGCAACGACCACGAAGAAGTCGGCTCCTGCTCGGCGTGCGGCGCTGACGGCCCGATGCTGGAACAGACCCTGCGTCGCCTGCTGCCGGAAGGTGACGAATTCGTACGCACCATTCAGAAATCCCTGCTGGTTTCGGCCGACAACGCCCACGGCGTGCACCCGAACTACGCCGAGAAGCACGACGCCAACCACGGCCCGAAACTCAACGCCGGCCCGGTGATCAAGGTCAACAGCAACCAGCGCTACGCCACCAACAGTGAAACCGCCGGGTTCTTCCGTCATCTGTGCATGGCCGAAGAAGTCCCGGTGCAAAGCTTCGTGGTACGCAGCGACATGGGTTGCGGTTCGACCATCGGCCCGATCACCGCCAGCCACCTGGGCGTGCGCACGGTCGACATCGGCCTGCCGACGTTCGCCATGCACTCGATCCGCGAACTGTGCGGCAGCCATGACCTGGCCCACCTGGTCAAAGTGCTGAGCGCGTTCTACGCCAGCCGCGAATTGCCGTAACCGGTTCTGTGGCGAGGGTGCTTGCTCCCTCGCCACGGCGACTGCGCAGTGACTGTGATACACATCACCACCGGTCGGCAAAATTCCACCTAGACTTAAATCATCCCCTACGACAAGGCTGTCGCCATGATCTCGATGTCTGCGTTCCACGCCATGCTCATTCCGATACTGTGCGGAATGATTCTGCTGGCGATCGGCTTCAACTTCCGCGACAAGAATGCCGGAGTGTTCGCCATGTGGGTCGGCATGCTGTTGATCCTGGCCACCGTGGTCTACAAGATCCTCGCCAAACTCAACGAATAAATCCGCGCTCGGCTCGCATTGATTTTGACGGGCTCGTACACTCGCCCGATCCGCCCCTTGCGAGGTTGACCGCCTAGTGTTCGCTCGTCTTTCTGCCCTGCCCTGCCTGTTCCTCATCTGCCTGATGACGCTGCTGCCGTTGGCGCCTGCCCACGCGGTGAGCCTGCCCGGCCTGCTCAGTGGATCGAACAAGGCGCAACCCGAGGCCCAGGAACCCCTCGGCCAGTCCCTTGACGAAGTCATCAAGTCGCTGGAAAACGACAAGCAACGCGCCCAGTTGCTGAGCGACCTGAAGAAACTGCGCGACGCCACGAAAAAAGCCCAGGCCACCCCGGAAGAAGGTGTGCTGGGCCTGATTGGCGGCACCCTCGCCACCTTCGAAAAGCAATTTACCGGCAGCGACAGCCCGCTCAATCGCTGGTCCGCCGAATTCGATCTGGCCAAAGACGAACTGTCTGACCTGATGCTGCCGGCCAGCGAATGGCTGCCGATCATCTTCGCCTTCGCCGTGATTCTCGCCGTCTGGAGCCTGCTCGCCGCCGCACTGATCTGGCTTGGCCACCGGGTGCGCATGCGCTTCGGCCTGACCGAAGAGCTGCCGCAAAACCCCCGGGCCCTCGACATGCTGCGCTTCGCCCTGCGCAAGCTCGGGCCATGGATGATTGCCCTGGCCATCACGGTTTACATGAGCTACGCGCTGCCGTCGTCGCTGGGCAAAAGCCTGGCGATGGTTCTGGCCTACGCGCTGGTGGTCGGCACCTGTTTCTCGGCGATCTGCGTGATTGCCTTCTCCGTACTCGACGGCCCGCACCGCCATCGCGCGCTGTACATCCTGCGCCATCAGGCCTTTCGCCCTCTGTGGCTGATCGGCAGCTTCGCCGCGTTCGGCGAAGCCCTGAACGACCCGCGACTGGTGGCCGGCCTCGGCGTGCACCTGGCGCACACCGCCGCCACCGTCGCCAATGTGCTCGCGGCCCTGTCGACCGGCCTGTTCATCCTGCGCTTCCGCCGCCCGATCGCTCACCTGATCCGCAACCAGCCGCTGTCCCGCCGCCTGACCCGCCGCGCCCTCAGCGACACCATCGAAATTCTCGGCACCTTCTGGTACGTGCCGGCGCTGGTGCTGGTGGGGATTTCCCTGTTCGCCACCTTCGTCTCCGCCGGCGACACCAGCACCGCCTTGCGCCAGTCACTGATCTGCACCGTGCTGCTGGTGTTGTGCATGGTGATCAACGGCCTCGTCCGCCGCCACGCCCTCAAACCCCAACGCGGCCCGAAACGCCACGCCTTCTATTCCGAACGCCTGAAAAGCTTCTTCTACACCCTCGCCCATTTGCTGGTGTGGCTGGCGTTCATCGAACTCGGCCTGCGGGTCTGGGGCATGTCGCTGATCGGCTTCACCGAAGGCGAAGGCCACGACGTCAGCGTCAAACTGTTCAGCCTGATCGGCACATTGATCTTCGCCTGGCTGATCTGGATCCTCAGCGACACCGCCGTCCACCACGCCCTCACCCGCTCACGCAAAGGCCTGGCCAACGCCCGCGCACAAACCATGATGCCGCTGATCCGCAACGTGCTGTTCGTGGCGATCTTCATCATCGCCCTGATCGTCGCCTTGGCGAACATGGGCATGAACGTCACGCCACTGCTGGCCGGTGCCGGCGTGATCGGCCTGGCGATCGGCTTCGGCGCCCAGTCGCTGGTGGCCGACCTGATCACCGGCCTGTTCATCATCATCGAAGACTCCCTGGCCATCGACGACTACGTCGATGTCGGCGGCCACCTCGGCACCGTCGAAGGTCTGACCATCCGCACCGTACGCCTGCGGGACATCGACGGCATCGTCCACACCATCCCGTTCAGCGAAATCAAAAGCATCAAGAACTACTCCCGGGAATTCGGCTACGCGATCTTCCGCGTGGCGGTGCCCTTCAACATGAACATCGACGAAGCCATCAAACTGATGCGCGAAGTCGGCCAGAAAATGCGCACCGACCCATTGCAACGCCGCAACATCTGGTCGCCACTGGAAATTCAGGGGGTGGAAAGTTTTGAATCGGGTAATGCGATATTGCGCGCCCGGTTCAAAACCGCACCGATCAAACAGTGGGAAGTTTCACGGGCGTTCAATTTGTCGCTAAAAAGGCATCTGGATGAGGCGGGGCTGGACCTGGCGACGCCGAGGATGAATGTGCAGGTGATCACAGCAGGCGGCGGCCAAACACAGGAATAAACCAGCCCCTCACCACTCAAAACGATGAGCGTTAGCTCGAGAAAAGCTTTTGACGTGCCGGCCCCATCGGCAGGCTGAGTGGAGGGATTTATCCGGGGGGGGGAGCGCAGCGACCGTGCGGCGAAGCCGCATGCATCGAGAGGAGGTGCAGCGAAGCAAACCGTAGGCGATGCCCCCGGATGAATCCCGTAACGAAGGAACACCGAGCCAAAGCGAGGTGCCGAACGCCGGGGCCCAGCGTTTTTGGTTACTTTTTTGGCGTTTGAAAAAAGTGACTCGCCGTAAGGGCGAAACCATAAGAAGCCGTTACCGAAGCAACGGATATTCACCCAAAAAAATCAAACCACATCAACACCGACGTGAATCGCATCATGCCGCCAAAACTCCAGATCACAATCAATCAACCGCCCAAACTGATCATAATTGACCCGAGCAATCCGTAACCCCGGACTCCCCACCGACACCCTCAACGCCGCCGCCGCATCGACCGATAAAGACGTAGGCACAATCTCGAACCGCACCCGCCCATAGTGCAAATCGTAATGCCGCGCATACAGCTCGGTAATCGACTGATTCAGATCAAACTCCAGAATCCCCGGAAAAAACTGCGGATTCAAATAATGCTCCACATACAACACCAACCGCCCATCGATCCGCCGCGACCGGCAAATCTGAATCACGCTCGACAACGCCGGCAACTGCAACCACGCACACACCGCCGCTGACGCCGGTTGCAGCCGCGCCGAAATCACCTCGGTCGACGGCACCCGCCCCTGCGCACTGACCATCGCGTGAAAGTGACTGCGCTGCATCAGGTTATAGGCCAGGCGCGGCGGCGACACGAACCAGCCCCGACGCTCCTCGCGATAAATCTGCCCTTGCGCCTCCAGTTGCAACAAGGCTTCCCGTACCGTAATCCGGGTCGTGCCGAACAACTCGCTGAGCTTGCGCTCGGCCGGCAACTTGCTCCCCGCCGCGAGAAGGCCGTGGTCGAGTTGCTCCTGAAGGATCTGGCCAATGGCTGTCACCGCTTTTGTTGCCTCATCGCGCATCAACGTTACCTATCTGGACTAGACCAGCACTGTTTCGGGGCAAAACCGCACGACTATTGCGCCGTTCGGTCGTGCTGCAAGCCTAGGCAGTGCAGATGACCGAGAGATGACAAAACTACCGAACGGTCGTCCTGACAACTTGCAATACATCGGCCAAGTCCCTTGCCCACCGGGACTTTGAGGGTGGTCTACGCTTACCCGGCAGCCGTCGATACCGGAGAAATAAAAGCCGGGCCGGGTATCCGCCGACATCAAAGTGTCATCCAGCCCCCCTACATTGGCTCAGGTATTGCTGACCTAGACCAACACAAACCGCAATCGCAGCGTTGAACACGACCAAGGAGCTTCGGAATGAAACAGCTTTTCCTGGCAACACTGTTAGGCTCGACCATTGCCATGTGCACCGCCGCCATGGCGGCTGATGATCTGAAAACCCTCGAAGCCGCTGCGAAAGCGGAAGGCGCCGTCAACAGCGTCGGCATGCCCGATGACTGGGCCAACTGGAAAGGCACCTGGGAAGACCTGGCCAAGACCTACGGCCTGAAACACATCGACACCGACATGAGCTCGGCCCAGGAAATCGCCAAGTTCGCCGCCGAGAAAGACAACGCCACCGCCGACATCGGCGACGTCGGCGCGGCCTTCGGTCCGATCGCGGTCAAACAAGGTGTGGTGCAACCCTACAAGCCGACCACCTGGGATCAAGTGCCTGCATGGGCCAAGGACAAGGACGGCAACTGGGCACTGGCCTACACCGGTACCATCGCCTTCATCGTCAACAAGAAGCTGCTGCACGGCTCCGAAGTACCGACCAAATGGGCTGACCTCAAGGGCGGCAAATACAAGGTTTCCATCGGTGACGTGAGCACCGCCGCACAAGCTGCCAACGGCGTACTCGCTGCTGCGCTGGCCAACGGCGGCGACGAGAAAAACATCCAGCCTGCCCTGCTGCTGTTCGCAGACATCGCCAAGCAGGGTCGCCTGTCGATGGCCAACCCGACCATCGCCACCATGGAAAAAGGCGAGATCGAAGTCGGCGTGGTCTGGGACTTCAACGGCCTGAGCTACAAGGCCAAGATGGCCAACCCGGATGACTACGTGGTGCTGATCCCGTCCGACGGCTCGGTGATTTCCGGCTACACCACCATCATCAACAAATACGCGAAGAACCCGAACGCCGCCAAGCTGACCCGTGAATACATCTTCAGCGACGCCGGCCAGACCAACCTCGCCCGCGGCAACGCCCGTCCGATCCGCGCCGAGCACCTGACGCTTCCTGAAGACGTGAAAGCCAAACTGCTGCCAAACGAGCAGTACAAGAAGGTCACGCCGATCAAGGACGCCGATGCGTGGGAGAAAACCTCCAAGGCTCTGCCGCAGAAGTGGAACGAAGAAGTCATCGTAGAAATGAAGTGATGCTGTAGATCCCGTTTTCGGGGTTACTGAAGGTCCCCTGTGGGAGCGAGTTCGCTCCCACAGGGGAATCTGCGTTGAATTCAAAATCTGATCTGTTTCGCGGAGTTTTTGCCCCTATGAAGCACAACGTCATCCTTGTCGTGCTCGACGGCCTCAATTACGAAGTCGCGCGTCACGCCATGGGGCATCTGCAGGCTTACGTTGGCGCAGGACGCGCCGCGCTCTACCAGTTGGAGTGCGAGCTGCCGGCCCTGTCCCGACCGCTTTACGAATGCATCCTCACGGGCGTGCCGCCCATCGACAGCGGCATTGTCCACAACAACGTCTCGCGCCTGTCCAATCAGCGCAGCATCTATCACTACGCCCGCGATGCCGGTCTGAAAACCGCCGCCGCGGCGTACCACTGGGTCAGCGAGCTCTACAACCGCTCGCCGTTCGTGGCCGCCAGGGATCGTCACACCGATGACCCGGCGCTACCGATCCAGCACGGCCACTTCTACTGGAACGATCACTATCCGGACTCGCACCTGTTCGCCGACGCCGAAAACCTGCGTCTGCGCCACGCCCCGGACTTTCTGCTGATCCATCCGATGAACATCGACGACGCCGGCCACAAGCACGGCCTCGACACCCCGCAATACCGCAACAGCGCGCGCAGCGCAGACATCATCCTTGCCGACTACCTGCAAGGCTGGCTCGACGCCGGTTATCAAGTGCTGGTGACCGCCGACCACGGCATGAACAACGACCGCTCGCACAACGGCCTGTTGCCGGAAGAACGCCAGGTGCCGCTGTTTGTGCTCGGTGATGCCTTCAGCCTGAACGCCGACGCCACGCCCAAGCAGACCGACATCTGCGGCACCGTCTGCGAGCTGCTCGGCGTACCTCACGACAAACCTGTGTGCCGGGAGTTGCTCAAGTGAACTCAATGACTCGCGGCAAATGGCTGGCCGCCCTGTGCCTGGTGCCCTTCGCCCTGTTCTTTATCGTGTTCGAAATCGCCCCGCTGGTCTGGGTGATGATCAACAGCCTGCAATCGGAAGAGTTCGGTTGGGGTTTTGCCAACTTCAGCAAGATCTTCAATTCGAAGTTCTATCTGCAGGCGATCCAGTACAGCCTCGAAATCAGTTTCTGGTCGAGTGTGTTCGGGATCATCATCGCGGTGCTGGGTGCCTACTCCCTGCGTCGGGTCGATTCGAAGCTGCGCAACTTCGTCAACGCCTTCGCCAACATGACCAGCAACTTCGCCGGCGTGCCTCTGGCGTTCGCGTTCATCATCCTGCTCGGCTTCAACGGCAGCATCACAATCATGCTGAAACAGGCCGGGATCATTCAGGATTTCAACCTGTATTCGAAAACCGGGCTGATCATCCTCTACACCTACTTCCAGATTCCCCTCGGCGTGTTGCTGCTGTACCCGGCATTCGACGCATTACGCGAAGACTGGCGTGAATCCGCCGCACTGCTGGGTGCTGACGGCTGGCAGTTCTGGCGCCACATCGGCCTGCCGGTGTTGACCCCGGCCCTGCTCGGCACCTTCGTGATCCTGCTGGCCAACGCCCTCGGCGCCTACGCCACGGTGTATGCGCTGACCACCGGCAACTTCAACGTGCTGCCGATCCGCATTGCCGCGATGGTCTCCGGCGACATTTCCCTCGATCCGAACCTGGCCAGTGCCCTGGCCGTGGTGCTCGTGGCGCTGATGACTCTGGTGACCGTCGTGCATCAACTGCTGTTGAAGAGGAGCTACCATGTCTCGCGCTGAATCCGGCCCGGCCGGCGTCTACCACCGCGTCGTGGTGTACCTGCTGTTCGCCATCCTGCTGCTGCCGCTGGTGGGCACGCTGGTCTACTCGATCGCCAGCAGTTGGTCGGCCACTATCCTGCCCAGCGGTTTCACCTTCAAGTGGTACATCCAGTTGTGGAGTGATCCGCGCTTTCTGCACGCCTTCGGCCAGTCATTGCTGGTGTGCGTCGGCGCGCTGATCCTGTCGGTGGTGCTGATCCTGCCGCTGCTGTTCGTGGTGCATTACCACTTCCCGAAACTCGATGCGCTGATGAACATCCTGATCCTGCTGCCCTTCGCGGTGCCGCCGGTGGTGTCGTCGGTGGGGCTGCTGCAGCTCTATGGTTCCGGACCGTTCGCGATGGTCGGCACGCCGTGGATCCTGATCGGTTGCTACTTCACCGTGGCGCTGCCGTTCATGTACCGGGCGATCACCAACAACCTGCAAGCGATCAATCTGCGCGACCTGATGGACGCCGCCCAATTGCTTGGCGCCAGCACCTTTCAGGCAGCCTTCCTGGTGGTGCTGCCGAACCTGCGCAAGGGTTTGATGGTGGCGTTGCTGCTGTCGTTCTCGTTCCTGTTCGGTGAGTTCGTGTTCGCCAACATCCTGGTCGGCACCCGCTACGAAACCCTGCAGGTCTACCTCAACAACATGCGCAACAGCAGCGGCCACTTCACCAGTGCGCTGGTGATCTCCTACTTCTTTTTCGTGCTGGTCCTGACCTGGGTCGCCAACATCTTGAACAAGGACAAAAGCGAATGAGCTATGTCAGCGTCCAACATCTTCAAAAGAACTACGCGGGTACAACCGTATTCAGCGACATCAACTGCGAAATCCAGAAGGGTGAATTCGTCACCCTGCTCGGCCCGTCCGGTTGCGGCAAATCCACCCTGCTGCGCTGCATCGCCGGCCTGACGCCGGTGGATGGCGGCAAGATTCTGCTCGACGGCGTCGACATCGTGCCGCTGACGCCACAGAAACGCGGCATCGGCATGGTGTTCCAGAGCTACGCACTGTTTCCCAACATGACCGTGGAGCAGAACGTCGCCTTCGGCCTGCGCATGCAGAAGGTCAATGCCGACGACAGCCACAAGCGCGTCGCCGAAGTGTTGAAACTGGTTGAACTCAACGATTTCGCCAGCCGTTATCCGCACCAGCTCTCCGGCGGTCAGTGCCAGCGTGTCGCCCTCGCCCGCTCTCTGGTCACCCGTCCGCGTCTGTTGCTGCTGGATGAGCCGCTGTCGGCCCTCGATGCACGGATTCGCAAACACCTGCGCGAGCAGATCCGTCAGATCCAGCGCGAACTCGGCCTGACCACGATTTTCGTCACACACGATCAGGAAGAAGCCCTGACCATGTCTGACCGGATTTTCCTGATGAATCAGGGAAAGATCGTACAAAGCGGCGACGCCGAAACCCTCTACACCGCCCCGGTCGACGTGTTCGCCGCCGGCTTCATCGGCAACTACAACCTGCTGGACGCCGACAGTGCCTCGAAGCTGTTGCAGCGGCCGATCAACCATCGCATCGCCATTCGCCCGGAGGCCATCGAGCTGAGCCTGAACGGCGAACTCGATGCGCAGATTCGCAGCCACAGTCTGCTGGGCAACGTGATCCGTTATCGCATCGAAGCCCGGGGGGTGGAATTGGTGGTGGATGTCCTCAACCGTTCGGCGGCGGACCTGCACCCCGACGGTCAGCGCCTGGCACTTTCCATCGATCCGACGGCCCTGTGTGAGGTAGCCTGATGACTTTGCTGACGTTGAAGAGAGAACTGCACTGATGGCTCTGGCAATTTTTGATCTGGACGAAACCCTGATCCACGGCGACTGCGCCACCCTCTGGAGCGAGCAGATGGGGCGCCTGGGCTGGGTCGATCCCGAGTCGTTCATGCGCAAGAACAACGAGCTGATGGACGCCTACAGCCATGGCAAGTTGCGCATGGAAGACTTCATGGAATTCAGCCTCGAACCCTTGATCGGTCGAACCCCGGAAGAAGTCGAACATCTGGTCGGCCCGTGGGTAGAAGACTTCATCGAGCCGATCATTTTCAGCGACGCGACCAAAACCATCGCCGCCCACCGCAAGGCCGGCGACCGGATTCTGGTGATCTCGGCTTCGGGTACACACTTGGTCAAACCCATCGCCGAGCGGTTGGGCATCGACGAGATTCTGGGCATCGAACTGGAAGTGGCACATGGCGTATACAGCGGCCACACCGTGGGCACCCTGACCTACCGCGAAGGCAAGATCACCCGCTTGCTGGAATGGCTGGATGCCGAAGAGGAAAACCTTGAAGGCGCGAGTTTCTATTCCGACTCACGCAATGATCTGCCGCTGCTGCTGAAGGTGGATTACCCGCACGTGGTCAATCCGGATCCGGTGTTGCGCGAGCAGGCCGAAAAATCCGGCTGGCCGATTCATCTCTGGAAGTAAGCGATTGTCTTGTGGGAGCAAGCCTGCTCCCACAAGCATCGGTGATCAGCTCAGGCTTTCGTCGATCACCAGCACCAGTTTCCCCGCCACCGTATTGCTCGCCAGTTCGGCGAACGCCGCCTCGGCATCCTTGATCGCAAAGGTCTTGGCCAGTTGCGGCTTCAAGCGTCCCTCGGAAAACAGCGACCACACGTGCTGGCTCAGATCACTGAACAAATCGGCCTTGAACTGATCGTTGCGGCTGCGCAAGGTCGAACCCAGCAGTTGCACGCGCTTGGCCAGCACCTGGGCCAGATCGAGTTTCGCTTCGCGGCCGCCCATCAGACCGATGAGCACCCAACGCCCGTCCTGAGCCATCAGCTTCAGATTCAGTGCCGAATAATGACCGCCCACCGGATCCAGAATCACATCGAACGGCCCGAAATCCCGCAGGCTCTCCAGATCATCGGTGCGCACCACGCCACCTTGCGCCCCCAGTGCTTCACAGTAGGCCAAGCGCTCGGTCGAACCGACGCTGACCCAGCACGGATTGCCAAACGCCTTGCACAGTTGAATGGCGGCTGAACCGATACCACTGGCCCCGGCATGCAGAAGAACTTTCTCACCCGGTTTGAGCGCAGCGAGCTGGAAAATATTCAGCCAGACGGTCGCGTACACCTCAGGCAGTGCAGCCGCTTCGATCAGCGACACGCCTTCCGGAACAGGCAGCACATGCCGCCCGTCGACGACCACTTCTTCGGCCATCCCGCCCCCGGCCAGCAAGGCGCAGACACGATCACCGACCTGCCAGGACGAACCGGCGCCGACTTCGCTGATCACCCCGGAGCACTCAAGACCGAGCACCTGACTGGCACCCGGCGGCGGTGGATAAAGGCCCGCCTTCTGTAATAAATCCGCGCGATTGAGGCCGGCTGCCGCCACCCGGATGCGAACTTGTCCTACATCACACGTAGGACTCGGCTCATCAACCCATGCCACTTGACCTTCAACGCCTTGCAATGCCTTCACAGTGCCTCCATAGTGAGTCTGGACTGAGCCCGAAGCTGAAGCGCCGGGCTTTTTGCATTATGCGACCGGCCCTGGGGTCTGAACGAACGCTGAACAGCAGTTATCGTACAGAGCGTAGAGGTACCGGCGACTTCAAAGACGGCCTAATATGCGTTATCAATTGTCCCCGCGTCGAATCAGCATGAAGCATTTGCTCCCCAGCACCGCCCTCGCTCTTTTCATCGGTATCGGCCTCTTGCCGGTGTCGGGCACCACATTCGCAGCCAACAGCTGGGACAAGTTGCAGCCTGATCGCGATGAAGTGATCGCCAGTCTGAACGTCGTCGAGTTGCTCAAACGTCACCACTACAGCAAGCCACCGCTCGACGATGCGCGCTCGGTGATCATCTACGACAGCTACATCAAGCTGCTGGACCCGTCGCGCAGCTACTTCATGGCCAGCGACATCGCCGAATTCGACAAGTGGAAGACCCAGTTCGACGACTTCCTCAAGAGCGGCGACCTCAACGCCGGCTTCACCATCTACAAGCGTTATCTGGACCGCGTGAAAGCGCGTCTGGACTTCGCCATTGCCGAGCTGAACAAAGGCGTCGACAAGATGGACTTCTCCACGAAGGAAACCTTGCTGATCGATCGCAAGGATGCCCCGTGGCTCAAATCCACCGCCGAACTTGACGACCTGTGGCGCAAACGCGTCAAGGACGAAGTGCTGCGGCAGAAGATCGCCGGCAAGGATCCGAAGCAGATCCAGGAAACCCTGACCAAGCGCTACAAGAACCAGTTGGCGCGTCTGGACCAGACCCGTGCCGAAGACATCTTCCAGGCGTACATCAACACCTTCGCCATGTCTTACGACCCGCACACCAACTATCTGTCGCCGGATAACGCGGAAAACTTCGACATCAACATGAGCCTGTCCCTCGAGGGCATCGGCGCCGTGTTGCAGAGCGACAACGACCAGGTGAAAGTCGTGCGCCTGGTGCCGGCAGGCCCGGCCGACAAGACCAAGCAGGTTGCTCCCGCAGACAAGATCATCGGCGTTGCCCAGGGCAACAAAGAGATGGTCGACGTGGTCGGCTGGCGTCTGGACGAAGTGGTCAAGCTGATCCGTGGTCCGAAAGGCACCGTGGTTCGTCTGGAAGTCATCCCGGCGAGCAATGCGCCGAACGACCAGACCAGCAAGATCGTGCCGATCACCCGTGAAGCGGTGAAGCTCGAAGACCAGGCCGTGAAGAAATCCATCCTGAGCCTGAAACAGGACGGCAAGGACTACAAGCTCGGCGTGATCGAGATTCCAGCCTTCTATCTCGACTTCAAGGCGTTCCGTGCCGGCGATCCGGATTACAAGAGCACCACTCGCGACGTCAAGAAACTCCTGACCGAACTGCAGAAAGAGAAAGTCGACGGCGTGGTCATCGACCTGCGCAACAACGGCGGCGGTTCCCTGCAGGAAGCCACCGAACTGACCAGCCTGTTCATCGACAAGGGCCCTACCGTGCTCGTGCGTAACGCCGATGGCCGGGTCGATGTACTTGAAGACGAAAACCCGGGTGCGTTCTACAAAGGCCCGATGGCGCTGCTGGTCAACCGCCTGTCCGCGTCGGCTTCGGAGATCTTTGCCGGTGCCATGCAGGACTACCACCGCGCGCTGATCATCGGTGGCCAGACCTTCGGCAAAGGCACCGTGCAGACCATTCAGCCGCTGAACCATGGCGAACTGAAACTGACCCTGGCCAAGTTCTACCGGGTTTCCGGCCAGAGCACCCAGCACCAGGGCGTACTGCCGGACATCGATTACCCGTCGATCATCGACACCAAGGAAATCGGCGAGAGCGCTCTGCCGGAAGCCATGCCATGGGACACCATCAAACCGGCCATCAAGCCTGCGGTTGACCCGTTCAAGCCGTACATAGCGCAGCTCAAGTCGGAGCACGATGTACGTTCGGCAAAAGACGCAGAGTTCGTGTTCATTCGCGACAAGCTGGCCCTGGCGCAGAAACTGATGGAAGAGAAAACCGTCAGCCTCAATGAAGCCGATCGCCGTGCCCAGCACGCCGATATCGACGCCAAGCAACTGGCGATGGAAAACATCCGTCGCAAGGCCAAAGGCGAAGAACCGCTCAAAGAGCTGAAGAAAGAAGACGACGACGCCCTCGCGGCAGCCGAGCCGGACAAGGTCAAACCGGAAGACGACGCCTACCTGAGCGAGACCGGGCGCGTGCTGCTGGATTACCTGAAGCTGAGCAATCAGGTGGCCAAGAAGTAAGGTGATGGCAATTTAATGCTGGCGATCCCCGGATCGTCATCAAACAGTCATCATTCTGTCGTGCAATAAAGGACTGGGAGCGGTTCTCTTCATCGAGAACGCTCCCAGTCCTTTTTTTATCGCCAGAGAATGCCATGACCACGACCGAACAGCTGAGTGCCTTGAGCTCGATCCTGACTCAAAGCGGTTTGCACAGCCTGTTCCAGCCGATCATTTGCCTCTCTGAACGACGCATTCTCGGTTATGAAGCCCTGACTCGCGGCCCGTCCAACAGTCCGCTGCACTCCCCTATCGCCCTCTTTGCCGTGGCCCGCCAGGCCGGGCGCTTGAGCGAACTGGAAATCGCCTGCCGCCAAAGTGCCTGCCGCCGTTTCAACGAACAGCAATTGCCGGGCAAGCTGTTTCTCAACGTCTCTCCCGAATCCCTGCTCGAAGCCGCGCACCAGCCGGGGCGTACGCTGCAACTGCTTCAGGATTTCGGCATTCCACCGAGCCAGGTGGTGATCGAGCTCACCGAACAGACGCCGATCGACGATTTCCAGCTGCTGCAAACCGCGTTGCATCACTACAGGGCCATGGGGTTTTCAATTGCCCTCGATGATCTTGGCGCGGGTTATTCGAGTTTGCGGTTGTGGTCGGAGCTGCGTCCCGATTACGTGAAAATCGATCGGCACTTTATCGATGGCATCCATCAGGATGCCTTGAAACGCGAGTTCGTCGGATCGATCCTGCAAATCGCCAAGGCCTCCCGGGCGCAGGTGATTGCCGAGGGCATCGAGTTGCCGGAAGAACTGGCGGTGCTGACCGAAATGGGTGTCGATCTGGTGCAGGGTTACCTGCTTGGGCGCCCTCAGGAGCACCCGCCACGCGACGCCCGGGCCCTGATGCCCAAGCACGACAGCAGCGCCGTTGCGCTGAACGACGAAGGCAGCGATCTCAGTGCCCTGCTCAACGATCAACCGGCAGTGGATCGCGACACACCGACCGCCACCGTGCTCGAAGCGTTCCGTCGTCAAGCCAACCTGAACTCGCTGGCGGTGCTCGACGAGCAAGGCCAGCCCTGCGGCATCGTCCATCGTCATTCATTGTCCGACGCCCTGCTCAAGCCGTTCGCCACCGACCTGTTCGCCCGCAAACCCATCAGCCGCCTGATGAACGACGACTTCCTCGCCGTGGAAATGAGCCAGTCGCTGCAACAGGTCAGCCGCCTGATCACCAGCCGCGCCCGGCAGCGCATCGAAGAAGACTTCATCATTACCCTCAACGGCAGCTACCTGGGCCTGGGTCGGGTGATTGACGTGCTCAAGCTGATCACCGAGCTGAAGATCCAGCAGGCTCGCTATGCCAACCCGCTGACTCTGCTACCCGGCAACGTACCGATCCAACAATGCCTGACGCGGTTGCTGCAACAGGGGCGGGAGTCGGTTATTTGTTATGTCGACATCGACAGCTTCAAGCCCTTTAACGATATCTATGGGTATGGGCGGGGGGATGAGGTGTTGTTGTGTCTGGCGCAGTGTTTGAATGAACGCGTTGATCCTTCTCGCGACTTTGTCGGGCATATTGGGGGGGACGATTTTCTGTTGGTGCTCGGCCCGGAGGATTGGCGTAAACGGCTCAACCAATTGCTTGATGATTTCCAGAGCCAATGCCGACGGTTTTATCGACCGGAACACCTTGAGGCTGGGTGTTTTGTTGCGCCAAACCGCCAAGGGATTCGCCAGGAATTTCCGTTGCTGTCACTGTCCATTGGCGTGGTGCATTTGCATCCTGAAGCTTGTGCGCAACTGGATGCGAGTCAGTTGGCGGAGATGGCTTCGCAGGCGAAGCATCATGCTAAGAATGTTCCGGGGTATAGTGTGCATGTTATCGACAGCATACGTGCGCAACCTTTTAACGAGGCGCTCGTTTCAGGTCATCGCTAATGTAAAAGCTCGGTAACTACCATGTGGACCGATCCTCACCAGCGGCTTTCGCAAGATCCTCCCCCCAAGCTTCCTTCGCAAACTTATAGATATCTTGGAAGAAGCCGCGTGGATCCTCTAGAGAATACCATTCTCCCCGCGGCCAACTTGCTGCTTCGCATTCATCGATCTCGAATAGTTTTTGAAACTCATAATTTGGATCCTGAAGTATCATTTCCAAATTTCCAAACAGCACCAGCTTATGTCTATAGGAAAGGCATGGCAGATTCAGGCAATACTTTCTAACAAGAAGCTCTCTATCAGCAGAGTCATTAGGGTTGTAATCCTCGAGTTCCAAACCTCGAGTTTCTTCCCGATCATAAACATCGAAAACACCTATAAACCACGTCAAGTCCGGTTCAAACTCTTCACTCAAATACGGATCCCTCAACATCACTTCACCTCGATCGGAAACATGGCGAATCGGCTTTGGCCAAACAAATCAGCTCCCACAATTTTCATCTTCATTATAAAAACCAATAAAACAACCAACCCGCCCAAAACCCAAAACACATAAAAACCTCAAGCATAGAATGTAACTCTATAGATCTTTAACCTTACCTATCTCACCCTCATATAAAGAAAGACATTCTAGCAACACGCGCATAAAGCCACACCCATCGACTATCTCGTCAGAAAATAAAAAACTTCTCTTTTCCAAAACCTCAACAAATGTTTCTCCCCTTTCCAAATAATAGGAAATCGTATCAATTATCCAACACCTATCCGATTCAGAGTACCCAACAAACTCCGGTTTCAGAACAGCATCAAAAATTCTAATCAAATCAGAAGAATCATTTACATCAGCCAAACATATTAGTTCTTCAACAGCCCCTTCGTGAGGATAGTCAATGTCAAAGACAAATAGAAAGCCAGGCAAAATTGAAAGCTTTGGATTAGGTTTCATTTGATATCAATCCACATAAGCCGTTATAGCCTCACCATGACTATCGAGTATAACGACAGTTCTTGTTGGCTCTATATATTCCACTTGTTTCCCCCTATACCCCTCTCCAACCTTTCTTCCCATCTCCACTGGGAGCGATGAGAGCGATAGACTCCCAGTCCGTCGGAAAATTAATTTAGCACGATTAATTGCATTCAACTGATCTCTATGACTTATAAATCTAGTTGCAGCTCGTGGAATGCTTGGCTCCATAAGCTTAGTTTTTTTATTTAGTTTCATCTCAACTTTTCCCGTAGTAGGATTTTTAGCATATTGCAGACGCTCTTGCTGCGAAGCTAGAGTGGTTTGGGCGCCATGTTTTTGTAAAAAATGAGATTTTTTGTTAGCGCTTTCCATATCTTTCAACTCTTTTAATGCAATATTTTCTGTTAACTCATCAATTCTCGCCCTCCGCTCTTGCGCCGTCATCTTCGGCAGCGCTGGCTCACCCTCATCAACAACTGAACCACTCACCCTATCCGGCACCGAACAACCCGGCTTATTAGGCGGCGGACAGTTGGAGCTCAACCCCAACGGATCCACCCACCCCGTCGGATTCGGCACGTACCGGTATTGATTCAACCCACCCGCCAGTTTCACCGGATCCGGCGTCAGATACCGTCCCACCTCCGGGTCGTAATACCGATGCCGGTTGTAATGCAGCCCACTTTCCGCATCGAAGTACTGCCCCTGAAAGCGCAGTGGCTGGTCGAGGTAATCCTCGGTCGCCAGCTCCAGCGAAGTGACCTTGCCGTAGGCGCTGTACTTGGCCGACCAGACGATGTCGCCGCTGTAGTCAGTCAACTCCTGCGGGGTGCCGAGGTGGTCGAGTTGGTAGTAGAACGGGCAGGCGCGTTTCGGGCCTTTGCCGTCGAGCAGGGCCAGCGGACGGAAGGTGCCGGGTTCGTAGATGAAGCTGCGGTGCTGAGTCGGGCTGCTTTCGGCGATCAGGTGGTCGCCTTGCCAGAAGAACTCGGTGCTCTGGCCGTCGACGGTTTTGCGGATACGTCGGCCGAAGGCGTCGTATTGGTAGGTCGCGGTTTTGCCGTCCGGGCGGGTCAGGCCGATCAGGCGGTGCTGGCTGTCGTAGCGGTATTCGGTGACCAGTTGCTGCGCGCGGCCACGGCGTTCGCGGATCAGGTTGCCGAAGGCGTCGTAGTCGTAGTGGCGGTCGCCCTGCATCAGCAGGCGGTTGCCTTTGATCTGTGTGGGTCCCGGACGGTCCTGCATCAGCAGGTTGCCGGCCGGGTCGTGAGCGAAGTTTTCCGGCACATCGTCGCGGGTGTGGCGCACGCGGATCAGCCGATCGAGGGCGTCGTACTGGTAGCTGCGCTGGCCGTGTCGGGTGTCGGCGATGTGTTCGAGGTTGCCGTTGGCGCTGTAGGCAAAGTCGCGGCGATACAGCGCACCGCGTTGATGGCCGACAGCGTGGGCGCGTAAGCGGCCCTGTTCGTCGTAGGCGTATTCGCTGAGCAGCAGCCCCTGCTGGCGTTGCTGTTCACGACCGGACTGATAGACGTGCCGGGTGAGCAAGGCGCCATTGAGGTCGATCGCGGTCAGCGCGCCGCCCTTGGCGTAGTGGTAATCGAGCTTGCTGTTGTCCGGCAGGCGCATGCGGCTGAGCTGGCCGCAGGCGTCGTAGGTGTAACGCAGGGTGCCCCAGCCCTGGTGCTCGCGGACCAGTCGGTCCTGCAGGTCGTACTCGAAGGCCAGCGGATGGCCCTGGCCGTCATCGACCCCGGTCAGCCGACCTAGGCGGTCATACCGATAGCTGACTTCAACCCCGTCTGGCAGGGTCTTGAGCAGCAGGCGCCCGGCAGCATCACGTTGGTAGCCGGTGACCAGCGTGGTGCCGTCGTCGCCGTACTCGGTCTTTTCCAGCAGATGGCCGTTGCGGTCGTAGGCATAGGCGGTGCGCCGGCCATCGAAGCCGGTTTCCTGTCTGATCAGTCCGGTCGGCGTGTAGTCCAGCCGGTACTTTTCGCCCGACTCGTTCTCGATTTCCGTCAGCAACAGCTGCGTATGGTCGTAGCGGTACTGCAGTCGCGTGCCGTCGGGGTTGATTCGTCGGCTGACCAGGTGCAGGTCGTCGTCATACTCGTAGCGGGTGATCCGCCCCAGCTCGTCGCGTTCGGCGGTGATCTGGCCGTAGGCGCTGTAGGACCAGGCCCGCGTCGCCCCGGTTGGCAGCGTCGTCTGGATCAGTCGGCCAACGGCGTCCCAGGCGTGACGGGTAACCGCGCCGTGTTCATCCTGCGCAGTAATCCGCCGCCCCAACGCATCGTAGGAAAACTTCCGCACCCCACCGTCGGGCAAACTTTCCTCGACCAGTTGCCCAAGGTCGTTCCACACAAACACATGGCGACCACTGTCCGGATAACGGATCGACAGCAACCGTCCTTGCGGGTCGTAGTGGTAATGGGTGACATGGCCGTCGGGGTCGACGGTTTCCGTGACATCGCCCTGGGCATTACGCCGGTAGGTCCACTGCGCATCGCCACGTGAACGGCTGTGCAGGAAACCGTGGCGGTATTCGTAGGACGTCGGCGCATCGTCCGGCGGAATCAGCGCGATCAGCCGTCCGACCTCGTCGTAGCGGTATTCGGTCACCGCCCCCAGCGCATCCTGCTCGGCGATCAACCGACCCTGCGCGTCGTAGGCCTTGAGCTGCTCGCCACCGTCGACGTACTGCACGGTAACGCTGCCGGCGTCATCCCAGACGTAACGCGTATCCATCTGCGAGAACGACGCCCAGTGCCGCACGCAACGCGCCGCCTTGCCAGCACGCTCCCACTCCCAGAAGAAGCTCGCGCCACCGCTCAGTTGCCGTTGCAGGATGACGTGCTGGTCGTCGTAGTCGTAACGCTCGCTTTCACCGACGGCGTTGGTCGCTTCGATCAGTCGATGACGCGCATCAAAGCGGTAGCTGACCAGTGTCTGCTCGGTGCGCCAGGCCGCATCGCGCCAGACTTGATAATCGACCGCGACCAGATGCGCCCGCTCATAGCGCAGCAACAGCGAACGACCGACGCCGTTATCCAGCCGCTCAACCCGATCCTGACGATCACGCGCAATCCGCAGCCGGTTGCCGTACGCATCGCTAATGAGCGTCAGACGCCCAGCCCGAAAGTGATAAAACCGCGCCGCTTCACCCGCCAGCGCAACAATCAACTCCTCCGGCTCATCCCCGAGAAAAATCGCCGCCCGCGACAAACTGTTGTGAATCGCTGGCCGCTCGACACTCGGCAACGGAAATCGCGTGCGCCGGTTCTCGTGGTCAACCCAGACCACACCGTCGCCCTCGACCTCCAGCCGATGCGCCAGCGAATGACTCCAGCCAAACCCCAGCCCGACATCGATCTCCGCCGCACTGGTTCGATACAACCGACTGAACTCGAACGGCAGCAACCCGTCGAGCACGCCATCGGTCAGCGTCAGCAATTCCTCGCCGGTGACCATCGACACCGGACAGCCATTGGTGCAGGTCCTGGGCACGCAGTCGGCGCTGTCGCCGTTAGGATTTGTCGCCTGATCAGGCTTGTCGTCGTGGTGCTCGTCTTTCTTCAGGGAGGTGTTCCGTCGGGCGTCCCAGCGCAACTGCATGCGACCCTTTTTCACCCCGGCGGCGATGCCTCGCGCGGCGACGGATTTGTAGTGCTTCACATAGCCGATGAAGGTGCTGACGATGCCGGACATCGCCTTCACCAGACGCGTTACCGCCGACAATAACTGAGCGTCGCGATCCGCCAGACGCAAGGTCAGATACGCAATCCCCGCCCCGGCGCCGACAAAGGTCAGTACAACGCCGATCAACACATCGATCAGCAGTTGCACCACCACCATCGAGACGGCCTCGGCGGTTTTTCCGGCAATTTCAGTGGGCGGCAGCATCTCCAGCCAGAGGCTGGCGGTACGCAGCAACAGGCACAGCGCCGCCTCGTCACTGACCAGTAACTGAAGCTTCTCCATCATTTCAGGCGCTGTCTCTGCCAGCGCGATCAACTGTGCGGCGCCACTGCCCAACCGCTCGGCAAACTTTCCGGGATCCTTGAGAATCTCCGACAACAACCCAATGCTGTCCCACACGCCCTCAATCGCTGCCCAACTCCCGGCCAGCAAGCCGTTGCCCGCCGCCGTCGCCACCAACTGTGACCACTGCGGCTTGAAGCCCTGCCATTCGCTACGCAGCCAACTGTCGAGCTGCCGGGTCAGGCCATCGTAGGAATCGAAAAGCGCGTCGACCTGCTTCTCGCTGGCCTCGCTGTGCACTAACACCCGATAGAACTTGCCCGCCTCTCCGGTGAACAACCCCTTGCCCTGAGCATCGAGCGTGACGGACTTGACCTTGCCGCCATCCACCGCCACCACATCGACAACGATGTCGCCCAACGGAATGTCGTATACCGACTCAAACTTGCTCTCGATCTCCATTCGCCCGGTTTCCGGGCATTGCACGACAGCCGAAGAGAAACGGCCGTCGTCAATGGCGACTGCCGTGCGGTGTTCGCCGAAACGGATGATCCGCTCCATCCCCATCAGCGACGGCAGATCGGCTGCATGACTGACGCTGTCTGCCGAACGACTGAACCAGTGCCTGAGCTGTTCGCGATAGAGATCGAGGGTGTGGGGAAAGCTGTCGAGTGCTTGCTCGATGCGGGTGATGGCTTCCATCAGCGCATTCCCAGGCGCATGACGAAATGAAAAACCGGGTCGAACATGTGCGTTCCCTCGCGCAAAAATCAGGCGAAGGACTTTGCGGGGGATCAAACAGAAAAGAAGTCAGGCGAGTAGGCGATGGATGTAGGAGAAGTCTGTAACTGATCTTTATCGAGCAGCAGACGCAAAAACGGGGCGGGAGGTTTCCCTCACGCCCCGTTCAGGGAACACAAAAATCGCTTACCGAGAATGATCCCGACCGGCCAGCTCTTTCAACTTGAGCTCGGCCAGCGGATGCCCGGCCTTGGCGGCCATGGTCCACCAGCGAGCGGCTTCCGAAGGATCGGGCGCTTTACTGGGCGTACCTGCAAGACTGATGACACCCACCTGATACGCCGCCTTGCCATCTCCGGCCAGCGCAGCCAGCCGCAGCAATCGAACACCCTCCTCACGCGCGCCCAGGCCAACGCCGCGAAACGTCAGGATGTGCCCGTAAAAGCTTTGCGCGCCGACATCGCCCAGGTTGGCCATACGCGCAAACTGCCCTTCGAGCCAGCGCCAGCCTCGGGGCTGACGGACAAACCACGACCAGTGAAACAGCCTACGGGCCAGCCAGTAACTTGCCCGCGCCTTGAGTCGTAAAAACACTCAGGCCTCCGCCGATTCCGGGTATTCGTATTCAAAGACCCGCACCACTTCCGAGGCATGCCACGAAGCTGCGGCAACACCATCGGATGGCCCGGAAAAACGCCCCAGACGCTCGACACACTCAAAAAAACCGGTGCGTGGCAGACGACTGGCGCCCTGGCTGATCACCAGCGAACTGCGCAACGGTTGTTCGGCTTTCGCGTCCAGCGCAGCGAGATGCTCCAGTGCAGCGGTCAATGTCTGCATCGCCGGCGTGGGCAGTTGCAGACGCTCGAGCAAGGCTCGATAGGTCAGAAGATGGCGCTGCCTGCGCGCCTGGTCCAGCTCCCCCAGCAATCCGTCCCAATGTTGACGACTGATGCGTACGCTCACGATTGTTCCCTCCACCCTGGCACCGTCAACTCCCAGGCCAGGCTGCGGCGAATCGCAGCGTCGGGCAGACGCTCACCGCTTTCGATCATGGCCAGGTAAGACGGGCTGATGCCTACCGTGCGGGCGAGCGCCTCGATGGCGATGCCCTTCCCTTCGCGCAAACTGCGTAACTGATCCAGACCTGGAAGAATCGGGTCCGGTGTGGCCGCAAGCGGCGCTGGAGCCGGTTGCGACGGTGCTTCGTTAATGCCTGCTGCTTTCAGTAGAGCCTGATACTGAGCCCATGGCAGAACCGCATATTCGGGTTCGCCATCGCGTGCAATTATCTGAATATCCATGACTACCCCGTAGGACAACAACGCTTAGCGAGTCGGCACTTTTCCCTAGAAGTGTAATCCTAACAGCGGCCAAGGTCGTGGGGGGTATCTATCTGTATAAGAGGCTGTCGCGATTCAGGACTTTTTCGGACCCTGAAGCTGAAGTTGTTCGGGCGTATCGGGCAGGCGCTCGACAACCCTGAGCTTTTCCGGCGCCTGACGCTGACGCCACAGACGGAACGCAGTGAGCTCGTCGTCGAGGGTTTTCATCAGCCAGGCGAGGACGGCGATGTCATCGAGCATGCCGAAAACGGGAATGAAATCCGGGATCGCATCCACCGGACTGAGGAAATACATCAAGCCCGCAACGACCGAAACGATCGCCTTGGGACTGATCGCGCGATATTCGCCGCGCCAGTACGCCAGGCACAGCGCCTGGAGCAATCGCAGGTCATCCTTCAGTTTGCCGAGACGATTGCCTTGGGCGGCACCTTTGCTGGCCACGGCGAACAACAGCGTCGGCAAACGGCCACGGGCCAGGAGTCGTCCGGCCAACGGCAGGAATCGGGCGAAATTCCATGGAGCTTTCATCTATTTCTCCCGTTGAAATGTTATCCACACAAATTGTGGATAACCTTGTGAACAGAGCTGCATTTCGACGCTGAGAGCCCCGGTTCATAAGGGCTACGCTCAGATCGGGCGTTTTTTACTCACATAAAAAACCCCATTATTTCATTGACTTGGCGGCTCAGGGCGTCTAGCGCGGGCGGCCTCAAAGTCTAGGACTGTCGCGATGCGTATCGGTTCGGTCTGTTTACGCTCGCCGTGACCCAGATGCAACAACGCCCCGCATAAGCGAGGCGTTGTTGTTGAAGCCGGTACCGACGCTTGTTACTTGGCGGCGGCAGCGTCTTCTTTGGCTGGATCCTTGATGGCCAGCAGTTCGAGGTCGAAGACCAGAACCGAGTTGGCCGGGATTGCCGGGCTTGGCGATTGTGCGCCGTAAGCCAGATCGCTAGGGATGTACAGCTTGTACTTCTCGCCAACGTGCATCAGTTGCAGGCCTTCGACCCAACCCGGGATCACACCGCTGACCGGCAGATCGATCGGGCTGCCGCGCTCTACGGAGCTGTCGAATACGGTGCCGTTGGTCAGCTTGCCGGTGTAGTGAACGGTCACTACGTCGGTAGGCTTAGGCTGTGGGCCGTCGGCTTTCTTGACCACTTCGTACTGCAGACCGGAAGCAGTGGTGGTCACGCCGGCTTTCTTGCCGTTTTCTTCGAGGAATTTCTTGCCGGCGGCTGCCGACTCTTCGCTCATCTTGGCCATACGCTCTTCGGCACGCTTTTGCAGTGCAGCGAAGGCTTCGACCAGATCTTCATCTTTCAGCTTCTGTTCTTTCTTGCCGACGGCATCTTCGATGCCCTGGGCTACCGCTTTGGAGTCCAGATCATCCATGCCTTCCTGAGCAAGGCTTTTGCCCATGTTCAGGCCGATACCGTAGGAAGCTTTTTGCGCCGGGGTTTTCAGCTCTACGCTGGTCTGCGAATCACAACCCGCGAGTACCAGGCTAACCAGGGCTACCGCCGCCGCCAACCGATGCTGTTTCATGCTATTTCCTTGTTCATGCGCCGAAAGGGCAATCGAGTAAAGCCGCGAGCTTATCAGGCCGCCACGACCAATGGCTACCGGCATGAGAGCAGGAATCTTCCGATAAGTTCAGGGATTAAAAAGCATTTGGGCAAAGGCATGATGAAGCTTCTGTCATCTTGATCTGACATTGACCGATGCCCCTTCCCACAACACTTGGCGTAATGGCCACTTGCCGCACACGGCTCGGCTCAGGCATAACAGCGCAACAACTCGACAAGGATGTTCATCTTGCGCCTCATATTCCGTGTGCTGACGCTGATCGTGGTACTGCTGGGACTGGTCCTGGCGGTGATTCTCTACTATGTCGCCAATCCGAAACTGCCCTTCCCGACGCCCGCCAAACAGGTCCATTACCTCAAACAATGGACTCACGAAGAGCGCCAGACCTACTACTTCACGCCGCAAGGCACTCAGGTCAAAGGCCTGCGTTATGAGTGGTTCCAGGCCCTGGAGCTGCCGTTCTCGCAGCAACGCTTTGCCTCCCCGGAATACCTCGCACGCTTCGGTTTTCTGATCGACCCGCAGCAGAAAGCCACATCGAACAACCCGGGGAATCTGCCAGTGGGTTTCGCCCGCCATCAGAATCCCGGCAGCTCTGAGCAATATCTCGACATCACTTGTGCGGCCTGCCACACCGGCGAGTTGCACCTGAATGGCCAGGCCGTGCGCATCGACGGCGGCTCGGCGCAGCATGTGCTGCCTTCCAGTGTTCCTACATTGCGTGGTGGCAGTTTCGGACAGGCACTGGTCGCCAGTCTGGCCTCCACTTACTACAACCCGTGGAAATTCGAGCGGTTCGCCCGCAACGTACTGGGCAACGACTATGACGCCCGCCATGAACAACTGCGCAAAGACTTCAAAGGCTCACTGAATACCTTCCTCAAAGTGGCGTGGAACGACACCCATCGCGGCCTCTACCCCACCGAGGAAGGCCCTGGCCGAACCGATGCTTTCGGACGAATCGCCAACGCGACCTTCGGCGATGCGATCTCCCCCACCAACTATCGCGTGGCCAACGCTCCCGTGGATTACCCGCAACTGTGGGACATGTGGACGTTCGACTGGGTGCAGTGGAACGGCTCGGCGCAGCAGCCGATGGCACGCAACATCGGCGAGGCGCTGGGGGTAGGCGCTACCCTGAATTTCTTCGATGCCAATGGCCAGCCGCTACAGGGTGATGAACGTTATGCATCAAGCGTGCGTGTGCGCGATCTGCACAAGATCGAAGAAACCCTGCAAAAACTTCAGCCACCCGCCTGGCCAGAGGAGCTGTTGGGCAAGGTCGACAAACCTTTGGCGGCCAAGGGTCGAGCGTTATTTGCCGAAAACTGCGCTGGCTGCCACGTCCCACGGGTGACGCAAGAGGGTGAACGCTGGGTCCAGCACCTGCACATGTTGCCCGTCGACGTCATCGGCACCGATCCGAACGCGGCCAACAACATCGCCAACCACCGTTTCGACCTGACAGCCCTGCAATGGAATCCGGCAGAGCTGGAGCAAATGGACGTGAAGTTACACCCCACTCCCAAAGAACCGCTCGATCTCAGCCAGTTATCCGTGGCCAAGGGCCTGGCTTACGTCACCGCGTTCGTTGAAAACCGCGCCTATCGCGAAGCTGGCGTCACTGCCGCTGAAAAACCTCAGCTCGACGGCTTTGGCCTGCCGATCGGTGTCCGGGAAAAAGTCGCCTACAAGGCCCGGCCGCTGGCAGGTGTGTGGGCTACACCGCCCTTCCTGCACAACGGCTCGGTGCCGAGTCTCTATCAGTTGCTGTCGCCTCAGGATGAACGCGCCACCACTTTCTATAAGGGCACCTTCGAATATGACCCTCGGCATCTGGGTTATCGCACCGAAGCCTTTACCAACGCTTTCCTGTTCGACACACGCATCACCGGCAACCACAACAGTGGCCATGAATTCCGCGCCGGCGAGCGCGGCAACGGGGTTATCGGACGGTTGCTGCAGCCCGAGGAACGCTGGGCGCTGCTGGAATACCTGAAAGTGCTGGGCGGCCCGCTGGAGGCGCAACTGCCATGATCTTCAATTCGTTCAAGAAACCATCGATGCTGGCGCGTTTCTGGTTGTGGCTGGGGCGGTTGCTGGGCAAAACCCTGCTGTTTTTGCTGGCGGTCGGCCTGATCGGCTGGGCTTTGGCAACCGCCTGGTTTGCCTGGCAACACCGAGGCCCAGTGTCGGCGACGGAGCAGATTCCGGACGGCGAAGCAGCCATGACGCAGGACGTGATCCAGACTGCTGTGCGAATTGTCGATCAGCATCGGGAAAACACGCGTTTTCTGCGTGACGCCCATGCCAAGGCCCACGGTTGTGTGAAGGCCGACGTGCAGGTGCTGCCGGATCTGGCTCAGGATCTGCGCCGAGGTGTTTTCAGCGAGCCGGGCAAGATCTGGCAGGCGACGATGCGCCTGTCCAACGGCAACGCCTATCCGCAGTTCGACAGCATCCGTGATGCCCGGGGCATGGCGATCAAATTGCTCGATGTGCCGGGCAAACAGTTGCTCAGTGACCGTCAGGGCCTGCACGAACAGGATTTCGTGATGTTCAGCCATCCAAATTTCTTCGTCAGCGACGTCGCTGAATATCGTCAGAATGTGGCGGCGCAGGCTGACGGCAAAAAGGTCATGGCGTTTTTTCCGGGCTGGGACCCGCGAAACTGGCAGATCAGGCATTTGTTCATTGCGCTGGCGACGCTTTCTCCGCCACCAGAGAGCCCGACACGTACGACCTACTTTTCGGTATCGCCCTACAAATTTGGTGAGGCCAATGCGAAGTTTCGGGTGATGCCGGATCCGGACAACTGCCCGGCGTACACGCCGCCGAAGCAAAACCAGGATCTGCCGAATTTCCTGCGCAGTGCGCTGAATCAGCAACTGTCCACGGATCGGGTGCCCGCGTGTTTTGTGTTGCAGATCCAGCGTCAGGACGCCAATCGGTTCATGCCGATCGAAGACACCAGCATCGAATGGCGCGAACAGGACAGTCCATTCCAGACCGTAGCCAAAATCACCCTGCCCCCACAGGACTTCGACACCCCGGCTCTGAACCTGCAATGCGACAACCTGTCGTTCAATCCATGGTTTGGGATCGAGGCCCACCGCCCGATTGGCGGGATCAACCGTCTGCGTAAAGCGGTGTATGAAGCAGTGAGTGATTACCGGCACAGTCGCAACGCCAGCCAGTAACAAACCGCAGAAACGAAAAAAGCGACCCGCAGGTCGCTTTTTTCATGCCCGGACGAGCAAAAAAGCCAATCGCCAGACAGCAAAAAGCCCGCACTGGGCGGGCTTTCTGTGGTGACCTGGCGTTCAGTGTTCCAGGTTACCGAATATGGCGCAGCGGACGGGACTCGAACCCGCGACCCCCGGCG
>NZ_JBWKOR010000004.1:0-815537 GCF_059416185.1 Pseudomonas sp. GW821-FHT09E04
GAGTTTCAAGGAGTTTTCCGTTTCGACTGCGCCGGAAGTGGGGCGAATTATAGGCCTCCAGAATCTGCCGTCAACCCCTAATTTCAACCTTACTCGGATTTCAGTGTAATCCGTGCAAAAGCCTTCTTGCCGGCCTGGCAAACATGAGTCGCACCCAGCACACATATAAAGGAACGATCGACAACCTCACCATCTACACGTACACCGCCAGAAGCCAGCAGGTCACGAGCAGCAGCCGAGTTCTTCACCAGGCCCGCCTTATTAAGGACGGCAGCAATCGGCATATCTTCGGCAGCAGTCAGTTCGACTTCCGGCAAGTCATCCGGCAACTCGCCATCCTTCATACGATTACCCGCACCACGGTGAGCATTGGCAGCAGCCTCTTCACCATGGAAACGCGCAACAATTTCTTCAGCCAGCTTGATCTTGATGTCGCGAGGATTGGCACCCGCCTCTACATCAGCACGGAAAGCATTGATCTCATCCATCGAACGGAAGCTGAGCAGTTCGAAGTAACGCCACATCAACGCATCCGGGATCGAAACCAGCTTGCTATACATGACGCCCGGCGCTTCCTGGATACCGACATAGTTGCCCAACGACTTGGACATCTTCTTAACGCCATCCAACCCCTCAAGCAGAGGCATCGTCAGAATGCACTGAGCTTCCTGACCATAACCACGCTGCAGCTCGCGCCCCATCAGCAGGTTGAACTTCTGATCGGTACCGCCCAGCTCCACGTCCGCGCGCAATGCAACCGAGTCATACCCCTGTACCAGCGGATAGAGGAACTCATGAATGGCGATTGGCTGATTGGTGGTGTAGCGCTTGTCGAAGTCATCACGCTCAAGCATACGAGCCACGGTGTACTGCGAAGTCAGGCGAATAAAGTCCGCCGGCCCCATCTGATCCATCCAGGTGGAGTTGAACGCGACTTCGGTTTTCGCCGGATCGAGAATCTTGAAGACCTGAGTCTTGTAGGTCTCGGCATTTTCCAGAACCTGCTCACGGGTCAGCGGAGGACGAGTTGCACTCTTACCACTCGGATCCCCGATCATTCCGGTGAAGTCACCTATAAGGAAGATCACCTGATGCCCCAGCTCCTGGAACTGGCGCAGCTTATTAATAAGCACGGTGTGACCAAGGTGCAGATCCGGCGCCGTTGGATCGAAGCCGGCCTTGATTCGCAGCGGCTGGCCACGCTTGAGCTTTTCGATCAGCTCGGACTCGACCAACAATTCTTCCGCACCACGTTTAATCAGCGCTAGCTGCTCTTCAACCGACTTCATAACAGACCCGCAAGGCTCAGATTCAAAGGGAACCAACCATACAAGATCGCGCACCAATTACAAGTTTTGCCCGGCGCACGGACACCAATCCACGGGCGAGATGCCTGCGGACTTGCCTCAGAGATGATTTGGTTATATTTTATACAGTTATTTCATCTTCATCATGTCATTCATCTTTTCCAATTCATCTTTTCAAAGTCAAAACTACTTATGACCACTGAACCGTCTAAAGCGCCACCGCTTTACCCGAAGACCCACCTGCTTGCCGCAAGTGGGATCGCCGCCCTTCTCAGCCTGGCGCTCCTGGTATTTCCTTCCAGTGATGTTGAAGCCAAAAAGACGACCCTGAGCCTTGAACTGGAAAGTCCTGCTGAACAACTGACACAAGATCAAGACGCTGCTGACGCGGTTCAAGCCACAAATGAGCCAGTAGCCTCGCCCTTCGCGCAGATCGAAAACAGCGCAGAAGACGCACCTCAAACCGCCCAGGCCGCGCCAGCGCCTGCTCCGGTCGCTCCTGAAAAGAAGGCTCCAGGCCACAGGGAAGTGATCGTCTCCAAGGGCGATACCCTTTCGACACTGTTCGAGAAGGTCGGCCTTCCCGCTGCAGCCGTGCATGACGTGCTGGCCAGCGACAAACAGGCCAAGCAGTTCAGCCAGCTCAAACACGGCCAGAAACTCGAATTCGAGCTCAACCCGCAAGGCCAATTGACCAACCTGCACAGCAAGGTCAGCGACGTCGAAACCATCACCCTGACCAAGAACGACAAGGGTTATGTATTCAACCGCGTAACCGCCAAACCTACCGTTCGTACTGCTTATGTCCACGGCGTGATCAACAGCTCGCTGTCCCAGTCCGCCGCCCGCGCCGGCCTGTCCCACAGCCTGACCATGGATATGGCCAGCGTTTTCGGCTACGACGTCGACTTCGCCCAGGATATCCGCCAGGGTGACGAGTTCGACGTGATCTACGAGCAGAAAGTGGTCAATGGCAAAGCCGTCGGCAACGGCCCGATCCTGTCCGCCCGCTTCACCAACCGCGGCAAGACCTACACCGCCGTGCGTTACACCAACAAGCAGGGCAACAGCAGCTACTACACCGCCGATGGCAACAGCATGCGCAAGGCGTTCATCCGCACGCCGGTGGACTTCGCCCGCATCAGCTCCAAGTTTTCCATGGGCCGCAAACACCCGATCCTCAACAAGATCCGCGCCCACAAAGGTGTCGATTACGCCGCCCCACGCGGTACGCCAATCAAGGCTGCCGGTGACGGCAAAGTATTGCTGGCCGGTCGTCGTGGCGGTTACGGCAACACCGTGATCATTCAGCACGGCAATACCTACCGCACGCTGTACGGCCATATGCAGGGTTTCGCCAAAGGCGTGAAAACCGGCGGTACCGTCAAGCAGGGCCAGGTGATCGGCTACATCGGCACCACCGGCCTGTCCACCGGTCCGCACCTGCACTATGAGTTCCAGGTCAACGGTGTTCACGTCGATCCACTGGGCCAGAAGCTGCCAATGGCCGACCCGATTGCCAAAGCCGAACGCGCCCGCTTCCTGGCACAGAGCCAGCCGTTGATGGCTCGCATGGACCAAGAGAAGGCCACCATGCTGGCCTCGAGCAAGCGTTAAGCAATGGCTCTCTATATCGGCGTGATGTCCGGAACCAGCCTCGACGGTCTGGACATCGCCCTGATCGAGCAGACCTCGGCGATCAACCTGATCGCCACGCACTACATTCCCATGCCTGACTCCCTGCGCGCCGAGCTGCTTGGCTTGTGCGCCAGCGGCCCCGACGAGATCGCCCGCTCGGCCATTGCCCAGCAGAACTGGGTGAGGCTTGCGGCCCAAGGGATCCACGCCCTGCTCGAGCAGCAACAGCTCAAACCCGAAGCCATTCGCGCGATCGGCAGCCACGGCCAGACCATTCGCCATGAGCCGGCACGCGGTTTCACCGTACAGATCGGCAACCCTGCCCTGCTGACCGAACTGACCGGCATTACGGTCGTCAGTGACTTCCGCAGCCGTGATGTGGCCGCCGGCGGTCAAGGCGCCCCTCTGGTTCCTGCCTTCCACGAAGCGTTGTTCGAAGAGCGTACCGGTAACCGCGCGGTCCTGAATGTCGGCGGTTTCAGCAATCTCAGCCTGATCGAGCCGAACAAGCCTGTAGCCGGATTCGACTGCGGCCCCGGGAATGTTCTGATGGATGCGTGGATTCACCAGCAACGCGGGGAAAACTATGATCGCAACGGTCAATGGGCAGCCAGCGGCAAGGTTGAGCCGGTCCTGCTCAAGGCATTGCTGAGCGATCCCTTCTTCTCGACCCAAGGCCCGAAGAGTACCGGCCGGGAAGTGTTCAACCTGCCTTGGCTGGAACAGCATCTGTCCCACCTTCCAGGTTTCGCACCCGAAAACGTACAGGCAACGCTGCTCGAGCTGACGGCGCTGACCATCGTCGAATCGCTGCAAAGCGCTCAAACAGATACCGAAGAACTTCTGGTCTGCGGCGGCGGCGCCCACAACGCCACGCTGATGAAGCGCCTCGCCGAACTACTGCCCAACGCGAAAGTCGCCAGCACTGCAACTCACGGTGTCGATCCAGACTGGGTTGAAGCCATGGCCTTCGCCTGGCTGGCCCATTGCTGCCTGGAGGGTATCACCGCCAATCGCCCCAGTGTCACCGGCGCAAAGGGCTTGCGCGTTCTCGGCGCCATCTACCCCAACTAAGATAAAACGCAGATAACAAAACGCCGCAGAACCGTGAAGTTCTGCGGCGTTTTATTGTGTACGTTGAAGCGAAATCAGATCGAGAACGAAGAGCCGCAACCACAAGTCGTGGTGGCGTTCGGGTTCTTGATCACGAACCGCGAACCTTCCAGACCTTCCTGGTAGTCCACCTCGGCACCTGCCAGGTATTGGAAGCTCATCGGATCAACCACCAGACTCACGCCTTCGCGCTCGACGATGGTGTCGTCCTCGGCCACATCCTCATCGAAGGTGAAGCCGTACTGAAACCCTGAACAACCGCCGCCCGTAACGAATACGCGCAGCTTCAAGCGATCATTCCCCTCTTCATCGACCAGGCTCTTCACCTTGTGCGCGGCACCCTGGGTGAATTGCAAAGCCGTGGGGGTGAAGGATTCGACGCTCATGCTGACTATCTCCCGGCGTTACGCCGCCATAATGCGTGATGACGCGCATTATCCGCTTGTCCTAGAAAATCGGTCAACTATTGTTACGGTATATCAATAAAGCTGATCAACCGACCAGAATGCAAAAAGGCCCGTTCAACGGGCCTTTTTTACGCGTACAACAAACCGTTACGGCAGCATGCCCGCGTGGGACAGACCAAAGCGCTCATCCAGACCGAACAGGATGTTCATGTTCTGCACCGCCTGACCCGACGCGCCCTTGACCAGATTGTCGATCACCGACAGCACCACCACCAGATCACCATCCTGTGGACGGTGAACCGCAATTCGGCAGACGTTGGCACCGCGCACGCTACGGGTTTCCGGATGGCTGCCGGCCGGCATCACGTCGACGAACGGTTCATTGGCATAACGCTTTTCGAACAGTGCCTGCAGATCCACCGAGCGATCAACCACGGTCGCATAGAGCGTGGAATGAATGCCGCGAATCATCGGTGTCAGGTGTGGCACGAAGGTCAGACCGACATCCTTGCCCGCCGCACGACGCAGCCCCTGACGAATTTCCGGCAAATGACGGTGACCTTTCACCGCATAGGCCTTCATGCTTTCCGACGTCTCGGAATACAGCGAGCCCACGGAAGCACCACGGCCGGCACCGCTGACACCGGATTTGCAGTCGGCGATCAGCAGCGAAGTATCGGCCAGACCTGCCTCAAGCAACGGCAGGAAACCCAGCTGCGTTGCGGTCGGATAGCAACCCGGCACCGCGATCAGGCGTGCTTTCTTGATTTGCTCGCGGTTGACTTCCGGCAAGCCATAAACCGCTTCGTCCAGCAACTCCGGCGCACCGTGCGGCTGGCCGTACCACTTGGCCCATTCATCCGCGTCCTGCAGACGGAAATCCGCCGACAGGTCGATGACCTTGGTGCCCGCAGCCAGCAATTCGCCGGCCAGTGCGTGGGCAACCCCGTGTGGAGTGGCGAAAAACACCACGTCGCAGGCGCCCAGGGTCTTGATGTCCGGCACGCTGAATGCCAGACCGTCGTAGTGACCGCGCAGGTTCGGGTACATATCTGCCACGGCCAGACCGGCCTCGGATCGGGAAGTGATCACCACCACTTCTGCCTGCGGATGCTGTGCCAACAGACGCAGCAGTTCGACACCGGTGTAACCCGTGCCGCCGACGATACCGACCTTGACCATAAACCTGCCCTCAACGAACCCACTGGAAAGCCGTCGATAATAGGGGCCGCGCGCCCCTGCGACAACCGTCAAGGTGACGTGCGGACGCTCAAGCCTCTACTATCCGGCCTACCGTGAATGAGGGAATAAACAAAAATGCTCTATCTGTGGATCAAAGCGCTTCATATCGTCAGCATCGTGTGCTGGTTTGCCGGGCTGTTCTACCTGCCACGACTGTTCGTTTATCACGCACAAAGTGAAGACACGATCAGCAAGGAACGCTTCAGCGTCATGGAGCGCAAGCTGTATCGCGGCATCATGGGCCCGGCGATGATCGCCGCGTTGATCTTCGGCGGCTGGCTCATTTACCTGAACCCGAGCATCTTCAGCAGCGGTGGCTGGATCCACGCCAAACTGACCCTGGTCGTGTTGTTGATCGGTTATCACCACATGTGCGGCGCGCAGGTAAAACGTTTTGCCCGTGGCGAGAACACCCGCAGCCATGTCTTTTATCGCTGGTTCAATGAAGTGCCGGTTCTGATATTGCTGGCTATCGTAATTCTGGTCGTGGTCAAGCCGTTCTAACTTCAACTGGTTCAACTTTCCGGGGTACTTCCGATGTCGCTGCCCGCTCTGCTCGAACAACGTCTGCGCCTCCCAGTCGTGGCTGCGCCGATGTTCCTGATTTCCAATCCCGAACTGGTGCTCGCGTGCTGCCGCAATGGCGTGGTGGGCAGCTTTCCGGCGCTCAACCAACGCGAAAGCAGCGGATTCAAGGCCTGGCTGGAACAGATCGAAGCGGGACTGGCGACACTGGATAACCCGGCGCCTTATGCCGTGAACCTGATTGTTCACAAGAGCAATCCGCGTCTGCAGGCGGATCTGAACATCTGCGTCGAACACAAAGTACCCATCGTCATCACCAGCCTCGGTGCGGTGAAGGAGTTGGTGGACGCCGTGCACAGCTATGGCGGCCTAGTGTTCCACGACGTGACGACTCGCCGCCATGCGGAAAAAGCCGCTGAAGCCGGCGTCGATGGCTTGATCGCCGTTGCCGCCGGCGCCGGTGGCCATGCCGGCACCTGGAGCCCGTTCTCGCTGATTGCCGAGATTCGTCAGTTCTTCGACAAGACGCTGCTGCTTGCAGGATGTTTGAACCACGGCCATGAGATTCTCGCCGCACAGTTGCTTGGCGCGGATTTGGCCTACTTCGGAACACGATTCATCGGTACGACTGAAAGTCATGCGCCCGACGCCTACAAGGAGATGCTCCTGACAGCCAAGGCAGCGGACATCATTCATACTCCTGCCGTGTCTGGAGTACCGGCCAGCTTCATGCGTCAAAGCCTGGAAGCTGCCGGTTTCGATACGGCTGCGCTGCAAGGCAAAGGTGAAGTGAACTTCGGCGACAAGCTCAAACCGATCAACGATGAGGCCAAGGCCTGGAAAACCGTGTGGTCGGCCGGCCAGGGTGTAGGCGAAATCGAGGATCTGCCGAGCGTTGACCAACTGGTGGCACGCCTCGATGCCGAGTATCGCCAGGCCCTGGAGCACGCAGCGCAACTTCCGAAACGCTGGCCACGTTGAGAAAATTCCGGCCAGTCATTGCCCGACTGGCCTTACACTTGGCGACTGCCACACGCTTCAATTCAATTTCTTTCGCGACAAGGATGCCTCGGTCATGAGCGAACCGCGTTACAAGATCGTTTTCGACGGAGCCCTTCAGCCTGGCGTCGATATCACCACGGCCAAACTCAATCTGGCCGACCTGTTCAAGAGTGACGTGGCCGGCATCGAGCGCCTGTTCAATGGACGCGCCGTTGCCCTCAAGCGCGACCTGTCACACAGCGACGCCCAGGCTTATTTGCAAGCGCTGGGCAAGACCGGGATCGACGCCCGGATCGAGACAGAAACAGCCATCGAACTGAATCTGTCCGATGTCCAGGAACACTCCGCTGCCGTGACTGAGCCCGACTCACCCTATGCACCACCTCGGGCCAGTGTCGGTGAACACCTGCCGGAGTTCGCCGCGCTCAAGCCATTGAGCGTCGAAGGACGGATCGGACGCCTGCGCTACCTGGCATGGTCGATGGTACTGAGTCTGGTGACCCTGCCAATCATCGGTGTGTTTGCGCTGATCGGTCTGGGCCTGGTGAGCGCCGATTCGACTTCAGGGCTGATCATTGGCGGTATCTTCGCCTTCTTCCTGTTCCTGGCTTTCGCGATCGTCGGCGTCCTGTTCAGCATTCAGCGTCTGCACGATATCGGCTGGTCAGGCTGGCTCTGGCTACTGACCCTGGTACCGTTCGTGGGCAGCTTCTTCCCGCTGGTGATCATGGTCATGCCGGGCAATACCGGCGCCAATCGCTATGGCCCGCCACCGCCACCGAACAGCACAGCCGTCAAATTGCTGTGCTCTCTGTGGATCGTCTTTATCGGATTGTTCTTCGTCGGCGGAATGCTGGGCGGGATCTCCGCGATCCAGCAGGAGTACGAAACCAGCCTCGAAAGCAGTTATGAGAGCGGTTCGGTGACCGCTGATGAAGTCGATGTCGAAGTCGAGCCCGCGTCGAATTCGGTGGACGATGCAGCCGAAGCCGCGCCGGCCCCTGTAGACTCTGCGAAAGAATGAACAGCGCTCCCCGCCGTGACACCTGCGTCCACGGCGCGGAGCTGTTGCGATGGAGAACTGCATGACCCGTTACGCTCTGATCACTGGCGCCTCCAGCGGCATCGGCCTGGCCATGGCCGAAGCCCTGGCCCGCCGTGGCCGCAGCCTGATTCTGGTGGCCCGACAGCGTGATCAGCTGGAAAGCATTGCGATTGAACTGACCCAGCGTTTCGGCGTGGAGGTACTGTTCCGGGCCTGCGATCTGGGCGAGCCGTTGCGACTGTCCGGGTTTCTGCTGGAGCTTGAAGAAGGTGACCGGCAGATCGATCTGCTGGTGAACTGCGCTGGCATCGGCACCTGCGGCCCTTTCCTGGCTCAGGACTGGATGACCGAGCAGGACCTGATCGAGGTGAACATCCTCGCCCTCACCCGCCTGTGCCACGCGATCGGCAACAGCATGGCCCTGCAGGGTGGCGGGCAGATTCTCAATGTGGCATCGGTCGCCGCGTTCAATCCCGGCCCGTGGATGAGCACTTACTACGCCAGCAAGGCCTACGTTCTGCACTTCTCCGAAGCGTTGCGGGTGGAATTGAAAAAGTGCGCCGTGAAAGTCTCGGTGCTCTGCCCAGGCCCGACGCGCACGGCGTTCTTTCGCACGGCGCAACTGAACAACGACAAACTCAACGCCAGCAAACTGCTGATGAGCCCCGAAGAGGTCGCGCTATACACCGTGCGCGCCCTGGAGAAAAACCGCGCGATCATCATTCCCGGGCGCAGAAACCGCTGGTTCGCCTTTCTGCCACGACTGGGTTCGCGCTGGCTCAACCGCACCATCGTCGGCATGGTCAACAAAGCTTACTGCCCGCGCTGAAGGGCCGGCAGGCAAATGGCTGGGCGCGGTGATCCCTCGTGGGTACACTCAGCCCAGCTCACACAACGGAGAAAACAGCTGTGGATACTCTGTTCACCAAGATCATCAACCGGGAAATCCCGGCGAAGATCATCTACGAGGACGACCAGGTTCTGGCGTTCCACGACATCGCCCCACAGGCACCGGTGCATTTTCTGGTGATCCCGAAGAAACCGGTGCGCACCCTCAACGACCTGACGGAAGACGACAAGGCACTGGCCGGGCACATCCTGTTCACCGCCCAGCGCCTGGCGCTGGAGCTGGGTTGCGAGGAAGGCTTCCGGGTGGTGATGAACTGCAATGAAAAGGGTGGGCAGACGGTCTACCACATTCATATGCACGTACTCGGTCAACGCCAGATGAACTGGCCACCGGGCTGATCGACCTCAACATCTGTGGGAGCGCCCTGCTCCCACATGACCCAGCGCAAACCTTCCCCGGCCGATTCGGTTAAACTGGCCGCCGAGATTCTTCCCGGAGGTCAGCATGACTACCCAACGTCACTATTCGCCAATTGACCGTCTTCTGCTACAAGCCGATGCCGCAATGCGAACCCTGCTGCCCTTCAGCGGCCAGCCGTACCGTCCGTCGCCGGCCATAGTGCAGCCCGATGTGCAGATGAGCGACGAAGACACCCGCCACGTCGCCGGCCTGATGCGCATCAACCATACCGGTGAAGTCTGTGCCCAGGCGCTGTACCAAGGTCAGGCCCTGACCGCCAAGCTGCCGCAGGTTCGCGAAGCCATGGAGCATGCGGCCGAAGAAGAGATCGATCATCTGGTCTGGTGCGAACAGCGCATTCATCAGCTGGGCAGCCACACCAGCGTGCTCAATCCGCTGTTCTATGGCATGTCGTTCGGGATCGGCGCAGTCGCCGGGCTGATCAGCGACAAGGTCAGCCTCGGTTTTGTCGCGGCGACCGAGCATCAGGTGTGCAAGCACCTGAACGAGCATCTGGAACAACTGCCGGCCGAGGATGAGAAATCCCGGGCGATTCTGGAGCAGATGCGTATCGATGAAGAACATCACGCAGAAAGTGCGCTGGAGGCCGGCGGTTTTCGCTTCCCGGCGCCGGTGAAGTTCGGCATGAGCCTGCTGGCCAAAGTGATGACCAAAAGCACCTACCGAATCTGAAAAACGCCCATAAAAAAGGCGACTGCCGCAAAGCAGTCGCCTTTTTTTGTGCCTGGACTTCTTAGCTCGGCATATTGCGCGCGTAGAAGATTTCCAGCATTTCGTGCTTCACACGCTCGGTCACCTGGGCGCGTTGCTCAGAGGACAGATTGCTGGTGGCATCGCCGAACAGGTAGTTATCCAGTTCGAAGTTCTTCAGCAGCATTTTGGTGTGGAACAGGTTTTCCTGGTACACGTTCACGTCGGTCATCTGGTACGCGTCGCGGGTGTCTTCGGAAAGGTAGTTCTGGATCGAGTTGATCTCGTGGTCGATGAAGTGCTTGTTGCCTTCAACGTCACGGGTGAAGCCGCGCACACGGTAATCCACGGTCACGATGTCCGAATCGAACTGGTGAATCAGGAAGTTGAGCGCTTTGAGCGGTGAAATGACTCCACAGGTCGACACGTCGATGTCCACACGGAACGTCGCAATACCGGCGTCCGGATGGATTTCCGGGTAGGTATGCACCGTGATATGACTCTTGTCGAGGTGGGCCAGGATGATTTCCGGCAGCGGACCCGGGGACTCTTCGATCTGGCTTTCGGTCGGGGTGACCGGTTCTTCCGAGATCAGAATCGTGACGCTGGCACCCTGAGGCTCATAATTCTGACTGGCAATGTTCAGAATGTTGGCACCAATGATTTCGACAACTTCCGTGAGGATCTGCGTCAGGCGTTCCGCGTTGTACTCTTGATTGATGTACTCGACGTAAGCCTGCTGGTCTTGCGGGGTTTCCGCGTAGCAGATGTCATAGATGTTGAAGCTCAAGGTCTTTGTCAGGTTATTGAACCCGTGGAGCTTGAGTTTGCTTTTCACCGTTAAAAACTCTCTATGTATGCGGCCCGGCCGCGTGATCAAGCATGCCCGTCAAGTGCGAACGACGCACCTGCGTAGGACGGTTAACACCTCTTCGCGATGGCGATTTTGGTTATCTGTTCAGGCGGAAGACCCGTCGGCTGACCGATCACTGCCCTGAAAAAAGTGGCGCATTATGCAGACGTCAGCGGGGGATCGCCAGAGTCTGCACTGCTTTTATGATAGTTGAATGTCGGCTCAGCCGAGTTCGACGATTTCATAGTCGTGGGTGATTGCCACGCCGGCTGCGCCGAGCATGATTGAGGCCGAGCAATACTTCTCCGCCGACAACTCGATGGCGCGTTTGACCTGGGCTTCTTTCAGGCCACGACCCTTGACCACGAAGTGCATGTGGATCTTGGTGAACACTTTCGGATCTTCGGTCGCGCGTTCGGCTTCCAGGAAAGCTTCGCAGCTTTCAACCGCCTGACGGGACTTCTTCAGGATGCTGACCACGTCGAAATTGCTGCAACCGCCAACGCCCAGCAGGAGCATTTCCATCGGGCGAACACCCAGATTGCGACCACCGGCGTCCGGCGGACCGTCCATGACCACGACATGACCGCTGCCGGATTCGCCGAGGAACATGGCTTCGCCAGCCCATTGGATGCGTGCCTTCATCGCCAAGACTCCACTGTAGAAAAAAGGGTCGCCAGCTTAGCACAGGGTCCCGGTTTGACTGCGAGCGGTGATCCTAGGACGGATGCCTTTACCGCGTAGGTAATTTCTCGAATTTTCGACGAAGTGTCTGGTAAGCTGGCGCCAATTCACTGGCGCCTAGCCAGTATTTGTAGCGACCGCCTCAGCGCCTCATATAAAAACCAAATATAACCGTGCAGTCTTTTCGGGATACAACCATGGTTGGTATTACCCCCACACCTAAAATCAAGAACCTCGACAAACTGCTGATGCATTGCCAGCGCCGGCGCCATGCGGCCAAGAGCAACATCATCTGCGCCGGGGATCGCTCGGACACGCTGTACTTCATCATCCGCGGCTCGGTCACGATCCTGATCGAGGATGACGACGGCCGCGAGATGATCATCGCTTACCTGAATGCCGGGGATTTCTTCGGTGAGCTGGGCCTGTTCGAACAGGCCGGCCAGGAACAGGAGCGCAGTGCCTGGGTGCGGGCGAAGGTCGAGTGCGAGGTCGCGGAAATCAGCTACGCCAAATTCCGTGAGTTGTCGCAGCAGGATCCAGACATTCTTTACGTGCTCAGCGGACAAATCGCACAACGCTTGCGCAACACCACACGCAAGGTCGGCGATCTGGCGTTCTTCGATGTCACCGGCCGCGTGGCCCGCTGCCTGCTGGAGCTGTGCAAGCAACCCGATGCGATGACCCACCCGGACGGCATGCAGATCAAGGTGACCCGTCAGGAAATCGGGCGGATTGTCGGTTGTTCGCGGGAGATGGTCGGTCGCGTGCTCAAAGATCTTGAGGAACGCAACCTGGTGGATGTGAAAGGCAAGACCATGGTGGTCTTCGGCACTCGCTGAGTTCGAACGCTCAGGCGGCGTAGATCTGCGCCAGCATTAAACGAAAGAGTTCATCGAGTCGCGCCAACGCATGGGGCGCCGGGAATTTCTCATGCAACGCGATGTGGCTGGCGGCACGTACCCGTTGCTCCAGGCCACACGCTTCGTTGAAGCGATTGACCGCCGCGACCATCGATTCGCGCTCGTCATCCAGCAGCATCGCACCGTGCACCAATCCCACCGGGCGCTGACCACCCTGACTCTGGCGCCAGCGCTGAGCGGTGCCGACCATCTTGCGACCGTCGAGGTTGACGTTGAAACGACCGTCGCAGAACGCACCGTCGATTTCACCCAACGACGACCTGCCGCCCAACTCATCCAGCAACTCACAGATCGGATCACACAGACGCCGGTAACCGGTTTCGATGCGGTTCAGATCGCCTTCGCTGCGAGGCGGCGCGTAGACCAGTGCAATGTTGATCGTCGAAGCGGATTGCGGAACAGGTTCACCGCCGGTTTCACGCAACAACACCGGCCAGCCGGCAGCGGCGGAGACTTCACAGGCGTGATCGAATCCGGGAAGCCGGTTCAAGCGGCGCGGCATGACCAGAGCGCGATCACTGGGCTGCCAGAACAGCAGACCGAATTCGGCATCACCGGCGCAGACCGAGGCCAGCAGATCCTGCTCGGCTTGCAGGCCGGCTTCGATGGTCAGGGAAGTGGGGATCATAAGGTTTCCATAGGACGTTGAGCCTGAGGTGAATCTTATGCTGCCTTCGCGGGCAAGCCCGCTCCCGGAGGGATACGGGCGCCTGCGAAGAGTCGATCAGTCGAGGGTCGAACCGCTCACCGGAACGCCGCGCTCAGGGAAGAACAGGCGTTGCAGTTCAATTCCCGGGCTTTCGGCGCGCATGAACGCTTCGCCGACCAGGAACGCGTAAACGTCGCTGATTTCCATCAGTTCGACATCGGCACGGTTGAGGATCCCGCTCTCGGTGATCACCAGACGATCGCGCGGAATGCGCGGCAGCAGGTCGAGGGTGGTTTCCAGGCTCACGTCGAAGGTGTGCAGGTTGCGGTTGTTGACCCCGACCAGCGGCGTGTCGAGGGTCTTCAATGCGCGTTCCAGCTCATCGCCGTCGTGGACTTCCACCAGCACATCGAGACCGACGCCTTTGGCCACCGAAGCCAGCTCGGCCATTTTCACGTCATCCAGCGCGGAGACGATCAGCAGCACGCAGTCGGCGCCCAGCGCACGGGCTTCGACGATCTGGTACGGATCGATCATGAAGTCCTTGCGGATCACCGGCAGCGAACACGCGGCACGGGCCTGCTGCAGATAAGCATCAGCGCCCTGGAAGTAGTCGATATCAGTCAGTACCGACAGACAGGTCGCCCCGCCCTTCTCGTAGCTTTTGGCGATATCGGCAGGAACGAAGTTCTCGCGGATCACGCCTTTGCTCGGCGAAGCCTTCTTGATTTCGGCGATCACTGCCGGTTGTTTTTTCTTGGCCTGCGCCAGCAAGGCACGGGCAAAACCACGGGGTGCATCGGCCGCCTTGGCCAGACTTTCCAGCTCGCTCAGGCTCACACGGGCGCTACGCTCGGCGACTTCCTGAACCTTGCGGGCCAGAATGTTTTCCAGAACCGTCGGTACACTCATCCCTCATTCTCCACTTTGAATACCGCGGTAAAGGCACCCAACTCCTCGAGTTTTTCCCGAGCGAGACCGGTGTGCAGAGCGTCGTGGGCAAGTGCCACGCCTTCTTTCAGACTTGTTGCCAGATCGGCGGCGTACAGCGCCGCACCGGCATTGAGCACGATCATTTCCGCAGCCTTCTGGCCGTTCTCGGTCTTGCGCTTGCCCAGCGCATCGCGGATCAGCGCCAGCGAAGCCTCCGGACCCTCGACCGACAGGCCATGCAGGCTCTGGCTCTTCATGCCCAGATCTTCCGGCTCGACCCAATATTCGGTGATTTCGTTGTTCTTCAGCTCGGCCACAAAAGTCGGCGCAGCAAGGCTGAATTCGTCCAGACCGTCCTTCGAATGCACCACCAGCACATGTTTGCTGCCCAGACGCTGCAAGACTTCGGCCAATGGCCGGCACAGTGCCTGAGTGAAGACACCGACGACCTGATGTTTGACGCCGGCCGGATTCGTAAGCGGGCCGAGCATGTTGAACAGGGTACGCAGGCCAAGGTCGCGGCGCGGGCCGGCGGCGTATTTCATGGCTTTGTGGTGAGTCTGGGCAAACATGAAACCGATGCCGACGTTGTCGATGCAACGCGCCACTTGAACCGGGGTCAGGTTGAGGTAGATCCCGGCCGCTTCCAGCAGGTCGGCGCTGCCGCTCTTGCCCGACACCGCACGGTTGCCATGTTTGGCCACGGTGCAGCCGGCAGCGGCAACGACAAAGGATGAAGCGGTGGAAACGTTGAAAATGTTCGCGCCATCACCGCCGGTGCCGACCACATCGACCACGCCGTCGAGGGTCTTGAGTTCGACCTGGTCGGCCAGTTCGCGCATCACCGACACCGCGCCGACGATTTCGTCGATGCTTTCGCTCTTCATGCGCATCGCCATCATGAACGCGCCGATCTGCGCGTCCGTGCATTGGCCGGTCATGATTTCGCGCATCACATCGCGCATTTCATCGGTGCTGAGGTCGAGGTGATCGACGATACGGCTCAGGGCTGTCTTGATATTCATGGAGAGTCCTTAGCGCGTGCCGCCGGTTTGTTTGAGGAAGTTGGCGAACAGTTCGTGGCCCTGTTCGGTGAGGATCGATTCCGGGTGGAACTGTACGCCCTCGATGTTCAGGGTCTTGTGACGCAGGCCCATGATTTCATCGACCGAGCCGTCATCGTGCTGAGTCCACGCGGTCAGCTCCAGGCAATCGGGCAAGGTCTCATGCTTGACGATCAGGGAATGATAGCGGGTGACGGTCAGCGGACGGTTCAGGCCGGCGAATACGCCCTTGTCCTCGTGGAATACCGGGCTAGTCTTACCGTGCATCACTTGCCGGGCACGCACCACGTCACCGCCAAAGGCCTGGCCGATGGACTGGTGGCCGAGGCAGACGCCGAGGATCGGCAGTTTACCGGCAAAGTGCTTGATGGCTTCGATGGAGATGCCGGCTTCGGTCGGTGTGCACGGACCGGGGGACACCACGATTCGCTCCGGGTTGAGCGCTTCGATTTCGGCGATGGTCAGCTCGTCGTTGCGCACGACCTTGACCTCGGCACCCAGCTCGCCGAGGTATTGCACAACGTTGTAAGTAAAGGAGTCGTAGTTGTCGATCATCAGCAACATGGCGTTTCGAACCTCTTGAATTCTGACTTGGAAACAGCCTTCGGATGACTTGCCAGGACGCTTCACGATGTCGGACGCACAAGTGGCGACGGCAAAGCGGCATTTCAAACGGGCAAGGAAGGCAAAGCGATACAGATCCGGCGGGGCCGGCAGAAAAGATTCAGGCGCGCCAACGCCAGCGGGCGTGTGCCTTGATGACTTGATCCAGGAGTTTGCTGGTGATCAACACGGGGAAGGTCTCGTTCATACGTTCCCGCACAGTAACTTAGCTGGGCAGAGCGTGCAATATGGCCGGGCCTGACGGGGGGAAAACTATGGGAGGGTTGACGACCGATGGCAAAACGCCGGAAGTTTTTGGTACTGTCGTTTCGTTCCATACAACAATAAATAAACGGACTTGCTCATGATCAAACAGACGTTGTTTGTACCGCTCGCCGGATGCCTGCTCGCGATGGCCTGCGCCCAGGCGAATGCCGCGCCCAATCCTTATTCGAATTTCATCGTCTTCGGCGACAGCCTCAGTGATGCCGGGACGTTCACCGACAGCGGCGGCCCCGCCGGTTCAGTCGAGCGATTCACCAACCGCACCGGCCCGAACTACCACAACGGCAGCGGTGAGTTGTACTCGCTCAATGCCACCCAATTGATCGGCGGTCGGCTGGGCTTCACGCCGGACCAGACCGCTTCCGCGGACTCGGCAGTACGCGCCGACCAGGGTTTGCCGGACGGCAACAACTGGGCGGTGGGCGGATACCGCACTGACCAGATTCTTGATTCGATCACCAGCACGTCCGACACCGGCGAACGCACCCGCGCCGGCTACCTGCCGTCGAACGGCTTTCGTGCTGATCCGAATGCCCTGTACTACCTGACCGGGGGCGGTAACGACTTCCTGCAAGGTCGCGTCACCAGTCTCGATCAGGCCAGCGCTGCGGCTGATCGCCTGGCCAGCAGTGTTCGGACTCTGCAAGGCGCAGGCGCCCGCTACATCATGGTCTGGTTGCTGCCTGACATCGGCTTTACCCCGGCTTTCAATGGCACCGCACTGCAGACGTTCACGTCCCAGCTCAGCGCCCAGTTCAACACCGAACTGGTGAGCCAACTGCAAACCATCAACGCCAACATCATCCCGCTGAACATTCCGGTATTGCTCAAAGAGACGTTTGCCAACCCGGCACAGTTCGGCCTCGCCACCGATCAGAATCTGGTCACGACCTGCTTCAGCGGCAACAGTTGCCTCGAAAACGCCCGGTACGGGATCAACAGCGCCACGCCGGATCCGACCAAGCTGATCTACAACGACTCGGTGCACCCGACCGAAGCCGGGCAACGCTTGATTGCCGATTACGCCTATTCGTTGCTGGCTGCTCCATGGGAACTGACCCTGCTGCCGGAAATGGCCCAGGGCACGTTGCGTGCGCATCAGGACGAACTGCGCAATCAATGGCTGGCCGACTGGGAAAACTGGCAAGGCGTTGGCCAATGGCGGGCGATTGTCGCCGGCGGCGGCCAGCACCAGGACTTCGATGACCAGCACGCTGGGGCAAGTGCCGATGGCAATGGCTACAACCTGAACATCGGCGGCAGCTACCGCCTCGACGACGCCTGGCGTGTCGGTGTGGCGGCAGGTTTCTATCACCAGAAAATCGAAGCCGGCGACAACGACTCCGAGTACAAACTCAACTCCTACATGGGCACCGCGTTCGCCCAGTACCAGCAAAACCGCTGGTGGGGTGACCTGGCCGTTACCGCCGGACATCTGGATTACGACAGCCTTAAGCGCAAGTTCCAGCTGGGGGTCAACGAACGTGGCGAGAAAGGCGACACCGACGGCTACGTACTGGCCATCGGCGGCCGTGTCGGCTACGACATCGCGCCAGAGGCCAGCAGCCCATGGCACCTGTCGCCCTTCGTCAGCGCCGATTTCGGCAAGGTGGAAGTCGACGGTTACTCGGAAAAAGGCGCGGACTCTACTGCGCTGACCTTCGATGACCAATCGCGCAACTCCCGCCGCCTCGGCCTCGGCATCCAGGGCAAATACCAGATCACCGCACAGACCCAGGTATTCGGCGAATTCGCCCACGAGCGCGAATACAACGACGACGCCCAGGATCTGACGATGAACCTCAACAGCCTGCCGAACAATCGCTACACCCTGGAAGGCTACACACCGCAAACCAACCTGAACCGCCTGAATCTGGGCGTGAGCCACAACCTCACCAAGGACGTGGCCCTTCGCGCCAGCTACAACATTCGCAAGGATGACGACTTTACCCAGCAAGGGGTCAATGTTGGCGTAAGTCTCGACTTCTGATCAGAAGGCCATAAAAAACGCGGCGCCCTCACAGGCGCCGCGTTTTTTAATGGCTGAATCACCCGCCACTCAGTCCGGGGTTTGCTCGGCCAACGCAACAGCTCGGAACATTGCCCGACGCTTGTTGATGGTTTCTTCCCATTCCAGCGCCGGCACCGAGTCGGCAACGATGCCGCCACCGGCCTGCACGTGCAGCTCGCCGTTCTTGATCACCGCGGTGCGAATTGCAATCGCGGTGTCCATGTTGCCGTTCCAGGCGAAGTAACCGACCGCCCCGCCATACACGCCACGCTTGACCGGTTCCAGTTCGTCGATGATTTCCATCGCGCGGATCTTCGGCGCGCCGGACAAGGTGCCCGCCGGCAGGATCGCCCGCAGTGCGTCCATCGCCGTCAACCCGGCCTTCAACTGGCCGGTGACGTTGGACACGATGTGCATCACGTTGGAATAGCGCTCGATGACCATCTTCTCGGTGAGCTTCACCGAGCCGATTTCCGATACACGCCCGGTGTCGTTGCGACCAAGGTCGATCAGCATCAGGTGCTCGGCGATCTCCTTGTCGTCAGACAGCAGGTCTTCTTCCAGCGCCACGTCGGCCTCTTCGGTGGCCCCGCGAGGACGGGTGCCGGCAATCGGGCGCACGGTGATCAGGTTGTCTTCGACCCGCACCAGTACTTCCGGCGAACTGCCGACGACATGGAAATCACCGAAGTTGAAGAAATACATGTACGGCGTCGGGTTGAAGCAACGCAGCGCGCGGTACAGATCGATCGGCGCAGCCTTGAAGTCGATCGACATGCGCTGGGACGGCACAACCTGCATGCAGTCACCGGCGAGGATGTATTCCTTGATGGTGTCGACGGCTTTTTCGTAGTCGTCCTGGGTGAAACTGGAGCGAAACACCGGCTCAGCCGCCTGCTGCTTGCTGAAATCCAGGCCACGGCGCGGGGTGATCGGCTGACGCAGCTTTTCCAGCAGTTCCTGCAGTTGCGCCTGGCCCTGCTCGTAGGCATCGGCCTGCGCCGGGTCGGCCAGCACGATCGCGTGCATCTTGCCGGCGAGGTTGTCGAACACCACCACCGCATCGGAGACCATCAGCAGAATGTCCGGCACGCCCAGCGGATCCGGGTTCGGGCATTTGCCGAGGCGCTTCTCTACGTAGCGCACACAGTCGTAACCGAAGTAACCCACCAGGCCGCCGTTGAAACGCGGCAGACCGGCGATGGTCGGCACGTTGTAGCGGGCCTTGAAGGTTTCGACGAAGGCCAGCGGGTCTTCGACGTCGTGGCTTTCGGTCTCGACGCCATCGACGGTGATGCTGACGTGATGATCGTGAACCCGCAGCACGGTGCGGCACGGCAGGCCGATGATCGAGTAACGGCCCCATTTCTCGCCGCCCTGCACCGATTCGAGCAGGTAGGAGTTGGGCTGGTCGGCCAGTTTCAGGTAGATCGACAGCGGCGTGTCGAAGTCGGCCAGGGTTTCGCAGGCCAGCGGGATGCGGTTGTAGCCTTCAGCGGCCAGACGCAGGAATTCTTCGCGGATCATAGGGTGCCTCGTGGTGTGAGGTGCAAATCAGTCAGGTGTGCAAACGCGCCGGCAGGCCGGCCAGGAACAAGTCAGGCGCGCCAACGCCAGCGGGCCAGGGCCTTGATGACTTTCATCCAGAGTTTGCGGGTGACCACCACGATGGCGTTTCCAGAAGGGGATTGAGAAGCGTCGGGCAACGTTATCTCAGCGGCCGTATCCAGGCAACCGGGAATTAACTTGCGCAGATCGTCGATCACCAGCGCCGGGGATTCTTCGGCAATCGGCCGACCATGGTTGTAGCCATAACTGAGCGCTACACATTTGACCCCTGCTGCTTTCGCCGCCAGCACGTCGCTGCGCGAGTCGCCGACGAACAGCGATTGCGAGGCCGGAATGCCGGACATCTTCATCACGAAGAACAGCGCTGCCGGATCGGGCTTCTTCTGCGGCAGGGTGTCGCCGCCAATGATCCACTTGAAGTAGCGGCCGATCTTCATTTGATCCAGCAGCGGCGCGACGAAGCGCTCCGGCTTGTTGGTGATCAGCGCCATGGCCACGCCCTGCTTGTGCAGCCATTTCAGGGTATCGCGCACGCCGGGATAGACCACGGTCAGCTCATGGCTAGCGCCGTAGGCTTCCATGAACACCTCCAGCGCATGCTCGGCTTCGACGTCATCCACGGAGGAATGATCGATGCCGCCGGCCAAAGCACGGCGCACCAGCACCGGCGCACCGTTACCGACCCACTCGCGCACCGACTCGATACCGGCAGGCTTGCGCCCGAGGGAGAGCAGCATGTTATCCACCGCCGCCGCCAGGTCGGGTACCGAATCGATCAGCGTGCCATCCAGATCGAACATCACCAACCGCGGCAGTTGCCCCGGGAACAACTGCTCAAATCCGCTCATGGGCGAGCCAGCGCCAGTTCGGAACGCATCTTGTCGATGACTTCCTGATAGTTCGGCGCATTGAAGATCGCCGAGCCGGCGACGAAGGTGTCGGCGCCGGCAGCGGCGATTTCACGGATGTTGTTGACGTTGACGCCGCCGTCGATTTCCAGGCGGATGTCACGGCCCGAGGCATCGATGATCGCGCGCGCTTCGCGCAGCTTGTCGAGGGTGCCAGGAATGAATTTCTGCCCGCCGAAGCCCGGGTTGACGCTCATCAGCAAGACCATGTCGACCTTGTCGATCACGTACTTGAGCACGTCCAGCGGGGTCGCCGGGTTGAACACCAGGCCGGATTTGCAGCCGCCTTCACGGATCAGTTGCAGCGAACGATCGACGTGCAGCGTGGCTTCCGGGTGGAAGGTGATGTAGGTGGCGCCGGCCTCGATGAAATCACCGACGATGCGATCCACCGGGCTGACCATCAGGTGCGCGTCGATCGGCGCGGTCACGCCGTACTTGCGCAGCGCGGCGCAGACCATCGGGCCGATGGTCAGGTTCGGTACGTAGTGGTTGTCCATGACATCGAAGTGAACGAAGTCGGCACCGGCGGCCAGAACGTTGTCCACTTCCTCGCCCAGGCGGGCGAAGTCGGCGGAGAGAATCGACGGAGCAATAACGAAGGGCTGCATGACGCACCTTTTCTGAGCTAAATCACGATGGCGCGCATTGTATACCTCAAGTTTCCGCGCGCGCACCGTGACCGCGATGATTGGGTTGTGCCATGACCGATGACCGGCGGGTTCTCAGTACGCCGCCCGGTAGATCTTCTCGATGTCGGCAGCGCTGAGCTTGCGCGGGTTGTTGCGCATCAGGCGCTCGATGCCTGCGGCCTCTACGGCCATGGCCGGAATCGCCTCTTCGGGCACACCGAAACTGCGCAGACCCTGCGGAATGTCCACCGCTGCACACAGTTCGGTCATCGCCGTGACGGCACGGTCCGCCGCTTCATTGAGGCTCAGATGAGCGGTCTTCACCCCCATGGCTTCGGCGATATCCTGCATCCGTTCGACGCAGGCCATCTTGTTCCAGGTCATGACATACGGCAGCAACAACGCATTGCTGACGCCGTGGGCAATGTTGAAACGCCCGCCCAACGGATACGCCAGCGCATGCACCGCGCCAACCCCGGCATTGCCGAACGCCATGCCGGCCATCAGGCTGGCGGTGGCCATGTCTTCCCGCGCCTGCAGGTTGGATGGGTTCGCGTAGGCCTTGGGCAATGACCGGGCAATCAGCTTGATTGCGCCGATGGCCAACGAATCGGTGATCGGCGAGGCATTCAGCGACAGATAGGACTCGATGGCATGCACCAGGGCATCGACGCCACTGGCGGCCGTCACGCTGCGCGGACAAGTCAGGGTCATCTGCGGACTGACCAACGCCACGTCCGGCAACAGGTAGTCGCTGACGATGCCTTTCTTCAATTGGGCGACCTTGTCCGAAAGAATGGCGACGTTGGTCACTTCAGAACCCGTGCCGGCCGTGGTCGGGATGGCGATCAGCGGCGGGCCTTTGCGCGGTACCTGATCGACGCCGAACAGATCCTCCAGCGCACCGTGATAACCGGCGTACGCCGCGACACTCTTGGCGATGTCGATGGCACTGCCGCCACCGAGGCCGATCAACCCGTCATGCCCGCCCTCGCGGTAGACGCGCATGCAGTCCTCGACGATGGCGATTTCCGGATCCGGCAACACGCGGTCGAAGATTTCGTACTCGCGCTCGCCGATCTGCGCCAGCGCCAACTGCACCGTGCCGGACTTGACCAGCGCGGCATCGGTGACGATCAGCGGGTTGTCGATGTCCAGCCGTGTAAGCTCGGCCGCCAGTTGCTCGATGGCCCCGGCGCCGGTGATCAGTTTGTGAGCAATCTTGAACGAGGAAAGACTCATCGTGCGCAGCCTCTTATAGATGTGGGAGCTGAGCACAAGCGTAGCTGGGGAATTCGGGTTGTCTGTCATTCAGCGCATGAATGGCAGACAACCCGGATCGTGCAGTCGTCAGACCTGAGCAGTACGCAGCTTCTCACTCCGCCCACGCAGCCATTCCAGCGTCAGCAGCAGGATCACCGAGAAGGCAATCAGCAGAGTCGCTGCCGCCGCAATCGTCGGACTCAGGTTCTCGCGAATCCCGCTGAACATCTGCCGAGGCAGCGTCGCTTGCTCAGGGCCGGCAAGGAACAGCGTCACCACCACTTCATCGAACGATGTCGCAAAGGCAAACAGCGCACCGGAAATCACCCCCGGCGCAATCAGCGGCAAGGTCACCCGGCGGAACGTGGTCAGTGGCGAAGCACCGAGGCTGGCCGCCGCCCGCACCAGGTTATGGTTGAACCCCTGCAATGTTGCCGACACCGTGATGATCACGAACGGCACACCGAGCACCGCGTGCACCACGATCAGTGAGAAGAAACTGTTGCCCAGGCCCAGCGGCGCGAAGAACAGGTAACTGGCCACACCGATGATCACCACCGGCACCACCATTGGCGAAATCACCAGCGCCATCACCAGCGCCTTGCCGGGGAAGTCGCCACGGGTCAGGCCGATGGCCGCCAGCGTGCCGAAGACCATTGCCAGCACCGTCGCGGCCGGGGCGACGATGATGCTGTTCTTCAGCGAGCGCATCCATTCCGCCGAGGCGAAGAAGTCCTGATACCAGTGCAGCGAAAAGCCCTGCAACGGATACACCAGAAAACTGCCCGAGTTGAACGACAGCGGCACGATCACCAGCACCGGCAGGATCAGGAACAACAGGATCAAGCCGCAGAGGATCCGCAAGCTGTAGAACCACACCCGCTCGACGGGCGACATATAAGGACTCAGCATTTCAAACTCCCCTTAGCTCAGGCGCAGGCGACTGGCGCCCACCAGCCAGCTGTAGATCAGATAAAGCACCACGGTCGCCAGCAGCAACAGCCCGCCGAGCGCAGTGGCCATGCCCCAGTTGATGCTGGTGTTGGTGTAGAACGCGACGAAGTAGCTGACCATCTGATCGTTCGGGCTGCCCAGCAGCGCCGGGGTGATGTAGTAGCCGATGGCGAGGATGAACACCAACAGGCAACCGGCGCCAACACCGGCATAGGTCTGCGGGAAGTACACCCGCCAGAAACTGGCGAACGGATGGCAACCCAGGGAAATCGCGGCGCGCATGTAGGTCGGCGAGATGCCTTTCATCACGCTGTAGATCGGCAGGATCATGAACGGCAGCAGGATGTGCACCATCGAGATGTAAACCCCGGTGCGGTTGAACACCAGCTCCAGCGGTTTATCGATCACGCCCATTGCCATCAGCGCGCTGTTGATCAATCCGCCGGATTGCAGCAACACGATCCACGCGGCGACTCGTACCAGGATCGAGGTCCAGAACGGCAGCAGCACCAGAATCATCAGCAGGTTGCTTTGACGCGACGGCAGGTTGGCCAACAGGTACGCCAGCGGATAGGCCAGCACCAGGCAAATCACGGTGATGATCAGGCCCATCCAGAAGGTCCGGGCGAAGATGTCGAGGTAGATCGCCTGATCCGGGGTGGCCGGGGCCAGTTCGCCGAGATCGTCGATGCGATGATCCACCGCCGCCAACAGGTAGAACGGGGTGATGCTGCTGGTGTTGCGCTTCACGGCCTGCCAATAGGCCGGATCGCCCCAACGCTCGTCGAGGCCTTCCAGCGCTTCTTTATAAGAGCTCGGCTCGCTGGCAAATGGCAGCGAACGGGCGGTTTTGGTCAGCAGGCTGCGATAGCCGGCCAACTCCATGTTCAAGCGCTTGGACAGATCGCCCAAGGTCTGGTTTTTGCGAGCTTCGGCGAGGTCTTCGCCCGCGGCCTTGTAGACCGGTTCAGCGGGCAGTCCGCGACCGTCCCAACTGGCAATGGCTGCCACGGTGCGTGGCATGCCGCCCACCACTTCCGGGTTGCCGACGCTTTTGTAGAGCAGCGCCACGATCGGCACCAGGAACACCAGCAACAGAAACAGCACCAGCGGCGCGATCAGCGCCTGGGCCTTCCAGCGGTTGACCCGCTCGGCGTGCTTGAGCCGCTGCTTCAAGGTGGGGCTGTTGCCCTCGTTCAGGGGAACGGCGATGGCCATGACGTACTCCGAAAATCTTTTGAATGACGGCGTCACCCTTGGGGTGACGCCGCGTAGGCATCACGCCTTACTTCGCAGCCCAGGAATTGAAGCGCTGCTCCAGTTGCTCACCGTTGTCAGCCCAGAAGCTGACGTCGATCTGCACCTGGTTGGCGATGTTTTCCGGGGTGGTCGGCATGTCCTTCAGGACATCCTTGGCCAGCAGCGGCACAGCCTGGGTATTGGCCGGGCCGTAGGCGATGTTTTCCGAGTAGGTCTTCTGCTGTTGCGGTTGCACCGAATAGGCGATGAATTTCTTCGCCGCTTCCGCACGCTTGGCGTCCAGACCTTTCGGGATGGCCCATGCGTCGAAGTCGTAGATGCCGCCGTTCCACACCACTTTCAGGTTGGATTCTTTCTGCACGGCAGCGATCCGGCCGTTGTAGGCCGAGCTCATGACCACGTCACCGGACGCGAGGTATTGCGGCGGCTGGGCACCGGCTTCCCACCACTGGATGCTTGGCTTGAGTTCGTCCAGTTTCTTGAATGCGCGATCCTGACCATCTTTGCTGGCCAACACTTTGTAGACGTCTTTCGGCGCAACACCGTCGGCCATCAGTGCGAATTCGAGGGTGTACTTGGCGCCTTTGCGCAGGCCGCGCTTGCCCGGGAATTTCTTGGTGTCCCAGAAGTCCGCCCAGCTGCTCGGTGCGGTTTTCAGCTTGTCGGCGTTGTAGGCCAGCACGGTCGACCACACGAAGAAGCCCACGCCACACGGCTGGATCGCGCCTTTGACGTAGTCTTCGGTCTTGCCGAACAGCGCAGGATCGAGTTGCTCGAACATGTCTTCGTCGCAGCCACGGGACAGTTCCGGCGATTCAACCTCTACCAGATCCCAGGACACGCTCTTGGTGTCGACCATGGCTTTGACCTTGGCCATTTCACCGTTGTACTCGCCGGCGACGATCTTGCCGTTGCCTGCTGCTTCCCACGGTGCGTAGAAGGCTTTGACTTGCGCCGCCTTGTTCGCCCCGCCAAACGACACCACGGTCAGATCCGGGCCAGCGGCCATTGCGCTTGCCGCACCCATCAGGCCCAGGGTCAGGGCTGTGAACTTCAGGGATCTCAACATTTATTGTTCTCTCCACGTGCAGGGTTGGTGTTGGTATTGCCGGGGCGATTAATGCGCCTCTAAAAGTGGGTCGAGTGCACGAACGTGTTCGACCTGCCAGCCAAGCGGAACCACGTCGCCGACCGCGAGCGCTGGATCGAGCTCGGCAATCGGTTGTTTCACGAAGAAGTCGGTCTTGCCGCAGACTTCCAGGCGCACCCGGACGTGGTCGCCCAGATAGATGAATTCGGCCACCCGCCCGGAGAAGCGGTTGACGCATTGATCGCTCGAACCGTTGAGGCTGACGCGCTCCGGACGGATCGACAGGGTGACCGGTTCACCGGTCTGGCCGATGTTGACCGCCAGCGCCTCGACCTTTTCCCCACGCCCCAACTCGACCACGCAGCGCTCGCCGCTCTGGCTGAGCAGGCGACCGTTGAGGCGGTTGTTTTCGCCGATGAAGTTGGCGACGAAGGTGTTTTTCGGTTCTTCGTAGAGGGTGCGCGGCGGGGCGATCTGCTGGATCTCGCCCTGGTGGAATACAGCGACACGATCGGACATGGTCAGGGCTTCGCCCTGGTCGTGGGTCACGTAGACCACGGTCACGCCGAGGCGCTGGTGCAGGTGTTTGATTTCCATCTGCATGTGTTCGCGCAGCTGTTTGTCGAGGGCGCCGAGGGGTTCGTCCATCAGCACTAGTTGTGGCTCGAACACCAGCGCACGGGCCAGCGCCACACGTTGTTGCTGGCCGCCGGACAACTGCGCCGGATAGCGCGAAGCGAAGGCATCGAGCTGCACCATGCTCAGGACTTTCTTGACCTTGTCACTGACGTCGCTCTTGTTCAGACCGCGCACGGTCAGCGGGAACGCCAGGTTCTCGGCCACGGTCATGTGCGGGAACAGCGCGTAGTTCTGGAACACCATGCCGATGTCGCGTTTGTGCGGCGGCACGTTGTTGATCGCCCGCCCGGCCAGGAGGATTTCACCGGCGGTCGGTGTTTCGAAACCGGCGAGCATCATCAGGCTGGTGGTCTTGCCGGAGCCGGACGGCCCGAGCAGGGTCAGGAACTCGCCCTTGCGGATGTCCAGGTTGAGGTCTTTGACGATCAGGTTCTCGCCGTCGTAGCTCTTCTGCACTCCACGAAAGCTGACCAGCACATCACTGGCCCCTGCGTTTGATTCGACCTGGCTCATACCCACACCTTTGTTATTGATGACTGCTGTGGGATTAAGCCTAGTGGCTGCTTGCAGTCACGCAAATCGGGGCGCAGGAGAGAATCGCCTCAGCCGGATGGAAGACCGGGGGTAGGGATTGCCCTACAAGGATGGCGCGTTTGGACACGTCAGGTGCGAGCCCTGAAGTTCCAGCCGCAGGAACCGGCAAAAGCGCCTGTCGTTATTGGATATGCGGATTAAAGGAGCTTGTGTTCCATCGCATACTTCACCAGCTCGGCGAGTGAGGTGATATTGAGTTTCTGCATCAGCCGCGCCTTGTGGGTGCTGATGGTCTTGCTGCTCAGGGCCAGTTGCTGGGCGATGTCGTTGACGTTGGCGCCCTGGGCCAGGCGCTCGAATACCGAGAATTCGCGTTCGGACAACAACGAATGCAGCGGTCGTGTATCGGTCAGGCCGACTTCGAAGACCATCCGGTCGGCCAGTTCCGGATCGATGTAGCGCCCGCCCGCCGCGACCTTGCGAATCGCCGTCAGCAACAGCGCCGGATCGCTGTCCTTGGTCGCATACCCGGCGGCGCCGACCTTCAGCGCGCGGGCGGCCATCTGAGCTTCATCGTGCATCGACAGCACCAGAATCGCTGGCGGATTGTTCAGTGCGCGGATACGCGGAATCGCTTCCAGCCCGTTGACCCCGGGCATGGAAATATCCAGCAGCACCACCTCGCACGGCACACTGCGCAGGGTTTCGAGCAACTGCTCGCCATTGCTCGCCTCCCCCACCACTTGCAGATCCTTGGCCAGGCCGATCAATTGCTTGATGCCTTCGCGAACGATGGTGTGGTCTTCGGCTACCAGTACACGGATCACTTACTTCTCCTCATCCAATGGCACCCGCACGCTCAGTGTGGTGCCCTCGCCCGGTTCGCTGTCGAGTGACAACTGACCGCCCATGATCAACACCCGCTCACGCATGCCCACCAGCCCAAAGGATGTTGGCCTGCCCGCAGCGGCGACAAATCCTACGCCATCATCGCTGACTGTCAGACACAAATCGGAGCCTTCGAGCGCCAGCGTCAGTTCCACAGTATGCGCCTGGGCATGGCGCATGACGTTGGTCAGCGCTTCCTGAAGGATGCGGAACAGGCCAATGGCCTTGGCATCGCTCAGCGGCGGCAGATTGTCCGGCACCTGCACCAGACACGGAATCTGCGTGCGCGCCTCGAATCGCCGGGCCTGCCACTCGATCGCCGAGGCTATCCCGGCATCGAGGATCGGCGGGCGCAATGCCGTCGCCACATCGCGCACCAACTGGAACAGCTGGGCGATCAGGCGTTTCATGCTGTTCAGGCGTTCGTTCAGACCCGGATCGAGTTGCGCGTAGGCCAGTTCGCACATCGATGTCTCCAGTTTCAGCACCGTCAACATCTGCCCCAGCTCATCGTGAACCTCGCGGGCGATGCGCGCCTTCTCCTCTTCCCGCACGCTTTCGAGGTGCGCCGACAGTTCGCGCAGCTGTTCGCGCGATGCCGCCAGTTCCAGTTCGATGCGCTTGCTTTCGGTGATGTCCCAGACGATGCCGTCCCAGACGTAGGCGCCGTCCTCCAGTTGCCGGGTGATGGCCTTGATCTCGGCCCAGCGCTGTTCGCCCTGTCGCGTAAGGATCCGCCCCTGCCACGACCAGTCGCTGTCGGTGTCCAGCGCCCGGTCCTGAGTCTGGTGATAACCGGCCTTGTCGTCCGGGTGCACCAGACTGCGCAGGCCCATGTCGCGATGGGCGATGGCGGCCGGCGCGTAGCCCACCAGACTCTCGCTGCCCTCGCTGATGTAGGCAAAGTCGATCTGCCCGGTCACCGGCGCCCGCTCCAGGCGGAACACCAGCCCCGGCACGTTGGCGGCGATGCCCTGCAAGCGCGCCTCGCTTTCCTGCAACGCGGCCAGGGCCCGCCGGCGTTCGGTCACATCAGTGAGATAAACCACCAGATATTCGCTGTCGCGAAAGCGCAGAAAACTCAACGACACATCCGCCGGCAGGATGCTGCCATCGGCGCGCGCACAACTCGTTTCAAAGCTGAGCGGCCCTTCCTCACTGGCCCGGGCGCGTTTCCACAGGTTGAGCCAGCGATCCATGTGCAGGCCAGGTTCGAAGTCGATCAGTGGTCGCTCGATCAGCGCGCCCTGTGGATAACCGAGCATGTGTTCCGCCGCGCGGTTGGCGTAGCGCACGTGGCTGTCCCAGTTGACCCAGAGGATGCCGACGGTGCTCTGGTCGATGGAAAACTGGGTCAGGCGCAGGGCTTCTTCGCTGGCGGCGCGCAGGGCGATGTCTTCCCGGGCGGCGAGCAGGCGTTGTTCAAGGCTGTGTTGCTGGCGCCGCTGCCAGAAGACGATCGCCGCACAACTGAGCAGCAACACGGCGAACAACAGGCTCAGGTTCTGCCAGAACCCCGGCGACTCCGAAAGCCGCGGGTACTTGGGTTGCAGCCATTGGGTGTGCAGGCGCTCCAGATCTTTTGCCGGGATCGCCCGCAAGGCACTTTCGACAATCCCGGCCAGCTCCGGCCAGTCACGACGGGTGGCGACCCGCAGCAGCTGCGGTAGACCAATGTCGCCGACCACTACCAGCCCGGCAAACTCCGGTTCTGTCGACAGCCGCCCCAATTGCGCTTCGTCCACCACCGCGTAAGACGCCTGCTGACTCAACAGCAACTGCAACGCCTGACGCTCCAGCGGCACGCCTTGCAGATTCAGATGGGGATAGTTGCCGCGCAAGTAATCGGCGGTGACGCTGGGCATGCGCACGGCTACCCGGGCCTGGCTGTCGAGTTTTTCCAGTTCGACCGAACTGCTCACTTTCTGGTCGCTGACCACCAGTTGCGGCACGCGCATGTAGGGATCGGAAAACTGCCAGAGACGCAGCGAGCCGGGCGTCTGGGTCAGGCCCGGCGCAATATCGATTTCGCCGTCCCGCGCGGCGGCTTCAAGTTGTTCCAGATCGGGGAAGTTGCGCCAGCTGAGTTCGATGTCGAGGGCCTTGGCCATCCATTTCATCAACTCGACATTGGCCCCGGACAGCCGCTGCAAGCGCCGGTCGTATTGCGCGTACGGTGCCTGAAGAATCAGGCCGACGCGCAATTCATTGTGCTGGGTCAGCCACTGTTGCTGGCCCGCCGACAACTGCGCAACATGGCTCGGCGGCGCAGGCGCGGCCCACCCCATCAAGGGAAACGCCAGACAGCCGATAACCCACAGGCAGCAAAAACGCATCATTGAAATCCCATACACTGACAAATTCTGACCAACCCATTAGGCTGCCGGGATACTTTCTGGCCTGGAATAACCGATGCCCCCTGTCTCTCGCCTGGCAATGCCAGCATTGTGCCTGTCGCTGATCCTGCCTTGTGCGTTTTCCGTCGAAGCCGCCGATCCGGCACCCGCCGCAGCAGCGGAAAAACCCGCCGAAGAAAAACCGGTCGAACGCCAGCCATTGCTTGAGCGTAGTCAGGAAGAAGCCTCGGCACTCGAACGCAAAGTCCCGGCCCAGGAACAGCAACAGTTGCAGGCCGGCAGCGATACATTCCTCGCGCTGTGGAAACCGGCCAACACGGCCGATCCCAAAGGCGTGGTGATCCTCATCCCCGGCGCCGGTGAAACCGCTGACTGGCCCCAGGCGATCGGCCCGCTGCGGCGCAAATTGCCGGACGTCGAGTGGAACAGCCTGAGTATCACCCTGCCCGACCTGCAAAGCGATGCCATCGCACCGCGCGTGATCGAAGCACCCGCAGCGCCGAAAACCGCCGATGCAGGCAGCAAGGATTCGACCACTGCCGAACCGATCGAGCAAGCCGCTGGCGGTGAAGCGGATGTGGCGGACAAGGTCGTCGCCGAAACCACCGAAGAACAGGCCAAGGCCGACGCCGAACGAATCTTCGCCCGCATCGACGCAGCGATTGCCTACGCCGAACAGCAAGGCGCGCACAGCATCGTGGTGCTCGGGCACGGCACCGGTGCCTATTGGGCCGCGCGTTTCCTGAACGAAAAGCAGACGGCACAAGTGGAAAAACTGGTGATGGTCGCCGCGCAAGTGCCGCCCAAGGCCAAGCCTGAACTGGCAGAACTGACGCCACTGCTGAAGCTGCCGACCGCCGATATCTTCTATATGGACAAGCCGCTGGATCGCAACGCTGCACTGGAGCGTATGCAGGCCAGCAAGCGCTTGAAGACGTCGGCGTTCAGCCAGGTCGCGCTCAAGGCGTTGCCCGACAACAAGGCCGAGCAGGAACAATTGTTCCGCCGGGTGCGCGGCTGGTTGAATCCGCAAAACCCGGACTGACCGACCGCACAAAAAAAGATCGCAGCCTGGGCTGCGATCTTTTTTTTCGTCTAGCGGAAATCCCGCCGCTCGCGAATCAATGTGTAGGCATTGTGCAAGTCGCGAGTTCTTTCAGTTGCCTCGAGCACCTGTGCCGCCGTCGCTCCAGTCCCGGCCACCTTGTCCGGATGATGGCGGCTGAGCAGGCGACGATAGGCGCGTTTGATCTGTGCCGGTTCGCTGGTCGCCGACACGCCGAGCAGGCGCATCGCATCCTGATAACTCACCGCTGCGCTGACGATCGGGCGCTTGTTCGGCTCGTAATCCGCCGCCAGCGCCTGAATCTGGTGAGTCGTCCAGCCCAGCCACTTGCCCCATTGCGCCAGCAGTTCGCGCTCGCTGCTGCCGGCCCGACCATCGGCCCAGACCATCCGCCAGCAGGCGCGCAACACGCCTTCGGCCGCATGGGGCTGAGCGCTGAGACGCCGCAGATAACCGCGCAGGCGATCCCCGCCGGACTTGCCGCGATTGAACGCGGCAATGGCCCGGCGCTGCGCCGGCTCGCTCATGTCCAGCGCGCGCATCTCCTGACGCGCCTGCTGGATATGACCGTCGGTGACCCGCCCGTCACTCTTGGCCAGACGCCCGAGCAAGACGAACAACAACTCGTCGTTGCGCAGCATCGGCTGGCCGCCGAGTTTTTCCCGCAAATGCCCCCAGCTCTGCAAATGCAGGCGCCGATCCAGCGCCTGCCCCAACAAAGCCCCAAGCATGGCCCCCGGAATGCTGGCGATAGCAAAACCCGCTCCGGCTCCAATCAGAGTCCCTGGCCACAACATATCAGCGACTCGCTTCTATCAAGGTTTCGGCTTCAGCCAGACGCTCGTGCGTACCGACATCGACCCAGTGGCCTTTCAGTCGCTCACCGCTCACCTGCCCGTCCGCCATGGCTTTGCGCAGCAACGGTGCCAGTTTGAAGGCGCCGTCCGTGCAGCCATCGAACAATTGCGGGTGCAGCACAGCGATGCCGCTGTAGGTCAGGGTCGCCGTCTCCGGTTGCCCGTCCTGCACCTGGTCGCCGACCAGACAGAAATCGCCCGTCGGGTGATGGGCCGGATTGTCCGCCAGCACCAGATGCGCCAGCCCGGTGATCGGCTGGTGCAGCACGCTGAAGTCGTAATCGGTCCAGATGTCACCGTTGACCACCAGGAACGCTTCGTCACCGAGCAACGGCAAGGCGCGGAAGATACCGCCACCGGTCTCCAGAGGTTCGCCTTCGGGCGAGTAACGGATGCTCAGGCCGAATTGCGAACCGTCGCCCAGGTAATCTTCGATCTGCTGACCGAGCCAGGCATGGTTGATCACGATGTCGCTGAAACCCGCCGCCGCCAGGGCACGCAGGTGGTACTCGATCAACGGTACGCCAGCGGCACGCACCAGCGGTTTTGGGGTGGTCAGTGTCAGCGGGCGCATGCGCTCGCCTTTGCCGGCCGCCAGAATCATTGCCTTCATGCAGTCACTCCGCCACGCAGGCTGACCAGCAATGCCTGCAGTTGCGCCAATTCCGGACGACGGGCAATCACCGCTTCTATATAAGAGAAGAAGCGCGGCACATCGCCGAGGTAGCGCGGCTTGCCGTCGCGGTGACAGATGCGGGCGAAGATACCGATGACTTTGAGGTGACGTTGCACGCCCATCAGGTCGCTGGCGCGCAGGAAGTCTTCGAAGTCCGGCTGCACGGGGATGTTCAACGCTGTCGCCTGCTGCCAGTAGTTTTCCAGCCAGCCACGTACGCGTTCTTCAGGCCAACTGAGGAAGGCGTCCTTGAACAGACAGGTCACGTCGTAAGTCACCGGGCCGTACACCGCGTCCTGGAAATCCAGCACGCCGGGGTTCGGCTCGCTGAGCATCAGGTTGCGCGGCATGTAGTCGCGGTGCACCAGCACTTTTGGCTGGGCCAGCGCGCTGTCGATCAGCAGATCGCTGACCTGCTGCCATTGCTGCTGTTGCGTGGCGTCGAATTCCACACCCAGTTCGCGTTTCACGTACCACTCGGGGAACAGTTCCAGCTCGCGACGCAACAGTGCGACGTCATAACTCGGCAGCGGTGCCACCATCGGCAACTGCTGAAATGCCAGCAGCGACTGCAAGGCATCGCTGAACAATGCATCGGCATTTTCGCTGTCGATCACGTCGAGATAGGTCTTGTTGCCCAGGTCATTGAGCAAAAGAAATCCGCGCTCGAGGTCCTCGGCATAAATTTTCGGCACGTTAATTCCGGATTTCGCCAGCAAAAAGGCGATATCCACGAACGGTTTGCAGTTTTCCTGGGGCGGCGGTGCGTCCATCACGACGAAACTGCGACCGGCGCCTTCCCAACGGAAATAACGGCGGAAACTCGCGTCGCTGCTGGCCGCAGTCAACGTGGCCGGGGGTACGACACCCCAGCCCTGATCGGCAAAAAGGGTTGCCAACTGCTCATCGAGCCAAACTTTCAGGTGTTGCAAGCGTACATCTTGGTCAGGCATTGCAAGGGTCTCCGACGGCGCTAGCCGTCAAGCGGGTCATGCTTTATTATCCAGCATCTTTTTCAGACCATCGAGAGGCGTGCGGCCCACACCGCGGGCAGATGGCACGCAGGAAGCCCGGACTAATAAGATGGCATTGAAATCCCCCGCGTTTCGTAAAAAATTTCCGTTGTTGGTAACCGGCAGTCTGCTGGCTATGCAACCTCTGGCCAGTTCATTCGTTGTCGCCGCCGAGCAGTATGACTGCGCCGTCTCGGCTACGGGCGGTTGGGCCTGTTCGCCAAAGACGTCGGCGGCTGCATTGCCACCGCGTCCGGTGCATGACGGCAGTGCTGTCAGCGCCACCGGCGAAACCCCGGCCGAGAACGGCAGCGTTTCGGACTCCGGTCCCAAACCCGTGCTGGTCACCGAGTCCAAGGGCCGCGGCCTGAAATCCCGTAGCGAAGACTACAGTCACCTCGACTGGGTTCCGCGCGAGAAGCTCACCGCCGCCCAACTGGCCGAGACAGGTCCTTACTGCTCTGGTTCCTATATCGAACCAATTCGTCCTGGCATGAATGACAAGACGAATAAAAGTGACGCTCCGACCTTCATCGGCGCGAAAGCCTCGCGCTATAACACCGAAGATCAGGTCGGCACGCTGGCCGGTGACGTGGTTCTGCGTCAGGGCAGCATGCAGGTCGAGTCCCAGGAAGCGAGCCTCTACCAGGCCGAAAGCCGCGCCGAACTCAAGGGCGACGTGCGCATCCGCGACAATGGCGCGCTGATCGTCGGCGACCACGCCGATGTGCAGCTCGACACCGGTGAAGCGAAAGTCGACAACGCCGAATACGTGATGCACAAGTCGCGCATCCGCGGTAACGCGCTGTACGCCAAGCGCGCCGAGAACGCGATCATCCGCTTGAAGGACGGCACGTACACCACGTGCGAACCGAACAGCAACGCCTGGCAGCTCAAGGGCAACAACATCACCCTGAACCCTGCCACCGGCTTCGGTACCGCGACCAACGTGACACTGCGGGTCAAGGACATTCCGATCCTGTACACCCCGTACATCTATTTCCCGATCGACGACCGTCGTCAGTCGGGCTTCCTGCCGCCGACCATCGGCACCGGCAGCGACACCGGCTTCACGCTGGTCACCCCGTACTACTTCAACCTGGCGCCGAACTACGATGCCACGTTGTACCCGCGCTACATGAGCAAGCGCGGCATGTTGGTGGAAGGCGAATTCCGTTACCTGACCAAATCCAGCGAAGGTCAGTTCGGCGCCGCGTACCTCAACGACGAAGACACCGATCGCAGCAAGCAGACCGATTACGAAAAAAATCGCTACATGTACAACTGGCAACACAAGGGTGGCCTGGACTCCCGCGTGTACACCCAGGTTGACTACACCAAGATCAGCGATCCGTACTACTTCCAGGACCTGACCACCGACCAGATCGGTGTGAAGAGCCAGGACTTCGTGAATCAGCAGGGTCTGGTTGCCTACCGTGGTGATAACTACACCGCCATCCTGAATGCTCAGCAATATCAGCTGGCAACCGTTTCGAACATCACACCTTACGGGCGCCTGCCGCAGATCACCTTCAATGGCAAACTGCCGTACCACCCGGAAGGCCTGAACTTCGATTACGAGACCGAACTCGTTCGCTTTGACCGCGATCTGAAAACCGGTGACTTCGTCAACGAAGACGGCACCGTCTCGCCACGCCTGGATACCAACGTGACCGGCCTGGCTCGTGCCAACGGCGATCGCCTGAATCTGAAGCCTGGCGTCAGCCTGCCGATGAACTGGACGTATGGTTTCCTCAAGCCATCGCTCAAGTACCAGTACACCCAGTACCAACTGGACCTGGACGGCCAGGGCAAAGACGACATCATTGTCCAGAAGGCATTCGCAGCAGCGAACGGCACCCGATACGTCAACGGTAATTTTGGCAGCAACCAGAGCCGTGGCGTGCCGATCGCCAGCATCGACAGCGGCCTGTACTTCGACCGCGACACGTCGTACTTCGGCAAGAACTACCGCCAGACCCTGGAACCGCGCCTGTTCTACCTCTATGTACCGGAGAAGGATCAGGAAGACATTCCAGTGTTCGACACCAGCGAATACACCTTCAACTATGCCTCGCTGTTCCGAGACAACCGCTTCTCCGGTTCCGACCGGGTCGGCGACGAGAACAAGCTTTCGTTGGGTGTGACCAGCCGCTGGATCGAAGACGACGGTTTCGAACGTCAACGCATCAGTGTCGGCCAGGCCTTGTACTTCAAGGATCGCGAAGTCCAACTGCCAGGTATCGATCCAAAGACCCGCGACGATGCGCATTCCAACGTTTCGCCTTATGCGCTGGAATACGAATACCGCTGGAACCGCGACTGGCGCACCACTGCCGACTACAACTGGGATCCGGACAGCCGCAGCCCACGTTCCGGCAGCGCGATGTTCCACTACCAGCCTGAAGACAACCCGAACAAGGTGGTCAACCTCGGTTATCGCTATCGCAACGACCAGGTTCGTTACGACCAGAACACCGGCAAATGGTCGGTGGGTGGTGGCGACTACGGCACCCCGGGCCAGCCTGGCTACGTGAAGGACTACTACAAGATCCAGCAGCATGACTTCTCGGTCATCTGGCCGATCGTTCCACAGTGGAGCGCAATCAGCCGCTGGCAGTACGACTACAACCGCAACCGTACACTGGAAGCCTTCGGTGGTTTCGAGTACGACAACTGCTGCTGGAAACTGCGCCTGATCAACCGTTACTGGGTTTCTTACGACGAGTTCAGTCAGGAAGCTCCGCAAAACGAAAAAGGCGACCACGGCGTCTTCCTACAAATTGTTCTGAAGGGACTCGGCGGCCTTACTGGCGCCAAGGTAGAGAGCTTCCTCGACAAAGGCATCCAAGGTTATCGTCAACGTGAAGACCAAGCTTTCTGATTGTCTGCGCCCGCTGATGCTGGGCGCGCTGTTCCTGGGTACCGCGGCCAACGCCGCGGTGCAGTCCATCGATAAAGTGGTGGCCATCGTCGACAACGACGTGGTCATGCAGAGCCAGCTGGATCAACGCGTCCACGAAGTTCAGCAAACCATCGCCAAGCGCGGTGGCGGCTTGCCGCCTCCGGGCGTACTGGATCAACAGGTGCTCGAGCGCCTGATCGTCGAAAACCTGCAACTGCAGATCGGCGAACGTTCCGGTATTCGCATCACCGATGAAGAACTGAACCAGGCTGTCGGCACTATTGCCCAGCGCAACAACATGACTGTCGATCAGTTCCGCGCAGCCCTGGCTCACGACGGCCTGAGTTACGAAGGCGCCCGTGAGCAGATCCGCAAGGAAATGGTCATCAGCCGCGTGCGTCAGCGCCGTGTTGCAGAACGCATTCAGGTATCGGAGCAGGAAGTGAAGAACTTCCTCGCCTCCGACCTGGGCAAGATGCAACTGTCCGAAGAGCTGCACCTGGCCAACATCCTGATCCCGACCCCGGAAAGCGCCAACTCTGAAGCAATTCAGAGCGCCGCACGTCAGGCGATGGAGGTTTACCAGCAACTCAAGCAAGGCGCTGATTTCGGTCAACTGGCCGTTGCCAAGTCCGGCAGCGACAACGCTCTGGAAGGCGGCGACATGGGCTGGCGTAAAGCTGCTCAACTGCCACCGCCGTTCGACCGCGAACTGAGCAGCATGTCGCCGGGTGAAATCACTCAGCCAGCACGCACTCCGGGTGGTTTCATCATCCTGAAGCTGCTGGAAAAACGCGGCGGCGAAAGCCAGATGCGCGACGAAGTGCATGTGCGCCATATCCTGGTCAAGCCAAGTCCGGTCCGTGACGAAGCGAAAACCAAGGAACTGGTTCAATCGCTGTATAACCGCATCTCGGCCGGCGAAGATTTTGCTGAACTGGCCAAGAAATACTCGGAAGACCCAGGCTCTGCCCTCAACGGCGGCGACCTGAACTGGATCGACCCGAACGCACTGGTACCGGAATTCCGCGCCGTGATGGCCAAGTCCCCGCAGGGTCAGCTGTCCAAGCCATTCCAGACCCAGTACGGCTGGCACGTTCTGGAAGTCCTTGGCCGTCGCGCCACTGACAGCACCGAACAGGCCCGTGAGCAGCAAGCCATGACCGTACTGCGTAACCGCAAATACGATGAAGAGCTGCAAACCTGGCTGCGTCAGATCCGTGACGAAGCGTACGTAGAGATCAAACTCCCTGGTGCAGACCAGGCAGCGCAGTGAAACCCAAGCGTTTCGCGCTGACACCCGGCGAACCAGCCGGCATCGGTCCCGACCTGTGCCTGCTGCTCGCCTCGCAAGCCCAGCCACATCCCCTGATTGCCATCACCAGCCGCGACCTGCTCCAAGAGCGGGCCGCGCAGCTGGGGCTGGCCGTCAGTCTGCTGCCTGTGTCGCCCGGTCAATGGCCGGACCTTCCGGCGCCGGCCAACAGCCTTTATGTCTGGGACACCCCGCTCAGCGCCCCCGTGGTTGCCGGGCAACTGGACAAGGCCAACGCCGCATTCGTTCTTGAAACCCTGACCCGCGCCGGCAATGGCTGTCTGAACGGTGATTTCGCCGGGATGATCACCGCCCCGGTGCACAAGGGCGTGATCAACGAATCGGGCATCGCTTTTTCCGGCCACACCGAATTCCTCGCCGACCTGACCCACACCGCCCAGGTCGTGATGATGCTCGCTACCCGCGGTTTGCGCGTGGCGCTGGTCACCACTCACCTGCCCCTGCGCGACATCGCCGATGCGATCACGCCGGAGCGACTGGAACGGGTCACGCGAATTCTGCACGCCGACCTGCAAGACAAATTCGGCATCGCCCAACCGCGCATCCTGGTCTGCGGACTCAACCCGCACGCCGGTGAAGGTGGACACCTGGGCCATGAAGAAATCGACATCATCGAACCCACATTGGAGCGCCTGCGCGGCGAGGGCATGGACCTTCGTGGCCCGCTGCCTGCCGACACTCTGTTTACCCCCAAATATCTGGAGCACTGCGACGCAGTGCTGGCGATGTACCACGACCAGGGCCTGCCCGTGCTCAAGTACAAAGGCTTCGGCGCAGCGGTCAACGTGACCCTGGGCCTGCCGATCATCCGCACCTCCGTCGACCACGGCACCGCCCTGGATCTGGCCGGTAGCGGCAAGATCGACACCGGCAGCCTGCAGGTCGCCCTGGAAACCGCCTACCAGATGGCCGAGACCCGTTTATGACCGAGCAATACCAACACAAGGCGCGCAAACGCTTTGGCCAGAACTTCCTGCACGATGCCGGCGTCATCGACCGCATCCTGCGCTCCATCAGCGCCAAGCCTGACGACCGGATGCTGGAAATCGGCCCGGGCCAGGGCGCATTGACCGCAGGCCTGCTGAACAGCGGTGCACAGCTCGACGTGGTGGAACTGGACAAGGACCTGATCCCGATCCTCAACCAGCAGTTCGCCGGCAAGAGCAACTTCAACCTGCATCAGGGCGATGCGCTGAAGTTCGACTTCAATACCCTGAACGCCGCACCGAACAGCCTGCGCGTGGTCGGCAACCTGCCGTACAACATCTCCACGCCGTTGATTTTTCACCTGCTGAACAACGCCGGCATCATCCGCGACATGCACTTCATGCTGCAGAAGGAAGTGGTTGAGCGTCTCGCCGCAGGTCCGGGTGGTGGTGACTGGGGCCGTCTGTCGATCATGGTTCAGTACCATTGCCGGGTCGAGCACCTGTTCAACGTCGGCCCGGGTGCTTTCAACCCGCCGCCGAAGGTCGACTCGGCCATCGTCCGCCTGGTGCCGCACGCGGTACTGCCGCACCCGGCCAAGGACCATCGCCTGCTGGAGCGCGTCGTGCGCGAAGCCTTCAACCAGCGTCGCAAGACCTTGCGCAACACCCTCAAGCAATTGCTGAGCAACGCTGAAATCGAGGCCGCCGGCGTCGATGGCAGTTTGCGTCCCGAGCAGCTTGATCTGGCGGCATTCGTACGCCTGGCCGACAAGCTCGCCGAACAGCCCGCACCAACACCCGCTGCCGACTGACAGGCAAGCATTGCGCTCGGGCAGGACACCGCTCTGGTCTCCTGCCCGATACTTGCCTAGACTCAACCCATCGGCGACACCCCGCGTTCCGCTTTGTCCTTAAGGCCTTTTGCATGTCTGATCCTCGTTATCAGGTCGATGTCAGTGTCGTAACTCACTATCTGGCAGACCAATCGCAACCCGAGCACGACCGCTTTGCCTTCGCCTACACCATCACCGTGCAGAACAATGGCGAGCAGCCAGCCCGACTGATCTCCCGGCATTGGGTGATCACCGATGGCGACGGTCATGTCGAAGAGGTGCGCGGCGCCGGCGTGGTGGGCCAACAGCCACTGATCGACGCGGGAAAAAGCCACACCTACAGCAGCGGCACGGTCATGACCACCAAGGTCGGCACCATGCAGGGCAGCTATGAAATGGTCGCCAGCGACGGCAAGCATTTCGACGCAATCATCAAACCCTTCCGCCTCGCCGTTCCCGGAGCCCTGCACTAATGGCGACGTATGCCGTCGGCGACCTGCAAGGCTGCCTCGAACCGCTCAAGTGCCTGCTCAAGCAGGTCGCGTTCGACCCGGCAGTGGATCGGTTGTGGCTGGTGGGTGACCTGGTCAACCGTGGCCCGCAATCGCTGGAAACCCTGCGCTTCCTTTATGGCATGCGTGAATCGCTGGTCTGCGTACTCGGCAACCACGACTTGCACCTGCTGGCGGCGGCGAAAAACATCGAGCGGATGAAGAAGTCCGACACGCTGCGCGAAATCCTCGAAGCGCCGGACTGCGCCGAACTGATGGAATGGCTGCGCCAGCAGAAGCTCATGCACTACGACGAGCAACGTGAAGTCGCCATGGTGCACGCCGGCATTGCACCGCAATGGTCGCTGCGCAAGGCTTTGAAGTATGCCGAAGAAGTCGAGACCGCCCTGCGCGACGACAACCTGTTCCCGGCCTTCCTTGATGGCATGTATGGCAACGAGCCGGCGAAGTGGGACAGCGAGCTCAAAGGCGTCACCCGCCTTCGGGTCATCACCAACTATTTCACGCGCATGCGTTTCTGCACCGCCGAGGGCAAGCTCGACCTCAAGAGCAAGGAAGGCCTCGACACCGCGCCACCGGGCTACAAGCCCTGGTTCCAGCACAAGGAGCGCAAGACCCGTGGCCTGCGAATCATTTTCGGCCACTGGGCGGCGCTGGAAGGCAATGTCCATGAACCCGGCATTTCAGCCCTCGACACCGGTTGCGTGTGGGGCGGCAGCCTGACCCTGATGAACGTCGACAGCTTTGAACGGCTGTCATGCAAATGCGACGAACACGGCGGCGTCCTGCCCCCGGTCGCGCCATTGATCACCGAATCCTCGCCAGTCAGCGCTGCGCGTTAGACTGCGTTTTCAGCCGAGCCACAGGAACCCGCCATGAGCGAATTCAAACGTATCCCCCCGGAACAGGCCCAGGCCCTGCGCGAGCAAGGTGCCGTGGTGGTCGACGTCCGTGACCCAGCCACATTCGCGGCGCTGCACATCAGCGGCTCGAAGCATCTGGACAATCACTCCCTGCACGCCTTCATCCAGGGGGCCGACCTCGATGCTCCGACTGTTGTGGTCTGCTATCACGGCAACTCGAGCCAGGGTGCCGCGGCGTATCTCGTGAGCCAGGGCTTCTCCGACGTCTACAGCATGGACGGTGGCTTCGAGCTGTGGCGTACGACTTTTCCTTCGGAAACCGCGCAAGGCACCTCCGAATAATTTTTTTGTAACGTGCAAGCCCCGGCTCCCGTGGGCCTGCACGGGCAGACGAACGGTCTTGCCACACATAATTACGTATCTCGCCTTTACCTCCTGAATTCCCAACTATCCTTAAGCCCAGGCCATCCAAAACAGGGGAGAGCCGGTACACCGGCGCACGGGTCATCGGGAGTGACTTTCGCGGTTGTCGATCGCGGAGGGGTTCTGGGGGGTAAACAACAGCTGCCTTAGCGGCTGCTTGCCAGCATCGACTGAGTGATCCGGCGTCGGCTCCACGTATCGAGCGAGGTGACGTCATGAGTATCTTTAGCCACTTCCAACAACGCTTCGAGTCCACACGCCAGGAAGAACTCTCGCTGCAAGAGTACCTGGAGCTGTGCAAGAAAGACCGTAGCGCCTACGCTTCCGCTGCCGAACGTCTGTTAATGGCCATCGGCGAACCGGAGCTGCTCGACACCTCGACCAACTCGAGGCTGTCGCGAATCTTCTCGAACAAGGTGATCCGCCGCTATCCGGCCTTTGAAGACTTCCACGGGATGGAAGAATGCATCGACCAGATCGTGTCGTATTTCCGCCATGCCGCCCAGGGCCTCGAGGAGAAGAAACAGATCCTCTACCTGCTCGGCCCCGTCGGTGGTGGTAAATCCTCCCTGGCCGAGAAGCTGAAACAGCTCATGGAAAGAGTGCCTTTCTATGCCATCAAGGGTTCACCGGTTTTCGAATCTCCCCTGGGTCTGTTCAACGCCACCGAAGATGGCGCGATCCTCGAAGAAGACTTCGGCATTCCCCGGCGCTACCTGAACACCATCATGTCGCCATGGGCGACCAAGCGCCTGGCCGAATTCGGCGGCGACATCAGCCAGTTCCGCGTGGTCAAGCTCTACCCGTCGATCCTCAACCAGATCGCCGTGGCCAAGACCGAACCCGGTGACGAGAACAACCAGGACATCTCGGCGCTGGTCGGCAAGGTCGACATCCGCAAACTCGAGGAATATCCGCAGAACGACGCCGATGCCTACAGCTACTCGGGCGCGCTGTGCCGGGCCAACCAGGGTCTGATGGAATTCGTCGAAATGTTCAAGGCACCGATCAAGGTGCTGCACCCGTTGCTGACCGCCACTCAGGAAGGCAACTACAACAGTACCGAAGGCCTCGGCGCGATTCCGTTCACCGGGATCCTGCTGGCCCACTCCAACGAATCGGAGTGGCACACCTTCCGCAACAACAAGAACAACGAAGCCTTCATCGACCGGATCTACATCGTCAAAGTGCCGTACTGCCTGCGGGTCAGCGACGAAGTGAAGATCTACGACAAACTGCTGTTCAACAGTTCCCTGGCCAAGGCCCATTGCGCGCCGGACACCCTCAAGATGCTGGCGCAGTTCACCGTGCTGTCACGCTTGAAGGAGCCGGAAAACTCCAACATCTACTCCAAGATGCGGGTGTACGACGGCGAAAATCTCAAGGACACCGATCCGAAGGCCAAGTCGATCCAGGAATATCGCGACTCGGCGGGCGTCGACGAAGGCATGAACGGTCTGTCGACCCGGTTCGCGTTCAAGATCCTGTCCAAGGTCTTCAACTTCGACCCGCATGAAATCGCCGCCAACCCGGTGCACCTGCTCTACGTGCTGGAACAGCAGATCGAACAGGAACAGTTCCAGGCCGAAACCCGCGAGCGCTATCTGCGCTACCTGAAGGAATACCTGGCGCCGCGTTATATCGAATTCATCGGCAAGGAAATCCAGACCGCCTACCTCGAGTCTTACAGCGAGTACGGCCAGAACATCTTCGACCGCTACGTGCTGTATGCGGACTTCTGGATTCAGGATCAGGAATACCGCGATCCGGAAACCGGCGAGATCCTCAACCGCGTCGCCCTCAACGAGGAACTGGAAAAAATCGAGAAACCGGCCGGCATCAGCAATCCGAAGGATTTCCGCAACGAAATCGTCAACTTCGTACTGCGCGCCCGGGCCAACAACAACGGCAAGAACCCGACCTGGCTCAGCTACGAAAAACTGCGGGTGGTCATCGAGAAGAAAATGTTCTCGAACACCGAGGATCTGCTGCCGGTCATCAGCTTCAATGCCAAGGCCAGCAAAGAGGATCAGCAGAAACACAACGACTTCGTTACACGAATGGTCGAACGCGGCTACACCGACAAACAGGTACGACTGCTCTCCGAGTGGTATCTGCGGGTCAGAAAATCACAGTAAACCGCGGCCGGTCAGACCGGTTGTCGTCAGCCCGAGGCTTGTGTACGCATTTTCTGCTACACAAGCCTCTGGAAGGTGTTCGAAAGGCGGTAGCGAGGTTCAGGCAGCACCCAAAGCGCTTGGGGGAGCGTGTGCGTCCCTTGGCATTCGGTTCAACGCTGCATGACCGCTCGCCCCTTTGCAGGACAGCTTCTAAGGAGCAGTCATGAGCTATGTGATCGACCGACGTCTCAATGGCAAGAACAAGAGCACGGTGAACCGTCAGCGCTTCCTGCGGCGTTACCGTGACCACATCAAGAAGGCTGTCGAAGAGGCGGTCAGCCGGCGCTCCATCACCGACATGGAGCACGGCGAGCAAATCAGTATTCCCGGTCGCGACATCGACGAACCGGTGCTTCACCACGGCCGTGGCGGCAAGCAGACCGTGGTTCACCCCGGCAACAAGGAATTCACCGCAGGCGAACACATCGCCCGCCCACCGGGAGGCGGCGGCGGTCGCGGACCGGGCAAGGCCGGCAACTCCGGCGAAGGCATGGATGAATTCGTCTTCCAGATCACCCAGGAAGAATTCCTCGAATTCATGTTCGAGGACCTCGAACTGCCGAACCTGGTCAAACGCAACCTGAGCGGCACCGATACCTTCAAGACGGTCCGCGCCGGGATCAGCAACGAGGGCAACCCGTCCCGGATCAACATCATTCGCACACTGCGCTCGGCCCACGCCCGGCGAATCGCGCTGTCCGGCAGCAGCCGCGCCAAACTGCGCGAAGCCAAGGAAGAACTGGCCCGCCTGAAACGCGAAGAACCGGACAACTTCGGCGATATCCAGAATCTCGAAGCCGAAATCGAAAAACTCAGCGCGCGTATCCACCGTGTGCCGTTCCTCGACACCTTCGACCTCAAGTACAACCTGCTGATCAAGCAGCCGAACCCTAGCTCCAAAGCTGTAATGTTCTGCCTGATGGACGTTTCCGGCTCCATGACCCAGGCGACCAAGGACATCGCCAAACGCTTTTTCATCCTGCTGTACCTGTTCCTGAAGCGGAACTACGACAAGATCGATGTCGTGTTCATCCGCCACCACACCAGCGCCCGGGAAGTGGACGAAGAAGAGTTTTTCTACTCGCGGGAAACCGGCGGCACCATCGTTTCCAGCGCACTGAAACTGATGCAGGAGATCATGGCCGAACGCTACCCGAGCAACGAATGGAACATCTACGCCGCACAGGCTTCCGACGGCGACAACTGGAACGACGACTCGCCGATCTGCCGCGACATCCTGATCAATCAGATCATGCCGTTTGTGCAGTACTACACTTACGTAGAGATCACCCCGCGCGAACATCAGGCCCTGTGGTACGAGTACGAACGCATCGCCGAAGCCTTTTCTGACACTTTTGCCCAGCAGCAGCTGGTCTCGGCCGGAGATATCTATCCGGTCTTCCGTGAACTCTTCCAGCGCAGGTTAGTGACATGACCGCCAAAGAGCAGAAGCGCCAACCCATTTCCACCGGCTCCGAATGGACATTCGAGCTGATCCAGACCTACGACCGCGAAATTGCCCGGATCGCGGCCGGGTACGCCCTGGACACCTATCCCAACCAGATTGAAGTGATCACCGCCGAACAGATGATGGACGCCTACGCCTCGGTCGGCATGCCGCTGGGCTATCACCACTGGTCCTACGGCAAACACTTCCTCAGCACCGAGAAATCCTACAGCCGCGGGCAGATGGGGCTGGCCTACGAGATCGTGATCAACTCCGACCCGTGCATCGCCTACCTGATGGAGGAAAACACCATCTGCATGCAGGCGCTGGTGGTGGCCCATGCCTGCTACGGCCACAACAGCTTCTTCAAGGGCAACTACCTGTTCCGCACCTGGACCGATGCCAGCTCGATCATCGATTACCTGGTGTTCGCCAAGCAGTACATCATGCAATGCGAGGAGCGCCATGGCATCGACGCGGTCGAGGACCTGCTCGACTCTTGCCATGCCTTGATGAACTACGGCGTCGACCGCTACAAACGTCCGTACCCGATTTCCGCCGAGGAAGAGCGGCGCCGGCAGAAGGATCGCGAAGAACACCTGCAGAAACAGATCAACGACCTGTGGCGCACCATTCCCAAAGGCGCAGACAAATACAGCGACAAGGACAACGCACGCTTCCCGGCCGAGCCACAGGAAAACATCCTGTATTTCATCGAGAAACACGCGCCATTGCTGGAGCCCTGGCAGCGGGAGATCGTGCGGATCGTGCGCAAGATCGCCCAGTATTTCTATCCACAACGCCAGACCCAGGTGATGAACGAAGGCTGGGCGACCTTCTGGCACTACACGCTGATGAACGACCTGTACGACGAGGGTCTGGTCACCGACGGTTTCATGATGGAGTTCCTCACGTCTCATACCAGCGTGGTGTTCCAGCCAGGTTTCGACAGTCCCTACTACAACGGCATCAACCCTTACGCACTGGGTTTTGCCATGTACCGCGACATCCGGCGCATGTGCGAAGAACCAACGGAAGAGGACCGTCGCTGGTTCCCGGAAATCGCCGGCACCGACTGGCTGTCGACCATCAAGTTCGCCATGAGCAGCTTCAAGGACGAGAGTTTCATCCTGCAGTACCTGTCACCCAAGGTGATCCGCGACCTGAAACTGTTCAGCATCCTCGATGACGACCAGAAGGACGATCTGCTGGTGCCCGCCATTCATGACGAGGGCGGCTACCGGATCATCCGCGAGACCCTGGCCGCGCAGTACAACCTCGGCAACCGTGAACCGAACGTGCAGATCTACAGCATCGACCGGCGCGGCGACCGCTCACTGACCCTGCGTCACCAGCAGCACGACCGAAAACCGCTGGGCGACTCCACCGAAGAGGTACTCAAGCACCTGCACCGGCTGTGGGGTTTCGACATTCATCTGGAAACCCTGCAGGGCGACCAGATCATGAAAACCCACCATGTACCGCCCCGCAGCGAACACGGCGAGGGGGATTACGGTCGGCTCGATCTGGCCGTCATTCATCTTTGATCCCGTTCTGGCCTCCGAAAGTCCGGCGCAAGGGTTATCCTGTCGGGCCAACGGAGGTTTTTTATGCAGATTTACAAGGTCGGCGGCGCAGTACGTGATCGCCTGCTGGGCAAACCGGTCACCGACATCGATTGGGTGGTGGTCGGCGCCACCGCAGAAGAAATGCTCGCCCAAGGGTTTCGCCCGGTAGGCGCGGATTTCCCTGTGTTTCTTCACCCGAAAAGCGGCGAGGAGTACGCCCTCGCCCGCACCGAGCGCAAGAGCGGTCGCGGTTATGGCGGATTCACCTTTCACGCCAGCCCCGAGGTCACGCTCGAAGAAGACCTGATCCGTCGCGACCTCACGATCAACGCCATGGCCGAGGACGATCAGCAAAACCTGACCGATCCCTATCACGGCCAGCGCGATCTCGATGATCGAATCCTGCGTCACGTTTCCCCCGCGTTCGCCGAAGATCCCCTGCGAGTCTTGCGTGTTGCCCGCTTTGCGGCTCGTTACGCGGAACTCGGCTTCAAGGTGGCGCCCGAGACGCTGGAACTGATGCGCGAGCTCAGCGAATCCGGCGAACTGGAGGCCCTGACCGCCGAACGCAGCTGGAAAGAGATTTCCCGCGCACTGATGGAAAATCAGCCGCAGGTTTTCATTCAGGTATTGCGCGATTGCGGCGCTCTGAAAGTGCTGATGCCGGAAGTCGATGCATTGTTCGGCGTACCGCAACCGGAAGCCCATCACCCGGAAATCGACAGCGGCATTCACACGCTGAGCGTGCTTGAGCAAGCCGCCCTCCACCAGCAACCGCTGACAGTGCGCTGGGCCTGCCTGCTGCACGACCTAGGCAAAGGTCTGACGCCGGAAGAGGAATGGCCGCGGCATATCGCCCATGAGCACAAAGGCCTGAAGCTGATCAAAGCCGTCAACGAGCGCTTCAAGGCACCGAAGGATTGTCAGGAACTGGCCTTGCTGGTTGGCCAGTACCACACCCACGGTCATCGCGCCCTGGAACTGAAGGCGTCGACCTTGCTGGAATTGCTGCAGAGCTTTGATGTTTATCGCCGACCGCAGCGTTTCGAAGAATTTATCGTCGCGTGCGAGATGGATGCACGAGGCCGCAAAGGACTTGAGCAGCGCAGTTATCCACAGGCCGATTACCTGCGCGGTGCAGCCAGCGCTGCTCGGGGCGTTGCGGTTCAGCCGCTGCTGGAGAAGGGCTTCCAGGGCCCCGAACTGGGCGAAGCGCTCAAGCGCGAACGGCTCAAGGCGTTGAAGGCTTACAAGGAATCAGCGTCTTCCTGAGAACATCTGGAGCCATCGCGAGACTGCTCGCGATGGCTCCAGTCAGTTCAACAGATCTGAAGGCGTGAGCTGAATACCGCGCCATTCAAATCCGACCGGTGCCAACACCTGATCGATCTGCGCCTCGGCCCACAACGTGGCAAAACTTTTCCCCACGCCCGGATGTACCCGATCCGGCGCAATCAGCGAAAGCGGCCACAGCACAAAGGCATTTTTCAGAATCTCGGCCCGGGGCAGGATCAGCCCGTCGAAATTGCCTGCCAGCTCGCCGTACAGCAAGACATCGATATCCAGCGGCAGCCCCTTGCGATCCGGGGCATAACGACCGTTATCCGCCTCGATGAATTTCAGCCGACGATCCAGCTCCATCAACGGCAGATCGGTAAACGCCGAGACCACGAAGTTGTAGAAAGGCCCACTCTTGATCCCCACCGGCTGGCTTTCGAACACCGCCGAACAGCGGATATCCACCAGAAAACCGGCCAGGGCATCCAGACCTGCGCGCAAATGGGTTTCGCGCTCGATATTGCTACCGAGCCCGAGATAGACCTGAGTCAGCGACATCCGCGCTCGATCTCCACGCCCACACCACCCTTGGCGGCCGGGACCGCGCCAGGCTTGGTCAGCTTCAGACGCACCCAGGTGATTTTGAATTCGCTCATCAGCACTTCGACCAGGCGCTCGGCGAAGGTCTCGACCAGTTGATACTGGGATTGCTCGGCAAAGGCCTGGATCCGCGTGGAAACACTGGCGTAATCGAGTGCCAGGGTCAGGTCGTCACCGGCTGCAGCCGGGCGATTGTCCCAGGCGAAGCTCAGATCAAGGCGCAGGCACTGTCGGATGCCGCGCTCCCAGTCGTAGGCACCGATCACGGTGTCGACTTCCAGGCCCTCGATAAACACTCTGTCCAAGCACTTTTCTCCGCTGCACGACAAGGGCGCAATGCGCCGTTAGAATCAGGGCGTCCTCGCCCGGAATAGTTAGCATGTTTTGGTTACTGGCGATCCTCGCCTACCTGCTCGGCTCGCTGTCCTTCGCCATTTTGCTCAGCCGCCTGACCGGAAATCCGGATCCGCGAATGAGTGGCTCGGGTAATGCCGGTGCCACCAACATGCTGCGCCTGGCCGGTCGCAAACTCGCGATCCTGACCCTGCTGGGTGATCTGTGCAAAGGCCTGCTGCCGGTGCTGATCGCTTCGGCAGCGGGCCTTCCACTACAGGATCAGGCCTGGATCGGCGTCTGCGCCGTGATCGGTCACCTGTTCCCGCTGTACTTCCGTTTCCGCGGCGGCAAGGGCGTTGCCACGGCGGCCGGCATGCTGCTGGGCCTGTATCCGCCTGCCGCGCTGCTAGCCGTGTGCGCCTGGCTGCTGACGTTCTATCTGACCCGCACCAGCTCGCTGGCAGCGCTGATCGCCACGCCCCTGACCCTGCCATTACTGGCCTGGCAGGAACCGGAGGCGCTGCTGCCGATGAGCACGCTGACGCTGCTGATCGTCTGGCGTCACCGGGGCAATCTACGCGACCTGTTTGCCGGGCGCGAACGGCATTTTTAAATACCGCACGTGAGCGCCGCTCATCACAGCGCCGACAACTGCTCCATCGGCCAGCGCGCCTGCACGCTGATCGCCAGGCTTTCCTGCTGGCCAGCCTGCAAACGCTGGCAACCGGCAAACGCAATCATTGCGCCATTGTCGGTGCAGAACTCTGGACGGGCATAGAACACATCGCCCTTCATGTCGCCGAGCATTTTCTCCAGCGATACACGCAACGCCTTGTTAGCGCTGACGCCGCCAGCGATCACCAGACGCTTCATGCCGGCCTGCTTCAACGCACGCTTGCACTTGATGGTCAAAGTCTCCACCACGGCCTGCTGGAACGCCAGCGCGATGTCGCAACGGGCTTGCTCGCTGTCGTCCCCGGCGCTGACGCACTGCTGCCAGGTATTGAGGGCAAAGGTCTTCAAGCCACTGAAGCTGAAATCAAGGCCTGGGCGATCGCACATCGGACGCGGGAAAGTGAAACGTCCTGCGACGCCCTTCTCCGCCAATTTGGCGATTTCCGGGCCGCCCGGGTAGTTGAGGCCCATCATCTTCGCGGTCTTGTCGAACGCTTCGCCTGCGGCGTCATCAAGGGTTTCGCCCAGCAGGCTGTATTGGCCGATGCCATCGACCTGAACCAGCTGCGTATGACCACCGGAGACCAACAAAGCGACGAACGGAAATTCCGGCGGCTTTGGCTCCAGCATCGGCGCCAGCAAGTGGCCCTCCATGTGGTGCACACCGAGGGCCGGAATGCCCCAGGCAAACGCCAGCGCCTGAGCGCACGAAGCACCGACCAGCAAAGCGCCCACCAGGCCAGGACCCGCGGTGTAGGCGATGGCGTCGATCTCGGTCGGCACGCAGTCGGCTTCGGCCAACACCTGACGGATCAAGGGCAGCATGCGCTTGACGTGATCGCGCGAGGCCAGCTCCGGCACCACACCGCCGTAGACGCGATGCAGGTCGATCTGACTGAACAATGCGTCGGCCAGCAGACCGCGTTCACTGTCGTATAAAGCGACGCCGGTTTCGTCGCAGGAAGTTTCTAATCCCAGTACTAGCATGGGTTTGCGCCTTGTTTAGGCTGAATTCGAAGGCGCGCATAATAGTCGCCACTGGATGCCCCGACCAGCGGTTTTCGATCAGAGGCTTTGCATTCCGAGCGTTGAGGGGTTAACATCCGCAACCCTTAAAAACCGACGTCTTCAAGTGCTCTTTTGCCGCGAGGATGTTGACCCCGGTAATGAATGAAGGTAGCTCTGGATGCCAGCCGTCAAAGTTAAAGAGAACGAACCCTTCGACGTAGCTCTGCGTCGTTTCAAGCGCTCCTGCGAAAAAGCCGGTGTACTGGCTGAAGTTCGTAGCCGCGAATTTTACGAGAAGCCAACTTCTGAGCGTAAGCGCAAGGCAGCAGCCGCTGTTAAGCGTCACGCCAAGAAAGTTCAGCGCGAACAGCGCCGCGCCGTTCGTCTGTACTAATACACAGACGATCGTAGCAAGCTTCTGCCAAGCCCGGCCCTCAGCCGGGCTTATGGCATTTGCGTAAAACGCTTGATGCTTCACCGTCGAAGCCGCACACGCGACCGAGACAAATCCGCTTCACCGCGTCAGGCCTGGCTCTTTTGCCAGCGGTGCACGTCTTTTCTGACGAGCCTTTCAAGGCTACTGACGAGCACACCCACTGATTCCTCTTACGACGATCAGCCCAAGGCACCTGCTTGCGTGCCCGTTTCATGAGCTATCCGAGGCCAGCATACCGGCCGTCAGCGGATTCAGCGCAACACTTTCAAATAGTCGAAGACTGATGAGTACTAACGTCAGTGAATTTTCGGCAGATACACTTCCCGACAGCGATTACGTCAACGACACTGGTCGAGCCGCACTTTATCTTGCGCGCCTCACACCATGATCGTCCGGCCGCCCTTCGCATCGGACCCATTACAGCGCAGACGAGAACGCCATGGCCGGGCTGATTCCCCAGAGCTTCATTGACGACCTGCTGAACCGCACCGACATCGTCGACGTGGTCAGCTCGCGCGTGCAACTGAAGAAGGCCGGCAAAAACTACACCGCCTGTTGCCCGTTTCATAAAGAGAAGACCCCGTCGTTCAGCGTGAGCCCCGACAAGCAGTTCTATTACTGCTTCGGCTGCGGCGCTGGCGGCAACGCGCTTGGTTTTCTCATGGATCACGACAACCTGGACTTTCCCCAGGCCGTCGAGGATCTGGCCAAGGCGGCGGGCATGGAAATCCCGCGCGAAGAAGGTGGCCGCTCGCACAAACCGCGACAGCCGACCGAATCGCCGCTTTATCCGCTGCTGACCGCCGCCGCCGATTTTTACCGGCAGGCGCTCAAGAGCCACCCGGCACGCAAGGCTGCCGTGGACTACCTAAAAGGTCGCGGCCTGACCGGCGAGATTGCCCGAGACTTCGGCCTCGGCTTTGCCCCACCGGGCTGGGACAACCTGTTCAAGCACCTGAGCAGCGACACCCTGCAGCAGAAAGCCATGATCGACGCCGGCCTGCTGATCGAGAACGCCGAAACCGGCAAACGCTATGATCGCTTCCGTGATCGAGTGATGTTCCCGATCCGCGATACCCGTGGGCGCATCATTGCCTTCGGTGGCCGAGTTCTCGGCGACGACAAGCCGAAATACCTGAACTCGCCGGAAACCCCGGTATTCCATAAAGGCCAGGAACTCTACGGCCTTTATGAAGCACGCAAGAACAACCGCAACCTCGACGAAATCATCGTCGTCGAGGGCTACATGGACGTCATCGCCCTGGCCCAGCAAGGCCTGCGCAATGCCGTCGCGACGCTGGGCACGGCCACCAGTGAAGAACACCTGAAACGTCTTTTTCGCGTCGTGCCGAACGTATTGTTCTGTTTTGACGGCGACCAGGCTGGCCGCAACGCCGCCTGGCGCGCGCTGGAAGCTACACTGAGCAGCCTGCAGGACGGTCGCCGCGCGCGCTTCCTGTTTCTGCCTGAAGGCGAAGACCCGGACACCTTGATCCGAGCCGAAGGCACCGACGCCTTCCGGGCGCGAATCAACCAGCACGCACAACCGCTGGCGGACTACTTCTTCCAGCAACTGACCGAAGAGGCCGACCCTCGCTCACTCGAAGGCAAGGCGCACCTGGCCACCCTTGCCGCGCCGCTGATCGACAAGGTGCCGGGGGCCAATCTGCGGATCCTGATGCGTCAGCGCCTGACCGAAATCACCGGCCTGAGCAGCGAGACCGTCAGTCAGTTGGCCCAGAGCGCACCACAGGAAGCGCCGCCCGCCTACGATCCAGGCATCGATTACGACGCAATACCGGACTACAGCGACTACCATCAGCCGCAGGCACAGGACATGTATGTGCCGCAGCAGGAATGGACGCCGAAGAAATCCGGCGCCAGCGGCAAGAAATGGGAAAAGAAACCCTGGGACAAAAATGGCAAACGTGGTGGTGATCGCGATCAACCGCGTGCCCCACGGATACCGGCCGCCGTCGAAACACCGATCATGGCCGCCCTGCGAACCGTGATCCACCACCCGCAGCTGGCCCTGAAAGTCGAGACCGCCGGTCACTTCGCGGACGAAGACAATACCAACACCCAGCTTCTGGTGGCCTCGCTTGAGGCCGTACAAAAGAATCCTCAGCTAAACTCTTTTCAGTTGATCTCGCGATGGCACGGCACCGAGCAGGGTCGATTGCTGACCCGCCTGGCAGAAAAGGAATGGCTGATCAACGGAGAAAACCTTGAACAACAGTTTTTCGACACCATAACTAGCTTGTCCGCCCGCCAGCGCGAGCGAAAGCTGGAACAACTTTCCAGGAAATCACGTCAAAGCGATTTGAGCGCCGAAGAAAAATCTTTGCTGCTCGAGTTGCTTAAACGGGATGTTCCTGCATCAAACCCGACCTCAACTGGCGCGTGAGGTCATAGCTCAGGTATAATCCTCGGCTTGTTTTTTGCCCGCCAAGACCTTCAGTGGATAGGGTGTTATGTCCGGAAAAGCGCAACAGCAGTCTCGTATTATTGAGTTGATCAAACTGGGTCGTGAGCAGAAGTATCTGACTTACGCCGAGGTCAACGACCACCTGCCCGAGGATATTTCAGATCCTGAGCAGGTGGAAGACATCATCCGCATGATTAACGACATGGGGATCCCCGTACACGAGAGTGCTCCGGATGCGGACGCCCTTATGTTGGCCGACGCCGATACCGACGAGGCCGCTGCGGAAGAAGCAGCCGCTGCGTTGGCAGCGGTGGAGACCGATATCGGTCGCACCACTGACCCAGTGCGCATGTACATGCGTGAAATGGGTACGGTCGAGCTTCTGACTCGTGAAGGCGAAATCGAAATCGCCAAGCGTATCGAAGAGGGCATCCGTGAGGTGATGAGCGCAATCGCGCACTTCCCGGGCACGGTTGACCACATTCTCTCCGAATACACTCGGGTCACCACCGAAGGCGGTCGCCTGTCCGACGTTCTGAGCGGTTACATCGACCCGGACGACGGCATCACGCCGCCAGCCGCCGAAGTGCCGCCGCCGATCGATGCGAAAGCCGCGAAAGCGGACGACGATTCCGAGGACGATGACGCCGAAGCTTCCGATGATGAAGAAGAAGCCGAAAGCGGTCCGGATCCGGTCATTGCTGCCCAGCGTTTCGGCGCCGTGGCTGACCAGATGGAAATCACCCGCAAGGCGCTGAAAAAGCACGGTCGTCACAACAAGGCAGCCGTTGCCGAGTTGCTGGCCCTGGCCGAGCTGTTCATGCCGATCAAACTGGTGCCGAAGCAATTCGAAGCCCTGGTCGAGCGTGTTCGCAGTGCCCTGGATCGTCTGCGTCAGCAAGAGCGCGCGATCATGCAATTGTGCGTACGTGATGCACGTATGCCGCGTGCCGATTTCCTGCGCCAGTTCCCGGGCAACGAAGTCGACGAAAGTTGGTCCGACGCCCTGGCCAAAGGCAAGAGCAAGTACGCCGAAGCCATTGGCCGCGTGCAACCGGACATCATTCGTTGCCAGCAAAAGCTGACTGCGCTGGAAACCGAGACCGGTTTGACCATCGCCGAGATCAAGGACATCAACCGTCGCATGTCGATCGGTGAGGCGAAAGCCCGCCGCGCGAAGAAAGAGATGGTTGAAGCGAACTTGCGTCTGGTGATCTCCATCGCCAAGAAGTACACCAACCGCGGTCTGCAATTCCTCGATCTGATCCAGGAAGGCAACATCGGCTTGATGAAAGCGGTGGACAAGTTCGAATACCGTCGTGGTTACAAGTTCTCGACTTATGCCACCTGGTGGATCCGTCAGGCGATCACTCGCTCGATCGCCGACCAGGCCCGCACCATCCGTATTCCGGTGCACATGATCGAGACGATCAACAAGCTCAACCGTATTTCCCGGCAGATGCTGCAGGAAATGGGTCGCGAACCGACCCCGGAAGAGCTGGGTGAGCGCATGGAGATGCCTGAGGACAAGATCCGCAAGGTATTGAAGATCGCCAAAGAGCCGATCTCCATGGAAACCCCGATCGGTGATGACGAAGACTCCCATCTGGGTGACTTCATCGAAGACTCGACCATGCAGTCGCCAATCGATGTCGCCACTGTTGAGAGCCTGAAAGAAGCGACTCGCGAAGTACTGTCCGGCCTTACTGCCCGTGAAGCCAAGGTACTGCGCATGCGTTTCGGTATCGACATGAACACCGACCACACGCTCGAAGAAGTCGGCAAACAGTTTGACGTGACCCGCGAGCGGATCCGTCAGATCGAAGCCAAGGCGCTGCGCAAGCTGCGCCACCCGACGCGAAGCGAGCATCTGCGCTCCTTCCTCGACGAGTGACACCAGAACCCCCGGCCCAGGCCGGGGGTTTTGTTTATAGGGCAGATTAAATACCTCGCTCCGCCCTTCCCTCGCGCACAGCCCGTCTACACTCGAAACATTCCCCCGAGCCATAACGAGACCGTTATGCCCAGACTGGCGTCCGTGCTTTTTTTGCTGTCACTGATGATCTGGACCGCAACGGCTGACGCGCTGACTCTGACCGATGAAGAACGTAGCTGGCTGGCGGCTCACCCGGACTTGCGCCTGGGTGTCGATGCATCGTGGCCGCCATTTGAGTTCCGGGACGACCAGAACCGTTATCAGGGCCTGGCGGCGGACTATATCGATGTGATCCGTCAGCGCCTGGCGATCAAACTGACACCAATCGAACCCGTGAGCTGGACGGTGGTGCTCGAACAGGCCAAAAACGGCACCATCGATCTGCTGCCGGGCATCATGTCCACCCCGGAACGCCAGAATTACCTGGCTTTCACCCGACCCTACCTCGACTTTCCGATCGTCATCCTCGCCCACGTCGGCGGCCCGCAACCGCGCAAGATCGAGGATCTGTACGGACTGAAAATCGCCGTTGTCGAAAACTATGCCCCTCACGAACTACTGCGCACGCACCATCCCGACCTGAACCTAGTCGCCATGCCCAATGTCAGCTCGGCCCTTCAGGCCCTGGCCACAGATGAAGTAGACGCGGTGGTCGGCGATCTGGCCTCCAGCGTCTGGAGCCTGCGCCAGCTCAAGCTCGACGGGCTGTATGTCAGCGGCGAAACCCCCTATCGCTATCAACTGGCCATGGGGGTACCCCGGGACAAGAAAATGCTGGTGAGCATCCTGGATAAAGTCCTGGCCGACATGTCCCCGGAAGAAATCAGCAGCATTCAGGAACATTGGGTAGGCAACGTCCTCGATCATCGGACATTCTGGTCGGATCTGCTGGTCTACGGCTTGCCTGGCCTGTTGCTGCTGGTGATCATCCTGGCCGTGGTGATCCGCATCAACCGCCGCTTGAGCTCGGAAATTGCCCGACGCATAGACCTCGAGCAGGAACTGCGCAGCAGCGAATACCACTATCGCGGACTGGTGGAGAGCCTGTCGGCCATCGCCTGGGAAGCGCGAATCAGCGATTTCACCTACAGCTACGTTTCGCCCCACGCCGAGGATCTGCTCGGTTATCCACTGTCGCACTGGCTGATACCGGGCTTCTGGCGCAACATCATCCACCCGGCAGACCTGACCCGCGCGCAAAGCTTCTGCGATCACGAAGTCCTTGCCGGGCGCGATCACAGCCTCGATTATCGGGTGATCACCGCTGACGGCCGTTGCTTGTGGGTGCGCGATATCGTCAGCCTGATCGAACACGGTCACGAGCCGGTGATGCGCGGCCTGATGATCGACATCAGCGAAACCAAGCGCACCGAAGAAGCATTGCGCCTGTCGGAGCAGAAATTCGCCTCGGTGTTCCAGCAATGCCCGGACATTCTGGTGATTGCACGGCTGTCCGACGGCTGCCTGCTGGAGGTCAACGAGGCCTTTGAAGAGCAGATCGGGCTGAGAGCTGAAGAAGTCATCGGCCAGACCGCTACCGAACTCAACATCTGGGGCATTCCCGGCGTCGGGCCGGGCCTGCTGCAGCGCCTGCAGGCTGGCAGCATCCGCAACCTGGAGATGCCCTTTCGTCGCAACAATGGCCAGGTGTTCACCGGGCTGATTTCTGCCGAACCGTTCGAACTCGACACCACACCGGCGCTGGTCGTGGTGGTGCGCGACATTTCTCCACTCAAGGAAACCCAGCAACAACTGCAAACCTCCGAAGAGAAGTTCGCCAAGGCCTTCCACGCCTCGCCGGACGGACTGCTGCTGTCGCGTCAGAGCGATGGCCTGCTGCTGGAGGTCAACGAAGGTTTCAGCCGCATCACCGGTTTCAACAGCGCCATGTCGGTGGACCGCTCGGCGCTGGATCTGGGGATCTGGGTCAACCTCAACGAACGCAAACAGATGCTTGATCTGCTGCACCGTGATGGTTTCGTTCGCGATTTCACCTGCCACATCCGCCGCAGCGACGGGCAGATCCGCCTCTGCGAGGTGTCCAGCCGTCCACTGCCGATCGGCGACGAAGACTGCATGCTGACCATCGCCCGGGACATCACCGAGCGCCACCTGATGCAGGAAAAACTGCAACAGGCCGCGACCGTGTTCGAGAGCACCGCTGAAGGCGTATTGATCACCGACACTCAACAGCACATCAGTGCGGTGAACCGTGCGTTTACCGAAATCACCGGATACAGCGAAAGCGAGGCGCTCGGGCATACCCCGCGCCTGCTGGCCTCAGGGCTGCACGACAGCGCGTTTTACGCGGCGATGTGGCATCAATTGACTGACGAAGGCCACTGGCAGGGCGAGATTTCCAACCGACGCAAGAATGGCGAGTTATACCCAAGTTGGCTGACCATCAGCGCCGTGCGCAATCGCGACAAGTTCATCACCCACTTCGTCGCGGTGTTTGCCGATATCTCCAGCCTCAAGCACGCCCAGGCCAAACTCGATTACCAGGCCCACCACGATCCGCTGACCGGCCTGCCGAATCGCACGCTGTTCGAAAGCCGTCTGCAGATGGCGCTGAACAGCCAGCAGGAAAACGGCAGCCTGGGCGCGGTGTTGTTCCTCGACCTCGACCGCTTCAAGCACATCAACGACAGCCTCGGCCACCCGGTTGGCGACCTGCTGCTCAAGGGCATTGCCGTACGCCTCAAAGAACAACTGCGTGATATCGATACCGTGGCGCGGCTGGGGGGCGACGAATTCATCATCCTGCTGCCCGGCCTGCAACAGGCCGGTGATGCCGACAACATTGCCACCAAACTGCTGAACTGCTTCGGCGCACCGTTCCAGGCGGGCGAGCACGAGTTTTTCATCAGCGCCAGCATCGGCACCAGTCTTTATCCCCGTGACGGCTGTGACGTCGCCACCCTGATCAAGAACGCCGATGCGGCGATGTACCGTTCCAAGGCCAAGGGCCGCAACCGCGTCGAAAGCTACACCCGCGACCTCACCGCCCAGGCCAGCGAACGGGTGGCGCTGGAACATGAACTGCGCCGGGCTATCGAACGCGAGGAGCTGTACCTCTACTACCAGCCGAAAATCAGCCTCGACGATCACTCTCTGGTCGGCGCCGAAGCCCTGATCCGCTGGCGCCACCCGACCTTCGGCGAGGTGCCGCCGGAGCACTTCATACCGTTGGCGGAAGAGAACGGCATGATCCTGCAAATCGGCGACTGGGTGCTGGAAACCGCCTGCCGGCAGATGTTCGAGTGGAACCAGATTTACGAATCCCTGGGCCCACTGTCGGTCAACCTCGCCGGCGCACAGCTGCGCCAGCCGAACCTGCTCGGACGCATCGAACAACTGCTCAAGGACAACCGCCTCAGGCCGGATTTACTGCAACTGGAAATTACCGAAAACTTCATCATGAGCCAGGCCGAAGAAGCCCTGGCGGTGCTGCATCAACTCAAACACCTCGGCGTGCAGCTGGCCATCGACGACTTCGGCACCGGTTACTCCTCGCTGAGCTACCTCAAACGCCTGCCGCTGGACATCCTCAAGATCGACCAGTCTTTCGTCCGCGGCCTGCCCGACGACCCGCACGACGCGGCGATTGTCCGCGCCATCATCGCCTTGGGCCGCAGCATGCAATTCACTGTGATCGCCGAAGGCGTGGAAACCCAGGCCCAGCAACAATTCCTCGCCGCCGAAGGCTGCGAACAGATCCAGGGTTACATCGTCAGCCTGCCACTGCCACCGGAGGAATTCGCCGCAACGTTTCTTCGCATAGCCGTATCAGATTTTTCGGATAGCACAGCCGAGAAACCGTCGCTATAATCCGCGGCCTACTGAGGGCCTATAGCTCAGTTGGTTAGAGCAGAGGACTCATAATCCTTTGGTCCACGGTTCAAGTCCGTGTGGGCCCACCAAACATGAAAAAGCCGCGCATATGTGCGGCTTTTTTTCGCCTGTCGTTTGGCGATTACGGTATTCAACAACGCAATATTCGGAAGACTACCGCAAGGTCTGTAGGTAATTTCCCAAGCTGTGTTTCTACTCAGTTTTCGGCCTTGTTGGCCTTTTCTCCGAGCGAGTAATCTCCGGGCGCCGCTGCCCGCCAAGGATTACTTTCATGCTCATGAGTGCTGCGCCACTGGTCAAAGAAGCAGGTGGCCAACAAACATGGATCGACTTAGCTTTGCCCGACCTGCGAACGCTGGCCAGGGAGTTTCGGTCAGCGGTAATCGATGAGGTAAAAAGGGCAGACGATGCGCAAGGCGCCCTCAAGATTCTCCTGGCTCACTTCGGCTTCATCGACGAGGCGCTACTGGCAGTGACCATCCTCACGCCGATCGGAAACGTTGCGGTGATGAGGGACAAGCTCGCCCACATCGTCGAAAAACGCGCTGACTCACGAGAGCGCTACGTTCGGCATGCCATTGATACGCTGACGGGACCTTTTGAAATTTGGAGAATCCTGTACGACAACGGCGGATACCGCCTAGCCTTCATCAACGCCTACGAGGCAAAGAATGACATGCTCGTCGTGGTGGATGTCAGGCACGGACACGTCCTGTGGAACTTCATGCATGCCCCGGCAAGAGCGATGAACAAGCACCGCCAGGGCGAACTTCTCTACAAGAGATACGTTCTTCAGGACAAACAAAAAGGGGAGCCTGTTGGCTCCCCTTGAGTATTTGAATCCTGATATTGGCATCCTCAGGAAATGGGATGAAGAGGTCTCACCTTACACCGATGTTGCAGCATCGCTGAGGTACCTACGTCCGCTGAAGCCCTGCAAGGCAGCGGATTTCGCGCTCTTGAGGCCATTTTTGATAAAGGCAGCAGGCAAGTCAAATCATTTGTCCGTTCTTTTGTTTCAGTAAAATCCCCCGACCCAGCGACTGCCTGACCCCAGCCATTCAATCAGCGCTCACAAGCGCCTCGCGTGACGAGCCTGTAACATGCAGCCCCATTGATCCGTACCGCTGGAGCCTGCCCTTGCCCGACATCCGCCCACCCGTGCTTGATGAAATCGACCGCCAGCTGATCGCTGCCCTGCAAATCAACGCCCGTGAAAGCGTGGCAATGCTGGCCAGGCAACTGGGCATCGCACGCACGACCGTGACTTCGCGGCTGGCGCGACTGGAAAAGGCCAAAGTCATCACCGGTTATGGCGTGCGCCTGGGCCAGCGCGTCGTGGATGGCGGGTTGCAGGCGTATGTCGGGATCAAGGTGCAGCCGCGCTCCGGCAAAGAGGTGTTGCGGCGGTTGAGTGCGATGGCCCAGGTGCAGCAGTTGTGTGCGGTGAGTGGCGAATTTGATTATGTGGCGTGGCTGCGAACCGACTCGCCGGAACAACTGGATCAATTGCTGGATCAGATCGGCAGCGTAGACGGCGTGGAGAAGACCACGACCTCAATCATCCTCAGCAGCAAAATTGATCGCGGACATCCAGTCTGATCATTATATTCGTCAGATTGCAGCACCAACGCTCAAAACGACGACACTTTGCGTCTTATTAACGTGTTCTACGCTCCCTAGAATGGCTGGCATCTTTTCCTATACTCAGACGCGCATCCTGCGTCGGGTCGCCAGCAAGGTCAGCCATGAACAAGAACAATCGCCATCCTGCAGACGGTAAGAAACCGATCACCATTTTCGGCCCGGACTTTCCTTTCGCCTTCGACGACTGGATCGAACACCCGGCCGGTCTCGGCAGCATTCCCGAGCACAATCACGGCGCCGAAGTGGCGATCGTCGGTGCCGGCATTGCAGGTCTGGTGGCGGCTTACGAGCTGATGAAACTGGGCTTGAAACCCGTCGTTTATGAGGCCTCGAAGCTCGGCGGCCGTTTGCGTTCCCAAGCATTCAACGGCACTGACGGCATCGTCGCCGAGCTCGGCGGTATGCGCTTCCCGGTGTCTTCCACCGCCTTCTATCACTACGTCGACAAACTCGGTCTGGAGACCAAGCCTTTCCCCAACCCGCTGACGCCGGCCTCCGGTAGCACCGTGATCGACCTGGAAGGCAAAACCCACTACGCACAGAGCCTGAAGGATCTTCCTGCACTGTTCCAGGAAGTGGCTGACGCATGGGCCGATGCTCTGGAGGCCGGTTCGCAGTTCGCCGACATCCAGCAAGCGATCCGCGACCGCGACGTGCCACGCCTCAAAGAGCTGTGGAACACCCTCGTGCCGCTGTGGGACGACCGCACGTTCTACGACTTCGTCGCCACATCGAAAGCCTTCGCCAAGCTGTCGTTCCATCACCGCGAAGTGTTCGGCCAGGTCGGTTTCGGTACCGGCGGCTGGGACTCGGACTTCCCCAACTCGATGCTGGAAATCTTCCGTGTGGTGATGACCAACTGCGACGATCACCAGCACCTGGTGGTCGGCGGTGTGGAACAAGTGCCGCAGGGCATCTGGCGTCATGCGCCGGAGCGCTGCGTACACTGGCCGCAAGGCACCAGCCTCAAGTCGTTGCACCATGGCGCGCCACGCTCCGGAGTGAAGAAAATCGCCCACGCACCTGACGGACGTTTCGCGGTCACCGACAACAACGGTGACACCCGCGAATACGCCGCCGTGCTGACCACTTGCCAGAGCTGGCTGCTGACCACCCAGATCGAATGCGACGAAACCCTGTTCTCGCAAAAAATGTGGATGGCGCTCGACCGCACTCGCTACATGCAATCGTCGAAGACGTTCGTGATGGTCGACCGGCCGTTCTGGAAGGACAAGGACCCGGAAACCGGCCGCGACCTGATGAGCATGACCCTCACCGATCGCCTGACCCGTGGCACCTACCTGTTCGACAACGGCGACGACAAGCCGGGCGTGATCTGCCTTTCGTACTCGTGGATGAGCGACGCGCTGAAGATGCTCCCGCACCCGGTGGAAAAACGCGTGAAACTGGCGCTGGATGCGTTGAAGAAGATTTACCCGAAAGTCGACATCGCCGCGCGGATCATCGGCGATCCGATCACCGTGTCGTGGGAAGCCGACCCGCACTTCCTCGGCGCATTCAAGGGCGCCCTGCCCGGCCACTATCGCTACAACCAGCGCATGTACGCGCACTTCATGCAGGACGACATGCCGGCGGAGCAGCGCGGGATCTTCATCGCTGGCGACGACGTGTCGTGGACGCCAGCCTGGGTCGAAGGCGCAGTGCAGACTTCGCTCAACGCGGTGTGGGGAATCATGAAGCACTTCGGCGGGTCCACACATAAAGAGAACCCCGGCCCGGGTGATGTGTTCAACGACATCGGCCCGATCGCCCTGCCCGAGTAAGAGGAATCCCTGATGCGTGTAGCCCTTTACCAATGCCCTCCGCTGCCTCTGGAACCCGCCGCCAACCTCCAGCGCCTGCAACAACTGGCGATGGAGGCCAAAGGCGCCGACCTGCTGGTGGTGCCGGAAATGTTCCTGACCGGCTACAACATCGGCAAGGAAGCGGTCGCGACGCTGGCCGAGGTCTACAACGGTGAATGGGCGCAACAAGTCGGGCGGATCGCCAAGGCTGCCGGCCTGGCGATTCTCTACGGATACCCCGAGCGCACGGCGGATGGGCAGATTTACAACGCCGTGCAGTTGATCGATTCGAACGGCGAGCGCCTGTGCAATTACCGCAAGACGCATCTGTTCGGCGATCTGGATCGTTCGATGTTCAGCCCCGGCGATGGCGAGTTTCCTATCGTCGAACTCAACGGCTGGAAGCTCGGGTTCCTGATCTGCTACGACCTGGAGTTCCCGGAGAACGCCCGGCGCCTGGCCCTTGAAGGTGCCGAGCTGATTCTGGTGCCGACGGCGAACATGATTCCTTTTGATTTCATTGCTGATGTTTCCGTGCGCTCCCGCGCCTTCGAAAACCAGTGCTACGTGGCTTACGCCAACTACTGCGGCCACGAAGGCGACATCCATTACTGCGGACAAAGCAGCATTGCCGCGCCGGATGGCAGCCGCATCGCCCAGGCAGGGCTGGATGAAGCCTTGATCGTCGGTGAGCTCAATCGCCAGTTGATGGTCGACTCCCGCAGCGCCAACCGCTACTTCAACGACCGCCGCCCCGAACTTTACGACGCGCTCAACAAGCGCTAATCCGCTAGCATTGGCACTTCACTGTTCTGGAAGTGCCCATGCCTGCGCCAACTCATCCCCGCCCCCACACCGAAACCCTGGCCAACGGCTTGCGCGTGACCCTGCGTCACGTGCCCGGCCTGAAGCGCAGCGCCGCCGCGTTGCGGGTGGCTGCCGGTAGTCATGACGTGCCGTTGGCGTGGCCGGGACTGGCGCATTTCCTTGAGCATTTGCTGTTTCTCGGCACCGAGCGTTTTCCTGCAAGCCAAGGGCTGATGGCCTACGTGCAAGGTCACGGCGGCCAGGTGAATGCCAGCACCCGCGAGCGCACCACCGATTTCTTCTTTGAGTTGCCGCCAGCGTCCTTCAACGGTGGGCTGGAGCGTCTGTCAGACATGCTCACCCATCCCCGTATGAATCCGGACGATCAGTTGCGGGAACGGGAAGTGTTGCAGGCAGAGTTTGTCGCGTGGTCCCAGGATGTCGCAGCTCAGCAGCAAGAGGCGCTGTTCGAAGGCTTGTCAGCAGCGCATCCGTTGCGTGGTTTTCATGCCGGGAACCGCGACAGTCTGCCGGTAGAACACGCGGAGTTTCAGCAGGCACTGAAAGACTTCCATCAGCAGTTTTACCGCACGGGGCAGATGACCCTGAGTCTGGTCGGGCCGCAGAGCATTGAAGAGCTGCGAGTGCTGGCCGAACAGTTTGCCGCCGCGCTGACCGCTGGGGATAAAACTGCACAGGCAGCACCAGCTCGCTTGATGGACAACCCACAGGCAAGTTATCAACAGGTCGGCGAGCGGCGCGGCAATCTGCTGTTTGCGCTGGAGGATCTGCCGGAGTCGTCGGCCGAAGCGCTGGCGTTTCTCTGTCACTGGTTGAACAGCGCCAAACCCGGTGGATTGCTCGCGCATTTGCAGCAGCAGGGTCTCGCGAATGGTTTGCAGGCCTGCGTGCAGTACCAGTTCGCAGGGCAAGCCTTGCTGCATCTTCAGTTCACTGCACCCTGCGGGTCACTCGATGCCATTCGCGAGCAATGGCTGGATTGGCTGAGTTTCTTCGCCGCACAGCAGGACTGGCCGGTATTGCGTGAGGAATATGCGGCGCAGCTTCAACGTCAGCAGCAAGTCAGCGGTGCACTGAATCTGGCGCGACTCGACAGCGAACAACTCGAAAGCGGCTTGTCCGAATCGGCCGTTGCGGCGCTCAAAGAGATCTTCGACAAAATCGGCACTGTGGATAACTTCAGCGGCCACTGGCATCTGCCCGCCGCCAACCCGTTTCTGCGTACAGCCGAACCGCTGGCCAACGCTGGCCTGATCCGTGGCCAGACCAGCGCTCACCGAGGTCTGCGCACGTTTGCTCAGGATCGCTCGCGCACCCGCCGCGAACGCTCCCCCATGCAATTCAGCCAGGCGCTGCCGGATAACAGTGACGAAGGTGCGGTGTATGTGCGCTGGCAGATGGAAGCGGCGGCCACGGCCGAGCTGCAAGCGAAACTGCAACGCAGTCTGCGGGAAGTGTCGGATGAAGCACGCCAGGCCGGGGTCGAGCTTTCGTTCAGCACCACGGGCAATCAGTGGCTATTGAAGGTGACCGGTCTGCAGGACATATTGCCCAGCGTCCTCGAGCATGCGCTGAAACATCTGACGCAAGTTGATGCCGATTCCGCGCGAAGTGAGCCGGAAGCTCCGTTGATGCCGATTCGCCAATTGCTCAAGGCATTACCCGAACACGCCCTGCAATCGCTAACGACGTCTGACGATGCCGCACACCTGTGGACAACTTCCCGCTGGGACGGTCTGGCGCTGGGACTCAACCCACAAACCCAATCCGCCATGGGCCTGGCCCTGAGCCGCATCCCCGGCATCCCGGACAGTCAATTGCCCGCCCCCTGGGCAACCAATGCCCAATACCTGTGGCAGCAAATCGACAGCGACTCCAGCGAACACGCCTTGCTGCTGTTCTGCCCGACCGCCAGCCACGAAATCGCCGATGAAGCCGCGTGGCGCCTGCTCGCCCACCTGTGCCAGACGCCGTTCTACCAACGCCTGCGAGTCGAACTGCAACTCGGTTACGCGGTGTTCAGCGGGTTGCGTCAGATTCATGGCCAGAGCGGATTGCTGTTCGGCGTGCAATCGCCCTCGGCTACCGCCGCGCAATTGCTCGACCACATTCAGCAGTTTCTCGATGGCCTGCCAGCCCTGATCGAACAACTCGATGACGCCAGCCTCACCCAGCAACGCCAGACGCTTGCCGATCAGTTCGATGACAGCGCCCTGTCCGGCAAAGATGCGGCCGAGTTCCTGTGGCAGGCCCGACTCGCCGGCCACTCGTCGGATTATCTGGCACAACTGCGCTGCGCCATCGCTCAACTGGATCGCCCGGCATTGCTGGCCGCCGCACAACGCCTGATCCGCGCCGAGGGCGGCTGGCACGGCCTGTCCAACAACCTTGCGCCGGGCACGCCCTGGCAAGCGGCAAAATGATCATTACCGGGGCTGCAAGGAGCTTTCTCAAAGATTCACGGGCCAACCTCCTGAAATTTTGAGTAACATAGCCACCTAACTATTTGGAACATCCCTGCGCTGCCGTGGACTATACCTATGGATAGCGCTATCTCACCCACCTGAAAAAGGAGTCACCCGATGGCCTGGACCAAACCTGCTTACACCGACCTGCGCATCGGCTTCGAAGTCACCATGTACTTCGCCAGCCGCTGAGTCCTGCCTCAAGCAGAACACTGCAGTGCAACGCCTCGGCTCGCCGGGGCGTTTTATTTTCAGCGTTGAAATGATGGAGCGTTCATGTTCGTCCAGATTCTGGGTTCGGCCGCCGGTGGCGGTTTTCCGCAGTGGAACTGCAACTGCGTCAATTGCGCCGGTTTTCGCGACGGCAGCCTGAATGCCAAGGCCCGCACCCAATCGTCCATTGCCATCTCCGATGACGGCGTGAACTGGGTGCTGTGCAACGCCTCGCCGGACATCCGCGCGCAGCTTCAGAGCTTCGCCCCGATGCAACCGGGCCGAGCCCTGCGTGACACCGGCATCAGCGCGATCATCCTGATGGACAGCCAGATCGACCACACCACCGGCCTGCTCAGCCTGCGCGAAGGCTGCCCGCATCAGGTCTGGTGCACGGACATGGTCCACGAAGACCTGAGCACCGGTTTCCCGTTGTTCACCATGCTCAAGCACTGGAACGGCGGGCTGGACTGGAACCGCATCGAACTCGATCAGAGCTTCACCGTCGCCGCCTGCCCGAACCTGCGCTTCACCCCGCTGCCGTTGCGCAGCGCCGCACCGCCCTATTCGCCACACCGTTTCGACCCGCACCCGGGCGACAACATTGGCCTGATCGTCGAAGACCTCAGCACCGGCGGCAAACTGTTCTATGCCCCGGGCCTGGGCAAGGTCGACGCGCCGTTGCTGGACATCATGGCCGGCAGCGACTGCGTGCTGGTGGACGGGACGATGTGGGACGACGATGAAATGCAGCGCCGTGGCGTCGGCACCCGCACCGGTCGCGAAATGGGCCACCTGGCGCAGAACGGCCCCGGCGGCATGCTCGAAGTGCTGGAACAGCTTCCCGAGCAGCGCAAGGTGCTTATTCACATCAACAACACCAACCCAATTCTCGACGAAGACTCCCCGGAGCGCGCGGAACTGGTTCGGCGCAATGTTGAAGTGGCGTATGACGGCATGAGCATTGTCCTGTAACGAATGCCCCGGAGAACCGCAATGACCGACACCCCGCTGTCCCCCGCCGAATTCGAAGCGGCCCTGCGCGCCAAGGGCGCCTATTACCACATTCATCACCCGTATCACGTGGCGATGTATGAAGGCCGGGCCACCCGCGAGCAGATCCAGGGCTGGGTCGCCAATCGCTTCTACTATCAGGTGAACATCCCCCTGAAAGACGCGGCAATTCTGGCCAACTGCCCGGATCGCGAAATCCGCCGCGAGTGGATTCAGCGCCTGCTCGACCACGACGGTGCGCCCGGTGAAGACGGCGGTATCGAAGCCTGGCTGCGCCTCGGCCAGGCCGTCGGCCTCGATCCGGATCAACTGCGCTCCCAGGAACTGGTGCTGCCCGGCGTGCGTTTCGCCGTCGACGCCTACGTCAATTTCGCCCGCCGCGCCAGTTGGCAGGAAGCCGCCAGCAGCTCGCTGACCGAGCTGTTCGCGCCGCAGATCCACCAGTCGCGCCTCGACAGCTGGCCGCAGCATTACCCGTGGATCGACCCGACGGGCTACGAATATTTCCGCACCCGTCTCGGTCAGGCCCGGCGCGATGTCGAGCATGGTCTGGCGATCACGCTGGAGCACTACAAGACCCGCGAAGGCCAGGAGCGCATGCTGGAAATTCTCCAGTTCAAACTAGACATCCTTTGGAGCATGCTCGATGCCATGAGCATGGCCTACGAACTGAACCGCCCGCCGTATCACAGCGTCACCGATCAACGGGTCTGGCATAAAGGAATCGCCTTATGAGTTTCGACCGCAGCAAGACCCCGACCTGGCGTCCCGGCTACCGTTTCCAGTACGAACCGGCGCAGAAAGGCCACGTGCTGCTGTACCCGGAAGGCATGATCAAGCTCAATGAAAGTGCCGCGCTGATCGGCGGTCTGATCGACGGTGAACGGGATGTCGCGGCGATCATCGCCGAACTCGACAGACAGTTCCCCGGCGTGCCCGAGCTCGGTGACGACATCGAGCAATTCATGGAGGTTGCCCGTGCGCAGCACTGGATCGAACTTGCCTGAGTCATCGGTGCAAGTCCCGGCCAAACCGGAAGTCGGCCTGCCGCTGTGGCTGCTCGCCGAGCTGACTTACCGCTGCCCGCTGCAATGCCCGTACTGCTCCAATCCGCTGGATTTCGCCGAGCAGGGCAAAGAGCTGAGCACCGAGCAGTGGATCAAGGTATTTCGCGAAGCGCGGGAGATGGGCGCGGCACAACTGGGCTTTTCCGGGGGCGAACCGCTGGTGCGCCAGGACCTCGCCGAGCTGATCCGTGAAGCGCGCCAGTTGGGTTTCTACACCAACCTGATCACCTCCGGCATCGGCCTGACCGAGCAGAAGATCAGCGACTTCAAGAAAGCCGGGCTCGACCACATCCAGATCAGTTTCCAGGCCAGCGACGAGCAAGTGAACAACCTGCTCGCCGGCTCGAAAAAGGCCTTCGCGCAGAAACTGGAAATGGCCCGCGCCGTGAAGGCACACGGCTATCCGATGGTGCTTAACTTTGTCACCCATCGGCACAACATCGACAAGATCGACCGCATCATCGAGCTGTGCATCGCGCTCGAAGCGGACTTCGTCGAGCTCGCCACCTGCCAGTTCTACGGCTGGGCGCAGCTCAATCGTGTCGGCCTGTTGCCGACCAAGGAACAACTGGTCCGTGCCGAACGCATCACCAATGAATACCGCGCCAAACTGGAAGCCGAAGGGCATCCGTGCAAGCTGATTTTCGTCACCCCGGACTACTACGAAGAGCGCCCGAAAGCCTGCATGAACGGCTGGGGCAGCCTGTTTCTGACGGTCACGCCAGACGGCACCGCCCTGCCCTGTCATGGCGCCCGACAGCTGCCAGTACAATTTCCCAATGTGCGCGACCACAGCATGCAGCACATCTGGTATGACTCGTTCGGCTTCAACCGCTTTCGTGGTTATGACTGGATGCCCGAGCCGTGCCGATCCTGCGACGAAAAGGAACAGGACTTCGGCGGCTGCCGCTGCCAGGCATTCATGCTCACCGGCGATGCCAGCAATGCCGACCCGGTGTGCAGCAAGTCCGAACATCACGGCGTGATCCTCAAGGCCCGCGCAGAAGCCGAGCACGCCACCCAGACCATCGAACAACTGGCCTTTCGCAATGAACGAAACTCGCGCCTCATCGCCAAAGGCTGAGCCTTTCAGCGCCACTGCCGCGGTTGCTGCCGGCGTGGATTTCGCCGAGCTGCAACTTGGCGCCCAAGGTTTGTTCTGGAATGAATATCGGCCGGCAGACGCCGCGTGCCGGATCTGGCACTGGCGCGAAGGCGTGGCGAAATGTCTGACGCCTGCGGGTTTCAGCGTTCGCAGTCGGGTGTACGAATATGGCGGTGGGGCGTTTTGTCTGACGCCTGATGGACTGGTTTTCATCAACGAGGCGGATCAACAGCTGTATCGCCAGACGTTGGATGGAGAGCCCGAGGTTCTGACGTCGGGTGAGTGCCGATATGGTGATCTGCACTTTGCCAACGGGCAGGTGCTGGCCGTTGAAGAGAACGGTGATCGCCATCGGCTAATTGCCATTGATCTCGCGGACGGCACCCAGCATTTACTGGCAGAAGGTGCGGACTTCTACGCGGCACCAATCATCAGCCCGGATGGCCAGCGCCTCGCGTGGATCGAGTGGAGCCGCCCGCATCAACCGTGGACGTCCACCCGTTTGATGCTCGCCGAGCGCACAGGTAATGGGTTTTCTGCCCCACGTTGCGTGGCCGGTGAAACGTTTGAAGAGTCGATCCAGCAACCGCGCTTCGATGCCAATGGCCGACTGGGCTGTCTGACCGACCGTAATGGATATTGGCAGCCGTGGACCGAGTCTGCAGACAGCTTGCAACCGCTACCCTGTGCCGCAGCCGATCACGCGCCGGCCCCATGGCAACTCGGCGGCTGCACCTGGCTGCCCACCGACGAAGGCTTTTTGGCGAGTTGGAGCGAAGGCGGTTTTGGTCGTCTGGCACTCAACGGCGAAGACTTCACCGGCGACTACAGTCGCTTCCGTCATCTGGCTGTCGATGATCAGTTCATTTACTGCATCGCCGCCTCACCGATCAGCCCTTCAGCGGTACTCGCCATCGATCGCGAGTCGCGTGAAGTGAAAGTGCTGGCCGGCGGCATTGCACCGCTGCCTGCCGAGCGCATCAGCCGCCCGCAAACCCTCCGCTATCCCAGCGGTTCGGGCGAGGCTCACGGCTTCTTTTACCCGACCACGAATGGCGATGAGAAACCGCCACTGGTGGTGTTCATTCATGGCGGCCCGACATCGGCGTGCTACCCGATGCTCGACCCGCGCATCCAGTACTGGACGCAACGCGGCTTCGCCGTCGCCGACCTCAACTACCGTGGCAGCAGCGGCTATGGCCGGGAGTATCGGCAAGCATTGCATCTGAGCTGGGGCGCGGTGGATGTCGAGGATGCCTGTGCGGTAGTGGCTTACCTGAATGAACGCGGCATGATCGACGGCGAGCGTGCATTCATCCGTGGCGGCAGCGCAGGCGGCTACACAACGCTGTGTGCCCTGGCGTTCCATCAGGTGTTCCGCGCTGGCGCCAGCCTGTACGGCGTCAGTGACCCGGTCGCCCTGGGCCGCGCGACACACAAGTTCGAAGGCGATTATCTGGACTGGCTGATCGGCGATCCCGAGCAAGACGCCGAACGCTACGCGGCCCGCACGCCGTTGCTGCACGCCAGCAACATTCGCGTACCGGTGATTTTCTTCCAGGGTGAACTGGACGCCGTGGTCGTGCCGCAACAGACCCGCGACATGGTCGCGGCCCTGGAGCACAACGGCATCGAGGTCGAAGCGCATTACTACGCCGACGAACGTCACGGCTTCCGCCGGGCCGTCAATCAGGCCCATGCGCTGGAGCAGGAGTGGCGCTTCTACCGGCGAGTGATGGGTCTGGCGGACTGAAACTCAGCGCTTGGCGATGATGTACACCGCATGCACGATCCCCGGGATGTAACCGCACAGCGTCAGCAGAATGTTCAGCCAGAATGCACCGCCGAACCCGACCTGCAGAAACACACCCAGTGGCGGCAACAGAATGGCGATGATGATTCGAATGAAGTCCATGGGGCAGCTCCTGATTGGGGGTTGGCTCGACTGAGCCATACAAGCTAATCGACCTGTGCCGTTTGTCAGGGTTCAGTACAACCCGCGATCTCGCCATTTGAATGCCATTACCCGGCCACAAAAAAACGCCCCACGCCAAAAGAATCAGGCGTGGGGCGTGCGTTATACCGCGAGACGGTTCTTGAATTCGGGTGGAAAACTTCAGGTCAGACGGCAATCCCTTTGCGGCATTGCAGTTGCGCGGTGCGTACCCGGGAGAAGGCGCGCGCCAGGCGCAGGAGCATCTCGTCGATATTGGCCTTGCTGACGGTGAGCGCCGGGGTAAAGCGCAGGCAGTTGGCCTGTGGGGCGTTGAGCAGCAAGCCTTCATGGAGCGCCGCTTTGACGACGGCCTCGGCGGAATCTTCCGACAAGGTCAGTCCCCAAAACAGCCCTTGCCCGCGCAACTCGCCATGTTCATAACGATGGGCCAGACGAGCGAGCCCTTCGCGCAGATGCTGGCCGTTGTCCCGGATCTGTTCGAGGAATGCGCGGTCCTGCACGCTGTCGAGCACCACCAGCCCTGCAGCGGTCATCAGCGCGTTGCCGTGATGAGTACCGCCCAACTCGCCGGAGTCGAAACAGCAGGCCTTGCCTCGCGCCAGCAATGCCGCCAGTGGCACGCCACCGCCGAGGCCTTTGCCGAGCACGACGATATCGGCGCGCACGCCGTAGGACTGTTCGGCGAGCAAGGTGCCGCAGCGGCCGATGCCGGTCTGCACCTCGTCGAGAATCAGCAGAATCCCCAGCTCACGGCACAGGCGTTCAACACCCTTGAGGTAATGCTCGGTCGCTGGAATCACACCGGCATCGCTCTGGATCGGTTCGAGCATGATCGCCACGGTCTGCGCATCGACCGCTGCATGCAGCGCTGGCAGGTCATTGAACGGCACCAGATCAAAGCCCGGCAGCAGCGGCGCAAAGCGATTGTGCAGGTTGCAACTGTCCGACGCCGAAATCGTCGCCAGACTACGTCCGTGGCAGCCTTGTCTGGCGACAATGATCCGCGAGGCGCCGCCGCGATGCAGTTGACCCCATTTACGCGCCAGCTTGATTGCGGCTTCACAGGCTTCGCTGCCACTGTTGAGCAAATATGCTTGATCGCTTGAGGTACTGGCACACAGACGCTCGGCGAGGCTGAGCATGCCGCGATTGTGCAGATTGAAGCCGGGGTTGATCAGGGCCTGGGCCTGGCTGGCGATAGCTTTGACCAGTGCCGAAGGGCTGTGGCCGAGGCTGTTGGCGCCACCGGCCTGGGAAAAGTCCAGATAGGCGCGGTCATTGCTGTCCCACAACCAGGAACCCTGGCCGCGAACAAATACTTGTTGCGGGCGTTCGACGCTGGGCATCAGCCGCTCGGCATTCAGGCCGTCAGCGGCATCCGATTCATGGGTTTCAAAAGCCAGGTCATCGAGGCTTGGTGTCTGGCGCCGCAGGCTGAACAGGTTCATTGCAAAAAGCCTCGCTGGAGGTTTTTTGAACTGCCTATGTAATCGTTATCGAAACAATCGCTGGTCATTGCCCTTTCCGGCCCTGTAAGCCCCGTGGATGCGGTTAGACTAGGCTCACACACGGCCGCCGGCCATTTCGATTTCCCAGCATTTTCGATAAGTGTTACTTATGGATTTCAAACAACTGCGTTATTTCGTCGCGGTCTACGAAGAAGGTCACGTCGGACGTGCCGCCGAACGTCTGTCGATATCCCAACCGGCGCTGTCCCAGCAGATCCGCCACCTGGAACAGAACCTCGACGTCACCCTGTTCGAACGCAGCAGCAAGCGCCTGCTGCCGACCCTCGCCGCCCATACGCTGTACAACCACGCCCTGCCACTGCTCGACGGCATGCAACGCGCGCGTGAGGCGCTGGGCAACTTCAAGGGGCAGGCGCTGCGCACGCTGGCGATTGGCGTACTGCAAACCGTGCACACCAGTCTGGTGCCGCAAATGCTGGAACGGGTGCGCAAGGCCCAGCCGCATCTGGTAGTACAGATTTATGAACTGACCGGATTGGAGATCGAGCGGCGCCTGCTCAATGGCTCGCTGGACATTGGCATCAGTTATCTGCCGCCACGCCAGCCCGGGCTGCACGGCGTGATGCTGTACGAAGATGAACTGACGCTGGTCATCCCGGCGGATCATCCGCTGCGTGAATTCAAGAAGGTTTCAATGAGCCAGGCCGCCGAACTGCCGATGTTGCTGCTGGGCGAAGAATTCCAGATCCGCCAGATCTGGCAGGCGCAACTGGCCAGCCTCGGACGTCGCCCGCAAGTGCAGGCGGAACTGAACAATATGGTGGGGATTCTCGACAGCCTGCCGCACACACGTCTGGCGACGGTGCTGCCCGGTCGTTCGCAAAAGGAGTACGACGATCAGGATCTGCTGTGGAAACCGCTAAGTGAGCCGCGTGTGCCGTTGAAGGTCGGGCTGGTATGTCGCGACGTACAACGCCAGCAGGCGCCATTGGCCTTGCTGCGAACCTTGCTGGAGGAAGTGATGCAGCGCGAGGACAAACCGCTCAAAGGCACGCCGGCCATGGATCCGCTGAGCTGAAAACTTTTCTACGGGCAAAAGAAAACCCCGCCGAAGCGGGGCTTTGCAGACTGTTTCCCTGACATCCATTTCACTCCGCCACCCTGGCAGAATCCTACGTGTCCGTGTTGTTGCTTTGCGCTTCCTGCGCGACGTCCATGAAATGTAGATTAGCTCTGGATCCAATTTGCGCATATGGGAGAACAGCAGCACGTCATGTAAGAGATTGCTTACATGACGTTACATCATCAGAACTGCCCGGCATCCAACAGGAACAGCGACTCGCTGCCAGCCTTGACCGACGCGCTCAACGAGTGAATCCGCGGCAGCAGACGGGCGAAATAGAACCTCGCAGTACCGAGTTTGCTCGCGTAGAAATCGTCCTGCGCTTCTTTGCCCAGCGATGCCTTGGCCATCAGTGCCCACATGTAGGCGTAGGACACGTAGCCAAACACCTGCAGATACTCGACCGACGCCGCACCGATTTCGTTCGGATTGGTTTTCGCCACGTCCAGCAGCCACGAGGTCAGTTCGTCGAGGGTGTCGACGGCGTCATTCAGCGGCTTGGTGAACTCACCCAGATCAGCACTGGCAGTCGCGGTGAAATGGCGGATCTCGTCGGCGAACAGTTTGTAGAACGCGCCGCCGCTGCCGACGATCTTGCGACCTACCAGGTCCAGCGCCTGAATGCCGTTGGTGCCTTCGTAGATCTGGGTGATGCGTACGTCACGCACCAGTTGCTCCTGGCCCCACTCGCGGATGTAGCCGTGGCCGCCGAAGATCTGCTGGCCATGGACAGTGGTTTCCAGACCCAGATCGGTCAGGAACGCCTTGGCCACTGGCGTCAGCAAGGCAACCAGGTCCTCGGCACGTTTACGGGTGGCAGCGTCTTCACTGAACTTGGCGGTGTCGAGTTGCATCGCCACGTAGGTGGAGAACGCACGGCCGCCTTCGTTCGAGGCTTTCATGGTCAGCAGCATGCGACGCACGTCCGGGTGGACGATGATCGGGTCGGCAACCTTGTCCTTGTTCTGCGCGCCGGTCGGCGAACGGCTTTGCAGGCGGTCGCGGGCGTATTCGATGGCGTTCTGGTACGAGCGCTCGCCGGTGGCCAGACCCTGGATACCGACGCCCAGACGCTCGTAGTTCATCATGGTGAACATCGCGGCCAGGCCCTTGTTCGGCTCGCCGACCAGGTAACCCACGGCTTCGTCGAAGTTCATCACGCAAGTGGCCGAAGCCTGGATGCCCATCTTGTGTTCGATCGAACCGCAGTTCGCCGGGTTGCGCGCGCCAAGGCTGCCATCGGCATTGACCATGAACTTCGGCACCAGAAACAGCGAAATGCCTTTCGGCCCCGCCGGCGCGTCCGGCAGCTTGGCCAGCACCAGGTGGATGATGTTTTCGGTCAGGTCGTGCTCACCGCCGGTGATGAAGATCTTGGTGCCGCTGACCTTGTAGGAACCGTCGGCCTGAGGCTCGGCCTTGGTGCGAATGATGCCCAGGTCGGTGCCGGCATGCGGCTCGGTCAGGCACATGGAACCGGCCCAGATCCCCGCGTACATGTTCGGCAGGTAAGCGGCTTTCAGCTCTTCGCTGGCGTGGGCGTTGATCGACAGGCAGGCGCCGGCAGTCAGCATCGGATACAGACCGAAGGACAGGCTGGCGGAGTTGACCATTTCTTCGACCTGGGCCGACACGGCTTTCGGCATGCCCATGCCGCCGTATTCAGGATCACCACCAACGCCAACCCAGCCGCCTTCGGCATAAGTCTGATAGGCCTGTGGGAAACCGGCCGGCGTGGTGACGGCACCGTCGGCCCAGTGGCAGCCTTCTTCGTCGGCCGCACGGCTCAGGGGCGCGATGCTTTTGCTGGTGACCTTGCCGGCCTCTTCGAGAATCGCTTCGACGGTTTCCGCGTCGACAGTCTCGGCCAGGGCCGGCAGTTCGGCCCAGAGTTTGGCGACTTCGAACACTTCATTGAGGACGAAGCGCATATCGCGCAGCGGCGCTTTGTAGTCAGCCATGGCAAACCTCGCAAAGATCTAAACAGGTGATTCGTGGAAAGGTGATTTCGTTGAGCTGGAGTGTAACCCAACAACTTTTGCGACACATAGGGTCAGGCGGTGACTGATTTGTTATTTTTAGTCACCAGCAATCAGCCATAAAGAAGCCCGCAATCAGCGGGCTCTTTTGTTTAACAGTGGCGTGTTACAGCGAGAACAACTGCGCCGGCAATTTCATCAGGCAATCACTGCCCGCCTCGATCGCCGCGCGATGCGCCGCAGTACGTGGCAACAACCGCTTGAAGTAAAACTCGCACGTCGCCAGTTTGCCCTGGCAGAAATCGCCATCACCCTCGCCCGACTCCAGCTGTGCCTGGGCGACCAGCGCCATGCGCAACCACAGATAGCCGAGGACGATGTAACCGCTGTACATCAGGTAATCCACCGACGCGGCGCCGACTTCATCCGGATTCTTCATCGCGGCCATGCCGACCTGCATGGTCAGCTCGCCCCACTGCTGGTTGAGGCTATCGAGTTGCGCCACAAACCCGCCCAGTTGCGCATGCCCGGCGTTGGCGGCGCAGAACTTGTGGACGATCTTGGTGAAGTTGCGCAGCAGTTTGCCTTGGCTGCCAAGGACTTTGCGCCCCAGCAGATCCAGCGCTTGAATGCCGTTGGTGCCCTCGTAGATCGGCGCAATCCGGCAATCGCGGACCAGTTGCTCCATGCCCCACTCGCGGATAAAACCGTGGCCGCCGAACACCTGCATGCCGTGGTTGGTCACCTCCAGACCGGTGTCGGTCATGAATGCCTTGCAGATCGGGGTCAGGAACGCCAACAGATCTTCAGCGTCCTGACGCGCGTCGGCGTCCGGGCTCAGGTGCGCGACATCGAGCATTTGCGCGGTGAAATAGGTCAGCGCGCGGTTGCCTTCGTTGAAGGCTTTCATGGTCAGCAGCATGCGTCGAACGTCCGGGTGGACGATGATCGGATCCGCCGGTTTGTCCGGGGCTTTGGCGCCGGTCAGGGCGCGCATCTGCAGACGGTCGTTGGCGTATTTGATTGCGCCCTGGAAACTCGCCTCGCCCAGACAAAGGCCCTGCATCCCGGTGCCGAGGCGCGCATGGTTCATCATGGTGAACATGCAGTTCAGGCCTTTGTTCGGCTCGCCGATCAGGAAGCCTTTGGCGTCATCGAAGTTCAGCACGCAGGTGGCCGAGGCCTTGATGCCCATCTTGTGCTCGATCGAACCGCAGGAAACGCCGTTGCGTTCCCCCGCCTCACCGGCTGCATCCGGCAGGAATTTCGGCACGATGAACAGCGAAATCCCCTTGGTCCCGGCCGGCGCGTCCGGCAGTTTGGCCAACACCAGATGAATGATGTTGTCGCTCATGTCGTGCTCGCCGGCGGAGATGAAAATCTTGCTGCCGGTGACCGCATAACTGCCGTCGGCCTGGGGTACGGCGCGGGTCTTGATGATGCCCAGGTCGGTGCCGCAATGGGCTTCGGTCAGGCACATGGTGCCGGTCCACTGGCCCGCAGTGAGTTTACGCAGATAGGTGTTTTTCTGTTCCTCGGTGCCGTGGGCGTGGATCGCCGACATGGCGCCGTGGGTCAGGCCCGGGTACATGCCCCAGGAAGTGTTGCTGGAGGCGACCATTTCGCTGATCACCAGCCCCAGCGAGCTCGGCAGGCCCTGACCGCCGTAAGCCGGGTCTGCCGCCAGACCGTGCCAGCCGCCTTCCACGTATTGTGCGAAGGCCTGCTTGAAGCCTGTAGGCGTTGTCACCACGCCGTTGTCGAAATGGCAGCCCTCTTCGTCACCACTGCGATTGAGCGGTGCCAGAACGTTCTCACAGAACTTCGCGCCTTCGTCGAGGATCGCGTTGACCATGTCCGGGCTGGCGTCGTGGGCGCCGAGGGCCGCGTACTGGGTGTGAAAGTCGAAGACGTGGTCGATCAGAAAGCGCATGTCGCGCAGGGGTGCTTTGTACTCGGGCATGGTGGCTTCTCCTTCAGCAGATTTCTCCAACCTACTGCCGGCCACCCTGCCCCACAATCACTGTCCAGACGCTGAATGCGCCGTCATCACTCAACCTGCGGCGCTGTCCATGCGCACCGCGCCACGACGGTTCTGACCGAACGCCATCACGCAGTTCCGCCCTGCTCCTTTGGCGGCATAGAGCGCTTCGTCGGCGGATTTGAGCACTTGCTCCGGGTTACGCTGCTCCACACGCTCGGCGACGCCGATGCTCACCGTGACGGACACACTGGACGCACCGGAACCGGCCCGACGCTGGCGACCCTGCTGGTCGTCCTGCGGGCGGTTTTCCTGGTTGCGCAACTGGATGTTGTAGGACGCGATCGACTCGCGGATGACTTCCAGGTGCGGCATGCACTCTTCAAGGGTCTTGCCCGCAAACACCAGGGCGAATTCCTCACCCCCGTAGCGATACGCCCTACCGCCACCGCTGATTTTGGACAGCTTGCTGGCCACCAGTCGCAGGACCTGGTCACCCACGTCGTGACCGTGGGTGTCGTTGAATTTCTTGAAATGATCGACGTCGCTCATCGCCAGCACATAGTTGCGCCCCAGACGCTGCATGCGCTCGTTGAGTGCGCGACGGCCCGGCAGGCCGGTGAGCTCGTCACGGAAGGCCATTTGGTAAGCCTCGTGCGCTACGGCCGCCGCAATCATCAGCATCACCTGGCTGCACATGATGTTCAGGGTGAACGGCAGGATGAAGGTTTTCGGCAGCATCCAGAACACTCCGAGCAACCCCACCAGTTGCGCCGCGTGCAGCGGTCGCGGGTTGCGCCAGTACTGCCAGGCCAGCAACAGGAACGCCGAGAGGAACACCGGATAGGACATCTGGATCAGGCTCATCCATGCGCCGTGCAGGGCTGGCCAGCGAATCTCCGAGAGCCACATCAGCAACGCCTGTGGGTAGCTTTGCTCAAGCCCCAGCGCCACGCTGCCAAACGCCAGCAGCACGGCAAACCGCGCCACCATGTCCTGAAACAGGTGCGTGCGCTCCTGCCACGCAGCGAACAGCCCGAACAACAAGGGCAACAGCAGGCAGACCAGATGGAACACCACGGCCGCGTCTTCGCGCACCTTGCCGTTATCGCGGTAATAGTCGGTCTGGGTGTCGAGCAGGAAGTAGGCGATGTACACCGTGACCATCAGAAACAGTTCGCGCTGGCGTCGATAAACCGCGCAATACGACCCGCCCAGCAACAGCACCAGGGTTGGCAGCACGTTGAACAGCGAGGTGAAGAACACGTTGAGGTCTTTGACGTACGCAGCCGCCAACCCCGCAAGCAACAACAGCAGTGAAGGTATGAAATGACTGAAACGTACAGCGGAAGAACGCGGCAAGGGTAAAGCTCCGACCGTCTTGGCAAAGAGATGGCATTGTGCCTGCAATGTGGCCAGTTAAGCACACACAATGTGATCCAGATCACAGGCTGTCTCTTTAACGGCCGAATCCCTCGGTTTCTGAGCCTTCAATCAAGGTTTTTTGCCTGAGAAGCATGAAACTTTCGTCATGGCCATCATGCTTGATGGCCATGACGATCATTTCCACTCAAAGATCGTTGTAGAACGGCTGCAACGGCCCCTCCGCCGCCGGCCGGCCTTCAGCGCCGTAAGGCTTGAGATTCAGCGATGCATCCGTTGCCTGACGAGTCGTGACCTTCGGACTGGCCGGGCGCTGGGTCACGGCATTCTCATCCCCGATGTGGCCCTGCGGGATGACCAGCGACGGATGATCGAATGGCGCCCGTTCCCAGGCGACGCGCGGATCAGTCAGGCCGACTTCCATGAATTTCACCAGGGCGTCAATTTCGTCAGGCGTCAGGTTCAGCGCCGTCATGTCCGGATCGAGGTTGGAGGTGTTGTGCTGATTCACCGCCGGGTGCTCGAACCCGCTGGTGTTGTTGGCGTCCTCGCCGCGCCGGTCGCCGCCACGGTTGTAGAACTCCATGACCTGTTTGAGCGTGGCGCGACTGCCGTTGTGGAAGTACGGACCGGTCAGGGCAATGTTGCGCAGCGTTGGCGTCTTGAACGCGCCGTCGACCGAATCGCGGAACCCGACATTCGGCTTGAGCGTGGCGTCGCACGGAATCGCTGCACTTAGCGGCGCTTCGAAGGTGCACACGTCGACATCCAGCGGATCGACCGTCCGGCCGCCCTGCAACACGGTGTTGTACTGACGGGTGAACGACCACGGATTGCCCCAGGCATCCGCGCCACCGAGGGCCAGATCCTCCGAAGTCGGCCGCACACCGGTGTTGTAGAAGCCGTTGTCGTAAAGGGTGGTCAGGTTGTCAGCCATCACCATGCGCTCGATACGTTCACGCGGGTGCATCAGCAAGCGGCTGGCCGCGTTGGTCAGCTCCGCGCCGCCGTGGCAATTGACGCATTTGCCTTTGCCGAGGAACAGGTTCATCCCCTCGACCTGCTGCGCGTTCATCGCGGTGTGGTCACCTTGCAGGTAGGCATCGATTGGCGCCTGATCGGACACCAGTGTGGCTTCGTACATCTGAATTGCCAGGCCAAAGAACAGCGGGAAGTTGGCCTCCATCTGGGTGTACGGCGCGCCGCCCACCGAGACGTTTTGCGTGGCGTTCCACAACCGGGGCTGGAAGGCATTCTTGATCAGTTCGCGATAAGTCGGACGCCGTGCGCCGGACACTGGCCCCAGCACCGAATCACTGGAGGAAATCCGTTGCTGCTTGAGCATCAGGGTGTCGAGCATCCTGCGACCGATGTCGGCAAAGGTACGGCCGCCGCAGGACATTTCCACCGGGCTGCCGGGCGGGCCGACGGCTTGCGAGGCGGCAGACGCATCGTTGAGCGCCAGCCTGACTTTGGTGGCGACCGTGCTGCGCTCGCTGGTCACGTAGATCCCCGCATCCGGGTCGCGATTGCCGAACGGCGAAAATCCGTTGAACACGTTGTTGGCCCGACCGTCCCAGAAGTTGCGCACGTTGAACGCGGCGTTGATCACCGACGGCGCGTTGCGACCGGTGCTGCGCCGTACGTTGATGCCGCCGACCTGAAACAGGCCGTCCGGCTGCTGGGTGCACTTGTCGAACCGTGGCTGGTTGGGTTTGACGAAGTTGGCGTCGAACACGCCTTGGGAACCGACCACATCGTCGGTCGAGTAAACGATCGGCGAGTTGCGCTCCAGTGGATTACTCAGCACGTGGGTCGGGAAGTCGGTTTTTTTCAGCGTGTAGTTCGGGCCACCCTTGCCGCCGGACAACGTGGCGTAGGTCGCCACGTCGCCGGGAATGTCGGAAGCCACAAACGGCTTGTTGAAAATCGACGCGACGTTGGCGTTGGTGTTGGCCTGGCCGGGGTTGAGCTGGTTGGTGATGCGGTGATCGACACCGGCATGGTAGTGACAGGAGGCGCACGCAGTCGCGCCGTCGCTGCCGATCTCCATGTCCCAGAACAACGCCTTGCCCAACAGGATCGCGGCAGAACGGTTGAGTACGTAATCGGTCATCAGGTCGACCTTGCGTCCGCCTTCGGTCCCGGAAGGATCGGGAGGCACCATCCCGCGCAACGATTGCAGCGACGGGACTTCCGGCACCGGGGGATCGACTTCGGCGGGGTCGGCGGCCCATGCGCTGTGGACTGACAGCGCGATGGGTAACCAGAAGGTCAAACGAGCGAGTCGACTGATGTTCATAGGCTTCACCCTGACTGTTGTTGTTAAGTGCCGGGCGTCATGCTTCTTTGAGCAGGCAGTTCTCGTTAGCACCGGTAATTCGGACAGTGCAATTAATTGGCCACCCTTCTGGAAACATCTTGAATCAATAGGCGCAGGGGTTCGGCTGAGCAAAGCCGTCATCAATGCTGGGGAATCAGCCCCGGGATTGGGGAAATCCGGGCACAAAAAAACCGCTGCCCCCGAAGGAGCAGCGGTTTTCAGAACGACCGCGTTAAGGCTTAGTAGCCCAGCGAGAAGTTCTCTTCCTTCATGTCCATCAGGTTGTTTGCACCCGACAGCATGGTTGCCACGTGCGTACGGGTACGCGGCAGGATGCGCTGGAAGTAGAAGCGCGCGGTTTGCAGCTTGGCGGTGTAGAAGGCCTCGTCGGTGGTACCGGCAGCCAGTTTTTCAGCAGCCAGACGCGCCATGTCGGCCCAGAAGTAGGCCAGGCACGCGTAACCGGAGTACATCAGGTAGTCCACAGAGGCCGCGCCGACTTCTTCGCGATCTTTCATGGCAGCCATACCGACCTTCATGGTCAGCTCGCCCCACTCTTTGTTCAGTGCAGCCAACGGTGCAACGAATTCTTTAACGGCTTCGTTGCCTTCGTTGTTCTGGCAGAACTTGTGGACGATCTTGGTGAAGCCTTTCAGGGCCTCGCCTTGAGTCATCAGCACTTTACGACCCAGCAGGTCGAGTGCCTGGATGCCGGTGGTGCCTTCGTACAGCATCGAGATGCGGCTGTCGCGAACGTTCTGCTCCATGCCCCACTCGGCGATGAAGCCGTGGCCGCCGTAGATCTGTACGCCGTGGTTGGCGGATTCGAAACCGACTTCGGTCATGAACGCCTTGGCGATCGGAGTCATGAAGGCCAGCAGGGCGTCGGCTTTCTTCTTCTCTTCTTCGTCCACGCCGTATTTGACGATGTCGACCTGTTTGGCGGTGAAGTACACCATCGCACGGTTGCCTTCGGCGAATGCCTTCATGGTCAACAGCATGCGGCGTACGTCAGGGTGAACGATGATCGGGTCAGCCGCTTTTTCTGGCGCTTTCGGGCCAGTCAGGGAGCGCATTTGCAGGCGATCGCGAGCGTATTTCAGGCCGCCCTGGAAGCCGATTTCGGCGTGGGCCAGACCTTGCAGCGCGGTGCCCAGACGTGCGGTGTTCATGAAGGTGAACATGCAATTCAGGCCTTTGTTCGCCGGGCCGATCAGGAAACCGGTCGCGCCGTCGAAGTTCATCACGCAAGTGGCGTTGCCGTGGATGCCCATCTTGTGTTCCAGCGAGCCGCAGCTCACAGCGTTGCGAGCGCCAACAGTGCCATCGGCATTCGGCATGAACTTCGGAACGATGAACAGGGAAATGCCTTTGGTGCCAGCCGGTGCATCCGGCAGGCGGGCCAGTACGATGTGGACGATGTTGTCGGCCATGTCGTGTTCACCGGCCGAGATGAAGATCTTGGTGCCGGAGACTTTGTAGGAACCGTCGGCCTGAGGTTCGGCCTTGGTGCGCAGCATGCCCAGGTCGGTGCCGCAGTGCGGCTCGGTCAGGCACATGGTGCCGGTCCATTCGCCGGAGACCAGTTTGGTCAGATAGGCTTCTTGCTGCTCTGGGGTGCCGTGTTCGGAGATGGTGTTCATCGCGCCGTGCGACAGGCCCGGGTACATACCCCACGACCAGTTGGCTTCGCCGACCATTTCGCTTACCGCCAGACCCAGCGACTCAGGCAGACCCTGACCGCCGTGCTCGACGTCATGGGCCAGGCTTGGCCAGCCGCCTTCGACGAATTGCTTGTAGGCCTCTTTGAAGCCGGTCGGGGTTTTCACGCCGGACTCGCTCCAGGTGCAACCTTCGATGTCGCCCACGCGGTTCAGCGGTGCCAGCACCTGCTCACAAAACTTGGCGCCCTCTTCGAGAATGGCGTCAACCATGTCCGGCGTTGCGTCTGCGCACGCTGGAAGGCTCTGATAGTGCGCTTCGTAGCCGAGCAGTTCGTCACGAACGAAGCGAATATCACGCAAGGGGGCCTTGTAGTCAGGCATAGCGATAAACCTCTGCTGATGTAACCGGGAATGAACGACCGCATTGATTTGTTGTGACGGTCAAACAGTTGTTTGAAACATACGTTTACGCCGAAATCTTGTCAAGCGTCGATCTTTTGCCATTCGTCATCACATTTTTCGAACGCCGGACACAGCACCGCGACATGCGCCCGGGCGAGCCATGTGCAATGAAAAAAGATTAGTTGAGGGAGAAGGACTTACAACGAAAAACGCCGCGAACAGTCGCGGCGTCTGGCAAAGCGGATATCAGAAAATCAGGCGAACGTATCGATGATCGTACCGAGCATTTCATCGGAAGCCTTGGCGACTTTCGTGCCCAGCTCCACTTGAAACTTGCCCTGGGCCATCTCGGCCATGGCGCTGCCCGGATCCATTTGCTGGCTGCGATCCACGCCGCGCAGGCGATCAATCTGGGCTTCGGAAGACTGGCTGGTGACCGAACGCTCAATGGTGTTGTTGGCGATCTGGCTGGCAGCCTGATCGACACGGTTCTGCCCGGTCTGAATGCTGCTCAGACCTGCATAAAAAGCTGTGTTTCCGGAGATTTCCATGGGAGCTCTCATCCTTGGGAAGGATCAATGGGTGCCATTGAACCAGAGGCGTCAGAAAAACACCCGTCAAAAACACTAATGGCACAGTGCCTTCCCATAGTCAAAATCAGTCGAGCAGATCCAGTTGCAAGTGATCGGCGACCGCCTCGGCGCTGACCGCCTTGAGTTTCGGCACCCGCCCCAGACACGGCGCCGGAATCCGCTCGGCCAGTGTCGCCAGATTTTCTTCCAGCCGCGAGGTCTTCGGATCAATGATGTTCGCTACCCAACCGGCCAGTTGCAGCCCGTCACGGGCAATAGCCTCGGCCGTCAGCAATGCATGGCTGATACAACCCAGACGCACGCCCACCACCAGAATCACCGGCAGATTCAGCGCAATGGCAAGGTCCGACAGATTGTCCTGATCCGCCAACGGCACCCGCCACCCGCCCGCGCCTTCAATCAATGTGAAGTCGGCGTTCATGGCCAGAATCTCGCGCATCGGCGCCAGCAGCGATTGCACGGTCAACGCCACGCCTGCCTCACGGGCCGCCAGATGCGGCGCGATGGCCGGCTCGAACGCCACCGGATTGACCTGTTGATACGTCAGCGGCAACGAGCACTCGGCCTGCAACGCCAAGGCATCGGAGTTGCGCAGACCTCTGGGCGTCACGACACAACCGGACGCCACCGGCTTGCCCGCCGCCGTACTCAACCCTGCCGATCGGGCGGCATGCAGCAACCCGGCGGCGACCGTCGTCTTGCCGACGTCAGTGTCGGTTCCGGTGATGAAATAGGCTGCGCTCATACGGGTTTCTCCAACACGGCGTAGACCACCTGATAAGTCGCCGGCAAGCCCTGCGGCTGACGGAACTGCTCGTAGGCTTCGACCAGCCCCAGAATCCGCGCCCGACCGGTCAATCCGCCCGGCCGACCGGGGTTCAGGTTATGCGCGCCCAGCGCCTTGAGTTCGTGCGTCAGGCTGCGCACATCCGGGTAATGCAGCACATGTGGCCGGTTCTCCAGACTGACCGTGCGCAGACCACTGGCCGCACACAATTGCTCGTACCGGGCGAACTCGCGGAAACGGTTGACGTGCACCAGGCCATCGACCTGACGCCAACTGTCGCGCAATTCGTACAGCGTCCCTACACAAAGACTAGCAAACGCAAAAATCCCCCCCGGTTTCAGCACCCGGAAGGCTTCGCCGAGTACCGATTCGAAGTCTGCGCACCACTGCACGGCGAGGCTGGAGAAGATCAGATCACAGGTCGAATTCTGCAACGGCAGACGCTCAGCATCGCCAGCAATAAAGTGCGCGGCCCCGCCCAATGGCCGGGCGTGATTGAGCATGCCCTCGGCGATGTCCAGCGCCAGCCCTTCATTACAAGCAAAACGTTCGGCCAGCGCCCGGGTGAAATAGCCAGTGCCGCAGCCCAGATCCAGCCAGCGCGGCGGCAGAAAATCCACCGGCAGACGATTCAGCAACTGCGTGCCGACATCACGCTGCAACTCGGCGACGCTGTCGTAGCTGGCCGCTGCGCGGGAAAAGGAAGCCGCTACCTGGCGCTTGTCAGGCAAGCCGCCGGGCAGCGCAGCAAGAGACAAATCAGTCATCACCACACTCACTTAAAAACGCCTGGATCGCACCGGCCACACCGTGGGGGTCTTCCAGAAGAAACGCATGGCTGGCCTGCTCGATCAGCCCGACCTCGACATCCGCCAGCAAGGCGAACAGCTCGCCCGCGGCTTCCGCCGGCACCAGCCCGTCCAGCCCGGCAAACAGATGCAATTGCGGGCCTCGAAACACCTGCAAGGCATTGCGCGTATCGATCTGCGCCAACAACTCCAGACCCGCCATCAAGGCGATCGGTGAAGTATTCGGCGCGCCGCCGAGCAACAGTCGCGACAAGCCGCGAGAGTCTTGCGCACCCTGAGCGCACAGCAACGAAAAACGCTTGAGGGTCTGACGCGGATCAGCACTGCAACCGGCCAGAAATGCATCGAAGGTTTCCCCCGGCATAGCGCTCGGCCACTGGTCATGGGCAACAAAAGAAGGATTGCTCGCCAGCGTCAGCAAGCCGCAGCAATGTTCACCACGCCGCGCCGCCAGCTCAGAAGCCAGCATGCCGCCCAGCGACCAGCCACCCAGCCAGACGTCCTGGGGAATGCGCTCATCGAGTTCGTCGAGCCAATCCGCAGGATCGCTGGATTCCAGCTCCGGCAACGGTTCGATTTCGACCGTCAGGTGTTCGTCGAGCCCACGCAGCGCAGCCGCCAAGGGTTCCAGCGGGGAAACACCGAGGCCCCAGCCGGGGAGCAGAATCAGACGATCACGCATGGCTTGGCTCCGACTTCAGTTGGGCAAAGCAATCGGCCAGTCCTTCTAACAATAGTTGCACCTGCGCCTCGCTGTGGGCGGCGGTCAGCGTGACCCGCAGCCGAGCACTGCCGGCGGGCACAGTCGGCGGGCGGATCGCGGTGACCATCAACCCACGCTCGCGCAGCATCTGCGACAAACGCACGGCGCGGCCGGCATCGCCAATCATGATCGGCTGAATCGGCGTGAAGCTGTCCATCAGCTCCAGACCGATCTGTTCGGCGCCGTGGCGGAACTGGCGGATCAGCGTCTGCAAATGCTCGCGACGCCAGTGTTCGCTGCGCAGCAGTTCCAGACTTTTCAAGGTTGCGCAGGCCAACGCCGGTGGCTGGCTGGTGGTGTAGATGTACGGACGGGCGAACTGGATCAGACTTTCAATCAGCTCTTCACTGCCGGCGACAAACGCGCCCGCCGTGCCGAACGCTTTGCCGAGGGTACCGACCAGCACCGGCACGTCATCCTGGCTCAAGCCGAAATGCTCGACGATCCCGCCACCGTTCGAGCCCAGAGGACCGAAACCGTGGGCGTCATCGACCATCAACCACGCGCCTTTGGCCTTGGCCTCTCGGGCCAGTGCTGGCAGGTCGGCGAGATCACCGTCCATGCTGAACACGCCGTCGGTGACCACCAGCGTATTACCGGTGGCTTTCTCCAGACGCTTGGCCAGGCTGTCGGCGTCGTTGTGCAGATAACGATTGAACCGCGCGCCGGACAACAGTCCGGCATCCAGCAACGACGCATGATTGAGCCGGTCTTCCAGCACCGTATCGCCCTGCCCGATCAGCGCCGTGACCGCGCCGAGGTTGGCCATGTAACCGGTGGTGAACAACAGCGCACATGGCCGTCCGGTGAGGTCGGCCAGAGCTGCTTCCAGTGCGTGATGCGGGCCGCTGTGGCCGATCACCAGATGCGAGGCTCCGCCGCCGACGCCCCACTTCGAGGCACCGGCGCGCCAGGCTTCGATCACTTGCGGATGATTGGCCAGGCCCAGGTAATCGTTGTTGCAGAACGCCAGCAATGGCTGACCGTCGACCACCACTTGCGGCCCCTGGGGGCTTTCAAGCAGCGGTCGCTGGCGATAGAGATTTTCGGCACGACGGGCAGCAAGGCGTGCGGCGAGATCGAAAGACATGCAAGCCTCACGGGTGGCAAATGAATCAGCAGACGCCGCCCGAGGCAGCGCCTGAAAGAACGGACGATCAGACTGCCGCGTTGTAGAACTGCTCGCTGCTCTTCTGCTCCACCAGCGCCTGCTCGATGGCAGCCTGATGCACTTCGTCGGCATGTTCTTCGCGGGCTTCCGGCTGAATGCCCAGACGCGCAAACAGCTGCATGTCCTTGTCGGCCTGCGGGTTGGCGGTGGTCAGCAGTTTGTCGCCGTAGAAAATCGAGTTGGCGCCGGCGAAGAACGCCAGGGCCTGCATCTGCTCGTTCATCGCTTCGCGGCCGGCGGACAGACGCACGTGGGATTGCGGCATCAGGATCCGCGCCACGGCGAGCATGCGGATGAAGTCGAACGGATCGACGTCGTCAGCGTTTTCCAGCGGCGTGCCGGCGACTTTCACCAGCATGTTGATCGGCACCGACTCCGGATGCTCCGGCAGGTTGGCCAGCTGGATCAGCAGGTTCGCGCGGTCATCGAGGGACTCGCCCATACCGAGGATGCCGCCGGAGCAGATTTTCATGCCGGCATCGCGCACGTAGGCCAGGGTCTGCAGACGCTCGCTGTAGGTGCGGGTGGTGATGATGCTGCCGTAGAACTCCGGCGAGGTGTCCAGGTTGTGGTTGTAGTAGTCGAGCCCGGCCTTGGCCAGCGCTTCGGTCTGATCCTGATCGAGACGACCGAGGGTCATGCAGGTTTCAAGGCCCATGGCCTTCACGCCTTCGACCATCTTCAACACGTAGGGCATGTCCTTGGCCGACGGATGCTTCCACGCCGCGCCCATGCAGAAACGGGTCGAGCCGATGGCCTTGGCGCGGGCAGCCTCTTCGAGGACTTTCTGCACTTCCATCAGCTTTTCTTTTTCCAGACCGGTGTTGTAGTGACCGGACTGCGGACAGTATTTGCAATCTTCCGGGCAGGCGCCGGTCTTGATCGACAGCAGGGTGGAAACCTGGACGCGGTTGGCGTCGAAATGCGCGCGGTGCACCGTCTGCGCCTGGAACAGCAAGTCGTTGAATGGCTGAACGAAGAGTGCTTTGACTTCGGCCAAAGACCAGTCGTGACGCAGGGTGGCAGTGGTGCTGGCGCTCATGGGCGATTCCTTGGTTATGCTTGGCTTGCGCCTGGGGAAACGGAATACCCACAGGCACGACACGGATGTTCGGCATATTTAAGGAAGAGCCATGCACTGTCAACCACATCAAGATAGACCGGTTTACATCTGGTTAAATAACAACCAGCACTGTTTATTGTGCGATGAGCCGGCGGAAACCGAAACACCTCTCTGCGTGGCCTGCGAAACCGAACTGCCCTGGCTGGGTGATCAATGCGTGACATGTGCCTTGCCGCTGCCCGCTGCGGGCCTGACGTGCGGCGGCTGCCTGAAGGATCCGCCCGCCTTCGAACACGTGGCGGTGCCCTGGTCCTACGGCTTCCCGGTGGACAGCCTGATCACCCGCTTCAAGCACAATGCGAAATGGCCGTTTGGTCGCCTGCTCGGCGATGTTCTCGGACAATACCTGCAACATCGCTTCGACGAAGGCCTGCCGCGCCCCGATGCCTTGTTACCGATACCGTTGGCGAACAAGCGTCTGCGCCAACGTGGATTCAATCAGGCGGCAATGCTGGCACGGTGGCTCGGCAAGCAACTGGACCTGCCCTGTGAAGAAAATATCCTGTGCCGAATTCAGGACACCAGCGCCCAGCAGGCACTCGATGCCAAGGCGCGCAAACGCAATCTGCGCAATGCCTTCGAACTTTTGTCAGACGCCCACGTACAAGGTCGGCATCTGGCCTTGGTGGATGATGTGCTGACCACCGGCGCCACCGCCCAGGCATTGGCCCGGCTGCTGGTGGACGCGGGCGCCACGCGGGTCGACGTCTACTGCCTGGCCCGAACACCGAAACCTGGCGACGCGGCTTGACTCACACGCGCCAAGCGGCCAACTTCCTCCACCATCAACCCAGCACAAAGCACCCGACATGTCCTTGCCTTCCCTGTTGTCCCAGCACATTGTCCGCCGCCCGCAGCGCATCGCCCTGCTGCAACACATTGCCGAACAGGGCTCGATCACCCGCGCCGCCAAAAGCGCGGGCCTGAGTTACAAGGCGGCGTGGGACGCCATCGATGAGTTGAACAATCTCGCGCAAAAGCCGCTGGTCGAGCGGGCTGTCGGCGGCAAGGGCGGCGGTGGCGCCAGACTGTCCAGCGAAGGCGAACGGGTGCTGCGTCTTTATCAGAAGCTGCAAGCCTTGCAGGCGCAGGTGCTGGAAGCTGCCGAAGACGCCAGCGATCTGGATCTACTGGGGCGTTTGATGCTCCGAACCAGCGCCCGCAATCAATTGCACGGCAAAGTCGTCAGCATCGAACACCAGGGCCGCAATGACCTGATCCGTCTCGAACTGGCCGAAGGCCTGTGCATCGATGCGCAGATCACCCACGACAGCACCGTGCATCTGGAGCTGCAACCGGGCACCGAAGTGGTAGCACTGATCAAGGCCGGCTGGCTGGAGTTGCTGGGGCGAGAACAGGCTGCAACATCTGGTCACAATCTTCTGAGCGGTACCCTCGAAGCCATTCTCGATGCCGAAGACGGCCCCAGCGAAGTACGCGTCGCCCTGCCCAATGGCCAGACACTCTGCGCCCTGGCTGAGCCGCTGCACCTGCGCACCCACGGACTGACCGTCGAACAACCGGTGCAAGTGCAGTTCTCGCCGTCCAATGTGCTGATCGGCACACCGCTTTAGCGCGGGTTCCTGCAACAAAAGCGTCATCGCCTCTCATTAAGGTGGCTGCCAAAACCAAGCAGGGAGCCTGATGTGAGCCTATTAGAAGAAAACCAATCCACTGACCTGGAAAAAATGGTCGGCATGAGCCGTCGCGGTTTCATCGGCGCCGGCGCACTGTGCGGCGCAGCGATGTTCCTCGGCGGCAGCCTGTTGAGCCGCAGCGCGCTGGCCACCGGTGTCAGCGCCGGCAACAGCCGCCTGCTCGGCTTCGACAGCATTCCGGCCGCCACCACCGACGTCATCAGCCTGCCCAAGGGCTACAAGTCGTCGGTGCTGATCAGTTGGGGTCAGCCCCTGCACAAGAACGGCCCGGCCTTCGACCCGAGCGGCAACGGCACTGCGGCTGCACAGGAAGTGCAGTTCGGCGACAACAACGACGGCATGAGCCTGTTCGCCTTCCCGGACGACAAAAATCGCGCCCTGATGGCGATCAACAACGAATACACCAACTACCGCTACCTCTACCCCCATGGCGGCCAGCCGCAGTCGGCGGAAGACGTGCGCAAGGCCCTGGCCTGCGAAGGCGTGTCGGTGATCGAAGTGGCGCGCAAGAACGGCCAATGGCAGTTCGTTCAGGGCTCGCGCTACAACCGTCGCATCCACGGCAACTCGCCGCTGCGCATCAGCGGCCCGGCTGCCGGCCATGAGCTGATGAAAACCAGCGCCGACAAGCACGGCAAGAAAGTCCTCGGCACCTTCCAGAACTGCGCCAACGGCAAGACGCCGTGGGGCACTTACCTGACCTGTGAAGAGAACTTCACCGACTGCTTCGGCAGCAGCAACGCCCAGCAACAGTTCGACCCGGCGCAGAAACGCTACGGCGTCTCGGTCGCCAGCCGCGAGATCAACTGGCATCCGTTCGATCCGCGTTTCGACATGGCGAAGAACCCGAACGAGCTCAACCGTCACGGCTGGGTGGTGGAAATCGACCCGTTCGACCCGCAATCGACCCCGGTCAAACGCACCGCACTCGGTCGCTTCAAACATGAAAACGCGGCCCTGGCCGAGACCGACGACGGTCGCGCCGTGGTGTACATGGGCGACGACGAACGCGGCGAGTTCATCTACAAGTTCATCAGCCGCGACCGCATCAACCACCGCAACGCGAAAGCCAACCGCGACATCCTCGATCACGGCACCTTGTACGTGGCGAAATTCGACGCGGGCGACGGCAACCCCGACCACCCGAAAGGCCAGGGCCAGTGGATCGAACTGACCCACGGCAAGAACGGCATCGACGCCAGCAGCGGTTTTGCCGATCAGGCCGAAGTGCTGATTCACGCGCGTCTGGCGGCCAGCGTCGTCGGCGCCACGCGCATGGACCGCCCGGAATGGATCGTGGTCAGCCCGAAAGACGGCCAGGTCTATTGCACCCTGACCAACAACGCCAAACGCGGCGAAGACGGGCAACCGGTGGGCGGCCCGAACCCGCGCGAGAAGAACGTCTACGGGCAGATCCTGCGCTGGCGCACCGACCGCGACGATCACGGTTCCAAGACCTTCGCCTGGGATCTGTTCGTGGTGGCCGGCAACCCGGGCGTGCATGCCGGTACGCCGAAGGGCGGTTCGTCGAACATCACCCCGCAGAACATGTTCAACAGCCCGGACGGCCTGGGTTTCGACAAGGCCGGCCGACTGTGGATTCTCACCGACGGTGATTCGAGCAACGCCGGGGACTTTGCCGGGATGGGCAACAACCAGATGCTCTGCGCCGATCCCAAGACGGGAGAGATTCGCCGGTTCATGGTCGGGCCGATCGGTTGCGAAGTCACCGGGATCAGTTTCTCGCCGGATCAGAAAACCCTGTTTGTCGGGATCCAGCATCCAGGCGAGAACGGCGGCTCGACCTTCCCCGAGCATTTGCCGAACGGCAAGCCGCGCTCTTCGGTGATGGCGATTACCCGTGAGGATGGCGGGATCGTCGGCGCCTGATACGGCAGCGGTCAGATCGTTCCCGCGTTCTGCGCGGGAACGATCCCCCTCAAGACAGCCCGTCTGCGCTACCATGCTGGGCCGGACGCGGCAGCCTGCTGCGCGCAGGAGTCAGCATGGCCCACCCGTTTGAAACCCTCACCCCAGACCTCGTGCTCGATGCCGTCGAAAGCATCGGCTTTCTGAGCGACGCACGCATTCTGGCGCTCAACAGTTACGAAAACCGCGTCTATCAGGTCGGCATCGAAGACTCCGAACCGCTGATTGCCAAGTTCTATCGCCCGCAGCGCTGGACCAACGAAGCCATTCTCGAAGAGCACCAGTTCACCTTCGAACTGGCCGACGTCGAGATCCCGGTGGTGGCGCCACTTATCCACAACGGCCAGACCCTGCACGAACACGCCGGTTTCCGTTTCACCCTGTTTCCCCGTCGCGGTGGCCGGGCGCCGGAGCCGGGCAACCTCGACCAGTTGTATCGCCTCGGTCAGTTGCTGGGGCGCATTCATGCAGTCGGCGCAACGCGTCCGTTCGAGCATCGCGAAGCGCTGGCCGTGCAGAACTTTGGCCATGCCTCGCTGAACACGTTGCTGGAAGGCAACTTCATCCCCAAAAGCCTGTTACCGGCCTACGAGTCCGTCGCCCGCGACCTGCTCAAACGTGTGGAAGACGCCTACGCCGCCACGCCGCATCAGAACATCCGCATGCACGGTGATTGCCACCCCGGCAACATGATGTGCCGCGACGAGATGTTCCACATCGTCGACCTCGACGACTGCCGCATGGGCCCGGCCGTGCAGGACATCTGGATGATGCTCGCGGGCGATCGTCAGGAATGCCTCGGACAGCTGTCGGAATTGATGGACGGCTACAACGAATTCCACGATTTCGACCCGCGCGAACTGGCGCTGATCGAACCGCTGCGCGCCCTGCGCCTGATGCATTACAGCGCCTGGCTGGCCCGACGCTGGGACGATCCGGCGTTTCCTCACAGTTTTCCGTGGTTCGGCACGGAGCGGTATTGGGGCGATCAGGTGCTGGCGTTGCGTGAACAACTGGCGGCATTGAATGAAGAGCCGTTGAAGCTTTTCTGACACGACACGTCTATACAACTGCCCGTACAATCGCTGCTTTGTTAGCTGCCTAAGCAAGGATTCTGCATGCAAGCCGCCAACCCGCGTCGCGGGTACATTCTGGGCCTGAGTGCCTACATCATCTGGGGACTGTTCCCGCTCTACTTCAAAGCCATCGCCGAAGTGCCGGCGGTGGAGATCATCATCCACCGGGTGTTGTGGTCGGCGCTGTTCGGCGCGCTGTTGCTGATGGTCTGGAAACATCCGGGCTGGTGGCAGGAGCTGCGCGACAACCCGAAACGCCTGGCGATTCTCGCGCTCAGCGGCACCTTGATAGCGGCCAACTGGCTGACCTACGTCTGGTCGGTGAACAACGGCCGGATGCTGGAAGCGAGCCTCGGTTACTACATCAACCCATTGGTGAACGTGCTTCTGGGCATGCTGATCCTCGGCGAACGCCTGCGGCGCATGCAGTGGCTGGCGGTCGGTCTGGCGGCGGTCGGCGTGGCGCAGCAGGTATGGCAGGTTGGCAGCCTGCCGTGGGTGTCGTTGGTGCTGGCACTGACCTTCGGTTTCTACGGGCTGATCCGCAAGCAGGCGCCGGTCAAGGCACTGCCGGGGCTGGTGGTGGAAACCTGGATGCTGGTGCCGATCGCCCTCGCGTGGCTACTGTTCAATCCGACCGCCACCAGTGCGCAAGCTGCGTTCTGGACCACCTCCGAAGCCTGGTGGCTGGTGGCAGCCGGCCCGGTGACGCTGGTGCCGTTAGTGTGTTTCAACGCGGCCACGCGGCATTTGCCCTACACCACCATCGGCTTCCTGCAATACCTGGCACCGACGCTGGTGCTGTTGCAGGCAGTGCTGCTGTTCGGTGAGCACTTGTCGTCGAGTACGCTGATTGCCTTCATGTTTATCTGGGCCGGTCTGGCGGTGTACAGCGTCGATGCGTGGATGAGCCTGCGCCGCCGCAGCTGATCAAAAAACGCACAAACCTCCACAGGCCACGGCTCTCGTGGCCTGTATCGTTCCTTCCCAAGGTTATCCACAGCGTGATCCCCGCCGTTTGTGTGCAAGTCACTGAATGCTGGCGGTTTTTTGATCAATCTTCGCCAAGCCACGGCGGACGTGGCCTGGCGGTCGGTCTCTACAGGTTATCCACAGGCAGGTGCACGTTTAAACTGGATAACCCGATCCGTCTTCACAGGTCGGTGCGCAGCACCAATTCCACCATCAAGTCATCGGCCAGGGTTTCCAGGCGCGATTGCAGCACATCCAGCGACAGGGTCAGCGGCACCGCCAGAATCGCCTCGGCGTGGAACAACGGCTCGCTGCTCATCGGCGCCGGGCGCACTTCGGTCACCAGCCGTTCGAGGTTCACGCCCTGCTCGCTCAGCAACCGGGTGATATCCCGCACGATGCCCGGACGATCATTGCCCACCAGTTCCATGGCAATCGGTTTCCAGGTGCAGGCCTGTTCAATACCGCTTTCGGCGACCAGCACACGAATGCCCTGAGTCGACAAAGCTTGTAGGGCATCGACTAATTCGTCGTAAGCCTCCGCCGGCACGCCGACCCGCAGAATCCCGGCGAACTGCCCGGCCATCCGTGACATGCGGCTTTCCAGCCAGTTGCCACCATGCTCGGCGATGCATTGGGCGATGCGCTCGACCTGCCCGGGCTTGTCCGGCGCGAAGACGGTGAGTACGAGGTGATCCATGGCGCAGCCCTCTTGTCATGACTTTTGTTATAGAAAAACAAGTATAGGCAAGCGTTCGACAGACGCCTCAGACGCTCGAAATCACAAATCGTGTACAACTTTTTATATTTAACTGGAACAATCCGTTGGTTTTTTGAGAACATCCCGTTCCGCGCCGTGACCGCAATGCGTCATGGGGTCGCAGAACGACGTAATTAGTCTGATTTTCACAACCGCAATGCATCATGTAGTATGCCGCAGCGCGCACTACATAACGTTGGATCGATGTCTGCCCAAGGCACGTTCGCAACCCTGAAAGCCCTGTCAGCAAGGCCCCCAAGCCGTTGATTGGTCCCAGCCCAGCCGCCAGCGATGGCATGTACTGGTCGAGGGGTTTGTGGTTTAAATGGCCAGAGGCTTCATTTTTAAATTGAAGAGCTGAAAAGCGAAATAGCTGAGCAGAGTGAGGCAAGCAATGACTGAACACGTTCAAGTCGGTGGCCTGCAGGTCGCCAAAGTCCTGTTCGACTTCGTGAACAACGAAGCCATTCCCGGTACCGGCCTCACCGCCGACAAGTTCTGGGAAGGCGCCGACAAGGTCATTCACGACCTGGCGCCGAAGAACAAAGCCCTACTCGCCAAACGCGATGACTTCCAGGCCCGTATCGACGGCTGGCACCAGAGCCGTGCCGGTCAACCACACGACGCCGTGGCCTACAAAGCCTTCCTGCAAGAGATCGGTTATCTGCTGCCAGAAGCGGCTGATTTCCAGGCAACGACGCAAAACGTCGATGACGAAATCGCCCGTACCGCCGGCCCGCAACTCGTGGTTCCGGTGATGAACGCCCGCTTCGCCCTCAACGCCTCGAACGCCCGCTGGGGTTCGCTGTACGACGCCCTGTATGGCACCGACGCCATCAGCGAAGCCGGCGGCGCGGAAAAAGGCAAAGGCTACAACAAGGTGCGTGGCGACAAAGTCATCGCCTTCGCCCGCGCATTCCTCGACGAAGCAGCGCCACTGGCGGCCGGCTCCCACGTCGACTCCACCGGCTACAAGATTGCTGATGGCAAACTGGTCGTCACCCTCAAGGGCGGCAGCAACAGCGGCCTGCGCAACGATGCACAGCTGATCGGCTTCCAGGGCGACGCCAATGCGCCGATCGCGATCCTGCTGAAGAACAACGGTCTGCATTTCGAAATCCAGATCGATGCCAGCACCCCGGTCGGCCAGACCGACCCCGCTGGTGTCAAAGACATCCTGATGGAAGCGGCGCTGACCACCATCATGGACTGCGAAGACTCCGTGGCCGCCGTCGATGCCGACGACAAGGTTGTGATCTACCGCAACTGGCTAGGTCTGATGAAGGGCGACCTCGCGGAATCCGTTTCCAAGGGCGGCCAGACTTTCACCCGCACCATGAACCCGGACCGTACCTACACCAAGGTCGACGGCAGCGAACTGACCCTGCACGGCCGCTCGCTGTTGTTCGTGCGCAACGTCGGTCACCTGATGACCATCGACGCGATCCTCGACAAGCACGGCAATGAAGTGCCGGAAGGCATCCTCGACGGCCTGGTGACTTGCCTGGCGGCGATGCACAACCTGAGCGGCAACACTTCGCGCAAGAACACCCGCACCGGTTCGGTCTACATCGTCAAACCGAAGATGCACGGCCCGGAAGAAGCGGCGTTCACCAACGAGCTGTTCGGTCGCATCGAAGACGTGCTGGGCCTCAAGCGCAACACCCTGAAAGTCGGGATCATGGACGAGGAGCGCCGTACCACGGTCAACCTCAAGGCTTGCATCCAGGCCGCTAGCGAGCGCGTGGTGTTCATCAACACCGGTTTCCTCGACCGCACCGGCGATGAGATCCACACCTCCATGGAAGCCGGCCCTATGGTGCGCAAGGCTGACATGAAGGCTGAAAAGTGGATCGGTGCCTACGAAAACTGGAACGTCGATATCGGTCTGAGCAGCGGCCTGCAAGGTCGTGCGCAAATCGGTAAAGGCATGTGGGCGATGCCCGACCTGATGGCGGCGATGCTCGAACAGAAAATCGCTCACCCGATGGCCGGTGCCAATACCGCCTGGGTTCCATCGCCGACGGCTGCCGCGCTGCACGCGCTGCACTACCACAAGGTCGACGTGTTCGCCCGTCAGGCCGAGCTGGCCAAACGTGCTCGCGCTTCGGTCGATGACATCCTGACCATCCCGCTGGCGGTCAACCCGAACTGGACCCCGGAACAGATCAAGAACGAACTGGACAACAACGCCCAGGGCATTCTCGGTTACGTGGTGCGCTGGATCGACCAGGGCGTGGGTTGCTCGAAGGTGCCGGACATCAACGACGTCGGCCTGATGGAAGACCGTGCGACGCTGCGTATCTCCAGCCAGCACATCACCAACTGGCTGCGCCACGGTGTCGTCACCGAGGCGCAAGTGATGGAAAGCTTCAAGCGCATGGCGCCGGTGGTGGACCGTCAGAACGCCAACGACCCGCTGTACCGTCCGCTGGCACCTAACTTCGACAGCAACATCGCCTTCCAGGCGGCGGTCGAACTGGTGATCGAGGGCACCAAACAGCCGAACGGCTACACCGAACCGGTCCTGCACCGTCGCCGTCGCGAGTTCAAGGCTGCCAATGGCCTGTAACCCGCGCTGATGCCGGACATGAAAAAGCCCTGATCTTTCGATCAGGGCTTTTTTGTTTGCGTCGGATTAGCTAGGGCTCGATCCCCAACTCATGCTTGACCAGTCCAAGCAGTTTGGCGGTATCGATCGGTTTGAGCAGAAAATCCACCACGCTCAAATGCATCGCCGCAATCGCATCCTTCACGTCGGCATCACCCGACACAATGATGATCGGCATCGCCGCCCGTACCGACTCGCGCACCTGGCGGACCAGCTCGAGACCGCCGACATGCCCCATCCGCAGATCCGTGATCACCAGCCCGATGGAAGGTTTTTCCTCGATCATCTTCAGCGCGGATTCGCCGCTGGCCGCCGTCATGCAACGAATGCCGTCCAGTGCCAGGATCTCCGACAGCAACTCGCGGGCGTCTTTGTCGTCATCAACGATCAGTACCCGCTGCGGCGGCAGGTCGGGTTCCAGCATGACGGCGCTGAGCGCTTCCCGCTCGGCGTCGCTCAAAATATCGTGGTCGGACATGGCGTTCTCTACGTTTTCAAATCGATCCCCTGGCACAGTGGTCAGACATCGCTGGGCAGAGCTTCAATGTGCACTTCGTCGGATTTTTTTCCAAGGGGCTAACCTGAGAATTTCCGACTGTTTGTGTAGGGCATATCCGAAAACTACCCAACGGCACGCCAAACCTAGACTTACGTCCAATGGGCACCCCGCGCGCTGGGGTCGACCATGGCTGCAACGATCCAATAACAACAATTCGAAAAAGACTGCGGTAATGGTTATGAGTAAAGCGGACGCCTTCACCCAGGCAGGGAAAACCGCGGTGTTGCAGAACATTCAGGGCACTTTGCAATTCCTCCAGCGTTTCCCCCCTTTCAATCAGATGGAACACGCCCACCTGGCCTATCTGGTGGAGCAATGCCAGCTGCGCTTCTACGGTCAGGGCGAGAGCATCATCAAACCCGCCGACGGGCCGGTCGAACACTTCTACATCGTCAAGCAGGGCCGGGTGGTCGGCGAGCGGCCGCACACGGCCAAGGGCGGCACCGAAACCACGTTTGAAATCACCACCGGCGAGTGTTTTCCCCTCGCCGCACTGCTCGGTGAACGGGCGACCCGCACCGAACACCTGGCCGGCGAAGACACCTTCTGCCTGCAACTGAACAAACTGGCATTCATAAAGCTGTTCGCCCTCTCCAACACCTTCCGCGACTTCGCCCTGCGCGGGGTCAGCAGCCTGCTCGATCAGGTCAACCAGCAGGTCCAGCAGAAAGCCGTGGAAACCCTCGGCACCCAATACTCGCTGAACACTCGCCTGGGCGAATTGGCCATGCGCCATCCGGTGACGTGCAGCCCGATCACGCCGTTGCGCGAAGCGGTGAAACTGATGCACGAACAACAGGTCGGCAGCATCGTCGCGGTGGATGAGCACAAGGCGCCGCTGGGGATTTTCACCCTGCGCGATCTGCGCCATGTGGTGGCTGCGGGCGTTGGCGACTTCAATGAACCGATCGAACGCCACATGACGCCCTCGCCGTTCTATCTGTCGCCGGATCACAGCGCCTTCGATGCGGCGATCGCGATGACCGAGCGGCATATCGCCCACGTCTGCCTGGTCAAGGATCAGCGTCTGTGCGGCGTGGTCTCCGAGCGTGATCTGTTCTCGCTGCAACGGGTCGATCTGGTGCACTTGGCACGGACCATCCGCAGCGCCCAGCGGGTTGAACAACTGGTGACTCTGCGTGGCGAGATCGGCCAACTGGTGGAGCGCATGCTGGCTCACGGCGCGTCTTCGACCCAGATCACCCACATCATCACCCTGCTCAACGATCACACCGTGTGCCGGGTGATCGAGCTGACGCTCGCGGAGAAAGGCGACCCCGGTGTGCCGTTCAGTTGGCTGTGCTTCGGCAGCGAAGGCCGGCGCGAACAGACCCTGCACACCGATCAGGACAACGGCATTCTGTTCGATGCGCGGGATGCGGCCCATGCGGCGGAGATTCGCGGCAAGCTGCTGCCCATCGCCCAGCAGATCAATAACAGCCTGGCGCAGTGCGGCTTCACTCTGTGCAAAGGCAACGTCATGGCCGGCAATCCACAGTTGTGCCTGTCCCGCGCCGAATGGGCCCGACGCTTTGCCGCCTTCATCCGTGAGGCGACGCCGGAGAACCTGTTGGGCTCAAGCATCTATTTCGACCTGCGGGTGGTCTGGGGCGACGAACAGGGTTGCGAGCAATTGCGCCGGGGGATTCTCGATCAGGTCGGCGACAATCGTTTGTTCCAGCGGATGATGGCCGAGAACGCCTTGCGCAACCGCCCGCCGGTGGGGCGTTTCCGAGAATTCGTGCTGACCCGCAAGAACGGCGAGAAAGCCACGCTGGACCTGAAGATCCAGGGCCTGACGCCGTTTGTCGACGGTGCACGTCTGCTGGCTCTGGCCAATGGCATCGACGCCAACAACACCCTCGAACGCTTCCGCCAGTTGGTGGAGAAAGAAGTCATCGACCGACTGGATGGCGCCGCGTACGAGGAGGCTTATCACTTTATCCAGCAGACGCGCATGCAGCAGCATCAGCTCCAGACCCGGGAAAACCTGCCGTATTCGAACCGGGTCGATCCCGACAGCCTCAATCATCTGGACCGGCGCATCCTGCGTGAATCCCTGCGCCAGGCCCAACGCCTGCAAAGCAGCCTGACCCTGCGGTATCAGCTATGAGCCTGTTCTCGTGGCTGCGTCCGGCCAGCCCGGTTCTGCCGGACGATCTACAACAACGCCTGGCGAAACTGCCGGCAATCGGCGAACTAAGCGAATGCAGCCTGCGCGAACAGCGCTGGGTGGTGCTGGATTTGGAAACCACCGGGCTGAACCTGAACAAGGATCGGGTGCTGTCGATTGGCGCGGTGGTGATCGAGGACGGCGCCATCGATTTCAGCCAGCAGTTCGAACGCACCCTGCAATGTCGCGAACTCAAGCTCAGCCCCAGTGTTTTGATCCACGGGTTGGGACCGAACGCGATTGCCGCCGGCAGCGAGCCGGCCGAAGCCTTGCTCGAGCTTCTGGAGTTTATTGGCGACAGTCCGGTGCTGGCGTTTCATGCGCCGTTCGATCAGCACATGCTGGGCCGGGCGGTGAAAGAACACCTGGGCCACAAGTTGCAGCAAGTGTTTCTGGATGTCGCCGACATTGCACCGCTGGTTTGCCCCCAGGCGCACATCCGCGAGGCTGGGCTGGACGAGTGGATCGACTGGTTCAAGCTCGAAGTGTTCGAGCGCCACCATGCCAGCGCCGACGCACTGGCCACGGCGGAGCTGGCGTTGATTCTGTTCAGCCGGGCACGTCAGCAGCAGATTCACAGCCCATTGAATTTGCAGCAACGCCTGAGTCAGTGGAAGCGCCGCCAGCAGACGCATTCGTTCTGAGCCCCGGGTTGTCGCCCGACAACCCGACCGGTGGCCAATTGCTAACCATTCCCACCTCTGCCACAATCGCGAACAATTCTCGTTAGTTAACATTTCCCAGTCGGTGCCTTCGTGTCGTCAGCCCAAAGCCCTCACAGTGAGCTCGTCGGTGTGTTGTATCGCGACCATCGCGGCTGGCTGCTGGGCTGGCTCCGGCGCAACGTGGCCTGCCCGCAACGCGCCGAAGACCTGAGCCAGGACACCTTCGTCCGCCTGCTCGGTCGCGAGGAACTGCTGACGCCTCGCGAACCCCGAGCCTTTCTGGTGGCCATCGCCAAGGGTCTGCTGTTCGACTACTTCCGTCGCGCCGCCCTGGAACAAGCCTATCTCGCCGAACTGATGCTGATCCCCGAAGGCGAGCAGCCGTCGGTGGAAGAGCAGCAACTGATCCTCGAAGACCTCAAAGCCATCGACCGTCTGCTCGGCCAATTGTCGACCAAGGCCCGCGCCGCATTCCTTTATAACCGTCTCGACGGCATGACCCATGCCGAGATCGCCGACAAACTCGGCGTGTCGGTGCCGCGCGTGCGCCAGTATCTGGCCCAGGGCATCCGCCAGTGCTACATCGCCCTGTACGGTGAGCCAACATGAACCCGGCCAGTTCCAAACCGGTCTCGGCCCACGTACTGGACGCGGCGATTGCCTGGCAATTGACCCTCGATTCCAGCAGCCCGCTGGAGCGCGAAGAATTCGCCAAATGGCACGCCGCCAACGAAGAACACGCCCGTGCCTGGCGTCAGTTGGGCATGCTCGACCAGCGTTTCAGCGTGGCCAACGGCCCGGCCCGCAGCGCGTTGCTGCAATCGCGCGAAGGCATCCGCCGCCGGGTGCGCAAGCTCGGCAGCGGTCTGGCCAGTGTTGTCGCGGTGGTCGGCCTGTCGCTGTTTGCCGCAGAACACTATCTGCCGCTGGATTACTGGCTCGCCGACCAGCGCACGGCCACCGGTGAACAACGCACCGTGCGGCTGGCGGACGGCACCGTGGTCAACCTCAACACTCACAGCGCCGTCGATGTGCGGTTCGATGACCAGCAGCGGCTGATCGTGCTGCAGGAAGGTGAAATCCTCATCGAGACCGGTCATGGCGATGCACGACCGTTCATCGTCGAAACCCGCGAAGGCCGTATGCGCGCGTTGGGCACGCGGTTTCTGGTCAAACGCGAAGAACAGGGCACGCGCCTGAGCGTGTTGCAGTCGGCCGTCGCGGCGCACCCGCAATCCGATCCGCAGGAACAGATCCTGCGTGAAGGCCAGCAGGTGCTGATCCGCGACAACGGCCTGGACGCCGTCGTCGCGCTCAACCCCGGTGCCGATGCCTGGACCCGCGGCATGCTGGTGGTGGACAACGCGCGTCTGGAAGACCTGGTGCACGAGCTCGGCCGCTATCGTCGTGGCCATCTGGGCACTGCACCGGAGGTGGCCGACCTGCGCATTACCGGCAGCTTCCCGCTGCACGATACCGACAAGGCGTTGAGCGCCCTGCTCCCGACCCTGCCGGTGCAGATCGAGCAGCACACGCCGTGGTGGGTCACCGTGGCCAAGGCTGATCCGAAGCCCTGATCCTCTGCCATAACGCCGTCCATTTCACGTTAATGGAAATTATTTTCATCCAGCCCTATCACTTTTCGATTCTCGTCCGGCACACAGGCAATTGAGAAATATTTCCATTCAGGAGCCGCCGTATGTCCCGTTCGCTAGACACCTTGTTGCGCCCCAGTTTGCTGGCGGTCGCCATTGCCCTCTGCACCCCGCTGGCCAGCAGCCAACTGATCGCCGCAGAACAGGCGTCGAGCGTTCGCGCCTACAACCTGCCGGCCGCGCCGCTCTCCACCACCCTGAACCAGATCGCCAGCCAGGGCGGCCTCACGCTGTCGCTGAATCCGTCGCTGGCGGCGGGCAAGACGTCGGCGCCAGTCAACGGCCAATATGACGCGGCAGGCGCACTGAGCGCCGCCCTGCGCGGCACCGGCCTGCAACTGGAACAAAGCAGCACCGGCACGTACACCCTGGTCGCGGTGCCGGAAGGCGTGATGGCCCTGCCGGAAACTTCGGTAATCGGTGTGGAAAACTCTGAAAGCGCCTGGGGCCCGGTCGAAGGCTACACCGCCACTCGCACCGCCGCCGGCACCAAGACTGACACCGCGCTGGTCGAAGCACCGCGTTCGATCTCCGTCGCCACCCGCCAGCAGATGGACGACCGCAGCGTGCACAGCCTCGATGACGCCGTGCGCTACATGCCGGGCATCACCGCCAGCAGCTACGGCAGCGACACCCGCGCCGACTGGCTGCGCGTGCGTGGCTTCGAACCGACCCAGTTCCTCGATGGCCTGCCGCTGCCAAAAGGCGTGTACGCCAACCCGAAACAGGAAACCTGGAACCTCGACCGCCTCGCCCTGCTGCGCGGCCCGGCCTCGTCGGTTTACGGCCAGACCCCGCCGGGCGGCCTGCTGGACATGGTCAGCCGACGTCCAAGCGATGTGCAGAGCAGCGAAATCCAGTTGCAGTACGGCAGCGACAACCACCGTCAGATCAACTTCGCCAGCACCGGCAAAATCGACGATGCCGGCCAGTTCCTCTACGGCCTCAGCGGCGTGGTACGCGACAGCGGCACGCAGGTCGATCACGTCGACAACAAGCGCTACAACATCGCGCCGAGCCTGACCTGGAACATCGACGACGACACCAAGTTCACCCTGCTGACCCAGTTCACCCGCGACGATACCGGCATCACCAGCCAGTTCCTGCCGGTGCAGGGCACCAAGATCGACATGCCGTTCGGCAAGGTTTCCCACCACAAGAACCTCGGCGATCCGGACTGGGAATACTACGACCGCACCTACTACGCGCTCGGTTATGCCTTCGAACATCGCCTGAACGATGTGTGGCAGTTCAAGCAGAACCTGCGTTACACCAAGTCGGATCTGTCGTTCCAGAGCCTGACCCCGGGTTCGTATCCGTACACCCAGGTGGACAACGCTGGCAACGTCGGTCGCACCAGCACCAGTGTCGAAGAGGACATCAGCCAGTTCGCCGTGGACAACAACTTCCAGGCTGACTTTGCCACCGGTGACATTCGCCATACGCTGCTGCTGGGTCTGGATCACCAGCGCAGCAACACCAACTACACCTCGATCTTCGGTGACGGTCTGACCACCAACGTGCTCAACCCGATCTACGGTCAGCCGATCGTGCGTCCGGCGCGCTCCACCGCGTTCTACGACTACGACCAGAAGACCTACCAGACCGGTCTGTACGTGCAGGATCAGATGGCCCTCGACCAGTGGCGCCTGACCCTCGGTGGCCGTGAAGACTGGGTGCACACCGGTACGAAGTTCATCAACAAGGCCGACGCCACCAACACCGACCGCGACAAGGCCTTCAGCGGCAACGCCGCACTGAGCTACGTGTTCGACTCGGGCTTCGTGCCGTACATTTCCTACGCCGAATCCTTCCAGCCCACCAGTGGCGCCGACGCCTCTTCCACTGAGTCGCTCAAGCCGACCGAAGGCAAGCAGTGGGAACTGGGCATCAAGTACCAGCCGCCCGGCAGCAAGACCCTGCTGTCCGCCGCGGTGTATGACCTGACCCAGAAAAACGTCTCGGTAAGCTCCTTCGTCAACGGCGTATCGATCACCAGCCAGACCGGCGAAGTGAAAGTCAAAGGCCTGGAGCTGGAAGCCACCTCCGATGTCACCGACAACCTGAAAGTCATCGCCGCCTACACCCTGGCCAAGTCCGAAGTGCAGAACGGCGCCGACAAAGGCAATCGCCTGCAACTGATGCCGAACCAGCAAGCCTCGCTGTGGACCGATTACACCTGGCACAGCGGCGTGCTCGACGGCTTCGGCGTCGGCGGCGGTGTGCGCTACACCGGCAACACCTACGGCGACAAGGCCAACACCTGGCTGGGCAAGGCTGACGCCTACACCGTGTTCGATGCCGCCGTGCATTACGACCTCGGTCGCCTGGACAACAGCCTCAAAGGCGCGTCGCTGGCACTCAACGCCACCAACCTGCTGAACAAGGACTACATTTCCACCTGCGACAGCTTCTACTGCTACTACGGCGACCAGCGCAGCGTCGTCGCCAGTGCCACCTACAAGTGGTAAGCGCTTGAGCTGAAACAGGCCCTGCAACCAGGCCGTCCCTCGTGGACGGCTTTGGTGTTTTTGAAGGTCATGAAATGAAAAGTAAAACAATCCGCCGCTGGTCGTTCGTCCACACCTGGACCAGCCTGATCTGCACCGTGTTTTTGCTGTTGCTGGCCCTGACCGGCCTGCCGCTGATCTTTCATCACGAGATCGAGCATCTGCTCGGTGACGCACCCCAGGTGCGCGAGATGCCGGCCGATACGCCGCACCTGAATCTGGCGCAACTGGTGCAAGCCGCCGAAGCCCATCGCCCCGGCGAAGTCGTGCAGTACTTCGGCTTCGAAGACGACGAGCCGAACACCGTGCTGACGATCATGGCGAAGACGGCCGGCACCGAGCCGAATTCCTCGCACACTTTCATGCTCGACGCCCGCACCGGCGAAGCCCTGGAAACACCCTCGGCCAACGGCGGCCTGATGCTGTTCATCCTGCGTCTGCACGTCGACATGTTTGCCGGTCTGCCGGGCAAGTTGCTGCTGGCGTTCATGGGCGTGCTGTTCGTGGTGGCGATCGTGTCCGGGACCGTGTTGTACCTGCCGTTCATGCGTCGCCTGGACTTCGGCACCGTGCGCCGGGACAAATCCACCCGTCTGCGCTGGCTCGATCTGCACAACCTGATCGGCGTGGTGACCCTGACCTGGGCGCTGGTGGTCGGTGTGACGGGAGTGATCAGCGCCTGTGCCGATCTGATCATCGCGGCCTGGCGCAACGATTCGCTCAACGCCATGATCGCGCCCTACCGCGATGCGCCGCCGCTGACTCACCTCGCCCCGGCCACCCGCCTGCTGGATATCGCCGGCGAAGTTGCACCGGGGATGAAACCGGACTTCATCGCGTTCCCCGGCACCCGGTTTTCCAGCGAACATCACTACTCGGTGTTCATGAAGGGCGGCACCCACCTGACCTCGCACTTGCTGACGCCGGTGCTGATCGACGCCAGCAACTTGCAGGTCACGGCGGTCGCTGAACGACCGTGGTACATGGACGCCATGGGCATGTCGCAGCCGCTGCACTTTGGCGACTACGGCGGCATGCCGATGAAAATCCTCTGGGCCACCCTCGATGTACTGACCATCATCGTCCTCGGCAGCGGCGTGTACTTGTGGGTGGTGCGGCGCAAGGCCGCGAAACCGGTGCTGGAAACAGCGGAGGCTTCGGCATGAAACCGCGTCAGTCGAATTTCTGGAAAGTCTTCAGCACGCCATTGGTGATCGCGTTGCTCAGTGCGGCGGGGTTGTTCGCCGCGCTGCTGGGCGACGGGATCTGGGATGGCTTGAGCTGGATCGGTCTGGGTGTGCCAGCCGCACTCGCCCTTCGCGGTCTGTTGCAACGGCACTGAATGGCTTGAGCCTGACGGGCAACGCGCTATGCTGCCCGTTCATTGCCCTTGACCGAGACCCTGCCGATGTCCGCTCCCAGCATGACCCTGTTCCACAACACCCTGTCCCCGTTCGTGCGCAAAGTCATGGTGCTGCTGCACGAGACCGGCCAGCAGGATCGCGTCGCCTTGCAGGACTGCGTCCTGACACCGGTCAACCCCAGCACTGCGCTGAACGAAGACAACCCGCTGGGCAAGATCCCGGCCCTGCGCCTGGCTGATGGCAATGTCATCCATGACAGCCGGGTGATTCTCGATTACCTCGACCACCAGCACGTCGGCAACCCGCTGATCCCTCGCGACGGCTCGGCCCGCTGGCGTCGTCTGACCCTGGCCTCGATGGCCGACGGCATCATGGACGCCTCCGTCATGGTGCGTTACGAGCAAGTGCTGCGTGCCCCGGAAAAGCACTGGGACGAGTGGCTCGAGGCCCAGCGCGACAAGATCCGCCGGACCCTGGCGCTGCTGGAGCGCGACGCCATCGCCGAACTGACCTGCCATTTCGACGTCGCTTCGATCAGCGTGGCCTGTGCACTGGGTTATCTGGATCTGCGCTTCCCGGATCTGGGCTGGCGTGAAGCCAACCCGCAACTGGCCAACTGGTTCTTTGAAGTGAGCCAGCGGCCGTCGATGATTGCGACAATGCCGAAGGTTTGATGCGCGGGGCGGGAGGCAACGACGCAAAGATCAGCGTCACCAATACCTCTGCCTCCCGCTGATCCTCACGCAACCCCACAAACCGGCTCATTGCACCGCTCCGAGATCAAACTCCAGCGGTTTGGCCGGTTTCTGCCCGACGCCATACCAGTCCAGGTTACGGGTCAGCACCATGAACACACCCAACAACCCGAACAGCAACAGCGAGCCCATCAGCAGCGCGTAATCCTCGGCGCTGAGCAAGCCGTAGAGCAGGCCATACAACGCCGCCAATCCCGCCGAAAAACTCAGGCCATGACGCACGCTGTGCAGCACGTGGCAGACATAGAAGCCAATCAGCAACACACAACCACTGGCCGACAACAGATACGCCAGGGCAAACCCGATGTGTTCCGACAACGACAGCAACAACAGATAGAAGAACGCCAGCGCCACGCCCACCAGCGCGTATTGCACCGGGTGCACGGCCAGGCTTTTCAATATCTCGAACAGGAAGAAACCGGCGAACGTCAGGACAATGAACAACAGCGCATATTTGATCGCCCGGTCACTCTTCAGGTATTGATCCACCGGATCGATGAAGCTCACCCCGAAACTGCGGCCGTTGAACGCCTCGCAATCGTTGCCCGAGACGCAACGGTTCATGGCCTCTTGCAGGTTGGTGGAGAAAAACGAGGTCTGCCAATCGGCGGTGAAGCCCTGATCGGTGACTTCACGCTTGGCCGGCAGGAAGTTGCCGATGAAGCTCGGGTGCGGCCAGTTGGCAGAAAGATTCACGCGGCTGGTCTTGCCCACCGGCAACACTTGCAACGAGCCAGTGCCTTGCAAGCGCAGGTCGAAGCCGAAGGCCAGTTCCGTGACCTGAGTTGTATCGAGTGCCGGCAGCGTCGCCCGAACGCCCTCGCCGAGCCAGCCCACTTGCGTGCCGGGCACAAAGTCCAGGCGTTGCGAACCGAGTTCCAGTTTCAGGGCATTTTCGATCCCGCGAATGTCACTGATGCCGATTGCGAGAAACGGCGCATCGAATTTGTAATCAGCAAAATCTTCCTTGATCCCCAACTGCGCCGGCAGCGAAAAATGCCCGCTGATGCGGTTGTCGGCGTGGAACAGCCGCGCTTCATAGATGCCCCGGGCACGCAGTTCAGTCTGCACCTGGCCGTCGAGTTCGAAGCGCTCCGGCAGGAAGTACAAGCGTCCACGTTCCTCGCCGATTTCCTGATAACGCTCATCGGTCTTTTCCTTGGTTTTCCAGGTGCGCACCACTTTGCGGTACGGCACCACCATCACCGGCCCGCTGATCTGCTGGCTGTAGCTTGAGCTTCTGGCGATGTCTTCGAGCACACCGTCGCGCAGTTGCTGGCGATCATCGATGACGCCGTCGATCATCAGCAGCGGCACCAGCAGTAACAGAATCAACAGGGCAATGGCCCCGAGCTTGAATGTCAGATTTCGGTTCATCGGAACGCTCCCTTGTTGGAATGGAGCGAGTCTGTAAACGCTGTGTGGGTTTGTGATGGAGGTTGTGTGGGCTTTGTGTGGAAATACCTGTAAAACGCCTTTTCCGTCATCAAGTGCAGGACCACTTCGCGCCATAAGGGCAAGGTTCGAACAAGGATTATTCAATTGCGAAACAACTCATTCGACTTGATCAGGCATTTTGCCGCGCTGATGGTGCTGGTCAGTCACCACTTCGCACTTTGGGGCCAGGAAGAGCCAGGCATCGCCGGCTACAACTCATTGGGCGGCATCGCCGTCATCGCCTTCTTCTCGATCTCCGGCCTGCTGATCACCCACAGTTTCCTCAATGCCAGCAGCGTCACCGACTACCTGACCAAACGTGTCGCGAGGATTTTCCCGGCGCTGATCGCCTGCGCGTTCATCATGACGTTTGTGGCGGGCGGGATATTTGCCGACGGCTATATCACCGGTCCTGCGGCGCTGATCGACTTCCTGCGCATCTCGCTGTTCGGCCGCGCGGCAATCGATGAAATCACCAACGGTTTTATCTTCAGCGAGTCGTTCAATGGCAGCCTGTGGACGCTGAAGATCGAATTCGCCTTTTATCTGCTGGTGGCGGCCGCGCTGAGTCTGTACCGCCGGGCTGCGACGGCCGGTGCAATGCTGGTGGCGTTCTGTGTTGCGACCTATGTGCTGGGCAATGGCCCCGCCTCGGCGCTGACGCAGAAACTGACGGTGTATGGCTGTGCCGGTATCGCCTTTTTTGCCGGATCGCTCCTGGCCTTCTACAAACAATACCTGGGCGCCAGACATCGAATGGCAATGACGCTGGTGGCCTGTCTCGGCCTGATGCCGTTGGCGGCGGGAACCCCGTTGACCGGGGTGGTCGTCACGCTGTGCATTTGCCTGGCCACGTTGAGCCTGGGCCTGTTGTATATCGATAGCACCATTCGTGGCCGGTTCGACCTCTCCTACGGCATCTATCTGTATGCGTTTCCCGTACAGCAATTGGTGATCAACAAGACGTCGCTGACGTTCGTGCCGTCCATGATCGTGTCGGCGCTGATCGTGATCGTGTTGGCCATCGCGTCCTGGCTGTGGATCGAACGACCGGCACTGCAATGGGTGCACCGCCGAAGCAAGGCCCGGATCAATGAGGTGATGACGCCGTCCTGAGCGCAAGACGGCTCGCCCGAGTGTTCACGGCAGGTGCAATTGCACCTGCACGCCACCGTCAAGGTTGTCGATGCGCAGAGAGCCACCGTGCAACTTGACCACCTCTTCGACGAAGTTCAGCCCAAGCCCCGTGCTTTTGCGGCCACTGTCCGGACGCGGCAATGAATAGAATCGCTCGGTCAGACGCGCCAGCGCGTAATCGGGAATCGGCGCGGCTTCGTTGAACAGCCGAAACTCGATCTGCTCGCCAACCCGCTCGGCGTCAAATCGCAGCAACCCCCGTGGCGGTGTGAAATCCAGTGCGTTCTCCAGCAGATTGCCCAAAGCCTGACGCAGCAGAAACGGCTCGCCGATCAGCAACAGATCCGCCGGTATGGCGCACTCGATTCGCAACTGTTTACCTTCAATGCGCGCAGCCTGTGCCTGCAACACTTCATCGACCAGAGCAGCGAGCGGCACAGCGACGCGTTCTTCCAGCGCCTGACGCTGCTCGACCTGGGCCAGATCGAGCAGTCGCTCAATCAGTTGCTGCATGCGCGCACTTTCGCTGTCGATGTTGCCGACGAAACGCTGCCGTTGCGCCAGCGGCATTTCGCTTTGCAACAACTCCGCAGCGCCGCGAATTGCCGCCAGCGGGCTCTTCAATTCATGGGTCAAGGTGTGGACATAGCGTTCGACGTAGGCCTTGCCTTCAAGCTGGGTGCGCATCTGTTCCACGGCGCTCGCCAGTTGTTCCAGCTCGCCGCCACGGTAATGCGGCACTTCCACCCGGCGCCCTTCGCTCACCGCCTCGGCATAACGGGTCAAACGGTGCAGTGCCCGGCTCAGCCACCATGACAACAGCGCACCGAACAGCAACCCCAGAATGATCAGCCCGGCGCCATAACCCAACAAGCGGCGCTCGGTGCGGTCGACATAGGGTTGCAACGAGCTGTTGGGTTTGGCCACGGTGACCACGCCGATGATCTGGCCAGCGTCGCGGATCGGCGCACCGACGTGCATGACCGAAGAGTTCGGATCATCGGGGTCGCTGCGGCTGGAGCGTGCGCCGTATTCGCCGCGCAGGGTCAGGTAGACGTCGTTCCAGCGCGAGTAATCCTGACCGACCGCGAGGCCACTGGAATCCAGCACCACAATACCCTTGGCGTCAGTGACGTAGATGCGGTGGTTGACCTGGTTTTTCGGCAGGCCCCAGATCGTCGCTTTCGGCTGGCGCTCGCCGTAGGCGCGGAGCAGTTCCGGCCAGCGATTCTGGCTGAGGGTACCAGCCTTGAAATCGTCCTTGAGGATTTCCGCCATCAGGTTGGCCGTGTCGACCAGGGTTTCCTCAGTGGACTGACGCACGCCGGGGCGGATTTCCTCCATCACGGTGTTGAGCACGAAATAACCGGTGAGGCCGATAAACAGCACGTACACCAGGAAAATCCGCAGCCCCAGCGACATCAGCTGTGCCCCGGGCTGTAGCTGTAGCCGAGGCCGCGATGGGTCTGGATCGGCTCGGCTTCGGCGCGAATCAGGCGCAACTTGGCGCGTACGCTCTTGATGTGGCTGTCGATGCTGCGCTCGTAGCCGGCATCCGCTGCCACCCCCAGCGCATCGAGCAGTTGCTCGCGGCTGAACACCCGCTCCGGTTGTTCGAGCAGGCATTGCAGCAGACGGAATTCATGACGGGTCAGGCTCAACGCCTGGCCGCGATAGCTGATCTGCACGCGCTCGGGATCGATGCGAAACACCCCCGACCACGCTTCGGCCGGCGGACGCGGTGCCATGCGCTTGAGAATTGCCCGGACCCGCGCCGCCACTTCACGAGGGCTGAACGGCTTGACCACGTAGTCGTCGGCGCCGATTTCCAGGCCCACCACGCGGTCGATTTCGGCATCCCGGGCGCTGAGGAACAGCACCGGTACTTCGCTGAACCGGCGCAGTTGCTTGCAGGTTTCAAAGCCGCTGATGTCCGGCAGACCAATATCGAGGATGATCAGGTCGGCCGGCGTCTGGCGCTGATGCTCCAGCGCCGCCGCGCCGAGGCTCAGCCAGGTCGTGGTGAAACCCTCGCCCTGCAAGGCAAAAATCAGCGTATCGGCAATCGCCGCTTCGTCTTCGACAATCAGGATATGAGGCATGGCGTCCGAGCCTGTGGATTAAGTGCGCGAACGGTGCCCCAAGCCTGACGTTACGTCAATGAGACCACTTAGCAGTCTGGCTTGTCGGCGGTGAATCGACGCGCCGGGTTTACCGCTGCGCCGAACTCACGCAGCGCCTTGGCACCGATCAGCAGCGGGTAGTTGAAATGGCTGCGGTCGGTCAGGTTGACCTCCACGGTACGCTTGACGTTGCCCAGGCACAGTTCCAGATCGACCACCGGGCGCTTGGCGGCTTCCGTGGTGTCGCGATCCTCGTCGTCCTCGTCGGAGCGGCTCTTGATCTTGCTGATCCGCGCAATCTTGTGTTCGAACACCTTGTTGCTGGCGTCCTTGGTCGCGAGACGGAAACGCACCCAGTCTTCGCCGTCGCGGGTGAAAGTCTCGATGTCCTTGGCCGACAACGAAGCGGTCAGCGCGCCAGTGTCCATTTTTGCCTTGAACACTTGCCCACCGATTTCCGGCAGCGCGATGTATTCGTAACGCCCGTACAGGGTCGGCTCGGCGGCCAACACCGGCAGGGCAACAAGGGAAAGCAAAGCAAGGAGGGATTTCACGTAAGGGGCTTCCTTGAGAAATGGGGCGTCAGACGCGAGATTTTAGACCGCTGTTCACTTGATCGTTCCCGCAAGGCTAACGCGCCAAAGGTGAAACATTCGTAACCCGCGATTTGGCCTGTCGCCCGAAGCCACTTATCATGGCGCGCCCATCCGCTTTCATAGAGTTGCTTATGCGCCGCCTGCTCACCGGCTGTTTCGTCACCCTGCTGTTATTGCTCAACACCCTGGTGCTGTTCGGCCCGCTGATGGTGTTCGCCCTGCTCAAGCTGATCCTGCCGGGACGCTTTCGCGATTACGCCTCGTGGGCGGTGATGTGGATTGCCGAGACTTGGGCGGAAATCGACAAACTGATCTTCCGCCTGTGCATCCCGACGCAATGGGACATTCGTGGCGGCGATGATCTGCGTGGCGACACGTCGTATCTGGTGATCAGTAACCATCAGTCCTGGGTCGATATCCCGGCGCTGATCCAGACCCTCAACCGACGCACGCCGTTCTTCAAGTTCTTCCTCAAGAAGGAATTGATCTGGGTACCGTTCCTGGGCCTGGCCTGGTGGGCGCTGGATTACCCGTTCATGAAACGCTACACCAAGGCGTTCCTGGCGAAGCACCCGGAACTGGCCGGCAAGGATCTGGAAATCACCAAAGCGGCGTGCGAGCTGTTCAAGCGTCAGCCGGTGACGGTGGTCAACTATCTGGAAGGCACGCGCTATACCGCGGCCAAAAGCACGCAGCAACAGTCACCGTTCAGCCACCTGCTCAAGCCCAAGGCGGGCGGTGTGGCGTTTGTGCTGGCGGCGATGGGTGAACAGCTGGACGCGATTCTGGATGTGACCGTGGTTTATCCACAGCCGAAGATTCCGGGTTTCTGGGACCTGATCAGCGGTAACGTGCCGCGCGTGATCATCGATATCCGTACTCGTGAACTCGACCCGACGCTGTGGCAGGGCGACTACGAAAACGATCCGGTGTTTCGCGAGAAGATCCAGAACTGGGTCAACCAGCTCTGGACCGAGAAAGATCAGCGCATCGCCGAACTGCGCGGCGGGCGCCGTTGAATCAACTGCCGGCGCCGGTGCCCCAGATGCTGCCCAGGCTTTGCAACAGCGAGCCGCCGACACCCTGCTGACCGAGGTATTGCAGCAGTATCGGGGCAAACTGGCCAACCATGCCGCTGTCCATGCCCAACGCCCCAAAGGCATTGTTCAAGTCATTGGTGTCCTTGACGTTGCCCAGCGCGTTTTCCAGCCCGGCGGATTTGCCGGACGATCCGAGCAACCCGCTCAACGCCGCCAGATTGCCGCCGCCACCGGAAAGTTTGTCGATCCCCGGCACATCCTTGGCCAACTGCGAATAGTCAGTGTTGCTGAGCTGGTTTTTCGCCAGCCCCAGCATGGCACTGGTACCGCCGACCGCTTGCTGCGGCGTGACGTTCAGCGCGCTCAGTGCACTCAACAGACCGGCGGTTTCCGAGGTTGGCGCCGCTGCCGCTGCCTTGTCACCGCCCTGCATGCCCGACACCGCACCGGCAACGTCGCTCAGGCTGAAACCGGCAAATACCGGACCTGCCGCCAGGGTCAGGAGCGATGCCAGGGCAAAACCGCGTGAAATCTTCATTCAGACATCCTCTTGTGGCGTAAAAACCCTTCGTCAGCGAAGGGACAAACTGCCGGTTTGACCGAGTATCCGCCAGCATGTTCCGAGCGTAGCGCATCCATTCTGAACCCGGCCGCGTATATGAAACGTGAAACCCCGGATACCCCCTGATGAATGGCACGAGCGCTGTAGCTGAACTAGCCTGTGAACTACCCGAAACCAGCGCCCGCCCTGTCTGGAGACTTGTCATTACCCTCGCCGACACCGATCAGCTGCGGCAATTGCTGGCCCAGTGTTCACTGGGCGACCGCCGTGCCTTCGAAACGCTGTACCGCAGCGTGGGCCCGCGCCTGCACGGCGTTGCCCTGCGGTTCATGGGGCGCCCGGATCTGGCCGAGGAAGTATTGCAGGAAAGCTTCGTGCGGATCTGGAACAACGCCTCGCGCTACGAATCGCACCTGTCGGCGCCGATGACCTGGATGATCAACATCACCCGCAACCAGGCCATCGACCAGTTGCGTAAACACCGAGACCGGCCTCTGACCGATGTTGAACAGGACGCTCTGGCGGACGAAAGCCCGTCGGCCCATGACCAATTGAACAGCGCCCGCGAGGCCACAGCCCTGAACCGCTGCCTGGAAACCCTCGAAGGCATGCAGCGCCGGTCGATTACCGTGGCGTACTTTCAGGGTTTGTCCTGCTCGGAACTGGCCGAGCATCTGGCGGCGCCGCTCGGCTCGGTCAAATCATGGATTCGCCGTGGCATGGAACGCCTGCGCCGGTGCCTTGAATCATGAACTACCAGACCCCTGCCCTGCGCCGCGCCCTCGCCGCCGATTACGCCATCGGCTTGATGGCTGCGCCGGCCCGTCGGCGTTTCGAGCAGTTGCTGCTGGAAGACGCGGCCCTGCGCGTCGAACTGGCGCACTGGCAGGAAAGCCTCGCCAGCCTCACCGAAACATTGCCGCAGGTTCCGGTGCCGGAGCGCGTGTGGCACGGCGTTACTGCGCGTATCGAGCCGCAGGTGCTGCACGTCCCCGAGAAGCGTCCGTTCTGGAGCTGGCTGCGGGTGACGGCGGCACTGGCTTCAATCGTGGTGCTGGTGTTCCTCGGCTCGCTGTACACCCACGACGACGCCCGCTACCGCGCCACCCTGCTGAGCGCCGACGCGAAACCGGCGCTGAAGGTCGAGGCGCATGACGATTACCTGCAAGTCGAGCCGCTGACATTGGCGGCTGTCGATCCTCAGCGCAGTCTGGAACTGTGGGCGATTCCGGCCGATGGCAAGCCGATCTCGCTGGGCGTGATCCCGGCAGGTGGCAAAGGCAAGGTTGAATTGAACGACGCGCAGAAGGCGCTGATCGGCAAGCCGATTGCGCTGGCGGTCAGTCTTGAGCCGAAGGGTGGGTCGCCGACCGGGCAGCCTACGGGGCCGGTTCTTTATCAAGGGGCGTTGGCTGCATTGTGAAAGCTGTTTCTGCTTGAACAACCCCGCTTATTTCCAGGCTTTATAAACAGCCCGTCGGCTAATCCAAACAAGTCCAAAGGACTGTCAGATCTGACAGTTACCCGGAAACTCCAAGTGGAATACGGTGGTGTTGCGTCAACGATTCGGAAACAGCGAGGTGCAAACGCCGGCCATTTCAATGGGAGATACGGTGATGGAAAAGCAATGCGTGCAGCGCAATGAACTGCTTGAACCAGACGTCCCGCCGATCATCTTTTGCATTAGTCCGGACGATCCGATCATCAAACATATCAAAGCGGGGCAGAAGGTCACTTATGACCTAGTGCGCGGTGATAACGGCCGGTTTTACGCAGTTGATATCAGGCTGGCTCAAGACGAGGAAATAGCCAGACCGGCACAGTCCTCTGCACTTTTGTAAGCATTAATCAATCAATCGAAGCGGGAAGCACGAACATGTCAGATGAAAGAGTGAAAGGGACCGTCAAATGGTTCAATGATGAAAAAGGGTTTGGATTCATTACTCCATCAGGTGGAGGTGATGACCTTTTTGTCCATTTCAAAGCAATCCAGAGTGACGGCTTCAAGAGCCTGAAAGAAGGGCAGTCCGTGAGTTTTATTGCAAGAAAAGGACAGAAAGGGATGCAGGCAGAAGAGGTTCGGCCAGAATAAAAAAACTTAATACTTTTGCCCTCCACCAAAAAAAAACGGCGACTCTAGGTCGCCGCTTTTTATTGCCTCATCGCTTACGCCGCACTAAACAACTTATGCGGATCAATCACAAACTTCTTCGGCACGCCCGCATCGAACTCGCCATAACCTTCCGGCGCCTGGTCGAGGCTGATGACCTGCACGCCCACCACTTCGGCAATGTTGATGCGGTCCCACATGATCGCCTGCATCAGTTGGCGGTTGTACTTCATCACCGGGGTTTGCCCTGTGTGGAAGCTGTGGGATTTGGCCCAGCCGAGGCCGAAGCGGATGCTCAGGCTGCCCATTTTTGCGGCAGCATCCACAGCACCCGGATCTTCGGTCACGTACAGGCCCGGAATACCGATCTTGCCAGCTACGCGCACCACGCCCATCAGCGAGTTGAGCACGGTGGCCGGGGCTTCGGATTTGACGCCGTCATGGCCATGACCACGGGCTTCGAAGCCCACGCAGTCCACAGCGCAATCCACTTCCGGTTCGCCCAGCAGTGCGGCGATCTGCTCGTGCAGCGGAGTGTCTTTCGACAGGTCGACGATTTCGAAACCCTGAGCCTTGGCGTGGGCCAGGCGGATGGTGTTGACGTCGCCGATGATGACCACCGCCGCGCCCAGCAGACGGGCCGAAGCGGCAGCGGCCAGACCGACCGGGCCGGCGCCCGCGATGTAAACGGTGCTGCCCGGGCCAACGCCTGCAGTAACAGCGCCGTGGTAACCGGTCGGCAGAATGTCGGAGAGGCAGGTCAGGTCACGGATTTTCTCCATGGCCTTGTCGCGGTCCGGCAGTTTCAGCAGGTTGAAGTCAGCGTACGGCACCAACACGTACTCGGCCTGGCCGCCGGTCCAGTCGCCCATGTCGACGTAACCGTAGGCACCGCCGGCGCGGGCCGGGTTGACGGTCAGGCAGACGCCGGTGTGTTGTTCCTTGCAGGAACGGCAGCGCCCGCAAGCCACGTTGAACGGAACGGACACCAGATCGCCGATCTTCAGGTTCTCGACGTCGGAACCCTTCTCGATCACTTCACCGGTGATTTCATGGCCCAGTACCAGACCGGTCTGCGCCGTGGTGCGGCCGCGCACCATGTGCTGGTCGGAGCCGCAAATGTTGGTTGAAACCACACGCAGGATGACACCGTGCTCGATCTTCCTGCCGCGCGGATCCTGCATTTTCGGATAGTCGATTTTCTGTACTTCGACCTTGCCAGCGCCGAGATACACCACACCACGATTGCCAGACATGCTTTCACCTCGCTGTTGTTTTTATGGAACCGCGCCGCCCAGGCAGGCAGCGCGTTAAGTGCTCGGGTTATTGCTTGTTGGTCTTGCGTTGTCTGTGACTCAAAGAACGACGGTGCGGTTGGCGTTCAGGAACACCCGTCGCTCGATGTGATAACCCACCGCCCGTGCCAGGGTCAGGCCTTCGATGTCGCGGCCCTTGGCAATCAGGTCTTCGGGGTAATGACTGTGATCCACCGCCTCGACGCCCTGGGCGATGATCGGCCCCTCGTCCAGGTCGTTGTTGATGTAGTGCGCCGTCGCACCCACCAGTTTCACGCCCTTGTTGTAGGCCTGGTGATACGGCTTGGCACCCTTGAAGCCCGGCAGCAGCGAGTGATGAATGTTGATCGCCTTGCCATCGAGCTTGCGGCACAGCTCCGGCGACAACACCTGCATGTAGCGGGCGAGGATCACCAGTTCGGCACCGGACTCTTCGATCACCTGCCACACCTGACGCTCCTGCGACGGCTTGTCGTTGGGGTCGAGGGGGAAGTGGTAGTAGGGAATCTGGTGCCAGTCGGCCAGCGGCTTGAGGTCCGGGTGGTTGGACACCACTGCCGCCACGTCCATCGGTAGCTGGCCGATACGCTGGCGGTAGAGCAAGTCGTTGAGGCAGTGATCGGCCTTGGAGACCATGATCACCACTTTCGGCCGGTAGTTCGGCGCGGTCAGTTCGAAGATCATGCCGAACGCCTGACCGCGTTCGGCGAGGCCGGCGCGGAAGGATTGCTCGTCAAAACCGTCGGGCTGACGGAATTCCACACGAATGAAGAAGCGGCCCGAGAGCCGGTCGTCGAACGAGTGGTGCTCAGTGACGTAGCAGCCCTGCTCGAACAGAAAACGCGTCACCGCGTCCACGGTGCCGAGAACGCTGGGGCAGTCGGCGGTCAGAATCCATGTATCCGGGGCGCGGCTCATTGTCGTTTTTCTCCTCTACTCGTTCCCACGCACAACGTGGGAACGATCATTACGCCTGAACGCTAAGGCCGTATTCGGCGGACGCATCCTGCAACCACAACCACCAGTAATCCGAGAAACTGCGACGAATCAGCAGTTCCCAGGTGTCTTCGGCGGTATGACGGATCATCAGCTGCGACTTGGCGAACACCGTGCCCACAGCCTTGCCGACCGGGAAGTTGTTCGGGTGCACGTCGTAGCTGGTGGACTTCATCAGCACCTGACGCACGTTCGGGCCGCTCAGTTCGAGCACTTGCTGTCCGCCGCTGACGTTGACGATCGCAATGTGCAGATCGCCCAGCGCTTCGCGCAGTTTCTGCTCGGCGGCGAACTCTTCACCGCTCGGCACGATCAGCAGCCACTCGTCCGGGCCCATCCATTGCAGGCTGGTTTCGCCTTTGACGATCACGCTCAGGGCGCCCGGCAACTCAATGCCCAGGGCCTTGTGCACGCCGGCCGCAAACGCGGCATCGTGGCCGTCGCCACGAATGGTCAGATGGCCGAGGAGTTTCTTCTCACGCACGGTCACGCCGGCGCTTTTGCGGCCCTTGCCCACCAGGCTGGCGAGGTCGGCGTGATGCAGCGACGACTCGGCCTTGGCCCCGGTGGTCGGGCGTTGTTGGTAAACGTTGGCTGCGGTCATAAAGCACCCTTCCTGAATTCTGTGCCGCTCCCGCGCCAGGCGCGGGAGCGATCAATTAGATGTTCTGGCGATCGCCTTTTGGATCGAAGAACACCGAAGAAACGATTTCCGCCTCGATCACGCTGCCATCCGCCAGCGGTGCGAACACCCGCTCGCCCAGACGCTTCAGACCGCCCTTCACCACGCCCATGGCAAACGAATAACCGAGGGAGTTGTGCGCGTAGCTGGAGGTCACGTGGCCGACCATGGTCATCGGGATCGACTGCTTGGTGTTGAACACCAGCTGTGCACCTTCCGGCAGCCATACGTTCGGGTCGATCGGTTTCAGGCCCACCAGCTGTTTGCGCTGGTCACGCACGCAGTCTTCACGGTTCATGCCGCGCTGGCCGATCCACGAGAACGGTTTGGTGCGACCGACACACCAGCCCATGTTCAGGTCGTCCGGGGTCATCGAGCCGTCGGTGTCCTGGCCGACGATGATGAAGCCCTTCTCCGCACGCAGGACGTGCATGGTTTCAGTGCCGTACGGGGTCAGGTTGTATTGCTTGCCGGCCTCGACGATTTTCTCCAGCACGCCCATCGCGTAGTCGGCCTGGACGTTGACTTCGTACGACAGCTCACCGGTGAACGAGATGCGGAACACCCGCGCCGGCACACCGCCGACCAGACCTTCTTTCCAGGTCATGAACGGGAACGCTTCGTTGGCGAGGTCGATGTCGGTCACGGCGCTGAGCAGCTTGCGGCTGTTCGGGCCGGACAGGGTCATGGTCGCCCAGTGGTCGGTGACGGAGGTGAAGTACACCTTCATCTCTGGCCATTCGGTCTGGTGGTACAGCTCCAGCCACTGCAGTACACGAGCCGCGCCGCCGGTGGTGGTGGTCATGACAAAATGGTTGTCGGCCAGACACGCCGTCACACCGTCGTCGAAGACCATGCCGTCTTCTTTGCACATCAGGCCGTAACGGGCCTTGCCCACGTCGAGTTTGGTCCAGGCGTTGGTGTAAACGCGGTTGAGGAACTCACGGGCGTCCGGGCCCTGGATGTCGATCTTGCCCAGGGTCGAAGCGTCCAGCAGGCCAACGCTGTCACGCACAGCCTTGCATTCGCGTTTGACGGCGGCATGCATGTCTTCGCCGTTTTTCGGGAAGTACCACGGACGTTTCCACTGGCCGACGTCTTCGAACTCGGCGCCGTTTTTCAGGTGCCATTGATGCAGTGCGGTGTAACGCACAGGTTCGAAAATGTGCCCACAGTGACGGCCCGCTACCGCGCCGAAAGTCACCGGCGTGTAGTTCGGACGGAACATCGTGGTGCCCATCTGCGGGATGGTCACGTTCAGCGAACGGGCGGCAATCGCCAGACCGTTGACGTTGCCGAGCTTGCCCTGATCGGTGCCGAAGCCCAGCGCGGTGTAGCGCTTGACGTGCTCGACCGACTCGAAACCTTCGCGGGTCGCCAGTTCGATGGCGGCGGCGGTCACGTCGTTCTGCAGGTCGACGAATTGCTTCGGTGCCCGTGAGGTGTTCTTTTCATGCGGCACCTGGAACAGCGCCAGCGTCGGCTCTTCGTGACGGCTCAAGGCTTTCGGCAACACGCCTTCGACGGTCTGGAACCCGGCTTCGGACGCAGCGCGCACGCCGCCTTCAAAACCGTCGGCCAGGGAATCGCCGAGACCGTAGACGCCGTTGATGCCACCGACGCACACGCGTTTCTGCGGCGCTTCGCCCGGTACGAAACCGAGGATGTCTTCACGCCAGATCGGCTTGCCGCCGAGGTGCGACGCCAGGTGAACCACCGGGCTGTAACCGCCGGAGCTGGCGATCAGGTCGCAGTCGAGCCATTCGCCCGGGCTGGTGACCTTGTGGCCTTTGACATCGATCGCCGCCACGCGAGCAGCGGTGACGTGCTTGCTGCCACGGGCCTCGATCACGGCGCTGCCGGTGAGGATGCGGATACCTTTGGCGCGCGCCTCTTCCACCAGCGCACCGCGCGGATTGCTGCGGGCGTCGGCGATGGCCACGACTTGCAGGCTGGCATCGAGCCAGTCCAGCGCCACGCGGTAGGCGTGATCGTTGTTGGTCGACAGCACCAGTTTTTTGCCCGGCGCCACACCGTAACGGCGCACATAAGTCGACACAGCACCGGCGAGCATGTTGCCCGGCACGTCGTTGTTGCCGTAGACCAGCGGACGCTCGTGGGCACCGGTCGCCAGCACCACGCGCTTGGCGCGGACGCGGTGAATGCGCTGACGCACCTGGCCGATTGGCGCGCGGTCACCGAGGTGATCGGTGAGGCGTTCGTGAATGGTCAGGAAGTTGTGGTCGTGGTAACCGTTGACCGTGGCGCGCGGCAACAGCAGCACGTCCGGGGTGTTCTTCAATTCGGCAACGACACTGGCGACCCAATCCACGGCTGGTTTGCCGTCGAGGCTTTCGCGGGAATCGAGCAGGCTGCCGCCGAACTCTTCCTGTTCATCGGCGATGATCACCCGCGCACCGCTGCGCGCAGCCGCCAGGGCAGCCGCCAGACCGGCCGGGCCGGCACCGACGATCAGCACGTCGCAGTGCTGGTTCATGTAGTCATAGGTGTCCGGATCGTTCTCGGTCGGCGAACGGCCAAGACCGGCAGCCTTGCGAATGTACTTCTCGTAGGTCATCCAGAACGATTGCGGATACATGAAGGTTTTGTAGTAGAAACCCGGTGGCATCAGCTTGCCGCCGACCTTGCCGAGAATCCCCATCATGTCGTTGTTGACGCTCGGCCAGCCGTTGGTGCTGGTGGCAACCAGGCCTTGGTACAACGCCTGTTGGGTGGCGCGCACGTTGGGGATCTGGGTGGCTTCGGTAGCACCGATCTGCAGCACCGCGTTCGGCTCTTCGGCACCGGCGGCGAAGATGCCCCGTGGACGCGAATACTTGAAGCTGCGGCCAATGATGTCGACGCCGTTGGCCAGCAGTGCAGCGGCCAGCGAATCGCCTTCGAAACCTTTGTAGACCTGGCCGTTGAAGGTGAAGCTCAGCACTTTGTTGCGGTCGATCCGTCCACCGTTGGACAGGCGATTGGTCTGGCTCATACCTTCTCTCCCAGCGCCGTCGTGGCTGTTTTCGCAGTGTCAGCCTTGTCGGTGAATTGCGGCTTGGTGCCGATCTTGTAGGTTTCGAGAATCTCGTAGGTCACGGTGTCGCGGGTGACGTTGAAGTACTGGCGGCAACCGGCGACGTGATCCCACAACTCGTGGTGCAGGCCGCGAGGGTTGTCGCGGAAGAACATGTAGTCGCCCCACTCTTCATCAGTGCAGGCGCCTGGGTCCAGCGGACGCGGGATGTGCGCCTGGCCGGATGCGTGGAATTCCTCTTCGGAGCGCAGTTCGCCGCAGTGAGGACAGAAGATATGCAACATGGGATTTCTCCTGTTAGTGGGCGACAGCCGCAGCGCCGTGTTCGTCGATCAACGCACCGTTGTGGAAACGGTCGATGGAGAAAGGTGCGGCCAGCGGGTGCATTTCACCCTTGGCCAGACTCGCGGCAAACACGTTGCCCGAGCCAGGTGTGGCCTTGAAGCCGCCGGTGCCCCAACCGCAGTTGAAGAACATGTTCGGCACCGGGGTTTTCGAAATGATCGGGCAGGCGTCCGGCGTGGTGTCGACGATGCCGCCCCACTGACGGTTCATGCGTACCCGCGACAGCACCGGGAACATCTCGACGATGGCCTGGATGGTGTGCTCGATTACCGGGTACGAACCGCGCTGACCGTAGCCGTTGTAGCCGTCGATACCGGCACCGATCACCAGGTCGCCCTTGTCGGACTGGCTGATGTAACCGTGCACGGCGTTGGACATGATCACGCTGTCGATGATCGGTTTGATCGGCTCGGACACCAGTGCCTGCAACGGGTGGGATTCGATCGGCAGACGGAAACCGGCCAGTTTGGCCATGTGCCCGGAGTTACCGGCGGTGACCACGCCGACGCGCTTGGCGCCGATGAAACCCTTGTTGGTTTCAACGCCGATGCACACGCCGTTCTCCTTGCGGAAGCCGATCACTTCGGTCTGCTGGATCAAGTCCACGCCCAAGGCGTCGGCGGCACGGGCAAAGCCCCACGCCACGGCATCGTGACGGGCCACGCCGCCGCGACGCTGGACGGTTGCGCCCATCACCGGGTAGCGGGTGTTTTTCGAGCAGTCGAGGTACGGGATTTCGTCCGCAACCTGCTTGGCGTTGAGCAGTTCGCCGTCGACGCCGTTGAGGCGGTTGGCGCTGACCCGACGCTCGGAATCACGAATGTCCTGCAGGGTGTGGCACAGGTTGTAGACGCCGCGCTGGGAGAACATCACGTTGTAGTTCAGGTCCTGAGACAGGCCTTCCCACAGTTTCATCGCGTGTTCGTACAGGTGCGCCGACTCGTCCCACAGGTAGTTGGAGCGAACGATGGTGGTGTTGCGCGCGGTGTTACCGCCGCCCAGCCAGCCCTTCTCGACCACGGCCACGTTGGTGATGCCGTGTTCTTTGGCCAGATAGTAGGCAGTCGCCAGACCGTGCCCGCCGCCGCCGACGATGACTACGTCGTAGACCTTCTTCGGGGTCGGCGTGCGCCACATGCGCTGCCAGTTTTCGTGGTGGCTGAGGGAGTGTTTGAAGAGGCCGAAGCCCGAATAGCGTTGCATAGTCATGTACTCCAGAACGCTCAGCGATAAACCGGGAAGTCAGCGCACAGGGCCGAAACCTGCTGGGCGACATTGGCCTCGACATCGGCGTCGCCGAGGTTGTCGAGGATGTCGCAGATCCAGCCGGCCAGCGTCACGCACTGGGTCACCTTGAAGCCGCGCGTGGTCACCGCCGGGGTGCCGATGCGCAGGCCGGAGGTGACGAACGGCGACTGCGGGTCGTTCGGTACGGCGTTCTTGTTGACGGTGATGTGAGCGCGACCGAGGGCGGCGTCCGCGTCTTTACCGGTGAGGCCCTGACGGATCAGGCTGACCAGGAACAGGTGGTTGTCGGTGCCGCCGGACACTACATCGTAGCCACGTTTGATAAATACGCTCGCCATCGCCTGGGCGTTGTCGATCACTTGTTGCTGATAGGCCTTGAAGCCTGGCTCCAGCGCTTCCTTGAAGCACACGGCTTTACCGGCGATGACGTGCATCAGCGGGCCGCCCTGGGCGCCGGGGAATACCGCCGCGTTGAGCTTCTTCTCGATCTCTTCGTTGGCCTTGGCCAGGATCAGGCCGCCACGCGGACCACGCAGGGTCTTGTGAGTGGTGGTGGTGACCACGTCGGCGTACGGCAGCGGGTTCGGGTACAGACCGGCAGCCACCAGACCAGCCACGTGGGCCATGTCGACGAACAGCAGCGCACCGACCTTGTCGGCGATCTGACGGAAGCGCGGGAAGTCGAGGGTTTTCGAGTAGGCCGAGAAACCGGCGACGATCATTTTCGGTTTGTGCTCGACCGCCAAACGCTCGACTTCGTCGTAATCGATCAGGCCGGTCTTGGTGTCGATGCCGTACTGCACGGCGTTATACAGCTTGCCCGAAGACGAAACCTTGGCGCCGTGGGTCAGGTGACCGCCATGGGCCAGACTCATGCCAAGGATGGTGTCGCCAGCCTGGATCAGCGCCAGATAGACAGCGCTGTTGGCCGAGGAACCGGAGTGCGGCTGGACGTTGGCGTAATCGGCACCGAACAGTTGCTTGGCGCGTTCGATGGCCAGCGCTTCGACCTTGTCGACGTGCTCGCAGCCACCGTAGTAGCGCTTGCCCGGATAACCTTCGGCGTATTTGTTGGTCAGGCCACTGCCTTGCGCTTCCATGACGCGTTTGCTGGTGTAGTTCTCCGACGCGATCAGCTCGATGTGATCTTCCTGACGTTGCTCCTCGGCATTCATCGCCGCCAGCAGTGCATCGTCGTAACCCTGGATCTGGTCTTGCTTGCTGAACATCGCGTCTCTCCCAGCGGCATCTGTGCGCCATTCGTCTCGGTAAGGCACGGCGTTTCGGCAGTGCCCTTTGATGCGATGGTATGGCCGGCGCAGGGAGGTCAAATGCCTACGGACGCCACGCAAAGGTGCGTTTACGACATGGCGGGGGCGACGGACTCAAACAAGCAGCTGGCGCAAGCCCAGAAGAACCATGAAATGCGCGGGATAGAGCGCATACGCCCAGCGGCGCATGGGTGGCGCGCGGAGGAAAGTGACATGTCGCAACAGGAACATTCCGAGCAGTGGCGCCATCAGGCATGTCGCGATGCCGAAGATCGCCACACGGTTGCCGAACTGCGCGGACTCGTAGAGCACCTGCCACTGATTCGCCGCCAGACACACCAGACCCGGCAGCAGGCTGAAATACCAGGGTTTGCGAAACGCCAGCAACATCGCCAGCGGCAGCAGGATGCCGAACAGACCGAACATCAGTCGCTCCGGGAACAACGCCGCCACCAGCAAGGCGCTGATGCCCAGCAGTCGTGAAACCAGCGCTCGATCCTGCCAGCCCCGCGCCACCAGCAAGCCCAGCGCCAGCGTGGGCATCACGTTCAAGGTGTCCGGATCGGGAATGTACAAACGGTAGGGAATCTCGCTGAGCAGACTGAACAGCAGCAACCAGCCCAGATAGCGCCATTCGGTCTTGCGCGCCCCGTCCCGCGCCAGATTCGCCGCCATCGCCAGGCAGAACCACGGGAACGCCAAACGCCCCGGCACATACAGCCAATCGGCGCTGATCCCGACATATCGCAGGTGATCGAGCAGCATGCTCAGCAGCGCCAGCCACTTGAGCAGATCGAGTGCGCCGTCGCGTCGGCTCAGGTGCATAATCGACCCGCATCCCTGTAATGTTCTGTCAGCGACATCCCGTGTGCTCCCCGGATGATCTTCGGTAAAGTGCGCACCATCATTGACCCCACGAAGCGCCACAAGCGCCTCGATCACGGAAGCCGGCCATGACCGACAAGAGCCAACAATTCGCCAGCGACAACTACTCCGGTATCTGCCCTGAAGCCTGGGCTGCCATGGAACAGGCCAACCACGGCCACCAGCGCGCCTATGGCGACGATGAGTGGACCGCACGCGCCTCGGATGATTTCCGCAAACTGTTCGAGACCGACTGCGAAGTGTTCTTCGCCTTCAACGGCACCGCCGCCAACTCGCTGGCCCTGTCGTCGCTGTGCCAGAGTTATCACAGCGTGATCTGCTCGGAAACCGCCCACGTCGAAACCGACGAATGCGGCGCCCCGGAGTTCTTCTCCAACGGCTCGAAACTGCTGATCGCCGGTACTGAAAACGGCAAGATCACCCCGGCCTCGATCCGCGAAGTCGCCCTCAAGCGCCAGGACATCCACTACCCGAAACCACGCGTGGTGACCCTGACCCAGGCCACCGAAGTCGGCAGCGTCTACACCCCGGAAGAAGTCCGCGCCATCAGCGACACCTGCAAGGAACTGGGCCTGAACCTGCACATGGACGGCGCACGCTTTTCCAACGCCTGCGCGTTCCTCGGCTGCTCGCCAGCAGACCTGACCTGGAAGGCCGGCGTCGACGTGCTGTGCTTCGGCGGTACAAAAAACGGCATGGCGGTGGGTGAGGCGATCCTGTTCTTCAACCACAAACTGGCCGAAGACTTCGACTACCGCTGCAAACAGGCCGGGCAACTGGCCTCGAAAATGCGCTTCCTGTCGGCCCCGTGGGTCGGCATCCTGGAAAACGACGCCTGGCTCAAATACGCCCGCCACGCCAACCACTGCGCGCAACTGCTGGCCGAACTGGTCAGCGACATCCCGGGTGTGGAACTGATGTTCCCGGTCCAGGCCAATGGCGTGTTCCTGCAACTTTCGGAACCGGCCATCGCCGCCCTGACCGCTCGCGGCTGGCGCTTCTACACCTTCATCGGCAAGGGCGGCGCCCGCTTCATGTGCTCGTGGGACACCGAAGAAGAACGCGTACGCGAACTGGCGCGCGACATCCGCGAAGTCATGTCGGCCTGATCCCCTCCTCCTTGATCGTTCCCACGCTCCGCGTGGGAATGCCTCCCGGGACGCTCCGCGTTCCTGCCGCACCGCCGATGCAACGTCTGGCACCGTCATGACGCGGAGCGTCAAGGGCTGCATTCCCACGCAGAGCGTGGGAACGATCTCGACTAAAAGCTACAGATGACTTTTCCCACCGCCCCCACGGACTTCGCCTCTAGCGCGATCACTCCGGCCACCTCACTCTGATCGTTCCCACGTCGAGGCGTCGAACCGTCCGCGTGGGAACGCATCCGGGGACGCTCTGCGTTCCTCTCAGCAGCACCGCAAGATTCAAGGATGAATCCCATGGGCCGAAGCCGCTACACCATCACCGAACCCGACAAGCCTCACTTCCTGACCTGCACGCTGGTGGAGTGGCTGCCACTGTTCGTCCGCCCTTACCTCGTCGACCACCTGCTCAACTGTTGGCGCTATCAACAAACCCATCAGGAGCTGAAGCTCTACGGCTATGTGATCCTGGAAAACCACCTGCACTTCGTCGCCCAGGCGCCCGACCTGAGCAAATGCCTGAGCCAGTTCAAATCCTTCACTGCCCGACAGATCATTGATGACCTGCAAAGCAAGGGTGCCGAAAGAGCATTGAAGCGCCTTCGCTTCAGCAAGCGGGCACACAAGGACGATCGGGTGTATCAGATGTGGCAGGAAGGCGCTCACGCAGAGATGGTCTATAGCGAAGAAGTCATGCGCCAGAAACTCGATTACATCCACAACAACCCGGTAAAGCGTGGTTATGTGGAGTTGCCGGAGCACTGGCGATATTCGAGTGCCCGAAATTATGCAGGACTGGACGGGTTGATCGAGATTCAGCGCTGGTACTGAAGCTCCCGATATCCCACACGCGGATCGTTCCCACGCAGAGCGTGGGAACGATCACGACTAAAAGCTACATATGCCTTTGCTCACCGCCGTCACAGACTTCTCCTCTAGCGCGATCACTTCGGCAAACCCCATTCTGCTCGTTCCCACGCTCTGCGTGGGAATGCATACCGGGACGCTCCGCGTTCCTGCCTCACCGCTGATGCAACGTCTGGCACCGTCATGACGCGGAGCGTCAAGGGCTGCATTCCCACGCGGAGCATGGGAACGATCTGGCTCCCTCCCGTTTCAGCTCCATCGTCTACATTGTTTGTCGAGCCATCGCTCACATAACAATAAGCAGGAGCATCCGCATGTCGCTAAAAGGCAAAACCTTGTTCATCACCGGCGCCAGCCGTGGCATCGGGCGCGAGATTGCGCTGCGGGCTGCGCGGGACGGGGCCAATATCGTGATCGCCGCCAAGAGCGCCGAACCGCACGCCAAGTTGCCCGGCACCATTCACAGCGTCGCCGCTGAAGTCGAGGCGGCCGGGGGCAAGGCTTTGGCGTTGCAACTGGATGTTCGCGACGAAGAGGCGGTGCGCCAGGCGCTGGCCCAGGCCAACGAACATTTCGGCGGGATCGATGCATTGGTGAACAACGCCGGGGCGATCAAACTGACCGGTGTGCAGCACATCGAACTCAAGCGTTTCGACCTGATGCACCAGATCAACACCCGTGCAGTGTTGCTGTGCGGTCAGGCGGCCCTGCCCTATCTGAAGAAATCCTCCGGGCACATTCTCAACCTGTCACCACCGCTGAATCTGGCCAGCAAGTGGTTCGCGCAATACAGCCCCTACACCGTGACCAAGTACGGCATGAGCATGCTGACTGTCGGGATGAGCGAAGAATTTGCCAACTACGGCATCAGCGTCAATTCGCTGTGGCCGCGGACCATGATTGCCACGGCGGCGATCGAGTTTCAGTTGGGCAACCGCGAGTCGTTCAAGCATGCGCGCACGCCGGCGATCATGGCGGATGCGGCGCATGTGATTCTGAGTAGCAGCGGACGGCGGATTACCGGGCGGTTGTTGATTGATGAGGAGATCTTGCGGGAGAGCGGTGTGACGGAGTTTGATCATTACCGTTTTGAACGGGAAAGCGACGTCGCACTAATGCCAGATTTGTTTATCGACTGAAAAGCCCCTCACCCTAACCCTCTCCCGGAGGGAGAGGGGACTGATTGGGGGATGCTCAAGGATTACGCCGACCTGAAAATAAAGTACCGAATCCATAATCGACCCGATCGTTCAGGTCGATGGATCACTTAAGACACCTCGGTCGGCTCCCTCTCCCTCCGGGAGAGGGCTGGGGTGAGGGAGCTTTTGAAGTACCCTCAATACTCGATCCGCACATCCCCCTTCGGCACGCTGCAGCACGAAAGAATGTACCCCTCCGCCTCATCGTCCTCGGTAATCCCGCCGTTGTGATCCATCTCCACCTCGCCGCCCAGCTTGAGCACCTTGCACGTCCCGCAGATCCCCATCCCGCAGGCTTTCGGGATCATCAGCCCAACCTTGGCAGCCGCCGCATGCACAGTCTCACCCGGTGCCACGCGAATGCTCTTGTCCGAAGAGGTGAACTCCACCAGATGCAGATCCGCCGCCGGCACTTCCGGTGCTTCCGCTGCCTGTTCGGCCTGTTCCACCGCATCCGCGCGGGCTTCCGGTGGCGTGGCGCCGAAGGATTCCTCGTGATAGCGCTTCATGTCGTAGCCGGCGTTTTCCAGCAGGCGCTTGACCGCCGTCATGTACGGCGTCGGGCCGCAGCAGAAGACTTCGCGCTCGAGGAAGTCCGGCACCATCAGTTCCAGCATCTTGTGGTTGAGGTAGCCGCGATAGCCGGCCCACGGCTCGCCCAGCCCGTGTTTCTCGCAGATCAGGTGCAAGCTGAAGTTGTCGATCCGCGACGCCATGTGTTCCAGCTCGCGGTGGTAAATGATGTCTTTCGGTGAGCGGGCGCTGTGGATGAACGTCATGTCGACGTTGCCGTTGGTGTCGTAGAACCAGCGCGCCATGGACATGCACGGCGTGATGCCGACCCCGCCGCTGAGGTACAGCACTTTCGGGCTCGGAAAGTCGATGGCGTTGAACAACCCGACCGGCCCGTGTACCGCCAGCTCCTGGCCTTCATGCAGCGTGTCGTGCAGCCAGTTGGACACCTTGCCCCCCGGTACGCGCTTGATGGTCACCGAAAAGCTGTACGGCACCGACGGCGAGCTGGAGATGGTGTACGAACGCATGATCGGCTGGCCGTCGATCTCCAGCTCCAGGGTAACGAACTGCCCGGGCTTGAAGAAGAACAGGATCGGCTGGTCGGCCATGAAGCAAAAGGTACGCACATCCCAGGTTTCCTGGATGACTTTGACGCAACGGACAATGTGTCGGCCATTGGCCCAGGTCTGAGTGGTGACCGGATTCAGGAAGCTGTTGGACATGCTTGTTCTCCACGGCCGACTGTCGGCCTTCATGTGGCGATTCTGCGTATAGCGCAGACGGCCCGTTTACCTATCCGCGACATTGACATACTTATCGCGACCAGCCCCCAACCACCGGGGGTTGCGCGTCGGGAACAGATTGCACCATGTCGCCCATGGATAAGGTTCTCGCCTGCGGCGGCCCCACACTCGCCCCAACACAAACAGTTTCTTTACACCTTGCGCTGCAACCCTGATCAGCCACTTTCGCGGCCACGCAGATGGCCTTGAGGATTACATCGATGGACACCGCAAAAATCAGCCTGGGCGACCCGCTGGAACCCGCACGCAAGGCCACCGCACAAATGCTGCAAGAGCGCGAGCGCACCTTCTCGCTGCCGCAACCGTTCTACAGTGACGAGCGCCTGTTCGATATCGACATGCAGGAGATCTTCCAGAAAGAGTGGTTGATCGCCGGCATGACCTGCGAGATCCCGGCCAAGGGCAACTACCTGACGCTGCAGATCGGCAAGAACCCGATCATCGTGATCCGTGGCGCCGAAGGCGTGGTGCACGCGTTCCACAACGTCTGCCGCCACCGTGGCTCACGCCTGTGCACCAGCGACAAGGGCAAGGTCGCCAAACTGGTCTGCCACTACCACCAGTGGACGTATGAGCTGGACGGCCGCCTGCTGTTCGCCGGCACCGAGATGGGCGCCGACTTCGACATGAACCAGTACGGCCTCAAACCGGTGAACGTGAAGACCGCCGGCGGCTACATCTTCATCAGCCTGGCGGAGAACCCGCCGGCCATCGATGACTTCCTGTCGACCCTGAACCACTACATGGAACCGTACGACATGGAGAACACCAAGGTGGCGATTACCACCACCTTGATGGAAAAGGCCAACTGGAAACTGGTGCTGGAAAACAACCGCGAGTGCTACCACTGCAACGCGTCGCACCCGGAACTGCTGAAAACCCTCCTGGAATGGGACGACGTCACCGACCCGCGCGCCGATCAGGCCTTCAAGGATCACGTCGCCGACTCCGCTGCGGCCTGGGAAGCCGAGAAGATCCCTTACGCCCACGCCAGCTTCGGCCTGCGCAACCGCATCGTGCGCATGCCGCTGCTTAAAGGCACCGTGTCGATGACCCTGGACGGTAAACAGGGCTGCGCCAAGCTGATGGGCCGGATCAAGAACCCGGATCTGGGCTCGATGCGCATCCTGCACCTGCCGCACTCGTGGAACCACTGCATGGGCGACCACATCATCGTCTTCACCGTGTGGCCGATCAGCGCCCAGGAAACCATGGTCACCACCAAATGGCTGGTGCACAAGGATGCCGTCGAAGGCGTGGATTACGACGTCGAGCGCATGCGCCAGGTGTGGGACGCGACCAACGATCAGGACCGTCGTCTGGCCGAAGAAAACCAGCGCGGGATCAACTCCACCGCGTACCAGCCTGGGCCTTACTCCAAGACCTATGAGTTCGGTGTGGTCAACTTCGTCGACTGGTACAGCGAGCGGTTGCTGAGCAACCTCGGAGCCGAGCCAGCGCCGTATCTCAAAGGTGTTCCGGTTCAGGGTTGATTCGCGTCATTGATCGTTCCCGCGTCCTGCGCGGGAACGATCAAACGGATCACTTCGATGACCACCTCACAGATCCATCCTCGCCAATAAACTCCTCGAAAATATCCTCACCCACCAACCTGATTCTTGCGTACCCATTCAACACCCGCAGCGGATAGTCAGGATCCTTCGCATCCTGCGTCTCCGAAAACAGCACCCGAGAATGCCCGTTCAGTTCACTGGTGGTGCCGTAGGGAATCGCCCCGTGCCCGGCGCAGCGCGCATGCAGTCCACCCTGAGTCGCGTAGACGATGCCGTTGTGCAAATGCCCCCAATACCAGTAATCCGGCTCGCGCCCCAGTGCATCGCATACCGGTTGATACAGCGCGGTCTTGTTGTGCCCGGTGATGTCGAAGCCCTGATGGTGGCTGAGCACCATGAGCTTTTTGCGTTTCGGCAGACTTTTCATCCACTCGATCTGCGGCTTGTTCAGGGTGCCGTCCATGTACAGGTTCATGACATCCGAGGCGTACGCCGTGTCCAGCCCGACAATCAGCCAGTCGTCGTTGATCAGGGCAAAGTAGCTGGTGCCCTGCTGCCCCGGAAAACGCGCGGCCAGTTCCTTGAAGTAACCGTGGGCGCCGCTGTACATCTCGTGGTTGGAATTGAGGGTGAACGAGCCGTGGGTGCCCATCGGCCAGCCGGCCATGTCGGTGTCTTCCTGGGAATGGGTACCGGCGTAATAGACATCCCCCAGGTGAATGGTGAAGTCGGCGTTGGCCAGTTGCATCTGGTTGGCCACCGACACCGCCGGCGCATGGCTGTTGAACGGCCCGGTGCCCCAGTCGCCGGCAATCGCCAGCGTCACTTCGCGCTCCATTGTCACCAGCGCAGGATCAGTGCCGAAGGTTGCGTGATGGCGCAGGTTTTCGATCCATTTGAGCAGCGCCTCGCTCCACAGCAGATCCAGCAGCTCCCACTTGCGACACCCCAGCAGCGTGCCGTCCTTGAGCACCGTGGTCTGCAGTTGATCGGGCGATTGCGGCAACGGCGTTGCGTTACCGATGCGCAGGATCGACAAACCGTGGGACAACTCCCACGGCACCGCCGGCTCGTCGTCCGGCAACTCGCCGTGTTTGAGCACGTACTGCGCCTGATCGTGACCGCGCTGGAGCAACTTGATGATGACCTGGAACTCCTCGGGTTCCAGTTCGCTGATGAGCTTCATCCAGGCCATTTCCACCCGGGTAAACAGGCCGTGCAGACGCAGTTTGACCTTGTCGTATTCATGCTTCAGATGACCGACTGCCGACATGACGTAATCCTCTATCCGTAGGGGTTCACAGGGTTTTCATGAATTCGATCAGCGCGCGCTTGTCGTCGTCCGACAGCGTCGTGCCATACAGGTGACCGGTGTTGTGATTGCCCTCCAGGCGCGTGTCGTACTTGAAGTCCGCCGAGGCTTTGGCCTGCGCGCCGCTGGTCACGAAGCCGACGTTGACCGGGTCGTAGACATCGGAGCCGGTGACGAACACCTGCGGACGTTTTTCCGGCGGTTGCAGCAAATCCCACAGGGTCGGCACCGAACCGTTGTGCAGGTACGGCGCGCGCAGCCAGATGCCGTCGGTGGGCGTGTTGCTGTAGCTCTGGGTCTTGCGGTAGGCGCCAAAGTCGAACGGCGGTTTCTTGAAGGTGTGGAACGCCGCCACCAACCCGACAGTGAACGAGTCCAGCCGATGTGGATCAGTGCCGAGCTGGTCGATGTTGGTGGTGACCTGCCCGGTGTCGACGCGACCGAAGTCGTGGCAACCGGCGCAATTGGTTTCCCAGATCGGTTTGCCCTGGGTGACCTTGGCCTGATCCAGTGCCCACGGCCACGCCGGCGCCTTGTGCCCGAGCAGCCAGTTGGTCACGCGATTGAAACTCGGTGGCAACACCGACTCCGGCGTCGCACCCACCGCCATCGCAGCGGCGTAGTTGCGCTCGTGGATCTTGTTGTTATTGCCGTCCCAGTGCAGGTACATCGATTCTCGGGGTTTCTGGTTCCACACTTGTGGCAGGTCCACGGTGCCGATGGTCGAGTCATCCGGGAAGCCGAACACCACCATTTTCGTCGGGTTGAAGGTGTCGGTACGCCCCGGCCCCTGTGGCGGCCGCAGCTTCTGCCAGGCATAGGCCTGCTTCTGTTTGAGCAGCGCGGTCTTGGCCATCGGGATGATCAGGTAACGGTTGTAGATGCGCTCGAAAAAGCCGAGCTGGAACTTGCTGTTGATCGCCGCCATCACCGCGTCGGTGGTGAATTTCGGGTCGCTGGCGCAATCATAGGCGAACCACTGGAAGGCTTGCAGTTGCAGGGTGTTGGCCGGTGCGCTCGGCACATTGACCGCGACATCACTGGCATTCGCCCGGTAGGAGCCGGTGTGGCACAGCGCGCAGTTCGGCTCTACGGTCGGGTAGCCGATCTGCCGCTTGGCCATGCCGATCGGCAGGTCCTTGCCGTTTTCGAACAAGAAACCGAAAACTTCCCAGCCGCCAGGTTTCGGCATTTTTTCCGGGCACATCTGCGGCAGTACGGAGAACAGGTAATACGGGATCCGCGCTTCGATGCCCAGGCCAATGGCCGCGTATTTGTAGTGATCTTCGTCGGAGGCATATTCCTGCTCCGGCACCACGCGCAGCATCTGATACCAGGTCTCGTAGCCGATGAACCCCAGCAACGCGACCACGACCAGCGTGCCGACCTTGAACGCGTGGCTCTGCCAATGCCGCGCCCACGCCGCCCGCCATTCGCGCCAGCCGTCACAGAGCAGGGCAAGGGGGCGGTTTTCCGGGGTGGTGCCGAGGTACAGCAGGATGCCGAGGATCAGGAAAAAGCTCAGGTCACCCATCAGCATCGGCACGAACACCGAGCCCTGGCTGCTGGTGTTGATCAGGTAGATCCAGAACGCCACAGCGATCAGCCGCGTCAGCACACACAACCAGGAATGCACCACATAGCGCGGCGCGTTGAAGCCCGACGGCATGTAGAACACGCTGATGCCCACCAGCAGCATCCCGGCGTTTTCCAGCCACGGGTCAGAGAGTTGCGGCGGCAGGCCGACCACCGATGTCAGCAACCCCGGCGCGAACAGCGCCGGGATCGCGAACACCATGTTCATCGCAATGCCGAGCCAGATGAAACGTTGAAACCAGCGGATGTAGCTGTCCATATCAGTTCCCCAGATCGTTCCCACGCTCCGCGTGGGAATGCCGCCATGGACGCTCTGCGTCCGCTCTTGGGACGCAGAGCGTCCCGGGATGCATTCCCACGCAGACGGTTCGACGCCTCGACGTGGGAACGATCGGGTGCTATCCGAGGGCCGTTTTCTCCAGGTGTTCAAGGATGATCGGGTACACATCGACCACCGCGTTCTTGCCGAACATGCAATCGATATGGCCATAGCCCGGCACCACATGCCGGCTATAACGCTCCGGCCCATGCTTCTCGCAAACCCGCTGGTAAGTCTTGAGCGTGCTTTCCGGCAGATAACACTGGTTTTCCGCGCCGCTGATGAAACAGATCGGCATGGTCAACCGGTCGAAGTGCGGCATGTACACATCGTTGCCCTTGAAATCCACCAGATGCCCTTTGCGCACGATCAGTGCCAGGTGCTCGAAGGTCTCGATGTTCGACTCGCCGAACAGTTCGTGCAGGTTGTCATGCAGGGTTTCGTTGAGAGTGTCGTGGCGGTACAGCGAGGCGTACATGAAGGTGATGCGGTGGCACACCGGGTTGGTGCAATAACCCTGTGCTTCGATCCGCGCGTAGCCGTTGAGGGCCTTGTCGTAGAGTTTGTTGAACCAGTTCTCCTTGCTGTCGGCGTAGGCCGTCATCGACTTCACGCCAATCGCATCGAGCATGCCCGGCAGGTGCAGACCAGCCTTCAAGCCCGTTGCGGTCGCGACCACCGTGTCGGCGGCAATCTGTGAGCAGACCACCGAACGCACGCCCTGCAAACCGGCGAGCAACGACATGAAGAACGTCGTCGCGCCGTAGCAATGCACCACGCATTGCACGTCCTTCGCGCCGGTCTGCTGCTGGATCTGCCCGATGGCGGCCTTGAAGTCGTACTGGGCGATCTGATCGCCGTTCCATTCCTTCTTGCTGGCCGGCAGCAGGATGCTCACCCGGAAATCCAGCAGCCACACGTCGTAGTCGTGCTTGCACAGAAACTCCAGCAGGTTGGTCTGGATGGTGTCGGTGGAAAAGATATTCGAGCCCACACCCAAGCCATGCACCAGCATCACCGGGCCTTTGCTGCCGGCCTGATAGCGGCTCAGGCGCAGCTCCACGCCATCCTCGGTGGGGAAGAAATGCACAGCCGGCGTCGGCGCATCCAGCGGCCGCTTCAAGCGTGGCGGTGCATCAGGGTTGAAGTATTTGTCACCGGCGAACACCCCGCCGTAACTCTCCCAGAGAATCCCGGCGAAGAACTTGCCGAACCGCGCCAGCCCTTCGATGCGCTCACGCTCGTTGCGCGCATTGAGGACTTTCATGGTGGTCATCTGCTTGGCGAAATCGGCCGGATGGATGTGCATCACACCCGAACTGATCACCTCGCCCGACTTGTCCGGTCCACGGTAGAGCGTCACGTAAAGGGTGCTGGTGTCATGCCAGATGTTGAGCACGCCGTTGTCTTCCGGTACGGTCTTGAATGCGCTGAAGAAATAGTCGCTGCCATCCTCGGCGGTCAGCTTCATGTCGTATTTCATGTGGCGCGTGTCGACCTGCTGCTCGAATTGCTCGAACAGGTTGAACACGCCGTTGCTGGCGGTCAGCGGCTCTGGCGACAGCGCCGGGGCGATCACCGTACCGACGATGGTCGCGGCGTGTTCCGGCTCCTTGATCATCCGGTTGAGGTCGTTGGCAGTGATGGTCAGGGTGAAGTCGATCGGCGAGTTGTCTGCCTCGCCACGTTTGGCCGCCGCCTCATAAACCTTGAGGTCGGTGCTTTGCGCGGCGGTGAAGGCCCGGGAGAAATAGCCTTTCATAGTCTCGGTGAACTGCACGCCAAGGGTCGGCGGCGCGGTCTGTTTGCGCGGTGCCGACGGCAGCGTGTAGTCGATGTGCCACCCACGATCGGCGGCCAGCAGGCCCATGTTGCGCTCGCTGACGGCGGAGATTGTCAGCAGCGGGTTGACCGCCAGTGACGTCGGAATCACCGCGCCGTCGGTCACGTACAGGTTGGCGTAGACATCGGTGCCACTGGCGCCACTGAACACCTGCCCCTTGTGGTTGACCACGCCTTGCCCGGCGTCCTTGCCCATCACGCAACCGCCCAGCGGATGCACCGAGACGATGCTGTGCTTGAGCAGTTTGGTCCAGATCGGGTTCTCGACCCAGATCCCACCCAGCGCCTGGGTGCTCTGGTGCAGGCGTTCGTTGCCGATCTTGAAGTTTTCCTGTTCGCCGACGCCCGGCCAGTCGATGCGCAACTGATCCTTGCTGTCGAGGACCATACGGCCCTGGCCGCTGTCGTGGCTCATGATCAGGTACGTCTGCATGTTGTGCAGCGCGCCGTAGTACGGGCCGCGCAGGAAGCTTTCGGCCTCGCGCTCCTTGTACTTCACTTTGCCGCTGAAACTGTCGTCGGTGGGCTTGCCGATCAGCTCGGCAAACCCGGCCATCGCCGGCACCATCGGCCGACCGAGCGCGCCAGGGATCGAACCTTCCTCAATGACCATGCGGCTGCGCCAGTCGCCTTCGGTGCGCATGTCGATGATCGAGGTAATGCACGGGCCGACCGGTTTCATTTCCTTGGCCGGGTGCGTGCCGAAACCGATGCCGTTGATGGTTTGTTCGCAATTGTGGCCGAAGCCGAGGATGTCACCGTTGCCGCTCATGTTCTCGCCGAGCTGCCCGGACATCACCAGGCCCTTGTCCCGCGAGCGCAGCAGAATCTCGGTGGAACCGAGGGTGCCGGCGGACACCACGACAATGTCGGCTTTCACGAACAGGGTTGGTGCGTCGAATTTCTCGCGACCGCTGTCCAGATACTGGAAGTGCACGATCCAGCCATCGCCGTCACGCTCCAGATGCCGCACCTGGGCCTGGCAGATGATCTCGGCGCCATGGTTGCAGGCGTCCGGCAGGTAGTTCATCAGCGTGGTGTTCTTGGCCTTGTTGTTACAGCCCGAAACGCAGTCGCCGCAGTGGTTGCACGGCAGTTGCTCGACGCCGACGTGGTTGAGGTTGTTCGGCAGTTTGTCGAAGGTCACGTTGATCGGCGGCTTGTAGAAGTGCGCGCCTTGCTTGAGGAAATCCGCGGATTTTTTGTTGGCGTCGAGCTTGGGCAAATTCGGCGCGGTATTCGGGTAAGGATTGGGTTTGAGCATTTCCCGGGCGCGGGCATAACCGTCCTTGAGCAGGGTGTCGCGGTGTTCGCGCACCTCCTGCGGCCAGCGCGGGTCGTCAAAGACGCCGGGCTCGGGCTCCAGCGAGACGTTGGCATTGATCAGCGACGTGCCACCCAGGCCGCAGCCGACCACTACGTTCTGCTGCGCGTTGACGTGCAGATCGAACAACCCGGTGCGCGAGCCGATGTGGCCGTCCGGGTCATTCACCTGCAATTCTTCGGTCGCAGCGATCATGGTGTTGGGGTATTCGCCGGGCTGGATTTCCCGACCGCGTTCCAGCAGACACACCTTTTTGCCGGCCCGGGACAGGCGCGAAGCGGCAATGCCGCCGCCATACCCGGAACCAATGACGATCACGTCGTAGTGTTCCTTGATGTCGCTGATGGGCGTTGCGATCCGTGTCATGAGGTGGTTCCTCTCTCAGGCAGATGGGGCAACTCTGCGGTTGCCTGCAATCAATGGGCGAACGGGCACCTGGCCTCCGGTTTCGGCGGCAGTACAGCGATGTGGGCAATATCGACTCGCTAGAGACGGGCGTGCTGATTGGCGGCACGACGCAAGGTGCGCTTGCGCGGCAGCGGGGCCGGTAAGGCGCGGAGCATGCGGGGATTGAGGGGTGAGCGATGTGGCTGGGTATCCATCACGCGTTCTCCCTGAACCAGATGTGGATAAGTGACGGCGGTCCTTGTGCCATTGGAGTGAAGACAGCGGCTGGAATGAAGTCAAGGCAGCGCTTTAGAACTGTATGAAATCTGATCAATTACCGTTTGGACTATAGCCGGCGGGGCTCGCAGGGTTTGGCGAACAAGTTATCCACATAGCCACCCACAGCAAATGGGGACAACTGTGGATGACCCGGAAAAATATCGACGGTTTTGTGAAGAAAAACCGTGACTTATCCAGAAGCAGGGTTTTCAGCAACGATTGAGTGTTTTTTGATCACAAGCCTGCAAGGCACGGATTGCGTGGCTTGCAAAGGATGGCGAACACCTTATCCACAGAAGCGCCAACAGACTTCGGGGGTAACTTGGCGGGATCTGTGGAAAAGCGCTGGAGGCCTTGATAAATCGAGGTTTACGCGAGGTCTTGCGAGTCAAAAGGCTGAATTGATCGTTTTTCGATCAACTCTTCGCAAGCCACGTTTTATATGGCTTACAGCGGATAGCGAACATCTTATCCACAGAAGCGCCAACAGAGATTGGGGGCAACTTGGGGAGTGATCCTGAGGAAAAAGCTCGAAAAAACCGCGAGTTAGGCTGGTTGTTTTTTGATCTTAAGGCTGGAGGGCTTGGTTGGCGTGGGGTTCAGGGATGGGCGAACACGTTATCCACAGATCCGCCAACAGGGATTGTGGGTAAACAGCCCTCCCTCACCCCAGCCCTCTCCCGGAGGGAGAGGGAGCCTACGGTGGTGATCTCGCGAGGTACATCGACCTGGACGCTCATCGCGACCTTAGTTTTTCTTAAATCAAGGCGAGAGAGTGATTGAGGCTTGGCGAACCAAGGTCACCGTCGGAGTCGCAGGTCGACGTAAATGGCCGGCCCAACTCGGTCAGTCCCCTCTCCCTCTGGGAGAGGGCTAGGGTGAGGGGCTTTGGCTCTTCAGCGGACAACACCTTCTTCAATCAGCAGTTTGAGGATCGCTTCGGCACCTGCCTCGGCAGTCATGCCCTTAAGCACCTGCCCCCCGCCACCACTGGCCTTCGCCGTCGCCGCCTTCATCCGGTCCGCCCCGCTCTTGGCCTTGATCACTTTCAACCGTTTCGGCCGTGGCTTGGCCGGTTGCAGGGTCGACACCGCAAGCAATTCGTCGTCCACCACTTCCACGTCTTTTGCCTGGAGAACCCCACGTCGCGCCGGGCCGTAAGCACTCTGCCGAGGCTTGGGCGCGGCGTTATCCACAGTCGCGAGAAACGGCAGGCGCACTTTCAACCGGCGCCGCTGCCCACGGGGCAACGCCTGCAGCACCAGCGCCGAGCCGTCGTTGATCGACTCGACCTGCGCCAATCCAACCACCAGCGGCCAGCCCAGCCCTTCGGCCAGCAGGAACGGCAGCATCCCCGAGCCTTCGCCGGTTTCCGCCTGGCTGCCGGTCAGCACGACCTGGGCACCGGCGTCACGCAAATAGTCGGTCAACGCCGGCAGCGCGTCGGCGCCGGCCGGTTGTTCCAGCACATGCATCTGTGTAAGGCCCATGCCCAGATAAGCGCGCAGCGCAGGTTCGCCAATGTCCCCGGCATGCAGCACTTGCAGGTTATCCCCAGCCAGTTGCAGACCAAGCTCCACCGCGCGGGCGTCCTGTTCGGCGCGGCGCGGGCGGCCCGAGGTCGGGTGGGCGCCGATTGAAACCAGACTGATGATCTTTGTGCTCATAACCGTTCCTTAAGCCGCATCGCGCTTGGCTTCGTTGCGGTAAGCCTCTACCGCCGCGATCAAGGCCTGAAGAATTTCCGCGCTTTCGCCGATCACCGACAGGTCGGCACGCTTGATCATGTCGCAGCCCGGATCGAGGTTGATCGCCACCACCTTGTCGCAGGCGCCGATGCCTTGCAGGTGCTGGATCGCCCCGGAAATCCCCACGGCCACGTAAACCCGCGCCGTGACCCAGGTGCCGGACGCGCCGACCTGGCGGTCGCGGGCCATGAATCCGTCGTCCACTGCCACCCGCGAGGCGCCTTCGGTGGCGCCCAGTGCGGCGGCGGTCCTGTGGAAAAGATCCCAGTCCTTGACGCCGTTACCGCCGGAGAAAATGAACTCGGCTTCGGCCATCGGGATCGCCGACGGGTCCACCGCCACCGCGCCCAGATCTTCGATCCGCGACAGGCTGCGCGCGGCAGGTGTGGATAACTCCACCGGCAGCGCTTCGTGACGGGTTTCGCTGACCGGCTCGGCGCATTCGGCGGACGCCAGAATCAAGCGCGCCACTGGGCGGGCAAGATCCTGCAACCCCGCACCGGCGCGGCCGATGCACTCCTGATCCTTGACCTGCCACACCCGTGTCGCCGGGCGCTCGCCCAGTGCAGCAGCAAAGCGCCGACCGAGTTCGCCGCCACCGCTGCGGCTGTCCGGCAGCAGCCAGTGACGCGGGTTGAACTGGTTATCCACAGCGCGCAGGCCCTGGATTCGTTGCTCCGGTGCATAACCGCTGAACTCTTCGCCTTCCAGCACCAGCAAGCGGTCAACGCCCGCCGTGGCGAAAGCGTTTTCCTTGTGCTCTCCGAATACCACCGCCAGCACCGCGCCGTCGCTGCCGGCCAGTTGATGCGCCAGGCCAAGCAGGTCGCGGTCGTGACTGCTCAGGCGGCCGCCGACCATGTCCGGCACCACGCTGATGTAGAACGCCGGGGCCGGCACCTGATGCAGCGGCAATTGCACTTCGACCGCTGCCGAGCGTTTGACCGCCCCGCCCTGCTGGGCGCCGCTGCGGTCGATGCGCTTGATGCCGTTCGGCCCGATGAAGCCGATGCCGTGCAGGTTCTTGCGGATGATCCCGTTGGGCCCCATCCAGCTGTGTTGTGCCGGTTGCATGGCCGCGTGCAGCGGATGCAGACGGTTGCGTGCGATCCATTCGGCGCGGGGGTCGCGGCGGATAATGTCGCTCATCAGTGGGCCTCCGCAGGTTCACGTTTGGCCGGGGTGGCAGGCTTGTTCGGCGCGGCGTCTTCGAGCAGCGCGTCGGCTACCAGTTCGGCGATGTCCTTGATCAGCGGACGCGGTTCGACCACGCCTTCGAGCATCGCCGTGCACTGTGGACAACCCACCGCCACCAACTCGGCACCGGTCTCGCGGATGTCTTCCATGCGCATGTCGGGGATCCGCTGCTTGCCCGGAATGTCAGTGATCGGCGCCCCGCCACCACCGCCGCAGCAGCGCGAACGGAAGCCGGAACGTTGCATCTCCTTGATCTCGATGCCGAGCGCACGCAGCACTTCGCGCGGCGCCTCGTACTCGCCGTTGTAGCGGCCGAGGTAGCACGGATCGTGGTAAGTCACGCTGTTGCCTTTGTGCTGACCGAGGTTCAGCGCGCCGGCCTGGATGATTTCCGCCAGATAAGTGCTGTGGTGCTGCACGAGGTAGTTGCCATCGAACGCGCCGTACTCATTTTTCAGCACGTGGAAGCTGTGCGGATCGCAGGTGACGATGCGGTTGAAGCTGTACTTGGCCAGGGTCTGGATATTGCGTTTGGCGAGCAACTGGAAGGTCGCTTCATCACCAAGACGTCGGGCAACGTCGCCGCTGTCGCGCTCTTCAAGACCCAGCACCGCGAAGTCGACCTTGGCCGCTTTCAGCACTTTGACGAAGGCGCGCAAGGTGCGCTGGTTGCGCATGTCGAAGGCGCCGTCACCGACCCAGAACAGCACGTCGGTGGACTTCTTCTCGCTGAGCAGATTGAGGTTCAGGTCCGCCGCCCAGTTCATCCGCCCGCCCGGGGCGAAACCGCCCGGATTGTCGGTGGCGATCAGGTTTTCCAGGACTTCGGCGCCCTTGTTCGGGGTCGCGCCTTTTTCCAGGGTCAGGTGACGACGCATGTCGACGATGGCATCGACGTGCTCGATCATCATCGGGCATTCCTCGACGCAGGCGCGGCACGTGGTGCACGACCACAGGGTTTCGGCATCGACCAGGCCGTTGACGATCGGTTGATGCGGATTGCCGCTGTGTTCGCCCACTGGTTTGCCCGGATAAGGGCTGCCGGCGAACTTGGCATCGGTGCCGCCGGCGAGGCCGACGACCATGTCCTGAATCAGCTTTTTCGGGTTCAACGGCTGGCCGGCGGCGAACGCCGGGCACGCGGCTTCGCACTTGCCGCACTGCACGCAGGCGTCGAAACCGAGCAACTGGTTCCAGGTGAAATCCTTGGGTTTTTCCACGCCCAGCGGTGCGGTCGGATCATTCAGGTCCAGCGGTTTCAAACCGGTGGAACGGCCGCCGCCAAAACGTTCGGCGCGACGGTGCCAGGCCAGGTGCAACGCACCGGCGAAGGCGTGTTTCATCGGGCCGCCCCAGGTCATGCCGAAGAACAGTTCCGACACGCCCCACAACACACCGATCCCGAGAATCGCTGCCAGCACCCAGCCACCAAAGTTTTCCGGCAGGATCCCGGCCACCGGCAAGGTCACCAGGAAGAACGACGCCGAGAACGCCAGCAGGCTTTTCGGCAGGCGCATCCACGGGCCTTTCGACAGCCGCGACGGCGGGTTGAGCCGACGCCGATAAACGAAGATCGCCCCGACGAACATCACCGCCGTCATCAGCAGCAACGCGTAGCCAAGAATGCGGTTATGCAGGCCGAAACCGTGCACCAGAATCGCCAGCACGATCGACGCCACCGCACCGCCCGCCGTGGCGACGTGGGTGTTGGCGATGTATTTGTCCCGCGCCACCACGTGGTGCAGATCGACCATGTAACGCTTGGGCATGGCAAACAGGCCGCCGATCAGATCGACCTTCGAGGCCCGGCCCCGGCGCCACATGGCCACCCGCCGCAACGCACCCAGCACCGCAAGGGCCAGGGCTGCGAACAACAGGATTGGAAGAAGGGTGTTCAACATGGTGAAGCTCCCACCAGTACAGCCTGGAGAAACACGTGACGATCGTTCCCACGCTCCGCGTGGGAATGCCTCAATGGACGCTCTGCGTCCGCTTTGGGACGCGGAGCGTCCCGGGCTGCATTCCCACGCAGAGCGTGGGAACGATCAGGCCTAGAGCGTTTAGAAGTCTTTGCACAACCGCAGGGCGTCATAGATCGCAGCGTGGGTATTACGCTGCGCCACGCAGTCACCGATGCGGAACAGCAGATAACCGTCGCCGTTGCTGCTCAACGAAGGTTGCGGCTGGATCGCGAACAGCGCCTCGACATCGATCTGGCCCTTGTTGCGCGAGCCGTCCTTGAGGGCGTAGTAGATTTCTTCATCCGGGCGCACGCCGTTCTCGACGACCACCTGATCCACCACCCGCTCCTCTTTGGCGCCGGTGTATTCGTTCTCCAGCACCGCGACCAGCTTGTCGCCTTCGCGGTAGACCTTCTCCAGCATCATGTCGCCGGTCATGATCACTTCTTTCGGGTACATGCTGCGGTAGTAGGTCGGGAACGACGTACCGCCGATGGCCACGCCCGGCTTGATGTCGTCGGTGACGATCTCGACCTGGCTGCCCTTGTCAGCGAGGAAGTCGGCGACCGACATCCCGGTGAACTCGCAAATGGTGTCGTAGACCAACACGTTCTTGCCCGGCGCGACCTTGCCGTCGAGTACGTCCCAGCTGCTGACGACCAGCCCTTCGGCGGCGCCCCAGTGCTCGTTCTGCTCCAGGTACGGATGCCCGCCGACGGCCAGCACCACGATGTCCGGACGCAGGTCCATGATGGTGTCGGCATCGGCGGCAGTGCCCAGACGCAGGTCGACTTTCAGCCGCGCCAGTTCCAGCTGGAACCAGCGGGTGATGCCGGCGATCTGGTCACGCTGCGGCGCTTTCGAGGCAGTGGTGATCTGCCCGCCGATGAATTCCTTCTTCTCGAACAGGGTCACGTCGTGGCCACGTTCGGCCGCCACACGGGCTGCTTCCATCCCCGCCGGGCCCGCACCGACGATCACCACCTTGCGTTTCGGCCCGGTGGATTTCTCGATGATGTGCGGCACGCCCATGTATTCACGGGAGGTCGCGGCGTTCTGGATGCACAGCACGTCCAGACCTTGGTACTGACGGTCGATGCAATAGTTGGCGCCGACGCACTGTTTGATCTGGTCGATCTGGCCCATCTTGATCTTGGCGATCAGGTGCGGGTCGGCGATGTGGGCGCGGGTCATGCCGACCATGTCGACGTAACCGCCCTCCAGAATCCGCGTGGCCTGGTTCGGGTCCTTGATGTTCTGCGCGTGCAGCACCGGAACCTTGACCACTTCCTTGATCCCGGCCGCCAGGTGCAGGAACGGCTCCGGTGGATAACTCATGTTCGGAATCACGTTGGCCAGGGTGTTGTGGGTGTCGCACCCCGAGCCGACGACGCCGATGAAATCGAGCATGCCGGTGTCGTCGTAATACTTGGCGATCTGCTTCATGTCTTCGTGGGACAGACCGTCCGGGTGGAACTCGTCACCGCAGATACGCATGCCGACGCAGAAATCGTCACCGACTTCGGCGCGCACGGCTTTCAGGACTTCCAGACCGAACTTCATCCGGCCCTCGAAAGTGCCGCCCCATTCGTCGGTACGCTTGTTGACGCGAGGGCTCCAGAACTGGTCGATCATGTGCTGGTGCACGGCCGACAGTTCGACGCCGTCCAGACCACCGGCCTTGGCACGGCGCGCGGCTTGCGCGTAGTTGCCGATCACCCGCCAGATCTCTTCCGGCTCAATCGTTTTGCAAGTGGCACGGTGCACCGGTTCACGGATGCCCGACGGCGACATCAGGGTCGGCCAGTGGAAACCGTCCCAACGGGAGCGACGGCCCATGTGGGTAATCTGGATCATGATCTTGGCGCCATGCTTGTGCATGGCATCGGCGAGATTCTGGAAGTGCGGGATGATCCGGTCGGTGGACAGGTTCACCGAACTCCACCATTGCTGCGGGCTGTCGATCGCCACCACGGACGAACCGCCACAGATCGCCAGGCCGATGCCGCCCTTGGCTTTCTCTTCGTAATACTTGACGTACCGTTCGGTGGTCATGCCGCCGTCGGTCGCGTAGACCTCGGCGTGCGCGGTGCTGAGCACGCGGTTGCGGATGGTCAGTTTGCCGATCTGGATCGGCTGGAACATTGCTTCGAAAGCCATGGCGGGTTCCTCGACTTACAACGGCTTGACGGTGAACAGGCCGTCGTCGTGGCCTTCTTCGGAGCCACCGTAGACTTGCTCGGCCACGGTGCGGATCTTGCTGCCGCGAGCGGCGAGGATCTGATCCATCGCGCCGGCAAACCAGCCGGTGAACATGTAGTCGACCTTGCGCCCGACCTTGCCGTAGACGTAGACGAACGCGGAGTGTTCGAGCTTGACGCTGGCGGTGCCTTTGTCGAGGTCGATGTCCTGGATCTTGAACAGGCCCCAGCCGCGCTGCGACAGGCGCTTCATGTAGTGCTCGAACACCGCGACGCCTTCCAGGCCGTGGCATTCGGCTTCTTTTTCACACCAGTGCCAGGCGGATTTGTAGCCGGCCTTGTAGAGGATTTCGGCATAGGCGTCGGCGCCCAGCACTTCCTCGATGCCCATGTGGTTGTTGACGAAGAAGTGGCGCGGCACGTACAGCATCGGCAGGGCGTCGGAGGTCCAGACACCGGTCTCGCTGTCGACTTCGATTGGCAATTGCGGGGCGATCTTGGCCATGGAAACTTAACTCCAGAAAAATTTGGGTGTTGCCCCCGGCGCGGACGGCCGGGGGAAAGTATTCAGAGAAGCGGCTTACTCGCCCCAGACGTCCTTGAGGACGTTGACCCAGTTCTCGCCCATGATCTTGCGTACGACGCGCTCGGAGTGGCCGCGTTTGAGCAGGGTTTCGGTCAGGTTCGGGAACTCGCCGACGGTGCGGATGCCCAGCGGGTTGATGATCTTGCCGAAATTGGTCAGACGGCGGGCGTAGCCCTTGTCGTGGGTCAGGTATTCGAAGAAGTCCTGACCGTGACCCTGGGTGAAGTCGGTGCCGATGCCGATGGCGTCTTCGCCCACGATGTTCATGGTGTATTCGATGGCTTCGGCGTAATCGTCGATGGTCGAATCGATGCCCTTGGCCAGGAACGGCGCGAACATGGTCACGCCGACGAAACCGCCGTGGTCGGCAATGAACTTCAGTTCTTCATCGGACTTGTTGCGCGGGTGCTCCTTGAGCCCCGACGGCAGGCAGTGGGAATAGCAGACCGGTTTTTTCGATTCGAGGATGACTTCCTCGGAAGTCTTGGAGCCAACGTGGGACAGGTCGCACATGACGCCGACGCGGTTCATCTCGGCGACGATTTCGCGACCGAAGCCCGACAGGCCGCCGTCACGTTCGTAGCAACCGGTGCCCACCAGGTTCTGGGTGTTGTAGCACATCTGCACAATGCCGACGCCGAGCTGCTTGAACACCTCGACATAGCCGATCTGGTCTTCGAACGCATGGGCGTTCTGGAAGCCGAAGAGGATGCCGGTCTTGCCCTGCTCCTTGGCCTTGCGGATGTCGGCGGTGGTGCGGACGGGGATCACCAGATCGCTGTTTTCGCGAATCAGTTTCTGGCTGGCAGCGATGTTGTTGACCGTGGCCTGAAAGCCCTCCCACACCGACACGGTGCAGTTGGCCGCCGTCAGACCGCCCTTGCGCATGTCTTCGAACAGCTCGCGGTTCCATTTGGCAATGATCAGACCGTCGATAACGATGCTGTCGGCGTGTAATTCGGCTGGGCTCATCAGGCGTCCCCTTATTGGCGATTCATGCGCCGAATCGTCTGCCGGCGCTTTGGGGCCAGCATATGCCTCGGTGCGCGACCAGCCGGGTGCAAAAACGACAGGGGAATTGCCGAAAGCGTCAATCCGCGACAAAGGGTCGCCAACCGGTCCGACCAGCCACCTGTTCAAGCCCGCAAGCTTGAGCCAGAATCTGCCGCATCTCGGAAACACCACTGGATTAGAGCGGCGACATCAATGAAATCGATCTTCCTGGCCCTGGCACTGATTGCGACCGGCGTACACGCCGCCGAAGAGTCCGACAACAACCCGTGCGACGCGGTGGAAAACGACGTCCAGACCCTGGAATGCTCGACCTACAGCCGCACCACCGCCGAAGACCTGCTCCAGGACAACTTCAAAAGCCTGAACGAGCGCATGCAATCGACCTACGGCAAGAACCCTGCGCAACTGGCCGACATCACCGCCAAACTCAAGACCGCCCAGCAACAATGGCTGAAAACCCGCGATGCTGATTGCGCCGTCGAAGCCTTTCCGGCGACGGACGGCAGCAAGGCATTCAAGATTGCGCAGAATGATTGCGTGGCGCGGATGAGTGACGAGCGGTCGGAGTTTTTGGAGTCGATAGGTCAGGAGTGAGGACTTGAGCTGTAAGCTGCACCTCTCCAGCCAATCAAGGGATTCACATGAACATCTGCGGTATCGAAATCAAAGGCAGTGAAGCGATCATCGCCGTGGCCTCCCTCGACGGCTCGGCGCTGAGCCATGTTGCGTTGAGCACCAAGAAAATCGCGCTGGACGATGACGACGAGGCGGCCAACGTCAAAGTGTTCGCTGCGCAGGTGGCGTCGTTCGTGCGGGAAAACGCCATTGATCGCATCGCGATCAAGAAGCGCAGCAAGAAGGGCGAGTTTGCCGGTGGGCCGACCACGTTCAAGATCGAGGGCGTTTTTCAGTTGCTCGATGGTTGCGAGGTGACGCTGCTGTCGCCGCAGACGATCAATGCCCAGGCCAAGAAGCACAACATTGAGCTACCGGGGTCGCTGAACAAGTACCAGCATGAAGCCTATAAAGCGGCCTGCTCCGCTTTGCTGAAAAAGTAACTCAAGCCTGAGCGGTACGCCGATCCTCGCGCGGACACCGGGCAAACTTGGCCCGGTAGCTGCGGGTGAAATACGACGGTGATTCAAACCCGCAGGCGATGCTCACTTCCAGCACGCTCATGTCGGTCTGGCGCAACAGCTGCCGGGCTTTCTCCAGCCGCAAACGCAGGTAGAAGTTGCTCGGGGTGTCGTTCAGGTGCAGGCGAAACAGGCGCTCCAGTTGCCGCCGCGTCACCTTGATCGATTCCGCCAGTTCCAGGGTGGTCAGCGGCGGTTCGCTGTGCTGTTCCATTTCGCCAATCACATGAACCAGCTTCTTGTTGCTGATGCCGTAACGCGTGGCGACTTCCATGCGCTGGTGGTCCTTGCGCGGACGAATCCTTCCCAATACAAACTGCTCGCTGACCTGGATCGCCAGTTGCGGGCCGTGGGCCTGGGCGATCAGGTCGAGCATCAGGTCGATGGATGCGGTGCCGCCAGCGGACGTGATGCGCCGACGGTCGATCTCGAACAGCTCCTGGGTGACGCTGAGCTGTGGATAAGATTCCTTGAAGGCATCGATGGCCTCCCAGTGCAGGGTCAGGCGATGGCCATCGAGCAGGCCGGCCTCGGCGAGGACGAAGCTGCCAGTGTCGATGGCGCCGAGGGTCACGCCTTCGTTGTCCAGGCGTCGCAGCCAGTGCTCCAGCGCCGGGGTAGCGAACTTCAGTGGTTCGAAGCCGGCGACCACCAGCAGCGTCGCACCTTTCTTCAACGGTTCCAGCGCCGCATCGGCGTTGACCGACATCCCGTTGCTCGCCAGCACCGCCCCGCCATCGGCGCTCAAGACGTGCCAGCGGTACAGCTCGCCGCGAAAGCGGTTGGCCACCCGCAGCGGTTCGATCGCAGAGATGAAACCGATGGCGGAAAAACCCGGCATCAACAGAAAGTAGAAATCCTGGGACATGGCGCGCACTCGGTCAGCGGGTAGCGTGCAACGTTGATACGCCAGTTGTCGGCGGCATTCAAGAGCACAGGTCGCTGCAGTGCAAGAGCTGGTCGCCGCAGTGCGTTTTCATCGGTGCATTGCTGCGTAATTTGGCATCACCGGCACGACAGATGCCGGGACCCACAATAACGACCTGCCGAGGAACCCGACATGAAACGACTGATCAGCAGCTGTGTTCTCGCACTCAGCGGTACCGCGTTTTTAAGCGCCAGTGTCATGGCGGCCGAACCTGCCGCGTGCCAGAACGTGCGCATGGGCGTCGTGAACTGGACCGACGTGATCGCCACCAGCGCCATGACCCAGGTTCTGCTCGACGGCCTCGGCTACAGCACCAAACAAACCAGCGCCTCCCAGCAAATCATCTTCGCCGGGATCCGCGACCAGCGTCTGGACCTGTTCCTCGGCTACTGGAACCCGTTGATGACCCAGACCATCACCCCGTTCGTCGACGCCAATCAGGTCAAAGTCCTCCAGGCCCCGAGCCTCAAGGATGCCCGCGCCACCCTCGCCGTACCGACCTATCTGGCGGACAAGGGTCTGAAAACCTTCGCCGATATCGCCAAGTTCGAGAAAGAACTGGGCGGCAAGATCTACGGCATCGAGCCAGGCTCGGGCGCCAACACCCAGATCAAGGCGATGATCGCCAAGAACCAGTTCGGCCTCGGCAAATTCCAGCTCGTGGAATCGAGCGAGGCCGGCATGCTTGCCGCCGTCGATCGCGCCGTGCGCCGCAAGGAAGCCGTGGTGTTCTTCGGCTGGGCGCCACACCCGATGAACGTCAATGTGAAGATGACTTATCTGACCGGAAGCGACGACGCCCTCGGCCCGAACGAAGGCATGGCCACCGTGTGGACCGTCACCGCGCCGAAATACGCCGAACAATGCCCGAACGTCGGTCGCCTGCTGAGCAACCTGACGTTCACCGCCGAAGACGAGAGCCGGATGATGCAGCCGCTGCTCGATCACAAGGACGCTTTCGAATCGGCCAAACAATGGCTCAAGGATCACCCGCAGGACAAACAGCGCTGGCTCGAAGGCGTCACCACCTTCGATGGCAAACCGGCGGCTGAAAACCTCCAGCTCACCAGTAAATAAACCGCAACGAACGAACCACTTCGCAGCCCGCGACGGGCTGCGAACAGACCCATCACGCCTGAAGGAAAACGCACCATGAACCACGACGTCATCATCACCTGCGCACTCACCGGTGCTGGCGACACGACCGCCAAGAGCCCTCACGTGCCGGTCACTCCGAAACAGATCGCCGCAGCCGCTGTGGAAGCGGCCAAGGCCGGTGCCACCGTCGTGCATTGCCATGTCCGCGACCCGCAGACCGGCAAGTTCAGCCGTGACGTGGCGCTGTACCGCGAAGTCATGGAGCGCATCCGCGAAGCCGACGTCGACATCATCGTCAACCTCACCGCCGGCATGGGCGGCGACCTGGAAATCGGCCCGGGCGAGAACCCGATGGAGTTCGGCCCGAACACCGATCTGGTCGGCCCGCTGACCCGTCTGGCCCACGTCGAGGAGCTGCTGCCGGAAATCTGCACCCTGGATTGCGGCACCCTGAACTTCGGCGACGGCGACACCATTTACGTCTCCACCCCGGCGCAACTGCGCGCCGGCGCCAAGCGCATCACCGAGCTGGGCGTGAAGGCGGAGCTTGAGATTTTCGACACCGGTCACCTGTGGTTCGCCAAACAGATGATCAAGGAAGGCCTGCTCGACAACCCGCTGTTCCAGCTGTGCCTGGGCATCCCGTGGGGGGCGCCGGCCGACACCACCACCATGAAAGCCATGGTCGACAACCTGCCCGCCGACGCGGTGTGGGCCGGCTTCGGCATCGGCCGGATGCAAATGCCGATGGCGGCGCAAGCGGTGCTGCTCGGCGGCAACGTGCGGGTCGGTCTGGAAGACAACCTGTGGCTGGACAAAGGCGTACTGGCGACCAACGGCCAACTGGTCGAACGCGCCAGCGAAATCCTCAGCCGTCTCGGCGCCCGCGTACTGACCCCGGCGGAAGGTCGCAAGAAAATGGGCCTGACCCAGCGCGGCTGAAATCACCCTTTCCCCCGGTGGGCGGGCCATTGGCGCCCACCGTTTTTTTGCCTCATTCCAGGAAGTGACCATGAGCTTTATCACCGAAATCAAAACCTTCGCAGCACTGGGCAGCGGCGTCATCGGCAGCGGCTGGGTCGCCCGCGCCCTCGCCCATGGCCTCGACGTGGTGGCCTGGGACCCGGCGCCGGGTGCCGAAGCGGCGCTGCGCAAGCGCGTGGCCAACGCCTGGGGCGCGCTGGAGAAAAACGGCCTGGCGCCGGGCGCTTCGCAGGATCGCCTGCGCTTTGTGGCGACCATTGAAGAGTGCGTGCGCGACGCGGATTTCATCCAGGAAAGCGCCCCGGAACGCCTCGAACTGAAACTGGAACTGCACAGCAAGATCAGCGCGGCGGCCAAGCCCAATGCCCTGATCGGCTCCAGCACCTCGGGCCTGTTGCCGAGCGAGTTCTACGAGAGCTCGACCCACCCGGAACGTTGCGTGGTCGGTCACCCGTTTAACCCGGTTTACCTGCTGCCGCTGGTTGAAGTGGTCGGCGGCAAGAACACCGCGCCGGAAGCGGTTCAAGCGGCGATGAAAGTCTACGAATCCCTCGGCATGCGCCCGCTGCATGTGCGCAAGGAAGTGCCGGGGTTCATCGCCGACCGCCTGCTCGAAGCGCTGTGGCGCGAGGCGCTGCACCTGGTCAACGACGGTGTGGCGACCACCGGTGAAATCGATGATGCGATCCGCTTTGGCGCCGGTCTGCGCTGGTCGTTCATGGGTACGTTTTTGACTTACACCCTGGCCGGGGGCGATGCCGGCATGCGTCACTTCATGTCGCAGTTCGGCCCGGCGTTGCAGTTGCCGTGGACCTATCTGCCGGCGCCGGAACTGACGGACAAGTTGATCGACGACGTGGTGGATGGCACCAGCGATCAACTGGGGCGACACAGTATTTCGGCGCTGGAGCGCTATCGTGATGATTGCCTGCTGGCGGTGCTTGAGGCGGTGAAGACCACCAAAGAGAAGCACGGGATGAGTTTCAGCGAGTGATGTGTTGATTGATCGTACCCACGCAAAGCGTGGGTACGAACGTGCCTGGAGATAAGTATGCCCACCCTCACCACCTACCAAACCAGAATCATCCCCGACTGGGTCGATTACAACGGCCACCTGCGCGACGCCTTCTATCTGCTGATCTTCAGCTACGCCACCGACGCCCTGATGGACCGCCTCGGTATGGACAGCAACAACCGCGAGGCCAGCGGTAACTCGCTGTTCACCCTCGAACTGCACCTCAACTATCTGCACGAAGTGAAGCTCGATGCCGAGGTCGAAGTGCGCACACAGATCATCGGTCACGACCAGAAACGCCTGCACCTCTATCACAGCCTGCACCTGGCCGGCGGTGACAAGGAACTGGCCGGCAACGAACAGATGCTGCTGCACGTCGACCTCGCCGGGCCGCGTTCGGCTCCGTTTACCCCGGACACCCTGAGCCGCCTGCAAGCCATCGTCGCCGAGCAGGCCGACCTGCCCGCCCCGGCTTACATCGGCCGGGTCATCGCATTGCCGCCAGCCCGGTAAATCCATCCAACGCAAGGAGCCGCCATGCAAACTGCCGCCGCAGTTGCCGATTTCCGTACTTATCCGTTGATCAGCGCGCTGAACGGCGTGCAGAACCTGGCGGATCGCGTCCTGATCGAATGGGCCGACGGGCGAGTCAGCCCGTTCCACCATGTGTGGCTGCGGGACAACTGCCCGTGTCCGCAGTGCGTCTACAGCGTTACCCGCGAGCAAGTGTTCGAGATCGTCGATGCGGCGCAGGATCTGTCGCCCTCCGCCGCGCACATCGACACCGATGGCTGCCTGCGTATCGACTGGCAGGACTGCCACCTCAGCCGCTTCGATGCGGGTTGGTTGCGGGCCCACGCCTATGACGACGAGACCCGCGCCGAACGCCTGGCCGCCAAACCGAAAGCCTTTCTGTGGCGCAGCGACTTGCAGTTGCCGGTGTTCGACTATTCAGCCCTGATGAACGACAACGCCGCGCTGCTGCAATGGTTGCTGGCCGTGCGTGACATCGGTCTGACCCAGGTGCGCGGCGTGCCCACCGAACCCGGTTCGCTGAAGCTGATCGCCCAGCGCATTTCGTTCATCCGCGAGAGCAATTTCGGCGTGCTGTTCAACGTGCAATCCAAGGCCGATGCCGACAGCAATGCCTACACCGCTTTCAACCTGCCGTTGCACACCGACCTGCCGACTCGCGAGCTGCAACCGGGGCTGCAATTTCTGCATTGTCTGGTGAACGACGCCGAGGGTGGCGAGAGTATTTTTGTCGACGGTTTTGCGATTGCCGAAGCCTTGCGTCAGGAAGATCCCGCGTCGTTCAAGGCGCTGTGCGAGATCCCGGTGGAGTTTCGCAACAAGGACCGCCACAGCGACTATCGCTGCCTCGCCCCGATCATCGCCCTGGATGCTTTGGGCCGGGTTGCGGAAATCCGCATGGCCAACTTTCTGCGCGGCGCGTTCGACACCTCAGTCGAGCAAATGCCCCTGCTGTATCGCGCGTATCGACGCTTCATCGCCATGACCCGCGAACCGCGCTTCAGGCTGATGCAGAGACTCAATCCGGGCGAGTTGTGGTGCTTCGACAACCGCCGCACCCTGCATGCGCGCAACGCCTTCGACCCGACCACCGGGGCCCGGCATTTCCAGGGCTGCTACATCGATCGGGATGAGTTGTTGTCACGGATTCTGGTGTTGCAGCGCTAGACCGCGTCATCGTTATTCGCAGGCAAAAAAAGCCCCGATGCAAGCCGTGACAGGATCGGGGCGAGGGTACTGTTGAGGAGCTGCCGTGCCGAGGGTGACCAAACCTTCGTGAAGCGAGCTGGGTTCAGTGTGCCCACTCCCCGATACGGCAAGTTAGCCGAAAACGACATGCTCATAGCCAATGTGGACACTGCGACAAATCGCCCTTGCCGTGCCTGGGCAGGCCTACCAGAATCGAGCCACGACCTCCGTTGCCGAAGAAGGATTCGCGTCATGATGTATGCCGATTTGATCGATCAGGAAGACCTGTTGGGCCAACTCAAGTCGTTGGGATTCGAAGTACCGTCGGGCTCGTCTGCGCAGCAGGCCTGTGAGTGCGCCGTGCGGGGCCTGGACGATGTGCGGGCCAATACGTTGCGCACCATGGTCAAGCAGATGTACACCAGCAGCGCGAGTATTCAGCCGACCGTGCGTGAGGCCATCGACAAGCAGTTGCTGCCGGCCCTGGCGCAGTACCAGCAGACCCGCGCCTGACATCCCGGGCGTTTGCTAGAGTGGTGGCCTTGATGACCACCACGAGCGAACGCCGATGTTCCTTATCCAGACCGGCCAGTCCAGCGAACAACCGGGCTGGCTGCCCCTGCGCCAGGCCCTCTGGCCCGATGCTTCGGAACACGAACATCGCGATGAAATCGAGCAGCAACTGAAAGCGCCGCAGCGCTATATCAGCTTCGTCGCCTACGACACGCAGCACCATCCGGTCGGCCTCGCCGAAGCCTCATTGCGCACCGATTACGTCAACGGCACCGACAGCTCGCCGGTGGTGTATCTGGAAGGCATCTACGTGGTGCCAGAACAGCACCGCCATGGCGTGGCCGCCCGGTTGATCGAGCACGTTGCGCAGTGGGGACGGGAAAACGGCTGCGTGGAAATGGCTTCCGATACCGGCGTCGACAACCTGACCAGTCAAGCGACACACAAGGCGCTCGGCTTCGAGGAAACCGAGCGCGTCGTGTACTTCAAACGCGCGCTCTGATCAGAGGCGCACGCTGGCAAAGGTCGATTCGTTGCGCGCCTGGCTCAGCGCCGACATCGGCCCGGACAGCGGCGACATCACAATGGCCTGCGGCAGCGGCAGCATCGCCACCTGCTGGGTGGTGTTGGAACCGACGCGCTCGTCACGCGGCGGAATGCCGAAGTATTCGCGGTAGCACTTGGAGAAGTGCGGCGTCGACACGAAACCGCAGACCGACGCCACTTCGATGATCGACATCGGCGTCTGCTTGAGCAATTGCCGGGCACGGATCAGGCGCAGCTTGAGGTAGTAGCGCGACGGCGAGCAGTGCAGGTATTTCTGGAACAGGCGCTCGAGCTGGCGACGGGACACGGCGACGTACACCGCCAGTTCATCGAGGTCGATCGGCTCTTCCAGGTTGGCTTCCATCAGCGCGACGATTTCCTGCAGTTTCGGCTGGTTGGTGCCGAGCATGTGCTTGAGCGGCACGCGCTGGTGATCCTGCTCGTTACGGATGCGCTCGTAGACGAACATCTCGGAGATCGCGGCGGACAGTTCACGGCCGTGATCGCGGCTGATCAGGTGCAGCATCATGTCCAGCGGCGCGGTGCCGCCGGAGCTGGTGAAACGGTTGCGGTCGAGGGTGAACAGACGGGTGCTCATCGCAACGCGCGGGAAAGCTTCCTGCATCGCCGCCAGACATTCCCAGTGCACGCTGCAATCGAAGCCGTCGAGCAGGCCGGCGCAGGCCAGGGCCCAACTGCCGGTGCACACGGCACCGAGGCGACGGGACTGGCGCGCCTGGCTTTGCAGCCACGAGACGTGTTCACGGGTAACAGTGCGTTGAATGCCGATCCCGCCGCACACGATGATGGTGTCGAGGGCCGGGGCTTTGTGCATGGAGGCGTCGGGAGTGATCTGCAGACCGTCACTGGCCCAGACCTGGCCACCGTCGACGGTGAGGGTGGTCCAGCGATACAGCTCGCGACCGGACAGCTGGTTGGCCATGCGCAGCGGTTCGACTGCAGAAGCCAGGGAAATCAGCGTGAAATTGTCCAGCAGCAGAAAGCCGATGGATTGAGGCGCACGGTTCTGGGGTTGAGCCCCGGAGTTGAACGACGTCATCGCGGTATCTCCTCACACAAAGCGGGTGATGGCCTCAGGCGGAGGCTCTTGTTATTGCCATCGTTCTCTTGCGTGAGACGGGGCTTTGTTATGACAGAGCAATTGCCATGCCTGAAATTGAATGTGCGTTCAATAACTCCTGAAAACGACGTCGCGACGCGTCTATACAAGCCGTCCGACGAAAGGTAGTTCGAAGTGCCATCAGCGGCGGTGAAAGCCCTGCCCCGAAGCGCGTGAGCAAATCGGTAGCACTTGTGGGAACAGGGCCGGGCGCGATTGTCGGACAGTGTCACCGCAGGCACGGGTGACGGACGGTCGCCAGCATCAATCACGCGCTGGAGGTGGGAAAGACTCTTATCTGATTGCGACGCGCCAAAAGGTGGCGCGTTTTATTGCCGATGCTCGCTTGGTGCGCAGTTTTGACTGGTCTGGTGTTATCGGAGGAATCAGCACTCGACCGCGCTGACCGCCAAGCCACCTCGAGAAGTCTCTTTATATTTGTCATGCATGTCGGCGCCGGTATCGCGCATGGTGCGAATCACCCGGTCCAGCGAAATAAAGTGCTGACCATCGCCACGCAAGGCCATCTGCGCCGCATTGATCGCTTTCACCGCCGCAATCGCGTTGCGCTCGATGCACGGCACCTGGACAAGACCGCCCACCGGGTCGCAGGTCAGGCCGAGGTTGTGCTCCAGGCCGATTTCCGCCGCGTTGCACAACTGCTCCGGGCTTGCGCCAAGGATTTCCGCCAGCCCTGCCGCCGCCATTGCGCAGGCCGAACCGACCTCACCCTGACAGCCAACTTCCGCGCCGGAGATCGAGGCGTTCTTCTTGCACAGAATCCCCACCGCCGCCGCCCCGAGGAAATAGTCGACCACGTTGGCGTCGGTCACCGCCTCGCTGAATTTCATGAAGTAGTGCAGCACCGCCGGAATGATCCCGGCCGCGCCGTTGGTCGGTGCCGTGACCATGCGCCCGCCGGCCGCGTTCTCTTCGTTCACCGCCAGGGCGAACAGGTTGACCCACTCCATGGCGCTGAGGGTCGAGCCGATCACGTTGGGCTTGTTCAATTCCTGAAGGCTGCGGTGCAGTTTCGCCGCGCGCCGGCGCACATTGAGGCCGCCAGGCAGGATGCCTTCGTGCTTGAGGCCCTGCTCGACGCAATCCTGCATCGCCCGCCAGAGCTTCATCAGCCCGGCGCGGATTTCCTCTTCGCTGCGCCAGACTTTCTCGTTGGCCATCATCAGTTCGGCGACACGCAGGTTGTTCTTCTTGCACAACTCCAGCAGTTCGACCGCGCTGGAGAAGTCATAAGGCAATTCGGTGCGATCCAGATCCACCACACCGCTGGACGCCTGCGCTTCGTCGACGACAAAACCGCCGCCGACCGAATAGTAGGTATCGCGATGAATCTCGCCGTGATCGCCTTCGGCAACCAGGGTCATGGCGTTGGGGTGGAACGGCAGGTTTTCATCGATCAGGCGCATGTCGCGGGCCCATATAAAGGGCACCGACAAACGACCATCCAGTAAAAGGGTGTGAGTTTCGCGCAGGGCCTGGATTCGCGGGCCGATCTGCGACGGATCGATCGCGTCCGGCCACTCGCCCATCAGGCCCATGATCACGGCGTTGTCGCTGCCGTGACCGACACCGGTGGCCGACAGCGAACCGAACAACTGCACCTCGATCCGCCGCACTTTCTCCAGCAGGAATTTGTCGCGCAGAGACTCGACGAACAGCGCCGCGGCGCGCATCGGCCCGACGGTGTGGGAACTGGACGGGCCGATGCCGATTTTGAACAGGTCGAAAACGCTGATAGCCATTGATGCAGAGCTCCTGAGAGTGCCGTCCGGGGCGTGAAGCGCCCGCTGGCGGAGCTGCTACGCTCAAGCTGCGATCCGCCGGAATGCCCGCATCATCAGGCTTTTCCCGGGTCGCTCGGCGTCTGACACCGACGCACTCATGCCCACTAACGCCGTGCCGGTTTTCGCCCGTGTTTTCGCCGTTTTTATGCGGTTCAGATGGCCAAACGGGGCTGAAAAAAGCTGTAAACGACGTCACCGACACTGGATGCGACCATCCCTGTACTGGATACGACGCACCCTGTAGGCGTCAGATTTTCACTGGTACATGATCGTATCGACTCGATTGCAAGGCGCCGTGGTAGAGCTGTCTCCAGAACGCCATCCAACCGCAACCTATAAGTGCGGTGGTCCAGTCGGAACACTGCCAAAAAAAACACCAAGGAGTCCATCCATGAAAGGTTCCCCGTCGTTGTTGTTGGCCGCCATGCTGAGTCTGCCGTTACTGGCTCAAGCCGCAGAACCGGCGCAGTGCAGTACCGTTAACTTCTCCGATGTCGGCTGGACCGACATCACCGCAACAACCGCGACCACCAGCGTGGTGCTCGACGCCCTCGGCTACAAGACCAAGACCACCATGATCTCCGTGCCCGTGACCTACAAGTCGCTGGCCGACGGCAAGAACATGGACGTATTCCTCGGCAACTGGATGCCGACCATGGAAAACGACATCAAGGCCTACCGTGATGCCGGCACCGTGGAAGTCGTGCGCACCAACCTCAAGGGTGCCAAATACACCCTCGCCGTACCGCAGGCGCTGTACGACAAGGGCCTGCATGACTTCGCCGACATCGCCAAATTCAAGAAAGAGCTCGACGGCAAGATCTACGGCATCGAGCCTGGCAACGACGGCAACCGCCTGATCCAGAGCATGATCGACAAGGATGCCTTCGGCCTGAAAGCCGCGGGCTTCAAGGTCGTCGAATCGTCCGAAGCGGGCATGCTCTCGCAGGTCGACCGCGCGCAGAAACGCGACACCGCCGTGGTTTTCCTCGGCTGGGCGCCGCACCCGATGAACAAGCGCTTCAAGATTCAATACCTGACCGGCGGCGACGACTTCTTCGGCCCGGATTTCGGTGCAGCCACCGTCGCGACCAACACCCGCAAGGGCTACGTCGAAGAATGCAGCAACGTCGGTCAGTTGCTGAAGAATCTGGAGTTCACCGTCGACATGGAAAGCACCCTGATGGGCAACATCCTGGACGACAAGATGAAGCCTGACGCGGCCGCCAAGGCCTGGCTGAAAAAGAATCCACAGGTGCTCGATACCTGGCTCGCTGGCGTGACCACCATTGACGGTAAACCTGGCCTGGAGGCCGTGAAAGCCAAGTTGAATCAGTAATCGCTTATGCCGGACGGCTCCGGCCGTCCGGGCTGTTTATTTCCTTGCATGCGGACGTTCACTACCATGCTGATTGATCAGAAAATCCCTTTAGGCCAGTACATCGCGGGCTTCGTTGAATGGTTGACGCAACACGGCGCCAGCACCTTCGACGCAATCGCCGTGACCCTGGAAACGATGATCCACGGCGTGACGTTTGCGCTGACCTGGTTCAACCCGCTGGTGTTGATCGGCCTCATCGCTCTGCTCGCGCACTTCATTCAACGCAAATGGGGCCTCACCGCCTTCGTGATCGCCTCCTTTCTGCTGATCCTCAATCTGGGGTACTGGCAGGAAACCATGGAAACCCTCGCCCAGGTCATGTTCGCGACCCTGGTCTGCGTGGTCATCGGCGTGCCGCTGGGCATCGTCGCTGCGCATAAACCGATGTTCTACACTTTGATGAGGCCGGTGCTCGATCTGATGCAGACCGTACCGACCTTCGTTTACCTCATTCCTACCCTGACCCTCTTCGGGCTGGGCGTGGTTCCGGGCCTGATCTCCACGGTGGTGTTCGCCATCGCTGCGCCGATCCGCCTGACCTACCTGGGCATCCGCGATGTCCCGGAAGAACTGATGGACGCCGGCAAGGCCTTCGGCTGCTCGCGTCGCCAACTGCTTTCACGGATCGAACTGCCCCACGCCATGCCAAGCATCGCGGCCGGCATCACCCAGTGCATCATGCTTTCATTGTCGATGGTGGTGATCGCGGCACTGGTGGGCGCCGACGGACTCGGCAAACCGGTGGTCAACGCACTGAACACTGCTGATATCGCCCTGGGCTTCGAAGCGGGCCTGGCGATCGTACTGCTGGCGATCATGCTCGACCGTATCTGCAAACAACCCGACGCAAAAGTAGGGGGTGACGCATGAGCATAATTCGCTTCGATAACGTTGACGTTATCTTCGCCAAGGATCCACGCGAGGCGCTCAAGCTGCTGGATCAGGGCATGACCCGTAACGAGATCCTGAAAAAGACCGGGCAGATTGTCGGCGTTGAAAAGGCCAGCCTGGATATCGAGAAAGGTGAAATCTGCGTACTGATGGGCCTGTCCGGCTCCGGCAAATCCAGCCTGTTGCGCTGCATCAACGGCCTCAACACCGTGAGCCGCGGCAAGCTGTTCGTCGAGCACGAAGGAAAGCAGATCGACATCGCCTCCTGCACCCCGGCCGAACTGAAAATGATGCGCACCAAGCGCATTGCGATGGTGTTCCAGAAGTTCGCCCTGATGCCTTGGTTGACCGTGCGCGAGAACATCAGCTTCGGTCTGGAAATGCAGGGCCGTCCCGAGAAAGAACGCCGCAAACTGGTGGACGACAAGCTTGAGCTGGTCGGCCTGACCCAGTGGCGCAACAAGAAACCCAACGAGCTGTCCGGCGGCATGCAGCAGCGTGTAGGCCTGGCCCGCGCGCTGGCGATGGACGCAGACATTCTGCTGATGGACGAACCGTTCTCGGCCCTCGACCCGCTGATCCGTCAAGGTCTGCAGGATGAATTGCTGGAACTGCAACGCAAGCTGAGCAAAACCATCGTGTTCGTGAGTCACGACCTCGACGAGGCGCTGAAACTGGGTAGCCGCATCGCAATCATGAAAGACGGCCGGATCATCCAGTACAGCGTGCCGGAAGAGATCGTGCTCAATCCTGCGGACGATTACGTGCGCACCTTCGTTGCCCACACCAATCCGCTGAACGTGCTCTGCGGTCGCAGCCTGATGCGCACGCTGGACAACTGCAAACGCATCAACGGTTCGGTGTGCCTCGATCCGGGCGGCGATTCGTGGCTGGACCTGGCTGAAGGCAACACCATCAAGGGTGCACGCAAGAACGGTTCGGTACTCGACCTGCAGAACTGGGTACCGGGGCAAGCGGTGGAAGGTCTTGATCGTCGCCCGACACTGGTGGACTCGAACATCGGCATGCGTGACGCGTTGCAGATCCGTTACCAGACCGGCAACAAGCTGGTGCTGCACGACAACAACCATGTGGTGGGGATTCTTGGGGACAGCGAGTTGTATCACGCGCTGCTCGGCAAGAACCTGGGGTAAAGAGAGCAGACACAAAAACGCCGCGAGAGGATCGCGGCGTTTTTGTTTGCGTGATGATCGTTCCCACGCTCTGCGTGGGAATGCAGCCCCGGACGCTCTGCGTCCCATCGGTGCCAGACCGGAATCCGGCACCGCGGCTGGAACGCGGAGCGTCCCTTGAGGCGTTCCCACGCAGACGGTTCGACGCCTCGACGTGGGAACGATCCTGAATCACAACTTAGCTGTACACCCGGCCAAGGAGCTGCCGATGGCTTTCAAACTGATCGAGCACATCGCGAGTGATCTGATCCTGCGTGAAGCCCATCAGGTCGTAATCCTGGCTGCCGTTGTGCAGGTACACCTCGGCGCGGTAGTAACGCTGGCGCGCTTCATCGGACTGGGCCGATTCGGTCGGGGTCGCCAGATAGCCGTCCAGGCTCACTTCGTAGACAAAAGGGTTGCCCTCTTCCATCTCGACGCGCACGCCCATGCAACGCTTGGATTTACCCAGCAGCGTTTGCACTTCCAGGCCTTGGGTACGCAGCTGTGCAGCCGCATCGTCCAGCGCCGGAGTAACGTGTTTGTCCATGAAACGTTGCACCACCGATTGGCTCGGTTGCAGGTCCAGTTGAGTCAGGCGCTCGCTGAAACCACGACGACCGCGCTCAGCCAGTTGCGCTTGCTCCTGTTCGATCTGCACGTCCTGGCGCATGGCCTTGTGCAAGCCGAACATGAAGAACACCAGCACCACCGAGAACGGCAGGCCGGCCAGCACCACCATGGTCTGCATGGCTTCGAAGTTACCGGCGAACAGCAGGCCGATGGTCACCAGGGTGATCACGACCGACCAGAAGATCCGCAGCCAGTGCGGTGCGTCTTCGTCGACGGTGCCGCCCTTGCACGACAGGTTGGCCATCATCACCGCGCCAGAGTCGGCCGGGGTCAGGAACAGTACGAAACCTACAAAGATCGACACACCGATGACGACTTTCGACGCCGGGTAGTGTTCAAGCAACTGATAGATCGCCATCGACGGCTGTTCCAGCGCCGTCTTGCCAAGCTCCACCGCACCGTGGTTCATCACCAGGTCCAGCGCCGAGTTACCGAAGATCGACAGCCACGCCAGGGTGAAGCCCAGCGGAATCAGCAGCACGCCGGCCACCAGTTCACGCACGGTACGACCACGGGAAATCCGCGCGATGAACATGCCGACGAATGGGGCCCAGGAAATCCACCATGCCCAGTAGAACAGAGTCCACAGGCCCAGCCAGCGGTCGGACTTGGCACTGTCGCCTTCATAGACGTACAAATCGAAAGTCTTCAGCACCACGCCGTTGAGGTAGTCGCCGATGTTCTGCACGAAGCCGTTGAGCAGGTGCAGGGTCGGGCCGAACAGCAGCACGAAAATCAGCAGGCCGCTGAACAGAATGATGTTGAGGTTGGACAGACGACGGATGCCGTTTTCCACGCCGGACACGGCAGCGATGGTCGCCACGGTGCTCATCACGATGATCACGATCAGCAGGTTGGTGTTGCTGTGCTCCATGCCGAACAGGTTTTCCAGGCCCGAGGACACTTGCAGCGAGCCGATCCCCAGGTTGGTCACCAGACCCAGCAGGGTCACGAACATGCCGAAACCGTCTACCGCATGACCGGCAGCGCCCTTGACCCAACGCTCGCCCACCAGCGGGTACAGCGCCGAACGCAGTGCCAGCGGCTGGTTATGACGGTAAGCGAAATAGGCAACAGCCAGACCGACCAGTGCGTAGATCGCCCAGCCGTGCAGGCCCCAGTGCAGGAAAGTCAGCTGAACAGCCTGACGCGCCGCCAGGTTGGTAGCGGACGCACCTTCCGGTGGGTTGAAGTAGTGATCCAGCGGCTCGGAGGCACCGAAGTACAGCAGCGAAATACCGATACCCGACGAGAACAGCATCCCCGCCCAGGCGCCATAGCTGAAATCCGGGGTGTCGTCCTTGCTACCCAGTTTGAGTTTGCCGTAGGAAGAGAACGCCAGGCCCACCACAAACACCAGGTAAGCGGCGATCACCACCATGTAGTACCAGCCGAAGCTGCGGGACAACCAGGCCTGAGCCACTCCCAGCATTCTGCCGGCCTCTTGCGGGGCGATGATCAGAATGGCGGTCAACAACAGAATCAACGCGGTCGAGGTGTAGAACACCCAACCGTTGACCGTCACCTTCTCGGGCGGGGTCTTTATAAGCGAGGCAGAACTCATGGCACAAATGCTCCAGGCAGTGCGAGAGAAGAACACAAGGCAACACGGAACCCGACCAATCGGTTAGTTGGCAGCCGACCGGCGGGTGATATAAAGACACCCCGAAAAAAGCCCGAACCTGCAGAGATGGCACCGCGAATCGCCGTCGTGGCCGAGGTCTGGACGTTCATCCGAAACCTGGCCGCGAGCGTCTTGCCCATTCAACACGTCCATCGAACGTCGAACCGCGCCTTGCCCCGCGCAGGTTTCGAGCATTTTCGGATGTCGGTTTATCGCCACTTACACGTAGGAAAAATCTGTAGGCAGCGACGATTTGTCGCAGATCTTATTCTTTGTTGATTGAACGTTCAATCAAAACAAAATAGACTGGCCCTCAATCCGATCGGCGTTTATCGCCCGTTGGAAGGCCTAAGGAGATGTGCAAGATGCCCAAGGTCGGTATGCAACCCATCCGCCGCCAACAACTGATCGAAGCCACTTTGCAGGCCGTCGATCAGGTCGGAATGGGGGACGCCAGCATTGCGCTGATCGCCCGTTTGGCCGGTGTCTCGAATGGCATCATCAGTCACTACTTTCAGGACAAGAACGGCCTGATTGCCGCCACGATGCGGTATCTGATGAGCGTCCTCAGCGAGAACGTCACCGCGCGCCGTCAGGCGCTGGCAGACAGCAGCCCCCGGGCGCATCTGCAGGTGATCATCGAAGGCAACTTCGACGCCAGCCAGGTCAATGGCCCGGCAATGAAAACCTGGCTGGCCTTCTGGGCCACCAGCATGCACCAGCCGTCTTTGCACAGGTTGCAGCGGATCAACGATCACCGTCTGTATTCCAACCTGTGCTGCGAGTTCCGCCGTGTGTTGCCGCTCGAAGATGCGCGCAGCGCCGCCCGCGGACTGGCAGCTCTGATTGACGGCTTGTGGTTGCGCGGCGCGCTGTCGGGAGACGCTTTCGACACCGCGCAGGCGCAACAGATCGCTTACGAATACATGGATTTCCAATTGGCCAAGAAGGTGAGCTAGAGCACAGAGAAAACGCTCGGCCCCTGAACGCCACCGCAGCCTGATCGCGGTGGTCAACGCCAACCACTTATGCACTTGCGAGGACACTATGGCCCGTTTCGAACTGCAAAAACTCTACATCGATGGCGCGTACTCCGACGCCGGCAGCGATGCCACCTTCGAAGCCATCAACCCGGCTAACGGTGAAGTCCTCGCACAAGTGCAACGTGCGACCAAGGAAGACGTCGAGCGCGCAGTCGTCAGCGCCGAAAAGGGCCAGAAAATCTGGGCCGCGATGACCGCCATGGAGCGTTCACGCATCCTGCGTCGCGCCGTCGACATCCTGCGCGAGCGCAACGATGAACTGGCTGCTCTGGAAACCCTGGACACCGGTAAAGCGTTCTCCGAAACCAAATACGTCGACATCGTTACCGGCGCCGACGTGCTGGAATACTACGCAGGCCTGGTACCCGCCATCGAAGGCGAGCAGATCCCGCTGCGTGACACCGCATTCGTCTACACCCGTCGTGAGCCGCTGGGCGTGGTTGCCGGTATCGGCGCGTGGAACTACCCGATCCAGATCGCCCTGTGGAAATCCGCTCCAGCCCTGGCGGCCGGTAACGCGATGATCTTCAAGCCAAGCGAAGTCACCTCGCTGACCACCCTGAAACTGGCCGAGATCTACACCGAAGCCGGCGTTCCGAACGGCGTGTTCAACGTACTGACCGGCAGCGGCCGTGAAGTCGGCACCTGGCTGACCGAGCACCCGCGCATCGAGAAAATCTCCTTCACCGGCGGCACCGACACCGGCAAGAAGGTCATGGCCAGCGCTTCGGCTTCGTCGCTCAAAGACGTGACCATGGAGCTGGGCGGCAAGTCCCCGCTGATCATCTGCGACGACGCTGACCTGGATCGCGCCGCCGACACCGCGATGATGGCCAACTTCTACAGCTCCGGTCAGGTCTGCACCAACGGCACTCGCGTGTTCGTGCCGAGCCACCTGAAAGCCGCTTTCGAAGCCAAGATCGTCGAGCGCGTTGCCCGCATCCGCGTCGGCAACCCGGAAGACGAAAACACCAACTTCGGCCCGCTGGTCAGCTTCGCGCACATGGAAAACGTGCTGGGCTACATCGCCAAGGGTAAAGAAGAAGGCGCTCGCGTTCTGTGCGGCGGCGACCGTCTGACCGACGGCGAATTCGCCAAAGGCGCGTTCGTGGCACCGACCGTGTTCACCGACTGCACCGACGACATGACCATCGTCCGTGAAGAAATCTTCGGCCCGGTAATGGCGATCCTGACCTACGAAACCGAAGAAGAAGTGATCCGCCGCGCCAACGACACCGATTTCGGCCTGGCCGCCGGTATCGTCACCCGCGACCTGAACCGCGCCCACCGCGTGATTCATCAACTGGAAGCCGGTATCTGCTGGATCAACGCCTGGGGCGAGTCCGACGCAAAAATGCCGGTTGGCGGTTACAAGCAGTCGGGCGTTGGCCGTGAGAACGGCATCAGCTCGCTGAACAACTTCACTCGCATCAAATCGGTACAGGTCGAGCTGGGCGATTACGTCTCGGTGTTCTAAGACCCGCCATCGTGCGCTGCCCGCGAAGCCGCCTTCGCGGGCATGTCTGCTCGCCGCTCCCACACGGGAAGCGCTGGCTGTCTGACCTGACCAACTTTCAAAGAGGGTGCATTCAATGTCCCAAGAATTCGATTACATCATCGTGGGTGCCGGTTCTGCCGGTAACACCCTGGCGACCCGTCTGACTGAAGACGAAGGCGTCACCGTCCTGCTGCTCGAAGCAGGCGGCCCGGACTACCGCATGGACTTCCGCACGCAGATGCCGGCCGCACTGGCCTTCCCGCTGCAAGGCCGTCGCTACAACTGGGCGTACGAAACCGATCCGGAACCGTACATGGACGGTCGCCGGATGGAATGCGGTCGCGGCAAGGGCCTCGGCGGTTCCTCGCTGATCAACGGCATGTGCTACATCCGCGGCAACGCGATGGACTACGACGGCTGGGCGAAACTGCCAGGCCTGGAAGACTGGACCTACCTCGACTGCCTGCCGTACTTCCGCAAAGCGGAAACCCGCGACATCGGCCCGAACGACTACCACGGTGGCGAAGGCCCGGTCAGCGTGACCACGCCGAAGGCGGGCAACAACCCGCTGTTCCACGCCATGGTTGAAGCTGGCGTACAAGCCGGTTACCCGCGCACCGAAGACTTGAACGGCTACCAGCAGGAAGGCTTCGGCCCGATGGACCGCACCGTGACGCCGAAAGGCCGCCGTGCTTCCACCGCCCGTGGTTACCTGGACGTGGCCAAGAAGCGTTCGACCCTGACCATCGTCACCCACGCCCTGACCGACAAAGTCTTGTTCGACGGCAAGCGTGCCGTTGGCGTGCGTTACCTGGTCGGCGCTGCCGAAGAGCGCGTTGAAGCCCGCGCCCGTAAAGAAGTCATCGTCTGCTCCGGCGCGATCGCTTCGCCGCAACTGCTGCAACGCTCCGGCGTAGGCCCGGCGAAACTGCTGGAAAGCCTCGACATCCCGGTCGTTCACGATCTGCCGGGCGTCGGCGAAAACCTGCAGGATCACCTCGAGCTGTACCTGCAATTCGCTTGCACCCAACCGGTCTCGCTGTACCCGTCGCTGCTCTGGTACAACCAGCCGGCCATCGGTGCCGAGTGGCTGTTCAACGGCACCGGCATCGGCGCCAGCAACCAGTTCGAAGCCGGCGGTTTCATCCGTACTCGCGAAGAGTTCGAATGGCCGAACATCCAGTACCACTTCCTGCCGGTGGCGATTAACTACAACGGCAGCAACGGTGTGCAAGAGCACGGTTTCCAGGCGCACATGGGTTCCATGCGTTCGCCGAGCCGTGGTCGCATCCAGGTCAAATCCAAGGATCCGCGCCAGCACCCGAGCATCCTGTTCAACTACATGGCCACCGAACAAGACTGGCAGGAATTCCGCGACGGCATCCGCCTGACCCGTGAAATCATGCAACAGCCTGCACTGGACGCTTTCCGTGGCCGCGAAATCAGCCCGGGCATCGAAGTGCAAACCGATGAGCAGCTGGACAAGTTCATCCGCGAGCACGCCGAAACCGCGTTCCACCCGTCCTGCTCGTGCAAGATGGGCACCGACGAGATGGCGGTCGTGGACGGCCAGGGCCGCGTGCATGGCATGCAGGGTCTGCGTGTGGTCGATGCCTCGATCATGCCGATCATCACCACCGGCAACCTGAACGCGCCGACGATCATGATGGCCGAGAAAATCGCCGACAAGATCCGTGGCCGTCAGCCACTGCCACGCAGCAAGGCGCCGTACTACGTCGCCGGCGATGCGCCGGTGAAAGGCAAGGCGCTGCGTGATGTGAGTGCTGTTGCTCAGTAAGTCGTAATAACGGGCGGTGATCGTTCCCATGCAATGTGGGAACGATCAGCCGACTCAAAGCAGTAAATCCTCCTACACCCCCTCTTCACTTGATCCTACCCCCACGCAGGCCTACTCTAGTCCTCGCGCAATCGTTTCACCCCTCCCCGCCGAATCCGCTTCGCCGCTACTCCCATAACAAGGAGGTTCCCTGATGTTCGATTTCCACCCCCAGCTCAAGCAGCGCTTCGCTGCCTTGCGCACGGGCGCCGAGTTTTTTTCCCTGCGGTATGTACGCGAGTCCGGCCAGTACCTGTCGGTGCGCAAGAACGTTGCCGAACCGCCGAGCCTGAGCCGCGACGAAGGTGCGATGCTCACCGTTCGCGTCAACGGCGTCGAAGCCTACGCCGCGACCAATGACCTGTCGCAACAAGGCCTGCAAGCCGCCCTCGAGCGCGCCGAACAGCAGGCCCGGCGGATCAAGCCCCACGCCCTGCTCGACCTGAGCCAGCAGCCGGTGTCCAGCGACCGCGCCGATTACTTTTCACCCAATCTCGAACAACCCTTCCCGTCCCTGAGCGAATGCTTCGAGCTGCTCGGCTCGGAGTCCGCCTCGGTGCCAAAGGATGAGCGCCTGGTGAATTGGGAAGTGAGCATCGGCATCACCCACGTCGAGCAGATCTACCTGAGCAGTGCCGGGGCCGAATTGCGCCAGGCCCAGCGCTTCGTTTATCCGGGCCTGGACGTCACCGCCTACGACGGCAACGACAGCCAGACCCGCAGCCTCGGCCGCGAGAACTTCGGCCAGCAGGGTGGCGCCGACGTGATCAGCCGTTGCGGTCTGATCGGCGCCGGCCCGCAAGTCGCCGATCAGGCGCTGCAACTGCTGCTCGCGCCGAACACCCCGCAAGGCCCGCGCGACCTGCTGCTGATGCCTGACCAGATGATGCTGCAGATCCACGAATCCATCGGCCACCCGCTGGAGCTCGACCGGATCCTCGGCGACGAGCGCAATTACGCGGGCACCAGCTTCGTCAAAGCCTCGGATTTCGGCAGCCTGCAATACGGCTCGAAACTGCTCAACGTGACGTTCGATCCGGGCATTCCCGAAGAACTGGCGAGTTACGGTCACGATGACGACGGTTCCAAGGCCAGCAAGCAATTCTTGATTCACGAAGGCCTGTTGGTGCGGCCGTTGGGCGGTGCACTGTCGCAGTTCCGCGCAGGTCTGGACGGCGTCGCCAACAGTCGCGCCTGCGGCTGGAACCGACCACCCATCGACCGTATGGCCAACCTCAACATCGAGCCGGGCGATCAGCCGCTGGAACAACTGATCGGCGGCATCGACAACGGCATTCTGATGAGCACCAACCGCTCATGGTCGATCGACGATGCACGCAACAAATTCCAGTTCGGCTGCGAATGGGGCCAGTTGATTGAAAACGGCGAACTCAAAGGCGTGGTGAAGAACCCGAACTACCGGGGTATTTCCGCGCACTTCTGGAAGAGCCTGCGCGCCGTCGGCAACGCCGGCACCACCAAAGTGCTGGGCACGCCGAACTGCGGCAAGGGCGAACCGAACCAGGTGATCCGCGTCGGCCACGCTTCGCCGGCCTGCGTGTTCAGCAATGTTGATGTGTTTGGGGGAGACGCCTGATGAGTATTTCCAAGAGCCAGGTCGAGGCCTTCAAGGTACTGGTCAACTGGTTGCGCGACGCAGTGCGCGAGCCGGAACAATTCACTCTGAGTTACGACGCCGAATCGTCGGCCTTCGTCCGCTTCAACCACGCCAAGGTGCGTCAGGCCGGGCAAGTGCAGCAAGCCGGTATCGGCCTGAAACTGATCGACGACGGTCGCCATGCCGACCTGCACATCACCCTGTCCGGCGAGCCGACCACCGACCTGCAGCGCCTCGCCGAAGGCTTGCAGCAACTGCGCGAAACCCTGCCGCTGCTGCCTCAGGATCCCTATCTGCTGCTCAACCACAACGGCTGGCAGAGCAAGAACGTGCAGGAGCATCCGCTGCCGGACACCGAACAGGTCGTGGCGGAAATCGCTCAAGCGGCCGAAGGTCTGGATCTGGTCGGCTTCTATGCCGCCGGCCCGATCAGTCGTGGCTTCGCCAGTTCTTCCGGCGCGTTCGGTTGGCATCAGGCCAACAGCTTCAACTTCGACTTCAGCCTGTTCCACGAGAACGGCGAAGCGGTGAAAGCCAGCTACGCCGGGCACGAGTGGAGCAGCGAAGGTTTCGCCAAACGCTTCCAGCAGGCCCGCGAGCAACTCGAGTTTCTGGGGCGACCGCTGCGCACCTTGCCGCCCGGCCAATACCGCGCCTATCTGGCGCCCGCAGCCCTGGAAGAAATCATGGGCATGCTGTGCTGGGGCGGTTTCTCGGCGCAGTCGATTGCCAGCAAGAGCAGCCCGTTGCAGAAGCTGTATGCCGGCGACCAGGCGTTCAGCCCGCTGGTGTCCCTCGACGAGAAAGTCAGCGACTCGCTGAGCCCGGCGTTTTCCGGCGAAGGTTACCCGCGCAGCGATCTGCGGTTGATCATCGAAGGCAAGGCGGGTGACCAGTTGGTCGGTTCGCGCAGTGCCGCCGAATACGGTCTGACGGCCAACGGTGCCGGCGGTGGTGAGTCGCCGAGTGCGCTGAACATGGGCGCAGGCAATCTGCCGCAGGCCGAGATCCTCAAGCAGTTGGGCACCGGCTTGTACATCAGCAACCTGTGGTACCTGAACTTCTCCGATCAACCGGCCGCGCGCCTGACCGGCATGACCCGGTTTGCCACGTTCTGGGTTGAAAACGGCGAAATTCAGGCGCCGGTCAGCACCATGCGTTTCGACGACAGCGCCTACAGCCTGCTGGGTTCGCAGCTGGAAGCGTTGACTGCCGAGCGTGAGTTGCTGCTGTCGGCGAGCACCTACAGCCAGCGCAATACGTCGTCGGCGCTGCTGCCGGGGGCGTTGGTGAGCCGATTGACCCTGACGCTCTGATACAAATCGTTCCCGCGCCTTGCGCGGGAACGATCATTCACGGCCCTACACCACAAGAGGTTCCATGCCCAACCGCCCGCCTCTCGACGCCATCACCGCCCGCTGGTTGCCGTGGGTCGTCGCCATCGCTTTCTTCATGCAGTCCCTCGACGGGACCATCCTCAACACCGCCCTGCCGGCCATGGCCCGGGATCTCGCTGAAGACCCGTTGCGCATGCAGGGTGTGATCATCGCCTACATGCTCACCGTAGCACTGCTGATTCCGGCCTCGGGCTGGATCGCCGACCGCTTCGGCACCAAGAAAATCTTCTTTGGCGCGATCCTGCTGTTCAGCATCGGCTCGTTGCTCTGCGCCTTGTCGAGCAGCCTGAGCATGCTGATCGGCGCCCGGGTGATTCAGGGCCTCGGCGGCGCGCTGATGCTGCCGGTCGGACGACTGGTGGTGCTGCGCGCCTACCCCCGTTCGGAACTGGTGCGGATCATGGGCTTCATCACCATTCCCGGCCTGCTCGGCCCGCTGATCGGCCCGACCATGGGCGGCTGGATGGTGCAATACCTGACGTGGCACTGGATCTTTTTGATCAACCTGCCGGTCGGTGTCATCGGTTGCTACGCGGTGTGGAAGTTCATCCCCGACCTGCGCGGCACCGAGCGTACGCGTTTCGATAGCCTGGGTTTCCTGCTGTTCGGCGCGGCGATGGTACTGATCACCATCGCCATGGAAGGCCTCGGCGAACTGCACCTGCCGCACTTGCGGGTGATGCTGTTGCTGTTCGGCGGCATGGCGTGTCTGGCGGCGTACTGGCTGCGCGCCGGGCACATCGACAATCCGCTGTTCGCGCCGTCGCTGTTCAAGACCCGCACCTTCGCGGTCGGCATCCTCGGCAACCTGTTCGCTCGCCTGGGCAGCGGCGCCCTGCCGTTTCTGGTGCCGTTGCTGCTGCAAGTGGCGCTGGGTTATTCGCCGTCCCAGGCCGGGATGAGCATGCTGCCGCTGGCGGCTGCCGCGATGGTCGCCAAGTGGGGCGCGCGGCCGCTGATCGAACGCCTCGGCTATCGCATCGTGCTGACCGGCAACACGCTGTTTCTGGGGATCATGCTGGCGAGCATGGGCCTGGTCAGCGAGCAGACGCCGTACTGGCTGCTGCTGTGCCTGCTGGCGATTCTCGGGGCGATCAACTCGCTGCAATTCACCGCGATGAACACCGTGACCCTGATCGACCTCGACGATGCCAGCGCCAGCAGCGGTAACAGCCTGCTGTCGGTGGTGGCGCAGTTGTCGCTGAGCCTCGGCGTGGCGTGCGCCGGTGCGCTGCTCGGCGGCTTCACGGCGGAGATCGGAAACGACGGCGTTGAGACCGTGTTGGGCGCGTTTCAGCTCACGTTCGTGACTGTTGGGATCATGGCGATGCTGGCGGCGACGATTTTCTCCCAGCTCTCGAAGAATGACGGGCGGCGTGTCAGACGTCCGGAAGAGCACATCGAGTCTTAGGGCTATTGGCCACCGGGCTGGTACACTGCGCGACATTTTGTTTTGCAGGCCAGTCCCGTGACCACCATCGCCACCGCTTTTAATACTTTGCCGCTGTCCGCCGCCATGCTGGCTAACCTCGAATCGCTCGGTTATGCCCAGATGACGCCGATCCAGGCGCAGAGCTTGCCGGTGATCCTCAAGGGGATGGACCTGATCGCCCAGGCCAAGACCGGCAGCGGCAAGACCGCCGCGTTCGGCATCGGCCTGCTGAACCCGATCAATCCGCGCTACTTCGGCTGCCAGGCGCTGGTGATTTGCCCGACTCGCGAACTGGCCGACCAGGTCGCCAAGGAAATCCGTCGTCTGGCCCGCGCCGAAGACAACATCAAGGTCCTGACCCTGTGCGGCGGCGTGTCGTTCGGCCCGCAGATCGGCTCACTGGAGCATGGCGCGCACATCATCGTCGGCACCCCGGGCCGCATCCAGCAGCACCTGCGCAAGGGTTCGCTGGTCCTCGACGGCCTCAACACGCTGATCCTCGACGAAGCCGACCGCATGCTCGACATGGGTTTCTACGACGCCATCGAAGACATCATCGAGCAGACCCCGGCCCGTCGTCAGACCCTACTGTTCTCGGCGACCTACCCGGTGGGCATCAAGCAACTGGCGTCGAAGTTCATGCGTGATCCGCAAACGGTGAAAGCCGAAGCGTTCCACGACGACACCCAGATCGAACAACGCTTCTACGAAATTTCCCCGGAAGAGCGCATGAGCGCGGTGACCAAGGTCCTGCACCACTTCCGTCCAGCCTCCACCGTGGCGTTCTGCTTCACCAAGCAGCAAGTGCAGGAAACCGTCGATCACCTGACTTCCAAAGGCATTTCCGCCGTCGGCCTGCACGGCGATCTGGAACAGCGCGACCGCGATCAAGTACTGGCAATGTTCGCCAACCGCAGCACTTCGGTACTGGTTGCCACTGACGTTGCCGCCCGCGGCCTGGACATCGATGCACTGGACATGGTGATCAACGTCGAACTGGCCCGCGATTCGGAAATCCACATTCACCGCGTCGGCCGTACCGGTCGTGCCGGCGAGAAAGGCATCGCGGTCAGCCTGGTGGCACCGTCCGAAGCGCACCGCGCGCAAGCCATCGAACAACTGCAGAAAACCCCGCTGAACTGGGACCAGGTGGACAACCTGAAATCCCAGGGTGGTGCCCCGCTGCAACCGCCGATGAGCACGTTGTGCATTGGTGGCGGCCGTAAAGACAAGGTGCGCCCGGGCGACATTCTTGGCGCACTGACCGGCGATGCCGGCATCCCTGGCGCTCAGGTTGGCAAGATCGCGATCTTCGACTTCCAGTCCTATGTGGCGGTTGAGCGCACCGTGGTCATGCAGGCGCTGCAGCGTTTGAACAACGGCAAGATCAAGGGTCGTTCGCTGCGCGTTCGCGTCTTGTAAGAACAACGCACACTGATCGTTCCCACGCTCTGCGTGGGAATGCCGCCATGGACGCTCTGCGTCCGCTTTTGAATCGTGACGCGGAGCGTCACAGGATGCATTCCCACGCAGAGCGTGGGAACGATCTGTAAGAGGACACCGTTTTGCGCTCTACCGAAGTCGTGATCATTGGCGCTGGCGCCGCAGGGTTGATGTGTGCACTGACCGCCGCCGGGCGCGGGCGTCAGGTGCTGCTGCTCGACCACGCGAACAAGGCCGGCAAGAAAATCCTGATGTCCGGCGGTGGGCGCTGCAACTTCACCAACATGTACACCGAGCCGAGCAATTTCCTCTCGCAGAATTCGCACTTCTGCAAATCCGCGCTGGCCCGCTACACCCAGTGGGATTTCATCGGCATGGTCGCCAAACACGGCGTGCCGTATCACGAGAAAAAGCTCGGCCAGTTGTTCTGCGATAACAAATCCAGCGACATCCTCGGCATGCTGCTGGACGAGTGCGATCAGGTCGGCGTCAACCTGCACCTGGACACCTCGATCCAGACCATCGAGAAAGTCGAGGGCGGTTACCTGCTCGACACCACCCTCGGCCAGATCCAGTGCCAGTCGCTGGTGATCGCCACCGGCGGCCTGTCGATCCCGACGTTGGGTGCCACCGGTTTCGGTTATCAGGTCGCCAAGCAATTCGGCCACGACCTGCTACCGACCCGCGCCGGTCTGGTGCCGTTCACCATCACCGATCAGCTCAAGGATCTGTGCACCGAACTATCCGGCACCTCGGTGGATTGCCTGGTCAGCTGCAACGACCAGAGCTTTCGCGAGAACATCCTGTTCACTCACCGCGGCCTCAGCGGCCCGGCGATTCTGCAGATTTCCTCCTTCTGGGAGCCGGGCGACACGGTCGAGATCAACCTGCTGCCCGATCACGACGCGGCGAGCTGGCTGCAACAGCAAACCGCCGAACGCCCGAACAGCGAACTGAAAACCCTGCTCGGTGAAGTCTTCACCAAGAAGATGGCCAACCTGCTGGCGGACAACTGGTTCGTCTCCAAACCGATGAAGCAGTACACCCACGCCGAACTCGCGGACATCGCCGAGAAGCTCGGCAGCTGGAAAGTCGTCCCGGCCGGCACCGAAGGCTACCGCACCGCCGAAGTCACCCTCGGTGGCGTCGACACCCGCGAAGTCTCGTCCAAGACCATGGAATCGCTGAAAAGCCCGGGCCTCTATTTTGTTGGCGAAGTGCTGGATGTCACCGGGCATCTGGGCGGATTCAACTTCCAGTGGGCCTGGGCATCGGGTTACGCGGCGGCGCAATACGTCTGATTCGAAGGCCGGGCGGAACACTTTTTGCTGTCAGATGTGATCGGCGCCATTGCGTCGGCGTCATTACTGGCTCAATTTAGCGGCATCGCCTCGGAAGGCCTTCGCACTTCATGTCCTCGACCTCGTTTCGTCAGTCTTTGCGGCGCCTGTGGGCGCTGGATAAATTCAGCTACAGCGTGCGGGTGTTCATCGCCCTGACCGGCAGCATGGCGCTGTGCTGGTATCAGGATGAAATGGGGCTGCTGATCCCGCTGTTCCTCGGGATCATCGCCAGCGCCCTGGCCGAGACCGACGACAGTTGGCAGGGCCGCCTCAACGCACTGGCGGTGACGCTGGTGTGTTTCAGCGTCGCGGCGCTGTCGGTGGAATTGCTGTTCCCCTACCCCATCGTGTTCGTCATCGCTCTGGCACTGGCCAGTTTCGGCCTGACCATGCTCGGGGCGCTCGGTGAGCGATATGGCGCGATCGCTTCGGCGACCCTGATTCTTTCCGTCTACACCATGATCGGCGTCGACCAGCGCGGCGGCGCAGTCACAGATTTCTGGCACGAGCCGATGCTGCTGGTGGCCGGCGCCGCGTGGTACGGCTTGCTGTCGGTGCTGTGGCAGGCGATGTTTTCCAACCAGCCGGTGCAGCAGAGTCTGGCGCGGCTGTTCCGTGAACTGGGTTATTACCTGAAGCTGAAATCCTCGCTGTTCGAGCCGATCCGTCAGATGGATGTCGAAGCGCGGCGGCTGGAACTGGCTCAACAAAACGGCCGCGTCGTTGCGGCACTGAACAGCGCCAAGGAAATCATCCTGCATCGGGTCGGCAACGGTCGTCCCGGCTCGAAGGTCAGCCGTTACCTGAAGCTGTATTTTCTTGCCCAGGACATTCACGAACGCGCCAGTTCTTCGCACTATCCCTACAACGCGCTGGCCGAAGCGTTTTTCCACAGCGACGTGCTGTTCCGCTGCCAGCGTCTGCTGCGCCAGCAAGGCAAGGCGTGCCGGGCGCTGGCCGAATCGATCCAGATGCGCCAGCCGTTCATCTACGACGCGACATTCGCCGAAGCCCTGAGCGACCTGCACGCCTCCCTCGAGCATCTGCGTATCCAGAGCAACCCGGCCTGGCGTGGACTGTTGCGCTCGCTGCGGGCACTGGCGGCCAACCTCGGCACCCTCGACCGTCTGCTCAGCGACGCGAGCAATCCGGATGCGCTGGCCGATGCCACCGACAGCAGCCTGCTCGACCGCTCGCCGCGTAACTTCAAGGACGTACTGGTTCGCCTGCGCACCCAACTGACGCCGACGTCATTGCTGTTCCGCCACGCCCTGCGCCTACCGCTGGCGTTGAGTATCGGTTACGGCATGGTGCATCTGATTCACCCGTCGCAAGGCTACTGGATCATCCTCACCACGCTGTTCGTCTGCCAGCCGAACTACGGCGCCACCCGACGCAAACTCGGCCAGCGGATTCTCGGCACCGCCATCGGCCTGACCATCGCCTGGGCGCTGTTCGATCTGTTCCCGAGCCCGCTGGTGCAGTCGTGCTTCGCCATCGCCGCCGGTGTGGTGTTCTTTACCAACCGCACCACTCGCTACACCGTGGCGACCGCCGCGATCACGATCATGGTGCTGTTCTGCTTCAACCAGGTCGGTGACGGTTACGGGCTGTTTGTGCCGCGCCTGTTCGATACCTTGCTCGGCAGCCTGATCGCAGGCCTGACGGTGATCCTGTTCCTGCCGGACTGGCAGGGTCGGCGCCTGAACAAAGTGCTGGCCAACACCCTGACCTGCAACAGCATCTACCTGCGCCAGATCATGCAGCAATACGCCGCCGGCAAGAGCGACGACCTCGCTTACCGCCTGGCCCGTCGCAACGCGCACAACGCCGACGCGGCGCTGTCGACCACGCTGGCAAACATGCTGATGGAGCCGGGGCATTTCCGGAAGGAAGCCGACGTTGGCTTCCGTTTCCTGGTGCTGTCGCACACGCTGCTCAGCTATCTGTCAGGCCTTGGCGCACACCGGGAAACCCAGCTGCCGGCCGAGGTGCGTGAGCATCTGATCGATGGCGCCGGGGTGAAACTGGCCAGCAGCATCGACGAGATCGCCCAGGGCCTGGCGAGCAAACAGCCGATTGCGATTCAGAGCGATGAGGAAGAGGCGCTGGCCAATGAGCTTGAGCAGATGGCGGACGAGATCGACGAAGGCCAGCGACTGGTGCAGACGCAACTGGCGCTGATCTGCCGCCAGCTCGGCCCTTTGCGGACGCTGGCGGCGCATCTGATCAAGGACACCGGCGAGGCTTGAGCCGCCTCACATGCCATGTTGCCTGAGCAACTTGTCATAGCTGCCATCCGCCTTCATCGCCGCAATCGCCTTGTCGAACCCGGCCACGATCTGTTCGTGCTCCGGGTTTTTCAGGCTGACCAGAATGTGCAGACTGTTCTCGCTCAGCGGCTTGGGCAGGAACTCCACGGCGTTGCGCACTTTCGGTGATTCACGGGCCAGGTAATAGCGGGCGACGAATTCGTCTTCCAGGGTCAGCTTGACCCGATCCGCTGCCAGCATGCGCACAGCCATCGCGAAGTTATGTACAGGGACTTTCTGCAACGCGGTATCGGCATCGAACGGCGCGGAATAGGCGTAGCCGCGCACCACCGCAATCGGATAGGTGTGCAGTTCCTGCAAGTTGTTGTATTCGATGGGCGTGTCTTTGCGCTTGAGAAAACGCACACGGTTGAGCAGGTATTCGTCGGAAAACTGCCCCAGCTTCGTGCGCTCGTCGTTGTACCAGGCGTTGACCAGCACGTCGTAACGCCCCTCGCCAACCCCGAGCAGCGCCCGCGCCCACGGCACCTGTTCGTAATCGCTGGCATAGCCGGCCCGGGCCAGGGCCGTGCTGACAATGTCCGTGGCCAGCCCACCATTGACCAGCGTGTCATCGGTAAACGGCGGCCAGACGTCGAAGACCAGACGCAATTTCTCCGCTGCAGCGCTTTGACCCAGCAACAGCAATCCGATCAAAGCAAACGCTCGATGCAATCGCGGCATGCTTGAAAATCCTTAGCGGGCGGGCCGCCCGGCGTGTTTTCAGTCAAAACCCCAAGGCCCCGTACCGGCGAATCCCAGGCCCTAACATTAGCTCATTGAAGCCGTTGCACAGCGCTTCTCTGCAGATTACACAAAGAAGTCGGCGGCGCGAGAAAGGAATGATGGCATTTTGGCCTTCGTCACAGATTATTGCGCCATACAGACATATTTCGACGGTGCGCTTAGTATCGGGCGACGTTGTTCAAGGAATCGGAAGATGACAATCGAGTGGGTCTGCAAACATCACAGCGATCTGGGACTGGAGCAGCTGTACGCCATTTTGAAATTGCGCTCGGAAGTGTTCGTGGTCGAACAGCGCTGCGCCTACCTGGACCCGGACGGTCAGGATCTGGATGGCGATACCTGCCACCTGATGGGCTGGGACGGTGATCAACTGGTGGCGTACCTGCGCCTGCTGGACCCGGAATCCCAGGGCGGCGACGTGGTGATCGGCCGCGTACTGACCGCGCCGGCCGGGCGCGGCAAAGGGCTGGGGCATGAAATGATGGAGCAGGCGCTGAAACAGGCCGAGAAGCGCTGGCCAGAAGTACCGATCTATCTGTCGGCGCAGGCGCATTTGCAGGGCTATTACGGGCGGTACGGGTTTGTGGTGGCGGGTGAGGAATATCTGGAGGATGACATTCCGCATATTGGTATGCGGCGGTCTTGAGCTATCGCTAGGCTGAAGATCGCCCCCTCACCCTAACCCTCCCGAAACGTCGGACCGCCCCGAGGGAGAGGGAACTGATTGGGGAATATTCAGGAGATACGCCGACGTGAGCAATCGCGGTTGAATCCATAATCGACTCGTTTTTTCAGGTCGATGTATAGCGCAATACACCTCGGTCAGCTCCCTCTCCCTCCGGGAGAGGGCTGGGGTGAGGGCAGCGACCTAAAGACGAACACCCAACTCAGGGATATTCCAAAACCGCTTTTATCTGCCGCAAATTCCGCTCAATCCACCCCCGATCAATCGCCCCCCACTCGCGAATCCGATAGCGCCCCGCATGATTGCGCGCGCCCTCTTCCTGTTCGAACTCGCAGACGATATCCAGATCCGCCAGCGCCGCGATGGTGTCCTGCGCCGTGCGCCGGGGCATGCCGGTGACCTCGGTCAGCGCCGGCACGCTGCAGGCCAGGCCGCTGTCGATCAGGTACGCCACGTACAAGCGCCGGTAGAAACTGCTCTTGGTCTTGCTCACGTCCATGCATGCACTCCGCTGTTTGATTTTTTATTGCATGTCTCGCCAGGTCAGATAGACCCGCAGGTCGAACTCGATCTGGTGATAGCCCGGCAGCATGTGATCACACAATTTGTAGAACGCCTTGTTGTGATCCGATTCCTTGAAGTGCGCCAGCTCGTGCACCACGATCATCTTCAGAAACTCCGGCGCGGCCTCCTTGAACAGCGAGGCGATGCGAATCTCTTTCTTGGCCTTGAGCTTGCCGCCCTGCACTCGAGAGACCGTGGTGTGCAGACCGAGGGCGCGGTGGGTCAGGTCGAGGCGGTTGTCGAACAGCACCTTGTCGATGGCCGGGGCGTTGCGCAGGAATTCCTGTTTCAAGTCCAACGCGTAGCCGTACAACGCCTTGTCGCTCTGCACATCGTGGCGGCCCGGATAGCGTTGGCTCAGGTAATCACCGAGGCGATCTTCGGCAATCAATTGGCGCACCTGATCCTGCAATTGCGCGGGATAGGCCTGGAGGTATTTCAACGCAGTCATGGGGCGGCACGGGTCATGAAAAGGCCACCAGTGTAACGAATTCAACTGGCCAACGCGCTCCAGTCGAACGGCTCGGCAAAGCGCGTGGCGTCCTCGGCGACCAACGGCCGCGCCACCAGGAACCCTTGCACGTACTCGCAACCATGGGCTTGCAGCCATTGGTATTGCTCGACGGTTTCCACGCCTTCGGCAATCACCAGCAAGCCGTATTCCTTGCACAGCTCGATGACGCTGCGCACCAGCGAAGCGTCCCGGGACGAGTCCGGCAATCGGGCGATCAGGTGGCGATCGAGTTTGAGGGTATCCAGTTCCAGGTCGCGCAGATGCGACAACGAACAGGACCCGGAACCGAAATCATCCAGCGCCACCCGTACCCCGAGATTGCGCAGCAACCGCAGCTGTTTGCGCGTTTCATCGGGATTGACCGTCAGCGCCTCCTCGGTGACTTCCACTTCCATCTGATGCGGCTGCAAACCATGGCGCTCCAGCACCTGACGCAATTCGGTCACCAGATTCGGCAGCCCGAACTGGGTATTGCTCAGGCTCACGCCGAGCACCAGATCCTTGGAAAACTCGGACTCCCAGGCCTTACGCTGCCCGGCGCCGCGATGATAGATCCAGCTGCCGAGCCGGCTGATCAGCGTCGCCTCCTCCAGCAACGGCAGGAACAACCCCGGCGGCACGTCGCCGACGCTCGGATGCTGCCAGCGCAGCAACGCCTCGAAACCGCGAATCCTGCCGTCACCGATCGCCACCTGCGGTTGATACACCAGATTGAAATCACGGTTCTCGATGGCGTTGCGCACGCTCTCTTCCAGCATCAGCCGTGAGCGCGCGCGGCCGTTCATTTCATGATCGTAGAAGCGATATTGCTGACGCCCGGCGCGCTTGGCTTCGTACATGGCAATGTCCGAGGCGCGCATCAAACCGTCGAGGTTGTTGCCGCAATCCGGGTACGTCGCGATGCCGATGCTGGCGCCGAGGGCGATGTCCATGCCTTCGATCTGCTGACAGATCGACACTCGTTCGATGAGCTTCTCGGCGATCTTTGCTGCCTGTTCGGGGAATTCCAGATCCAGCAGCGCGGTGAACTCGTCACCGCCCATCCGCGCCAGAATGTCGAACGGTCGCAGGCAGGCTTTCAGTTGCTCGGAGACCCAGCGCAGCACCCGATCCCCGGCATCATGGCCGAGGGAGTCATTGACCCGTTTGAAGCCATCGAGATCGAGGTACATCAACACCCAACTGCTGTCCGTGCGCTCGCCGCGCAGCAGCAGGTTCTCAACCGTCTGGTAGAAACCGCGACGATTAAGCAGTCCGGTCAACGGATCGGTGACTGCCTGAAATTCCAACTGCTGATGCAGATGGCGCACCACCGACATGTCCAGCACCGTCACCACCATCGCGTGTTGCTCGCTCGGCAACGGCGCGCAGGAGAGTGCCACCGGCACCTGCTGACCCGGTGCGGTACGCAGCAACGCATCGTGTAATCGCAGCGTCTCGCCACGTTTGTAACTGGCATAAAACTCGGAATCGGCCCACAGCGGAATGTGCGGTTTCTGCAAGTAATCGAGAAACTCCTGCCCCTCCAACTCCTTCACCGGGGCATTCAGCAACCGCGAAATCGCCGGGTTGGCGAAGCGGATCAAACCATCCTCGGCCAGCACCAGAATCCCTTCGGCCGCGTTATCCAGCACCGACGCATTGAAGGCCCGCGCCGACTCCAGATCCTGACTCAAGCGCTGCAACGCCCGGCGATTGCGCTGGTGCTCCAGCAACGCCTGGACTTTCGGTTTGAGAATCTGTGGATCGAAGGGTTTGAACAGGTAATCCACCGCGCCACTGGCATAGCCCTTGATCACGGCGTCCTGGGACTGCTCGTTGGCGGTGAGGAAAATGATTGGCGTCAGCCGCGTTCGCTGGCTGCCACGCATCAGACGCGCGACCTCGAAACCGTCCATGCCCGGCATCTGCACATCCAGCAGCACCAGGTCGATGTCGTGTTCGAGCAACAGGCTGAGGGCTTCGAAACCGGAAGCCGCGGTCATCACCTGCCAGTCCTGGCGCTGCAACAACGCGCGCATGCTGATCAGATTTTCAGGGTAGTCATCAACGATCAAAAGGACTGAGCTGCCTTCACCTGGCGTGGGTTGCGCGCATTCCATGCTGCTTCTCTTGTCGGGACATCCAATCGGGACGCGGCCGGTTTCTCGTGAAAACCGTACAGTTACTGAGCCTTCACTCTAGTCCTGGATCCGAAAAAGCAGTAGCTGTCATCAGGCCATCATTTAACCAAACCGGTAAGAAGCCGACTAACGGTCATCGCTGGAGCCCCCGAAAACCGGGAAAGATGGCATTTCGACAGGATGTTGACGCCAATCATCCGCCAGACGGCCGTTAACAAAAAATCCCTCTACGCTTATAAAGGCCGCCCCCAAGAACCGCGAGCTAGAGCTTCTGGCACGCGCGTGCAGGAAAAATAGAGTGGAAGAACCGACATGATCGACCTCGCAACCTGGAACCTCAGCGTTCCCGTTGGCAGCCCGCCCTACACCGTCGAAACCTCCAAACTGGTGAACGGCTTCAAGGATCAGTACTTCCATTCCGACACCGGCACCCTGTTCTTCTGGTCCCCGGTGACCGGCTCGAAAACCGAAAACGCCATCTACCCGCGCACCGAACTGCGCGAAACCTACAGCAACGGAACATTGCGCAACTGGTACTACCCGGACGCCGACAACCTGCTGCGCGCGACCCTCTCGGTCAATAAAGTGCCCAGTTCCGGCAAGATCGTCATCGGCCAGATCCATGCCTATGAAAGCCAGAAGCCGCTGGTGAAACTCGAGTATCAGTACAAGACCAAACTGGACTCCGGCAACCTGGTGATCAAGGTGCGGATGCACCCGGATGATGACGAAGGCCGGGTGATTACCTTGGCGACCGGGATCAAACTGGATCGCGAGTTCAATTACCTGATTCACCTGAGCCCCGGAGGTGCACTGGGTATCAGCGCGGCCGGGTATCAGTGGGACTCGCAGATCAGCGCCACGTGGCGCAACAAGCCGTTGTACTTCAAGGCGGGCGTGTATGTGCAGGACAACACCGGTTACACCAGCGAGGGTGGGCAGGTCACGTTCAGCAAGCTGGATATCGATCACGATAAATAGCGGCGGCGCGACCGTTTAAGGCTTCTGTTTAAAGGCAGTCCGCGTAACGTCCCGAAGCCTACAACGGCTTGCGTCGCTGCCTACCGGTACGCCAGAATCCGCCGGCTTGTGCGCCTGGAGGGCCGTCGGTAACTTGATTCGGATCACTGATTCGCAGTGATCGGGTTTAGTAGCCTGTGGTGTTTTCAGCTACGTGCAACGCGCTGTCCATCAGACATTCCAGTCTGACTGTGATGGTGGCTGTGCGCAGGGCGCTTCGGCGCGCCGGTCAATGCTGAATACTCCCCGGTCTACTAACCTGCGCACAGCTGCCACCCTTCTTTTAGTAGGGAAGGACCGGCAGCTCCTTACAGGAGTTTTCAGCTTATGTTCAAACCTACGCCTAACCCACCAGAAACCGATCTGGCCTCCCCCTACGATTCCCTCGACCCCAAAAAACTCAACGAAGCCGCCGAACGCGCCCTCGACCACTACCTCTGCCCCGGCGCCCGCATCATGGCCACGGTCAACGAACCCGACCGCATGTACTTCGCCAACCCCGCCTACAACACCGAATCCCTGCTGGCCAACGCCAGCGAAACCCTCGGCTCCGCCAGCGAAATGCTCAACAACTTCGCCGCGATACTCCCGACATCCCACCGCAAAACCGCGCTGGGCATTGCTCAAGTAGTGATGGTTGCGGAACTGGCGGTTAACCAGGCGCTAGATCACGTCGAACCGAGCTAGGCGCGACTGCCCGACCAAAGGAACTCTAAATAGACCCGTCTTCCGACGGGTCTCCTGCGAGCCCTAGAATACATAATCCCGAAGTACAATTTTTACCGCTCTCGTACACTCAGGTGATCACATAAGTATTGAGAAAACTCACGGCAGTATTTCGAATTGGAAGCACCGTAATCTGTGGAAACGGAGAAGGTGGCGTTGGAGTTGCTCCACCATATTGAACGGCTTCTAAATCATACGTCCCCGGCGTGATACCACGAGCGAGCAATACATTCACACTTATTTCACCTCTAATGAATACTCCTTGCTGCCGCCGCAAAGACCAGAAGATAGAATAATCATCGAGTGTATATGTCAGAACAAGGACAGGAAAAGGAATGTTGACATCCACCAAATAGAACTCCAACACATCACCAACCCTAGTGCAATCTGGCAAGAGATACTCGACTTGAAAGTATTGCTGACCAACAGCCCCCGCATTCTGAGTTATTTTAGGCGCTACACTTCTCATCCTTGGCAAGGGATAAGCACTAAAGTCGAAAGCGACCATCATCAATACGCCGGGAGGCGACAATGGTGTATTCGGTGAAATTTGAGTAATGATCAATTTCAGCCCCCCTACTTAATTTTATTTTGGCTCTCAGCCACTCCTACAATCTATCGAGCACGCGCAGGATATACACCTGTAAGATTTCACAGTCTTTTATAACTATTCGCAATTGTTCGTTACTCAAACTTTGCAAATTCAGATAAAAATTTCAGCTCCAAGCTTGTATCAAATAGCACTGCGAAATTCCGGCTCAAAAAAAAAACCGCCTCTCGGCGGTTTTTTCATTCAATCAGCTAAACACCCAGTCTCAATTGACCTTGGCGTTCAACTCACCCTTCAGATAACGCTGATACATGCTTTCCAGCGAGATCGGCTTGATCTTCGAAGCGTTGCCAGCGGTACCGAAGGCTTCATAACGAGCGATACATACATCGCGCATGGCCTTCACGGTTTCACCGAAGAATTTACGCGGGTCGAATTCGCTCGGGTTGGTGGCCATCAGGCGACGCATGGCGCCGGTGGATGCTAGACGCAGGTCGGTGTCGATGTTGACCTTGCGCACGCCGTGCTTGATGCCTTCGACGATTTCTTCAACCGGTACGCCGTAGGTTTCTTTGATGTCGCCGCCGTACTGGTTGATGATCGCCAGCCACTCTTGTGGCACCGACGAGGAACCGTGCATCACCAAGTGGGTGTTCGGGATGCGTTTGTGGATTTCCTTGATGCGGTCGATCGCCAGCACGTCGCCGGTAGGCGGCTTGGTGAACTTGTAGGCGCCGTGGCTGGTGCCGATGGCGATGGCCAGGGCGTCGACCTGAGTCTTCTTGACGAAGTCAGCGGCTTCTTCCGGGTCGGTCAGCATCTGGCTGTGATCCAGAACGCCTTCGGCGCCGATGCCGTCTTCTTCACCGGCCATGCCGGTTTCCAGCGAACCCAGGCAGCCCAGCTCGCCTTCAACCGAAACGCCGCAGGCGTGAGCCATGGCCACGGTTTGTTGGGTAACACGGACGTTGTATTCGTAGTCGGTCGGCGTCTTGCCGTCTTCGCCGAGGGAGCCGTCCATCATTACCGAGCTGAAGCCCAGCTGGATCGAGCGCTGGCAGACGTCAGGGCTGGTGCCGTGGTCCTGGTGCATGCACACCGGGATATGCGGGAATTCTTCGATCGCGGCCAGGATCAGGTGACGCAGGAACGGCGCGCCGGCGTATTTGCGAGCGCCGGCCGAAGCCTGAACGATCACCGGGGAGTCAGTCTTGTCAGCGGCTTCCATGATGGCGCGCATCTGCTCAAGGTTGTTGACGTTGAAGGCTGGAACGCCGTAGCCGAATTCGGCTGCGTGGTCCAGCATCTGGCGCATGCTGATAAGTGCCATTGTGTGTGTCTCTCCCGGTTTGGGTCGTTAATCGTGCCAGCCTGCCGGAGCGGCGGCGGCTATTCAAGTGATTGCGGATCGGGGGTCGGCCCCGGCCCGGTGATTCGGTGCAGCAAATTCTGTTTTATTCGGCTTTGCAGCCCCGGCCGATCAAATCATTGGTAGCGACCCAGTAGACCAGGCCTTCATTACCTTTGATGTGAAACGCCAGCATGTCGTCGCTGTACAGCGCGCCCGAGGCGCCCGGCTCTTCTTTCAGGCGATAGACCTGATCGCCACCACCCAGCCGCACATCGACTGCCTTCTGGCCGGCATCGGTGAAGCGCCACAGCACCTTGGCCTGACTGTCGCAGGTCCAGGTGGTCCAGTTATCCACAGGGGCGGACGACTGAAACGGGTTCCACTGCGCGCAACCACCCAACAATCCCAATGCCGCAACGGCGATCAAGCCTTTCATCCGTGTTCCTCGACCGGCAGCACACGCCGCCGGCCCTGAGTTAAAGAGTCAGACCGGTCAAGGACAACCATGTTCCTTGGCCGGGGTTTGCGTCTCGTATTTGTCCAGGCCTTCCGGACCCGAGCGCTTGTTCAGCACCGGGTTGGTTTCGGCCTGCCAGTCGGCCTGGTAGCAGCCTTTCTGTGCCTCGCCGGGTGCCGGTTCCGGCGCAGCCTTCGGGTTACTCCCGCAGGCTGCCAATGTACCGGTCAGCAACAACAGCGCTAACGACTTGACCATCTGAACACTCCTTTGCCTGGCCAAACGGGCGGCCTCAGGCCTTGGCCCGGCTTTCCAGGACTTCAACGGCCGGCAGCACCTTGCCTTCGACGAATTCGAGGAACGCGCCACCGCCGGTGGAAATGTAGGAGATCTTTTCCGCCACGCCATATTTATCGATGGCCGCCAGGGTGTCGCCACCACCGGCAATCGAGAACGCTGCGCTTTCAGCGATGGCCTGGGCCAGCACTTTGGTGCCGTTGCCGAACTGGTCGAATTCGAACACGCCGACCGGGCCGTTCCACAGAATGGTTTTCGACGACTTCAACAGTTCGGCGAAGTTGGCGGCGGTTTGCGGGCCGATGTCGAGGATCATGTCGTCGGCAGCGACGTCAGCGATCAGTTTTACCGTCGCTTCGGCGCTCTCGGCGAATTCCTTGGCAACCACGACGTCCACCGGCAGCGGCACGCTGACCTTGGCGGCGATGGCGCGAGCGGTGTCCAGCAGGTCCGGCTCGTACAGCGACTTGCCGACCGGGTGACCGGCCGCAGCAAGGAAGGTGTTGGCGATGCCGCCGCCGACGATCAGTTGATCGCAGATCTGGCTCAGGCTGTTCAGCACATCGAGTTTGGTCGAGACCTTGGAACCGGCAACGATGGCAGCCATTGGCTTGGCCGGCGCGCCCAGAGCCTTGCCCAGCGCGTCGAGTTCAGCGGCCAGCAGCGGGCCGGCAGCGGCGACTTTGGCGAACTTGGCAACGCCGTGGGTCGAGCCTTCGGCGCGGTGAGCGGTGCCGAAAGCGTCCATCACGAACACGTCGCACAGGGCGGCGTATTGCTGGGCCAGTTCGTCGGCGTTCTTTTTCTCGCCCTTGTTGAAGCGCACGTTTTCGAACAGCACGATGTCGCCGGCCTTGACGTCAACGCCGCCCAGGTAATCGGCCACCAGCGGCACGTCGCGGCCCAGGGCCTTGCTCAGGTAGTCGGCGACGGGCTTGAGGCTGTTCTCGGCAGAGAATTCGCCTTCGGTCGGACGACCCAGGTGCGAGCAGACCATCACGGCCGCGCCTTTTTCCAGGGCCAGCTTGATGGTCGGCAGCGAAGCCAGGATACGCGCATCGCTGGTGACAACACCGTCCTTGACTGGGACGTTGAGGTCTTCGCGGATCAATACGCGCTTACCTTGCAGATCGAGGTCGGACATCTTCAACACGGTCATGGGTCGCACTTCCTACGGTTTTTTTGAAGTCGCTGTTTGCAGATAGTGTTCTGCAACATCCAGCATTCGGTTGGCAAAACCCCATTCGTTGTCGAACCAGGCCAGGATGTTCACCAGCCGAGGGCCGGAAACGCGGGTCTGACTGGCATCGACGATGGCCGAATGTGGGTCATGATTAAAATCACAGCTAGCATGGGGAAGCTCGGTGTAGGCCAGCAGACCTTTGAGCGGGCCGCTGGTGGCGGCGTCGCGCAGGATCCGGTTGACCTCGCCGGCGTCGGTGTCGCTCGCGGTCTGCATCGTGATGTCGAGGCAGGACACGTTGACCGTCGGCACGCGTACGGCTTTGGCCTGAATTCGCCCGGCAAGTTCCGGCAGCAGACGCTCGATACCGCGCGCCAGACCAGTGGACACCGGGATCACCGACTGGAACGCCGAACGGGTGCGGCGCAGGTCTTCGTGGTGATAGGCGTCGATCACCGGCTGATCATTCATCGCCGAGTGAATCGTGGTGATCGACACGTAATCCAGGCCGACTGCCTGATCCAGCAGACGCAACAGCGGCACGCCGCAATTGGTGGTGCAGGAGGCGTTGGACACCAGCAGTTCGTCACCGGTCAGGCAATCCTGATTGACGCCGTAGACGATGGTGGCGTCGACATCCGCCTCGCTGGCCATCGGCTGCGAGAACAGCACCCGTGGCGCGCCGGCGTCGAGGAAACGCTGGCCGTCTTCGCGGGTGTGGTAGGCGCCGGAGCATTCGAGCACCAGATCGACGCCCAGGGACGCCCAATCGATGCCTTCGGGGGTGGCACTGCGCAGGACCTTCACGCAGTTGCCATTGATATGCAGACAATCGCCGTCGACCTTCACTTCACCGGGAAACCGGCCGTGGGTGGAGTCGAAGCGTGTCAGGTATTCGATGCTGGCCATGTCGGCCAGATCGTTGATCGCGACAATTTCAAACCCGGCCTTCTCGCCTCGCTCGAACAACGCACGCAAGACGCAACGACCAATCCGGCCGTAGCCGTTGAGTGCAACTTTGTAGGGACGCGGTTGAGGCATGGGGTTCTCGATAGTATTCGCTAACAACACAACCCTATGCAGGAGCTGCCGAAGGCTGCGTTCTTTTGATCCTGTTTTTAAGATCAAAAGAACGCAGCCTTCGGCAGCTCCTACAGGGGAATGCGGTGGCCAGGGCCACCGCATTCGTACTGCTTAGTCTTCCAGCAGCTCTTCAGCCTGACCCAGGATGTTTTCCAGGGTGAAGCCGAACTCTTCGAACAGGGCCGGAGCCGGAGCCGATTCGCCGTAGGTGGTCATGCCGATCACGCGACCTTCCAGACCCACGTACTTGAACCAGAAGTCGGCGTGAGCCGCTTCGATCGCGATACGCGCGCCAACCTGCAACGGCAGGACCGACTGCTTGTAGCTGGCGTCCTGAGCGTCGAACAGGCTGGTGCAAGGCATCGAAACAACACGCACCTTGCGGCCCTGCTCGGTCAGTTTGTCGTAGGCCTGAACAGCCAGGCCGACTTCCGAACCGGTGGCGATCAGGATCAGCTCAGGCTCGCCTGCACAGTCCTTCAGCACGTAGCCACCACGGCTGATGTCGGCGATCTGGCCGGCATCACGGGTTTGGTGCTGCAGGTTCTGACGCGAGAAGATCAGCGCCGACGGGCCGTCTTTGCGTTCCAGAGCGTTTTTCCAGGCCACTGCCGATTCAACGGCATCGGCTGGACGCCAGGTGTCGAGGTTCGGCGTGGTGCGCAGGCTGGTCAGTTGCTCGATCGGCTGGTGCGTCGGGCCGTCTTCGCCCAGACCGATGGAGTCGTGGGTGTAGACGTGGATCACGCGCTGCTTCATCAGTGCGGACATGCGCACGGCGTTGCGGGCGTATTCCATGAACATCAGGAAGGTCGCGCCGTAAGGCACCAGGCCGCCGTGCAGGGCAACGCCGTTCATGATCGCGGTCATGCCGAATTCGCGCACGCCGTAGTACATGTAGTTGCCGCTGGCGTCTTCGGCGCTGACGCCTTTGCAGCCTTTCCACAGAGTCAGGTTGGAACCGGCCAGGTCAGCCGAACCGCCCAGCACTTCCGGCAGCAGCGGGCCGAACGCGTTCAGGGCATTCTGGCTGGCTTTACGGCTGGCGATGGTTTCGCCCTTGGCCGCGACTTCAGCGATGTAGGCCGAAGCCTTCTCGGAGAAATCAGCCGGCAGCTCGCCGCTCAGACGACGGATCAGTTCGTTGGCTTCGGTCGGGAACGCGGCGGAGTAGGCAGCGAAACGCTGGTCCCACTCGGACTCGACGGCGCGGCCCTTTTCCTTGGCATCCCACTCGGCGTAGATGTCGGCCGGGATTTCGAACGGGCCGTGGTTCCAGTTCAGCGCCTGACGGGTCAGGGCGATTTCCGCGTCACCCAGCGGGGCGCCGTGGCAGTCTTCCTTGCCTTGCTTGTTCGGCGAACCGAAACCGATGGTGGTCTTGCAGCAGATCAGGGTCGGCAGCGGGCTCTTGCGAGCGGTGTCGATGGCAGTCTTGATCTCTTCCGGATCGTGACCGTCGACGTTGCGGATCACCTGCCAGTTGTAGGCTTCGAAACGCTTCGGCGTGTCATCGGTGAACCAGCCTTCGACTTCGCCGTCGATGGAGATGCCGTTGTCATCGTAGAAGGCGATCAGCTTGCCCAGGCCCAGCGTACCGGCCAGGGAAGCGACTTCGTGGGAAATGCCTTCCATCATGCAGCCATCACCCAGGAACACGTAGGTGTGGTGGTCGACGATGTTGTGGCCAGGACGGTTGAACTGCGCGCCCAGTACCTTTTCAGCCAGAGCGAAGCCCACGGCGTTGGCCAGACCCTGACCCAGCGGGCCGGTGGTGGTTTCAACGCCCGGGGTGTAACCGAATTCCGGGTGGCCCGGGGTGCGGCTGTGCAATTGACGGAACTGTTTCAGGTCGTCGATCGACAGGTCGTAACCGGTCAGGTGCAGCAGCGAGTAGATCAACATCGAGCCGTGGCCGTTGGACAGCACGAAGCGGTCACGGTCAGCGAACGATGGATTGCTCGGGTTGTGCTTGAGGTAGTCGCGCCAAAGCACTTCGGCGATATCTGCCATACCCATAGGGGCACCGGGATGGCCGCTGTTGGCTTTTTGCACGGCATCCATGCTGAGGGCACGAATGGCGTTGGCACGCTCACGACGGCTAGGCATCGCTGATCTCCTGGGTTTGAATAGATTGAAACGGAAAAAAGGAGGGCATTTTCCCTCACCCGAGCGCCTCGGGGCAATGACAGATAGTCATCCGGAGACGTTTTTCCCATGGATAACATCGGTTTCGGCTGGTGAAACCTTTCCGCTGTTCGTCTGTAGAGTTAACCGGTCAGTGAGAAGTGCAATAAAAAGCGCCATCCATCGAGCAATATCAAAACTTTTTGATATTGACCTTGCGGTGTTTTCCGGCCGTCTCTAGACTGCTGGCCCTATGAACTTACGCGTGCCTTCCATTCGCCATGACGATTGCGACGAGCTGGCGGCCCTGTGCAAGGCCGGCGGCGATCCGCTGCGGCTGAATGTATTGCGCGCCCTGGCCAACGATTCGTTCGGCGTACTGGAACTGGCGCAGATTTTCGATATCGGCCAGTCCGGCATGAGCCATCACCTTAAAGTGCTGGCACAGGCGGATCTGGTGGCGACTCGCCGTGAAGGCAATGCGGTGTTCTATCGCCGTGCCCTGCCCCACACCGAGTTGCTGGGCGGCAAGTTGCACGCTGCGTTGTTAGAAGAAGTCGACAATCTGGCGCTGCCGGCCGACGTGGAAACGCGGATCGCACAAGTACACGGGCAGCGTGCTGCCAACAGCCAGGACTTTTTCGCACGGGTCGCAGAGAAATTCCGCGCCCAGCAGGATTTGATTGCCGGCCTGCCGCAGTACCGTGAAAGCGTGCTGGCCCTGCTCGACAAACTGAATTTCGATGGTGCAGCCTCGGCCATCGAAGTCGGCCCCGGCGATGGTGCTTTCCTGCCGGAACTGGCCCGTCGTTTCGGCACCGTAACCGCACTGGACAACAGCGCGGCGATGCTCGAACTGGCCCGCCAAGTATGTGAACGTGAAAAGCTGGCTAACGTCAGCCTGCAATTGGCCGATGCATTGAATGGCGTGAGCCTTCAGGCCGATTGCGTGGTGTTGAACATGGTGTTGCACCATTTCGCCGCGCCGGCCGAAGCGCTCAAGCACATGGCCAGCCTGCTGCAACCGGGCGGTAGCCTGCTCGTGACAGAGTTATGTAGCCACAACCAGAGTTGGGCCAGGGAGGCCTGCGGTGATCTGTGGTTGGGGTTTGAACAGGACGATCTGGCCCGTTGGGCCACCGCTGCGGGACTCGTTCCCGGGGACAGCCTCTATGTAGGCTTACGTAATGGTTTCCAGATTCAGGTCCGCCATTTTCAGCGACCGACTGGCGACACTCACCATCGGTAAATTCAGGAAAACATCGAGATGAGCGAATACTCCCTCTTCACCTCCGAGTCCGTGTCCGAAGGGCATCCGGACAAAATCGCCGACCAGATTTCCGATGCGGTGCTGGACGCCATCATCACCCAGGACAAACACGCACGCGTTGCCGTGGAAACCCTGGTCAAGACTGGCGTGGCCATCGTTGCCGGTGAAGTGACCACCAGCGCCTGGGTCGATCTGGAAGAGATCGTGCGTAACGTGATTCTCGACATCGGCTACAACAGCTCCGACGTCGGCTTCGACGGCGCGACCTGCGGCGTGATGAACATCATCGGCAAGCAGTCCCCTGACATCAACCAGGGTGTTGACCGTGCCAAGCCTGAAGATCAGGGCGCCGGCGACCAGGGCCTGATGTTCGGCTACGCCAGCAACGAAACCGACGTGCTGATGCCAGCACCGATCACCTTCTCGCACCAGTTGGTTCAGCGCCAGGCCGAAGCCCGCAAATCGGGTCTGCTGCCTTGGCTGCGTCCAGACGCCAAGTCGCAAGTGACTTGCCGTTACGAAGGCGGCAAGGTTGTGGGTATCGACGCTGTTGTTCTGTCGACCCAGCACAACCCTGAAGTGTCGTACAAAGACCTGCGCGAAGGCGTGATGGAGCTGATCGTCAAGCACGTGCTGCCTGCCGAACTGCTGAGCAAGGACACCCAGTTCCACATCAACCCGACCGGCCAGTTCATCATTGGCGGCCCGGTAGGTGACTGCGGCCTGACCGGTCGCAAGATCATCGTCGACAGCTACGGCGGCATGGCCCGTCACGGCGGTGGCGCGTTCTCCGGCAAGGATCCATCGAAGGTTGACCGTTCGGCCGCCTACGCTGGCCGTTATGTTGCCAAGAACATCGTGGCCGCCGGCCTGGCCGAGCGTTGCGAGATTCAGGTTTCCTACGCGATCGGTGTGGCCCAGCCTACTTCGATCTCGCTGAACACCTTCGGTACCGGCAAGATCAGCGATGACAAGATCATCAAACTGGTCCGCGAAGTGTTCGACCTGCGTCCATACGCAATCACCACCATGCTCGACCTGCTGCACCCGATGTACCAGGAAACCGCAGCCTACGGCCACTTCGGCCGCGCTCCGCAGACCAAGACCGTTGGCGAAGACACCTTCACCACGTTCACCTGGGAAAAAACCGACCGCGCCGACGCTCTGCGTTCTGCTGCCGGTCTGTAAGACTTCCCTGGCGGTACAAGAAGCCCCGCACGGTTCGCGCCGTGCGGGGCTTTTTCATGGCCGCGAAACAACCGGCAAAACAGCCGACCGACCCGCTTGAAAATCCCGGCTAGCCTTCAGGTATCTCTCTGAGCAAGGACGCTCACGATGCTTGCCACACTGCGCCTGTTTTTCTTTTTCCTGCCGGTTTTCATCCACCTCAGCGCCTTCGCTGACGACTGCCCCACCTGGCCCGCCGACCGTGCACAAACCGAAATCGTCGCCCTGCAGCAGCAGGTCGATCAGTGGGACGACGCCTATCACCGAGAAGGCCGATCACTGATCACCGACGAACTCTACGATCAGTCCCGCACCCGGCTCGGCGAATGGCGCCAGTGCTTCAAACTTCCTTCACCGCCCAAGCCGTTACGGACGGCGTCAGGTCCGGTCGCACATCCGATCGCTCATACCGGCCTCGACAAACTTCACGACGCAGCGGACATCGAAGCCTGGCTGCGCGACCGCAAGGACGTCTGGGCACAACCCAAGATCGACGGCGTGGCCGTCACGCTGGTCTATCGCGCCGGGCGTTTGCAGCAGGCGATCAGTCGCGGCGACGGGATTCGCGGGCAGGACTGGACTGCATCGGCGCACAAGATCAACGCCATTCCCCGGCAACTGACACAACCGCGAGATCTGTCAGTGCAGGGTGAACTCTATTGGCGACTGAACGACCATATCCAGGCCCGAGCCGGCAGCGCCAACGCCCGTGCGACAGTCGCCGGCCTGATGGGACGCAAGGACTTGAGTGCCGAACAGGCAGCAGGCATCGGGCTTTTTGTCTGGGACTGGCCGCTGGGCCCAAGCAGCCTCACAGAGCGAATCACGGGCCTGGCATCACTGGGCTTCGCCACGACTGAACCTTACAGCCATCCCGTCAGCAATCTTGCCGAGGCGCAAAAGTGGCGTGATCACTGGTATCGCTCACCACTGCCCTTCGCCAGTGATGGCATCGTCTTGCGCCAAAGTCTGCGTCCTGCGGCCGAACGTTGGCAGGCGCGCCCGCCTTTCTGGGCCGTGGCCTGGAAGTACCCGTTCGCCCAGGCATTGGCCGGTGTACGCAAGGTCAATTTCAAGATCGGCCGTACCGGGCGCATCACCCCCGTGCTGGAACTGGCGCCGGTCATGCTCGATGATCGCCAGATCAGACGCGTCAGCGTCAGCTCACTCAAACGCTGGCAGGAACTGGACATTCGTCCCGGCGACCAAGTGGCGATCAGCCTGGCCGGGCTGACGATACCGCGACTCGACAGCGTTGTGCTGCGCAGCACAGAGCGCGTCGAGCTGAACGCTCCACTCGCCAGCGACTTTCACGCGCTAAGCTGCTGGCAACCAACGCCCGGATGCGAGAGTCAGTTCCTCGCGCGCCTGACCTGGCTTGGCGGCAAGCAAGGGCTGGCACTGCCCCATGTCGGGCGCGGTACGTGGGAGAAACTTCTGGAAACAGGCCGCCTGGACAGCCTGCTGGATTGGTTGACCCTCGACGGGCCAGAGCTTGCTAAGATTGCCGGCCTCGGCGAACGCAGCAGCGCTCGCCTGTCGCACAGTTTTCACAGCGCTCGCCAACGGCCGTTCACCCAGTGGCTCAAAGCCCTCGGGCTGCCGCCGACCGGCCAGGCTTCTTTGGCTGACTCATGGCAAGCGCTGGCACAACGAAATACCGAACAATGGCAGGCAGAGCCCGGAATCGGCCCCGGTCGCGCGGCGCAATTGAGCGCTTTTTTCCGCGACCCGCAGGTGCTGGTCCTGAGTGAAACCTTACGTGCCGCCGGAATCGACGGTTTCTGAACATGCATCCCGGTACGCCGGGAACCCAACGGTCGCCGAGGCGCTCCAAGAGCGCAGTGCTTTCACGACCCGATTGCCTTTGCACATGGAGCTTTTATGAAATTTCTCGCACCGCTCGCCCTGCTGACTCTTTGCGGCGTAATGGCCGCCCCCGCGATGGCTGGCGAAGACGCCCCGGGTCTGACCGGTTGTGCTGCCAAGAAGCAAGGCATCATCAATCAGATCGAACAGGCCAAATCCCGCGGCAACGCCGACCAGCAGGCCGGCCTCGAAACCGCCCTGCGCGAAGTCACCGAACACTGCACCGATGCGGGCCTGAAGAAGGAACGTGAAAACAAGGTGCTCGATGCCAAGCACGAAGTGAGCAAGCGCCAGGCCGACCTCGACAAGGCCATGAAGAAAGGCGATCCGGAGAAGATCGACAAGCGCAAGAACAAGCTCGCCGAGTCGCGCAAGGAATTGCAGGACGCGCTGGACGAACTGGACAAGTAATCCGGAAGGCAACGTGCGGTGAAAGAGCCCGCTCCTTCACCGCACCTCAGGATCAATGATCCCGAAATTCTTTATGGCAGGCACTGCAAGCATCTTCAACCTTCTGCACCGCCGGCCCCAGGTTGCTGACCTTGTAAGGCTGAACCTTGCTGGCGATCACCAGTTCACCAGTGGCGGCCTCAAGGGTGCGGGCCATCTCCTGGAAACGTGCCTGTCGCTGCCAGACATCATCCTTGGCGCTGGTGTGATCTTCTTCGCGCACCGAAGGGAAATGCTTCCACGGTTCATGGGACAGCGCATCGAGCTTGACCGCGCCTTCCGTGAATTTCGGCCCGTCGAAGGCGATGCGCCCGCGCAGCATGCCGCCCAGGTCTTCGCCGGTCTTGAGCATCTGCTTGAAGATCGCCTTGCGCTGGCCCAGCGGGGAATTCGGATCGACACCGCCGCAGGCGGACAAAGTCAGACAGGCCAGCAATACAACAGAAAGTCTTTTAAGAGTCATGGTGGCTTCAGGTCACGGAATTCGGCGGCCAGTATCCTCGCGTCACCGCCAAACACCAATAGCCCTATTAATAATACGGGTTGCTGGCGCGCATGGAGCACGCCTGCAACCGACACAGGAAATTCTCCATGAACAGCCGTTTCAAGGCCTGGCGTCACCCACTCATCGCAACCCTGCCGCTGCTGGCCATCCTCGCCGGCTGCACCGGGGGCGACAGTGCCAAGCCGAAAACCCACGCACTGGCCACCTACTCCAGCGCCACCTGGGAAGCGCTGCCCGCAGTGTCCGACAACGATCTGGTGGCCGGTTTCGGTTCGTGGCGCAGCGCCTGCACCCGGCTCAAGGCTGACCCGATCTGGGGCGCCACCTGCGCGGCGGCCGCCAATGTGCCGCAAAGCGCCGGCGACATCCGCAGCTTCCTCAAGCAGCACCTCGACGTCTTCGGACTGCGCGCCGAGCACGACAATCCCAACGGCCTGATCACCGGCTACTACGAACCGGTCTACCCCGGCAGCCTGACGCAAACAGCGACCGCCAACGTGCCGGTGTACGGCGTGCCTGAAGACATGATCATCGTGTCCCTGGACAGCATTTACCCCGAGCTGAAAGGCAAACGTCTGCGCGGACGCCTCGAAGGTCGCGTGCTCAAGCCTTACGACGACGCCGCGACCATCGAGACCAAAGGCGTCAAGGCACCGGTGGTGGCGTGGCTGACCGATCCGATGAACCTGCAATTCCTGCAGATCCAGGGTTCGGGGCGGATTCAGACCGATGACGGCCGGCAACTGCGCATCGCCTACGCCGACCAGAACGGTCATCCGTACCGGCCGATCGGCCGCTGGCTGGTGGAACAGGGTGAGCTGAAGAAAGAAGACGTGACCATGGGCGCGATCAGCAACTGGGCCAAGGCCAATCCGTCGCGAATTCCGGAGTTGCTGGGCAGCAACCCGAGTTATGTGTTCTTCACCCGCAACCCGGACAGCAACGAAGGCCCGCGCGGCTCGTTGAATGTGCCGCTGACCGCCGGTTACAGCGCGGCGGTGGATCGCAAGGTGATCCCGCTGGGCAGCCTGCTGTGGCTGTCGACCACTCGCCCTGACGGCACGGCACTGGTACGCCCGGTAGCCGCGCAGGACACCGGCGGCGCGATTGCCGGCGAAGTTCGTGCAGACCTGTTCTGGGGCACCGGTGAGGCCGCCGGGCAACTGGCCGGTGACATGAAGCAGCAGGGGCAGATCTGGATGCTCTGGCCCAAAGGCGCAGCGTTACCGCAAGTGCCGCAGGTGGCCGACAAACTGTAAGCGCAACGCAAAAGATCGCAGGCCTCGTCAGCCTGCGATCTGTTCAGCTTCAGACCGAAACGAAGAAGAAACTGGCGATCAGCCCCATCCCGACAAACCACACCAGCGACCGCAGAATCGCCCAGTCCGCCAGATAACAAATGATGTAGAGCAGACGACTGGTGATGAACAGCACCGCCAGTACATTCACCGTCACCAGTTCCGCCGTGCCCACCAGATGCGCGACGATCACCGCCGCCGCAAACGCCGGCGTCACTTCAAAACTGTTCAGTTGCGCCGCATGGGCCCGTCGGGCCAGACCGTTCAGGCTTTCGAGAAAATCCCGAGGATCGTGGTTGTCGCTGAGCCGATAACCACCGACAGCCTTGGCCACGCCCGTGCACACATAGGGCAGAAAAATCGCAATCAAAACGCACCACAGAGCCACCGTCATAACGCCGTCCTTCTTCAGTTTTTAGAGTATTGGCGGGTCAGAACTTCATCACCAGCATGCCGATCAGCACCAGCCCACAGGCTAAGAGCCGTGGCCGACCGAAAGGTTCTTTCAGGTAACGCATGCCGAACAGCACCACCAGAATCACGCTGATTTCACGCAACGCCGCCGCTTCGGCAATCGACCCCAGTTGCATCGCCCACAGCACCAGAGCGTAGCTGAACAACACGCAGAACCCGACCGCCAGTCCCAGCTTCCATTGTTCGCGCCAGAACAGCATGAACGCCGGCCGCTTGGCCACCCACGCCAGCAGCGGGAACGGCCACGCGCTGAGCAGCGTGACCCAGACCAGGTAATCCAGTGGATGCGACCAGCGCCGCAAGGCCTGGCCATCGATGTAGGTGTAGCAGCCGATGCACAACCCGATCAGCGCCACCACCGGCAGCATCGACCATGGCAAGTGTTTCCCGCCACCGCCCTGCCAGAGCAGGCAGGCCATGCCCAGCGGGATCAACATGATCCCGAAGATCTGCTGCGTGGTCAGCACTTCACCGGCGAAGATCAGGGTCAGCGCCAGTACCACCAGCGGCGACAAACCGCGCATCAGTGGATAAACCAGGCCCAGGTCGCCGACTCGATAGGCCTGGATCAACAGGTAGCGATAGAGCAGCTCGAACGCCGCCGACGCCAGAATCCACGGCCAGATCTCCAGCGGCGGCAGGCTGATGAAAGGAAACGCCAGCGCGACAAACAACAGCGCCACGGTGTCCATGCAGGCCACCACCAGCAGCCGTTCGGCGCTGAATTTGATCAGGGTATTCCACGCTGCGTGCAACAGCGCCGCCACCAACACCAGAGCTGTCGCCAGCACGTGTCACTCCTTCATTCTTGTTTTTGAACCTGAGCCATTTGATCAGGTCTTTGATTCGCGATGTGTCAGGCGCTGTTTATACGTCAAGCGCCCCCGTCGCAACCGGTTGCGCACAGACAAATCTCAAAAAATCCTGTCTGGGCGACACAATTGTGCCCCCACCCGGCATCTGCCCATCCAACCCTTGCGTCCACGAACGGGCGCGCTGTCTTTTCACCCCCATCCAAAGGACCCCGGATGCTTGAACTCGTCGCCGCTTTCATCTGCCTCACCACCCTCCTCACTTTTGTGAATTTCCGCTTCATCGGTTTGCCTCCGACCATCGGCGTGATGGTTACCGCACTGATGTTTTCCCTGTTGCTGCAAGGCCTGAGCCTGCTCGGCTACCCCGGCCTCGAAGAGCGCGTACAGCAACTGATCGGCCAGATCGACTTCGGTGATCTGCTGATGAACTGGATGCTGTCGTTCCTGCTGTTCGCCGGCGCCTTGCACGTCAACCTGAACGACCTGCGCAGCTACCGCTGGCCCATCGGCCTGCTGGCGACGTTCGGTGTACTGATCGCCACCGCCGTGATCGGCAGCCTCGCCTACTACATTTTTGCCCTCTTCGGCTGGCACGTGAGCTTCCTCTACTGCCTGTTGTTCGGCGCGCTGATTTCCCCGACCGACCCGATCGCGGTGCTTGGCGTGTTGCGTACGGCCAATGCCTCGAAGCCGCTGAAGACCACCATCGTCGGCGAATCCCTGTTCAACGACGGCACCGCCGTGGTGGTGTTCACCGTGCTGCTGGGCATCGCGCAACTGGGCGAAACCCCGACCGTCGGCGCCACGGCCATGCTGTTCGTCCATGAAGCAGTGGGCGGCGTGCTGTTCGGCGGGCTGATCGGTTATCTGGTGTACCTGATGATCAAGAGCATCGAGCAGCACCAGATCGAAGTCATGCTGACCCTGGCGCTGGTCATCGGCGGTTCGGCGATGGCCACCGAGTTGCACGTCTCGGCGCCGATTGCGATGGTGGTCGCTGGTCTGATCATCGGCAACCTCGGTCGCAATCTGGCGATGAACGACATGACGCGCAAATACCTGGACGGTTTCTGGGAGTTGCTCGACGACATGCTCAACGCCCTGCTGTTCGCGCTGATCGGCATGGAGCTGTTGCTGCTGCCGTTCAACTGGCTGCACGTGGCGGCGGCGAGCCTGCTGGCGCTGGCGATTCTGCTGTCGCGCCTGCTCACCGTGGCCCCGGCCATTGTCCTGTTGCGCCGCTGGCGCACAGTGCCGCGCGGCACCATCCGGATCCTGACCTGGGGCGGTTTGCGCGGCGGTGTTTCGGTGGCGTTGGCTTTGGCCCTGCCGCTTGGCCCGGAACGCGATCTGCTGCTGAGCATCACCTACATCGTGGTGCTGTCGTCGATCCTGCTGCAGGGTCTGACCATCGGCAAACTGGTCAAACATGCGACCCGCAATGAACCGGCAACCACTGCCGAACCTGCGCACCACTGATCATTTCCTGATCCGCTGCGGGTCGGGCTTTTCCGCCTGATCCGCAGACTCCTTCGGCTTGCCGCTTTCGCTGCGGATCTGCGCATGGCTGATCAGGGCGAAGATGAAACTGCCGCCGATGATGTTGCCCGCCAATGTCGGTCCGGCAAATACCGCCCAGAAATCACTCCACGGCAACTCGCCGGCAAACACCAGATACGACACTTCCGCCGAGCCGACCACGATGTGGGTGAAGTCGCCCAGTGCCATGAGGTAGGTGATGAGGATGATGATCCACATCTTCGCGCTTTCCATGGACGGAATCATCCAGACCATGGTGGCGATCATCCAGCCGGAAACGATGCCCTTGGCGAACATCTGGCTGGCGTGGTTTTCCATGACCTTGCGACCGATTTCGAGGAAGGCGGCGTCGGTCTTGCTGTCGAAGATCGGCAGCTCGAGCATCACGTAAGCCACCAGAATCGTGCCGCACAGATTGCCGAACAGTACGACTGTCCAGAGTCGGATCAGTCGGCCGAAGTTGCGGATCGTCGGTTTGGTCATGACCGGCAGCACAGCGGTCAGGGTGTTTTCGGTGAACAGTTGCTGGCGAGCCAGGATCACCGCGAGAAAACCTGCGCAGTAGCCGAAGCTGGCGATCACCTTGAATTCGTCACCCTCGGGCAACCGGGAATTGAGCAGGCCCATGCCCATCAGCGACAGGCCCATGGTCAGCCCCGCCGCCAGCGCCGACCACCACAGCGCGGCAATGCTGCGCTCCAGTTCCTGGTCGCCCTGTTTACGGATGATTTCATGCAGGACTGCCGCGCGGGGCGGCTGGTTTTTCTCGACTTCGTGCTGTTCCTTGGCCGAGAGGTCGGGGGTCTTGCCGTCTGTTGGCGTGGTCATGGCGGGAAACCGGTGGCGGGGTCATAAAACTACGACACGCGCCATTCGGCTTCCGTTCTACAGAACGCGCCGATTACTCGGTAACAGGCGTTTCATCCTTGAACTGGTCTTTGACGTATTTGATTTCGGTCCGCCCGTGCGGTGCCGGCAGGCCGTCTTCACCGAGGTTGACGAAGACCATCTTCTCGACCGTCAGGATGCTCTTGCGGGTGATCTTGTTGCGCACTTCACAGGTCAGGGTGATCGAGGTGCGGCCGAACTCGGTGGCGGTGATGCCCAGCTCGATGATGTCGCCCTGGCGCGAGGCGCTGACGAAGTTGATCTCGGAAATGTACTTGGTCACCACACGCTGGTTGCCCAGTTGAACGATGGCGTAGATCGCGGCTTCTTCGTCGATCCAGCGCAGCAGGCTGCCGCCGAACAGGGTGCCGTTGGGGTTGAGGTCTTCGGGTTTTACCCATTTGCGGGTGTGGAAATTCATGTTCACTCCTGAGCGTTTGCCGAAAGATGGGCGCCATCTTGGCAGACTGATCGGTCATGCTCCATGAGGCTTCTACTATGGTCGCGATTGGCGATCTTCATTTGGCCGACAGAAACCCTTTGGAAGATCAGTCTAGACGGCTATAATCGCCCCCGTTTCAAAACGGTAACGTTCACTTGATACCGTTTTCCCGCCACCTGTCCGAGGGGCGCTGCAGCAGGTTCAACCTGTCAGGCTCGGATGGGGCGTTGACTGGCTCAGGCCGGACACTAAACGCACAACGGCGCCCATTCGCATACATTACGAATGGAGGCTCTCATGAGCGCTGTTATCACGCCTGCAGATTTTAACGATTACAAAGTTGCCGACATGTCCCTGGCTGCCTGGGGCCGTCGCGAAACCATCATCGCCGAGTCGGAAATGCCGGCCCTGATGGGTCTGCGCCGCAAGTACGCTTCCGAGCAGCCGCTGAAAGGCGCAAAAATCCTCGGCTGCATCCACATGACTATTCAGACCGCCGTGCTGATCGAAACCCTGGTTGCCCTGGGTGCCGAAGTGCGCTGGTCGTCCTGCAACATCTTCTCGACTCAGGATCAGGCCGCTGCTTCCATCGCCGCTGCCGGCATCCCGGTTTTCGCCTGGAAAGGCGAGACTGAAGAAGAGTACGAGTGGTGCCTGGAGCAGACCATCCTGAAAGATGGCCAGCCATGGGACGCCAACATGATCCTCGACGACGGCGGCGACCTGACTCAGCTGCTGCACGACAAGTACCCACAGGTTCTGGACCGCGTTCACGGCGTGACCGAAGAAACCACCACCGGCGTACACCGTCTGCTGGACATGCTGGCCAAGGGCGAACTGCGCATCCCGGCCATCAACGTCAACGACTCGGTGACCAAGTCCAAGAACGACAACAAGTACGGCTGCCGTCACAGCCTGAACGACGCCATCAAGCGTGGTACTGACCACCTGCTGTCCGGCAAGCAAGCGCTGGTCATCGGCTACGGTGACGTGGGCAAGGGCTCGGCCCAGTCCCTGCGTCAGGAAGGCATGATCGTTAAAGTGTCCGAAGTCGACCCGATCTGCGCCATGCAAGCCTGCATGGACGGTTTCGAACTGGTTTCGCCGTTCATCGACGGTATCAACGACGGCACCGAAGCCAGCATCGACAAAGCGCTGCTGGGCAAGATCGACCTGATCGTGACCACCACCGGTAACGTCAACGTTTGCGACGCAAACATGCTCAAAGCCCTGAAGAAGCGCGCCGTTGTCTGCAACATCGGTCACTTCGACAACGAAATCGACACCGCTTTCATGCGCAAGAACTGGGCATGGGAAGAAGTGAAGCCACAGGTACACAAGATCCACCGTACCGGCCCGGGCGCTTTCGACGCTCAGAACGACGACTACCTGATCCTGCTGGCCGAAGGCCGTCTGGTGAACCTGGGCAACGCCACCGGTCACCCGAGCCGCATCATGGACGGTTCGTTCGCCAACCAGGTTCTGGCCCAGATCTTCCTGTTCGGCCAGAAGTACGCCGACCTGTCGCCAGCCCAGAAAGCCGAGCGCCTGACCGTTGAAGTACTGCCGAAGAAACTCGACGAAGAAGTGGCCCTGGAAATGGTTCGCGGCTTCGGCGGCGTGGTCACCCAACTGACCAAGCAACAGGCTGACTACATCGGCGTGACCGTCGAAGGCCCGTTCAAGCCGCACGCTTACCGCTACTAAGTAAGAGCAGCTGCGAGCTTCAAGCTTCAAGCGGCAAGCAAGGCCACAAGCCGAGCTTGCCGCGCGAAGCCCGAAAGCTCTGCCCCTATTTGTCAAAACAGTGTCAGGCCGCAAGCTTCAGGCACAAGAGACCAGCGCACCTCCGCTGCTCTTGCAGCTTGAAGCTTGCAGCTTGTAGCTGGAGGTCCCCTCCATGTCCCAAGACCGTCGCTACAGCTTCGAGTTCTTCCCGACCAAGACCGATGCTGGGCATGAAAAACTGCTCGCCACTGCCCGTCAGCTGGCCACCTACAGCCCTGACTTCTTTTCCTGCACCTACGGCGCGGGCGGTTCGACCCGTGACCGCACGCTGAACACCGTGCTGCAGCTGGAAAGCGAAGTCAAAATCCCCGCTGCCCCGCACCTGTCGTGCGTCGGCGACAGCAAGGACGATCTGCGCGGCCTGCTGAACGAGTACAAGGCTGCCGGCATCAAGCGCATCGTCGCCCTGCGTGGTGACCTGCCGTCCGGCATGGGCATGACCAGCGGCGAGCTGCGTCACGCCAATGAACTGGTTGAGTTCATTCGTGAAGAAACCGGCAATCATTTCCACATCGAAGTCGCCGCCTACCCGGAAATGCATCCGCAAGCGCGCAATTACGAAGACGATCTCGCCAATTTCGTGCGCAAGGCCCGTGCCGGCGCCGACAGCGCGATCACCCAGTACTTCTTCAACGCCGACAGCTACTTCTACTTTGTCGACCGTTTGCAGGCGCTGGGCGTGGACATTCCAGTTGTGCCGGGGATCATGCCGATCACCAACTACAGCAAGCTCGCGCGTTTCTCCGATGCCTGCGGTGCGGAAATCCCGCGCTGGATCCGCAAGCAACTGGAAGCCTATGGCGATGACAGCCAAAGCATTCAGCGCTTCGGCGAACAGGTCGTCACCGAAATGTGCGAACGCCTGCTGCAGGGCGGCGCACCTGGTCTGCACTTCTATTCCATGAACCAGGCCGAACCTAGCCTGGCGATCTGGAACAACCTGAAGTTGCCACGCTGAGACCGCTGTACGCCGCAAGCTGAACGCTTCTTGCCACAACAAAAGATCGCAACTTTCGACAGCTTTTACAGGGCTGTCGCAACTGCGATCTTTTGCTTTTAAGGCCCGAAACAGAGCTTCTGCTGCCAGTTTCTGGCTCTTTGGCGTTTCTCGTCGTAATCTCAAGTCATGCCTTTGATCACGCAGTTATTCGCCGTGCTGGTTTTTGCTTGCCTGAGCTTTGCAGCTCGGGGCGAGAAGCTGCGTATCGTCACCGAACCGTGGGCCCCGTACGTTTACGAAGAGAACGGCAAGAACCTCGGGCTGGACTACGAAACCACCGCCATCGTGTTCAAACGCCTGGGCATCGAAGTCGAATGGCAGTTCCTGCCGTGGAAACGCTGCCTGTCGATGCTCGAAACCGGCCAGGCCGACGGCGCACTGGACATTTTTCACAGCGCCGAACGCGACGCCACCCTGCTCTACCCGAGCGAACCGCTGTCGGACGTCGAATTCGTGATGTTCTACGCCAACGAACGACCGCATCCCTTTCGCAGCCTTGAAGACCTCAAGGGCCTGACCATCGGCACCTCGCCGGGTTATCTGTACAGCCCGGACTTCAGCGAGTCGACCCTGTTCACCCGGGAACCGGCCCCGACCCACGAAGCCAACTTCGGCAAACTGGTGCGCGGGCGGATCGACCTGCTGATCACCGACCGACGCGTGGGCCAACACTTGCTCGATGAACTGAATATCCGCAACCAGATCACTGAAAACCCCACTGTCATCAGCCGTCAGAGCCAGTTCCTGGCCGTTCGGCGCAACGCAGGGATGGATTTGCTGGTGCAGCGCTTCGGCGCCGAACTCAAGCGTTTCAAGCGTGAACCGGCCTATGCCGAGCTCAGCGCACGCTACGGCGCGACCCCGGCCATGACCGCGCCACTGGGCAGCGCCACCGCCAGCGGCAAAACCGTTGAGCAGCAGGAAAGCGGCGCGCAGTGATTGCTCTGTTATACTCCGGCGTTCCCGCCAGGCTCACGCCCGGACGCCCGGAACCGTAACAGGCCTCCCGACCCGCTACAGCGCAGCTTTTCAGCCCGCGCGAGCGCTCCGGACGTGCCTTCGGAACCGCAGCAGGACCGGACGGGATTGCGTCCTCTTAAACGCCATTCGCGCCAGGCAAGACTCCCATTGGGCCAAGCCCTAACTAAAACAGGATTACTCATGTCCTTTGCTTCCCTCGGTCTCTCCGAGGCTTTGGTCCGCGCTATCGAAGACGCGGGCTATACCGAGCCTACTCCGGTGCAACAGCGGGCCATTCCCGCCGTGTTGCAAGGTCGCGACCTGATGGTTGCGGCACAGACAGGTACCGGTAAAACCGGCGGTTTCGCCCTTCCGATCCTGGAGCGGCTGTTCCCTAACGGTCACCCGGACAAATCCCAGCGTCACGGCCCGCGCCAACCGCGCGTCCTGGTGCTGACCCCGACCCGCGAACTCGCGGCCCAGGTTCACGACAGCTTCAAGATCTACGCCCGTGACCTGAAATTCGTCAGCGCCTGCATCTTCGGCGGCGTCGGCATGAACCCGCAGGTTCAGGCCATGTCCCGTGGTGTGGACGTACTGGTTGCCTGCCCGGGTCGTCTGCTCGACCTGTGCGGCCAGGGCAGCGTCGATCTGTCCCACGTTGAAATCCTCGTGCTGGACGAAGCCGACCGCATGCTCGACATGGGCTTCGTCCATGACGTGAAGAAAGTCCTCGCGCGCCTGCCGGCCAAACGCCAGAACCTGCTGTTCTCGGCGACCTTCTCCAAAGACATCACGGATCTCGCCGGCAAGCTGCTGCACAACCCGGAACGCATCGAAGTGACGCCGCCGAACACCACGGTCGAGCGCATCGAACAACGCGTATTCCGCCTGCCGGCCAGCCACAAGCGTGCGCTGCTGGCTCACCTGATCACTGCTGGCGCCTGGGAACAGGTACTGGTGTTCACCCGCACCAAGCACGGCGCCAACCGTCTGGCCGAGTACCTGGACAAGCACGGCCTGCCGGCTGTCGCGATCCACGGCAACAAGAGCCAGAACGCCCGCACCAAAGCCCTGGCCGACTTCAAGGCCGGTGAAGTACGCATTCTGGTAGCGACCGATATCGCCGCCCGTGGCCTGGACATCGACCAGCTGCCACACGTGGTCAACTTCGAACTGCCGAACGTCGATGAAGACTATGTGCACCGCATCGGCCGTACCGGCCGTGCCGGTCGTTCGGGCGAGGCGATCTCGCTGGTTGCGCCGGACGAAGAAAAACTGCTGAAAAGCATCGAACGCATGACCAAGCAGAAAATCGCCGACGGCGACCTGATGGGCTTCGATGCCAGCACCATCGAGGCCGAGAAGCCTGAAGTGCGCGAGCGTCCGGACATGCGCAACCCGCGCAATGCCCGTGGCCCACGCGGCGACGGCCCGAATGGCGGCGGTGGTGGTGGCGGTCGTAAAGACAAAGGCAAAGACAAGGGCAAGGAAAAACCTGCCGGCGAACGCGGTGAGCGTGGCGAGCGTCCAGCCCGTCAACAGAAGCCGCGCGAAGGCACCCCGGCCCGCGAACAGCGTCAACCGAGCCAACCGCCACGCGCCGCTGCTGACCGTGCTCCGGACGAATTCCTCGACGACGATGTGGATAACTTCGGTAACCGCGTTGACTACGTGCCGAAGCAGGCTCCGGCCGGCGGCCGTGGTCGTCGTCCAGGCGCTCCGGCGCAAGGCGCAGGTTCGGGCGCGCCGCGCACCGGTGGCCAGCCACAAGGTCGCCAGAACGGTCCGCGCAACAGCAACGGTTCGAGCACCGGCACCCCACCGGCCAAACGCAGCGGCCCGCGCAACGGTGCGCCGCGTGACGGCCAGGGTCGTCGCGACGAAAACCCGCGCAACCGCCGCCCGGCCCGTGACGATCAGCAACGTGCAGAACCGGCCGTGCAGAACCCGCGCAGCAGCGGCCCGAAGATCATGCACAAGGAATCGAAAGCCGACCGCTTCCCGACTCCGGAACAGCTCGATCAACTGCCAAGCCGTCCACGCGGTGAAAAACCGGCCTTGCTGACTCGCAATCGCTGAGTTTCAACAAGGCAATAAAAAACGCCCCCGGTCGCAAGACCGGGGGCGTTTTTGTATGTCTGGCGAAAATTACTTCGCTTTGACACCTTCGAACGAGATGTACAGGTCGACGTTGTCGGACTGTGGACCCAGATCCATCATCTTGCCGAAATCAGAGCGCTTGATGCTGGTGGTACCTTCGAAGCCGGCACGGTAGCCGCCCCATGGATCCTTGCCTTCACCCAGGAACGTGGCCTTGACCACGATCGGCTTGGTCACGCCGTGCAGGGTCAGGTCGCCGGTCACGTCAGCAGTGTCTTTGCCTGCGGCGTTCTTGCCGGTGGATTTGACGCTGGTGGAGACGAACTTGGCGTCAGCGAATTTGCCCACGTCCAGGAAGTCTTTGCTGGCGATGTGCTTGTCACGCTCGGCGTGGTTGGTGAACACGCTGGCGGTCTTCACGTCGAACTCGATCTTGCTGTCTTCAGGCTTGGCAGCATCGAAGCTGAACTTGCCGCTGATGTCCTTGAAGGTACCGGTGATGAAGCTGTAGCCCAGGTGGCTGATCTTGAAGTCGACGAAGGCGTGCTGACCTTCTTTGTCGACGGTGTAGTCAGCGGCCATTACGTTGGCGGACAGCACGGCAGAACCGATTGCCAGAGCGGCCAGAGTCTTTTTCAACATGCTTTCTTTTCCTTTGAGTCGAGGTTGAACGTCAGGCTTTGCGACCGAGCATTCGGGTAAGGGTCGCATCACGATCGATAAAGTGGTGCTTCAATGCTGCCAACGCATGAAGGCCGGAAAAAATTACCAGCGCCCACGCCAGGTACAGATGAATCACCCCAGCGGTATCTGCCTGGTCCGGTAGTCCGGAAACCAGTGCAGGAACTTCAAACAGGCCAAACACCGGGATCCCGACACCGTCTGCGGTGGAAATCAGGTAACCGGCAAGCATCACGGCGAACAGCGCAAGGTAGAGGAACCCATGGCCGAACCTGGCGCCGATGCGGGTCATGCGGCTGTAGCTCTGCAGCGTTGGCGGCGGAGGGCTGACAAAACGCCACAGCACCCGCAACACCATCACAGCCAGCAGCACCAGACCGATGCTCTTGTGCAGATCCGGCGCGTCTTTGCGCCAGGTGCTGTAGTAATCCAGCCCCACCATCCACAGACCGAGTGCGAACAATCCGAAGACTGCCAGCGCCACGCCCCAGTGCATGAAAATGCTGACCCAACCGTAGCGCGAAGAAGAGTTACGTAGCTGCATTGCCCAAATCCTGTGAGAACTGCGAACCAAGACTAGCGAGTTATCTATCGATTTAAAGCGGAAAATTTCGCTTTGAAATATCGAGAAATACGATCAAGAGTCTTGAACAGGGGAGTTAAGGAAAGATTAAAGGCGAAAGTGTGGCGGGATGTTAGTTGGCGGCTCGCAGATTTCCACTCACCGGACCGACTGACAGGCAATAAAAAGCGCGGCATGAAAGCCGCGCTTTTTCATTCACCGCAAAGCCTTACTGCGCTTTGGTATCGGTCGTTGCAGCAGGCTTGGCCGCTGGCTTCTTCGCCGGCTCAGCCTTTTTCGCTGCAGGTTTGGCCGGGGCCTTTTTCGCCTCGGCCTTCGCCGCAGGTTTCTTCGCTGCTGGCTTGGCTGCCGCTTTCTTGGCTGGCTCGGCTTTCGCCGGGGCTGCTGGCTTCGGTGCTTCCACCGGAGCTGGCGCAGGAGCCGGGGTCGGTGCAGGCGCTGGAGCGGCTGGAGCAGGTGCCGGCTCTGGCGCTTTCACTGGCTCCGGTTTCTTGTCGTCGTCCGAACCGCCGAACAGGTTGGTGAAGAAGTTGCCTTTCTTCGCCGCCGTGGCCGCACCCGCTGCGCCTGCCGCCGCTGCTGCTGTGGCCGCTGCCGGGCCGACCTTGATCGGTTCGAAGGATTTGCCCGCCGCCAGGTCTTCAACCTGACTGGCCGCACGCTGACCGGTGCGCAGTGCGCCTTCCAGGGTGCCCGGGTACAAGGTGTCGGTGTGTTCGCCGGCAAACGCTACGCGTTGCAGCGGACGTTCCCACAGGCGCCAGAATTTGCTGATCTGGCCAGGACCGAAGGCCAGGTAGGAGCCGCCAGTCGACGGGTCGGTGCTGTAGCGACGGATTTCATAACCGGTGAACGAGCCACGGGCCTGTGGATAAAACGTGTGCAGACGGATCAGCACCTGATCGACCATCTGCTTGTCGCCGAAGGCCTGCATCACACGGGCGTTGTCGCCGGACAGGTTGATCACCACGTTCGCGCCGCCCTTCAGGGCCGGCTCGATCCACAACATGCCCAGACCGGTGTTGCTGTAGATCTCGCCGGACATCCGCGCCTTGCTTTCCCACACTGGCGTCTTGAATTTCAGCATGATCTGGTCGCGCCAGCCGTAGTTGGTGCCCTTGATCGCCGCCAGGTGCTGGGCGTCCAGCGCCGGGGTCAGCTGGATCTTGTTAAGCGCGCGCAGTGGCACGGCCAATACGACGTAATCCGCCGAATAGCCAACGCTGCCGACCTTGACGGTCACGCCGTCCTTGTCCTGGGTGATGGCGGACACCGGCGAATCGGTCTTGATGGTTTTCAGCTGCTTGACGAAGGCCTGGGCCAGCACCGGGCTGCCACCGACCAGACGCGAAGCGCGCAGGTCACGGTCGGACACGCCGCGATAAACCCGGCTCTGCTGCGCGAAATACAGCAGCGACAGGCGCGAAGGTTCGTCGTAGTGGGTGCGGATATCCTGGTTGATCAGCTGACGCGCGGTGGCTGGCAGGTTCTGCTTGTCGAGCCAGCTCGACACGTTGATCTGGTCCAGGGCGTGCAGGGTGTTGGTCGCGGCCGGGTTCTGCGGATCGTCAATCGAACGCGCCAGATCGTCGCGGGTCTTCTCGTAGGCTTTCAGCGCCTGGGCGGTGGCCGGTTGCTTGGTGGCCAGGTCGGCGGCGGAGAAATACTCGCCGTCGATCAGGTAACCCGGGGTCCGCACGAATTCAGGGGCCGGCGTGGTGCTCAGCTTGAAGGTCGACACGTATTTGTTCAGTACCGGCTGAGCCTTGTCGTTGCCGATCCACTCGCTGGTGGCCATGCCCGAGCGACCGCCCAGGCTCGGCTTGGCTTCCAGCAGCGTGACCTGCCAGCCCTTGTTCTGCAGTTCGTAAGCCGCAGTCAGGCCCGACAGGCCGCCGCCGATCACGATCGCGGTTTTATCCTTGGCCAGCGCCGTAACGCTAAACAGCCCCAACACCACAAGCGCACAGGCGCGCAGCCAACCGACAGACATTCAGCGAACTCCGGAAAAACACGTAGGAAAAAGCAGTTTTGCGGGTCAGACGACCCAAAGAACCGCGAAGAATACGTCAGCCATCAAAACGCCGCCAGCAACGTCTATCGGCCCATACAAAGTAGCTCAATCGACACAATGGGTTGTCCCGACGCGACGCATTGCATAGGCTTGCGCGATTGTTTGCCCGCGCCTGACGCGAGCCGCCTCGAGGAGACTGAACATGGGCCTGAACAACCAGTGGATGCAACGCGATCTCGCGGTGTTGTGGCATCCCTGCACCCAGATGAAAGACCACGAACAGCTGCCGCTGATCCCGATCAAGCGCGGTGAAGGCGTCTGGCTGGAAGATTTCGAAGGCAAGCGTTATCTGGATGCCGTCAGTTCCTGGTGGGTCAACGTGTTCGGTCACGCCAACCCGCGCATCAACCAGCGCATCAAGGATCAGGTCGATCAGCTGGAACACGTGATTCTGGCCGGCTTCAGCCATCAGCCGGTGATCGAGCTGTCCGAGCGTCTGGTGAAAATGACGCCAGAGGGCCTGAACCGGGTGTTCTACGCCGATAACGGCTCGTCCTGCATCGAAGTCGCACTGAAAATGAGCTTTCACTACTGGCTCAACCGCGGCCAGTCGAACAAGAAGCGCTTCGTCACCCTGACCAACAGCTACCACGGCGAAACCATGGCGGCGATGGCGGTCGGCGACGTGCCGCTGTTCACCGAAACCTACAAAGCCCTGCTGATGGACACCATCAAGGTGCCGAGTCCCGATTGCTACCTGCGCCCCCAGGGCATGAGCTGGGAAGAGCATTCGCGCAACATGTTCGCGGCCATGGAACAGACCCTGGCGGAAAATCATGACAGCGTCGCAGCGGTGATCGTCGAGCCGCTGATCCAGGGCGCCGGCGGCATGCGCATGTATCACCCGGTCTATCTCAAGCTGCTGCGCGAGGCCTGCGACCGTTACGGTGTGCACCTGATCCACGATGAAATCGCTGTCGGTTTCGGCCGTACCGGGACGATGTTCGCCTGCGAACAGGCCGGCATCCGCCCGGACTTCCTGTGCCTGTCGAAAGCCCTGACCGGCGGTTATCTGCCATTGGCGGCGTGCCTGACCACCGACGAGGTGTACAGCGCGTTCTACGACGATTACCCGACCCTGCGCGCCTTCCTGCATTCGCACAGCTACACCGGCAACCCGCTGGCCTGTGCGGCGGCGCTGGCGACGCTGGATATCTTCGAACAGGACAACGTGATCGAGAACAACCGGGCGTTGTCACAGCGCATGGCGTCGGCCACGGCGCATCTGGTGGATCACCCGAACGTTTCCGAAGTCCGCCAGACCGGCATGGTGCTGGCCATCGAGATGGTCAAGGACAAGGCCACGAAAGAAGCCTATCCGTGGCAGGAACGTCGCGGCCTGAAGGTGTTCCAGCATGCGCTGGAGCGTGGCGCGTTGCTGCGTCCGCTGGGCAGCGTGGTGTATTTCCTGCCGCCGTACGTGATCACCCCGGAGCAGATCGACTTCCTCGCCGAAGTCGCCAGCGAAGGCATCGACATCGCCACCCGCGACAGTGTCAGTGTGTCGGTGCCGAAGGATTTCCATCCCGGTTTCCGCGATCCGGGCTGATCTAAATTACTTAAGTTGACGACTCGTTCCCATGCTCTGCGTGGGAATGCCTCACCGGACGCTCTGCGTCCGCTCTTGGGACGCAGAGCGTCCCGGGCTGCATTCCCACGCGGAGCGTGGGAACGATCTAACCAGAGAGACCCGAAATGAGACTGTCCCGCTTCTTTATCGACGCCCCGCTCAGCATTGGCGAACACGAACTGCCGGAAGCCCAGGCGCATTACATCAGCCGCGTGCTGCGCATGGCCGAGGGCGATGCGGTGCAGATGTTCGACGGTTCCGGCCACGAGTTTCGCGGTGCACTGCTGGAAGTCGGCAAGAAGCGCGTGACGGTCAGGATCGACGAACAACTCGCCGGCCAGGTCGAGTCACCGTTGCAAATCCACCTCGGCCAGGGCCTGTCCCGGGGCGAGCGGATGGACTGGGCGATCCAGAAAGCCACCGAACTGGGCGTCAACGAAATCACCCCGATTTTCAGCGAACGCTGCGAAGTCCGCCTCAAGGATGAACGCGCCGACAAACGCCTGCTGCACTGGCGTCAGGTAGCGATCAGCGCTTGCGAGCAATGCGGTCGTTCGCGGGTGCCGGTGATTCATCCGCCGGTGTTGCTGGCCGACTGGTTGAAACAGACCGAAGCCGAACTGAAACTGGTTCTGCACCCGGTGGCCGAACCCTTGGTCAGCCACGCCAAGCCATCGACGCTGGCGTTCCTGATCGGCCCTGAAGGCGGCTTGTCCGACGCCGAAGTCGAGCAGGCCAAAGGCAACGGCTTCCACGCCGCCCGACTCGGCCCGCGCGTGCTGCGCACCGAGACCGCGCCGGTTGTGGCGCTGGCGGTGGCGCAGCAACTGTGGGGTGATTTCTAAACCTGTGGGAGCGATTACAGAACGTAAAACAGAATCGCCACAAAATGCAGCAGGCTCCCGGCGATCACAAACAGATGCCAGATCCCGTGGGCATGCCGCAACCGGTGATCAAGGGCAAAGAAGATGATCCCCACGGTGTACAACACGCCGCCCGACGCCAGCCAGGCAAACCCCGCCGTCCCCAGCGCCGCGATCAGCGGTTTGACCGCCACCAGCACGATCCAGCCCATCACCGCGTAGATCACGATCGACAGGATCCGCGCCTCCGAGCGCGGCTTGATCTCTTGCAGGATGCCGATCAGCGCCAGTCCCCAGACAATCCCGAACAGCGTCCAGCCCCACGGCCCGCGCAGGGTCACCAGGCAGAACGGCGTGTAACTGCCGGCGATCAGCAGGTAGATCGAAAAGTGATCGACCTTCTTCATGATCGCTTTCTTGCGCCCGCGTACGCTGTGGTACACGGTGGATGCGCTGTAAAGCACCAGCAAGGTGAAGGCGTAAATCGCCACGCTGACGATCTTCCACGGGCTGCCGTCGAGACTGGCGATCACCAGCATCCAGACGCCCCCGACAAACGCCGCTATCGCCCCGACCAGATGCGTCCAGGCGTTCAGTTTTTCTCCGTGATACATGTGTCGCACACCTCGATTTCATTACCGCAGCGCGCAAGGCTCGGGCCTTGAGCGTAAAAGCGCAATGTTTCCGTTCAACGCGGGCCTGCGCCTGTCCTGATATTTGGGCACAATCGACCGATACCAAGAAGAGTCCGCGCCATGCTGATCGACGAAGAATTGACCCTGAAGAAACTCGAGGTGTTCCTCGCCTTCATGCGTACCGGCAACCTCGCCCGCGCCGCCGCCGAGTTGCAGACCAGCAATGTCAGCGTGCACCGCGCGATCCATTCGCTGGAAAGCGCCCTGCGCTGCCCGTTGTTCAAGCACGAAGGACGCAACCTGACGCCGCTGGAGAGCGCCTATGTACTCGAAGAGCGGGCGCAGAAGCTGATTCAGGACGTGGTCGAAAGCGTGCGCCTGACCCGCGAAGCCGCCGGGTTCTCGGCAGAACGCTTCAAGCTCGGCTCGCTGTATTCGCTGACGGTGAAGACCGTGCCGCAGCTGATCATGGGCCTGAAGATCCGCCGCAGCGAACTCAACATCGATCTGATCCTCGGCTCGAACATCGACCTGCTCTACAAGCTGAAAAACATGGAAGTCGATGCGATCCTGGTGTCGCTGGACGACAGCGTCAATGACCCGGATTGCGAGCAGATTCCGCTGTTTTCCGACGACATCTTTCTCGCCACCCCGGCCGATTCCCGCTTCGCCCAACGCAGCGAAGTGGATCTGGCGGAGGTGCGCGACGAAACCTTCATCACCCTCACCCAAGGCTTTGCCACCCATCAGGACGGTATTCGGGTGTTCCGCCAGGCGGGGTTCGAGCCGAAGGTGGCGATGCAGGTCAACGACATCTTCACCCTGCTGAGCATGGTCAGCTCCGGGGTCGGTTATGCATTGCTGCCGGGGAGGATTGCGGCGGTGTACGAGAACCGGGTGAAGCTGATTCCGTTGCAGGAGAAGTACCGGTTGCAGCAGCACATTGGTGTGGTGTTCTTGAAGGCCAAAGAGCGGGATCCGAATTTGCTGGCGTTGCTGGCGGAGTGTCGGATGTATGCGAATCGCCAGGCTGGGGTTTAGATCAAGATCAAGAGCTACCCCCTCACCCCAGCCCTCTCCCCCAAGGGGGGCGAGGGGGAAAGGGAGCAGATCGGGGTTTTTTCAAACCTGAGTTCGACTCAGGATTTTCAGGTCGGCGTAACTCAAATACTCACCTCGGTCAGTCCCCTCTCCCTCCGGGAGAGGGTTAGGGTGAGGGAACTCTTGATCTTCAGCCAACAATCGCGCGAACAATGAAGAACAACAGCGATGGCCCAAGCAGGCACCCAAGCCCGGTGTGAAACGTAGCCGTCAACGCCCCATAAGGCACCAACCGCCGATCCGTCGCCGCCAACCCGGCAGTCACGCCACTCACGGTCCCGGCCAACCCGCCAAACACCATCGCAGAGCGCGGATTGTCGAGGCCCATCCAGCGCGCCGCCACTGGCGTGCCGACCATCACCAGAATCGCCTTGATCAACCCGGTGGCAATCGACAACGCCATTACATCCGAGGTCGCGCCAATCGCTGCGCCGGTCACAGGCCCGACGATATAAGTCACCGCCCCCGCGCCGATGGTGGTCATGCTCACCGCATCGCGGTAACCGAACGCCCAGGCCATGCACGCGCCGACTATGAACGGCAGGATCGTGCCCAGCAGCAGCGCGATCACGCCAATCAACCCGGCCTTCTTCGCCTCGGTCGCCTGCACCTCGAACGCCGTGGCAACGATGGCGAAATCCCGCAGCATCGCGCCGCCCATCAAGCCGATGCCGGAGAACAGCGAAAGATCCGCCAGGCCTTTCTGCCCACCGGTCATGGTGCCGCCAACCCAGGCCAGCACCAGGCCGATGACGATGGCGATCGCCGAGCCGTGAATCCGCCCGAACGTCAGGCGTTTGGAGAGAATCACCGAGACCCACATGATCACGCCGACGAAGGCGAACGCGGTGACCAGACCGTTGTGCTCCAGACCTTTTTCAATGAGATCCCACATATCAGCGACCTCCTACGGGCGTGCCGACCGGGGAGACTTCCGCCGGTTCATCGGGCAACGGTTCGCCCTTGTGGGTACGGCTGATCAGCGCAATCGTGCAGCCACAGACCACCACCGAACCGATTGCCGCCAGCACCGCCACCGGGCCGCCGTGCAGGGCGGTGACGACGTTCTGTTGCGCGGCCATCGCCACCACCACCGGAATGTACATGGCGCCCCAGAAGCCGACGCCCATCTCGCAGTCCTTGGTCATGCCGCCGCGTTTCTGCATCCACAACCGCGCGCAGATCAACAGGATCATGGCGATGCCGACCCCGCCGACGTTGGATTTGACCCCCAGCAGCACGCCAAGCAGGTCACCCATGATCACCCCTGCCAGCGTACAGATCGCCAGCAGCGCCACACCGTAAATAATCATTGTTGTAGTCCTCAAAGTGCATCGTCGAATGTTGTTTTTGTTGTTCGAAGCCTGAGTCGCGGCGGTCTAGAGTCGGCGGCCCTCCTCTTCACGCAACAGCGCCTGCAAGGTGTCGAGCCGGGCACTGTCGAAGGCAGTGACAGTCCCCTGTTCGAACACCCGGCGCGCCAGCCCGGTCAGTACCGCACCGGGCGGCAGTTCGATCTGTAGACGTACGCCGCGCTCGTAGGCGCTTTGCACGGTGCCGCGCCAGTCCACCACGCGGCACATGTTGAAGGCGAGGTCGTCGCGCAGCGCTTCTACCTTGGTCACAGGCCTTGCGCGGCTGCCGCTCAGGTAAGCGATTTTCGGTGTTTTCAGTTCAACCCTGGCGAACGCCTCGGCGAGGGTTTGCGCAGGCTTATCCAGCAACGGGCAGTGCGACGGCACGCTGACCGCCAGACGTTTCGCCAGCCCGGCACCACGACTGCGCGCCAACTCGGCGACCGTTTGCATTGCCTTGTCGCTGCCGGCAATCACCACCTGGTTATCGGCGTTGATGTTGGCCAGGTACACCGGTGTTTCTGCGCTGTGCACCTGCGCGAGCAACATTTCGACTGTGGACAATTGCAGACCGATGATCGCGGTCATGCCGAAGCCCTGTGGATAAGCCTGCTGCATCAACTCACCCCGCAGGCTGACCAGATGCAACGCATCGCTGAAGCTCAACGCTCCGGCAACCACCGCTGCCGGGTAGGCACCGATGGACAGGCCGGCGACGTAATCTGCAGTGAGTCCGTCCTGTAATAGCTGCCGCGAGGCTGCGACTCCGGCGATCAGCAGACAGAGCTGAACCGCCCGGGTGCTGCGCAACGCTTCGCTGGAATCCAGCCGCAAGACATCCTCACCGAGGCTATCGCTGGCCTCGATCAGCGTTTCCCGAGGCAAGCGCTGGAGCATGCCGGGCTGCTGCGCGCCTTGGCCGGGAAACACCAGCAGGCTGCTCACGCTGCCTGCTCCTGCGGGTTCCATGGGTCGCTGACCAGACAGGCTTCATGGGCACTTTTCAGCAGCACCCGCGAAGCATTCCCGGCCCATTCGCGCAGCGCGACGGCACCGAATGGTGTCTGCAATTGCAGGTCGACCCGGCAGGCTGCCTGATCGAAAATCGCCACCAGTTTGCGCGCCTGATTACGGGTCATCAGTTGCGGCGCTCGCAGGATCAAGTCGAGATCGCTGCGCTCGTGCATCGCCGTAAATCCACTGGCCAGCTCAAACCCGACGCTGCCACTGACGCCCCAGATCCAACCGCAATCATCGAGCACCGGCCGCAGTTGCCGCAGCGCGTGCATGACCGGAAGATCACGTTCGCTCTCGACCTGACAAAGCGCTTCCGGGCTGACCCGACAGCCAATCGAATCGATCGCCATGAACGCCGCCAACCGCTGCTCGCGCAACACACCGCGTACACCCACCGCCACGAATCCCTCAGCACTCAACGCCCGCCGCACCACCACCGGTTGCCCGGCGGCCAGCGAATCAATCGCCCACTGCGGCGCACCCGCCGGCAACTGCGCCGGCGTCATGCCCCACAGCAGGTCGTGGGCGAGAACGCTGTTCACCACTGCGCCCTCAGCAATTCACGTACGCGGCTGGAGGCTTCGCGATTTTTCGCGCCGAGACGATTGCTCAAGTCAGTCGCGGCAACATCGCCGATGGCTTGCTTCAGGCATTCGCCGACCCGCGCCAGGTCCTCCGCCGTTGGCTGTTCGATCTGCTGCACCGACAGGGTTTCCCAGAGCAAGCCGAGGCTGGCGTAGCTGTCGATGTCATAGGCCATCGGCGGCACGCTGGAGGCCAGGGTTTCCAGTTCTTCGACGCTGCGCAAGGTCACCCGCGCCGCCGAAGCCTTGCCCATCGCATGCACCATCACCCCCGGATCACGCAGGGCAATCAAGCGGTTGGCCTGATAACCGTGGGCTAGAAACGCCCCCGACATGGCCTTGCCTACCAGCAGCGCAATCACCGGATGCCCGGCCAGACGAGCGCGGGCGTAAGCGTCCGCCGCACCGGCCAGAGCCTGATGAATGCCGAGAGCTTCTTCGCGGCGACCGTAGGCCTGGCTCGGCACATCGACGATGGCGATCAGTGGGCGCTTTTGCGTTTTGTCACGGTCGGCGGTGATCGCGTCATCCACAGCCTTGGCCAGGCCCCAGCCTTCCAGCAACCCGACTTCACCGTTGCGAGCGCGAGGGAAACGGTTTTGCGGATCGGCGACCACGGCGATAAAGCGCCCGAGTGGCCCGTCGGCGACCTTCAACGATGGCGGCAAACCTTCAACAGCATTCGCACCCGCGCTCAAGGCGTTGAACCAGTTCAAACCGCGCACGGAATAACCGCTCATGAGCGCTCTCCTTGATACAGATCGCGAACCATCGAAGGCTCGATTTGCTTGTCAGTGTCCAGGCTCGCCAGACGTTGCAGGAACCATTCGGCCTGCTGGCTGCGCGGTTGCAGCGGCAAGCCTTGTTGCAGCAACTCGCCGACCTGCTGGCGAATCCGCGCCACGTCATCGGCGACATAGCGATCCACCAGGCCACTGGCGAAACGTTGCTCGCCACCGGTCAGGCTCCAGATGAAGGGCCGGTCGCGGGAGTCGTATTCCTCGATCCCGGCTTCCTGCTCGATCACCTGCGGACCGTTCAGGCCGAGGCGTGCTTCCTGGGTCACCAGCAAATAGCTGCACAGCGCGGCGGCAATCGACATGCCGCCAAAGCAACCGACGCTGCCGGCCACCACGCCAACCACCGGTTGGTATTGCTGCAAATCGACAATCGCCGCGTGGATATCGGCAATCGCCGCCAGTCCGAGGTTGGCTTCCTGCAAGCGCACGCCGCCGGTCTCCAGCAGCAAAATGGCACAGGTCGGGATCCCTTTGCGGTTGTCTTCAGCCGCCAGTTCCAGTGCGCCGGCGATTTTGGCGCCGCCGACTTCACCGAGGCTGCCGCCCTGAAACGCGCCTTCAATCGCCGCGATCACCACCGGCAAACCGTCGAGGCTGCCCTTGGCGATCACCACACCGTCATCGGCCTGCGGCACCACGCCCTGACGTTCCAGCCACGGCGACATGACGCGTTGAAACGGGTCGAGCAGTTCGCGGAAAGTACCGGCGTCGAGCAAGGCTTTCGCCCGCTGCCGGGCGCCGAGTTCGACGAATGAATGTTTGTGCAGAAGCGCTGAGGTATCAGTCATGGCCGATCTCCTCGAAGCCTTGTTCCAGACGCAGGCGCACCACGCCCGGGGTCGCACCGAAGTCGTGGATATCGATGGCCATCGCCGGCGGTGTGGTGCCGTCGAACATCCGTGCGAACAGATGCTGCCAGCGCTGCTGCGCGCCGTTGACCGAGGTCTGCACGTTGATCGTCAACTTGCCGGCGAGGCCCGGTTCGATCAGCACTTCCAGATCGCCGGAACCGACACATCCGACCAGCGTCCGACCACGTGGCGGCTGCCCGGCGGGGAATTCAAAAGATAAGGTTTCCATCAAAATGCTCCCTGAAGGATGCCGTCGCACTCGATCCGGTCGAGCAATAACGTGGCGGCGAGCAAGTCGGCGGCGCCACCGGGCGAGGCATTCAATGCGATGAGTTGTTGATCCAGCTCGTGCAAGCGGCGGCGACCGGTGAGGCTGGCGCTGCCACCGGCGTCGAGCACTGCCTGGGCGCCGTGCTGCATGGCGTGCAGGCCCGGTTCGCCGGCGCGGTACAGGACGCAGGTGTCGGCGAGGTCGGTCATGATCGCGAGCAAGGCATCAAGCCGGGCGTTCTGTTCGCCATGGCCGGCGGCGCGACTGCGTTTGAGCTGCGGCAAGCCGCGCTGCACTACGGACGGGAAGCCGAGCTGCGCTTCTTCCCGGGCACCGCGAGCGCCGTAGCGTTGGGCGACTTGGGCGCCGTGGCTCAGCGGGCGCGGCGCATAACGGTCATCGAGCAACGCCAGACGCGCAGCGCGCAGAGTGACGGCGCTGGCACAGGCGGACTTCGAATCCAGCGCAGCGGCCGTGACCAACAGGCCCAACGCCCAGATCGCCCCGCGATGGGTGTTCACGCCGTGGGTGGTGGCGAGCATGGCTTGCTCGCCTTCCCGTCCGATACGGCCGATGGCTTCACGCAACGGCAAGCCGATCTCGCCGAACTCAAGCGCGGCCTCGGCCATTTCCTTGAACGCCGGCCACAGCGCCAGCGCCGAAGCGTGCATCAATCCCAGGTGCAGATCGGTATGCGCACCATTGCCGCGACGGTCGACCAGCGCCGGTTTCGGCGACAGATCGGCTTCGTCGATCAGCGCGTCCACTGCCAGGTCCGCCAGCCGTTCCGCGAGGGTGATGGTTTTCGGTTGCAGGTTGAGTGCGTGCATTACCAGCTCCTGAACTTGGCGGGCGGGTTGTAGAGGCCGCCGGACCACTCGACCAGATCGGCCACGCTCTTCGCCGCGAGCAGTTCGCGGGTGGCGTCGGTGCGGCGGATGCCGAGGTCTTCGGGCAAGGCGATCAGGCCTTCGCGGCGCAAGCGTTCGGTGTCTTTCGGGTTGTGCCGCAGGCCGATGGCGGTGACGCCGGCCACCGCTGCGATCATCGCCTGACGCTCTTCCAGCGAGCGCGCCTTGTACAGATAGGCGATGCCCTCTTCGGTGAGCAAGTGAGTGACGTCGTCGCCGTAGATCATGATCGGCGCCAGCGGCATGCCGCTTTTCTTCGCCACCTCCACCGCATCGAGGGTTTCGACGAAGGTCGGTTTGCCGCCCTCCTGGAAGGTCTCGACCATTTGCACCACGAGTTTCTTGCCGCGTTCGAGCATCGGTTGCTGCGAATCGTCATGACGCATGTCGAGCCAGGCTGGAGTGCCGTGACGGCGACCGCGTGGGTCGTGCCCCATGTTCGGTGCGCCGCCGAAACCGGCGAGGCGACCACGGGTCACGGTGGAGGAATGGCCATCGCCATCGACTTGCAGGGTTGCGCCGATGAACAGGTCCACCGCGTATTGCCCGGCCAGTTGGCAGAACATCCGGTTGGAACGCAGCGAACCGTCACGCCCGGTGAAGAACACGTCCGGCCGCGCGGCGATGTAGTTTTCCATGCCCAGTTCGGTGCCGAAGCAATGCACGCTTTCGACCCAGCCGCTTTCGATGGCCGGGATCAGCGTCGGGTGCGGGTTGAGCGTCCAGTTGCGGCAGATCTTGCCCTTGAGGCCGAGGGATTCGCCGTAGGTCGGCAGGATCAGTTCGATGGCCGCGGTGTTGAAACCGATGCCGTGGTTCAGCGACTGCACATTGTGTTTTTCGTAGATCCCGCGGATCGCCATCATCGCCATCAATACGTGCACAGGCTTGATGTGACGCGGGTCGCGGGTGAACAGCGGTTCGATGTAGAACGGCTTGTCCGCCACCACCACGAAATCCACCCACGACGCAGGAATGTCCACACGGGGCAGTTCGCTGACGTCGTCCACCAGTTGATTGACCTGGACGATGACGATGCCGTCGCTGAACGCTGCCGGCTCAATGAGCGCCGGGGTGTCTTCGGTACTCGGGCCGGTGTAGATGTTGCCGGCACGGTCGGCCATGAACCCGGCCGAGAGCACGACGTTGGGGATCAGGTCCACCACCAGCCGGGCGTAGAGTTCGATGTAGGTGTGAATCGCACCGATTTCCAGCAAGCCGTCTTCGAGCAACTGGCTGATGCGCAGGCTCTGGGTACCGGCGAAGGAGAAATCGAGCTTGCGGGCGATACCGCGTTCGAACAGATCGAGGTGCTCGGAGCGGCCAACGCTGGGCATGATCATGTGCAGGTCGTGCAGCTTCTCGGGATCGGCCTTGGCCAAAGCACGGGAAAGAAAATCCGCCTGCTTCTGGTTGTTGCCCTCCAGCACCACACGGTCGCCGGGCAGGATCAGCGCCTCAAGCGCCGCGACGATCCTGTCGGTGGGCAACACCGCACCGTCGGCCAGCCCGCGCACCTTGTCGAGGCGACGCTGCTTCTCGTCGCGCCGCCGCGTCCAGCGCGAGTCGGGGGAAATTGTTGTTGTCATGCTCACTCCACGGGGTTCGCTGTCGTGGAGCTACCTTAGGAGTGTCGGGTGGGTGCATCAATCAAGCGCGGTGGTAAATCATTACGGTCAGCGTAACGATCAAGAGCGCCCTCACCCTAGCCCTCTCCCGGGGGGAGAGGGGACTGATCGGGGGATATTGGCGAGATGCACCGAAATGAACGATTTGCTCTGAATCCATAATCAACACGGTGGTTCAGGTCGATGGATGATCCAAGACACCTCGGTCGGCCCCCTCTCCCTCCGGGAGAGGGCTGGGGTGAGGGCTAGGCGTCTAAACCAGCCCCGCATCCACCAACAGCTTCTCCAGCGCCAACAGATCCGGCACCTTCGCCACCTGTTCCCCGACCTGCACCGCCGCTTGCTCCAGCGCACACAGCGGCACGTCGACATAGCTCAACTGGCTGTCGAGCTTGTACGAGCGCGGAATCCCCTGCACCAGCAAGGCAATGAAGCGCAGCGTCGGCAATCCGCCGAGGGCGTTGAGGATGACGATCCGTGCCCGTTCGCCAATGACGATCTTGTTGCCGCACGCCGACTCGAAACTCAGCAGCGGAATCTGCCGTTCGCGCCAGGTCACTCGGCCCAGATACCACGGCGGCGTATCAAGATCGAAGGCGCTGGACTGGTAGTCGATCAGTTCGGCGACGGCGACGTTGGGCAGGATCAGATTGCGATCGGCCAGCGGCAGCAGCAGCCCGGTGAGCTGGCTGCTGCGCTGGTTATGACGCCGCTCATGCATGTTTTTTGCTCCACAGGGCAATGCTTTCGAGCAGCACCGATTCCTGGTACGGCTTGCCGAGGTAGTCGTTGACGCCGATGGCCATGGCGCGGTCGCGGTGTTTCTGCCCGGTGCGCGAAGTGATCATGATGATCGGCAGGTGTTGCAGGCGTTCATCGTGGCGCACCTGGGTCGCCACTTCGAAGCCGTCCATGCGCGGCATTTCGATGTCGAGCAGCATCAGGTCCGGCATGTGCTCTTCCAGCAGCAGCATCGCATCGACCCCGTCCTTGGCGGTCAGCACGTTCATGCCGTGGCGTTCGAGCAGACGGCTGGTGACCTTGCGCACGGTGACCGAGTCGTCGACCACCATCACCAGCAGCGGCTTCTGCGGCTCGCTTTCAATCTCGTGACCGGTCGGACGCTGCGGCAACCGCGCCTGCATCGCGCGGATCGGCGCCAGCAGATCGAGGATCAGCACCACCCGGCCATCGCCGAGAATCGTCGCCCCGGACACGCCCTGCACCGCCGCGAATTGCGGGCCGAGGCTCTTGACCACGATCTCGCGGGTGCCGGCCATGGCGTCGACCTGCACCGCGATGTGCCGCTCGTTGCATTGCACCAGCAGCACTGGCAGCGGCAGGCTCTGGCCGAGCAGTTTCGGCCGTGGCGCGGTTTTCAGCAGCTCGCCCAGGTAGCACAGTTCATAACGCTGGCCGCCGTACTCGTAGCGCGGCGGATCGTGGCGGAAATGCCCGTCCAGTTCATTCGGCAAGACGCGGACGATGCCGTCGATGGTGTTCAGCGGAATCGCATATTGATCCTCACCGCACTGCACCATCAGCGCACGGTTGACCGACACGGTGAACGGCAGGCGAATGCGAAAATGCACGCCCTGCCCCGGCACCGAGTCGATGCTCATGGTGCCGCCCAGTTGCCGTACTTCTTCGTGCACCACGTCCATGCCCACGCCGCGCCCGGAAATCTGGGTGATTTTTTCGGCGGTGGAGAAGCCCGGCTGAAGGATGAACTGCAACACTTCGCGGTCGCTGATTTCCGCGTTCGGCGCCAGCAAGCCACGCTTGATCGCCTTGCGTCGCACCGCGTCCAGCGGCACGCCGGCGCCGTCGTCGCGGATGTCGAAAACGATGTCGCCGCCCTCGCGGGACAGGTCGAGGCTGATCTGTCCTTGGGCCGGTTTACCCGCTGCCAGTCGCACGTCGGCCGGCTCCAGACCATGGTCGACGGCGTTGCGCAACATGTGCTCCAGCGGTGCGGCCATGCGTTCGAGGACGTTGCGATCCATCTCGCCTTCGGCGTTGCCGACGGTGAACGCCACGTCCTTGTTCAGCTCTTCGGCAACCTGGCGGACGATGCGTTTGAGCCGCGGCAACATGCGCTCGAACGGCACCATGCGCGTGCGCATCAGGCCTTCCTGCAATTCGGTGTTGATCCGGCCTTGCTGTTGCAGCAGGTTCTCGGCGTCGTGGGTGCGCCGGTCGAGGGTTTCCTTGAGGTCGAGCAGGTCGGAGGCGGATTCGAACAGGGCCCGGGACAACTGCTGCAACTGCGAATGGCGATCCATTTCCAGCGGATCGAATTCTTCATAGCCCAGGCGCTCGGCATCCACTTGCTGACGACTGAGAATCCGCCCCTGGGTTTCGGTGTCGAGCCGGCGCAACTGATCGCGCATGCGCTCGATGGTGGTTTCCATCTCGTTCAGGGCTGTCTGTGCATCGCTGACTTGCTGCTCGATACGCCCACGGAAAATCGAGGTTTCGCCCGCGAGGTTGACCAGGTCATCGAGCAGTTCGGCGGAGACCTTGACCATGTCCGCGCCGGCCTCGGGGACGGGCACGGTGGTTTCGGTTTTGACCGGAGCCGGCAACAACAGCGGTGGCGTTGGTGCGGCCACCGGGTGGCTGAAATTCTGGATCGCGCTGATCAGTCGATCCGCTGGCGGGCACGGCTGGCCGGCGCGCACCGCGTCGAGCATCTGCGCCAACCGGTCATGGCCGCGCTGCAACAGGGCAAACAGTTCGGCGCTGCCCTGCAAGGTGCCGGAGGACAGGCTTTCGTACAGGTATTCCAGCTCATGGGCGAGATCGCCGATGGGGCCGATTTCCACCATCCGCGCGCCGCCCTTGAGGGTGTGCAGGTCACGCAGCAGGGTTTCCACTTCCTGACGGTTACCGGGTTCGGCCTGCCAGCGCAGCAGCGCGGCACCGGAGTTTTCGATGATGTCGAAACCTTCTTCGAGGAAGATTTCCAGCAATTCCGGATCGTGCCCCGGGCCGTCATGGCTGGCGACGGCGGGCGGTGTCTCGGGACTGCCGGCCTGACCCTGACGGAACTGGCGGATCGCGTCGATCAAGTCCTGCGCCGGTTTCAACGGCTGATGGTCATGCAGTTGATCGAGGTACAACGCCAGGCGGTCGTGGCTTTGCAGCAACAGCCGGCCCAAGGCATCGCTGTGGTTGTAGCGGCGATCCACCAGGCCTTCGTAAAGGCTCTCCAGCTCCTGGGCGAGATCGCCGACGGCCTCGACCTCGGCCATTCGCGCGCCACCCTTGAGGGTATGCAGATCCCGTTGCAGCGACGACAGCGGCGCGCCGTTTTCCGGGTCGTTCAACCAGCGCTGCAAGGCTTGCCCGGCGCTGTCGAGAATGTCTACCGCCTCTTCGAGGAAGATCTCGACGATCTCGTCATCCGGGGCGATCCCGGTGGCGCTTTTTTGCAGTTCGGCAGTGGCGCTGCCCAGTTCGGAAATGCTCAGGGTTCGACTGCCGTCGCTGCGAATCAGGCCCATGGCCGACGGGTCGAGGCTTTCGTCGAGCAGTTCGTGCAGCGCTCGAATACGCTGCGGTTGCGGGGTGATTTCCTGGCCGGCGGCCAGTTCGTCGAGCATGTTGATCAGCGCTTCGTGAGCGTGTTGCGCCTCAAGGAAGAACCGCTCGCTGACCGCCAGGCTGCTTTCTTCCACCGCGCCATACAGGTCGAGCAAGGCTTCGCACAACACATCCACCGGCAGCAGATCTGCCAGGTGCGCGCCCTCGCCGAGGGTCGTCAGTTCATCCAGCAACGCGCTGAGTTCCTGGCGTTCGCCGGGGTGCTGCTGCCAGCGTTGCAGGAGGTTTTCGGCGTCGAGCAGGATGTCCATGCCCTGGGCCAGGAAGTTGTTGATCAGTTGCGGATCACGCTTGACCCGCAAGCTGCTGCTCGGCGCATTGAGGATCGACTCCAGCCGCTCACTCAGCAGGGTTTCGGTACGTTTGATCAGCGACTGCGCACCGACAATCGGTGCCAGCGGATCGTGCTTGAGCTGACGCAGACCGACGCGGAACAGGCCCTCGGCTTCCAGCAGCAATTCCACTTCGTCGAGGTCCAGCGCCAGTTGATGGGCCTTGAATTCCCGGGCCAGTTTGTCCAGCGGCGCCGCCAGTTCGGCGATCGGCAAAACGCCGGCCATTGAGGCGCTGCCCTTGAGGGTGTGCAGCGCTCGCTGCAATTCATCGCTGGCCTGCAACGGCACGTGTTCGGCGGCCTGATCGAGGAAGCGGTTGAGGCTGGCGAGGTGGGTTTCGGCTTCGTTGCGGAAAATCTCCAGCAACAACGGATCGAGCGCGGCGACGTCTTCCACGTCTTCGGCCGGCAACGGCGTGTCGCCCTTGGCCAAGGCGTGGGCGCGAGCCGCCAGCTGATCGACATCCTGGCGCTGACGCTGGTGGTTGATGGCGAATTCGGCAATCAGGTCCGGCAGCAACAGCAACGTATCGGCGAGCAATTGTTGCACCGCCGGGCCCGGTTCGACGCTGTGTTCCAGCACCCGGTTGAGCAGGTTTTCCACCGCCCAGGCCAGTTCGCCGAGAACCAGCGCACGCACCATGCGACCGCTGCCTTTCAAGGTGTGAAAGGCCCGGCGCAGCTCACTGAGGGCTGTGCGATCCTGCGGATCGGCGGTCCAGCGCGGCAGGTATTCGCGCAGCACATCGAGCACTTCCTCGGTCTCTTCGAGGAACACCTCACGCAACTCGTCGTCCACCGGCTCTTCATCGGCCGGTGGCGGCAGCAGACTGCCGGGCGTGGTCAGCGCCGGCGGGTTGACCGCCGACACCGGGCTGGCCAGCACATCGGCCAGCGACTGCACGATGTCCGGGTCATCGAGTTCCTGCAGGTCCTGCATCACCAGCGCTTCGCTGGGGCTGAGCACATCGTCGAGCACCGGCACATGCTGTTCGCTGGGCGGCTCGTCAGGAAAGTAGCCGAGGCTGGCCAGGCTTTTCTGCGCGACATCCAGCAGTTGCTCGCTCGGCGCCTGCGGGTCATCGGTCAGGCGTTCGAGGTAATACTCAAGGCTGGTGATGACATCGGCGAGGCTATCCAGTTGCTGCCAGCCCGGCTCATGGGGATCGAGCAGCAGATGCTCGCGGATGAACCCGTTACAGGCTTCCAGCAGGCTCGCCGCACGGGTCAACGGAATCATCGCCAGTGCGCCGCGCACCTGGGTCAGCAGCGCTGGCAACGGTTGCAGTTGCTGGCGATCCCAGTCGGCGTCGATGTAGTCGACGATCATGTCCTTGGCCTGTTGCAGGCAGATACGCGCTTCCTTGATCACGATCTGATGGATCTGCGTCAGGTCGGTGGTTGGCAGGCGCGAGTCTTCCGGGCTCTCCGGTTCCACCGTGCCGACCATTCCGGCCAGCGTCGCTTCGACGTAAAGCAAGGCGCCGGCGACGTCCATCAGCGTGGCGTCGTTCGGTTCGCGCTGGCCCTGAGCGAGGCTGAGCACCACCGCCAGTTGATCGATGATGACCTTGCGCGGCTGGCCGAAACCGAGCACCGCGAGGGTGTCGGCGATCTGCCGCAGCGGCGCCAGCAGGCTGTCCAGATCCGAGGTGTGCTGGCGGTCGCTGCGCACGAACAGGTCGAGGCGCTCCTTGACCCGCACCAGCTCTTCGCACAACGCCGCGAGCACCGAGCGCATGGCATCGCGGTCGGGGCCGGCCAGGCGCGCGCGTTCTTCGTCGACCATCGCGCTGTCGGGCAACGCGTCGTCCAGGGAGTAGCGATCTTTCATGGTCAGCATCTGCCCGGTGGGATGTTCGGCTTTGGCAATATAGAACAGCAGGCTTTTGAACAGCTCGGGCGGCGGTGGCTGGTTGAGGCCGGCCATGCCTTGCTCGAGCAGACGCTTGAGTTCCTTGTCGGCGTCCTTGAACAGGCTGCGCAGGGCCGGGCTGTTGGCGATCCGGCCTTCGCGCATGCCTTCGACCAGCGCCGAAGCGACCTGCCACAATGGGCTCAACGGTGCCTCGCCGCTCAAGGCTTCGAGGCGGGTGAAGACTTTGCTCAGGTAACCGAGATGCGTCTGGTCGTCCTGTTCGCGGAGCAATCCCACCAGCGCCATCTGCAGCATCTGCCGCAGCTTGCGCAACACATTGGGCAGATCCGCCGGTTCCAGCAGGGCCAGCGCTTCCGCGCTTAGCGGCGGCAGCTCGGGCAATTGCGGGCTGAACAGGCTGGTCTCGGACAACAGGCTTTCGCCCCGGGCACTGCGCAAGTCGTTGATCAGTGGCAGCACCACCAGCGGCAAATCACGGCGGGCACCTTGCACGCGATCGAGGTAAATCGGTAACTGACCGAAGGCCTGCAACAGCAGGTGCAAGGCTTCGTCGCGGTGGCTGACGCGATCGTTCTGCAGGGCTTCGACGAGGTGCTCCATCTCTTCGGCGAGCAAGGCCGCGCCGTAGAACTCGACCATCTGCAGACTGCCGTGGACCTGATGGATGCACGCCAGGCACTCGTCGAGGCCGGGCACCGACTGCGGATCGTCGAGCACGGCTTCGATGGCCTGATGCGCCTGCCTCAGCGTTTCGGCAATTTCGCCCTTGACCCATTCGAGGGCCACGTAGTCGTGCCGGTCACCCATAACCACTCCGCTCGACATGAACTCACGCCTTGTCCGTGGCGGGCGCTGCCGCCGCGGGCAAGGTGAACCCGGACACCGAACGCCGCAACTGGCTGGCCATTTTCGCCAGGTTGCCGATGCTTTCGGCGGTGGCCGTGGAGCCGGACGAGGTCTGCGAGGTGATCTGCTGGATCACGTTCATCGTCAGGGAAATCTGCCCGGCCGAAGACGTCTGCTGCTGCGCTGCGTTGGAAATGCTCTGGATCAGCGCCGCGAGGGTCTTGGACACGCCTTCGATTTCTTCCAGGGCCACACCGGCATCCTGCGCCAGCCGCGCGCCGCGCACCACTTCGGTGGTGGTCTGTTCCATGGAAATCACGGCTTCGTTGGTGTCGGTCTGGATCGCCCGTACCAGTGTCTCGATCTGCCGGGTCGCGGCGGACGAACGTTCGGCCAGCCGTTGCACTTCGTCGGCAACCACCGCAAAACCGCGCCCGGCGTCACCGGCCATCGACGCCTGAATCGCCGCGTTGAGGGCGAGGATGTTGGTCTGGTCGGCGATGTCGTCGATCAGGCTGACGATGTCGCCGATTTCCTGGGACGACTCGCCCAGGCGCTTGATGCGTTTGGCGGTGTCCTGGATCTGTTCGCGAATGTTGTCCATGCCGTGGATGGTGTTGTGCACCACCTCGTTGCCCTTGTTGGCGATCTCCACCGAACGCTCGGCCACCGCCGAGGATTCGGCGGCGTTGGCCGACACTTGATCGATGGACTGGGCCATGTCGTTGATCGCAGTCGACGCTTCGGAAATCTGCTGGGCCTGATGCTCGGAAGCCTGGGCCAGGTGCATGGCGGTGGCCTGGGTTTCCTGCACCGCAGCGGCGACCTGGCCGGCGGTGAGGTTGATGGTCGCCACCAGGTCGCGCAACTGGTCGACCGAATAGTTGATCGAGTCGGCGATGGTCCCGGTGAAGTCTTCGGTCACCGAAGCCGTCACCGTCAGGTCGCCATCGGCGAGGTCTTCGATTTCATCCAGCAGACGCATGATCGCGTTCTGGTTGCGTTCGTTCTTCTCGGCGGTTTCCTGCAACTGCCGGTTGGTTTCCCGGACCATGACCATGCCGATCAGGATGATCGACGCCAGCGCCAGCAGGCCCAGCACGTAACCGCCGATGGTGTCGGTGTTGCGCCCGCCGGCGAGGTTCTCGAAACCGGTGGCCAGGTGCGAGGCTTCGTCGAGCAGGGTCTGCGACAGGCTGAAAATGTTGGTGGCGGACTCGCGGACCTTGAACAGCTCCGGCGAGGTTTCGAGAATTTCATCCACCGAGCCCGAGACGAACTGGAACAGCTCGGAAATCTCGCTCAGACGAGCGCGGGCGTCGCGGTCTTCGACCTGGCTGATCTTCAGTGTCGGGTTGCCTTGCAGCATGCCGTTGAGCACCTGGCCGAAACGCGCGGCATCACGACCGAAGGCATCGGCAGCCTGTTGCGAATTTTCATCGCCGGAGAGCACGGTATTCACCGCGCCGAGAATCCGCTCGGCCAACAGCGACTGACGCTGGGCCATCGCCACCTGCGCCGCCGGGGCGCCGCGTTGCAGGAGGATCTCGACGACTTTTTCGTATTCGATCTGCAACTGCGGCACGGTTTCGGCCAGGGTCGCGGCGACCTGATGCAGCGACAGCACGGTCTGTTCGCTGGACAGAATGGCGTCGGTGTTTTTCAGCAGGCGCTCCCAGTCCAGCTGCACGGCGCGCATTTCCGGGCGCACGGTCGACGGTGCCGGCGGCAGGCCGGTGGCCGGGTCGCCCTTCTTCAGGTAACCCCAGCGCTGGGCGAAATCGTTGCGCGCATCGCTCAACAGCTTGAACGCGGCCGACTTGCCGGCCGCCGCTTCGGTGGCGTTCTTGGCGATCCGCTGCGACAGCACCCGCAGCTCACCGGCGTGGCCGATGTACTGTTTGTCGTAGTTGGCCTGGGTGTTGAGGTAAGCGAAATTGGCGAACAGCAGCATGATGAACACGATCAGCGCGATGAACAGCACGATGATCTGCGAGCGGCTGCGCGAGCCTTCTGCGGGCTTGCTGGTTTTTGCTTTGATCATCGGTCCTCGCCTGTTAAACCGCGACGTGCATGAAACTCGGTGACTGCGCCAGCGCAAACAGGCTGAACACTCGCCAGTTCTGCTCGCGCCGGAAATACCCTTTGACGAACTCGCCCTTGGAGCCTTGCCGTTTACGGATCGAGACGGGTTCGAAGCTGTCTTGCTCGAAGTGCTGCAAGCCGAAGACCTCATCGACCAGCACACCGGCAAAAACGTCCTGATGCTCCACTACCAATACCCGCCGCTGCTTGCGCATGGGTGACAGCTCATGGCCGAAGAATCCGCACAGGTCCATGATCGGCAACAACCGCCCGCGCAGATTGGCCACGCCCTTGACCCACGGCTTTACCCCTGGCAGTTGGGTGAAACGCGGTTCGGGCAGCACTTCGCTGACTTCGCCCATCGGCGCGACGTACCAGTGCTCGCCGAGGCGAAAGCCGATGCCGCTCCAGCGATCCTGGCGCGCCGGCTGCGACGGCAGGTCCGCCGCCAGCAGGCGACAGCGCTGGTCGATCTGCCACAACAGTTCGAACGCGGTCAGCGACTCGCTCATGGCGGCGCGATCAACCGGCCAGCACGTTGTTCAGGGTCTTGATCAGCGTGTCTTCATCGACCGGTTTGGTCAGGTAATCCTTGGCGCCCTGGCGAGTGCCCCAGACCTTGTCGGTTTCCTGATCCTTGGTGGTGATGATGATGACCGGGATGTGGCTGGTTTCAGCGTCCTTGGTCAGTTGGCGGGTCGCCTGGAAACCGTTGAGGCCGGGCATGACGATGTCCATCAGCACCGCGTCGGGTTTTTCCTGACGGGCCAGGGCCACGCCGTCGGCGCCGTTTTCGGCTTTCAACACTTCGTGGCCGTGCTTTTCCAGCATGCCGGTCAGTTTGTACATTTCGGTCGGCGAATCATCGACGATCAGAATACGTGCCATGGTCTTCCCCATTTTTCTTGTCGACACCGGGCCCGCTGGCCGAGCGTCACTGTGCGTGTCTTACTGCGGCAAATCAGCGGTAAAGCCCGGAACATGGGCCGCAATCGCGTCGAGCAGTTCTTCCTTGCTGAAAGGCTTGGTCAAAAATTGATCGGAACCGACAATCCGCCCCTTGGCCTTGTCGAACAGCCCGTCGCGGGACGACAGCATGATCACCGGCGTTGCCTTGAAAGCACTGTTGTTCTTGATTAAAGCGCAGGTCTGATAACCATCCAGACGCGGCATCATGATGTCGACAAAAATGATCCCGGGGTGGTTGTCGGCGATCTTCGCCAGGGCGTCGAAACCGTCGATCGCCGTGATGACTTCGCACCCTGCATTTTTCAACAGGGTCTCGGCGGTGCGACGAATCGTTTTCGAGTCGTCGATCACCATGACCTTCAAGGCGCTGGACTGCTGTTCCATAAGGGGGCTCTACCGTCGCCTTTGCGAATCAATTTGTCCGTTTTGCGATGACTGATGGCTGGAAACCCTTGATGTTCAAGGGCCAGCACGGCTGGCAGCCTTTTTAGCACAGTCTCCAGAAGCAATCTATCGACGGGTTTTTCCTTGACCGAAAACCCGCCCGGAGCCACTCTGGCGGCACTTTTTTCATACCGATCCGGTAGCCAATTTTCGAGGAAAACCCAATGAGCGTTCGCGTCGGGATAGTCATGGACCCAATCGCCAGCATTTCCTATAAAAAGGATAGCTCGCTGGCCATGCTGCTGGCGGCGCAGAAGCGCGGCTGGGAACTGTTCTATATGGAACAGCAGGACCTTTATCAGGGCGAAGGTCAGGCACGGGCGCGGATGAAGCCGCTGAAAGTCTTCGCCAACCCGGAAAAATGGTTCGAACTGGGCGCCGAGCAGGATCTGCCGCTGAGCGACCTGAACGTGATCCTGATGCGCAAGGATCCGCCGTTCGACATGGAGTTCGTCTACTCCACCTACCTGCTCGAACAGGCCGAAGCCGCCGGCGTACTGGTGGTCAACAAGCCGCAGAGCCTGCGCGACTGCAATGAAAAACTGTTCGCCACGCTGTTCCCGCAGTGCACGCCGCCAACCGTGGTCAGCCGCCGCGCCGACGTGCTGCGTGAATTCGCCGCCAAGCATGGCGACGTGATCCTCAAACCGCTGGACGGCATGGGCGGCACGTCGATCTTCCGTCACCGCGTCGGCGATCCGAACCTGTCAGTGATCCTCGAAACCCTGACCGCACTCGGCACCCAACAGATCATGGGCCAGGCGTACCTGCCGGCGATCAAGGATGGCGACAAACGCATCCTGATGATCGACGGCGAGCCGGTGGATTACTGCCTGGCGCGGATTCCGGCCCAGGGCGAAACCCGTGGCAACCTCGCGGCCGGCGGCCGTGGCGAAGCCCGTCCGCTGACCGACAAGGATCGCTGGATCGCCGCTCAGGTCGGCCCGACCTTGCGCGCGAAGGGTCTGCTGTTCGTCGGCCTGGATGTGATCGGTGAACACCTGACCGAAATCAACGTCACCAGCCCGACCTGCATCCGCGAGATCGACAATGCCTTCGGCACCGACATCGGCGGCCTGCTGATGGATGCCATCGAGAAAAAGCTGCAAGCTTGATGTGTGTCACATGCAGCCTGTCGCTTGATGCTTGAAGCCCAAGGCGAGAAACCAACATTGCGTTATCATGCGCGGCCTGTGAAAAACGCGATGTTGGTTTTCTTGTCATGACACTTCCGTCCGATCTGCCCGCTGAACTCGCCCATAAAGGCGTGCGCCCGGTCGATCGCCTCGGATTTACCCTGTTTCTCGCGGCGCTGATCCATCTGGCGCTGCTGCTCGGCGTGGGTTTCACCATGGTCGAGCCCAAGCAGATCAGCAAAACCCTGGAAATCACCCTCGCCACCTTCAAGAGCGAAACCAAGCCCAAGAAGGCTGATTTCCTCGCCCAGGAAAACCAGGAAGGCAGCGGCACCCTCGACAAGAAGGCGATCCCCAAGACCACCGAGGTCGCGCCGTTCCAGGACAATCAGGTCAAGAAGGTCACCCCGCCGCCGGCCGCCAAGCCGGAAGTGCAGGAAGCCGCGCCCAAGGCGGCCGTGACCACTGTCGCGCCGAAACCGAAAAAGGCACCGACCAAAAAAGAAGAAGCCAAGACCGAGACCAAACCGACGGTCGACGCCCCGACTTTCGACAGCTCGCAGCTCTCCAGCGACATCGCCAGCCTGGAAGCCGAACTGGCCAACGAACAACAGCTGTACGCCAAGCGCCCGCGCATCCACCGCCTGAGCGCGGCCTCGACCATGCGCGACAAGGGCGCCTGGTACAAGGACGAATGGCGCAAGAAGGTCGAGCGCATCGGCAACCTCAATTACCCCGACGAAGCTCGTCGCCAACAGATCTACGGCAATCTGCGCCTGATGGTGTCGATCAACCGCGACGGCTCGCTGTATGAAGTGCTGGTGCTGGAATCCTCCGGCCAGCCGCTGCTGGATCAGGCGGCGCAACGCATCGTGCGTCTGGCGGCACCGTTTGCACCGTTTACCGGGGATCTGTCGGACATCGACCGACTGGAAATCATCCGCACCTGGAAATTCGCCCGGGGCGACCGGTTGTCCAGCAACTGAGCCGATCTTTTGACCGCTCCAGCTTGTCAGTTCGCCCCCCGAACGCCACACTACCGCACATGAAAAACGTCAGCCCCAGCTACCTCAAGCATCACTTCCTGATCGCCATGCCACACATGGCCGACCCGAACTTTGCCCACACCTTGACCTACATCGTCGAGCACACGGCCAATGGGGCCATGGGGCTGGTGGTCAACCGACCGCAAGAGCTGAATCTGGCCGACATCCTCGAGCAACTGCGCCCGGACATCGATCCGCCAGCGCTGTGCCAGCATGTGCCGATCTTCATCGGCGGCCCGGTGCAGACCGATCGCGGTTTCGTGCTGCACCCGGCGGGCAAGACCTTCCAGGCGACCGTCGAACTGGAAGGCGAGCTGGCCCTGTCCACTTCCCAAGACGTGCTGTTCGCCATCGCTGACGGCGTAGGCCCGGCGAAAAGCCTGATCGCCCTCGGCTACGCCGGCTGGGAAGCCGGGCAACTGGAGGCTGAAATGGCCGACAACGCCTGGCTGACCTGCCCGTACGACGCCGACATCCTGTTCAACACCAGCAGCGAGCTGCGTCTGGAAGCGGCGGCCAAGCATTTGGGGATCAACCTCAATCTGCTGACCAGCCAGGCAGGGCACGCCTGATGGCCCTGCGCCTGATCCTCGGCTTCGACTACGGCACCAAACAGATCGGCGTGGCGGTCGGCCAGGTGGTTACCGGCCAGGCCCGCGAGCTGTGCACCTTGAAGGCACAGAACGGTGTGCCGGACTGGAATCAGGTCGAAGCCCTGATAAAGGAATGGAAACCCGACGCCGTGGTGGTCGGCCTGCCGCTGAACATGGACGGCACGCCCAGCGAGATGTGCCTGCGCGCCGAGAAATTCGCCCGTCGCCTCAACGGCCGCTACAACCTGCCCTTCTATACCCACGACGAACGCCTGACGACCTTCGAAGCCAAGGGCGAACGACTGGTGCGCGGCGGGCAGAAAGGCAGTTACCGCGACAACCCTGTGGACGCCATCGCCGCCGCCTTGCTGCTGCAAGGCTGGCTCGACGAAAACACCGCACTATTTGAATCCTGACAAGCGCTACGGCGCTTTTCTTTTGGTTACAACCCGAGCCTCGGTTCGCGAGAACCGGCTCGACCCCAAGAAGGAGCAACCATGAGCCTGCCCAATCCCGCCGATCTGATCAGCCAGATGGCGACCCGCCTCAAGGCGCACCTTGCCCAGCGTGATATCAGCGAACCGCGTTACATCGGCATCCGCACCGGCGGCGTCTGGGTCGCCCAGGCCCTGCTCGAAGAGCTGGGCAGCGATGCGCCATTGGGCACGCTGGATGTTTCCTTCTATCGCGACGACTTCAGCCAGAACGGCCTGCACCCGCAAGTGCGCCCGTCCGCCCTGCCCTTCGAAATCGAAGGCCAGCATCTGGTACTGATCGACGACGTACTGATGAGCGGCCGCACCATCCGCGCCGCCATGAACGAACTGTTCGACTACGGCCGCCCGGCCAGCGTGACGCTGGTCTGCCTGCTGGACCTGGACGCCGGCGAACTGCCGATCCGCCCGAACGTGGTCGGCGCGACGCTGTCGCTTAGCCCCCACGAACGAGTGAAGCTGTCCGGCCCGGAACTGGCCCTCGAACTGCAAGACCTCGCCCTTTAATCCGCCCTATTGAGAGTCCCCTTCGCGATGACGCCTCTAGATACCAAGCGCCCGCTGCAGCTCAATGATCAGGGCCAGCTGCGCCACTTCCTCTCGCTCGACGGCCTGCGCCGCGAGTTGCTGACGGAAATCCTCGACACCGCCGACTCGTTCCTCGAAGTCGGTGCCCGGGCCGTGAAGAAGGTCCCGTTGCTGCGCGGCAAGACCGTGTGCAACGTGTTCTTCGAAAACTCCACCCGCACCCGCACCACCTTCGAACTGGCGGCCCAGCGGCTGTCGGCGGACGTGATCACCCTAAACGTGTCGACCTCGTCGGCCAGCAAGGGCGAAACCCTGCTCGATACCCTGCGCAACCTCGAAGCCATGGCCGCCGACATGTTCGTCGTACGCCACGGTGATTCGGGCGCTGCGCACTTCATCGCCGAACATGTGTGCCCGCAAGTGGCGATCATCAACGGCGGCGACGGCCGTCACGCCCACCCGACTCAGGGCATGCTCGACATGCTGACCATCCGTCGGCACAAGGGCAGCTTCGAAAATCTCTCGGTGGCCATCGTCGGCGACATCCTGCACTCGCGGGTGGCGCGTTCGAACATGCTCGCCCTGAAGACCCTCGGTTGCCCGGACATCCGCGTGATCGCACCGAAAACACTGCTGCCGATCGGCATCGAGCAATACGGTGTGAAGGTCTACACCGACATGACCGAAGGCCTGAAAGACGTCGACGTGGTGATCATGCTGCGCCTGCAGCGTGAGCGCATGACCGGCGGCCTGCTGCCGAGCGAAGGCGAGTTCTACCGCCTGTTCGGCCTGACCACCGCGCGCCTGGCCGGCGCCAAGCCCGATTGCATCGTCATGCACCCGGGGCCGATCAACCGCGGCGTGGAGATCGAGTCGGCGGTGGCCGACGGCCCGCACTCGGTGATCCTCAATCAAGTCACCTACGGCATCGCGATCCGTATGGCCGTGTTGTCGATGGCCATGAGCGGACAAACAGCCCAGCGCCAATTCGAGCAGGAGAACGCCCAGTGAAGCTCAGCATTCTCGGCGCCCGCGTCATCGATCCAAGCAGCGGCCTGGATCAAATCACCGATATTCACGTTGAAGCCTGCAAGATCGTCGCCCTCGGCGCCGCACCGGCCGGTTTCACTGCCCTCGAAACCATCGATGCCCAAGGCCTTGTCGCCGCTCCAGGCCTCGTAGACCTGAACGTCGCCCTGCGCGAGCCGGGCTACAGCCGCAAAGGCACCATCGCCAGCGAAACCCGCGCTGCGGCGGCCGGCGGCGTGACCAGCCTGTGCTGCCCGCCGAAAACCAAGCCGGTGCTCGACACCTCCGCAGTGGCCGAACTGATCCTCGACCGCGCCCGCGAAGCCGGCAACACCAAGGTGTTCCCGATCGGCGCCCTGAGCAAAGGCCTGGATGGCGAGCAACTGGCCGAGCTGGTGGCCCTGCGCGACGCCGGTTGCGTGGCCTTCGGCAACGGCCTGGAAAGTTTCCGCAACACCCGCACCCTGTGCCGGGCGCTGGATTACGCGGCGACCTTCGACCTGACGGTGATTTTCAACTCCCAGGATCACGACCTGGCCGACGGCGGCCTGGCCCACGAAGGCGCCACCGCCAGTTTCCTCGGTCTGCCGGGCATCCCGGAAACCGCTGAAACCGTGGCCCTGGCCCGTGACCTGCTGCTGGTCGAGCAGACCGGCGTGCGCGCGCACTTCAGCCAGCTCACCAGCGCTCGCGGCGTTGCGCTGATCGCTCAGGCCCAGGCCCGTGGTTTGAAAGTCACGGCGGATGTCGCCCTGTATCAGTTGATCCTGACGGACGAAGCGCTGATCGACTTCAGCAGCCTGTATCACGTGCAACCGCCGCTGCGCACCCGCGCCGACCGCGACGGTCTGCGTGAAGCGGTGAAGTCCGGGGTGATTTCGGCGATTTCCAGCCATCACCAGCCCCACGAGCGTGATGCGAAACTGGCACCGTTCGGCGCGACCGAACCGGGCATCAGCAGCGTCGAGCTGCTGCTGCCGCTGGCGATGACGCTGGTCGAGGATGGTCTGCTGGACCTGCCGACCCTGCTCTCACGCCTGAGCGCCGGCCCGGCCGAGGCCCTGCGCCTGCCGGCGGGCAAACTGGCGGTGGGTGGCGCGGCGGATATCGTGCTGTTCGATCCGAAGGCCTCGACCGTTGCCGGCGAAACCTGGCTGTCGAAGGGCGAGAACTGCCCGTTCCTCGGCCATAGCCTGCCGAGTGTGGTGCGTTACACCTTGGTGGATGGCCGGATCAGCCACCAGGCATAAAAAAATGGCGAGGGAGCTTGCTCCCTCGCCATCACTTACTGAAAAGCGCCCCGCCCTTCGGCATTACGCACCGACACCTGATCGTTCAGCGTCCAGAAGTCATACAGCACGCCAATAAAGAACAATCCGCCGGTCAGCAGGTACAGCAAGCCAGTGATCCACTTGCCTTGATACATCCGGTGCACGCCGAACACCCCGAGGAACGTCAGCAGGATCCACGCCACGTTGTATTCGATCGGCCCCGCCGCAAAGCGCAGGTCCGCTTCCCGATCCATCGCCGGGATCAGGAACACGTCGATCAGCCAGCCGATCCCCAGTAGCCCGAAGGTGAAAAACCAGATCGTTCCGGTCACCGGCTTGCCGTAATAGAAGCGGTGAGAACCGGTAAAACCGAAGATCCACAGCAGGTAACCGATCACTTTGCTATGGGTGTCTTTTTCCTTCACACGGGGTAGCTGATAGCTGTTCATGAAGACCTCGATTCACACGATAGATAAATATTCTTTAATTCTTTGTGACTTTTTTACAGGTAGCCGACGTACGGCAAATGCTACCGTGTGTTCCGTCAAAGCCTTATAGCACCTGACTTCTGTCCGACAATTGCGTCTATTTGCCGCTTGTTTGGTTCCGTTGCCCGCCTTTTGAATCGACCAACGGCCTCGGAAGGGACAAAAAAGCTGTTATAAAGTTGCGCGCTAACACATAAGAGCCCTGCCTAATGCGTCCATTTTTCAAGACATGGCTAACCATTTGCCTATTAATGCCACTGGCCGCCCACGCCACCAATCGTGAGCAACGTCTTCCCAACGTCAACGGCTTCACCCCTAAATCCCATGCCTCTGCTCCTTCGAACAAAGGCAAGCAAACGAAACACACCACGCTCGCCAGCAAGAGTCACGGCAAGCTGGTCCCACCGATGGCGAACAAGGAAAGCAGCAACGTCCTCAGTCGCGCGGTGAACGTCCTCGGTACACCTTACCGTTGGGGCGGCAGCAGCCCAAGTAAAGGCTTCGATTGCAGCGGTCTGGTGAAATACGCGTTCAACGACGCGACTTTCGACCTGCCCCGCACCTCGAATGCCATGGCCAGCGGCCACGGCGAGAAAGTCGAGCGCAAGGATCTCAAGCCGGGCGACCTGATTTTCTTCAACATCAAGAGCCGTCGGGTCAATCACGTTGCCATCTACCTGGGCAACGACCGCTTCATCCACGCGCCGCGTCGTGGTAAAGCGGTGAGCATCGATACGCTGAACAAGCCGTATTGGGAACAGCATTACGTGGTAGCCAAGCGCGTGCTGCCGAAAGAACCGGGTGGCAAGCAGATGCGCGTGGTTCAGCGCTGATCTGTACAGATCATAAAAAACGCAGCCTTCGGGCTGCGTTTTTTTTCGTCCCTAGAAATTATCCGGTGTCCGCGCCTTCTCCCGCGCATGTTCGCGACTGATCAGGCCCTTGGTCACCAGATCCTTCAGGCACATGTCGAGTGTCTGCATCCCCAGCGACCCGCCGGTCTGGATCGCCGAATACATCTGCGCCACCTTGTCCTCGCGGATCAGGTTACGGATCGCCGATGTGCCGAGCATGATCTCGTGCGCCGCTACCCGCCCACCGCCGATCTTCTTGATCAGCGTCTGCGACACCACGGCCAGCAGCGACTCGGACAACATCGAGCGCACCATGGACTTCTCATCCCCCGGAAACACGTCCACCACCCGGTCGATGGTCTTGGCCGCCGACGTGGTGTGCAGCGTGCCGAACACCAGATGCCCGGTCTCGGCAGCGGTCAACGCCAGGCGGATGGTTTCCAGATCGCGCATCTCGCCCACCAGGATCACGTCCGGGTCTTCACGCAGCGCTGAACGCAACGCCGTGGCGAAACTGCGGGTATCGCGATGGACCTCACGCTGATTGATCAGGCATTTACGCGATTCGTGAACGAATTCGATGGGGTCTTCGATGGTCAGGATGTGGTGATGGCGATGGGTGTTGAGGTAATCGATCATCGCCGCCAGCGTGGTGGACTTGCCGGAACCGGTCGGCCCCGTCACCAGCACCAGCCCGCGCGGGGCGTCGGTGATCTTGCGAAAGACGTCGCCCATGGCGAGGTCTTCCATGCTCAGCACTTTCGACGGAATGGTGCGGAACACGGCGCCGGCGCCACGGTTCTGGTTGAAGGCGTTGACCCGAAAGCGCGCCACACCCGGTACTTCGAAGGAAAAGTCGGTTTCCAGATGTTTCTCGAACTCCACCCGTTGGGTGTCGTTCATGATGTCGTAGATCAGCTCATGCACCTGCTTGTGGTCCAGCGCCGGCAGATTGATCCGTCGCACATCGCCATCCACACGGATCATCGGCGGCAGTCCGGCCGACAGGTGCAGGTCGGAAGCGCCCTGTTTGGCGCTGAAGGCCAGCAGTTCAGTGATATCCATAGCGTTCCTCAATTCCAGTAGAATGCCGCGAACCTACAGACCGCTGGCGCCTCTTGATGTCCACGATAGCAGACAACATCTCACTGGTTAGTTCGCGCATTCAGGCAGCCGTCAAAGCCGCCGGCCGCGATGAAAACAGCGTCCAGCTGCTGGCCGTGAGCAAGACCAAACCCGCCGAAGCCCTGCGCGAAGCGTACGCCGCCGGCCTGCGCGACTTTGGCGAGAACTACCTGCAGGAAGCCCTGGGCAAACAGCTCGAACTGGCCGACCTGCCCTTGATCTGGCACTTCATCGGCCCCATTCAGTCGAACAAGACCCGCTCGATTGCCGAGCATTTCGCCTGGGTGCACTCCGTGGATCGCCTGAAAATCGCCCAACGTCTGTCCGAACAACGCCCGGCGGATCTGCCGCCACTGAACATCTGCATTCAGGTCAACGTCAGCGGTGAAGCCAGCAAGTCCGGCTGCACCCCGACTGACCTGCCGGCGCTGGCCCAGGCCATCAGCGCCCTGCCGCGCCTGAAGCTGCGCGGGCTGATGGCAATTCCCGAGCCGACCGACGATCGCGCCGAGCAAGACGCCGCATTCGCCGCTGTTCAGAAGCTGCAGGCCAGCCTCGATCTGCCGCTCGACACACTTTCCATGGGCATGAGCCACGACCTCGAGTCGGCCATTGCCCAGGGCGCCACCTGGGTCCGTATCGGTACGGCCCTGTTTGGCGCTCGCGACTACTCCCAATCTTGATGATTTCCAGATAAGGACCTGACATGAGCAACACGCGTATTGCCTTTATCGGTGCCGGCAACATGGCCGCCAGCCTGATCGGCGGCCTGCGGGCCAAGGGTCTGGAAGCCGCATCGATCCGCGCCAGCGATCCGGGCGAAGAGACCCGCAACCGGGTCAGCGCCGAGCACGGCATCGAAACCTTCGCCGACAACGCCCAGGCCATCGACGGTGCCGACGTTGTCGTGCTGGCGGTCAAGCCACAAGCCATGAAAGCCGTGTGCGAAGCGATCCGCCCGAGCCTGAAACCGAATCAACTGGTGGTGTCCATCGCCGCCGGCATCACCTGTGCCAGCATGACCGCATGGCTCGGCGAACAACCGATCGTGCGCTGCATGCCCAACACCCCGGCGCTGCTGCGTCAGGGCGTGAGCGGCTTGTACGCCACCAGCGAAGTGAGCGCCGAACAGCGCCAACAGGCTGAAGAGCTGCTGTCCGCCGTGGGCATCGCCCTGTGGCTGAACGAAGAGCAGCAACTGGACGCGGTCACCGCTGTCTCCGGTTCCGGCCCGGCGTACTTCTTCCTGCTGATCGAAGCCATGACCGCCGCCGGCGTCAAACTCGGTCTGCCGAAGGAAACCGCCGAGCAACTGACCCTGCAAACCGCACTGGGCGCCGCGCACATGGCCGTGTCCAGCGACGTCGACGCCGCCGAACTGCGCCGCCGCGTGACCTCGCCAGCGGGCACCACTGAAGCGGCGATCAAATCGTTCCAGGCCGGCGGCTTCGAAGCCCTGGTGGAAAAAGCACTCGGCGCCGCCGCGCACCGCTCGGCCGAAATGGCCGAACAACTGGGCAAATAAGGAGCCTTACATGATTGGATTGAACACTGCAGCGGTCTACGTGCTGCAAACCCTCGGCAGCCTGTACCTGCTGATCGTGCTGCTGCGCTTCGTCCTGCAACTGGTAAGGGCGAACTTCTATAACCCGCTGTGCCAGTTCGTGGTCAAGGCTACCCAGCCGCTGCTCAAGCCACTGCGCCGGATCATCCCGAGCGTCTTCGGCCTCGACATGTCGTCGCTGGTGCTGGCAATCCTCGTGCAACTGGCACTGATGGCGCTGACCCTGCTGCTGACCTACGGCACCACCGGCAACCCGCTGCAACTGTTCATCTGGTCGATCATCGGCGTGACCGCGCTGTTCCTGAAGATTTTCTTCTTCGCCCTGATCATCAGCGTGATCCTGTCGTGGGTCGCTCCGGGCAGCCATAACCCGGGCGCCGAGCTGGTGAACCAGATTTGCGAACCGGCCCTGGCGCCGTTCCGTCGCTTCCTGCCGAGCATGGGCGGTCTGGACCTGTCGCCGATCTTCGCCTTCCTCGCGTTGAAGCTGATCGACATGCTGGTGATCAACAACCTCGCGGCGATGACGATGATGCCGGAAATTCTGCGCCTGTTGATGTGAGCTGGTTTCGTTGGGACGGTGACGACTTGATCCTCGAGTGTCACCTGCAACCGGCAGCCCGCAGCGATGATTTCTGCGGGCTGCACGGCGACCGCTTGAAGATCCGCCTGACCGCGCCGCCGGTCGAGGGCAAGGCCAATGCGTACCTGATGGGGTTTCTGGCCAAGGCTTTTGGAGTCTCCAAGAGCCAGGTCAGCCTGATCAGCGGTGAGTTGAACCGGCAGAAACGTGTGCGCATCCACGCCCCCAAAAAACTGCCGGATCTGCCGGGTTTGGTTTTACCTTGATCGTTCCCACGCTCTGCGTGGGAATGCATCCCGGGACGCTCCGCGTCCCCGCCGAAGCGGACGCGGAGCGTCCAATGAGGCGTTCCCACGCAGAGCGTGGGAACGAGCGCAGGTAGTTGCTTGCCGCTAACCCCACCGGTCTTTAGACTTACGCCTCATTTCAACGAGAGCAGGGTCGATGCCAGCTGCCTTTCCCCCCGATTCTGTTGGTCTGGTGACGCCGCAAACGGCGCACTTCAGCGAACCGCTGGCCCTGGCCTGCGGCCGTTCGCTGGCCGCTTATGACCTGATCTACGAAACCTACGGCACGCTGAACGCGCAAGCGAGCAACGCCGTGTTGATCTGCCACGCCTTGTCCGGCCACCACCATGCCGCCGGCTACCACAGCGTCGACGACCGCAAGCCCGGTTGGTGGGACAGCTGCATCGGCCCCGGCAAACCGATCGACACCAACAAGTTCTTCGTGGTCAGCCTGAACAACCTCGGCGGTTGCAACGGCTCCACCGGCCCGAGCAGCCTCAACCCGGAAACCGGCAAACCGTTCGGCGCCGACTTCCCGGTGCTGACCGTGGAAGACTGGGTGCACAGCCAGGCACGCCTCGCCGACCTGCTCGGCATCGACCAGTGGGCCGCGGTGATCGGTGGCAGCCTCGGCGGCATGCAGGCGCTGCAATGGACCATCACGTATCCGGATCGCGTGCGCCACTGCCTGGCCATCGCCTCGGCCCCCAAGCTGTCGGCGCAGAACATTGCCTTCAACGAAGTGGCGCGCCAGGCGATTCTCACCGACCCCGAGTTCCACGGCGGCTCGTTCCAGGAACAGGGCGTGATCCCCAAGCGCGGGCTGATGCTGGCGCGGATGGTCGGGCACATCACCTACCTGTCCGACGACTCCATGGGCGAGAAATTCGGCCGTGGCCTGAAGAGCGAAAAGCTCAACTACGACTTCCACAGCGTCGAGTTCCAGGTCGAAAGCTACCTGCGCTACCAGGGCGAAGAGTTCTCCGGGCGCTTCGATGCCAACACGTATCTGTTGATGACCAAGGCGCTGGATTACTTCGATCCGGCGGCGAACTTCGACGATAACCTGGCGAAAACCTTCGAAGGTGCCAAAGCGAAGTTCTGCGTGATGTCGTTCACCACCGACTGGCGCTTCTCCCCGGCCCGATCGCGGGAACTGGTGGACGCGCTGATGGCCGCGCGCAAGGACGTCAGCTACCTGGAAATCGATGCGCCGCAGGGCCACGACGCCTTCCTGATTCCGATCCCGCGCTATTTGCAGGCGTTCGGCAATTACATGAACCGCATTACGTTGTGAGAAAGCCATGAGAGCTGATCTGGAAATCATCCAGGAATGGATCCCCGCCGGCAGCCGCGTGCTCGACCTCGGCTGCGGTGACGGCGAGTTGCTGACCTGGCTGCGCGACCACAAGCAGGTCACCGGTTATGGCCTGGAAAACGACCCGGACAACATCGCCGAGTGCGTGGCCAAGGGCATCAACGTCATCGAACAGGACCTGGACAAGGGCCTGGGCAACTTCGCCAGCAACAGCTTCGACGTGGTGGTGATGACCCAGGCCCTGCAAGCCGTGCACTACCCGGACAAGATCCTCGACGAAATGCTGCGGGTCGGTCGCCAGTGCATCATCACCTTCCCCAACTTCGGCCACTGGCGCTGCCGCTGGTACTTGGCGAGCAAGGGCCGGATGCCGGTGTCCGAGTTCCTGCCGTACACCTGGTACAACACGCCGAACATTCACTTCTGCACCTTCGAAGACTTTGAAGAACTTTGCCGCGAACGTGAGGCGAAGGTCATTGATCGGCTTGCCGTGGATCAACAGCACCGCCACGGGTGGGCCAGTAAGCTATGGCCTAATCTGTTAGGTGAGATCGGTATCTACCGCGTCAGCAGCCCAGGGCTGCAGGATCACAGAATCGCGGTCTGAACCACGACATTGCGAGGAGAACGAACATGGGACGCTTGATTACCGCGCTATTGGCCGCCTGCCTGAGCCTGTCGGCCATCGCTGCCGACGTCATCAAAGGCGAGCGCCAGGAAACCTTCGGCGACGTGACGGTGCACTACAACACCTTCAACTCGACCTACCTGCAACCGGACATTGCCAAGGCCGCCGAGCTGATTCGCAGCAAGAATCAGGGCGTGATCAATGTCTCGGTGATCAAGGACGGCAAGCCGTTGATCGCCAATGTCACCGGCACGGTCAAAGACCTGACCAGCCAGAGCGTGCCGCTGAAATTCCGCCAGATCACCGAACAGGGCGCGATCTATTACATCGCCCAGTACCCGGTGGAACAGCAGGAAACCCGCACCTTTGAAATCAAGGTGCAGAACGGCGACAAGATCAACACCATCAATTTCAACCAAGAGCTTTTCCCCGGCGAATGATGAACCTCAAGCAACTCGTACTGGCCAGCCATAACGCCGGCAAACTCAAGGAACTCCAGGCCATGCTCGGCGAATCGGTGCAACTGCGCTCGATCGGCGAGTTCAGCAGCGTGGAGCCGGAAGAAACCGGCCTGTCGTTCGTCGAGAACGCGATCCTCAAGGCCCGCAATGCTGCGCGCATCTCCGGGCTGCCGGCGCTGGCCGACGATTCGGGTCTGGCGGTGGATTTCCTCGGCGGTGCGCCGGGCATCTACTCGGCGCGCTACGCCGACGGCAAGGGCGACGCGGCGAACAACGCCAAACTGCTCGACGCCTTGAAGGATGTGCCTGAAGCCGAGCGCGGCGCGCAGTTCGTCTGCGTGCTGGCGCTGGTGCGTCATGCCGATGATCCGCTGCCGATCCTCTGCGAAGGTCTGTGGCACGGGCGCATCCTGACCGCCGCCAGCGGTGAACACGGTTTCGGCTACGACCCATTGTTCTGGGTCCCGGAGCGTAACGTGTCCAGCGCCGAGCTGAACCCGAGCGACAAGAACCAGATCAGCCACCGCGCCCGTGCAATGGATCTGCTGCGCCTGCGTCTGGGCTTGAAATGACCGATAGCTCCTCCGCGTCGTCGCTGATCATCGGCGGCGCCGCCTCCTCGCCTCGGGCGCCGTTGCCGACGCTGCCGCCCCTGGCGCTGTACATCCACATCCCGTGGTGTGTGCGCAAATGCCCGTATTGTGACTTCAACTCCCACACCGCCAGCCCGGTGCTGCCGGAGCAGGAATACGTCGACGCAATGCTGGCCGACCTCGACCAGGATCTGCACGCGGTGTATGGCCGTGAGCTGAGTTCGATCTTCTTTGGCGGTGGCACGCCGAGCCTGTTCAGTGCCGAAGCCCTCGGCCGCTTGCTCGAAGGTGTGAAACAACGCATTCCGTTTGCCGATGACATCGAAATCACCCTGGAAGCCAACCCCGGGACTTTCGAGCAAGAGAAGTTCGTCGCCTACCGCAAACTGGGGATCAATCGCCTGTCGATCGGTATCCAGAGCTTCCAGCAGGAAAAGCTCAAGGCCCTCGGCCGCATCCACAACGGCGATGAAGCCATCCGCGCCGCCGGCATGGCGCGCCAGGCCGGGTTCGATAACTTCAACCTCGACTTGATGCACGGCTTGCCGGATCAGTCGCTGGACGATGCCTTGAGCGATCTGCGTCAGGCGATCGAGCTGAAGCCGACGCACATTTCCTGGTATCAGCTGACACTGGAGCCGAACACCGTGTTCTGGAATCAGCCGCCAGTGCTGCCGGAAGACGATACCTTGTGGGACATTCAAGAGGCCGGACAGGCGCTGCTGGCCGAACACGGTTACGCGCAGTACGAAGTCTCCGCCTATGCGCAGCCCGATCGCCCGGCGCGGCATAACCTCAATTACTGGAGCTTCGGCGACTTCATCGGTATCGGCGCCGGCGCTCACGGCAAGCTCAGCCATCCGGACGGGCGCATCGTGCGCACCTGGAAGACGCGTTTGCCGAAGGACTACCTCAACCCGGCCAAAAGCTTTCAGGCTGGCGAGAAAGCCCTGACCAACGACGAGATGCCGTTCGAGTTCCTGATGAACGCCCTGCGCCTGACTGCTGGCGTCGAATCACGCCTGTACCCCGAGCGCACCGGCCTGCCGCTGGAGAGCCTCGACGAACACCGCCGCGAGGCCGAACAAAGCGGTCTGTTGCAGGTCGAACCGTCACGTCTGGCGGCCACCGAGCGCGGACAACTGTTCCTCAATGACTTGCTGCAGAAATTTCTGAACTGAGCCCAACGCCCAACGGCAGCCCCAAGGAAAAACCATGGATTTGATTCTCGACCTGCTCGCCACCGTGTCCCGCTGGAGTCGCAGCAACCTCTCGGAAATCGCGCTGGCCCTGGTGGGCTGCCTGCTGGTGCTGTTCGGCGCTGACTTCAAGGCCTGGGTCGACCAACGCCTGGGCAGCATCGCCGGCGCCCTGCGCGTCCCGCTGATGGCCCTGCTCTGCCTGATCGGCAGCGGCGCGGCACTGATCTACGCCACGCCTTGGGTGGTGAAGGGCTTGAGCCAGTTCAACAACTACAGCCTGGCACCGGTGTTGTTGGTGGTGCTCGTTTTGATCGGCGTAGTCGCGGATCGCCGCTGACCGCGCATTGAAAACAGACAGGGAAGTTCATGAGCAAGAAACTGCTGGACGAAACAAGCAAATTTCTCAGCTTCGTGCTGCGTCATGAGCCACAGGCGATCGGCCTGACGCTGGATTCCGAAGGCTGGGCAGACATCGACGCCTTGATCGGTGGCGCGACGCGGGACGGTAGAACGCTGGATCGCGCGCTAATCGAAAACGTCGTGGCGAGCAGCGACAAGAAGCGCTTTTCGATCTCCGCCGACGGTCAGTCGATTCGTGCGGTTCAGGGGCACTCGACGAAAAGCGTGGAGCTGCAGTTCGAAGAAAAGCAGCCTCCGGAAACGCTGTATCACGGCACCGCGACGCGCTTCATGGACTCGATCAACGAGCAGGGATTGATTCCGGGGTCACGCCATCACGTGCACCTTTCTCAGGAAACCGCTACCGCCTCGGCGGTTGGGCAACGTTACGGAACGGTGGTGATTCTGAAGGTTGCAGCGCGGCAGATGCAGGAACAGGGTTTCAAGTTCTATCAGGCCGAGAATGGCGTCTGGCTGACCGAGCGGGTTCCGGCGGAATTTCTTTCAACGGTGTAACTTCCGAGCACTGCTAAAACAACTGTGGGAGCCAATGGCTCCCACAGTTTTATTGCGTGATGCTTAAGCGAGCTTTTCGAACTTCAGATCCCACACGCCATGCCCAAGACGTTCGCCGCGGCGTTCGAACTTGGTGATCGGGCGTTCGGCCGGGCGTGGCACGCACTTCCCGTCTTCGGCGAGGTTGCGATAGCCCGGGGCGACGTTCATCACTTCCAGCATGTATTCGGCGTACGGTTCCCAGTCGGTGGCCATGTGCAGAATGCCGCCAACCTTCAGCTTGCTGCGCACCAGCTCAGCGAAGGACGCCTGAACGATGCGGCGCTTGTGGTGACGACTCTTGTGCCACGGGTCCGGGAAGAACAGCATCAGGCGATCGAGGCTGTTGTCGGCGATGCAGCGATTGAGCACTTCGATCGCGTCGCAATCGTAGACCCGCAGGTTGGTCAGGCCCTGCGTCAGCACGCCATTGAGCAGCGCACCGACACCCGGACGGTGAACTTCGACACCGATGAAATCCTGTTCCGGCGCAGCGGCTGCCATTTCCAGCAGCGAATGGCCCATGCCGAAACCGATCTCCAGCGAACGCGGCGCGGAACGGCCGAACACCTGGTCGTAATCCACCGGCGCATCGGCCAACGGCAGGATGAACTTCGGCGCGCCCTGATCCAGGCCGCGCTGCTGGCCTTCGGTCATGCGCCCGGCGCGCATCACGAAACTCTTGATGCGGCGGTGTTGGCGCTCGTCGCCTTCTTCCGTCTGGATTGGCGTGTCGTTCGATTCAGTCATCAATAGCTCTTACTTGATCAGACCATCCAGCGGCGAAGAGGCGCTGGCATAGAGTTTTTTCGGCATGCGGCCGGCGAGGTAGGCCAGGCGGCCCGCGACGATCGCGTGTTTCATGGCTTCAGCCATCATGATCGGCTGCTGGGCGTGGGCGATGGCCGAGTTCATCAGCACCGCATCACAGCCCAGCTCCATGGAGATGGTGGCGTCGGAAGCGGTGCCGACACCGGCATCCACCAGCACCGGAATTTTTGCTTCTTCGAGGATGATCTGCAGGTTGTACGGGTTGCAGATCCCCAGGCCCGAGCCGATCAGACCGGCCAGCGGCATCACTGCGATGCAGCCGATTTCAGCCAGTTGACGGGCGATGATCGGGTCATCACTGGTGTAAACCATCACGTCGAAGCCTTCCTTGACCAGTACTTCGGCGGCCTTGAGGGTTTCGATCACGTTGGGGAACAGGGTTTTCTGGTCGGCCAGCACTTCCAGCTTCACCAGGTTATGGCCATCAAGCAGCTCACGGGCCAGGCGGCAGGTGCGCACAGCCTCGACAGCGTCGTAGCAGCCAGCGGTGTTCGGCAGGAAGGTGTAGCGATCCGGCGACAGCACATCGAGCAGGTTCGGCTCGCCTTCGATCTGGCCCAGGTTGGTGCGGCGCACGGCGAAGGTGACGATCTCGGCACCCGAGGCTTCGATGGCCAGACGGGTTTCTTCCATGTCACGGTACTTGCCGGTACCGACCAGCAAACGCGACTGGTAAGTACGACCGGCCAGAACGAAAGGCTTGTCGCTACGAACGATGCTCATGGGAAATCCTCTGTTGGGGTGAGGGTCTTGCAGAATTCTCGGCCCATGCAGGCCTGGCGACTAGCCGCCGCCGATGGCGTGCACCACTTCGACGTTGTCGCCGTCGTTCAAAGTCGTGTCGGCATGCTGGCTGCGCGGGACGATATCCAGATTGAGTTCGACCGCCACACGGCGTCCGGTCAGGTCCAGACGGGTCAGCAGGGCCGCAACGGTTTCACCGTCGGGCAGTTCAAGGGATTCGCCGTTCAACTGAATGCGCATGCCGGATGCCGCCATCATTTTTAGGGGGTGGCATTCTAGCCCGATCATGACCTAAAGGTCAGCACCAAGCGTCAAGCGGTTGGCTGCAGGCGCCAGGCGGCGAGTCCGAGGCACAACCAGCCGATCAGGAACGCCAGGCCACCGAACGGGGTGATGATGCCGAGCTTGCCGATGCCGACGGTGGTCAGCAGGTACAGGCTGCCGGAGAACAGCAGGATGCCGATGCTGAACGAGATACCGGCCCAGGCAACCAGTCGCCCCTGAAGCTGCGTGGCCAGCAGTGCCACGCCGAACAACGCCAGCGCATGCACCAGTTGATAGGTGACGCCGGTGTGGAAGATCGCGAGGTACTCGGGGGTCAGGCGGTTTTTCAGGCCATGGGCGGCGAATGCGCCGAGGCCGACACCGGTAAAACCAAAGAAGGCAGCCAGCATCAGAAAGCTACGCAGCATGTAGAACTCCAGTCAGACTCGATCGGCAGGGTCTGTATAATGGCCCGCTCAACCGGTTCGGCCAAGCCATCTCTATGCTGCGTTTATTTCTCCGTCGTTTCACGAAGGCTCTGCTCTGGTTCGCGGGCGGCAGCGTATTGCTGGTGTTGGTGTTTCGTTTCGTGCCGCCACCGGGCACGGCGCTGATGGTCGAGCGCAAGATCGAATCCTGGGTCGACGGCGAGCCGATTGATCTGCAGCGCACCTGGAAGCCGTGGGACGAGATCTCCGATGACCTGAAGGTCGCGGTGATTGCCGGCGAAGACCAGAAATTCCCCGAGCATTGGGGTTTTGACCTGAGTGCAATCAAGGCCGCACTGGCCCACAACGAACTCGGCGGTTCGATCCGTGGCGCCAGCACCTTGAGCCAGCAAGTGTCGAAGAACCTGTTCTTGTGGTCGGGTCGCAGTTATCTGCGCAAAGGCCTGGAAGCGTGGTTTACCGCGCTGATCGAAGTGTTCTGGCCCAAGCAGCGAATTCTTGAGGTGTACCTGAACAGTGTCGAGTGGGATGACGGCGTGTTTGGTGCCGAAGCGGCAGCAAGGCATCACTTTGGCGTAGGCGCCAAGTCTTTGTCCCGGCAGCAGGCGAGTTATCTGGCAGCCGTATTGCCCAATCCCCGGGTCTGGAGCGCCAGCCACCCGACATCCTATGTTTCACGCAGGGCGGGGTGGATTCGCCAGCAGATGAGCCAGTTGGGTGGCGACAGCTATTTGCTGACACTCAATGATTCGCGGCGGGCACCCTGGGCTCAATGACTTTCTGACAGGCAAACAAAAACGCCCCGATCATCACTGATCGGGGCGTTTTTTATTGTCGGACTACCGGTTACGCGGCAATCGACAACTTGAGCTTGTTCATCGCGCTCTTCTCGAGCTGACGGATCCGCTCGGCAGACACGTTGTACTTCTGCGCCAGGTCGTGCAGCGTGGCTTTCTCTTCTGCCAGCCAGCGCTGGTAGAGGATGTCACGGCTGCGTTCGTCCAGCACTTCCAGCGCTTCGTGCAGGTTGTGATTGGAGTTGTCGCTCCAGTCGGCATCTTCCAGCTGACGCGCCGGGTCGTACCGGTGGTCTTCCAGGTAGTTGGCCGGCGACTGGAAAGCACTGTCGTCGTCCGCTTCGGCAGCCGGGTCGAAGGCCATGTCATGACCGGTCAGGCGACTTTCCATCTCACGCACTTCACGCGGCTCGACGCCGAGGCTTTCCGCCACACGGTGGACTTCCTCATTGTTCAGCCAGGCCAGACGTTTCTTCTGGCTGCGCAGGTTGAAGAACAGCTTGCGCTGGGCCTTGGTGGTCGCGACTTTCACGATCCGCCAGTTGCGCAGGATGAACTCGTGAATCTCGGCCTTGATCCAGTGCACCGCGAAGGACACCAGACGCACGCCCATTTCCGGGTTGAAACGCTTCACGGCCTTCATCAGGCCGACGTTGCCTTCCTGGATCAGGTCAGCCTGAGCCAGGCCGTAGCCGGAATAGCTACGGGCAATGTGTACAACAAAACGCAGGTGGGCGAGCACCATCTGCCGAGCCGCCCCCAAATCCTGCTCATAGTAGAGACTCTCGGCCAGTTCACGCTCCTGCTCCGGCGTCAGCAATGGAATGCTGTTGACGGTGTGTACATAGGCTTCCAGGTTTGCGCCCGGAACCAATGCATACGCAGGTTGCAAAGAATTGGTCATACGAAAAAACCTCCGACTTACATACTCGCGCCTTTCGGCACTGCGAAAAATTGACCGGGAACTCAAGTACAAGTTCCCTAAAAACCGTAAGGTCAATCACGCGCAAAAAAAGATTCTACTTCGGCGCCAGCTCCCTGAGATGACGTGCGACTGCAATCCATGCACCGATATAACCCAACAGCACCGCGCCAAGCAAGAGCGACAGACCGTCGGCAACTGGCACTCCGGCCAGCGCAAAATCACTGCCGTACAAGCCGGCCAGCCCGACTACCGCGTCGTTCAGCCAGTTCAGGCCGAACGCCAGCACACCCCAGGACAGCAGCCCCGCACCGAAACCATACAACGCGCCCATATAAAGGAAGGGACGACGTACATAGCTGTCAGTGCCGCCGACGAGTTTAATCACTTCTATCTCGGTGCGGCGGTTTTCAATATGAAGACGAATGGTATTGCCTATCACCAAAAGTAATGCGGAAACCAGCAACACCGTCAGACCGAAGACAAAGCGGTCGCCGAGCTTGAGGATGGCAGCCAGACGCTCGACCCAGACTAGATCAAGTTGCGCCTGTTGTACCTTGGGCAGCTCGGAAAGTTTTTGTCTTAATGCTTCCAGCGTCGACTTGTCGACCTCGTTCGGCGTGACCAGCACCACGCCCGGCAGCGGGTTTTCCGGCAGCTCGCGCAGGGCTTCGCCCAATCCGGACTGCTGCTGGAACTCTTCCAGTGCCTGATCGCGGCCGACATATTCAGCATCAGCTACACCGGGCATGCCCTTGATCTGATCGCGCAGCTTCTCGCCCTGAGCCGGACTGGCTTCGAGCTCCAGGTACAGCGAGATCTGTGCCGCACGCTGCCAAGAACCACCCAGGCGCTCGACGTTGTTCAGCAACAGCGACAGCCCCATCGGCAGACTCAGTGCGACCGCCATCACCATGCAGGTGAAGAAGCTGCCGATCGGCTGCTTGCCGAGGCGGCGCAGGCTGTCGAGCAGGCTGGCACGGTGGTTTTCCACCCAGGCACGGAACAGCGTGGCGAAATCCGGGCCATCGTCATCGTCGTGCTTTTTCTTTTTTGGCGGCTGCGGATCGGCGGCTTTGGGAGCCACACGCTCGGAAACCTTCGGACTACGTGTTGCACTCATTCGCCAGCCTCCCCGTCACCGATCAATCGGCCGCGTTGCAGGGTCAGCATGCGATGGCGCATGCGCGCAATCAGGGCCAGGTCGTGACTGGCGATCAGCACGCTGGTACCCAGACGGTTGATGTCTTCGAACACACCCATGATTTCGGCCGCCAGACGCGGGTCGAGGTTACCGGTCGGTTCGTCCGCCAGCAGCAGGGCCGGACGGTGAACGATGGCGCGGGCAATGCCGACGCGCTGTTGCTGACCGGTGGACAGGTCGCCGGGGTACAGATCGGTCTTGTCCGACAGCGCCACGCGCTCCAGCGCCGAATCGACGCGCTTGGCGATTTCCGCCTTGGACAGCCCGAGGATCTGCAACGGCAGCGCGACGTTGTTGAACACCGTGCGATCGAACAACAGTTGATGATTCTGGAACACCACGCCGATCTGCCGGCGCAGGAACGGAATCTGCGCATTGCTGATGGTGCTCAGGTCTTGCCCGGCCAGCAGCAGTTTGCCGCTGGTCGGACGCTCCATCGCCAGCAGCAGGCGCAACAACGTGGATTTACCGGCACCGGAATGGCCGGTGACAAACAGGAACTCGCCGCGACGGACTCGAAAGCTCAGCTCATGCAAGCCGACGTGACCGTTCGGGTAGCGTTTACCGACCTGTTCGAAACGAATCATGAACGCTCCCGCTCGGCAAACAGTGCCTGGACAAAGGGTTCGGCTTCAAAGGTACGCAGATCGTCAATGCCTTCACCGACGCCGATGTAGCGGATCGGCAGGCCGAATTGCTTGGCCAGGGCGAAAATCACCCCGCCCTTGGCGGTGCCGTCGAGCTTGGTCAGCGCCAGGCCGGTCAGTTCGACGGTCTGGTTGAATTGCTTGGCCTGGTTGATGGCGTTCTGACCGGTACCGGCGTCGAGCACCAGCAGCACTTCGTGCGGCGCATCGGCGTCGAGCTTGCCGATTACCCGGCGAACCTTCTTCAGTTCTTCCATCAGGTTGTCTTTGGTGTGCAGGCGACCGGCGGTGTCGGCGATCAGCACATCGATGCCACGGGCCTTGGCGGCCTGCACGGCGTCGAAGATCACCGAGGCCGAGTCAGCGCCAGTATGCTGGGCGATCACCGGAATCTTGTTGCGCTCGCCCCAGACCTGCAACTGCTCGACCGCCGCCGCACGGAAGGTGTCACCGGCGGCGAGCATGACTTTCTTGCCTTCCAGTTGCAGCTTCTTCGCCAGCTTGCCGATGGTGGTGGTCTTGCCGGCACCGTTGACGCCAACCACCAGGATCACGAACGGCTTGTTCTGCGAAACGATCTTCAGCGGCTGCTCGACCGGCTTGAGCATCGCAGACAGCTCGGCTTGCAGGGATTTGTACAGGGCGTCGGAATCGGCCAGTTCCTTGCGTGCGACCTTCTGGGTCAGGCGCTGGATGATCACCGACGTGGCTTCGACGCCGACGTCAGCGGTCAGCAGACGGGTTTCGAGGTCGTCGAGCAACTCGTCATCGATGGCTTTCTTGCCGAGGAACAGGCTGGCCATGCCCTCGCCGATGCTGGCACTGGTCTTCGACAGGCCTTGCTTGAGACGGGCGAAGAAGCCGGCCTTGGTTTCTTCGGTGCGAGGCGCAGCGACCGGAGTTTCGACGACCGCGACAGGCGCAGCGACGACCGGTGCAGGTGCAGGTGCAGGTGCAGGTGCAGGTGCAGGTGCAGGTGCAGGTGCAGGTGCAGGTGCAGGTGCAGGTGCAGACTCGGGGATTTCGATAGCCGGAGCAACTGCGACAGGCTCGGCAAAAACTGGCGCAGCCTCAATCACCAGCTCGGCCACAGGAGCCGGCTCAGAAGCAAACGCAACCGGCGCAGGAATCACCGGCGTCACATGCGGCGCAGCCTCTTCAACCAATGCCACCGGCTCTTCGGCCACCGGCAAGGTCAGCCACGGCTGGGCAACCGGAGTCAGTGGCAGTTCGGCGGCAGCCGGCATTTCAGGTTCGGCCTCAGCCACCGGTTGCAACACAGGCTCGGCAATCGGCAGCACAACCGGGGCCGGCGCTTCCTCTATTACCGGCGCTGGCGCCGGGGCCGGCTCAGGAATGGCCGTCGGCTGTTCGACGACGGGTTCCTGCGGTTTCTTGCGCAGCCATCCGAACAGGCTTTTCTTCTCGCCAGCCGCAGCTGGGGTCTTCTTGTCGTCGTTGGAACCAAACATGGAGGACGGCTATCTCACGGTAGCGACGCGCCACAGGGGCGCCCCGGCAAATAAATATTCGATGCAGAACAGACTGCGTTTCACCCAGCTTGTTCACGCGCAACATTTTGTCGAAGCGCCAACGGCACCTCAAAGGAATCGTTTTAATGAAGGACTAGCCGGCAAAATCGGCGAAAAAGCGAAGTTTAGCTGATAAACCAAGGCCTTCTGCCGCAAACCCATACAACCTGATCAAGTTTCAAAACCGGATAGGCGTGGTCGCCGGTAAAACGGATCAGTATCCTAGCACCTCCTCGCCCGCCTAGGCTAAGACCAAGCGGGCAGCCCAACAGGTTTAAAAACGAATGAATGCTCTAGCCCGCCGCGCCGCAGGCCTGCTGCTCAGCACAGTCTGCCTGCCCCTTTCGGCCCTGGCAGCCGACCCGCAACCGACCCACGAATTCACCCTCGACAACGGTTTGAAGGTTGTCGTGCGCGAAGATCATCGCGCGCCGGTGGTGGTGTCGCAGGTCTGGTACAAGGTCGGCTCCAGCTACGAAACCCCGGGCCAGACCGGTCTGTCCCACGCCCTCGAGCACATGATGTTCAAGGGCAGCGAGAAAGTCGGCCCCGGTGAAGCCTCGCTGATCCTGCGCGACCTCGGCGCCGAAGAGAACGCGTTCACCAGCGATGACTTCACCGCCTACTACCAGGTGCTGGCCCGCGACCGCCTGGGCGTAGCCTTTGAACTGGAAGCCGACCGCATGGCCAATCTGCGTCTGCCGGCCGACGAGTTCGCCAAGGAAATCGAAGTCATCAAGGAAGAGCGCCGCCTGCGCACCGACGACAAACCGATGTCCAAGGCTTACGAGCGCTACAAGGCCATGGCCTACCCGGCCAGCGGCTATCACACGCCGACCATCGGCTGGATGGCCGACCTCGACCGGATGAAGGTCGAAGAACTGCGCCACTGGTACCAGTCCTGGTATGTGCCGAACAACGCCACGCTGGTGGTGGTCGGTGACGTGACCCCGGACGAGGTGAAAACCCTCGCCCAGCGCTATTTCGGGCCGATCCCGAAACGCGACGTGCCACCAGCGAAAAAACCGCTGGAACTGGCCGAACCCGGCGAACGCCAGATCACTCTGCATGTGCAGACCCAACTGCCCAGCCTGATGCTCGGTTTCAACGTGCCAAGCCTGGCCACCGTCGAGGACAAGCGCTCCATCAATGCCTTGCGCCTGATTTCGGCGCTGCTGGACGGCGGCTACAGCGGTCGTATCCCGACCCAACTGGAGCGCGGCGAAGAGCTGGTGTCCGGCGGTTCGTCGAGTTATGACGCCTACACGCGCGGTGACAGCCTGTTCACCCTGTCCGCCACACCGAACACCCAGAAGAAAAAGACCATGGCCCAGGCTGAAGCCGGTCTGTGGAAACTGCTGGAACAGTTGAAAACCACCGCACCGTCCGCCGAAGAACTGGAGCGCGTGCGTGCACAAGTCATCGCCGGCCTGGTCTTCGAGCGTGACTCGATCACTGCCCAGGCCACCGCCATCGGCCAACTGGAGACGGTCGGCCTGTCGTGGAAATTGATGGACACCGAACTGGCCGATCTGGAAAGCGTCACCCCGCAAGACATCCAGAACGCCGCCAAGCTGTATTTCACCCGCGAACGTCTCAGCGTCGCCCACGTCCTGCCACTGGAGACGACTCATGAGTGAGCGCAAAACCCCACGCCTGTTGCTGCTTGGCCTGATCACCGTGGCGGTGATCGGCTCCGCCGCGTTCTACCTGGCGCCGAGCGACAACAGCAAGGCCAGCGAAGCACTGGATAACGCCAAGTCCAGCCAGAAGCTGCAATCGCTGGCCGAACTCGACGGCAAGGCCCCGGCCAGCCGCAAGCTCGACGTGCAGACCTGGAACACCGCCGAAGGCGCCAAGGTGTTGTTCGTCGAAGCTCGCGAACTGCCGATGTTCGACATGCGCCTGATCTTCTCCGCCGGCAGCAGCCAGGACGGCAACGCGCCGGGCCTGGCCCTGCTGACCAACGCCATGCTCAACGAAGGCGTGGCCGGCAAGGATGTCGGTGCAATCGCCCAGGGCTTTGAAGGCCTGGGCGCGGATTTCGGCAACGGCGCCTACAAGGACATGGCCATCGCATCGCTGCGTAGCCTGAGTGCCGTCGACAAACGCGAACCGGCACTGAAGCTGTTCTCCGAAGTGATCGGCAAACCGACCTTCCCCGCCGACTCCTTCGCGCGTATCAAGAACCAGATGCTCGCCGGTTTCGAATACCAGAAACAGAGCCCCGGCAAACTCGCCAGCCTGGAATTGATGAAGCGCCTGTACGGCGATCACCCGTACGCGCACTCCAGCGATGGCAGCGCGCAAAGCGTACCGAAGATCACCCTGGCGCAACTGCGTGAGTTCCACGCCAAGGCGTATGCCGCCGGCAACGTGGTGATTGCGCTGGTCGGCGACCTGTCCCGTGCCGAGGCCGAGGCAATTGCCAATCAGGTTTCTGCCGCCCTGCCAAAAGGCCCGGCGCTGGCGAAGATCGCCCAGCCGCAGGAGCCGAAGGCCAGCGTCGGCCATATCGAGTTCCCGTCCAAGCAGACCAATCTGATGCTCGCGCAACTGGGCATCGACCGTGACGACCCGGACTACGCCGCACTGTCGATGGGCAACCAGATCCTCGGTGGCGGAGGCTTCGGCACCCGCTTGATGAGTGAAGTCCGCGAGAAACGTGGTCTGGCCTACACCGTGTATTCGGCGTTCAGCCCGATGCAGGCGCGCGGCCCGTTCATGATCAATCTGCAGACCCGCGCGGAAATGAGCGAAGGCACCCTGAAACTGGTGCAGGATGTGCTCGCCGATTACCTGAAGACAGGCCCGACCCAGAAAGAACTTGATGACGCCAAGCGCGAACTGGCCGGCAGCTTCCCGCTGTCCACTGCGAGCAACGCCGATATCGTCGGCCAACTCGGCGCCATGGGTTTCTACAACCTGCCGCTGAATTATCTGGACGACTTCATGCGTCAGTCCCAGAGCCTGACCGTCGAGCAGGTTCGCGACGCCCTGAACAAACACTTGAGCACGGATAAACTGGTCATCGTCAGCGCTGGCCCGACCGTGCCGCAAAAGCCGTTACCGGCCCCATCTGATAAACCTGCCGAGCAGCCGCTCGGGGTTCCGGAGCATTAATGGCCAGTCCAAAGAAACCTGTACAAAAACTGCACAACGGTGTGAACCAGCTGCGCATCATCGGCGGCGAATGGCGCAGCCGCAAACTGAGCTTCCCTGATGCGCCGGGCCTGCGTCCGACGCCGGACCGTGTGCGCGAAACCCTGTTCAACTGGCTCGCGCCGTATGTTGCCGGGGCCAAGGTGCTCGATCCGTTTGCCGGCAGCGGCGCGCTGTTTCTGGAAGCGCTGTCCCGTGGCGCGTCCATGGGTCAGGCGCTGGATGCCAGCCATGTCGCAGTCTCCAGCCTGAAAGAACACCTCGGCACGCTGCGCTGCACCAACGGCCACGTGCAGACCGCCGATGCCTTGCGCTACCTGGAAACCCAGACCGCGACCGCGTTCGATCTGGTGTTCCTCGACCCGCCCTTCAACCAGAACCTGCTGCCAGCCGTCTGCACGCTGCTGGAAGAGCGCCAATGGCTCGCCGATGATTCGTGGATCTACACTGAAAGCGAAACCGCGCCATCGACCCTCGGCCTGCCAGGCAACTGGCGCCTGCACCGCGAGCAGAAATCCGGGCGGGTGTACTACGCGTTGTGGCAACGTATGGCAGTGATCGCCGGTTAACCGACCGGCCTGAAAAAGCGGCGAGCTTCAGCCGAGGCTCGCTGCGCTGCATCGAGAGCAATCGTGTCCCCTTCGTCAAAACCGTTCATCCCCGCCTTCGGCCTCGGCAATCCGCACCTGCAAACCTTGTGGGGGCCGCTGTGGCGCAAAACCGTGCACCTTGATCGCCAGCGCGAACGACTGTGGCTGGACGACGGCGATTTCCTCGACCTTGACTGGCACGGCCCCCACAGTGCGGAAGCGCCGTTGGTATTGGTGCTGCACGGGCTGACTGGTTCTTCCAATTCGCCTTACGTCGCCGGAATCCAGGCAGCGCTCGCCGCCCAAGGCTGGGCCAGTGTTGCGCTGAACTGGCGTGGCTGCTCGGGCGAACCGAACCTGTTGCCGCGCAGCTACCATTCCGGCGCCAGCGAAGACCTCGCCGAAACCATCCGTCATCTGAAGGCCAAGCGGCCACTGGCGCCGCTGTATGCGGTCGGCTACTCCCTCGGTGGCAACGTGCTGCTCAAGCATCTGGGGGAAACCGGCAGCGCCAGCGGCGTGCTCGGTGCGGTGGCGGTGTCGGTGCCGTTTCGTCTGGATCAGTGCGCCGACCGTATTGGCCAGGGTTTCTCGAAGGTCTATCAGGCGCACTTCATGCGCGAGATGGTCGCCTACATCAAGAACAAGCAGCGCCAGTTCCAGCACGACGGCCGCGAGGAGGGTCTTGCCGCATTGGCCGCCCTCGGCTCACTGGAAAACATGCGCACCTTCTGGGATTTCGACGGCCGGGTGACGGCGCCACTGAATGGCTTTGCCGATGCCGAGGATTACTATCGCCGGGCATCGAGCCGCTACTTTCTTGGCGAGATCCGTACACCGACCCTGATCATTCAAGCGGCGGACGACCCGTTCGTGTTCCCCCACAGCCTGCCTTCAGCCAGTGAGCTGTCGAGTTCGACCGCGTTCGAATTGCAGAGCAAGGGCGGGCATGTCGGCTTCGTCGATGGCTCGTTCCGCCAACCGGGTTATTACCTGGAACGGCGCATTCCCCAGTGGCTGGCCGATTCGGGGCGCGAGTGACGTCATGAGCGAACAGGGCGAGTCGATCCGTTTCTGGCAAACCGCGCCACTGGCCGGGGTCGAATTACTGTCGGCGCGCTACATCGAGCATCGCTTCGCCCCGCATGTCCACGACGGCTACGTGATCGGCATGATCATGGCCGGCGCCCAGCGCTACCGCTATCGCGGCGCCGAACACCTGGCCGGCAGCGGCACGCTGGTGCTGATCAACCCGGACGAATTGCACACCGGCCACAAAGGCACCGAGGACGGTTGGCTGTACCGGGCGTTTTATCCGGATACCGGCAAGATTGTCTCGCTGCTCGAAGAACTGGAACTGCCGACTGCGCCGATGCCGGCTTTTGGCGCGACGCTCTATCGCGATCCGGATCTGGTCAACGGCTTCAGCCAGTTGCACCGCTTGCTGGAAAGCCCCGCCACCGCGCTGCAACAGCAAACGGTGTGGCGCGAAATGATGATGCTGCTGTTGCAACGCCACGCGGCGGTGCAGATCAACGGCAAACCCGGCAAGGAACATCGTGCGGTGGTGATGGCCAAGGAATTGCTGCACGCACAACTGGCGGCGCCACCCTCGCTGGAAGAACTGGCGGCAGCGGTGAACCTGTCGCCCTTCCACTTCGCCCGGGTGTTCCGCCGCGCCACCGGCATGCCGCCGCACACCTGGCTGATGCAACAGCGGATTGCCTGCGCGCGGGGCTTGTTGCAGAGCGGCTGCCTGCCAGTGGAGGTCGCCACACAGTTGGGCTTTGCCGACCAGAGTCATCTGAGTCGGCAGTTCAAACAGGTTTACGGCGTGGGGCCAGCGGCCTATCGCAGTGCGCGGCTGGACCGCTGAACGCGCTTACTCGCCGGTGGCGATACCGCGCGAAGGCTCATTGATCCACTCGCTCCACGACCCGGCATACAGCGAACCCAACGGATAACCCGCCAGGCACAGGGCGAACAGGTTGTGACACGCCGTCACCCCCGAGCCGCAATACGCCACCAGATCGGCCGGCGACCGCTCGCCGAGTTTCGCGGCAAAGCGCTGCTTGAGCTGGTCGGCCGGCAGGAAACGCCCATCGCTGCCCAGGTTGTCGGTGAACGCCGCGCATTGCGCACCGGGGATGTGCCCGGCGATCGGGTCGATCGGCTCCACTTCTCCCTTGAAACGCGGCAAGGCGCGGGCATCGAGCAGAGTCAGAGCCGGTTGACCGAGGCGTTGCTGCAATTGCTCGGCGCTGAGCAGCAGATGTTTGTCCGGATGCCCGCTGAACGTCCCGCGAGTCACCGAAGGCGCATCCAGGCTCAGCGGCAGACCGGCCGCGTGCCAGGCCTTGAGCCCGCCATCGAGAATGAACACGCCGTCGCGCTTGCCCAGCCACGCCAGCAACCACCAGGCCCGCGCCGCGTAGGCACCGGGGCCGTCGTCATACAGAACCACGTCGCTGTCGTTGTTGATGCCGAAGGTTTGCAGGCGCTCGATCAGCGCTGCCGGCTCCGGCAACGGATGACGCCCGGTCACGCCCTTGGTCACCGGGCCGCTGAGGTCTCGCTCAAGATCGGCATAGCTCGCCCCGGCAATGTGTCCTTCGGCATAGCTGCGCTGGCCGTAGTCCGGGTCTTCGAGGGCAAAACGGCAGTCGAGAATCACCAGCCCCGGTTGCTCCTTGCGGGCATCCAGCGTGGTCGGGCTGATCAGTTGCGCAATCGGCATAGCGAACGACTCCTGTGAGCGGATGGGTCAGGACCTTTCTTCGAGGGCCTGGGCCAACGGTACGTAGAATTCTTCGAACAGTGCGTTGACCTCATCGCGGGCCTGCTCGGTGACAAACCCCGCTTCCAGCACCAGCACCTGATACACGCCGCGTTTAATGGCCTGCTCGCTGAGGTGATTGGAGTTTTCCCGGGTCGTGCACAGAAAGCGCACCCAGGAGGTGAGGATGATCCACGCGTTGAGGGTCAGGGATTCGATCTGCACCCGGTCCATCTTCAGGATGCCGGCGGCGACGAAGCCTTCATAGATCGCCGCGCCCTGAATCACACAGCGCTGGGAAAAGCGCCGGTAACGCCCGGCCAGGTCCGGGTCGCTGTCGAGCAGGTGCTCAAGATCGCGATGCAGGAAGCGGTAGCGCCACATCGCCGACAACAGTTCCTTGAGATAGAAACGCTTGTCTTCGACCGTCGCCGCACGCCCCTGAGGCGGGCGCAGGAAGCTGTCCACCAGGCTTTCGTACTCACTGAACAGCACGGAGATGATCGCCTGCTTGTTGGGGAAGTGGTAGTACAGGTTGCCCGGAGAAATCTCCATGTGAGCGGCGATGTGGTTGGTGCTGATGCTGCGCTCGCCCTGCTGATTGAACAGCTCGAGGCTGTTCTGCACGATGCGCTCGCTGGTTTTGATCCGTGGGGCCATGGCTTGAGCTTTAATTCAGAGTGCGTTGGGGGGCATCTTACGACCTAACCGGAATGGGATAAAACCATGACGCACAAGGAAGTCATTTGACTTTCTAGAGCATAGACTCTAGAAAGTTCCTCACGACAACAAATCCGGAGCCGACAATGACCGCCGATATTGCCTACCTGCAATCGTTGCAACAGCCGCTGGAAGAGCTCAACCGGTTGTTCAACGCGCAGCGCGCCGCCTACGCCGCCAACCCGATGCCGCCGGCCGCCCAGCGCCAGCAATGGCTCAAGGCGTTGCGCGATCTGCTGAGCAGCGAACGGCAGGCGCTGGTCGAGGCGATCAGTTCGGACTTCAGCCATCGCAGCGCCGATGAAACCCTGCTCGCCGAGTTGATGCCGAGCCTGCATGGCATTCATTACGCCAGCCGCCATATCAACCAGTGGATGAAGCCATCGCGGCGCAAAGTGGGTGTCGCCTTCCAGCCGGCGTCGGCGAAAGTCGTGTACCAACCGCTGGGCGTGGTCGGCGTTATCGTGCCGTGGAACTACCCGCTATTTCTGGCCATGGGCCCGTTGACCGGCGCGCTCGCAGCGGGCAATCGGGTGATGCTCAAACTCAGCGAATCGACCCCGGCCACCGGCCTGCTGCTCAAGGAATTACTGGCGCGGATCTTCCCCGAAGACCTGGTCTGCGTGGTGCTCGGCGAGGCCGATGTCGGCGTGGCGTTCTCGAAACTGCGCTTCGATCACCTGCTGTTCACCGGCGCCACCAGCATCGGCAAGCACGTGATGCGCGCAGCGGCGGAAAACCTCACGCCAGTGACTCTCGAACTGGGCGGCAAATCCCCGGCCATCGTCTCCCGCGATGTGCCGCTCAAGGACGCCGCCGAGCGCATCGCCTTCGGCAAGACGCTCAACGCCGGCCAGACCTGCGTGGCCCCGGACTACGTGCTGGTGCCGGAAGATCGGGTCGGCGGTTTCGTCGAAGCCTATCGCCAGGCCGTGCGCGGGTTTTATCCGACACTCGCCGACAACCCGGACTACACCGCCATCATCAACGAGCGCCAATTGGCGCGGCTGAACAGCTACCTCAGCGACGCCACCAGCAAGGGCGCGCTGCTGATTCCGCTGTTCGATCAGGGCCAGGGCCGACGCATGCCTCACAGCCTGCTGCTGAATGTCAGTGACGAGATGACGGTGATGCAGGACGAAATCTTCGGCCCGCTGCTGCCGATCGTGCCGTATCAGGATCTGGATCAGGCATTTGCTTACATCAATCAGCGGCCACGTCCTCTGGCTCTTTACTACTTCGGCTACGACAAACGTGAACAGAAGCGCGTGCTTCACGAAACCCATTCCGGTGGTGTCTGCCTCAACGATACGTTGCTGCATGTGGCCCAGGACGACATGCCCTTCGGCGGTATCGGGCCGTCGGGGATGGGCCATTACCACGGGCACGAAGGTTTTCTGACCTTCAGCAAGGCCAAGGGTGTACTGGTTAAACAGCGCTTCAACGCGGCGAAGCTGATCTACCCGCCGTACGGCAAATCCATCCAGAAACTGATCCAGAAACTGTTCATTCGCTAACGTCACCGCCGGGTAATAACAACAATGCACCCAAGCCTGACCGAAACACCTGCACTCTCGCGCCGTGGCCTGCTGAAATTCAGCCTGGGCGCCACGGCTTTCCTCGCCACCGCCGGCCTCGGCGCCAGCCTCAGCGGCTGTTCGTCGAGCGTATCGGCCAACGGATTCACCGCGTTGCGCAGCGGTGACCTGCTGTTTCTGCGCGCGCTGATTCCGGTGATGCTCGATGGCGCTGTCGCAGTGGAGAAGATGCCCGCCGCTGTCGACGGAGCGCTGAAGTCCCTGGACTACAGCCTCGATCACCTGTCGCCGGAAATGCTCAAACTCACCCGGCAACTGTTCGACGTACTGGGCATGGCCGTGACCCGAGGACCGCTGACCGGAATCTGGGGCAGCTGGGAAAACGCCAGTCCCGAGGCGATCCGACACTTCCTCGATCGCTGGGAAAACAGCTCGTTGAGCCTGCTGCGCATGGGCCACAGCTCCCTGCAGCAAATGGTGATGATGGCCTGGTACACCCGCGCCGAATCCTGGGCGCACTGTGGTTATCCCGGCCCGCCCACCGTCTGAGACACGCGCCTCCCCCGAACAATAATAAGAGAGCCTGATTGATGCCCGTACCTGACCCGTTTCGCGAAGGCCTTGCCCGTGGCTGGAAAACCTACAACGGCGCACAACTGACCGACGACCTGACTCTGGAAGCCGACGTGGCCATCATCGGCAGCGGTGCCGGCGGCGGCACCACGGCGGAAATCCTCAGCGCCGCCGGTTATAAAGTGCTGCTGATCGAAGAAGGTCCGCTCAAGACCAGCAGCGACTTCAAGATGCTGGAAGACAAGGCCTACAGCAGCCTCTATCAGGAAGGCATCGGCCGCATGAGCAAGGACGGCGCGATCACCATCCTTCAGGGTCGCGCGGTCGGCGGCACCACCCTGATCAACTGGACATCGAGCTTCCGAACCCCCGAGCCGACCCTCGAACACTGGGCCAAAGAACACAACGTCAAAGGCCACAGCCCCGTCGACATGGCGCCGTGGTTCGAAAAAATGGAACAGCGCCTCGGCGTCGCCCCGTGGATGATTCCACCCAACGCCAACAACGACGTGATCCGCAAAGGCTGCGAACAACTGGGCTACAGCTGGCACGTGATCCCGCGCAACGTGCGCGGCTGCTGGAATCTGGGTTATTGCGGCATGGGCTGCCCGACCAACGCCAAACAATCGATGATGGTCACAACCATTCCGGCGACCCTGGAAAAGGGCGGTGAACTGCTTTATCTGGCCCGCGCCGAGAAGCTGTTGATCAGCGGCGACAAAGTGACCGGGCTGCAATGCGTGGCGATGGACGAACGCTGCGTCGAACCGACCGGACGCAAGATCACGGTCAAGGCCCGCCATTACGTGCTGGCCGGCGGCGGGATCAACAGCCCTGCCCTGCTGCTGCGCTCGGATGCGCCGGATCCCCATCAGCGCCTCGGCAAACGCACCTTTCTGCATCCGGTGAACATGTCCGCCGGGCGCTTCGACGAGGTCATCAACCCGTTTTATGGGGCGCCGCAGTCGATCTACTCCGACCACTTCCAGTGGAAGGACGGCACCACCGGGCCGATGGCCTTCAAACTCGAAGTGCCGCCGCTGCACCCGGCGCTGGCCGCCACCCTGCTCGGCGGCTTCGGCCAGGAAAACGCGCAGCACATGGCCGACCTGCCCCATACCCACGCCATGCTGGCGTTGCTGCGTGACGGTTTTCATCAGGACAGCCAGGGCGGCAGTGTCGAATTGCGTGGCGACGGCTCGCCGGTGCTCGATTATCAGGTGTCGTCCTACGCCTGGGACGGTTTGCGCCGGGCCTTCCACGTCATGGCCGAAATCCAGTTCGCCGGTGGCGCCAAAGCGGTGATGCCGATGCACGCCGATGCGCGCTACGTGAACAGTCTGGCCGAGGCACGCAAAATGATCGACGGCTTGAGCCTTGAGCTGTACCGCACACGCCTGGGCAGCGCCCACGTCATGGGCGGTTGTGCGATGGGCGAAGACCCGAAAACCGCCGTCACCGATAGCCTTGGCCGGCATCATCAACTGCGCAATCTGTCGATTCATGACGGCTCGCTGTTCCCCACCAGCATCGGCGCCAACCCGCAGCTGTCGGTATATGGTCTGACGGCGCAACTGGCGACATCCCTCGGCGAACGGTTGAGAAACCCGTGAAAAAGCCGAAGATTCGTACCGTCTATAGTGCTTTCTTACCCAAAAGGCGACTTGGCCGGCCGGGACGGCTGCGATACCATCCGACTCCCCAACGGATTCCCGCCAGGACGACGCGATGAACCGAGTGTTGTACCCAGGTACCTTCGACCCTATTACCAAGGGCCATGGCGATCTGGTCGAACGCGCCTCGCGCCTGTTCGACCATGTGATCATCGCCGTCGCCGCCAGCCCCAAGAAGAATCCGCTGTTCCCGCTGGAACAACGGGTCGAGCTGGCTCGCGAGGTCACCAAACACCTGCCGAACGTGGAAGTGGTCGGCTTCTCGACGCTGCTGGCGCATTTCGCCAAAGAGCAGAACGCCAATGTGTTCCTGCGTGGTTTGCGCGCGGTGTCGGACTTCGAATACGAATTCCAGCTGGCCAACATGAACCGCCAGCTGGCACCGGATGTGGAGAGCCTGTTCCTCACCCCGTCCGAGCGTTATTCGTTCATTTCCTCGACGCTGGTGCGGGAAATTGCAGCCCTGGGCGGCGATATCAGCAAGTTCGTCCACCCGGCGGTGGCTGACGCACTGACCCTGCGCTTCAAGAAGTAACGACCGTTCAAACGGCGCCCGCGTGCACTGCGGGCGCCAATGCGGCACAATTGCGCGCATTGATTTATTGCGCCCGGGCCCGCCGCCCCGGCTGGAGTTAGCATGTCCCTGATCATCACCGACGATTGCATCAACTGCGACGTCTGCGAACCTGAGTGCCCGAACGCCGCCATTTCCCAGGGCGAAGAGATCTACGTGATCGACCCGAACCTGTGCACCCAGTGCGTCGGCCACTACGACGAGCCGCAGTGCCAGCAGGTCTGCCCGGTGGATTGCATTCCACTGGACGAAGCCCATCCGGAGACTGAAGAACAGTTGATGGAGAAGTACCGCAAGATTACCGGCAAGGCTTGAGCCTCTGACCCCGATCGCAGCGCCAGGCTGCGATCGCGTCACTCACGCTGCTCGAATCCTTCCCCGGTGCAGCCCAGGCAGCGCACGAATGCCGCTTTCGCCGGTGCCACCACCAGCGCCTCCCCCGCATCGCCGACGCCGCCACCCAGCGCGGTAAACGGCAACGACACCACAAACGCTCCCGCACCGATCACCGTCGCCGCCACCAGCAAGGGGCGGGCAATCAGCAGATCGCCAATCATGGCGTAGGCCGGTGGATTCTGGATGGCGTATCGCGGGTCGCCGCTGCCGCCTTCCGTGGCATGAACGGTCAGGCCGGAACACAGCAGCAGTGCGAGGAACAGGGCTTGCGAGGATTTCATGGCACGATCCTTCGGGCTGAACAGTGAGACAACTCACTATAGACCGTAGGACTTTTTCAGCTTTTGCGCTCAGCTTTGGCAGCGCGGGCAGAAGACGCTGGCGCGCTGACCCAGTTTCACTTCCCGCAGACCGGTGCCGCAGACTTTGCAGTGCTCGTTACCACGCCCGTAGACAAACAGTTCCTGCTGGAAATACCCCGGCTGCCCATCGCCACCGATGAAATCACGCAACGTAGTGCCGCCACGTTCGATGGCGGCGGCGAGGATGCGCTTGATCTCGATTGCCAGCTTCAGATAGCGCGCCCGGGAAATGCCCTTGGCTTCTCGACGCGGATCGATACCGGCGGCGAACAGCGCTTCAGTCGCGTAAATGTTGCCGACGCCCACCACCACTGCGTTATCCATGATGAACGGTTTGACCGCCATCGACCGCCCGCGTGACAACTGGAACAGCCGCTCGCCATCGAACAGATCGGTCAACGGCTCAGGCCCCAGACGAATCAGCAATTCGTGATTGAGCGGGTCGGTACTCCAGAGCATCGCGCCGAAGCGCCGCGGATCGGTGTAGCGCAGGGCCAGGCCGGATTCCAGCTCGATGTCGACATGCTCGTGTTTGGCCGCCGGCAGCCCGACTTCAACCAGCCGCAGATTGCCCGACATGCCCAAGTGACTGATCAGCGTGCCGACCTCGGCGTTGATCAGCAGATACTTGGCGCGCCGCTCGACCAGCACGATGCGCTGCCCGGACAGGCGCACATCGAGGTCTTCGGGAATCGGCCAGCGCAGCCGCCGGTCACGCACGATCACCCGGCTGACGCGCTGGCCTTCCAGGTGCGGGGCGATGCCGCGGCGGGTGGTTTCGACTTCCGGCAATTCAGGCATGGGTGTCTCGAATCAGTTTGCTAAATCAATGTGCACCAAGTTCGCGGATCGTCTGCTTCAACGTTTCGAAGTCGTAATCCGAGAGGCCGATGTATTCGAGCACCAGCGGCCCGACGGCCTGCCATTCGAAGTCTTCGGTCTGGTTGCCCAGCACCCGATACGAGGCGCAGATGTGCTCGGCCATTTTCAGGATCGCCAGCAGGTTTTTCATCTGGCTGTTGCGTGAAGTCTCGTCGCTGAAGATCGCCATCGCATTATGGTGGTTGGCGATGGCCGCGCTGACGTGTTCCGGCAGGCGCCAGGACTTGGCGGTGTAGTAACCGACCACCGAGTGATTGGTGTTGTAGACATCGTTCTCGGTGTCCACAACCCGGCGTTCGGCACCCGCGTTGGCATAGGCCTCTTCGAGTGTCTTCATGTAATCCGGGAAACGCTGGAGCATCAGCGGCACGCCGCAGTCATGGAACAGGCCCAATGCGTAGGCCTCGTCGCTCGCCTCGGTGCCGACGCGCTTGGCCAGGGTCAGGCAGGTCATGGCCACGTCCTGGGCGGTATCCCAGAAGCGGTTCAGGGTGACGATGGTGTCATCGTTCATCTCGCCCTTGATCGACATCGCGTTGATCAGGTTGATGATCGAACGACTGCCCAGCAGGTTCACCGCGCGCTTGATCGAAGTGATCTTGTTGCTCAGGCCGTAATACGGCGAGTTGACGATTTTCAGCAGTGAGCCGGACAGGCCGGGATCCTGGGAGATCAGCTTGGCGATCGTCTCCAGATCCGGGTCGGGCATGTACTGCTCCATTTGCAGATCCACCATGATCTGCGGTTGCGCAGGCACGCTGATGCCTTGCAGGGACTGTTGAATCTGTTCGGTGGTCAGCTCTTGGGACATAAGTACACACTCTGGGACAGGCGGCGATTCTAACCCCTAAAAACCGACGAACGACACATCGGGGACAGATCGGCGGAAACTTTCATTCAAGACCATTTGGCCAATTCTGCCTTCATCCGCTGACAGGCCGGGCTTACGCGCCACATGTCCAGCACCGAACCCGCGTGCAGCGCAACACGGTATACTCCCGCTCTTTTTTCCGGAGCGACGTCATGTCCCTGCCTAGCTTGCGCCTCAAAGCCAACGCCGACCGTCGCCTGCGCGCCGGTCACCTGTGGATCTACAGCAACGAAATCGACGTGGCCGCGACCCCGTTGCACGGCTTCAAGGCCGGCGACCAGGCGATCCTCGAAGCCGCCGGCGGCAAGCCGCTGGGCATCGTCGCCATGAGCCCGAACAACCTGATCTGCGCCCGCCTGCTGTCGCGCGACATCAAGCTGCCGCTGGACAAGTCGCTGCTGGTGCATCGCCTGAACGTGGCCCTGTCCCTGCGCGATCGCCTGTTCGACAAGCCGTTCTATCGTCTGGTCTACGGTGATTCCGACCTGCTGCCGGGTCTGGTGGTCGACCGTTTCGGCGACATCCTCGTGGTGCAGATCGCTTCGGCGACCATGGAAGCGCATAAAGATGACGTGATCGCGGCGCTGACCCAAGTGCTCAAGCCAAGCGGCATCCTGTTCAAGAACGATTCCGCCGCCCGTGATGCCGAAGGCCTCGAGCGCTACACCGAAACCGTGTTCGGCCTGGTGCCGGAGTGGGTGGCGCTGGAAGAGAACGGCGTGAAATTCGAAGCCCCGGTGATTCAGGGCCAGAAAACCGGCTGGTTCTACGACCACCGCATGAACCGCGCGCGCCTGGCCCCTTACGCCAAAGGCAAACGCGTGCTGGACCTCTACAGCTACATCGGTGGCTGGGGTGTGCAGGCTGCCGCATTCGGCGCCAGCGAAGTGTTCTGCGTCGATGCCTCGGGTTTTGCCCTCGACGGTGTTGAACGCAACGCCGCGCTGAACGGCTTCGCCGACAAGATGACCTGCATCGAAGGCGACGTCTTCGAAGCCCTGAAGGAACTCAAGGCCAGCGAAGAACGCTTCGACGTGATCGTTGCCGACCCGCCTGCGTTCATCAAACGCAAGAAGGACATGAAAAACGGTGAAGGCGCCTACCGCCGCCTGAACGAGCAAGCCATGCGCCTGCTCAACAAGGACGGCATCCTGTTCAGCGCTTCGTGCTCGATGCACCTGCCGGAAGACGACCTGCAGAACATCCTGCTGACCAGCGCCCGTCACCTGGACCGCAACATCCAGCTGCTGGAGCGTGGTGGGCAGGGCCCGGATCACCCGGTGCACCCGGCCATTCCGGAAACCCGCTACATCAAGAGCATCACCTGCCGTCTGCTGCCCAACAGCTAACGGTATCGATGCATAAAAGAAGGGGAGCCAACGGGCTCCCCTTCTTTTTGCCTTCCGTTATTGGCTTTCCTACATTTATCGTCCGGTCAGCGTGCAGGACATTTCCTTACATCCATCATTTACCAATATCTAACTTACAAGACCTTTTCAAGCGGAAGATCACTCCGACAAAATTACTGGAATATTCCTACTTAATATCCGCTTGCGATTAATCCATTACAAACTATTATTAAGTCGTCACCACGAGGTGGCACTCAACAAATAACGAAGCCTCAATGAACAAGGAGTTCAAACATGAAAGCAATTGCTCTGGAATCCCGCAAAATCGCAAACCTGGCTTTTCTGGTTGCACCTAAAACCCGATAAGTAAGGCGGCGCTGGGTATTGCCGGCTACCCAGCGTCTTTGATGACCTATCCAGAGAGCCTTGCCTTAACATGCAAATAAATCCCTATCTATTCATATTGCCGCGCACGCCAGGACAAATAGTCTGGAACTATAAAGATCACACGCAACATGAACTCGATCTGGACTATTCATCTCGCCTGGCACAACTAATCCACAACCCCGAGCTGTACGACAACGACAACATCATAGATACACAGTTACTCAACGCCGGAATACTGACAACATCGACAATAAACAACCCCATATGGGGCTGGGATGAACTGTCGAAGGTTTATCACATCGGCACCCGCAACATTCCCTGCGAATACATTCCGAAAAACATTCATGAATGGGCCAGACAATACCTGGAACATTGCAACGAAGTGCTCGCCTCCTCGCCCCCGGCCGATGACACGGCTGAGCGCCCCCCAGGCAGACGCATCGCTCTCCCCGCGCCGTCGACATTGAATGACGACAGTCTGTCGAACGCCCTGACCCGGCGAAAAACCTGCCGGTCCTTCACCGGCTCTTCCATCGCGCTGAAAGATGTCGGCACTTTGCTCTACCTGACCCTCGGATACCTGCGCGAGCGCGAAGGCGACGACAGCGTCGCCGAAGGACTCGACGCCCGCCGCAGCAGCCCTTCCGGTGGCGGGCTCAATGCCTGCGAAGGTTACCTGCTGATCCAGAACGTCGAAGGACTGGCACCTGGCGTATATGCCTATCACCCGACCGAACACGCCTTGAGCCTGATCAACCCGTCGCCCGACACAGCGCTGGGCAATCTGCTGGGAGGCCAGCACTTCATCAACAACCTGCCACTGGGCCTGTTCATCACCGCCCGTTTCGACAGGCTCTGGTGGAAGTATCCCCACTCGCGCGCCTACCGAATGGCGTTCGTCGAGGCCGGGCATCTTTCACAGACGTTTCAACTGGCCGCCACCGCGCTAGGCATGAACACCTGGCTGACAGGCGCATTCGCCGACGATCAGGTCGACACATTGCTGCAACTGGAGAACGCTACCGAGCAACCGCTGTTCTTTGTCGGTTGCGGCGAAAGCGACGGTCAGGCGATGTGCCAGGAAATGCGCGACCTGCTGCGTGAGTCGCAAGCATGAGCCTTCTCTCCCAAGCCCCGGCCTTCGAGTTTTCACTGGGCGACTGGAACACCCGCGCTTCGGTGCGTACCAGCGCCCACGATTACCGCTTGCCGGCTGACATCGCGCAACAACTGGAAACCCGTCATTGGTTCCCGCCGGCATTTCTGCCCTATCTTGCCCACCCGGCCATCGAAGCGGCGGGCCGTTCGGTAGTGCATCGGCTCACGGCCAGTCATCTGGTGCATTTTCTCGACTACACCACGTTACTTGAACACCGCATCGTCAATCGCGCCGTCGAAGTCATCGTCCACGGCGAACTGCCGGTCGATCTTCTGCCATCCATGAAAACCGCCGCACTGCAGCTCTACACCGATGAGGGCTACCACGCCCTGTTTTCCCATCAGGTCGCGGAACAGATCGCCGGGTTCTACGCCATCACAGGGCGCCCGGTGATGCCCAGGCGCATCACGCGGATGGACGGGCTGATCGCCAGAACGCCTCAAGAGCAGCGACCGCTGACAGGGTTCCTGCTCGGCTTCGTCTCGGAAACCATCATTGCCCGGGAGCTGCTCGACGTCTGCCGGGACAGCCTGGTGTCCGGGGTCAACGACATGCTGCGCGATCACCTCACGGACGAAGCGCGCCACAGTCGCTACTTCACTGAAGTGTTCCACTACCTCTGGCTGCACCTGGGCGCGCAACAACGAACCTTCGCCGCCGCCACCCTGCTTGAGATCCTCGGGATCTTCTTCGAAATCGATGAACCGTGGCTGCAGCAAAGCCTGTGCAACGCCGGGATCGCAGACAGCGTCGTGACGGAGATACTCGGCAAGCTGGTAACAGTGCAAGCCACCCGATCGCGCGCACGGGCAGGCAGCGTCGCCACGTTGAATGCACTGAAGAAAGCCGGATTTTTCACTGAACCTCAAAACCAGATACTTTTCGCCAAGGCAGGATTGATCGATGGATAAAGGAAAATCCGGGATGACGACCCGACAACGTCGCGGGGCCGTCAGCCTGTTGCTGGCGATGGTGTTGCTGGGTGTATTTCCGCTGGATGTCCTGCTGCCTTCGTTCCCGGCGCTAGCCGAACACTTTCGCAGCACTCCGGCGGACATCGCACTGTCCATCAGCCTGTTCGCCGTCGGTATCGCCTTCGCCCAGTTGCTGATCGGGCCGCTGTCGGATGTGATCGGTCGCAAGGGGCTGCTGCTCGCCGGCATGAGCGTTTCAATGCTCGGTGCCCTCGGGTGTGTAATGACCTCGGACTATTCGCTGTTCCTGATATTCCGGGTCGTTCAGGCGCTGGGTTGCGGTTGCTTCGTGCTGTCCCAGGCGCTGGTCCAGGATCTGTTCGAAGGCGAGGAACGCGATCGCCTGCGAATCCTGATGGTCACCGCCGGCGGGATTTTCATCTCGGTATCACCGCTGGCAGGGACTTTCATGCAGGCAACGTTGGGCTGGCGAGGCAGCTTCTGGGTGTTCATCACATTATCCGCCGTAGTGCTGCTCAAGGCCTGTCTGTTTCTGGAGAACACCCGACCGACCACCCGAGGCACAAGCACGAACTTCCTCACGGCTTACCGTCGGGTGCTGGGGGATTTCGACTTCGTCGGCTACTGGCTGATTTCGGCATTCGCGTTCGCCTGCCACTTTTCATTCATCGTGATCTCGCCGCTGATCTTCATGGACCGGCTGCAATTGTCCGCCTACGAATTTTCCTTGATCCTGCTGATCTACGGTGCGGCGTACGTCACCGGGGGCATCCTCGCCAGCGTGCTGAGCAGGCGCATCACCAGCGGCCAGCAGATGGTCGTCGGTTTGAGCCTGATCCTGTTCGCCGGTGTGACCATGCTGTACCTGTCGTCGAGCTTTGCACTGGCTCCGGCGACAGTGCTGATCCCGATGCTGATCTGCACCGCCGGCACCACCATCGCCCGACCGGCCGCCACCTCACGGGCCATGGGCCTGTTTCCGGACATCGCCGGCACCTCGGCCTCGGCCGGCAGCACGATCATTTTCATCTGCGGCGGTTTGATCAGTGCCTTGATCAGTCTGAGCCCGACCAACCTGCAATCCACCCTGGGCTACAGCTTTGTCTTGCTCAGTGGTGTGGCGCTCGCCTTGAACAACCGGATCAGCCGTCGCGCCAGAATCCTGCAAACCGGTGCCATCGCACAGCCGGGCGGCGATTAAACCTGCCAGTCGTCATTCCGCACGGGGCGTCAGCGCTGGAACAACGTTTTGCGCCATTCCCTCCTGACGCCAGCGGTGTAGAATCGCGAGATTCATCGCCATTCATCCCCGGCGGGTTTATGAGCTCAGGCTGAGACCAGCGGCGATCCCGCAACGTCATCGGCAACTTCAGGACACACGGCCATTTCTGAGTGTTCCAGACGTCAATAGAAGCTCACTCCCCTTTTGCACCTGATTAGTAAGTGATTAGCCGCCCGGAGTGCTCCATGCCAGATTACCGTTCGAAAACATCCACCCACGGCCGCAACATGGCCGGCGCCCGCGCACTGTGGCGCGCCACCGGGATGAAAGATGACGACTTCAAGAAGCCGATCATCGCGATTGCCAACTCCTTCACCCAGTTCGTACCGGGCCACGTTCACCTGAAAGACCTGGGCCAACTGGTTGCCCGTGAAATCGAACGCGCCGGTGGCGTGGCGAAAGAATTCAACACCATCGCCGTGGACGACGGCATCGCCATGGGTCACGACGGCATGCTGTATTCGCTGCCGAGCCGCGAAATCATCGCCGACTCCGTCGAGTACATGGTCAACGCCCACTGCGCCGACGCCATCGTCTGCATCTCGAACTGCGACAAGATCACCCCGGGCATGCTGATGGCCGCCCTGCGCCTGAACATTCCGGTGATCTTCGTCTCCGGCGGCCCGATGGAAGCCGGCAAGACCAAACTGGCCAGCCACGGTCTCGACCTCGTCGATGCCATGGTCATCGCCGCCGACTCCAGCGCTTCTGACGAGAAGGTTGCCGAGTACGAGCGCAGCGCCTGCCCGACCTGCGGTTCGTGCTCCGGCATGTTCACCGCCAACTCGATGAACTGCCTGACCGAAGCCCTGGGCCTCGCATTGCCGGGCAACGGTTCGACCCTCGCCACCCACAGTGACCGCGAACAGCTGTTCCTGCAGGCCGGCCGCACCATCGTCGAACTGTGCAAACGCTACTACGGCGAGAACGACGAGTCGGTACTGCCGCGCAACATCGCCAACTTCAAGGCGTTTGAGAACGCGATGATGCTCGACATCGCCATGGGCGGCTCGACCAACACCATCCTGCACTTGCTGGCCGCTGCCCAGGAAGCCGAGATCGCGTTCGACCTGCGCGACATCGATCGCCTGTCGCGCGTAGTGCCACAACTGTGCAAAGTCGCGCCGAACATCCAGAAGTACCACATGGAAGACGTGCACCGCGCCGGCGGCATCTTCAGCATCCTCGGTTCGCTGGCCCGTGGCGGCCTGCTGCACACCGACCTGCCGACCGTGCACAGCCGCAGCATGGAAGAAGCCATCGCCAAGTGGGACATCACCCAGACCGACGATGAAGCCGTACACCACTTCTTCAAGGCCGGCCCGGCAGGCATTCCGACGCAGACCGCGTTCAGCCAGTCGACCCGTTGGGAAACCCTGGACGACGACCGTGAAAACGGCTGCATCCGCAGCTTCGAGCATGCCTATTCGAAAGAAGGCGGCCTGGCCGTGCTCTACGGCAACATCGCCCTGGACGGCTGCGTGGTGAAAACCGCCGGCGTCGACGAGTCGATCCATGTGTTTGAAGGCAACGCGAAGATCTTCGAAAGCCAGGACAGCGCCGTGCGCGGCATCCTCGCCGACGAAGTGAAGGAAGGCGACATCGTCATCATTCGCTACGAAGGCCCGAAAGGCGGCCCGGGCATGCAGGAAATGCTCTACCCGACGTCGTACCTGAAATCCAAAGGCCTGGGCAAAGCCTGCGCCCTGCTGACCGATGGCCGCTTCTCCGGCGGCACCTCCGGCCTGTCCATCGGCCACGCTTCGCCAGAAGCTGCAGCCGGCGGCGCGATCGGTCTGGTGCAGGACGGTGACAAGGTGCTGATCGACATTCCGAACCGCTCGATCAACCTGTTGATCAGCGACGAAGAACTGGCTGCACGCCGGGTCGAGCAGGACAAGAAGGGCTGGAAACCGGTGGAAATACGTCCACGCAAAGTGACCACCGCCCTCAAGGCCTACGCCCTGCTGGCCACCAGCGCCGACAAGGGTGCGGTGCGTAACAAGGCGATGCTCGACGGGCTGTAAGCGTCAAATCGCAGAAACAAAATGCCCCGCCAAGTGCGGGGCATTTTGTTTCCTTCAGTTTGATCGTTCCCACGCTCTGCGTGGGAACGATCATCGTAGAAAGGATTACTGAATTTCTTCCGGCTTCACGATCACCCAGTTCTTGTCCGCCGTCACCGGCAAACCTTCTTTCGCCTGCGCCGCTGCGTGTTTGGCCATCATGCCGTTGAGCTGGGTCATGTACTTGTCCTTGCGGTTGACCCACAGGTGAATGCCGCCCTTGGCCACGTCGACGCTGTGGAACAGCATGTAGCCGTCGCTGCTCGGGGTGTCGCCGCCCACCAGCACCGGTTTTTTCCATTCGTCGATGTAGGTCAGGATCGCCGCGTGCTTGCCGGCCATCCAGGTCGCCGGGGTCCACAGGTAAGGCGTCAGTTCCAGGCCGAGGTTGGCCTTCTCGTCATACTTGCCAGCGGTGATCTGCTTGCGCGCGGTGGTCAGTTCGCCAGTCTTCGGGTCTTTGAGCAGCAGCGAAACACCGATCACGTTCTGCGGTTTGACGTTGTAGCCGTACTTCGGATCGGCCGCGACCATCCGCACCAGTTCTTCGGAGGCGGCGGTCATCACATAGACCTCGATGCCGTTCTCCATCAGCTTGTTGTAAAGCTCGGCCTGACCGGCGAAGACTTTCGGCGGCTGGACGTCGAGGTTCTTCACCACATCGCCATCGTAATAAGTCGCCGGCACCGGTTTGCCCGACGCCATCAGCTCATCGACGTAGCCTTTGAGTTCCTTGAGGGTGAAACCGGAGAACACCTGCGCGACCCATGGATAGCAGACCATGTCGTCGACTTCGCAGAGGCGATAGTAGTAGCTGAACAGGCTTTCCTTGTGGTCGGCGGTGTCCTTGAACGGCATCAGTTTCAGGGAGGGGTCGAGTTTGTCGCGGGTGATCAGGCCCTTGTTTTCCATGAACGGCAGCAACGACTCTTCGAGGTCGTAGCGGTAGCTGGTGTTGTCCATGTCGAACACCGCGTAGTTACCCTTGTTGGCGTTGGCGGCAATCATCGCGTCCAGCGCCTTGGCCTGATCCGCCGGCCAGTGTTTCAGGTCGGTGGCGAACGCCTGAGTGGCCAGGCCCATCCCCACAGTCAGCGCGACAGCCAGAAATTTCGGTGCAAACTTCATGGACACTTCTCCCTGAGTCAAAGAAATCGACGCTAACAAATAAATGTGACAGTCCTCGTCTGTCAGCGACCGTCCGCGTCCCTTCCGCGCCAGTTGCATCCCCGAGAGCGACACACGCTTATTCCAAAAACGACGGACGACCTTCGATTTCGGTATTAATTCATTGGAAATCAAACTGTTAGGCTTGCCGGTTCGCAACAGCCCCGGAAGGTTGTTGGCACAGTCTTTTCTGGAGTCCTCATGAATCTGCCTCTGATTCTCAACTTGCTGGTGTTCCTCGCCCTGCTCTTCGGCCTGGCGCAAACCCGTCACACCTCGTGGAGCCTGGCGAAAAAAGTCCTGCTCGCGCTGGTGCTGGGCGTGGCATTCGGCGTCGCGCTGCACACGATTTACGGTGCCGGCAACCCGGTGCTGAAAGCCTCGATCGGCTGGTTCGACCTGGTCGGCAACGGTTACGTGCAACTGCTGCAAATGATCGTGATCCCGCTGGTGTTCGCCTCGATCCTCAGCGCCGTGGCCCGTCTGCACAACGCTTCATCGCTGGGCAAGATCAGCTTCCTGACCATCGGCACACTGCTGTTCACCACCGCGATTGCGGCGCTGATCGGTATCGGCCTGACCAATCTGTTCGGCCTGACCGCCGAAGGCCTGGTCGCCGGCACTCAGGAAATGGCCCGTCTGCAAACCATTCAGACCGACTACGCCGGCAAGGTCGCCGACCTGAATGTGCCGCAACTGCTGCTGTCGTTCATCCCGCAGAACCCGTTCGCCGACCTGGCCCGGGCCAAGCCGACGTCGATCATCAGCGTGGTGATCTTCGCCGCGTTCCTGGGGGTTGCCGCGCTGCAACTGCTCAAGGATGACGTCGAGAAAGGTCAGAAAGTGATCAACGCCATCGACACCCTGCAAGCCTGGGTGATGCGTCTGGTGCGTCTGGTGATGAAGCTGACCCCGTACGGCGTGCTGGCGCTGATGACCAAAGTGGTGGCGGGTTCCAACCTGCAAGACATCATCAAACTCGGCAGTTTTGTGGTGGTGTCGTACCTCGGTCTGGGCCTGATGTTCGTGGTGCACGGCCTGCTGGTGTCGGCGGCCGGGATCAACCCGCTGCGCTTCTTCCGCAAGATCTGGCCGGTGCTGACCTTCGCGTTCACCAGTCGCTCCAGCGCCGCGAGCATCCCGCTGAGCATCGAAGCGCAGACCCGTCGTCTGGGCATTCCGCAATCGGTTGCCAGCTTCGCCGCATCGTTCGGTGCGACCATCGGCCAGAACGGCTGCGCCGGTCTGTACCCGGCAATGTTGGCGGTGATGGTTGCGCCAACGGTCGGCATCAACCCGCTGGATCCACTGTGGATCGCGACGCTGGTGGCGATCGTGACCTTGAGTTCGGCCGGTGTGGCGGGCGTGGGTGGCGGTGCGACTTTCGCGGCACTGATCGTGCTGCCGGCCATGGGCTTGCCGGTTTCGCTGGTGGCGTTGCTGATTTCGGTCGAGCCACTGATCGACATGGGTCGTACGGCGCTGAACGTGAGTGGTTCGATCACCGCTGGCGCGATTACCAGCCAGGTGATGCAGCAGACCGACAAGGCCCTGCTGGATGCCGATGAGCATGCGGAGCTTGCTCAGGCTTGATTGACGTTGTAGCGAGGGAGCGTGCTCCCTCGCTGATCGTTCCCACGCTCCGCGTGGGAATGCAGCCCGTGACGCTCTGCGTCACTGGACGCGGAGCGTCCCTAGAGGCATTCCCACGCAGGAGCGTGGGAACGATCAATTGAGCTAAACCCGCTCCCAGACTTCGAAGTTGTAAGCCGGTTTGTCGCCTTCAGCCGGATTCGGCACGTTCGACACCAGCTTCCACTGGTTGAGATCGAACTCCGGAAACCACGCATCGCCTTCCGGGCTCAGTGCCACACGGGTCAGATACAGACGATCCGCCTGCGCCAGCCCCTGCGCATACAGTTGCGCCCCGCCAATCAGCATCAATTCGTCGACGCCCTGCTCTTTCGCCCACTCTTCGGCGCGAACCACGGCAGCTTCCAGCGACGGATAGACTTCCGCCCCTTCCAGCACCAGATCGGCCTGACGGCTGACCACGATATTCAAACGGCCCGGCAACGGACGACCCAGCGAATCCCAGGTCTTGCGACCCATGATGATCGGCTTGCCGAGCGTCGTGGCCTTGAAGTATTTGAAGTCCCCCGGCAGGTGCCAGGGCATGCTGTTGTCGACGCCGATCACGCGGTTTTCACCGAGGGCTGCGATCAGGCTGAGGGGGAGTGATTTAGTCATGCCGGCGAGGATACCAGAGCCGCGCTTACCCCGATAAGCGCCACAGCGGTTATGCTCACGGCTCAATCAAGCAACGGGATGCCGCGTGACTGAACTGACTCCACTGCAAAACCTCTGGCTCACCGAAACCGTGCGCCTGCGCGAAGAACACGCAGGCCCGCTGGACGATCTGGAAGCCAATCGCCTGGCCCGCGCGGCCGGCGGCGATCTGCCGAGCCGCATTCAACGCCGCGCCCTGTGGCTGGCCGAGCGCGATGGCCTGACCTCTGCGCTCAAGCACTGGCTGCAAGGCGCCCGTCTGGCGCTGGTGCTGCTGGCGATCTTCGCGGTACTGAGCGGCGCCGGCCTGGCTTTCGCCGCACTGGGCCAGACGCCGGTCAATGTGTTCTGGGCGCTGGGCAGTCTGCTCGGGCTGAACCTGATTTTGCTGTTGAGCTGGGCCCTGGGGCTGATCTTCGCTGGCGAACACGGTGCCACCCTTGGCCGCTTGTGGCTGTGGCTCAGTGAAAAACTCGCCCGCGATGCCAAGGCTGCGCAACTGGCGCCGGCCCTGCTGTTGATGCTGCAACGCAAGAAGCTCAATCGCTGGGCGCTCGGCTCGCTGGTCAATGGCCTGTGGCTGCTGGCGATGTTCAGCGCGCTGGTTTTGCTGCTGACGCTGATGGCAACCCGGCGCTACGGCTTCGTCTGGGAAACCACGATTCTCAGTGCCGATACGTTCATCAACATGACCCAGGTCCTCGGCACATTGCCGGCACTGCTGGGCTTCAACGTGCCGACCGTAGACATGATCCGCGCCAGCGGCGACACCGCGCTGAACATCGAAACCGCCCGACAGGCCTGGGCGACCTGGCTGGTCGGCGTGCTGGTGGTGTACGGCGTGCTGCCGCGCCTGCTATTGGCGCTGTTTTGCTTCTGGCGCTGGAACAGCGGCAACGCTGCGTTGCGTCTGGACCTGAACCTGCCCGGCTACGCCCAGTTACGCGAACGGCTGATGCCGACCAGCGAACGCCTGGGCATTACCGACCCTGAGCCTGCGCAACTGCACCGCGTCGAAAGCGCCGTCGGCGAACACGCCAGCGATGGCGCCCTGCTGGTGGCGATCGAGCTCGACGATCAGCACCCATGGCCGCCGGCGCTGCCGAAGAACGTCAGCAACGCCGGCATCCTCGACAGTCGTGAATCACGCAACAAACTGCTCGAACAGCTCAGCCGTTTTCCGCCGGCACGCCTCGCGATTGCCTGCGATCCGAGACGCTCCCCGGATCGCGGCAGCCTGGCACTGATCGCCGAGCTGGCGCGCAATGCCGCCGCGACCCGAATCTGGCTGTTGCAGGCGCCATCGGGACAGGCGCTGGACGCCGAACGCCTCGGTGACTGGCATGTGGCGCTGCAACAGCTGGAGCTGCCATTTGCCGATTGCGCCCCGTTGAACTGGCTGGAGCACGGACATGACTGATGCCTGGAAAGCGCCGCTGAAACTGGCCGTGGTCGGCCACACCAACGTCGGCAAGACTTCGCTGCTGCGCACCCTGACTCGCGACGTCGGTTTCGGCGAAGTCTCCCATCGCCCGAGCACCACGCGGCATGTCGAGGGCGCGCGGTTGTCGGTGGATGGCGAACCGTTGCTCGACCTCTATGACACACCGGGTCTGGAAGACGCCATCGCCCTGCTGGATTTTCTCGAGCGCCTGGAACGCCCCGGCGAACGCCTCGACGGCCCGGCGCGGTTGGCGCGGTTTCTCGACGGCAGCGAAGCGCGCCAGCGTTTCGAACAGGAAGCCAAAGTGTTGCGGCAACTGCTCGACTCCGACGCCGGCCTGTATGTGATCGACGCCCGAGAGCCGGTGCTGGCCAAGTACCGCGATGAACTGGAGGTGCTGGCCAGTTGCGGCAAGCCGTTGCTACCGGTGTTGAATTTCGTCAGCAGCGCCAATCACCGCGAGCCGGACTGGCGTGAAGCGCTGGCGCGCCTGGGACTGCACGCGCTGGTGCGCTTCGACAGCGTCGCCCCGCCCGAGGACGGCGAGCGACGACTGTATGAAAGCCTTGCGTTGCTGCTGGAAAATGCCCGCCCACAACTTGAACGCCTGATCGCCGATCAACAGGCCCAACGCCTCGCCCGCGAACAAAGTGCCGCACGCCTGATCGCCGAATTGTTGATCGACTGCGCCGCGTGCCGGCGCAGCGTGGCGAGCAACGCGGAACAGGAACAACAGGCCATCAGCGAACTGCGCAAGGCCGTGCGCCAACGCGAGCAGAAATGCGTCGAAGCGCTGCTCAAGCTCTACGCCTTCCGACCGCAAGACGCCGCGGCCAGTGATTTGCCGCTGCTCGACGGGCGTTGGGGCGATGACCTGTTCAATCCGGAAACCCTCAAGCAACTGGGGGTGCGAGTCGGCGGCGGGATTGCGGCCGGCGCAGCGGCCGGTGCAGGTGTGGATCTGCTGGTGGGCGGCATCACCCTCGGCGCCGCCGCCCTGGCCGGCGCAATTGCCGGCGGCGCCCTGCAAACCGCCCGCAGCTACGGCAATCGCCTGCTGGGCAAGATCAAGGGACAAAGGGAGCTGACGGTCGACGACAACGTGTTGCGCCTGCTGGCACTGCGTCAACGGCAACTGCTGCAAGCGTTGAATGCCCGTGGCCATGCGGCGCTGGACAGCATTCAGGTGGTGACGCCACAGGACAAGACCTGGCGCGAAGGCAAGCTGCCCGAAGCATTGGGCAAGGCCCGGGCGCATCCACAGTGGTCGTCGCTCAATCCGCATCCGAAGCTGAATCAGGCTGAGCGGCAGGAGCAGATTGAGTCTTTGGCCACAGAGCTCTAGTGCCTGACCTGACCCCATCGCTGGCTTGCCAGCGATGGGGTCAGGTCAGTTCAAAGACTTACGCAGCAAGCAACCGAGCTGCTTTGTCTTTCAGCACGCCCAGATCCATCACCGGCACGGCCATTTCCTTCGCCAGTTCATCCCACTGGCGCATCCGAAGACTCACAGCGCACAACGGATCCCGCTCGAACGCATCGGCTTCAGCCTCCGTCATCACCCCGCCCTGATATTCCAGAGTGCGTCGGCTGGCTTCGCTCAAGCGCTCGTAATAGCCCGAATCCCTGAGTGTCAGATAGCGCTTGGCCTGGACGTGATACTCCACCAGACGCGCCATGCGTTCGCTAAATCCGGCCTCGCGCAAATAATCGGCACCGAGGCGCTCGTGGCTGACCACGCCGTAACCGCCCATGTTCTCCGCACCTTCGGCACACAAATGACCGATGTCATGGAAGAACGCGGCAAGCACCACTTCATCGTCAAAACCTTCGGCGATGGCCAGTTGCGCAGCCTGGGACATGTGCTCGATCTGCGACACCGGTTCGCCGATATAGTCGCTGGCACCAAACCGCTCATAGAGCCCGAACACCCGGGCGATCACCTGTTCGTGCCCCGTCATCAAACCTCTCCCAGCAAGGTTGCGATGTTGCGCTCGGCCATGGCCGGGCCGACGCTCATGCCGACGCCACTGTGCATCAGCGCCACACTCAGCCCCGGCGCCGGACGCAGGAACGAAAACGGCCCCGGCCCCGGCCCCGGCCCCCGAGAACCATAGACACCCTGCCAGCGCTCGACCACTTGCACCTTGCAGCCGAGGGTCTGTTCGGCCAGTTCGAGCATCCAGTTGTCGACCTGCTCGGCGTTGAACGGCGACGGATCGCTGCCGTAATGGTGCGAGTCGCCGATGATCAGTTCGCCATACGGCGTCGGGCTGATCAGCAGGTGAATGCCGTTTTCCTGCAGGTGCGGTTGCTCGCGCAGGATCTGCGCCTGCACCGCTGCGGCTTCCGGCAAGTCGGCGAAGGCGCCGTAGTGCACGCAGCTGAGGCCGGTGAGCAAGGCGTGTTGCAGGTTCAGGTCAATTTGCGGCCGGGCGCGGAGCATTTGCAGGCGGCAGATCTGTGGGTCGAGGGCGGCAATCGGCTCGGCCAGCAAGGTCTGATAATCGTGGCCGGAACAGACAATGATCTGCTCGGCGGTAAAAGTGCCGGCAGTGCTTTGCAGCCTCCCCGGCTCGACGTCGCGCACCAGCGTCGAGAAGTGGAACTCGACGTTGAGTTCGCGACGCAGGTAATCGATCAGCGCCGGAATCGCTTCCCGGGAATACAGTTGTTGATCGTCCATCCCGTGCAGCGCGGCGCGGTGATGGCTGAACTGGCCGCCATACAGATCTCGTAATGCGGCACCGCGCAACAGGTTGACGCGATAGTCGTGCTCCACGGCGCGCCCGACGCAGAAGGCATCGAGCAAGTGCTCTTCGGCCTCGGTACGGGCGAACAGGTACGAGCCGTTGCGCTTGAGTTGCAGGCCGGCGAGCTGCGCCCACTGACCCCAGATCTCGCGGCTGGCCTTGGCCAGTTCGAGCATCAGGCCCGGTGGCTGACCGGTGACCAGTGCCTGGCCGAAGTTGCGAACCGACGCGCCGAGTGGCGTAGCGGTGCGCTCGAAAACCGTGACTTTGAGACCACGCCGGGCGGCGGCATAGGCGTGGGACAGGCCCAGGATGCCGGCGCCGACGATCAGCAAGTCTTTGTGTTGTGTCATTGAGAGGTGCTCTGAATGAGAGACCGCCATCGCTGGCAAGCCAGCGATGGGGCCCTGTCAGTCGATGAAGATCTTACTTGGCGACCACTTTCTCGGACTTGCCGTCATAGCGCTTGCGCCATTCGGTCAGGATCTCGTCGCGGTTCTTCGAGGCCCAGGCAAAGTCGTTCTTGATCAGGCGCTGCTCGTAGTCGGCCGGCAGTTCGGTCTGCGGCTTGGCGATGCCCGGCTGGGCGAGGACGGCGAAGTTTTCCTTGTACAGATCCATCGCCGGGGCGCTGGCGGAGAAGTCAGCCAGTTTCTTCGCAGCCTCTTCGTGCGGCGTGCCTTTGATCACGGCAGTCGCTTCGATCTCCCAGCCCAGGCCTTCCTTCGGCAGGATGATGTCCAGCGGTGCACCCTGGCGTTTCAACTGTACGGCCGGGTATTCGAAGGAAATCCCGATCGGGAATTCGCCAGCGGCCGCCAGTTTGCAAGGCTTGGAACCGGAGTGAACGTATTGGCCGATGTTCTGGTGCAGACCGTCCATGTAAGCCCAGCCCTGCTTCTCGCCGAAGGTTTGCAGCCAGGCGCTGACGTCGAGGAAACCGGTGCCGGACGAGGCCGGGTTCGGCATCACGATCTTGCCTTTGTACTCAGGCTTGGTAAGGTCCTGCCAGCTCACCGGTTTGGTCAGGCCTTGTTTCTCGGCCTCGACAGTGTTGAAGCAAATGGTTGCGGCCCAGACGTCCATGCCGACCCAGGCTGGCGGGTTGGCGGCGTCGCGGTAGTTCGCACCGATCTTGCCCAGATCCTTCGGCGCATAGCTTTGCAGCATGCCTTGCTGATCGAGGATCGCCAGGCTCGATGCTGCCAGGCCCCACACCGCGTCAGCCTGTGGACGCTCTTTTTCGGCCAGCAGTTTGGCGGTGATGATCCCGGTGGAATCGCGCACCCACTTGATCTCGACGTCCGGGTTGGCCTTTTCGAACGCTTCCTTATAGCTCTTAAGCTGTTCGGCTTCGAGGGCGGTGTACACCGTCAACTCGGTTTTTGCCGCGAAGGCATTCAGGCTGAAAGTAGCGAGCACAGCAGCGGCCAGGGCCATAGGCTTGAACATGATCGTTTTCCTGTAGGTGAGTTGAGGCGATAGGGATAAGTCGTGAATCAGTGACCGGGCGCCGTTTGCCGCCAGGCCTGGGAACGGCGCAGCAAGCCGCGCGAAGCCCACGCCAGCAGCAAGGACACGCCCGCCGAGGTGAACAGAATCAGGGTCGACATCGCCGCCGCGCCGCCGACGTTGCCGGCGTCATCCATGTTCAGCACCGCCACCGCCGCAAGGATGGTGTCGGGGCTGTAGAGGAAGATCGCTGCCGACACGGTGGTCATGGCCGAGACGAACAGGTAGCGCACGATGTCCAGCAGCGCCGGCAGGCAGATCGGCACGGTGACCTTCAGGTAATGCCGGTACAGCGGCGCCTTGAGCGACAGCGCGGCGGCTTCGAACTCGGCGTCGAGCTGGCGCAGCGCAGTGGTGGCGGTCATCTGCGCAGTGGTCAAATAGTGAGCAATGGTGCAGACGATCAGCAGGGTCATGGTCCCGTACAGCACGTGCAGCGGGTTGCCGGTGAGGTTGAAGAAGAAGACGTAACCCAGCCCCAGCACCAGTCCCGGTACCGCCATCGGTACGAAACTGAGCATGCGCAGGGTCAAATTCAGTCCGCGCTGGCTGCGGGTCTTTTCCATCAGGTAAGCGCCGGTGAAGATCAGCACGCTGCCGATCAATGCCGTGCCCAGCGCCATTTTCAAACTGTTGCCGTAGGCCAGCCACCCACCGCCGGCGGTCTCGTTGAACTGATAGTGGTTGAGTGACAGCGACAGGTTGTACGGCCAGAACTTCACCAGCGACGAGAACACCGCCATGCCGAACACCAGCAGCAACGCCGCACTGATCAGCAGGACGATCGCCAGATAACAGGCGTCGCGCTTCTTCGACGGCGCCGGTTTGAACACCTGGGCGCGGCCGCTCATGGAGTCGCCGTGACGCCGACGCAGCCAGGCATCGACGCCGAAGCTGAACAGCGCCGGCAGCAGCAGAACCATGCCGATCAACGCGCCACGACCGAATTGCTGCTGGCCGACCACCGCTTTGTAGGCTTCCAGCGCCAGCACCTGATAGTCGCCACCGACCACCACCGGCACACCGAAATCAGTGATGGTCAGGGTGAACACCAAACAGAACGCGGCGAACACAGCCTGGCGGGTTGCCGGCCAAGTAATGCTGCGGAAGGCTTTCGCAGGACTGGCGCCCATGCTCGACGCGGCGTCGAACAGTCGCGCATCCGCCAGCGACAGGGCTGACAGCAAAATCATCAAGGCGTGTGGGAAGGTGTAGATCACCTCACCCAGAACAATCCCCCAGAAACCGTAGATGTTGTCCGATAGCAGCCCGCGCAACATGCCCTGATTGCCGAACAGATAGACCAGGGCAATCCCCGGCAACATCGACGGCGCCATCAGCGGCAGCAGGGAAATCCCGCGCCAGATGCCTTTGGCGGGAATCAACGTGCGTTGCAACGCGTAGGCAAACAGGTAGGCCAGCGGTACGACGATGGCCGCGACGCTGAGGGAAACCTTCAGGCTGTTACCGAGCAACCAGTGAAAATTGTCGCTGGTCACCAGTTCCTTCGCCGCCAGCCAGCCACCACCCTGCCCGGCTTCGCTGCTGAAACCGCGCCAGAAGATCGCCAGCAATGGCAACAGCACCGCCACACCGAGCAGCACCAGCAGCAGGAGTTTGCCGCCGAGGACGAAGATCCGGTCGCCGACCTCGGCCCCGGACACCTGCCGCGCCTGCTTTTGCGGTAGCGGCAGTGCGAGGTTGCTGTTCATCAGGCAAACACCTGCAGGCTGCGTGGCGGCAAGGCGACCATGATTTGCTGGGCGCCGAGGCGCGGCATGGCTTCCGGTGCCAGTTCGGCGAGCAAGGCGTGGCCGGGCAATTGATCGAGCTCGAAGCTCATGCGGCAGCGGTTGCCGAGGAAAGTGATCTCGCGGACCTTGGCCGGGAACAGGTTTTCTTCGTGCACCAGCGGATTGACGTTGATCGCTTCCGGACGGCAGAACAGTCGGCCCGACGGGCTGTGGACGCTGCCATCGGCCAGGCGCAGGTTCATCCCGCCGACCTTGGCGTGGCTGTCGCTGCTGCGCTGGAACGGCAGCCAGTTGCCCTGGCCGACGAACTCGGCCACGAACGGCGTGGCCGGGCGGTTGTAGATTTCCTGCGGGGTGGCGTACTGCTCGACCTTGCCGTTGTTCATCACGGCGATGCGGTCGGCCATCAGCATGGCTTCGTCCTGATTGTGGGTGACCATCAGGGTGGTGATGCCGAGGTTGCGTTGCAGTTGGCGCAACTCGGTGCACAGATGCTCGCGAACCCGGGCGTCGAGGGCCGACATCGGTTCGTCGAGCAGCAGCAACGACGGCGCGGGGGCCAGGGCTCGGGCCAGTGCAACTCGTTGCTGCTGGCCACCGGACAACTGGCCCGGGTACTTTTTCTCACTGCCGGTGAGGCCGACCAGCTCCAGCATCTGACCAACGCGACGGCGCACTTCATCACGACCACTGCCGGCGAGGCCGTAGGCAATGTTCGCTTCGACGGTCAGATTGGGGAACAGCGCGTAGGACTGGAACAGGATGCCGTAGTCCCGGGCCTGCGGGGCGAGGTGGGAAACGTCGCGCTCGCCGAGGTACAACTCGCCACTGTCCTGCTTCTCCAGACCGGCGATGCAGCGCAACAGCGTGGTCTTGCCACAGCCCGACGGGCCGAGCAGGCACACCAGCTCACCGGCCGCGACATCGAGGGAGACGTTATCCAGCGCGGTGAAGGCGCCGAAGCGCTTCTGCACGCCCCGCACTTTCATCGGGGCGCCGGGGTTGGTCAGGGCAGTTGCGATTGCAGGGTTCATGGACAGACCTCATCAAGCAGATGAGGCAAATCCTAGAGTTGTAATGCGTCGGTCATATGGCAGTAAGGCAAAATCGACCGATAGTGGTATTCAGGGATTTGGGTTGATCAGGCCGGGGACATTTCCTGCGCCAGCCCGAGAAACGCCGCCGGCAACCGGGCGTTCTTGCGTTCCTTGAGGCAGTAGAGATATTCGGGGATCTGCGGCGCATTCTCCAGGGTCAGCACCCGCAACTGCGGATCATGCGGTACTTCCTGGCGGGCGATGATGCTGATGCCGATGTTGCGCAGCACCGCTTCGCGGATCGATTCACGGCTGCCGATCTCCAGCAACGGGCCGAAACTGACCCCGGCACCGGCCAGCAATTCTTCGGTCAAGCGACGGGTGGTCGAGCCCGGTTCACGCATCAACAGGGTATGCCCGGCCAGTGCACTCAGCGGCACATGGTCGTGCGCTGCCAGTGGATGATTGCGATGCACCGCCAGCACCAGCGGATCGCTTCCAAGCACCCGGCGGATCAGCCGCGCATCGTCGAGCAATTGCGACGATGCCGCGACATCCACCCGGTAATCCTCCAGCGCTTCGAGCACTTGCTGCGAGTTGCCGATTTCCACCGACACTTCCACCTGCGGCAGACGTTCGCGGAAGGTCTTCACCAGATCGAGGATGTAATACGGCGCGGTGGCGGCGATGCGCAGGGTGCCCTGAACCTGACCACTGTTGCGCAGGAAGAACTCGATATCGGCCTCCTGCTGCAACAGCGCCTTGACCATCGGCAACAGCCGCGCACCTTCATCGCTGACACTCAGGCGCCGGCCGCCACGGTAGAACAGCTCCACCGAGTACTGACTTTCCAGATTACGGATCTGGGTGGTCACGGTCGGTTGACTGAGGCCGAGCTTTTTCGCCGCCAGCGTGATGCTGCCCAGGCGGGCCACCATGTAAAACGCTTTCAGCTCGGCACTCAGCACAACCGCCCCTCTTCCTCTATTTGCGCAACAGGCGCAAACCGTTGAACACCACCAGCAGGCTCACGCCCATGTCGGCAAACACCGCCATCCACATGGTGGCGAGCCCGGCGAAGGTTACCCCAAGAAAGATAGCCTTGATCACCAATGCCAACGCAATGTTCTGTTTCAGGATGCTGGCCGTGTTGCGGGACAAGCTGATGAAGGCCGGAATCTTGCGCAGATCGTCGTCCATCAGGGCGACATCGGCGGTTTCAATCGCCGTATCGGTGCCAGCCGCCGCCATCGCAAAACCGATCTCCGCACGAGCCAGTGCCGGCGCATCGTTGATACCGTCGCCGACCATGCCGACCCGACGGCCCTGCGCGTACAGTTCTTCGATGGCTTGCAGTTTGTCGGTGGGCAGCAAGTCGCCCTTGGCCTGATCGATCCCGACCTGCGCCGCAATGGCCTGCGCGGTGTGGACGTTGTCGCCGGTGAGCATCAGGGTTTTCACGCCCAGATCGTGCAGCTGGCGAATCGCTTCGCGGCTGGTTTCCTTGACTGTGTCGGCCACGGCAAACAATGCCAGCGGGCCGGAACGGTCGAGCAGCAGCACCACGGACTTGCCCTGTTTTTCCAGCGCGAACAGTTTTTCTTCCAGTTGCGGCGAGCAAAGGCCCAGTTCTTCCACCAAACGATGGTTGCCCAGGTGGTAGGCCTGGCCGTTGACCTCACCCTTCACACCACGCCCGGCCAGCGCTTCGAAGTTATCCACAACCAGCGTGGCGAAACCTTTATCCACAGCTGCGTTGGCGATGGCCAGCGACACCGGGTGATCGGAACGCCCGGCCAGCGCGGCGGCAATCGCCGGCGCCGTGGCGTCGGCGGTCGGATCGAGGGACAGGTAGTCGGTCTGCACCGGCTTGCCGTGGGTGATGGTGCCGGTCTTGTCGAGGGCCAGATAGTCGAGTTTGAAACCGCCCTCCAGGTACACGCCGCCCTTGACCAGAATGCCTTTGCGCGCCGCTGCGGCGAGGCCGCTGACGATGGTCACCGGGGTGGAAATCACCAGTGCGCACGGGCACGCAACCACCAGCAGCACCAGCGCGCGGTAGATCCAGTCGAACCACACGGCGCCCATGAACAGCGGCGGGATGATCGCCACGGCCAGGGCCAGGACGAAGACCACCGGGGTGTAGATTTTCGAGAACTGATCGACAAAGCGCTGGGTGGGCGCCCGCGCGCCTTGCGCCTGTTCCACGGCGTGGATGATTCGCGCCAGGGTGGAATTGTTCGCCGCTGCCGTCACCGCATACTCCAGCGAACCGGCCTGGTTGATGGTGCCGGCGAACACTTTGTCGCCGACGGTTTTTTCCACGGGCAGGCTTTCGCCGGTGATCGGCGCCTGATCGATAGTCGAACTGCCGCTGACGACTTCACCGTCCAGCGCAATACGCTCGCCGGGTTTTACCCGCACACGGGCGCCGAGATCGATGCTTTTCACATCCAGTTCGACCCAGTTGCCGTCAGCCTGCAACACAGTCGCCTGCTCCGGGGTCATCTGCATCAAACCGCTGATGGCGTTGCGTGCGCGATCCAGCGAGCGCGCTTCGATCAGCTCGGCCACGGTGAACAAGAACATCACCATCGCCGCTTCCGGCCATTGGCCGATCAACACGGCGCCGGTCACGGCGATGCTCATCAGGGCGTTGATGTTGAGGTTGCGGTTCTTCAGGGCGATCCAGCCCTTCTTGTAGGTGGTGAGGCCGCCGCTGAGGATCGAGATCAGCGCGATGATCGCCACCACCCAGGTCGGCGCGGCGCTGGTGAAGTGGATCACTTCGGCAGCGAGCGCACCGACGCCGGACAGCGCCAGCGGCCACCAGTGTTTTTTCACCGGGGCGGCGGCCGGGGAATCAACGCCCGCCTCGAGCGGCTCGGCCTGCATGCCGAGGGATTTGATTGCGTCGATGATCGGCGCGGTGTCCGGCAGATTGTGGGTCACGCCGAGCACGCGGTTGATCAGGTTGAATTCCAGCTGCTGGATCCCGGCGAGTTTGCCGAGCTTGTTCTGGATCAGCGTCTGCTCGGTCGGGCAGTCCATCGCCTCGATGCGGAAACTGCTCAGCCGGGCGTCGGCGCTTTTCGCCTCGCTCAGTTGTACCAGCGCTGGCGCAGCGGCTTTCGATGAACAGCAGGAATCGCCGCCGTGGGAATGCTTATGCACAGGCTGCAATTTATGACTGTGATCGTGCCCGTCGCCCGGTTTGTGGGTGTGAGGGTGGGTGTGCTGGGAATCGCTCATTGGTCGCGTCCATGAAGGTGCCTGTTGCCAAGTAAAGACCCTGTAGCCACTATAGGGTCAAGCACCCTTTTGGAGATCGCTGTCATGAAGATCGGAGAACTGGCGAAACAGACCGATTGCGCCGTAGAAACCATCCGCTACTACGAGCGCGAAAACCTGCTGCCGGAACCGGCCCGCAGTGACGGCAACTACCGCGTCTACACCCAGGCCCACGCCGAGCGCCTGACGTTCATCCGCAACTGCCGCACCCTCGACATGACCCTCGAAGAGATCCGCAGCCTGCTCGCCTTGCGCGACAGCCCGCAGGATCAGTGCGAAAGCGTGAATGCGCTGATCGACGAGCACATCCAGCACGTCAAGGCGCGAATCGATGGGTTGTTGGCGTTGCAGACGCAACTGCTCGACCTGCGCCAGCGTTGTGGCGAAGGGCCGGAAGCGGATCAGTGCGGGATCCTGCAACGGCTGGAAGTGAGTGGCGGAGTTGTGGCAGCGGAGGTTGAGCATTCGCATGTGGGCCGCAGTCACGGCCATTAAGAACGCCAGAAACGACTGAGGGAGCCATTTGGCTCCCTCAGTGTTTGATCACCCGGTTTTCAGACCGCCATCGGCGCGGTCATCGGCGCATGGTGCTCGTAGCCTTCCAGCGAGAAGTCGCTCGGCTCCACCAGCTCCAGCCATTCCGGCTGGTACACGCCCGTCTTGGCGAATTCCGGCACACGATCCGAAATCTTCAACTTCGGCATGGCGAACGGCTCGCGCTTGAGCTGTTCGTTGAGCATGTCGAGGTGGTTCTCGTAGACGTGGGCGTCACCGATGAAATAGGTGAACCAGCGCGGCGTATAACCGGTCAGGCGACCGATCAGACTCAGCAGTGCAGCGCCTTCGGTGAGGTTGAACGGCGTGCCCAGACCCAGGTCGTTGGAGCGGATGTAGAGGGTCAGAGAAATCTCTTTGGTCTCGACATTCGGGTGGAACTGGTACAGCAGATGGCACGGCGGCAAAGCCATTTCATCGAGCTGGGCGCAGTTCCAGCCGTGGAACAGGATGCGGCGGCTGCCCGGATCCTTGATGATCGTGTCGACGCACTGGCGCACTTGATCGATGGCTTTGTACAGCACCACGTAGGCCTGGCCGTCTTCTTCGCCCTGGGCAATCTGCTTGTAGCCGTTGCTCAGGGTTTGTTCGATGGCGGCGGTGTTGCTCAGCGGGATCTGCTTGTACGCCGGCCATTTGCGCCATTGCACGCCGTAGATTTCGCCGAGGTCGTCTTCGCCCTGGCGGAACGGGTTGGCCAGCCACTGGGCGTTTTCGTTGGCGTTCTGATCCCAGACCTTGCAGCCCAGCGCACGGAATTCCGCAGCATTGTTCACGCCACGCAGAAAGCCGCACATCTCGCCGATGGCCGATTTGAAGGCCATCTTGCGGGTGGTGATCGCCGGGAAACCTTCCTGCAGATCGAAGCGCAGCATCGCGCCCGGAAAGCTGATGGTGTTCACGCCGGTACGGTTGGCCTGTTTGGTGCCGTTGTTGATGACGTGCGACACCAGATCGAGATATTGCTTCATGAGTTACCTGTGTCCTTGAGCCCCGGCCAACCGCGCCGGGGTTCGAAAATTTAAGCCGTCGGTGCAACCGGTGCCGCCGGGGCACGACGGTAGGCCAGCCAGATCAGGAACAGCCCGCCGATGATCATCGGTACACACAGTACCTGACCCATGGTCAGCCAGTTCCAGGCGAGGTAGCCCAGTTGCGCGTCCGGCACGCGGACGAATTCGACGATGAAACGGAAGATGCCATAGAACAGCGCGAACATGCCCGAGACCGCCATGGTTGGGCGCGGCTTGCGCGAGAACAGCCAGAGGATCAGGAACAGCGCGACGCCTTCGAGCGCGAACTGGTACAGCTGCGAAGGGTGACGCGGCAGTTGCGCCGGGTCGCTGAACGGCGGGAACACCATGGCCCACGGCACGTCGGTGGCCTTGCCCCACAGCTCGGCGTTGATGAAGTTGCCGATGCGTCCGGCACCCAGGCCGATCGGCACCATCGGCGCGACGAAGTCCATCAGCTGGAAGAACGACTTGCCGTTACGCTTGCCGAACCACAACGCCGCCAGCATCACGCCGATGAAGCCGCCGTGGAACGACATGCCGCCCTTCCACACCTCGAAAATCAGCGTCGGGTTGGCGATGTAGGCGCTCAGATCGTAGAACAGCACATAGCCCAGTCGCCCGCCGACAATCACGCCCATCGACAGCCAGAACACCAGATCGGAGAGTTTCTCCTTGGTCCAGGTCGGGTCGAAACGGTTGAGCCGGCGCGACGCCAGCAGCCACGCACCGCCAATGCCGACCAGATACATCAGGCCGTACCAATGGATTTTCAGCGGACCGATGGCCAGGGCCACCGGGTCGATCTGCGGGTAAGGCAGCATTGCGACTCCTCGTTAGAGTTCAAATCTTCAAAATTCCCGGGCGACGCTGCCACCTCAGGATTAAGCCAGGATTGTGGCCTGCTCAGAACAAAAAGCTCAGCCCCACGCAGAACAGCAAAGCGGCGAACAGCCGTTTCAGCAACTTCGGCGACAACTTGTGCGCCAGCCGCGCGCCGAGACGGGCGAACACCATGCTGGTCAACGCAATGCCCAGCAGCGCCGGCAGATACACAAACCCGAGACTATGGGCCGGCAGCAACGGATCATGCCAGCCCAGAATCATGAAACTTATTGCACTGGCCACGGCAATCGGCAGGCCACAGGCCGACGATGTCGCCACCGCCTGCTGCATCGGCACGCTGCGCCAGGTCAGGAACGGCACGGTCAGCGAGCCACCGCCAATCCCGAAAATCGCCGACGCCCAGCCGATCACACTGCCGGCCATGGTCAGACCGAGCTTGCCGGGCACCGTTCGGCTGGCCTTGGGTTTGACGTCCAGCGCCAGCTGCGCCGCGATCACCAGCGCGAATACACCGATGATTTTCTGCAGATTGGGCCCGGAGATCGCTTCGGCCGTCAGCGCCCCGAAACCGGCGCCAAGCAGAATCCCGACGGTCATCCACTTGAAGATCGACCAACGCACCGCCCCGCGTCGATGATGCTCACGCACGGCGTTGACCGAGGTGAAGATGATCGTCGCCAGCGACGTGCCGACGGCCAGGTGGGTCAGGATCGACGGATCGAAGCCTTGCAAGGTGAAACTGAACACCAGCACCGGAACGATGATGATCCCGCCGCCAACCCCGAACAGCCCGGCCAGCACGCCTGCACAGGCACCCAGCGCCAGATAGAGCAGAAATTCCATGCTGCCTCCAAGGCGCATCCCCAAAACCGGAGCGGCATGGTAACGGATGCATGGCCTTCGGCTCCACTGGCGATGGATGCACGGACGATGTCTGCGTAGAGTGGGCAGAAAACACACAAGGACCACCTTATGTGCCTGATCGTTTTCGCCTGGCGGCCGGGGCATGCCCAGCCGCTGATCGTCGCGGCCAACCGTGACGAGTTCTACGCCCGGCCCAGCCTGCCGCTGGCCCAGTGGCCGGAAGCGCCGCACGTTCACGCCGGTCGGGACCTGGAGGCCGGAGGCACCTGGCTCGGCCTCGGCGCCAATGGACGTTTTGCCGCACTGACCAACATCCGTGATCCGCATCAACCGCCAGCCCGGCGCTCCCGGGGAGAATTGGTGGCGGGGTTTCTGACCGGAAACCTGTCGATCGATGACTATTTGTCCGACGTTGTCGCCCGTTCGCCGGAGTATGCCGGGTTCAATCTGCTGCTGGGCAATGCTCATGAGTTGTGGCATTTCAACGCCCGGACTTCGGAACCGGTGATGTTGCAGCCGGGCCTTTACGGGCTTTCAAACGCCGGGCTGGATACGCCGTGGCCGAAACTGCTCAAGGCCAAGGCTGCATTGAATGCGGTGCTGGATGATCCACAGCCCGAGCGGTTGCTCGCGCTGCTGGGCGATGCGCAGACCGCGCCGTTCGCCGAACTGCCGGACACCGGCGTGGGGCTGGCGACCGAGTCGTTGTTGTCGAGTGTGTTTATTGCCAGCCAGAGCTATGGGACACGGGCGAGTACGGCGCTGATTGTGCAGGCCGACGGGACGCGGCGGATGGTGGAGCGCAGTTTCGGGCCGTATGGCGGGCACTTGGGGGAAGTGGAAATCAACCTCTGAAGATCGCAGCCCGAAGGCTGCGATCCTGTGCTCAGAGAGGTTTGGCCGCCGCTGGACTGACCATCTTCGCCAATCCGAGGTTCTTCAGCGCCAACTGCAGCGAGCTGTGGATAACTTGCGGGTTATCGATAGTCATCAGTTCCGCCAGCAGATCCCTGGCCTTGCTCAGGTTGATCTGACGCAGCATCCACTTCACCTTCGGCAGGTTGGTGGCGTTCATCGACAGGCTGTCGAAACCCATCGCCATCAACAGCACCGCCGCCGCCGGGTCACCGGCCATCTCGCCGCAGATGCTCACCGGCTTGCCTTCGGCATGGGCGTCGCGCACCACGGTTTGCAGGGCTTGCAGCACCGCCGGGTGCAGGTAGTCGTAGAGATCGGCCACCCGTGGGTTGTTGCGGTCCACGGCCAACAGGTACTGGGTCAGGTCGTTGGAGCCGACCGACAGGAAGTCCACCATCCGCGCCAGTTCCTTGGTCTGGTAGACCGCCGCAGGAATTTCAATCATCACGCCCACCGGCGGCATCGGCACGTCGGTGCCTTCGTCGCGCACTTCGCCCCAGGCACGGTGAATCAGGTGCAGCGCCTCTTCGAGCTCGTGGATGCCGGAGATCATCGGCAGCAGGATCCGCAGGTTGTTCAGGCCTTCGCTGGCCTTGAGCATCGCGCGGGTCTGCACCAGGAAGATTTCCGGGTGGTCGAGGGTGACGCGGATCCCGCGCCAGCCGAGGAACGGGTTGTCTTCCTTGATCGGGAAGTACGACAGCGACTTGTCCCCGCCGATGTCCAGGCTGCGCATGGTCACCGGTTGCGGGTGGAACGCGGCAAGCTGCTCACGGTAGATCGCCAGTTGTTCCTTCTCGCTCGGGAAACGCTGGTTGATCATGAACGGCACTTCGGTGCGGTACAGACCGACGCCTTCGGCGCCACGTTTCTGCGCCCGCGCCACGTCCGCCAGCAGGCCGGTGTTGACCCACAGCGGCATGCGGTGGCCATCGAGGGTCACGCATGGCAGGTCGCGCAGGGTATCGAGGCCCAGCGCCAGTTGTTTCTCTTCTTCCACCACATCGGCGAATTGCTTGCGCAACACTTCGCTGGGGTTGGTGTAGACATCGCCCTTGGTGCCATCGACGATCATGTCGATGCCGTCAACCTTGGCATACGGCAGGTCGACCAGACCCATGACCGTCGGGATGCCCATGGCCCGGGCCAGGATTGCGACGTGGGAGTTGCCCGAACCGAGTACCGAGACCAGACCGACCAGCGTGCCTTCCGGCACCTCGCCGAGCATTGCCGGCGTCAGTTCTTCGCTGACCAGAATGGTTTTTTCCGGGTAGACCAGGTTCTGCTGACGCTCTTCCTGCAAGTAGGCGAGCAGGCGACGGCCCAGGTCCTTGACGTCCGACGCCCGCTCACGCAGGTATTCATCGTCCATCAATTCGAAACGGTTGACGTGATCGGTGACCACCTGACGCAACGCGCCCTGGGCCCACTGGCCGGTCTTGATCACGGTGGTGATTTCGCTGCCCAGCGAGGCATCGTCGAGCATCATCAGGTAGACGTCGAACAGCGCGCGCTCTTCCGGACGCAACTGGGTCGCCAGTTTGGCCGACAAGGCACGCATGTCGGCGCGCACGCCTTCGATGGCGGTCTTGAACAGCTCCAGCTCGGCATCGATGTCGTCGATGTGCTTGTCCGGCACCACGTCCAGATCCGCCGGCGGCAACATGACCACCGCCGTACCGACCGCTGCGCCCGGCGAACCCGGCACACCGACGAACTTGGCTTCCTGGATGCCCTTGCCCTGACGGCCCAGACCTCGGATCGAACCGGTGGCCTCGGCGTGAGCGATTACGCCAGCGAGCTGCGCGCTCATGGTCACGAGGAAGGCTTCTTCACCTTCATCGAACTGGCGACGTTCTTTCTGCTGGATGACCAACACGCCGACGACGCGGCGGTGGTGAATGATCGGCGCCCCGAGGAACGAGGCGTAACGCTCCTCGCCGGTTTCGGCGAAGTAGCGGTAGCGCGGGTGATCCGCGGCGTTTTCGAGGTTCAGGGGTTCTTCACGCGTGCCGACCAGGCCGACCAGACCTTCGTTGGGTGCCATGCTGACCTTGCCGATCGAGCGCTTGTTCAAGCCCTCGGTGGCCATCAGGACGAAGCGGTTGGTCTCGGGATCAAGCAGGTAGACCGAGCAGACCTGGCTGCCCATGGCCTCTTTGACGCGCAATACAATAATCCCCAACGCCGCCTTGAGATCCTTGGCGGAGTTAACTTCCTGGACGATCTTGCGCAGCGTATTGAGCATGGCTCGGGGTCGAACTCCGTCGTCAGTCGCGCGCTAAAAGGCGCGGGGCAAGCTCTTTGAGAGCGCGGCGATACACCTCGCGCTTGAATGTCACCACCTGGCCCAACGGATACCAATAGCTGACCCAGCGCCAGCCATCGAACTCCGGTTTACCGGTCAAATCCATCCGCACCCGCTGCTCGTTGGAGATCAGGCGCAGGAGAAACCACTTCTGTTTCTGGCCGATGCACAGCGGTTGGCTGTGGGTTCGCACCAGACGTTGCGGCAAACGATAGCGCAACCAGCCCCGGGTACAGGCGAGAATTTCAACATCCTCGCGTTCCAGGCCCACTTCTTCGTTCAACTCGCGGTACAAGGCGTCTTCCGGCGTCTCCTCGGGATTGATCCCTCCTTGCGGAAACTGCCAGGCATCTTGATTGATACGGCGAGCCCATAGCACCTGTCCGGCGTCATTCGTCAGAATGATCCCGACATTAGGACGGAAACCATCGGGGTCGATCACGGCAACAACCTCGCAAACGCATGTCGCCGCATTGTTCCACAAAGATTGTGAAGGCAGCAATGAAGCTTCCTACCTTATGTGCACTCTTGTGAAAAGACCGTATTCTTGTGGCCTTTTTACTGACTTTTCAGCGGGTAACTGCAATGCGCCTGGCTTTATTCGATTTGGACAACACCCTTCTGGGCGGCGACAGCGATCACGCCTGGGGCGATTATCTGTGTGAACGCGGCTTCCTCGACCCGATCGCTTACAAGGCACGCAACGACGAGTTCTATCAGGACTACCTGGCGGGCAAACTGGATAACGCCGCGTACCTGAACTTCTGCCTGGAAATTCTCGGCCGCACCGACATGGCCGTGCTCGAGCAATGGCACAGCGACTTCATGCGCGACTGCATCGAGCCGCTGATGTTGCCAAAAGCGGTCGAGCTGCTGAAAAAGCACCGCGACGCCGGCGACAAACTGGTGATCATCACCGCCACCAACCGCTTCGTCACCGCACCGATTGCCGAGCGCCTGGGCGTTGAAACCCTGATCGCCACCGAGTGCGAGATGCAGGACGGTCGCTACACCGGTCGCAGCACCGACGTGCCGTGCTTCCGTGAAGGCAAGGTAACGCGCCTGAACCGCTGGCTGGAAGAGACCGGGCATTCGCTGCAAGACAGCTATTTCTACAGCGACTCGATGAACGACTTGCCGCTGCTGGAGCAGGTGGTGAACCCGGTCGCTGTTGATCCGGACCCGAATCTGCGGGCCGAAGCCGAGAAACGCGGCTGGTCGGTCATCTCGCTGCGCGATTGATCTCGAGACCGGGTGCCGGGCCTTAAACCGGCTTGGCGCCCATCAACCCGGCAATCGCGACAAAGCAGACAAAACTGAACAGCGCCAGGGCAAAGCTGAACCTGCCGACGCCGCCCGGCGCCTTGCGCAACCGGTTCAAGCGCACCAGCAGCCAGAACCACGCCAGCGCCGCCACGGTGTACAGCACGCTGGAGGCCAGAATCCACGTCTGCCCCAACGGCCAACCCACCAGATGCACCATCCACCAACCCGTAAACGGCATGCTCAGCAGCGCCAGGCCCATCAGCAGCCAGACAAACACCCGTGGCCGCTGCAAGGTGCGGCTGCCCGCCGTCGCATCACCTTTGCGCCGGGCCAGTAAAACCCAGACGCCCAGTCCCAGCGCACTCGCCAGCAGAACCACGGTGGCGACCATGTGCGCCGTTTTCAGGGCAGTTAACGTTTCCATTGTCCGATTTCCTTAAGGCCTGCCCATCAGCGTAGCCGCTCAGCCAAGAAACAGCTGATAGGCCGGGTTGTCGCTTTCGTCCCAGTACGGGTAGCCGATTTCCGCCAGCGCTGCGGGAACCAGGTGACGCTCCTCGTGAGGCACTTGCAGACCGGCGACCACACGGCCATCGGCCGCGCCGTGGTTGCGGTAGTGGAACATCGAAATGTTCCAGCGCCCGCCGAGCTTGTTGAGGAAGTTGAACAGCGCGCCCGGACGCTCCGGAAACTCGAAGCGCAACACCACTTCATCGACCACCTGCGCCGCGCGCCCACCGACCATGTGGCGGATATGCAGTTTGGCCAGTTCGTTGTCGGTGAGGTCGAGTACCGGGAAACCCTGTTCGGTCAGGCTCGACAGCAAGGCGCTGCGCGGGTCGTTTTCCGGGTGAGTCTGCACGCCGACGAAGATGTGCGCTTCGCTGCCGGTGTTGTAGCGATAGTTGAATTCGGTGATCTGGCGTTTTCCGATGGCCTCGCAGAACGCCTTGAAGCTGCCGGCCTTCTCCGGGATGGTCACGGCGATGATCGCTTCACGCCCCTCGCCCAGCTCGGCGCGCTCGGCGACGTGGCGCAGGCGGTCGAAGTTGACGTTGGCCCCGGAGTCGATGGCGACGAAAGTCTGGCTGCTGACGCCGCGCTGCTCGACATACTTCTTGATCCCGGCCACGCCCAGGGCGCCGGCCGGTTCGGTGATCGAACGGGTGTCGTCGTAGATGTCCTTGATCGCCGCACAGATCTCGTCGGTGCTGACAGTGATCACTTCATCGACGTAATCCTTGCAGATGTCGAACGTATGCTGGCCGATCTGCGCCACCGCCACGCCGTCGGCGAAGATGCCCACGGTCGGCAGCACGACGCGCTCGCCCGCCGCCATCGCCGCTTGCAGGCAGTTGGAGTCGTCGGGCTCGACGCCGATGACCTTGATGTCCGGCCGCAGGTATTTCACGTACGCCGCGATGCCGGCGATCAGACCGCCACCGCCCACCGGTACGAAGATCGCGTCCAGTGGCTGCGGGTGCTGGCGCAGGATTTCCATCGCCACGGTGCCCTGCCCGGCAATGGTGTGCGGATCGTCGTACGGATGGATGTAGACGTAGCCTTTTTCATCGACCAGTTTCAGCGAGTAGGCCAGGGCTTCCGGGAACGAATCACCGTGCAGCACCACCTTGCCGCCACGGGAGCGTACGCCTTCGACCTTGATCTCCGGGGTGGTCTTGGGCATCACGATGGTTGCCTTCACGCCCAGCACTTTCGCCGCCAGGGCCAGGCCCTGCGCGTGGTTGCCCGCCGACGCGGTGACCACGCCGCGAGCGCGTTCTTCGTCGCTCAACTGGGTCAGCTTGTTGTAGGCGCCGCGAATCTTGAACGAGAACACCGGCTGCAAGTCTTCGCGCTTGAGCCAGATGTCGTTGCCCAGCCGCTCGGAGAGCTGGCGGGCGTTCTGCAGCGGGGTTTCTACGGCAACGTCATAAACGCGCGAGGTGAGGATCTTCTTGACGTACTGTTCGAGCATCGGAAAGCATCACTGAGCGGGTTGGGCAGGGCCAACGAGTCTAACCCGGCTTTCGGGCGCACGACCACACGAATCCAGAGGTTTTAGCCCGGCTTGAGGCTATAATGCCGGCCTTTCCGTTCTTACCTTGCCCGCTTCCGGAGCCCGCATGACCCAGGATCAACTCAAACAGGCCGTGGCCCAGGCCGCCGTCGACTTCATCCTTCCGAAACTTGACGACAAAAGCATCGTCGGGGTCGGCACCGGCTCCACCGCCAACTGCTTCATCGACGCCCTGGCCCAGCACAAGGGCGCGTTCGATGGCGCGGTCGCCAGTTCCGAAGCCACCGCCGCGCGCCTCAAGGGCCACGGGATTCCGGTGTACGAACTGAACACGGTCAGCGACCTGGAGTTCTACATCGACGGCGCCGACGAAAGCGACGAGCACCTGAACCTGATCAAGGGCGGTGGCGCAGCCCTGACCCGCGAGAAGATCGTCGCGGCCGTGGCCAAGACCTTCATCTGCATCGCCGACGGCAGCAAACTGGTGCCGGTGCTCGGCGCGTTCCCGCTGCCGGTGGAAGTGATCCCGATGGCTCGCAGCCACGTGGCCCGCCAACTGGTGAAGCTGGGCGGTGACCCGGTCTACCGCGAAGGCGTGCTGACCGACAACGGCAACATCATCCTCGACGTGCACAATCTGCAGATCACCAACCCGGTGGAGCTGGAAGCGCAGATCAATGCAATCGTCGGCGTGGTCACCAACGGCTTGTTCGCGGCGCGTCCGGCTGACCTGCTGTTGCTGGGCACCAGCGAAGGCGTGAAGACCCTGAAGGCCGAGTAAGCCTGAAGAACCTGTGGGAGCCTGTCCGCTCCCACAGGGGTTCAAAAAGAAAGTCAGTTCGGGTCTGGTTTTCTGAAGACATAAAACAGATTTGGCTCGCTCACCAGATACAACGTCCCGTCGTCATCCATCGCAATGCCTTCCGCCTGCGGCACGGTTTTCTTCAGCCCTTGCCGACCACCGCTCAACGACATCGTGCTCATCGGGCGCCCGTCCACATCCAGTTCCAGAATCAGCCGCGATTCGTCCGACAGCGCCAGTAGATGGCCGCTGCGCTCGTCGTATTGCAGGCTCGACAGGTCACGCACGAACATCCCGGCGTCGCGCTTGGGGTTGTTGATGACATGCACCGCGTAGGACTTTTCCGGGTTGAAGTGCGGAAATCCGTGCACTTCGTAGATCAGCATCGGATCGCGCTCCTTGGCCACGAACAGGCGCTTGCCCACTGAATCGTAAGCCAGACCTTCGAAACCCTTGTTGCCGCTCATGTGCACGCCGAGCGTCATCTGCTCGGCGTCCGCCGCATCGAGGAACGTAGTGTCGTGCTCCAGATGGATCTTGATCAGGCGCTGCTGACGCTCGTCGGTGATCACGTAAGTGTCGGCACTGATGAACTCGACCGCCTCCGGATCGCCGAAACCGATCAGCGCGACACGGCGCAGGATCCGGCCCTCCAGCGACAATTCGATCAGCTCGGCATTCTTGTTGGTGACGGTGAACAGGCTTTTGCGCACCGGATCGTAAGTCAGCGCGGAGACGTCATCGTTCAGCCCCTCGATGACCCGAGCCTCGATGCCCACGCGGTACTGATCCAGATTGATCGCCTCAATGCTGTGGGGCTGCCAGTGACTTTGCAGGTTGAACCAGGCGCGCTCGAACAGACGCAGGTATTGGCCGATCGCAATCAATGCGATCAGGGCAATCACCGAGAGGATGATCAGAAGTGGCTTGGGACGGGCAAATCGACGCATGCGGGCTGGGCTCGGGATCAAAACAGGCGGATGAAATATCACGCCTGTCTGAATCGAAGCTTAAAGGCCACTTGCCCCGGACGACAACCTTGCGGCGGCAGGCGGGTTATTTCTGTTTTTCGAAGCGGTAGAACAGGTTCGGCTCGCTGACCATGTACAGCGTGCCTGCCTCGTCCATGGTCACGCCTTCGGCGCGGGGGATGGTCTGCTTCAGACCGTTGAAACCGCCCAGCAAGGTCATGAAACTGACCTGTTCGCCCTTCTCGTCCAGCTCCAGCAGCAGGTGCGAATCGGCAGACAGCACCAGGGTATGACCGGTGCGCGGATCGATGGCCAGGGCCGAGAGGTTGCGGATGTCCAGTTCATCGTTCGGCAGTTTCTGCTTGTCGCCGGTGAGAGTCTGGCTGCCGTCGCTTTTCCAAGTGAACAGCGCTGGCGGACGTTCTTCGCCCAGCAACAATCGCTGGTTGCGGGCATCCCAGGTGATGGCTTCGAAGGCCTTGTTCTGGTTTTTCGAGGGGCCGAGGTCGTATTTCGGGAAATCGTCGCGCTTCAGCTCGCGGGTATTGGCATCGACCTTGACGATCGACAGCATGTGCTCACGCTCATCGACAATAGCCAGCAAGCCATTGCCCATGACGGTCACGCCTTCCGGGTTGATCCAGCCCACCAGCGGCATCTTGCGCAGCACGTCGCCCTGCAAGGTCAGCTCGACCAGGAACGGATTCTTGCCCATCACCGAAAACAGGGTCTTGCTCTGCGGGTCGTAGGACAGGTCCGAGGCCTCGTCCTTTTCCATCCCCGGCAACAGCTTGGCGTCGATCACCACCCGATAGTCCGGCAACCAGACACTCGCCGTGCGTTCAGCCGGGCTTTCGAAGCGCTCGCGCACCCACAACAGGCCACGGTCATCCCAATGCATCGCATACGCCAGACCGTAACCGGCCGCGACCACCAGCAACAGCCAGTAATACCAGCGCAGGGCGAAACGTGAACGGCGAGCAGTGTTGAGCTGTGTTTGAGATGACATCAGTGGACGCGTTCCGAAAAATTCAGGCTATGGGTAATAGCACAAAGAGGCCGGCTCAGACGCCAGAATGACCGGAATTATCCGGACAGGATGTGAAAAAAACGGCAAATGGCCGGATTGCCCTGCGCCTTTGCAGGCGGGATCACAAAACAGAAATGGGAGATTGCCGGCTTGAGGGCGCACCTCAAACCCGCAATCTCCCACTCGGGAACGCGTTGCCCGGATCAGCGAACGCTGCTGGTGAAGCGACTGGCGCCCGGCAGTTCCAGCACAATGTCATCGCCAACGTTCAGCGGACCGACACCCACCGGCGTGCCGGTCAGGATCACGTCACCGGCCTGCAGCGAGAAGCAGCCGGCCATGTGCTGGATCATCGGCACGATCGGGTTGAGCATCGCGCTGCTGTTGCCGTCCTGGCGCACTTCGCCATTGATGGTCAGGCGGATGCCGATGTCGGTCAGGTCGGCAAAGGTGCTGCCGACCACGAACGGTGCAATCACCGCCGCGCCGTCGAACGACTTGGCGATTTCCCACGGCAGGCCCTTGGACTTGAGCTCGGCCTGCTTGTCGCGCAAGGTCAGGTCCAGCGCCGGGGCGAATCCGGAGATCGCGTCCAGCACTTCTTCACGGCTGGGCTTGGTCGACAGCGGCTTGCCGATCAACACGGCGATTTCCGCTTCGTAATGCACAGAGCCACGCTCGGTCGGAATGCTGAAACCACCTTCCAGCGGCACCACGCAACTGCCCGGCTTGATGAACAGCAACGGTTCGGTAGGGACCGGGTTGTCCAGTTCCTTGGCGTGTTCGGCGTAGTTGCGGCCGATGCACACCACTTTCCCCAGCGGAAAATGAATCCGCGTACCGTCGACATACTGGTGCTGATAGCTCATTACCGACTCCTGCCTTCATTGATTCATCAGGGATTGCCAATCAAACTGCGAAGATCTTGCCCGGGTTCATGATGCCGTTCGGGTCGAACACCGCCTTGACCGCTTTCATGTATTCGATTTCCACCGGCGAGCGGCTGTAGGTCAAGTAGTCGCGCTTGGTCATGCCCACGCCGTGCTCGGCGGAAATCGAACCGTTGTACTTCTCGACGGTTTCGAACACCCACTTGTTGACGGTGGCGCACTTGGCGAAAAACTCGTCCTTGCTCAGGTTGTCCGGCTTGAGGATGTTCAGGTGCAGGTTGCCGTCGCCGATGTGGCCGAACCAGACGATTTCGAAGTCTGGATAATGTTTGCCGACGATCGCGTCGATTTCCCGCAGGAACGCCGGGACTTTCGAGACGGTGACCGAGATGTCGTTCTTGTACGGCGTCCAGTGGGAGATGGTTTCGGAGATGTACTCGCGCAACTTCCACAGGTTCTGCAATTGGGTTTCGCTCTGGCTCATCACGCCGTCCAGCACCCAGCCCTGCTCCACGCAATGCTCGAAGGTTTCCAGGGCGCTGTTGGCCACTTCCTCGGTGGTCGCTTCAAATTCCAGCAACGCATAGAACGGGCAGTCGGTTTCGAACGGTGCCGGGACGTCGCCACGGCCCATGACCTTGGCCAGGGCCTTGTCGGAGAAGAATTCGAACGCGGTCAGGTCGAGCTTGCCCTGGAAGGCGTGCAGCACCGGCATGATCGAGTCGAAATCCGCGGTGCCGAGCACCATTGCGGTCAGGTTTTTCGGTGCGCGATCCAGGCGCATGGTGGCCTCGACCACGAACCCGAGGGTGCCTTCGGCGCCGATGAACAGCTGGCGCAGGTCGTAACCGGTGGCGTTCTTGATCAGGTCCCGGTTCAGTTCCAGCACATCGCCCTTGCCGGTGACCACTTTCATGCCCGCCACCCAGTTGCGAGTCATGCCGTAGCGAATGACCTTGATCCCGCCGGCATTGGTGCCGATATTGCCGCCAATCTGGCTGGAACCGGCCGACGCGAAGTCCACCGGGTAGTACAGATCATGTTCTTCGGCCGCGTTCTGCAATTGCTCGGTGACCACGCCCGGCTGGCACACGGCGGTGCGGTCGGTGAGGTTGATGTCGAGAATCTGGTTCATGTAGTCGAACGACACCACCACTTCGCCATTGGCGGCCACGGCAGCGGCAGAAAGACCGGTGCGGCCGCCCGAGGGCACCAGCGCCACTTTGTGTTCGTTGGCCCAGCGGACGATGGCCTGCACCTGCTCGATGGTCTTGGGGAACACGATGGCGCTGGGCGCCGGGGCGAAGTGCTTGGTCCAATCCTTGCCGTACGCGTTCAGGGAGTCGGCATCGGTCAGGACCTTGCCAGGCTCGACCAGGGTCTTCAGTTCATCAATCAGGGCAGGATTGGTCATCGACGGAACTCTCGAACAATTCATGGTCATCCTGAGAACGCTTCACGTCGCAGGAATGAGTGATTAGCGGGGCGGCTATGCTAGCATACCGACCCCGCAGGCCAGTGCCCAACGGCGGTTCTGCGGTGACGGCATTCTTGTCGTCAAGGTCAATGTCTGTTGACCATTTCCTGCCATTTTTCTCCGGGATACAGGTTTACGCAGATGAGCAAGACTTCTCTCGATAAGAGCAAGATCAAGTTCCTTCTTCTCGAAGGCGTCCACCAATCGGCTGTCGACGTCCTCAAGGCGGCGGGCTACACCAGCATCGAATACCTGACAGGCTCCCTGCCGGAAGCCCAGCTCAAGGAAAAGATCGCTGACGCTCACTTCATCGGCATTCGTTCGCGCACCCAACTGACCGAAGAGATCTTCGATCACGCGAAGAAGCTGGTGGCAGTCGGCTGTTTCTGCATCGGCACCAACCAGGTTGACCTGAGTGCTGCCCGCGAGCGCGGCATCGCCGTGTTCAACGCGCCGTACTCCAACACCCGCTCCGTTGCCGAGCTGGTGCTGGCCGAAGCGATCCTGCTGCTGCGCGGCATCCCTGAGAAAAACGCTTCCTGCCACCGTGGCGGCTGGATCAAGTCGGCGGCCAACTCCTTCGAGATCCGCGGCAAGAAACTGGGCATCGTCGGCTACGGCTCGATCGGTACTCAGCTGTCGGTCCTGGCTGAAGGTCTGGGCATGCAGGTGTTCTTCTACGACACCGTGACCAAGCTGCCGCTGGGCAACGCGACCCAGGTCGGCAACCTGCACGAGCTGCTGGGCATGTCCGACATCGTCACCCTGCACGTTCCGGAAACCGCTGCGACCCAGTGGATGATCGGCGAGAAGGAAATCCGCGCCATCAAGAAGGGCGGCATCCTGATCAACGCAGCACGCGGCACCGTGGTCGAGCTGGATCACCTGGCCGCAGCGATCAAGGACAAGCACCTGATCGGCGCCGCCATCGACGTGTTCCCGGTCGAGCCGCGCTCCAACGACGAAGAGTTCGAAAGCCCGCTGCGCGGCCTGGACAACGTGATCCTGACCCCGCACATCGGCGGTTCCACCGCTGAAGCGCAGGCCAACATCGGTCTGGAAGTGGCAGAGAAACTGGTCAAGTACAGCGACAACGGTACTTCGGTATCGTCCGTGAACTTCCCGGAAGTGGCCCTGCCGGCTCACCCTGGCAAGCACCGCCTGCTGCACATCCACGAGAACATCCCGGGTGTGATGAGCGAGATCAACAAGGTCTTCGCCGAAAACGGCATCAACATCTCCGGTCAGTTCCTGCAGACCAACGAGAAGGTCGGCTACGTGGTGATCGACGTCGACGCCGAGTACTCGGAGCTGGCGCAAGAGAAGCTGCAACACGTCAACGGCACCATCCGTAGCCGCGTGCTGTTCTGATCAAGCGCTGAGCCACAAAAAAGGGAGCCCCTCGGGGCTCCCTTTTTCATGCCGGCGGAAAAGTCATTTCACCGTCACGGTGATCTTTTCCGAAACGATTGGCGGATCGAAGGCCATGTGGCCCTTGTCGCCCAGCTCCAGCTGCAAGGTGTGCTTGCCCGGCGCCAGGGTCAGTTCGGTTTCGGTCTGGGCCTTGCCGAAGTGGAGGTGGTTGGCATCGGTCGGGATCACGCTGCCCGCCGGGACGATTTCCTTGGCATCGACCAGCAGGTGATGGTGCCCGGTGTTCGCGGTCGGGTCGCCGGCCGGCGCCAGGGCAATGCCTTTGACTTCAAACTTGACCTTGAATGTCTTGTCCACAACGGCACCGCTGCTCGGCTCGACAATACTCACTGAAGCACCGGCCGGTGCCGGTGTAGCGGCGCTGGCCATCATCGAAGCACTTAACAGAAGCCCTGCCAAAGCGGCGCGTGACATGAATGTTTTCATTCTCTTCTCCAGTTTTTCCGTAAAATCCGCGCGGTCATGACAACTTCATGACCATTCGTTGTCGAAGGCACTCGACAACCATAGCAAAGCGAGCCTGAACAGCAGGCCGCGACAATGATTTCAAAGGAGTGACCATGCGCTTTCTGCCTGGCCTGATCTGCCTGCTTCCCCTTCTGAGCCCGCTGGCTCATGCCGAACTGATTGATGACATCAACGACCGTGGCGAGTTGCGCATTGCCCTTGAGGCTAATACACCGCCCTTCAATTTCAAGGACGGCGACACACTCACGGGGTTCGAGGTCGAGCTTGGGCAACTGCTGGCCAACGAGCTGGATGTGCGCGCCGACTTCATCGTCACCGACGAAGCCGATCTGCTCCAGGGCGTCGAAAGCGGCAAGTACGACGTCGCGCTCAACCACATAGCACTGACCCCGGAACTCAAGGATCGTTTCGACTTCAGCGAACCTTACACACAGGTCAATGCGCAGTTATTGGCAAAAAAGGATGAGCAGCCCCGCCCATTGGTGCTGGTACAGACGCTGACTGAGGAAAAACCGAAGGTCGGGCCGCCGGTGGATCTGGCGATTCCATTTCAGAAGGGCAACCCGGCGTTTCACGCGAGTCTTGAGAATGCGTTGCAGCGGATCAGGACGGATGGGCGGCTGGAGGCGTTGTCGCAGAAGTGGTTGAACGCGCAGGCCACTGAACACCTGAAGTGACGGTGTCTAGTCGAGTGCCTTGAGCGCCTGTGCGGCCTGCGGCAGTTCCAGTTCGCTGAAGACCTGCACGCCATGGCGCTTGAGCAAGGCTGCCGTGACACCTTCGCCACTCACCTTCACCCCACTGAACGTCCCGTCATAGGTCAGCAGGTTCCCGCAGGAAGGACTGTTGGCCTTGAGCACCGCCACGCGAATTTCGTGTTTCTGCACCAGTTCCAGCGCCTGGCGCGCACCGTCGAGAAACTGCGCACTGACGTCCTCGCCCTCGGTGGTGATCACCGCCGCAAGGCCATCGAGCACTTCACTGCCCTGCCCGCCCGGAATCTCCGCCGCCGCCCGAGGCGTCGGCAGACCACCGGCCACTTCCGGGCACAGCGGCACGACACGCCCTTCGGCAATCCACTGTTCCAGCAGATCGAACGGCCCGCTGGCGCCACCGTCATAACGCACGCGATGGCCCAACAGGCAGCGGCTCACGAGGATCTTCTGCATCTCAGAACGGCTCGTTGCCACGGCGGCGGAACCAGCCTGTCAGCGACAGGCGCTCACGATGGGCCGGCAACACTTCGTGGGGCACTTCACCGGAGAGAAACACCACCAGACAACCGCCGGTAGGTTGCACGTCATGGACGCGGTCGTTCTCCAGGTACATGCGCAGTTGCCCGCCATCCTCCGGCAGCCAGCCGTCATTGAGGTAGATCACCGCCGAGACCATACGCCGGTCATCGTCGCGAAAACGGTCGACATGCCTGCGATAGAACGCACCCGGCGGGTACAGGGCGAAATGGCACTCGAAATCTTCCAGGCCCAGGAACAAGCCGCGATTGAGCGCCTCGCGCAGGCTGTCCATCAGGTTCAGATAACGGTCACTGGCCTCGGCCTGGCCGGGATCGATCCACTGGATATGGTCACCACGAATACCCTCGCGGACCTCCGACAACGGGCCACGTCCGACCCCCGCCGGCGCCAGTTCACCTTCGGCGTCACGTTTGCGGCACTCGGCGGCCAGCGCGCGGGTCAGATCCGCAGGCAGGAAAATGTTCTGCTGCGACCAGCCACGCTCGGCCAGGTCGTCGACGATACGTAACAGCAGCGGGTGTTCAGAGGATATTTGCATGGCGCGCATAGTATGCCTGCGCCGGGAATTCCGACAGAGCCACGCGGCGGCTTGATACGAATTCTCGACAAGTACTGGCACCGCACGGAGAATAGTCCGCTGCTGACAGGAGTCCCTATGCGCCGTTTGCTTTTTTCACTGTTGATGTTCTGCGTTTTGCCCGCCTGGGCAGACGGCCACGACCAGTTGTACAAGGTCGCCGGCTGGCCGGAACAACGCGCGCATTTCAATGACGCCCTGAGCGCCGCGCAACAGCGCTACCAGAACAGCCTGCCGCCGGCGGTGTTTCAGGCGCTGGTGAACAACAGCAATCAGCGCTTCGCCCCCCAGGCCGTGGATCAACGGGCCGAAGCGCAATTGCGCAAGAATCTCGCCGACCCGAAACCGGCCCTGTCGTTCTTTCAGTCACCGCTGGGCAAGAAGATCGTCGCCGCCGAACTGCTGGCGACCCGCCGCGATCAATTGGCCAAAAACGCCAAGGGCCTGCCGAAGATGCCGGCCAGCGACAGTCGTCTGCTGATCATCGGCCACCTCGCCCAGGCCCTGCCCGCCCGCGAAGCCGGCGCCGAAGTCAGCCTGGCGATTGCCGGCGTGGCGGCGGACAGCCTGAGTTCGATGATCCCTGGCCTGCTCGGCGGCGGTCAGGCCCAGGGCATGTTGAACGGTCAACGCCAGCGACTGATGGATCAGATCGGCGCCCACCTGAACAACACGCTGCTGTACGTCTATCGCGATTTGTCGGATGAAGAACTGGAAGAATTCGCGACCTTCGCCGAATCCACCGAAGGCAAGGCCTACTATCAGGCAGCGCTGGCGGCGATTCGCGCCGGGCTGGCCGTGGGGCAAAGCACCTCGAACCTCAATCAGTGATCTAGGGATTGCGGCCCTTGATCCGCTTGTTCAGGAACTCGAAATACTCCTCGCGCATTTCCGCCGTCTCATTGGCCAGGTGATGCCGCGCCTCCGCCAGCAACAGAATCTGCGGCCGGTCGAACTTCCACTTCAGCACTTGCAGGTTGTGCGGCCAATCCACCGTCATGTCCGCCTGGCCCTGAATGATCAGCGGCCGACGCGGACTTTTCTTCGCGTATTCCACGCGGTTGATCCAGCGTGACAACGCCCCGACCCACGCCGTCGGCAAGCGTTTTGGCTGCAATGGATCGGCCTGCAGGAATGGCAGGAAATCCGGATCATTGGAGTTCTCGCTGAAACGCCGGGCGATGCCCCGGACGAAGGGCCGGAGCAGGTAATAACTGAACTGCGACCAGCCCCAGGCCCGCGGACGCACCAGCGGCGCCAGCAGAATCAGCTGGCCTTGCGCCGGGCTGTTTTCGCCATGGTTGAGCACGTGATCGACAATGATCGCACCGCCGGTACTTTGCCCGCACAAGTGCCACGGCTGCGGCAGCGCGATCGAATGCGCCTCGGCGAACAGACCTTGCAGCGCATCCTGATACTCGGAGAAATCGCGGATGCTCGCCCGCTCGCCGCTCGACAGACCATGCCCCGGCAGATCGCAGGCAATCACCGCGAACCCCTGATCCAGCGCCCACTCGATCACATGCCGATAGAGACCGGTGTGGTCATAAAAACCATGAACCAGAAACAGCGTGGCCTTGGCCGTTTCCGCCGGCCACCAGCAATGACTGACCAACTCATAACCATCGACGTCGAACCGGCCCATGCCGCGCCAGACATCGCGTTCCGGGAAGTCGGTCTTGTAGAACCGCTGATACGCCTTCGCCTCCTCGGACAACGGCTGCCACTCGGCCAAAGGCTTGAGGCTCGCGCGCAGATGATCGGGATTGAAGGCAGCAGACATGGGCAATTCCAAAACGGTAAACGGACTTTATCGGCCTGCGATATTCATCTGTCGCGGCAAGCATGGCAAGCTAGCGCGCTCTCGAGGAACCAAATCCATGCGCTCGCCCTACCGCACCGCACTGTTTGCCAGCCTGCTCGCCATCGTGTGTGCCGGCGTGCTGTGGGCCGCGTACGACTGGTTTCAGGGCCGCTACCTGCGGGCCTTCAGCGAACACACGGCGGTGTTTTCCGGCGATCCGCTGCGACTGCCCGAAGACCTCGCCGGCCCCGGCAACATCCGCCTGGTGCATTTCTGGGACCCGGCCTGCCCGTGCAACGTCGGCAATCAGCAGCACCTGACCGAAATGGTCGAACAGTTCGGCCCCAAAGGTGTGGAGTTCTATGCCGTGCAGAAGTCCGGCAGCCACGGCCAGTTGCCCGCCACGCTCAGCAATCTCAAGACCATCGCGGTGCTGCCCGGCTCCGAACAGATCCCCGCCAGCCCGGCCGTGGCGATCTGGGATCGCAGCGGCAAACTGGCGTACTTCGGCCCGTACAGCGAAGGCCTGACGTGCAACTCCAGCAACAGTTTTATCGAACCGATCCTGCAAGCGTTGAGTGATGATCGTCCGGTCAATGCGACTCATACGTTGGCGGTCGGTTGCTACTGCCCGTGGCCGGTAGAAACGAAGTAAGGCATTCCGGACATTTCAAGGACAGCGATGCGCGGCACACGAGGCGTGTGCTAATTGTTTGCAGCCCGCACGGGCGGCAACCCCGAATGCACAAGGAGTCACCATGAAACGCGTCTTTACCGTTCTTGCCTTGCTCATCGTTGCACTGCTCGCCGCCGGCGGCTGGTACGTGTACAGCAAGCAACCGACGCGTCAGGGCCAGGTGGAGTTGCGCAACCTGCAAGGCTCGGTGACCGTGCGTTACGACGAACGCGGCGTGCCGCACATCCGTGCTGAAAACGAAACTGACCTCTATCGTGCCCTCGGTTACGTGCACGCCCAGGACCGGCTGTTCCAGATGGAAGCCATGCGCCGCCTGGCTCGGGGCGAACTGGCCGAAGTGCTCGGGCCGAAACTGCTCGATACCGACAAACTGTTCCGCAGCCTGCGCATTCGCGAACGCGCTGCCACTTACGTGGCCAGCCTCGACAAGCAGTCGCCGGCCTGGAAGGCCCTGCAAGCCTATCTGGACGGCATCAATCAATATCAGGACTCGCACGCCGCCCCCGTCGAGTTCGACGTGCTGGGCATCCCCAAGCGGCCGTTCACCGCCGAAGACACCATCAGCGTCGCCGGCTACATGGCCTACAGCTTCGCCGCCGCGTTTCGCACCGAACCGTTGCTGACCTACGTGCGCGATCAGCTCGGCGCCGATTACCTCAACGTCTTCGACCTCGACTGGCAGCCCAAGGGCGTGCTCGCCAAAGGCCACGCCGGCAAAACACCGGCACTCGCCGCCGAAGACTGGAAAGACCTGAACGCCCTCGCCCGCCTCAGCGAACAGGCGCTGATCGAAAACGGCCTGCCGCAGTTCGAAGGCAGCAACGCCTGGGTGATTGCCGGCAGCCGCAGCAGGGGTGGCAAGGCATTACTGGCCGGCGACCCGCACATCCGCTTCTCGGTGCCATCGGTGTGGTACGAAGCACAGTTGTCGGCGCCGGGTTTTGAACTCTACGGCCATCATCAGGCGCTGGTGCCATTTGCGTTCCTGGGGCACAACCTGGATTTCGGCTGGAGCCTGACCATGTTCCAGAACGATGACCTGGACCTGATCGCCGAGAAGGTCAATCCGGACAACCCGAATCAGGTCTGGTATCACGGTCAGTGGACCGACATGGTCAGCACCGAGCAGCAGATTGCGGTGAAAGACCAGGCGCCGGTGACCATCACCCTGCGCCAGTCGCCCCACGGGCCGATCGTCAACGACGCCCTCGGCACCGCCGCCGGGAAAACCCCGATTGCGATGTGGTGGGCATTCCTCGAAACGCCGAACCCGATCCTCGAAGGTTTCTACCAGCTCAACCGCGCCGACACCCTGGCCAAGGCTCGCGCCGCTGCTGCCAAGGTGCAGGCGCCGGGGCTGAACATTGTCTATGCCAACGCCAAGGGCGATATCGCCTGGTGGGCCTCGGCGCTGTTGCCCAAGCGTCCGGCCGGGGTCAAACCCGAGTTCATCCTCGACGGCAGCGGCAATCAGGCGGACAAGGACGGCTACTTCCCGTTCAGCGCCAACCCGCAGGAAGAGAACCCGGCGCGGGGCTATATCGTCTCGGCCAACTTCCAGCCCGTGTCGCCGACCGGCATGGAGATTCCCGGTTACTACAACCTCGCTGACCGTGGCCAGCAGCTCAACCGCCAGCTCGCCGACAAGAACGTGAAGTGGGACAACGAAGCCAACCAGAAGCTGCAACTGGGCACCACCACCGGTTACGGCCCGCGCGTGCTCGCGCCATTACTGCCGGTATTGCGTGAAGTGGTGACTGACCCGGCGCAGCTGAAACTGGTCGAGCAACTGGCCCAGTGGCAGGGCGACTATCCACTGGATTCGGTCAGCGCGACGGTGTTCAACCAGTTCCTCTACAACCTGGCCGACGCGGCGATGCGCGATGAACTGGGCAACGACATGTTCGAGACTCTGCTGTCGACCCGCGTGCTCGATGCAGCGTTGCCGCGACTGGCAGCCAACGCCGATTCACCGTGGTGGGACAACCGCAACACGCCAGGCAAGGAGACCCGCGCCGACACCGTGCGCACCGCGTGGCAGGCGAGCATGGCGCACCTGAAACAGATCCTCGGCGACGACGCCTCCGGCTGGCAATGGGGCAAGGCGCACACGCTGACCCATGGTCATCCGTTGGGTCAGCAGAAACCGCTGGATCGCATCTTCAATGTCGGCCCGTTTGCCGCACCGGGCACCCATGAAGTGCCGAACAACCTCTCGGCGAAGATCGGCCCCGCGCCATGGCCGGTGACCTACGGCCCGTCGACTCGGCGGCTGGTGGACTTCGCCGACCCTGCTCACAGCCTGACGATCAACCCGGTCGGCCAGAGCGGCGTGCCGTTCGACAGTCACTATGACGATCAGGCGGAAGCGTATGTGGACGGGCTGTATGTGCAGGCGCATTTCAGTGATGAAGAGGTGACGGCGAATACGCGCAGTACCTTGAAGCTGTTGCCGGCGCGGGCGCAGTAAAAGCACCCTCACCCCAGCCCTCTCCCGGGGGGAGAGGGAGCCGATCGGGGGATATTGGGGAGATACGCCGACCTGAACGAATTCAGCTGAATCCAAAATCGCAGCAAAGCATTCGGCGCTAAATCCATAATCGACTCCGATAATTCAGGTCGATGTAAGGCGCAAGACAACTCGGTCGACTCCCTCTCCCTCGGGGAGAGGGCTGGGGTGAGGGGTGGCGATCCATAGCCGATCACCACTCAAACCATCGCCGCAAAGTTCAGCCGAAACTGCTGCGGCGTCACCCCCAGCCGGCGGTTGAACACGCTGCGCATGTGTTGCGCATCGCGAAACCCGCATTGATACGCCACAGTCTTCAGCGGCGCCGTGGTGCTTTCGAGCATCACCCGCGCCGCATCCACCCGCGCCCGCTCGACGAATTCTGCCGGGGTGACCTTGGCTTCCCGGGCAAACACCCGGGAGAAATTCCGTGCGCTCATGTTGGCGGCATTCGCCAGGTCGGCGATGGTCAGGTCGCCGGTGAGATTGGCCAGCACGTACAGTTGCACCATCGCCACCGCCGACGTCGGTTCGGCGTGGGGCGTGAGAAACGGGCTGAACTGCGACTGCCCGCCCGAGCGCTGGGTAAATACCACCAGCCGCTTGGCCACGCTCAGCGCCACCTCGGCACCGTAGTCACGCGCCAGCAGGTACAGCGACAGATCGATCCCCGCCGTCACCCCCGCCGAGGTGTAGAGCTGACCATCCTCGACGTACAGCCGATCGGCCTCGACCCGGCTCGACGGGCACAACTGCGCCAGCACCTCGGCGTCGTTCCAGTGGGTGGTCACCGTGCGCCCTTCCAGTAACCCCGCGCGGGCCAGCATGAACGCGCCGTTGCAGATCGAACCGAACCGCCGCGCCCGCCCGCAGGCCTCACGCAACCAGGCATCGAACGTGCTGCCGAAATCCAGGAACGGCAACTGCGGCCCGCCGGCCACCAGCAGCAAATCGCAGGCTTCCTGCACGTCGCTGAAATGCCGGTGAGCACTCAGGGTCAGCCCGTTGGAACACGCCATCGGTCCGCGCTCGACGCCGATCACTTCGAGCCGGTAATGATCCTCCGGCGCCAGGAAGCGATTGGCCTCGGCGAACACGTCCATGGGCCCGCTGACGTCCAGCGCCTGCACGCCGGGGAACACCACGATGGCAACGGTTCTGTTCATGGCGATATCGGCTCCCGGGGAATGGCGGATCAGCGCCAACCCTAGCCAATCCACGCCGCAGAAGCGAGCTGGCACGATTTGCAGGTGGAATGGCAAGGATCGCTGCCATGGATCGATTGTCCGGTTTTGCCGCCGGGAACAGACTTTCTCCATCAGCGCCGTGACGGCGTTTTCGACGAGGAAGCTCAACATGACCACGACCATCGCCGGTATCCAGATCCCCGACAGCGCCCTCGCCCGGGCCACCACCGAATACATCCGCGACATCGAATCCGACCTGCTCTATCACCATTCGCGCCGGGTGTTTCTGTTCGGTGCCTTGAGCGGCGAACGCCAGCAACTGGCCTACGATCCGGAGCTGTTGTACGTCGGTGCGATGTTCCACGACCTGGGGCTGGTCGAAGGTCACCGCAGCGACGACGAGCGCTTCGAAGTCGATGGCGCCAACGCCGCGGCGGCGTTTCTCAAGCCTTACGGTTTGAGCGACGACGACATCGAACAGGTCTGGCTGTCGATTGCCCTGCACACCACGCCGGGCGTACCGAAGCATCTGCGTCCGACCGTGGCGCTGGTGACGGCAGGCGTCGAGATGGATGTGCTGGGCATGGATTACGCTGCGTTCACCACCGTGCAGCGCGAGGCAGTGGTGCATGCGCATCCACGGGGCGAGGGTTTCAAGGAGTGCATCATCTGCGCGTTCGCCGATGGCTTGCGTCATCGCCCGCAGACGACGTTCGGCAATGTGAAGACCGATGTGCTGAAGGATCAGGCGCCGGGGTTCAAGCCGATGAACTTTGTCGAAGTCATCCGCCAATCGCCCTGGGCGTCCTGACCGGGTATAAAAAAACCTCGCGGCCGGTAACGGTCGCGAGGTTTTTTTGTGTCGGAAGACTTAAGCCGCTTCCGGCGTCTGCGCCCGGCGCACGTCCGGTTGTTTCCACGAATCGGCAGCGCCTTCTTCGATGGCTTGCTGGATCGCCTTGCGGCGCGACTCTTCGGCACGGCGGCTGAAGAACCAGACCATGAAGGTCACCAGCGACACCGCCAGCAGAATCAGGCTGGCTACGGCGTTGATCTCAGGCTTCACGCCCAGACGCACCGCCGAGAACACTTCCATCGGCAGGGTCGTCGAACCCGGGCCGGAGACGAAGCTCGCCAGTACCAGGTCGTCCAGCGACAGGGCGAACGACATCATGCCGCCCGCCGCCAGCGACGGCGCGATCATCGGGATGGTGATCAGGAAGAACACCTTCCACGGCCGCGCACCCAGGTCCATCGCTGCTTCTTCGATGGACAGATCCAGCTCACGTAGACGCGCCGACACCACCACCGCCACATACGCCGCACAGAACGTGGTGTGAGCGATCCAGATGGTGACGATGCCACGCTCCTGTGGCCAGCCGATCATCTGCGCCATGGCCACGAACAGCAGCAACAGCGACAGACCGGTAATCACCTCAGGCATTACCAGCGGCGCAGTGACCAGGCCGCCGAACAGCGTACGGCCCTTGAAGCGCGTGATACGGGTCAGGACGAACGCCGCCAGCGTACCCAGCGCCACTGCCGCGACGGCGGTGTAGCAGGCGATTTCCAGCGAGCGCACCACCGAACCCATCAGTTGGGTGTTGTCGAGCAGGCCGACGTACCACTTGATCGACCAGCCGCCCCACACCGTCACCAGTTTCGAGGCGTTGAACGAGTAGATCACCAGGATCAGCATCGGCAGATAGATGAACAACAGGCCGAGCACCAGCATCAGGCTGGAGAAACGGAAGCGCTTCATTCTTTACCCTCCATTTCCTTGGCCTGACTGCGGTTGAACAGGATGATCGGCACGATCAGGATCGCCAGCATCACCACCGCCAGGGCGGACGCCACAGGCCAGTCACGGTTGTTGAAGAACTCTTGCCAGAGCACTTTACCGATCATCAGGGTTTCCGGACCGCCGAGCAGTTCCGGGATCACGAACTCGCCCACCACCGGGATGAACACCAGCATGCAGCCGGCGATGATCCCGTTCTTGGACAGCGGAATAGTGATTTTCCAGAAGCTGTTGAATGTGCTCGAACCCAGATCGGACGCCGCTTCCAGCAAGCTGTTGTCGTGCTTTACCAGGTTGGCGTACAGCGGCAGGATCATGAACGGCAGGTACGAGTAGACGATGCCGATGTACACCGCGAGGTTGGTGTTGAGGATCTGCAGCGGCTCGTCGATGAAGCCCATGCTCATCAGGAAACCGTTGAGCAGGCCGTTGTTGCTGAGGATGCCCATCCACGCATAGACGCGGATCAGGATCGCGGTCCAGGTCGGCATCATGATCAGCAGCACCAGCACCGTCTGCACTTCCTTGCGGGCACTGGCGATGGCATAGGCCATCGGGTAGCCGATCAGCAGGCACAACAGCGTGCTGAAGAACGCCATCTTCAGCGAACCGAGGTACGCCGAGATGTAGAGTTCGTCGTCACCGAGCATCGCGTAGTTGCCCAGGTTCAGCAGCACTTGCAGCTTCTGGTCAACGAAGCTGTAGATCTCGGTGTACGGCGGGATGGCCACGTCTGCTTCGGCAAAGCTGATCTTCAGAACGATGAAGAACGGCAGCATGAAGAACAGGAACAGCCAGATGAACGGAACCCCGATGACCAGTTGGCGGCCACCGGGAATTATTCGATTGAGCCGGCGTTTGAATTTGCGCATGTTCATGAGCGAAGTACCACGCCGCTGTCATCTTCCCAGTACACGTACACCTGATCGCCCCAGGTCGGACGTGCGCCACGACGCTCGGCGTTGGCCACGAACGACTGCACCAGTTTGCCGCTCGGCAATTCGACGTAGAACACCGAGTGGCCGCCGAGGTAGGCGATGTCGTGCACCTTGCCGCTGGACCAGTTGTATTCGCAGGTCGGCATTTCGGCGGTGACCAGCAGTTTTTCCGGGCGGATCGCGTAGGTCACGGACTTGTCCTGCACCGAGGTGCTGATGCCGTGGCCGACGTAGATCTGCCGGTCGAGGTCCTTGCAGGTGATGGTCGCGTGGCCTTCGGCGTCGTCGATCACTTCACCTTCGAAGATGTTCACGTTGCCGATGAATTCGCAGACCAGGCGGCTGGTCGGGGTTTCGTAGATGTCGATCGGGCTGCCGATCTGGGCGATCCAGCCCAGGTGCATGATCGCGATGCGCTCGGCCATGGTCATGGCCTCTTCCTGGTCGTGGGTCACCATCACGCAGGTCACACCCACGCGCTCGATGATTTCCACCAGTTCCAGCTGCATCTGCGAACGCAGTTTCTTGTCCAGTGCGCCCATCGGTTCGTCGAGCAGCAACAGCTTCGGCCGCTTGGCCAGCGAACGCGCCAGCGCCACACGCTGACGCTGGCCGCCGGACAACTGGTGCGGCTTGCGCTTGGCATACTGGCTCATCTGCACCAGCTTGAGCATCTCGGCCACGCGGGCGTCGATCTCGGCCTTGGGGATCTTGTCCTGTTGCAGGCCGAACGCGATGTTCTGCGCCACGGTCATGTGCGGGAACAGAGCGTACGACTGGAACATCATGTTGATCGGTCGCTCGTACGGCGGCATGTCGGTGATGTCGACGCCGTCGAGGAAAATGCGCCCCTCCGTGGGCCGTTCAAACCCTGCCAGCATCCGCAGCAGAGTGGATTTGCCCGATCCCGAACCGCCGAGCAGGGCGAAGATCTCGCCCTTCTTGATTTCCAGGGACACATCGTCCACGGCAACCGTCTCGTCGAACTTCTTCGTGACCCGGTCGATTTTAACCAGCACCTGCTTAGGTGTCTGGTCGCCCTCGAGGGCTTTCTTATAGGCGCCGGAGGCAACTGCCATTTACGAAACTCCCAGAAAAAAAGAGTGCAGTTCGCCCACGCAAGACGAACCCAGGATAGTTTGTACGTTGAAGCTATTTACCCGACTTGACCTTGGTCCAGCTGCGGGTCATCAAACGCTGAATATTCGGCGGCAACTCGATCGACACGTAAGTCTTGTCGAGAACGGCCTGCGGTGGATAAACCGCTTCGTCGGTGCGAATGGACTGCTCCATCAGCTTGTCCGAACCCGGATTGGGGTTGGCGTAACCGACGTAATCACTGACCTGGGCGATCACCTCAGGTTTCAGCAAATAGTTGATGAAGGCGTGGGCTTCCTTGACGTTGGACGAGTCCTTCGGAATCGCCAGCATGTCGAACCAGAGCGCGCCGCCCTCTTTCGGGATGGCGTAGGCGATGTTCACGCCTTTCTTGGCTTCTTCGGCGCGGTGCTTGGCCTGGAAGATGTCTCCGGAGAAACCGATGGCCACGCAGATGTCGCCGTTGGCCAGATCGCCGATGTATTTCGAGGAGTGGAAGTAGGTCACGTAAGGACGCACCGCCAGCAACTTGGCCGTGGCCTTCTCGTAATCCTTGGGATCGGTGCTGTTGGCGTTCAGGCCCATGTAGTTGAGCACGGTCGGCATCATTTCATCGGCCGAATCGAGGAACGCCACGCCGCAGCTGTGCAGCTTCTTGATGTTCTCGGGCTCGAACAGCACGCTCCAGGAGTCGATCTTGTCGACACCGAGCACGGCTTTCACTTTATCGACGTTGTAGCCGATGCCGTTGGTGCCCCACAGGTACGGCACGGCGTACAGGTTGCCCGGATCGTTCTGTTCCAGACGCTTGAGCAGCACCGGGTCGAGGTTGGAATAGTTCGGCAGCTGCGCCTTGTCGAGCTTCTGGAACGCGCCCGCCTTGATCTGCTTGCCAAGGAAGTGGTTCGACGGCACGACCACGTCGTAACCGGTACGCCCGGCAAGCAGTTTGCCTTCCAGGGTCTCGTTGGAGTCGAACACGTCGTAGACCGGCTTGATCCCGGTTTCTTTCTGGAAATCGGCCAGGGTGGTCTCGCCGATGTAATCCGACCAGTTATAAATATGCACAGTACCGGCGGCTTGGGCACCGACAGCGAACGTCAGGCCGGCAGCGGCCAGCAGGGCATTGCGCAAAGAAGAAAAAATAGGCAAGTGGAGGTCCTCTAATTTAGTTGGGCCCAAGTTGCCCCGCGCTGCATGACAGTCACGGTTGCCCGGCAACAAAACCGGCGCGCAACTTACCCTCGAAAAACCGTTCCAGCAAAACTTTCTGTCATTTAATTGCACCGCTGGCCGTCCTTGCGAACGCGACGGCCAGCGGTTGCTGCGTCAAACCGGCTTATTTACCGGATTTGATCTTGGTCCAGCTGCGAGTCATTTCACGCTGGGTCGCCGCCGGCAGATCGGCGATGGCATACAGCTTGGCCTGCACGTCGGCTGGCGGGTAGATGCCTGGATCGCTGGTGATGTCTTTTTCCACCAGTGCCGTTGCAGCGGCGTTACCGTTCGGGAAACGTACGGCGTTGGTGATGCCGGCCATGACTTCAGGCTTCTGCAGGAAGGTCATGAACTTGTAGGCGCCTTCAACGTTTTCGGCATCCTTCGGAATGGCGACCATGTCGAAGAAGCTGCCAGCGCCTTCTTTCGGAATCGCATAGCTGACTTTCACCTTGTCACCGGCCTCGGCGGCACGGGACTTGGCCTGCTGCACGTCACCCGAGTAGCCGACCGCTACGCAGATGTTGCCGTTGGCCAGGTCCGAGATGTACTTGGACGAGTGGAAGTAGGTGATAGAAGGACGAATCTTGAGGAACAGGTCCTCGGCTTTCTTGATGTCTTCTTTCTTCTGGGAGTCGGTTGGCAGGCCCAGGTAGTGCAGCGCGACCGGGAGCATTTCGGTCGGTGAATCGAGGAAGCTCACGCCGCAGCCCTTGAGCTTGGCGATGTTTTCCGGCTTCAGCAGTACGTCCCAGGAATCGATCTTGTCGACGCCCAGCGCAGCCTTGACCTTCTCCGGGTTGTAGCCGATGCCGATTGAACCCCACATGTACGGGAAGGCGTGCTTGTTGCCCGGGTCGCTGACCGACACGGCCTTGAGCAGGTCCTGGTTCAGGTTCTTCCAGTTAGGCAGCTTGGACTGATCCAGCTCCTGGTAGACACCGGCCTTGATCTGCTTGGCCAGGAAGTTGTTCGACGGCACGACCACGTCGTAGCCGGACTTGCCCGCCAGCAGCTTGGCTTCCAGGGTTTCGTTGGAGTCGAACACGTCGTAGACGACCTTGATCCCCGACTCTTTCTCGAAGTTCGCGATGGTGTCCGGAGCAATGTAGTCGGACCAGTTGTAGACGTGCAGCACTTTGTCGTCCGCGTGAACCGCGCCCGCCATCATGCCCGCGACGGACAGGGCCAGAAGAGTCTTGCCAGCAAGCTTTTTACCTAATGCCTTCATGCGTCATGCTCCAAATTTTTCTTTTTTGAACCACTTTGTTCAGCGGCCGAACCCGGACAACTGGAACCGCGGCTAGTCTGGCAAGATACGAGGCGGTCTTTCAAGAAAAGACCAGCCTTTCTGACAGCTCCGAGCGACAGCGCAACAGCTCCATCGCTCAGAGCCTAGCACTTAGCCCTGCAATGCACTGAGGGTCAGGTCCAGGCACTTGCGCGCCTTGGTCACCAGCTCATCGATCTCCGCCTTGCTGATCACCAGCGGCGGCGCGATGATCATGGTGTCGCCCACGGCGCGCATGATCAGCCCGTTGTCGAAGCAGAACTGGCGGCAGATCATGCCCACACCCTTGCCTTCGTAACGCTTGCGAGTGGCCTTGTCCTGCACCAGCTCGATGGCCCCCAGCAGACCGACTCCGCGCACTTCCCCCACCAACGGGTGATCGTTCAGCTCGCGCAGACGTTTCTGCAAATACGGTGCCGTTTCTTCATGGGCGCGTTCGATGATTTTCTCTTCGCGCAGAATCCGGATGTTTTCCAGACCCACCGCCGCCGCCACCGGGTGACCGGAGTAGGTGAAGCCGTGGTTGAAATCGCCGCCCTCGTTGAGCACCGCCACCACTTCGTCGCGCACGATCAGGCCACCCATCGGGATGTAGCCGGACGTCAGGCCTTTGGCGATGGTCATCATGTGGGGCTTGAGATCGTAGAAATCGCTGCCGAACCATTGGCCGGTACGGCCGAAACCGCAGATCACTTCGTCCGCCACGAACAGGATGTCGTACTTGGCGAGGATTTCCTTGATGCGCAGCCAGTAGGTGTCAGGCGGAATGATCACGCCGCCGGCACCCTGGATCGGCTCGGCAATGAAGGCACCGACGTTGTCGACGCCGACTTCCAGAATCTTCTCTTCCAGCTGATTGGCTGCCCAGATCCCGAATTCTTCCGGGGTCATGTCGCCGCCTTCGGCGAACCAGTACGGCTGGGCGATGTGGACGATGCCCGGAATCGGCAAGTCGCCCTGCTCGTGCATATACGTCATGCCGCCCAGGCTGGCGCCGGCCACGGTGGAGCCGTGGTAGCCGTTCTTGCGGCTGATGATGACTTTCTTGTTCGGCTGGCCCTTGATCGCCCAGTAGTGGCGAACCATGCGCAGCATGGTGTCGTTGCCTTCGGAGCCGGAACCGGTGAAGAACACATGGTTCATGCCTTCCGGCGCCACGTCGGCGATGGCCTTGGCCAGTTCCAGCGCCGGCGGGTGCGCGGTCTGGAAGAACAGGTTGTAGTAAGGCAGTTCGCGCATTTGCTTGGCGGCCGCATCGGCCAGTTCATCGCGCCCATAACCGATCGCCACACACCACAGACCCGCCATGCCATCGAGGATCTTGTTGCCCTCGCTGTCCCACAGGTACACGCCCTTGGCGTTGGTGATGATCCGTGGACCCTTTTCTTTCAGCTGCTTGAAGTCGCTGAACGGGGCCAGGTGGTGATCGCTGCTGAGGGCTTGCCACTCACGGGTTTGCGGGTTGTTGCTGGTCATGCCAATTCTCCTTGTTATCGGTGAAGGCGCGGCGGCTGGCCACCGCGCCCGGCGTATCAGACGGCGAAGAGCAGGTACTCACGCTCCCAGGAACTGATCACGCGCTTGAAGTTTTCATGCTCGGCCCGCTTGACCGCGACGTAGCCGGTGATGAAGGTCTTGCCCAGGTATTTCTCGATGGTTGCGCTGTTTTCCATACGCTCCAGCGCGTCTTCGATGGTCAGCGGCAGGCGCAGGTTGCGGCGCTCGTAGCCACGGCCCACGACCGGCGCGCTCGGGTTGAGGCCCTCGACCATGCCGATGTAGCCGCAGAGCAGGCTCGCGGCAATCGCCAGGTACGGGTTGGCGTCGGCGCCCGGCAGGCGGTTTTCCACCCGACGGTTCTGCGGGCCGGCATCCGGTACGCGCAGGCCCACGGTGCGGTTTTCTTCGCCCCACTCCACGTTTACTGGCGCGGAGGTGTCCGGCAGGAAGCGGCGGAACGAGTTGACGTTCGGTGCGAACAGCGGCAACAGCTCAGGGATCAGTTTCTGCAGGCCACCGATGTGGTGCAGGAACAACTGGCTCATGGTCCCGTCTTCGTTGGAGAACACGTTCTTGCCGGTCTCGATGTCGATGATGCTCTGGTGCAGGTGCATCGCACTGCCCGGCTCACCGGTCATCGGCTTGGCCATGAAGGTGGCGGCCACGTTGTGCTTGAGGGCGGCCTCACGCATGGTGCGTTTGAACACCAGGATCTGGTCGGCGAGGGACAAGGCATCGCCGTGACGGAAGTTGATTTCCATCTGTGCGGTGCCGTCCTCGTGGATCAGCGTGTCGAGGTCCAGCTCCTGCAATTCGCACCAGTCGTAGACGTCTTCGAACAGCGGATCGAATTCGTTCGCCGCTTCGATGGAGAACGACTGACGACCGATTTCCGGACGCCCGGAACGGCCGACTGGCGGCTGCAACGGATAGTCAGGGTCGTCGCTGCGCTTGGTCAGGTAGAACTCCATTTCCGGCGCCACGATCGGCTGCCAGCCCTTGTCGGCATAGAGTTTCAGGACTTTCTTGAGGACGTTGCGCGGCGACAGCTCGATCGGGTTGCCTTGCTTGTCGTAGGTGTCGTGGATCACCTGGGCGGTCGGCTCGATGGCCCATGGCACCAGGTACACGGCGTTCTGGTCGGGGCGGCAGATCATGTCGATGTCGGCCGGGTCGAGCAGTTCGTAATAGATGTCGTCTTCGACGTAGTCGCCGGTCACGGTCTGCAACAGAACGCTCTCTGGCAGGCGCATGCCTTTTTCGGCGATGAACTTGTTGGTCGGCGAGATCTTGCCCCGGGTGATACCGGTCAAGTCGCCGATCATGCATTCGACTTCTGTGATCTTGTGGTCTTTCAACCAATCGGTGAGCTGGTCGAGGTTGTTACTCATAAATGCCTCTGGGCTGAGTCTCCTGACGCGTGTCAGGCAAGTTTGACGCACGGGGCGTCGCGTTAAGGGGGCTTGCTTGCGCGCAGTACCGGCTTACGCCTGGCACCGCGCATAGACAATGAAGGAGGAGCTTACCTGCCCTTTACGCTGGCGTTGCATTTCCTGTGCACATTCCGGGCGTGCAGAATCACGGGCACGGCGACGGGCGCGGTGCAGGCCGGAAGAAGGAAAGAGATCTATATTGAAAGGAGAACCGCTAAAGAGGATGCCCCCGCATGCGTCCAGAATATCGGACGCTGTCGCCTGATCTGCCGTGGACAGAGACACCGCTGGCAGGCTGCGAGCCTTGCTGGCTGCGCTGCGGACGGACGTGTCGCCACTGATGTGATAAGCATGCAGACCGGACTGCAAGGAGCAGTCGGTGACGCCGATTAACGGCAGGCGAGACATGAAGCACCCCGGTATTATTGCTGTTATGGGTTTGACCCGAGCTTAGCCTTGTTCATTTTTTTACACAACACCCCCGTAAAAAATACAACACGGCCTGCTCAAGCCTGCGGGTGGCGCGTCCTCCATGGATAAAAAAATGCCCCAAAGTGCCCCATAAATGCCCTCATGGCGCTTTTTCAGGGCAAAAAAGGCCTCGCTTGACTTCGGCAGGCCGTTCGGGTTGACTGAAACCAGAAAAGATCAATGATTGATATTTTTAACAACAAAGGTGTTGCATCATGTCGGTACCCCCGCGTGCCGTTCAGCTTAACGAAGCGAACGCGTTCCTTAAGGAACATCCTGAGGTTCTGTACGTTGACCTTCTGATTGCGGATATGAATGGTGTGGTGCGCGGCAAGCGCATCGAACGCACCAGCCTCCACAAGGTTTACGAGAAAGGCATCAACCTGCCGGCCTCTCTATTTGCTCTGGATATCAATGGTTCGACGGTGGAAAGCACCGGTCTGGGCCTGGACATCGGCGACGCCGACCGTATCTGCTATCCAATCCCCGACACCCTGTGCAACGAGCCATGGCAGAAGCGCCCTACCGCGCAACTGTTGATGACCATGCACGAACTCGAAGGTGACCCTTTCTTCGCCGATCCGCGCGAAGTGCTCCGTCAAGTTGTTGCAAAGTTTGACGAGCTGGGCTTGACCATCTGCGCCGCATTCGAACTCGAGTTCTACCTGATCGACCAGGAAAACGTGAACGGCCGCCCTCAGCCGCCACGCTCGCCGATCTCCGGCAAACGCCCGCATTCGACCCAGGTTTACCTGATCGACGACCTCGACGAATACGTCGACTGCCTCCAGGACATTCTGGAAGGTGCAAAAGAGCAAGGCATCCCGGCCGACGCCATCGTCAAGGAAAGTGCCCCGGCGCAGTTCGAAGTGAACCTGCACCACGTCGCCGACCCGATCAAGGCGTGCGACTACGCGGTGCTGCTCAAGCGTCTGATCAAGAACATCGCCTACGACCATGAAATGGACACCACCTTCATGGCCAAGCCGTACCCGGGCCAGGCAGGCAACGGTCTGCACGTCCACATTTCGATTCTGGATAAACAAGGCAAAAACATTTTTGCCAGCGAGGATCCCGAGCAGAACGCCGCACTGCGTCACGCGATCGGCGGTGTGCTCGAGACCCTGCCCGCGCAGATGGCTTTCCTCTGCCCGAACGTCAACTCCTACCGTCGTTTCGGCGCACAGTTCTACGTGCCGAACTCGCCGAGCTGGGGCCTGGACAACCGCACCGTGGCCCTGCGCGTACCGACCGGCTCCGCCGACGCGGTCCGTCTGGAACACCGCGTTGCCGGCGCCGACGCCAACCCGTACCTGCTGATGGCTTCGGTCCTGGCGGGCGTGCACCATGGTCTGGTCAACAAGATCGAACCGGGCGCTCCGGTCGAAGGCAACAGCTACGAGCAGAACGAGCAGAGCCTGCCGAACAACTTGCGCGATGCCCTGCGCGAGCTGGACGACAGCGAGGTGATGGCCAAGTACATCGATCCTAAATACATCGATATCTTCGTCGCCTGTAAGGAAAGCGAGCTGGAGGAGTTCGAACACTCCATCTCCGACCTTGAGTACAACTGGTACCTGCATACCGTTTAAGCGGATTGCAGCAAAAGAAAACGCCGTTGGCTTCTCAGCCCGCGGCGTTTTTTATTGGCCCCTGTGGCACATGGCCAAGCTCTGCGTACAATGCCCGATGCCCCGCAGGAGACTTTCATGACGCGTCCCGCCCCCGTCCGCAAACCCCGTGCCCGCAGCCAGGCGCGGATCGATTCGATACTCGACGCCGCGCGCACGCTGCTGGCCGCCGAGGGCGTGGCGAGCCTGTCGGTCTACAGCGTCGCCGAGCGCGCGCAGATCCCACCCTCCTCGGTCTACCATTTCTTCGCCAGCGTCCCGGCCTTGCTGGAAGGCCTGACGGCGGATGTCCACGCGGCCTTCCGCGCCTGCCTGCAAGCGCCGATCGACCACGACGCCCTGCGCGACTGGCGCGACCTGTCACGACTGGTCGAGCAACGGATGCTGGAGATCTACGACGAAGACGCCGCCGCCCGGCAACTGATCCTCGCGCAACACGGCCTCACCGAAGTCACCCAGGCCGACCGCCAGCACGATCTGGAACTGGGCGACCTGATGCACAAGCTGTTCGATCATCACTTCGAACTGCCGAAGCTGCCGGATGACGTCGACGTGTTCGCACTGGCGATGGAACTGGGCGACCGCGTCTACGCCCGCTCGGTGCAGCAGCACGGGCAAATCACGCCACGCATGGCCGAGGAAGGGATGCGCGTGTTCGATGCCTATATCGGGCTGTATCTGCCGCCGTACCTGCCCAAGCGGGTTCTCTAGCGCCGCACGACAGACACAAAAAACCCCGAAGGGCTCACACCCTTCGGGGTTGTTTTTTACTCACAGGCTTACAACTTGGCGATGGACACCTCGGTGGATTTCACGAAGGCGATCACTTCGCTGCCGACCTCCAGTTCCAGCTCCTTGACCGAACGGGTGGTGATCACCGACGTGACGATGCCGGAGGCGGTCTGCACGTCGATTTCCGACAGCACGTCGCCGAGAACGATCTCCTTGATCGCGCCTTTGAACTGGTTGCGTACGTTGATGGCTTTGATAGTCATGGCATTGATTCCTGTCGTTTGCTTGAGTTATTGAGCCCAACGCAGTTGCGTAGGCAAGGGTGAAACGGGTTCCGGCGCCGGCGGCTCGCCGGGCAGGGACAACACACGGTTGAGTACTTCGGTTTCCAGCGCTGCCAGTCGATGGGAGCCACGCACCCGAGGGCGCGGCAGCTCCACCTGCAGATCGAGACCGACTTCGCCGTCCTCGATCAGAATCACCCGATCGGCAATCGCCACCGCTTCGCTGACATCGTGGGTCACCAGCAACACGGTGAAACCATGCTGTTGCCAGAGACGTTCGATCAGTTGCTGCATCTCGATCCGGGTCAGCGCGTCCAGTGCACCCAGCGGTTCGTCGAGCAGCAACAGGCGCGGTTGATGGATCAAGGCGCGCGCCAGTGCCACACGCTGCTTCTGCCCGCCGGACAAGGCCGCCGGCCATTCATTGGCGCGATCGGCGAGACCGACCGCATCCAGCGCTTCCAGGGCTTGCGGACGCCAGTTGCCTTTAAGGCCGAGACCGACGTTGTCGATGATCTTTTTCCATGGCAGCAACCGTGCTTCCTGGAACATCAATCGGGTGTCTTCCTGCGCGTCGCTCAGCGGTGCAGCACCGGCCAGCAGGTCGCCGCCGGTGGGTTGATCAAGACCAGCAAGCAAGCGCAGCAACGTGCTTTTGCCGCATCCGCTGCGTCCGACCACGGCGACGAACTGTCCCGCCGGAATGTGCAGGTCGATACCCCGCAGCACCTGCCGCGAACCGAAGGTCTTTTGCAGATTGCGCACCGCCAGCGGAATGCCGCGCAGCAGGCGTGGAGGTTGTTGAGCGGTCATGCCGCACCTCCTTTCGCCACTTGATACGCCGGATGCCAGCGCAGCCACACACGCTCAAGTCCACGGGCTGCGAGGTCGGCCAGTTTGCCGAGCACCGCGTAAAGCAGAATCGCCAGCACCACCACGTCGGTCTGCAAAAACTCACGGGCATTCATCGCCAGGTAACCGATGCCCGAGCTGGCGGAGATGGTTTCCGCCACGATCAGCGTCAGCCACATGAAGCCCAGCGCAAAACGCACGCCGACCAGAATCGAAGGCAACGCCCCCGGCAGAATCACCTGCCAGAACAGGCTGAAACCGGACAAGCCATAACTGCGCGCCATTTCCACCAGCGCCGGGTCGACGTTGCGGATGCCGTGATAGGTGTTGAGGTAGATCGGGAACAGCGTCCCCAGCGCCACCAGAAAAATCTTCGCCGACTCGTCGATGCCGAACCACAGGATCACCAACGGAATCAGCGCCAGATGCGGCACGTTGCGGATCATCTGCACTGAGCTGTCGAGCAGGCGTTCGCCCCACTTCGACAGGCCGGTGATGAAGCCCAGCACCAGGCCGATGCTGCCACCGATGGTGAAGCCCAGCGCGGCGCGCCAGCCGCTGATTGCCAGGTGCGTCCAGATTTCACCGCTGCGCACCAGGCTCATGCCGGCTTCGATCACCGCCACCGGCGCCGGCAGAATCCGCGTCGACAGCCAACCCGCCGATACCGACAACTGCCACACCGCCAGCAACAACACCGGCAACGCCCAGGGCGCGAGGCTGTGGATAAATTTCTTCATGGCGGCGCCTCAGCTCTGGGACGCGGCTTTGGGAAGGATGTCGTTGGCCACCATTTCGCCGAACGGGCTGACATAACCGGCGCTTTTCGGCAGCTCAGGACGCTCGACGTCGAGGTGCGGGAACAGCAGCTCGGCCACCCGATACGACTCTTCGAGGTGCGGGTAACCGGAGAAGATGAAGGTATCGATGCCCAGCGCCGCGTATTCCTTCACACGCGCAGCCACGGTCGGACCGTCGCCGACCAGCGCCGTACCGGCACCGCCGCGCACCAGACCGACGCCGGCCCACAGGTTCGGGCTGACTTCGAGGTTGTCGCGACTGCCACCGTGCAGCGCGGCCATGCGTTGCTGGCCGACCGAATCGAACCGCGCCAGTGACGCCTGGGCACGTTTGATGGTGTCGTCGTCCAGATGCGAAATCAGGCGATCCGCCGCTTGCCAGGCTTCAGCGTTGGTCTCACGCACGATCACATGCAAACGAATACCAAAGCGAACCGTGCGGCCGAGCTTGGCAGCCTTGGCGCGAACCTGTTCGATCTTCTCGGCCACCGCTGCTGGCGGCTCGCCCCAGGTCAGGACCATTTCCACTTGTTCGGCGGCCAAATCCTGCGCCGCTTCCGACGAACCACCAAAGTACAGCGGCGGACGCGGTTGCTGGATCGGTGGATAGAGCAATTTGGCGCCCTTCACGCTGATGTGCTCGCCGTCGTAATCCACGGTTTCGCCTTCCAGTACACGACGCCAGATCCGGGTGAATTCCACTGAGGCCTGATAGCGCGCTTCGTGATCGAGGAACAGACCGTCGCCGGCCAACTCTTCCGGATCGCCACCGGTCACCAGGTTGAACAGCGCACGACCACCGGACAACCGATCCAGGGTCGCGGCCTGACGCGCCGCCACCGTCGGGGAAATGATCCCGGGGCGCAGGGCGACCAGAAATTTCAGGCGCTGGGTCACTGGAATCAACGATGCCGCCACCAGCCATGAATCCTCGCAGGAGCGGCCGGTAGGAATCAGCACGCCGCCAAAACCCAGTCGATCCGCCGCTTGCGCGACCTGTTGCAGATAGCCGTGGTCGACGGCGCGAGCGCCTTCGGCGGTGCCAAGGTAATGGCCGTCACCGTGGGTAGGCAGGAACCAGAAGATGTTGAGGCTCATGGAGTGGTCTCCTTGGGAATTCGATTTACTGGGCTTGGGTCGCCGAGCTTTGGGCCACAGCGGCCGGTGGTGTCCAGATCACATCCTTGATGCTCAACGGCTTGGGAATCAGCTTGAGCTGGTAGAAGGTGTCGGCGATTTTCTGTTGCGCGGCGACCACTTCCGGGGTCAGGAACAGCGCGCCGTAGCCCTGGCGCTTCACCGAGGTCAGGGTGATGTCTGCCGGCAGACCGAGCAGCGGCGACACCTGTTGAGTCACGTCTTCAGGATTGGCCTTGGACCATTCGCCGACGGCGCGCACTTCTTCCACCAGGGTCTTGATCACCTCGGGATTTTTCTGTGCGTAGGGTTTGGTCGCCAGATAGAACTGGTGGTTGTCGACGATGCCTTTGCCGTCACGCAGGGTGTGCGCTTGCAGTTGCTTCTCGGCGGCGGCCTGGTACGGATCCCAGATGACCCAGGCGTCGACGCTGCCACGTTCGAACGCAGCGCGGGCATCGGCCGGCGGCAGGAATACGGTTTGAATGTCGGTGTACTTGAGGCCGGCGTCTTCCAGCGCACGCACCAACAGGTAGTGGACGTTGGAGCCTTTGTTCAGGGCGACTTTCTTGCCCTTCAGATCCGCCACCGATTTGATTGGCGAATCTTTCGGCACGAGGATCGCTTCGCTGTTTGGCGCTGGCGGCTCGTAGGCGACATAGAGCAGATCGGCACCGGCCGCCTGGGCGAAGACTGGCGGAGTTTCGCCGGTGACGCCGAAGTCGATCGAGCCGACGTTCAGGCCTTCCAGCAGTTGCGGGCCACCGGGGAACTCAGTCCATTGCACGTCGACGCCTTGGGCGGCGAGGCGTTTCTCCAGCGTGCCTTTGGCTTTGAGCAGCACCAGCGTGCCGTATTTCTGATAACCGATCCGAAGCGTCTCGGCCTGAGCTTGAGTGATGGCGCCGAAGGACACAGCCGCAGCAAACAGAGCGACCAGACCACGACGCAAAAATACAGTGCGCATAGCGCTCTCCTTTTTGCTGTTGGGTTTTGGCTGCACCTGCTTGCCCGTTGGCGGGCGAGTAAGGCCAGTACTTCAAGTTTCGATGTGGCTCAAATGCTCCAGCGAGCACTCAACAAACGTTCGTTCAACAGCCCCGGCTCCAGTGGCTTCGGCCGGCGGGCCATGGCGCTGACAAACTGGTCCAGCGCTTCATGTAGCCGCTGCTCCAGAGCTGGCGCCAACTGCGCCGCGGCACTGCCTTCGCCGTAGGCGATCTGGCTGTCCTCGGCAAAAATCCCTTGCAGCATTTCCTGGGCCTTCAACGCCGACAGCACTGGTTTGAGGGCGTAATCGACCACCAGCATGTGAGCGATGCTGCCGCCCGTGGCCATCGGCAAGACAATCTTGTGGTTCAGGGCGCGTTCGGGCAGCAGATCCAGCACGGTCTTCAGTGCGCCGGAGAACGACGCCTTGTAGACCGGAGTCGCGATCAGCAGGCCATCGGCGTTTTCAATCTGTTGCAGCAGGTCGAGCACCTTCGGGCTGTCGAAGCGGGCGTGGAGCAGGTCCTCGGCCGGGAAGTCCCGCACCTGATAACTCACCACTTCCACCCCTTGCTGCTGCAACCAGCGTTGCGAGCGCTCCAGCAACACCCCGGAACGGGAGCGTTGACTGGGACTGCCACCGAGTGAGACGACCAGCATTCAGACAATTCCTTGAGCGTTACCGGCGATTCGCGGGTTGCGATCTCGCTTCAATGACACTGACCTTACCAGCTGATTCATATATCCATAAATCATATTTATTCATTTGGTTATTCTTTATGGAGATATACGTTTCACGTTCTTCCGGGCAAAAAAACAGGCCGTGAAAACGGCCTGAAACCCTGCATCGTGGTTTTTGCTGATCGCCCCCTAGCACTGATGATCGTTCCCACGCTCTGCGTGGGAATGAATCCATGGACGCTCCGCGTCCACTGTGACGCAGAGCGTCACGGGCGGCATTCCCACGCGGAGCGTGGGAACGATCTGCAACGAGATGTGCCCGGTCAGATCACTTGTTCGGCTGTGGCGTCAGGCGCAGGTACGGCTTCACCGCGCGGTAGCCCTTCGGAAAGCGTTGCTTGATTTCGTCTTCATCCTTGAGCGAGGGCACGATCACCACTTCATCACCGTCCTGCCAGTTGGCCGGGGTGGCCACCTTGTAGTTGTCGGTGAGTTGCAGCGAGTCGATCACCCGCAGGATCTCGTGGAAGTTGCGCCCGGTGCTCGCCGGGTAGGTGATGGTCAGGCGGATCTTCTTGTTCGGATCGATCACGAACAGCGAACGCACAGTCAGAGTATCGCTGGCGTTCGGGTGGATCAGGTCATAGAGATCGGACACCTTGCGATCGGCATCGGCCAGGATCGGGAAGTTGACGATCGTGTGCTGGGTTTCGTTGATGTCCTCGATCCACTTGTGGTGCGAATCCACCGGATCGACCGACAGGGCGATGGCCTTCACGCCGCGTTTGGTGAACTCATCCTTGAGCTTGGCGGTGAAGCCCAGCTCGGTGGTGCACACCGGGGTGAAGTCCGCCGGGTGGGAGAACAGCACGCCCCAGCTATCGCCCAGCCACTCGTGGAAACGAATCTTGCCAGCGCTGGAATCCTGTTCGAAATCGGGGGCGATATCGCCGAGTCTGAGGCTCATGGTGCTGCTCCTGATGAGTTGTTGGAGACCTCAACTGTAGCTCGGGATTTGCCTATCTGAAAAAGAATAAATAACGAGATATTTATATCGTTTAAGAATATTAAACATCTGTTCACTGGACGCCTGCCGGCAACGCGCCGAACATCGGCCCCAAGGTTCGAGAAGGCCTTGAGTTGCTGCAAAGAGGGAAATGTCGGGAAAGGTCTACGGGGGTGGGCCTGACCCGAAAACACAAAAGCCCCGTCCGGCGCGATGCCGGACGGGGCTTTTTTACGTCGGTTACTTGAGCGCTATTACAGCAGCGGGATCGAGTAGCTGACGATCAGGCGGTTTTCGTCCTGGGAGCGAGTGCTCGCCAGATCGGTACGCCACATGGCGTTCTTCCAGGCAACGCCGAGGTTCTTCAGCGGGCCTTCCGGAATCACGTAGCCAACGGTGATGTCACGTTCCCACTCGGTTTTTTCGCCGACCGGAGTGTCGATGTTATCGCCACGCAGGTAGATCACACCGGCGGTCAGGCCAGGCACGCCGACTTTGGCGAAGTCATAAGCGTAGCGAGCTTGCCAGGTACGTTCGCCAGCACGGGCAAACTTCTGGATCTGCATGTCGGTGATGGTGCTGTTGGACGAGCCGTCACCCTGGTTCAGCCAAGGGAAGTCGCTGTCACCCTTGGTGTACTGATAGCCAGCACCGAAAGTGTGACCTTGAACCGAGTACAGAGCCAGGTAGCTGTACAGATCGTTGTCGACCTTGCCCTTGACGGTTTTGCCGCCGTAGAAACCGCTGGTGTAGTAGGCAGGAGTGTCGCCGTTGTTGCCGTTGTCACGGCTGCGGTAGTAACGCAGGTCGCTTTTCAGTACGCCTGGACCGATTGCCCAGTTGTGTACCAGACCCAGGAAGTTCTGCGAGTAGAACTCTTTCAGTTCGCCGTAGTAGTACGAGGCGGTCAGGTCTTTGGTCAGCTTGTAGTCAGCACCGGCGTAGTAGAACTTGTTGCTGAACACGCCTTTGTCGTAGTTCGAACCAGCGTTCGCACCCGCAATCGACATGTTTTCGTTGTTGCTGGAGTTACGACCCTTCACGGCCTCAACCTGACCGGCAGTCAGAGTCAGGTCCTTGATCTCGTTCGAAGTGATCGCTTCGCCCTGGAAGGTTTGTGGCAGCAGACGACCATCGTTGTACTTGATGACCGGGTTGTTCGGCAGCAGAGTACCGACCTTCAGTTCGGTCTGGGAGATTTTGACCTTGCCGGTCACGCCCAGGCTGGCGAAGTCATGCACAGCACGGTTGCCGTCGCTTGGGAAAACAGTGCCACCCGAAGCGGTACCTGCGGAGTTGCCGCTGGTAGCCGGGCTGGAGTCCAGACGCACGCCGTACAGGCCGATAGCGTCAACGCCGAACTGAACGGTACCTTGGGTGTAACCCGAGGTGAAACGCAGATCGAAGCCTTGGCCCCACTCTTCGTTCTTGTTCGGACCAGTGCCATCGCGGTTATCGGTGTTGATGTAGAAGTTACGCAGCCCCAAGGTGGCCTTGCTGTCTTCGATGAAACCGGCTGCGCCTGCCTGCTGCGCAATAACCCCTACGGCCACGGCCAGGGCCAAGGTGGACTTGTTCATGTATCGCTCCTCTCGTTTCTAATTCTTGTGTTCCTGGTCCGGGGTCTGATGCCCCTGGATCCTAAGATGCGCGATTAGCGCCAGACCGTGACTGACAAGTCAATCGTAACCTTGTGTGTCTACGACCAAGGTCTAATCGCAGTTATTTGGTCCTTGCAGGGTAAAGACTTCCTGATAAACCCAAAAAGAATTTATTCATTCTTTTTCATACCATTCGGGTATATGGCTCTGTAATGGCCATCTGCACCGGGATACAGCGTATCGGCGACTAAGCTCATTCCTAAATGGTATTTATTAGCCTTTTTTTAGATCGTTTAGCTTTGGCGAAACCCCGATTCGTCAAACCCTATCGAAAAGGCGACGCCATCATGGCCAAACGCGCACTATCTAGTCAATTTGTTACAGTTTTTGTATCGGCATTGATTTCTTTCTCAGCCCACGCCGCCAACCTCACTGTCGGCTACCAGACCGGCATCGATCCAAGCAAAGTCCCTCAGGCCGATGGCGTTTACGAGAAGACCATCGGCGAAAAAATCGACTGGCGCCGTTTCAACAGTGGCCCGGAAGTTGTGACAGCCATCGCCTCCGGTGACGTACAGATCGGCAACCTCGGTTCCAGCCCGCTGGCTGCCGCCGCTTCGCGCAACCTGCCGATTGTCGCGTTCATCGTCTCGGCACAGATCAATGCCGCCGAAGCCCTGGTCGTTCGCAACGGCAGCGGTATCAACAAGCCCGAGGATCTGATCGGCAAGACCATCGCCACCCCGTTCGTCTCCACCTCCCACTACAGCCTGCTCGGTGCGCTCAAGCACTGGGGCCTGGACACCTCGAAAGTCAAAGTGGTGAACCTGCAACCCGCAGAAATCGCGGCGGCCTGGAAACGCGGTGACATCGACGGTGCCTTTGTCTGGTCACCGGCGCTGGGCGAGATCCGCAAAACCGGCAAGACCCTGACCGATGCCGCGCAGGTCGGCCAGTGGGGCGCGCCGACCTTCGAAGTCTGGGTAGCGCGCAAGGACTTTGCCGAGAAGCACCCGGAAGTCGTGGCCAAATTCGCCAAGGTGACTCTGGACTCGTTCGCCGACTATGCCGCCCATAAAGACAGCTGGACGGCCGACTCGGTACCGGTGCAGAAAATCGCCAAACTGACCGGTGCCAACGCCGCCGATGTCCCGGAATTGCTCGCAGGTTCGGCGTTCCCCGATGCCAAGGCGCAACAGACCACTGCGCTGCTGGACGGCGGCACGGCGAAGGCGATTGGCGAAACGGCGAAATTCCTGAAGGAACAGGGCAAGGTCGAAAGCGTACTGCCCGACTACTCGCCGTATGTCAGTGCGAAGTTTGTCGCTGAGTAAAGGAGATGCCCCCACGAGTCGCGTGGGGGCAATTGCAGATCACAGGGCTTTTTCGAAGATCTTCGAGTTGCGCTGATAGTTATAGAGAGAAGCCCGCGCCGCCGGCAGGCGCTCGACGCTGCTCGGCTCGAAGCCGCGCTCGCGGAACCAGTGGGCGGTGCGGGTGGTGAGAACGAACAGAGTCTTCAGGCCCTGTGCCCGGGCACGAGTCTCGATGCGTTCGAGCAATTCGTCGCCGCGACCGCCATGGCGGTACTCCGGGTTCACCGCCAGGCACGCCAGTTCACCGGCATCCGAATCGGCAATCTGATACAGCGCCGCACAGGCGATGATCATCCCTTCACGCTCGACCACGCTGAACTGCTCGATCTCACGCTCCAGCACTTCGCGCGAACGGCGCACCAGAATCCCCTGCTCTTCCAGCGGACTGATCAGGTCGAGCAAGCCGCCGACGTCTTCAATCGCCGCCTCGCGCACCCGCTCGAATTGTTCCTGGGCCACCAGCGTACCGCCACCGTCACGGGTGAACAGTTCGGTCAGCAGCGCGCCGTCCTCGGCATAACTGACGATATGGCTACGCGCCACGCCGCCACGGCAGGCTTCGGCGGCGGCATCCAGCAATTCCGCCTGATAGTTGCTGCCCAGACGCTGCAAATGTGCCGGCACCTGTTGTGGACGCAGTTCGCGTACCAGTTTGCCGTTTTCGTCGATCAGACCGAGGTCCGCGCCGAACAGCAGCAGCTTGTCAGCGCCCAGATCGATGGCGGCGCGGGTGGCGACGTCTTCACAGGCCAGGTTGAAGATTTCACCGGTCGGCGAGTAACCCAGCGGCGATAGCAGCACGATGGAGCGCTCGTCGAGCAGACGGTTGATGCCCTTGCGGTCGACCCGGCGCACTTCGCCGGTGTGGTGATAATCGACACCTTCCAGCACGCCGATCGGCCGTGCGGTCACCAGATTGCCGCTGGCCACTCGCAGGCGCGAGCCCTGCATCGGCGACGAGGCCATGTCCATCGACAGCCGTGCTTCGATGGCGATGCGCAACTGGCCGACCGCGTCGATCACACACTCCAGCGTCGCGGCATCGGTGATGCGCATGCCGTGGTGGTAATGCGGGGTCAAGCCGCGAGCGGCGAGACGGGTTTCGATCTGTGGACGGGAGCCGTGGACCAGCACCAGCCGCACGCCGAGACTGTGCAGCAACACGATGTCATGGACGATGTTGCCGAAATTCGGATGCTCCACGCCGTCGCCGGGCAGCATGACGACGAAAGTGCAGTCGCGGTGGGCATTGATATAAGGGGACGCGTGACGAAGCCAATTGACGTATTCGGGCATGAACCTGGGCCTGTAATAAATAGCAGCCGGAAAAAGGGCGAAACGGAAAACGCACAGCGGGCTGATGGTTATCGTCGGAACAGGCTTGGCGACACGCGCGCTCTCCTCATGAATACGGGTTGGCCGGACGGCAATTTATACAGCTTTGAGACAGTAATGTTCGATCAACTGCCGCAATAGATGCACGGTAGGCTGCAAACGTGACATTTCAAGGTACTCGTCCGGCTGGTGGGCGCAGGCGATGTCGCCGGGGCCGAGCACGATGGTTTCGCAGCCAAGGCGCTGAAGATAAGGCGCTTCGGTGCCGAACGCTACCGCTTCGGCCGTGTGGCCGGTGAGTTTTTCGGCAATTCGCACCAGTTCGGCGTCCTCGGCCTGCTCGAACGGCGGCACTTCGGGGAACAAGGGTGCGTAGTCGATCTTCACCTGATGCCGCTCGGCAACCGGGTTGAGCTTGCGCAGGATCTCGGCCCGCAGGACCTTCGGGTCCATTCCCGGCAACGGCCGCAGATCAAACTCCAGCGAACACTGACCGCAGATACGGTTGGGGTTGTCGCCACCATGGATGCAACCGAAGTTCATGGTCGGCTGCGGGACGCTGAACTGCGGGTTGTTGAATTCGCGTTGCCACAGCAGGCGCAGGCCACGCAGTTCGCCGATGGCGTCGTGCATCGCTTCGAGGGCGCTGTGCCCCAGGCGTGGATCCGACGAATGGCCACTCTGCCCGAGGATGTCGATGCGCTCCATCATGATGCCCTTGTGCATGCGGATCGGCTTGAGCCCGGTCGGCTCACCGATCACCGCTGCCCGGCCCAGCGGCCGCCCCGCTTCGGCCAGCGCCCGGGCGCCGGACATCGAGCTTTCTTCATCGCAGGTGGCGAGGATCAGCAGCGGTTGCCTGAACGGCTGGTCGAGCAGCGGTTGCACGGCTTCGATGATCAGGGCGAAGAAGCCCTTCATGTCGCAACTGCCGAGGCCGACCCAGCGGCCGTCGACTTCGGTGAGTTTCAGTGGATCGGTTTTCCACAACGCATCGTCGTAGGGCACCGTGTCGCTGTGCCCGGCCAGCACCAGCCCGACGGGGCCGCTGCCGAAACTGGCGAGCAGGTTGAATTTGCCGGGGCTGACCTGCTGGATATCGCAGCTGAAGCCCAGATCACCGAGCCAACCCGCGAGCAAGTCAATCACTGCCCGGTTGGACTGATCGAGGCTCGGCTGGGTGCAACTGACCGACGGCACGGCGATCAGTGCAGCGAACTGGTCTTGCATGGACGGCAAAGGCATCGCTGACTCCAACTCCCGGATTGAAGTCCATCATAGAACCATCCGGCGCCGAGAATAAACCGCCGCAAGGCGTAGGAAGTTTGAGTCCTGTACACTGCACGGCCTTGGCAGCCACACATTCCCCCGGCTGCGCTCCCGATCCTGGATTTTCCGGCCATGCAGAAAGAAACCGAAATCAAACTCCGCGTCAGCCGCGAAACTCTCGCCGCCCTGCGCGAGCACCCTCTCCTGAAAAAACGCAACAAAAGTGGCTGGGAACGCCGTGAGTTGATGAACCAGTACTTCGACACGCCCGAGCGTGACCTGGCCCGGGCCAAGGTTGCCCTGCGCCTGCGCAAGGACGGCGAAGAAGTGATTCAGACCCTCAAGACCCGTGGCCAGAGCGTTGCCGGTCTGTCCGAGCGTAACGAATACGACTGGAACCTGCCCAAAGCCAAGCTCGACGTGAAGAAACTCGACGGCGAATGCTGGCCCGAGTCCCTCGCCGAGCTGGACAAGAAAACCCTGAAACCGATCTTCACCACCGATTTCGTCCGCGAGCGCGCCGAAATCGCCTGGGGCCGTGGCAAGACCAAAGTGGTCATCGAAGCCGCGCTGGACCTGGGCCACGTGGTAGTCGGCAAACAGAAAGAAGAAATCTGCGAGCTGGAACTGGAACTGCGCGAAGGCGAGCCTGCCGCGCTGCTGGAACTGGCCGCCGAACTGGCCGAAACCCTGGCCCTGATGCCGTGCGACATCAGCAAGGCCGAGCGCGGCTATCGTCTGTACGATGCCAACAGCTACTCGCTGAGCCTGCCGGCGCCGGCCATCACCGCTGAAACCCCGCTGGACGATGCCTTCGCTGCCCTGAGCTGGCACTTGCTCGGCAGCAGCCAACGCCTGGCCGAACAGTATCGTTTCAACGGCCACTGGCGCCTGCTGCAGGACTGGGTCGAGAACCTCGCGGAAATGCGCGCCCTGCTCAGCAGTCTCGGCCAGGCCGCACCGCGTCAGTCGACCCACGACCTGCGCGTTGCACTGGACGCCTTGCTGGAAGACTGGCGTCCACTGGTACAGGTCGGTATTGAAGACGAAGACGTGCGCAAAGCCGCGCCGGAGCAGTTCCTCGAAGAACTGGAAGACCCGCGCTGGGGCCTGTTCTCGCTGAACACGTCGCGCTGGTTGCTGGCCCGCACCTGGGCGGCCGACCGCAACACCCGTGGCAATCGCCAGGGCGCTGCGCAATTGGGCAGCTGGTTGCCGCGTCTGCTGGGCGAAGAAGCCACTTCGCTGCAATTACAGCGTTATCAGCAGCAGCCGGAAGATCTGGCCGAGCAACTGCCGCGCATCGAGCGCATCCAGGTCTGGCTGCACCACGCGCGCAACGTGCTGGAGATCCCGGAAATGGATCGTCTGTACGGCGAGCTGAACAAACTGGCGCAACTGGCCAACGAGCCGACCATCACGGATGAACTGCTTGATGCACGCAAGCATCAGGCAATTGCGGTTTACCAGAACCGCGCCTGGAAAATGCTGCTGCGCATGTAATCCCCGGATGATGATCGTTCCCGCGCGAGGGAACGATCATCAGCGCAGTACCGGCAGGCTCGTCGTCGACTTGATCTCCGACAGCGCCACGATCGAGTTCACCTCTTGAATCCCCGGCACCAGCGACAGCTTCTCGAAGAAGAATCGCTCATACGCCTCGATGTCCGCCGCGACAATCCGCAACAGAAAGTCCACCGCCCCCATCAGCACGTAACACTCCAGCACCTCGGGAAAGCCGCGAATCGCCTCGGTGAATTCGGTGAAGTTCGAACGGCCGTGGGCGTTGAGTTTGATTTCCGCGAAGATCTGCGTGTTCAGGCCGATTTTCTTGCGATCGAGCAAGGTCACCTGACCACGAATGATCCCCTCCTCCTTCATCCGCTGAATCCGCCGCCAGCAGGGCGACTGCGACAGGCCCACCTGTTCGGCGATCTGTGCGCTGGACAAGGAAGCGTCCTCTTGCAGCAGGGCGAGAATGCGCCGGTCGTAGCTGTCCAGCTCACTGTGCATAAAAAATCCTCAAAACAAGCCAATGGCGAATTGATCAAACCGATCAATCACGTAATCAGCTCATCTTAGATAAGAAATGCCCGGCATCGAATGTAAAAATTCCCCCACTGATTCCGGAGACCAGCCATGCCACACCTCGAAGCCGTCAACACCCCAGCGCCCCGTGCCGATGTGTGGAACGCCAGCAACGCCCATTGCCACGCGCAATACCAGATACTGGCCGAGGCCGAGCCGGATTTGCTGGTGCGTGTGTTGAACCTGTTCGCCTTGCAGTTCCTCACCCCGGAGCAGGTCAATGTCCAGCGCCTGGACGACCTGCTGTCCATCGACATCGTCATGAGTGGCCTGAGCTGGCATCGCGCCCAGGTGATCGCGGAAAAACTTCGTAACCTGATCAGCGTCTGCTCGGTGAACCTGCAAAACCCCGACGCGGCGTGGGATGCGCCCACTCAGGCGGCAGGCTGACAAAAGCGGAAACGCCTTTGTCGGGTAGTGGCCCAACGGTCTGTGGGGCCACGACTATCCTTTGCGAACTGTCGTTCAAAAGGAGCCCGCATGTCCGTTCAACTCGCCACTCAGGACCGCTGGCTGGATCTCAATGATGTATTGCGTGAACTGGTCGCCCAGGGCTTCATCAGCCAGGACTCGGCCGAGCATGCGCTGAATGCGCGCCGCCGCCATGCCACCCATGGGCAGGTGCACCCGCTGGAATTCATCGCCGGCCAGCAACTGGACGACCTCAGCCGTCCGGGCAAACACCTGGACCTGGAAAGCCTGACCCTGTGGCTGGCGCAGCAGGCCGGCCAGCCGTACCTGCGGATCGATCCGCTGAAAATCAATGTCGCCGCCATCACCCCGCTGATGTCCTACGCCTTCGCCCAGCGCCACAAGATCCTTGCGGTGTCGGTCGACCGCGATGCAGTGACCGTCGCCAGCGCCCAGCCCTACGTCAATGGCTGGGAAGCCGACCTGACCCACGTGCTGAAACTGCCGATCAAACGGGTCGTCGCCAACCCGGTGGACATCCAGCGCTTCAGTGTCGAGTTCTTTCGACTCGCCAAATCGGTCAGCGGTGCCAGCAACGCCGACCAGCCGGGCAGCAACCTCGGCAACTTCGAACAGTTGCTCAACCTCGGCGCCAGCGATCAGGAGCCGGACGCCAACGACGCGCACATCGTCAACATCGTCGACTGGCTGTTCCAGTACGCCTTCCAGCAACGGGCCAGCGATATCCACATCGAACCACGCCGCGAGCAAGGCACGGTGCGCTTTCGTATCGACGGCGTACTGCACAACGTCTATCAATTTCCGCCGCAGGTGACGATGGCGATTGTCAGTCGCCTGAAAAGCCTTGGCCGAATGAACGTCGCCGAGAAGCGCAAACCCCAGGACGGCCGGGTCAAGACCAAGACCCCGGACGGTGGCGAGGTCGAGTTGCGCCTGTCGACGCTGCCCACCGCGTTCGGCGAGAAAATGGTGATGCGGATCTTTGACCCGGAGGTGCTGCTCAAGGATTTCGATCAGCTCGGTTTTTCCGCCGATGACCTGCGCCGCTGGCAGGACATGACCCGCCAGCCCAACGGCATCATTCTGGTGACCGGGCCGACCGGTTCGGGCAAGACCACCACGCTCTATACCACCCTGAAAAAACTGGCGACCCCGGAAATCAACCTCTGCACCATCGAAGACCCGATCGAGATGGTCGAGCCGGCCTTCAACCAGATGCAGGTGCAGCACAACATCGACCTGACCTTCGCCGCCGGGGTACGGGCGCTGATGCGGCAGGACCCGGACATCATCATGATCGGCGAGATCCGTGATCTGGAGACCGCTGAAATGGCGATCCAGGCCGCCTTGACCGGGCACCTGGTGCTGTCGACCCTGCACACCAACGATGCACCGAGCGCCATCAGCCGCCTGCTGGAACTCGGCGTGCCGCATTACCTGATCAAGGCCACGGTGCTCGGGGTCATGGCCCAACGGCTGGTGCGTACGCTGTGCCCGCACTGCAAGGTGCCATTGCCCATCGGCGAGGAAGACTGGCAAACCCTGACCCGACCGTGGCAGGCGCCGCTGCCGGGCAACGCACAACGGGCCATCGGTTGCCTGGAATGCCGCGACACCGGATATCACGGTCGCGCCGGGGTCTACGAAATCATGCAACTGACCGACAGCCTCAAAGCGTTGATCAGCCCGGATACCGATCTGACCGCACTCCGGCGCCAGGCTTTCAAGGAAGGCATGCGCAGCCTGCGATTGTCCGGTGCGCAGAAAGTCGCGGCGGGGCTGACGACTATCGAGGAGGTGTTGCGGGTCACCCCGCAAAGCGAACAGAAATAGCCCGGTTACCGGTCAAACCCCTCAACCTCGGTGCTGGGTTTGATCCATAGCTCGGAGCCGTCCAACCTGTGCTGCTCAATCGACTGGCCGGGACCCAGCTTCTTGCCGGAGTGCAGGTTTCGTCCGGTGTAGTATTCGTCCGCACTGAATATCAATGTGGATGGCGCGTTCTGTTGCACTCTCATTCCTTGAGGGTACGTCCACTCGCCAAGGGTCAGCGGGCTCTTCAGGTTCCCCTCCCAACGCACGAGCGTGCGCTGCGGATCCAGACGGACGCTCACGTTCGCCAGTTCAATGCCGTCGATGAAAACCGTGGATGTCGAACGAAAATGGGTAACAGCGTAGCCGGTGTCCAGCTTGTAGAGCTGACTGGAGTCCGGCCAGTTCAGCCCAGCGATTTTCGTACCAGCCACCAACTGACAATCGCTGAACTGCCAATGCTCCGGCTGAAACCGGGTATGCTCGCCGAAGCCCAGATGAACCCAACTCCCTCCGCGACAGGGCCAGCCCTCCACCTCTTGATCCCCGACGAGCTTCAAATCTACTGCCAACGGGAGAATCATCTGCAGGGTAGAAACTCGCATTCCCTTGATGGTATGCGGTACAGCAAACTCGGCACCCCGCAGGTTGGCCAGTCCATAGACCTGAGGCTGGCCGCTCCCGTCCAGCGGTTCGGCTGATCTCAGGTGCAACCGGGTGCCGGCAGGAAAATTCAGACCCTGAACTTGAACGGCATCCTCCAGTTTCGGATTAAGGAGCTTGTTTTCCCGATAACTGACCGCCACCTGAAACAAGGTAAACCCAACCACGCCGACACAGACCAGCATCAGGACAGCAAATTTGCGCGGATGGCGCAGCAGCGCCCTGCGCCATGGCGGAACACAGAGCATGATCAAAAGGCCAGGAAGGCCGATGAACGCGCCCATCAGCACCGTCCACATCACCCCGTAAATCAGCGCGATAACACCCACGATTGCATCCCTGCGAAAAAATCAGGGGGCATGGTCTCAAACAAGTGACCGCGCCTCTAGCGCTACTTGAGCCGCCATGGAACTCGACAGGGTAAATGGCGATCCAAGGTCTCAGTTCAACCCCCTGTGGAGTCACCCATCATGCGTCTCAAACTTGCTGTCGCCACCCTCGCCCTGCTGTCCCTTCCCGTTGGTTCAGCGATGGCCGACAGCTTTTGGCGTAACGTCATTTCGTCCGGCGCAACCACTGGCTCGACGTACCTGACCTTCAAGGATCACAAGCTGATCGTCGCCGCCCAGGATGACGCCGGCAGTTTTGTCGCCAGCGATGGCGGCATCCGTGGCCCGTACCTGGAAGCCGCCATGCAGAAAGTCCGCGCCGACAACCCTGGCCTGCAGGCGACGGACATGGAACTGGCGAACGCGATCCTGGCGAAGAACGCCGTGGCATCGGAATAAACCTTTCGCCCAAAAAAATGCCGCTCACATGAGCGGCATTTTTTTGCCCGCCAATCAGCGGTAATCATCCACCGGCACACACGCGCAGAACAGGTTGCGGTCGCCATAGACGTTGTCCACCCGGTTCACCGCCGGCCAGTACTTGTGCGCCTTGGTGTGCGCATCCGGGGTAATGCCCTGCTCGATGCTGTAAGGCCGCTCCCAGACGCCGGTGACATCGGCCAGCGTATGCGGCGCACGCTTGAGCGGATTGTCCTCGGCCGGCCAGTTGCCGTTTTGCACTTCGGTGATTTCCGCGCGGATGCTCAACATGGCGCCGATGAAGCGGTCCAGTTCGGCCTTGGACTCACTCTCGGTCGGCTCGACCATCAAGGTGCCCGGCACCGGGAACGACATGGTCGGCGCATGGAAGCCGTAATCCATCAGGCGTTTGGCGATGTCTTCCTCACTGATGCCGGTCTGCGCTTTAAGCGGCCGCAGATCCAGAATGCATTCATGGGCCACCCGATCATTGCGCCCGGTGTAGAGCACGGGAAAGGCGCCGGACAGATGCTGCGCCAGGTAATTCGCCGCGAGGATCGCCACTTCGCTGGCGTCCGCCAGTTGCGGCCCCATCATGGCGATGTACATCCAGCTGATCGGCAAAATGCTCGCACTGCCCCAGGGTGCTGCGCTCACCGCGCCGTTCTGCGGTTGCGGCCCATCGATCGGCACCACCGGGTGGTTGGCGACGAACGGCGCCAGATGCGCACGAATACCGATCGGCCCCATGCCCGGCCCGCCTCCGCCGTGGGGAATGCAGAAGGTCTTGTGCAGGTTCATGTGTGAAACGTCGGCGCCGATGTCCGCCGGCCGCGCGAGCCCGACCTGGGCATTGAGGTTGGCACCGTCCATGTACACCTGACCGCCGTGCTTGTGGATAACTTCGCAGATTTCGCTGATGCCCTCCTCGTACACGCCGTGGGTCGACGGATACGTCGCCATCAGGCACGACAACTTGTCTCCCGCCTCGGATGCCTTGGATTTCAGGTCATCCAGATCAACGTTGCCCGCTTCGTCGCACTCGACGATCACCACCCTCATCCCGGCCATCTGCGCCGAGGCCGGGTTGGTGCCGTGGGCCGAGGACGGAATCAGGCAGATGTCGCGCCCGCCCTGGTGGCGACTTTCGTGGTATTTGCGGATCGCCAGCAACCCGGCGTATTCACCCTGGGCACCGGAGTTGGGCTGCATGCAGATCGCGTCGAACCCGGTGATCGCGCACAACCAGCGCTCCAGCTCTTCGATCATCAGTGTGTAACCGATGGCCTGCTCTCGAGGCACAAACGGGTGAAGGTTGGCGAACTGCGGCCAGGTGATCGGGATCATTTCACTGGTGGCGTTGAGTTTCATGGTGCAGGAGCCGAGCGGAATCATCGACTGGTTGAGCGCCAGATCCTTGTTCTCCAGCTGCTTGAGGTAGCGCAGCATCTCGGTTTCGCTGTGATGGGCGTTGAATACCGGGTGGCGCAGGTACGGCGAGTTGCGTTGCAGGTTGTCAGGAATCCCGGATACCAACGCTTCGGCATCGAGTTCCTCGACGTTCAGCCCATGATCGACACCCAACAGCACATCGAACAGTTTGCCGACCGTGCTCTCGTCACAGGTTTCATCGAGGCTCAGGCCCAAATGGCCGCGACCGAGAATCCGCAGGTTGATCTGCGCGGCCTGAGCGCTTTCGATGATCGCGGTCTGCGCGCCGCCGACGTCCAGGGTCAGCGTGTCGAAAAAGTGCTGGTTGATGCGCTTGATGCCATGCCGCTCAAGGCCGGCAGCGAGGATGCAGGTCAGCCGGTGCACGCGCTGGGCGACCCGCTTGAGCCCTTGCGGCCCGTGATAGACCGCGTAAAAACTGGCGATGTTGGCCAGCAACACTTGGGCGGTGCAGATGTTCGAATTGGCCTTCTCCCGGCGAATATGCTGCTCCCGGGTTTGCAGGGCCATGCGCAGCGCCACGTTGCCACGAGCGTCCTTCGACACGCCGATGATCCGCCCGGGGATCGCCCGTTTGTACTCCTCGCGACTGGCGAAAAACGCCGCGTGCGGCCCGCCGTAACCCATCGGCACACCGAAGCGCTGTGAAGAGCCGAACACCACATCGGCGCCCAGTTCACCCGGCGGTGTCAGCAACAACAGACTCAGCAGGTCAGCCGCTACACAGGCCAGCGCCTGTTGCGCATGCAGGTGGTCGATCAACGGACGCAGGTCGCGGACCTCGCCGTGGGTGTCGGGGTATTGCAGCAGCGCGCCGAACACCTGGTGCTGCTTCAAGTTATCCACCGTGTCGACGATCAGCTCGAAGCCGAAGCCTTCGGCGCGGGTCTGCATCACGGAAATGGTTTGCGGATGACAGTTTTCGTCGACGAAAAACAGATTGCTCTTCGACTTCGCCACGCGTTTGGCCAGCGCCATGGCCTCGGCGGCCGCAGTCGCCTCATCGAGCAACGAGGCGTTGGCCAGTTCCAGACCGGTGAGATCGATGGTCAGTTGTTGGAAGTTGAGCAACGCTTCGAGCCGGCCCTGGGCAATCTCCGGTTGATAGGGCGTATAGGCGGTGTACCAGCCGGGATTTTCCAGCACGTTGCGCAGAATGACCGTCGGCGTGAGGGTGCCGTGGTACCCCATGCCGATCAGGCTGGTCCAGACCTGGTTCTGTTCGGCGTACCCGCGCAGTTTCGCCAGCGCAGCCTGCTCGTCCAGCGCGGGCGGCAGGTCCAGTTCGCGGTTGAGGCGGATGGCAGGCGGGACGGTCTGTTCGATGAGTTCGATCCGGCTGCCGAGGCCCAGGCTGTCGAGCATCGCCTGCTGCTCGGCGGCATCGGGGCCGAGGTGACGGCGCAGGAAGGCATGGGGGTCGCGTAACTGGCTCAGGGATGGCAACTGGGACATGACGGGCTCTCTCTTGGCTGGCGGCTCGGCGTCAATGCAACACGGTCAAACCAGCATAGCAGTCGATACCGTCGCGGACGGCTTGGCGGCGGGTGGCCTGACGGGGCATGCTGTGGCACCTGTAACACGCGCCCAACCCTCGGATGATCGAATCCTCATGAGCCAACTGCCGTTTCTGCCGTTTTCCAAACCTGTCATCGATGAAGCCACCATTGCCGCCGTCGGCGATGTCCTGCGTTCCGGCTGGATCACCAGCGGGCCGAAGGTCCAGGCCTTCGAGGCGCAACTGTCGGAATATTTCGGCGGGCGCCCGGTACGCACGTTCAACTCCGGCACCTGCACCATGGAAATCGCCCTGCGCATCGCCGGCATCGGCCCGGGGGACGAAGTGATCACCACGCCGATTTCCTGGGTGGCCACGGCCAACGTGATTCTTGAAGTGGGGGCCACACCGGTGTTCGCCGACATCGACCCGGTCACCCGCAACATCGACCTGGATCGACTGGAAGCGGCCATCACCCCGCGCACCAAGGCGATCATCCCGGTCTATCTCGCCGGGTTGCCGGTGGACATGGAGCGCCTGTACGCCATCGCCAAAAAACACAACCTGCGCATCGTCGAAGACGCCGCGCAGGCACTCGGTTCGAGCTGGAACGGCCAGCGCATCGGTGCCACCGGTGATTTCGTGTCGTTCAGCTTCCAGGCCAACAAGAACGTGACCTGCTCCGAAGGCGGATGCCTGGTGCTGAATACGCCGGAAGAAGTGCGTCTGGCGGAGAAATATCGCCTGCAAGGCGTCACCCGCACCGGGTTCGACGGTCTGGATGTCGATGTGCTGGGTGGCAAGTTCAACATGACCGATGTGGCGGCCGTCATCGGCCTCGGGCAGTTCGCCCACATCGAAACGCTGACCGCCCATCGTCAGGAACTGGCTCGCCACTACTTCAAATGCTTTGGCGACGACTTCGAAGCCACGTATGGCGCGCAACTGCCGCCAGCCGACTTCACCAACAGCAACTGGCACCTGTTCCAGCTGGTGTTGCCGGAGCGCAAGGACGGCTTGCCGGCGCGGGCCACGTTCATGGAGCAGATGCAGGCGCTGGGCGTCGGCATCGGCTATCACTACCCGCCGATCCACCTGCTGAGCCTGTACCGCGAGCGCGGTTTCAAGGAGGGGATGTTGCCGGTGGCCGAGCGCGTCGGGCGGCTGATTGTGTCGTTGCCGATGTTCACCACCATGACCAAGGCAGATGTCGAGCGCTCGGTGGCGGCGGTCAAAGCGGTACTGGGCAACGCCTGAGCCGCGCAATAGAAAGCTGCGGCCACAAAAAAGCCCCGACGGATCGGGGCTTTGCGGTGTTGCGTGAAGCTTATTCGCCGATGGCGGCTTTGTAGCCGGCAGCGTCGAGTAGCTTTTCCAGGTCCGCAGCGTTATCTGGCTTGAGTTTGAAGATCCACGCGCCGTAAGGGTCGGAGTTCAGCAGTTCCGGCGAGGCGCTCAGTTCTTCGTTGACAGCGATCACTTCACCGGCAATCGGCGAATAAATGTCGGAAGCGGCTTTCACCGACTCCACCACACCGGCCTGATCTTCAGCTGCAAACTTGTTACCCACTTCCGTCAGCTCGACGAACACCACATCACCCAGCGCTTCCTGCGCGTGATCGCTGATGCCCACGGTGACGGTGCCATCGGCTTCCAGGCGCGCCCATTCATGACTTTCGGCAAAACGCAGTTCGGCTGGGATGTTGCTCATGCTCGGTGTCCTCAAGAAATTGTCAGCGGTCGTGCCCGCCGGAAAAGGTTAGATCAAGGTTTTGCCGTGACGGACGAAGGTCGGTTTGACCACTCGTACCGGATACCACTTGCCACGGATTTCCACTTCGGCGCGGTCGGCAGTCGCCATCGGTACACGCGCCAGGGCAATCGACTTGCTAAGCGTAGGAGAGAAACTACCACTGGTGATCTCTCCTTCGCCAACATCAGCGATACGAACCACCTGATGCGCACGCAAAACCCCGCGTTCCTCGAGCACCAGACCCACCAGTTTGTGCTGCACGCCGGCGGTTTTTTCCGCTTCCAGCGCATCGCGACCGATGAACCGACGCGTGGCCGGTTCCCAGGCGATGCTCCAGGCCATGTTCGAAGCCAGTGGCGAAACGTCTTGATGGATGTCTTGGCCGTAGAGGTTCATCCCGGCTTCCACCCGCAAGGTGTCGCGGGCACCGAGGCCGATGGGAGAAATGCCGGCGCCCACCAGATCGTTGAAAAATCCGGGGGCCTGATCGGCCGGCAGGGCGATTTCCAGACCGTCCTCACCGGTGTAGCCGGTCCGCGCAATGAACCAGTCGCCGTCGACGTGGCCTTCGAAAGGCTTGAGCATCTGGATCAGATTGGCGCGGGACTGGGTCACCAGCTCGGCAATCTTGTGCCGGGCATGGGGGCCTTGAATGGCGAGCATCGCCAGATCCGTACGCTCGTGCAGTTGCATGTCGTAGCCGGTGAGATGAGCCTGCATCCACGCCAGGTCCTGATCGCGGGTCGAGGCGTTGACCACCAGTCGGTAACCGTCCTCGAGACGGTAGACGATCATGTCGTCGACGATACCGCCGCGCTCGTTGAGCATGGTGCTGTACAACGCACGGCCGGGGCTGTGCAGGCGTTCGACGTCATTGGCCAACAAATGCTGGAGCCAGGCCTTGGCCTGGTGGCCGGCGACATCGATCACGGTCATGTGGGATACATCGAACACCCCGCAATCGCGACGCACCTCGTGGTGCTCCTCGACCTGCGAGCCGTAATGCAGTGGCATGTCCCAACCGCCAAAATCGACCATCTTCGCGCCGAGGGCGAGATGCAGGTCATACAGAGGCGTACGCTGTCCCATGGGTTTCTCCTTCCGGGCGTGGCGAAGGTGCGGAGCGCTGCTGCACGGTTTGAAAGCCCTGTAGAAGAAGGCTTCCAGCCGATTTCAGCGACAGGGTCTGTCAGACGGACCGCACCGAATGCCGCGCATTGTAGCCGCATGATTCAGGACTGACGACTAAGTGTTTCTGTGGGCCGAGCGCCGGATCAGGCCGATGACCGGCAACAGGCCGACCAGAACCAGGGTCAGCGCCGGCAACGACGCCCTCGCCCATTCGCCTTCGCTGGTCATTTCGAAGATCCGCACGGCCAGCGTGTCCCAGCCAAACGGGCGCATCAGCAGGGTCGCGGGCATTTCCTTGAGTACATCGACGAACACCAGCAGCGCGGCGCTGAGCGTGCCGGGCAGCAGCAACGGCAGATACACTTTGAAAAACAGTCGCGGCCCACTGACACCCAGGCTACGTGCCGCTTCAGGCAAAGAGGGCCGTATACGCGCCAGACTGCTTTCCAGCGGCCCGTAGGCCACCGCCACGAACCGCACCAGATAAGCCATCAACAACGCCGCCAGACTGCCCAGCAGCAACGGTTTTCCTGCACCGCCGAGCGAGCCGGAGAGTGGAATCACCAGCTCACGATCCAGATAACTGAATGCCAGCATGATCGACACCGCCAGCACCGAGCCCGGCAAGGCGTAGCCGAGATTGGCCAGACTGACGCCGGAACGGATCGCCTGGGTCGGTGCCAGACGTCGGGCGAACGCCAGCAACATCGCCACGCTGACCGTGATCAACGCCGCCATGCCACCCAGATACAGGGTGTGCAGAATCAGCCCGGCGTAACGCTCATCCAGATCGAAACGCCCGCGCTGCCAGAACCACACCAGCAGTTGCAGCACCGGGATGACAAACGCACAGGCGAACACCAGACCGCACCATCCGGTCGCCGCCCAGGCCTTGGGCCCGCGCAGGTGATACAACGCCTTGACCCGTGGCCGCTCGTTGCTTGCCCGGTTCGCGCCACGGGCGCGCCGCTCGCCGTACAACACCAGCATCACCACCAGCAACAACAGGCTGGCCAGTTGCGCAGCGCTCGACAGGCTGAAGAAGCCATACCAGGTCTTGTATATCGCGGTGGTGAAGGTGTCGAAGTTGAACACCGAGACCGCGCCGAAATCCGCCAGGGTTTCCATCAGTGCCAGCGCCACGCCAGCGCCGATGGCCGGCCGCGCCATCGGCAACGCTACACGCCAGAATGCTTGCCACGGCGACTGGCCGAGCACTCGCGCGGCTTCCATCAATCCCTTGCCCTGCGCTAGGAACGCGGTGCGCGCCAGCAAGTAAACATAGGGATAGAACACCAGCACCAACACCAGAATCACCCCGCCGGTGGAGCGCACTCGCGGCAGACGCAGGCCGGTTCCGAACCATTCGCGTAACAGGCTTTGCACGGGACCTGCGAAGTCCAGCAGGCCGACGAACACGAACGCCAGCACATAGGCCGGGATCGCAAAGGGCAGCATCAACGCCCAGTCGAGCCAGCGCCGACCGGGGAATTCGCAGAGGCTGGTGAGCCACGCAAGGCTTACGCCCAGCAGGGTCACACCGATGCCGACACCGAGCACCAGCGTCAGGGTGTTGCCCAGCAGGCGTGGCATCTGGGTTTCCCACAGGTGCGACCAGATCTGTTGATCGATGGTTTGCCATGACAGCAGGAGCACGCTGAGGGGGAGCAGCACCAACGCGGCGATGGCGAAGACGATGGGGTACCAGCGGCGTTGGGCGGGGTGGGCCAAGGAAAGACTCTCGTTAAATGAATGTGCCCACGCTCTGCGTGGGCACACATCCTGTGACGCTGCGCGTCACGCTTGCGGCGATTCGACTCGCAACGTCAGTTCCAACCCGCCCGATCCATCATCCGGATCGCTTCAGCCTGACGCTTGCCCGCCACCTCAACCGGCAACGTATCGGCCACAAACTGCCCCCACGCCGCCACTTCTTCCGAAGGTTTCACCGCCGGATTCGCCGGGAACTCCTGGTTCACGTCGGCAAAGATCTTCTGCGCCTCAGGCGTGGTCATCCACTCGACCAGTGCCTTGGCCGCTTCCGGGTGCGGCGCATGTTTGGTCAGACCGATGCCCGACAGGTTGACGTGCACACCGCGATCCGCCTGGTTCGGCCAGAACAGTTTCACCGGCAGATCCGGTTTCTGCTTGTGCAGGCGACCGTAGTAGTAGGTGTTGACGATGCCGACGTCGCACTGGCCGGCGTTGATCGCTTCGAGCACCGCAACGTCGTCGGAGAACACGTCGGTGGACAGGTTGTTGACCCAGCCCTTGAGGATCTTCTCGGTTTTCTCGGCGCCATGGACTTCGATCATGGTGGCGGTCAGCGACTGGTTGTAGACCTTCTTCGCCGTGCGCAGGCACAGGCGGCCTTCCCAGTTCTTGTCGGCCAGCGCTTCGTAGGTGGTCAGCTCGCCCGGTTTTACCCGCGCGGTGGAATAGGCGATGGTCCGCGCACGCAGGCTCAGACCTGTCCAGGCGTGGGTGGACGAGCGGTATTGCAGGGGAATGTTGGCGTCGATGGTTTTCGAGGTGAACGGCTGGAGAATGCCCATCTGCTCGGCCTGCCAGAGGTTGCCGGCATCGACGGTCAGCAGCAGGTCGGCGGTGGCGTTCTCGCCTTCGGCCTTGATCCGCTGCATCAGCGGCGCTTCCTTGTCGGTGATGAACTTGATCTTCACCCCGGTCTTGGCGGTGTAGGCATCGAACACCGGCTTGATCAGTTCATCGATACGCGACGAGTAGACCACCACCTCATCGGCGGCCTGGGCGGCGGTGCTGCCAATCAGGGTCAGGGCCAGTGCGGTCAGAAGACGCTGGGGTGCCAACATGGGAGTGATCTCTCGGTCGGGAAAAGTGGCCCAAATGATAAGGACTCACATTTACCAGCTCAATCGAACACTTTCCCAAGGAGTTACCAGATGTTGCACGACATTCGTCAGGCCTTGGCGAGGGCCGGCAAGTCCCCGGTCAGCCCCAACGCTTCACGCACAAACAGCGCCTTGGCCTCGGGCATCTGCTCGACGATTTTCAGCCCGGTGTTGCGCAACCAGCGCAGCGGCAGCGGATCGGCCTGGAACAACCGCTCGAAACCTTCCATCGCGGCCATCAGCGCCAGGTTATGCGGCATGCGCCGGCGCTCGTAGCGGCTCAGCACTTTCACGTCCGCCAGGCGTTCGCCGCGCTCGTTCGCTTGCAGCAGCACTTCGGCCAGTACAGCGGCGTCGAGGAAACCGAGGTTCACACCCTGCCCCGCCAGCGGGTGGATGGTGTGCGCGGCATCGCCGATCAACGCCAGGCCTTCGGCCACGTAGCGCTTGGCGTGACGCTGGCGCAGCGGCACGCACAGACGCGGGTCGGCGCTGATGACGTCGCCGAGGCAACCTTCGAAGGCGCGCTCCAGCTCACGGCAGAAATCCGCTTCATCCAGCGCCATCAACCGTTCGGCTTCGCTCGGCGTGGTCGACCAGACGATCGAGCACCAGTCCTGCTGACCATCACGCTCCAGCGGCAGAAACGCCAGCGGTCCGTGATCGGTAAAACGCTGCCACGCCGTCATGCGGTGCGGTTTGCTGCTGCGTACGCTAGTGACGATGGCGTGGTGCAGATAATCCCACTCGCGAGTGGCGACACCGGTCAGACGGCGCACGGCGGAGTTAGCGCCGTCCGCCGCGATCACCAGCGGCGCGCGCAGGGTGCGGCCATCGGCCAGGGTCAGCAGCCAGTCGTCACCGGAGCGGCGCATCTGCTCCAGCCGCGCATTGGGCAGCAAGCCCAGATCGCAATCATGCAGACGATCGAGCAAGGCATCCTGCACCACGCGGTTTTCGACAATGTGGCCGAGCACATCGGCGTGCACGCTGCTGGCCGAGAAGTGAATCTGCCCGGTTCCGCTGCCATCCCAAACGTGCATGTCGGTGTAGGGACTGCTGCGTCGGTTGACGATGCCGTCCCACACGCCGAGGCGATCGAGGATCCGCTGGCTGGCTGCCGACAACGCACTGACTCGCGGCTCGAACGGCGCATCGCCATTGAAGGGTTTGACGCTCAGCGGGCTGCCGTCAAGCAGCAGGACTTCCAGCCCGCTGTTCTGCAACGCCAGCGCCAGGGCGCTGCCGACCATTCCGGCTCCGACAATCAGCAGATCTGCGCGCATTTCCATGCTTTAAGCCTGTCTCGCTTGCGGCTTGAGCCGCACGTAAAGGGTTTTACCGACCCGCGCCACCAGGTTGCCGGCGCCGTCATGAATGTCGACCTGCAACTGCGGCAGGTATTTCTCGCCACTGGCGGTCTGCCGACGGATCTCGTCGAGCAGGGTGTCGTCGATGTTGAACCGGGCGAACACCGGGCCTTTGCCCGGCGCAATGAAGTCAATGTCGGCAGCCTTGTCCCAGACGATGTACCGCGAGCCGAGGTTTTCCATGAGCATCAACATGAAGAACGGGTCAACCATCGAATACAGACTGCCGCCGAACTGGGTGCCGACGTAATTGCGGTTGTACCAGCCCAGGCCCATCGAGACCTGGATGTCGCGAAAGTCATCGCTGATGTGCTTCACCCGGACGCCGGCGCCGAAGTACGGCGGGTAGAACGTCATGATCCAGCGCATCAGCTGCGCCTTGCCAAACTGTTTGATCAGCCACTCACGCATCCGGCCGCGTCCCCAGCCCCATGGCCTGACGGGCAAACCAGCGCTTGGCCGGCGGCAGCAGATCGAGGCCGAGCAGGCCGATGTTGCGGCCCAGCGACACCAGTGGCTGGGTGCTGCCGAACAGGCGCGTGACCTGATCGGAGAAACCGACGGTGAGGTCCTGATCGAGGCGCTGGCGCTCGCGATAGGCCTGCAGCGTGGCGAAATCCCCCAGCGGTTTGTCGCTGGCCAGCAGTGCGGCGGCCAACGCATCGGCATCGCGCAGGGACAGGTTGAAACCCTGCCCGGCAATCGGGTGCAGGCTGTGGGCGGCGTTGCCGAGGACGGCCAGATGCGAGCGCACCTGCTCTTCGGCCTCCACCAGCGACAGCGGATACAGATGTCGCGCGCCAACTTGTTTCAACGTACCGAGACGGTAGCCGAACACACCTTGCAGCTCGCTGAGGAAATCACGTTCGCTCAGGTCGGCCAGCCGTTGCGCGTCCATGCCCAGACGGGTCCAGACCAGCGCGCAGCGGTTCTCCGGCAGCGGCAGCAGCGCCATCGGGCCTTCATCGGTGAAGCGCTCGAAGGCCATGCCGTTGTGCGCTTCACTCGGGGTGATGTTGGCGATCAGCGCGCTCTGGTTGTACGGGCGTTTGCGCACGTTGATGCCCAGTTGCTCGCGCAGACCGGAACGACCGCCATCGGCGAGCACCGCCAGATCGCACTCGACCGTGGTTTCATCGTTGAGGGTCAGGCGATAGCCGTCTGGCAGCGGTTCCATGCGAGTGACTTCCGCCGGGCAGCGCCAACTGATCACTTCTTTATCGAGGTGCTGCCACAGGCACTGTCCGAGCCAGGCGTTTTCAACGACATAACCGAGCGCCGGTACGCCCTCTTCCATCGCCGACAGTCGGGCGGTGGAGAAACGACCACGGTCGGACACGTGAATCTGCTTGATCGGCTCGGCGCGGCGGGAGATTTCCTGCCACACGCCCAGCCGTTGATAGATCTGCCGCGAGCCGAAGGACAGCGCCGACGAACGGGCGTCGTAACTTGGCTGCCAGGTGTCGCCGGGGGCGAACGGTTCGATCAGCACGATCTTCCAGCCACGGGCCTTGGCCCCGGCCTGCAAGGCCAGCGCCAGACTGGCGCCAACCAGACCACCACCGATGATTGCCAGATTGACCCGACTCATGCCGCGCAAGTCCGTGCTTGCGCCATCAGGGCTTCGATCTCGGCGACGGTTTTCGGCACGCCGTGGGTCAGGATTTCACAACCGCTCTTGGTCACTACCACGTCGTCCTCGATGCGCACGCCAATGCCGCGCCATTTCTTCGCTACGTTCTGATTGTCCGGGGCGATGTAGATGCCCGGCTCCACGGTCAGCGCCATGCCGACTTCCAGCACCCGCCATTCGCCGCCGACCTTGTACTCGCCGACGTCATGCACATCCATCCCGAGCCAGTGGCCGGCGCGGTGCATGTAAAACGCCTTGTAGGCCTCGGACGCGATCAACTCGTCAACTTCGCCCTGCAACAACCCCAGCTTCACCAGCCCGGTGGTGATGACCCGAACCGTGGCTTCGTGCGCCTGGTTCCAGTGCTTGTTCGGGGCGATTTCGGCGAACGCCGCTTCCTGCGAGGCCAATACCAATTCGTAGATCGCTTTCTGCTCGGCGGAAAACTTGCCGTTGACCGGCCAGGTGCGGGTGATGTCGCTGGCATAACAGTCGATTTCGCAACCAGCGTCGATCAGCACCAGGTCACCATCCTTGAGCAACGCGTCATTCTGCTGGTAATGCAGGATGCAGCTGTTGCGCCCGGCGGCGACGATCGAACCATAGGCCGGCATCTTCGCCCCGCCCTTGCGGAACTCGTAATCGAGTTCGGCTTCGAGGCTGTACTCGTACAGCCCGGCGCGGCTGGCCTGCATCGCCCGGATGTGGGCCTGGGCGGAAATCCGCGCCGCTTCGCGCATCACCTTCACTTCTGCCGCCGATTTATACAGGCGCATGTCGTGCAGCAGGTGATCCAGGGCAACGAATTCGTTCGGCGGCTGGGCGCCGAGGTGCGCCTTGGAGCGGATCACGTTGATCCAGTCCATCACATGACGGTCGAATTCCGGGTTGCTGCCCATGGCCGAATACACCCGATCGCGGCCTTCGATCAGGCCCGGCAGGATGTCGTCGATGTCAGTGATGGGGAAGGCATCGTCGGCGCCAAAATCGCGAATCGCGCCTTCCTGGCCGGCGCGCAGGCCATCCCAGAGTTCCCGTTCGGCATTGCGTTCACGGCAGAACAGCACGTATTCGCCATGTTCGCGACCAGGCATCAAGACGATGACCGCCTGTGGCTCGGGGAAACCGCTCAGGTACTGGAAGTCGCTGTCCTGGCGGTAGACGTGCTCGACGTCACGGTTGCGAATGGCAACCGCAGCGGCGGGCAGGATGGCGATGCTGTTGGGTTCCATCTGCGCCATCAGCGCCTTGCGGCGACGGCTGTATTCCGCTTTCGGGATATGGATCATGGGCAGATGGCTTTCCCTGGCACGCGATCAGTGCAGCGACGGCTTGGCGGCTGGCGGCACGTCGGCTTTCTTGGTTTCGGAGAACAGCAGCAGCGGCGCTACGCGCAGGTACTCCATGACTTCCATGTAGTCGCTTTCGCCGTCTTCGGACTCTTCCAGGGCGTCTTGCACCTGGGAGATTGCCGCCAGATCCTGCAACACTTCGGTGGCCTCTGTGCTCAGCATGCTGCTGTCGCGGCAGTTCAGGCCGAAACCGGTGAGGAAGCCCTGGCACCATTCACCCAGCGCGGCAGCGCGCTCGGCCAGTGGCGCGTCATCGTTCGGCAGCAGCAGAACCACGGTGACGTCGTCGCCGGTGAGTTCGCTCTTGACCATTTCCTGCAGGCCGATCAGCGCGGCACGAACGTTGTCCTGCGGCTCGCCTTCGAGCAGCTCGGCGGCATCGATCAGCCATTCTTCGGCATTGAAGCCGGCGCCGGCGCAACTGCGGCCCAGCAACAGGCCGTGCAGTTCGGCAGGCGAAACGGAGTGACCGCTGGAATTCAGCAGGGTGGCAAAGCCTTGGTACGGGGAATTCTGAATGGGCATGGGCAGCTAGGCGCCAGACGGCGCTATGTCTAGAATGAAGGCCTTGTATCCTACATCGACAGACTCGCCAAGACCATTAAAGGCTGTCCGCCAGCCAAACCCATCAGACCGAATCAGTGGACACAATGGAAGACACCGACCTGCAAGCGCTGATGGCCAGACTCGAACTGCTGATTACTCGGGTCGAGCAACTAAAGAGTCAAAACGCACTCTTACAAGCTCAGGAAAAGACCTGGCGCGAGGAACGCGCGCACCTCATTGAAAAAAACGAAATCGCCCGGCGTAAGGTCGAATCGATGATTTCGCGCCTCAAGGCCCTGGAGCAAGACTCATGAGTTCAAGCAATAGCGTTACCGTGCAGATCCTCGACAAAGAATATTCGATCATCTGTCCGCAGGAAGAACGCAGCAATCTGGTCAGTGCCGCGCGTTACCTGGACGGCAAGATGCGCGAGATCCGCAGCAGCGGCAAAGTCATCGGCGCCGACCGCATCGCCGTGATGGCCGCGCTGAACATCACCCACGATCTCTTGCACAAAGAAGAGCGTCCGGACATCCAGGCCAGCGGCTCGACCCGTGAACAGGTGCGAGACTTGCTCGATCGTGTCGATCTGGCGCTGGCCGACGATCCGGACATCAGCAAGGGCTGATTCGCCAGGCGGCTTGAGGTATACTCGCCGCACTCCCTGGGGTGCTTGCCAGTTGACGATGTCCCTGAGCCGATTTGCACTACCCTGGGGGTTGCACGTTGGGCTGGTGTGCATGTCCGCCAGACGGAAAGCCTTAAAGCCTACTGCATCCTCCACCTTGAACTCTCGGGTTCAAGGGCTAAGTCGACAGCGGCTCATCCGGGGAGCCTGATTCGAATCCGATGCCGGTGCATGCCGGCATCGGATTTTTTATGCGTACGTTTTCGTCCTCATCCTGCCGAAGCCGAACCATGACCGAACCCGCGCTGCTGCCCCGCCCCCAACTGCGCCGCCTGCTGCGCAAGGCCCGCCGCTCCCTGACGCCGAGCCAGCAACGCCAGGCCGCCGAAGGCCTGTACAAGCAGCTCGCGCAGGACCCGCAATTTCGCCGGGCCAGACACATTTCCCTGTACCTGCCCACCGACGGTGAAATCGACCCGCGCCTGCTGCTGCGCGCCGCCCAGCGTCGAGGCAAGAAAACCTATCTGCCGGTGCTGAGCGCCTGGCCGCGAACCAAAATGGTCTTTCAGCAGATTCGGCCCGGCGAAAAGCTGCGGCCCAACCGTTTCCGTATTCTTGAGCCCCGGGTCAATGTCGCCCGTCAGCGCAAGATCTGGGCACTGGATCTGGTGTTGTTGCCACTGGTGGGGTTTGACGATGTCGGCGGACGCCTGGGAATGGGCGGCGGATTCTACGACCGCAGCCTGGCGTATCTGGCCCGACGCCAGAACTGGCGCAAGCCGACGCTGTTGGGCCTGGCCCATGAATGTCAGAAAGTCGGACGACTGGCGCAGGCCAGCTGGGATGTACCGTTGCAGGGAACGGTGACCGACAAGGCGTGGTATTTCGCAGGGTAGGCGCCGCGAGGGATTCAGCGGCGCCGGGAAGACGGTGTCAGCGTTTGAACGCTGTCGACTGCTGTACTTGTTGCGCCACTTCAATCGGAGCATCGGCCTTGTTGGCCCATAGACTTTGCGCATAACCGGTGGTCACGACGCCAAGACCGAACAAAATCACCAAAGTCCACAGCAAATCCGGTTTGCGTTTCATCGATTGCCCCCCTCAAGGCACATCATCACGATGACAGCAGCGGTTTCCATTCGTAGGCCGTGCAGCAGCGTCAAGCTTTAAAGGCCGGCATTTTGCGACAACGTGAACCTCTGCGCAAATGCTGGCGTCAACCGACTGTCGGTTTGTCATAAAATTGCCCGACAACCTGCCCAATGACCGTTTCAGGAGCACACACCATGGCCTATTGGCTGATGAAATCCGAGCCCGACGAACTTTCGATCAAGGGTCTGGAAAAACTCGGCAAAGCGCGCTGGGACGGGGTGCGCAACTATCAGGCGCGCAATTTCCTGCGGGCCATGGCGGTGGGGGATGAGTTCTTTTTCTATCACTCCAGCTGCCCGGAGCCGGGCATTGCCGGAATCGGCAAGATTATCGAGGCGGCCTACCCCGACCCGACGGCACTCGAGCCCGAGAGCCACTACTACGATCCGAAAGCCACGCCGGAGAAAAACGCCTGGAGTGCGATCGATGTCGCCCATGTCGAGACGTTTGCCCGGGTATTGAAGCTGGATTACCTGAAACAGCAGACCGCCCTGGCCGAAATGCCACTGGTGCAGAAGGGTTCGCGGCTGTCGGTGATGCCGGTGACGGCCGAGCAGTGGGCGGCGGTCATCGCGTTGCGCTAATGCGCCTGTGCAGGAGCCGGCAAACCGGCTCATGCACATTCCAGTCTTACTGAATGATCAGGTTGTTGAACAACAGATCCTCGACCACCGGCTTGCCGGTCTCGTCATTCATCACTTGCTGGGTCTGCTTCAAGGCTTCCTGACGCAGTTTTTCCTTGCCTTCGATGCTGCCCATCGCATCGGTGGTCTGCTGGGTGAACAGCGCCACCAGCTGATTGCGGATCAGCGGCTCGTTGGCCTTGACCAGTTTGGTCGCCTCGTCACCGGTCACCCGCAACGCCACGTCGGCCTTGTAGACCTTGAGCTTCGGCGTGCCGTCCAGCCCGTAGTTGCCCACGAACGGCGGGCTCAAGGTGATGTAGTTGACCTTCGGCGCCTCGCCTTCTTTGGCTTCTTCGGCCAGCGCTGCCACAGGCAGAGACAGGGCCAGCAACAACATGATCCACGCTTTCACAATTCGCTCCTTATCCGGTTTGCGGCCTAGCATAACGACCCGCCGCGCAAGCACAAGCTTATGGCGGACTATCAGGGCCGGGCATGCTCGTTGACCCGTTGACTGCCACACCTACACTTATCGGCCATCACTCCCAAAGGAATAGCCCTGATGAAAGCCGTGCTGTGCAAAGCCTTCGGCCCTGCCGAATCGCTGGTGCTGGAAGACGTCGCCAGTCCTGTCGCCAAGAAGAATGAAATCCTGCTGGACGTGCACGCTGCCGGGGTCAACTTCCCGGACACGCTGATCATCGAGGGCAAGTACCAGTTCAAGCCGCCCTTCCCGTTTTCCCCGGGCGGTGAAGCCTCCGGCGTGGTCAGCTCGGTAGGTGAGAAAGTCAGTCATTTGAAGGTCGGTGACCGGGTCATGGCCCTGACCGGCTGGGGCAGCTTCGCCGAGCAGGTCGCCGTGCCGGGCTATAACGTGTTGCCGATTCCGCCGTCGATGGACTTCAACACCGCCGCCGCGTTCAGCATGACCTACGGCACTTCGATGCACGCGCTCAAGCAACGCGGCAACCTGCAACCGGGTGAAACACTGCTGGTACTCGGCGCTTCCGGCGGCGTTGGCCTGGCCGCCGTGGAGATCGGCAAAGCCATGGGCGCCCGGGTGATCGCCGCTGCCAGCAGCGCCGAGAAGCTTGCCGTGGCCAAGGCTGCCGGCGCCGATGAACTGATCAACTACAGCGAAACCAGCCTCAAGGACGAGATCAAGCGCCTGACCGACGGCCAGGGCGCCGACGTGATCTACGACCCGGTCGGCGGCGACCTGTTCGACCAGGCCATCCGCGCCATCGCCTGGAATGGCCGCCTGCTGGTGGTCGGCTTCGCCAGCGGACGCATCCCCGAACTGCCGGTCAACCTGGCGTTACTCAAGGGCGCGGCCGTGCTCGGCGTGTTCTGGGGCTCCTTCGCCCAGCGCCAGCCACAGGACAACGCGGCGAACTTCCAGCAACTGTTCGGCTGGTTTGCCGAGGGCAAGTTGAAACCGCTGGTGTCGCAGGTGTATCCGCTGAGCGAGGCGGCACAGGCGATCAATGATCTTGGGCAGCGCAAGGCTGTGGGCAAGGTTGTGGTGCAGGTGCGCTGAAGCACCTCAGAGCCATCATCTGTTGCCGGGAGGATCCTCAGCATCGCCCGGCAACAGATGCTCCTGAACCTTCCGGCTGCGGGCCTTGATGAGGTGGCCCTCTTCATCGAAGCGCAGAACGATCAGCCAGTCGTAGACTTCGTCCGGCCATTTTTTCTGGCCCATCAGGGCCGTGCTGTCACCGCCGAATGCTTGAATCAGGTGGTTGATATGGCCGTGATGCCAGGCGATCAGGATCGTCGGCGCCTGATTGCTCTTGCGCAGCAGCTTGACCAGTTCGTGGGCATCGCCATTGATGTATGGCTGCTCGACAGACAGGCCCAGGCGCTCGGCCAGCGGGGTCAACGTCAGGCGTGAGCGGGAACTCACCGGGCTGTCGCCGGCGGCAATCAGTCGTTCCGGGGTCAGTGTCTGGCCATCCAGCTTCAACGGATTGAAATAGTCCACATAGGCCTGAGCCCGTTGTTCGCCCCGGGCATTGAGTACCGTCCCTTCAGTCGGCTTTTCCGCATGGCGAATGATCAGCACCGTGGCATTGCGCAAACCGGACTGGGCAGGGTGATCGGCGTAAATCAATGTCAGCACCGCAACGACAATGACCGTCGCTGCCAATAATCGGCGCATCAGCATGCGAACCTTCAAAGCCATCATTCATCTCTGTTGATCAGTCGGTCGACGGATCGCGAGTCTAAGCCACCCCATGTTCACAAGTGGTGAAAACGCCCTGTTCTTACAGCAGAGCGACAGGTTCGTAAAAGAACGTGCGACTTCCAACATTTTCCGCTGTTTTGCCGATGCGAACCGGTGCTATTTTCGGTAACGAAACTGTAACATTCGCATCCGCAGTCAAAACAAGAAATTTGGAGCTCTTGAATGTTTGCTTTCTTTCGACCTGCCGCACATCAGGCTCCATTGCCTGAAGAAAAAATAGACAGTACTTACCGACGCCTGCGTTGGCAGATCTTCGCCGGTATCTTCTTTGGCTACGCGGGTTACTACCTGCTGCGCAAAAACTTCTCCCTGGCCATGCCGTACCTGATCGACGAGGGTTATACCCGTGGCGAGCTGGGTCTGGCGATGTCGGCCATCGCAATCGCCTACGGTCTTTCCAAGTTCCTGATGGGCCTGGTCTCCGACCGCTCCAACCCGCGCTACTTCCTGCCATTCGGCCTGCTGGTTTCGGCGGGGGTGATGTTCATTTTCGGTTTCGCGCCATGGGCAACGTCCAGCGTGACCATGATGTTCATCCTGCTGTTCATCAACGGCTGGGCCCAGGGCATGGGCTGGCCGCCGAGCGGACGGACCATGGTGCACTGGTGGTCGCAGAAGGAACGCGGTGGCGTGGTGTCCGTGTGGAACGTGGCGCACAACGTCGGTGGCGGTCTGATCGGCCCGCTGTTCCTGATCGGCATGGGCCTGTTCAACGACTGGCATTCGGCATTCTACGTGCCGGCGGCGGTAGCCCTGGCGGTGGCGGCGTTTGCCTTCATCACCATGCGTGACACCCCGCAATCGGTCGGCCTGCCGCCGATCGAGAAGTACAAGAACGATTACCCGGAAGGCTACGACGCCAGCCACGAAGACGAATTCAGCGCCAAGGAAATCTTCGTCAAATACGTGCTGCGCAACAAAATGCTCTGGTACATCGCCCTGGCCAACGTCTTCGTCTACCTGTTGCGCTACGGCGTACTGGACTGGGCGCCGACCTACCTCAAGGAAGCCAAGCACTTCGACGTCGACAAGACTTCGTGGGCGTACTTCTTCTATGAGTGGGCGGGTATTCCGGGCACGCTGCTGTGCGGCTGGATGTCGGACAAGATCTTCCGTGGCAACCGTGGCCTGACCGGCATGGTGTTCATGGCCCTGGTGACCGTGGCGACCCTGGTTTACTGGCTGAACCCGGCCGGTAACCCGACCGTCGACATGATCGCGCTGTTCTCGATCGGCTTCCTGATCTACGGCCCGGTGATGCTGATCGGTCTGCAGGCGCTGGAGCTGGCGCCGAAGAAAGCCGCCGGTACTGCGGCGGGCTTCACCGGCCTGTTCGGTTATCTGGGTGGTTCGGTCGCGGCCAGTGCAGCGATGGGCTACACCGTGGACCACTTCGGTTGGGATGGCGGTTTCGTGCTGTTGGTGGGCGCATGCCTGCTGTCGATGGCCTTCCTGGCCCCGACCCTGTGGCACAAGCAAGTCGCCAGTCAGAGCCGCGAAGCAGTCGCCTGATCGGCTTTTGACTTACAGCGCTTGAGCCGCGCCTCCAGATTCCGGTCTGGCATGGCGTGGCTGCGCAGGGCGTGAGCGGTCTGCTCGACATAATCGCGAGTCGTGCCGTAACGCCCGCAAGCGCTTTCGAACACCTGGCTCAGCACATGATCCGGCAGATTGCCGGCATAGCTGGGCAGGTGTCGTTCCAAGACAAATCCCAACGCCTGTACCTGGCTGCCATCTTCAAGACGGCAGTTGAGCCAGTGTGGCCGATAGGACGGGAACGGCATCTCGCGTTTCCACAGCGCATACAGCGCACTGTCGAGGTTGTCTTCCGGCAACCGATAGGCGAAGCCGCTGCACGAGCCGCCGCGATCCAGACCGAACACCAGCCCCGGCATTTCCGGTGTGCCGCGATGTTCGTGGGACCACAGGTACAAACCGCGATGGTAGCCATGCACCCGCCCGCGCACCCGCTCCACCGCCGAACATTCCGGCCGCCATATCAACGAACCATACGCGAACAACCACACCGGCCCACCCTTGTGGCGTGCCATGGTCGATTGCATGGAAGCGAGAAGTTGTTCGTGAGTCAGCTGCGGCCCCAGGTCGAGCCGCGGAGGGTAAGCCAGATTCAGAAAAGCAGATTCAATGGCTGTCATGACGGAAGTATTCGGCCCCGCAAGTATTACAAGATGTAAGCACAATTCGCTTGATAGAACATATAGCAGTAACTGTAAAACGAAAAGTGCTAAAGGATGTATGACACCTTTGATAGCGCTAATTCGGGGTTATCCGCGAGGGCTATCTTGTTTGATATAGCCTAATACCATTGCGCAGATATCTTAAATACCCGAATGAAATATCGATAAGCCTTCGCTTCGTTCAGGTTTCGTTCATGAAGCCCCGGGATTTTTCCTACTAAAATTTCGGACTTTCCATATTTACCGTCGCTGAACGCCTACGTACAACGGCTTTCCTCTGGCGCAAGCCAACCCGTTCAACCGAGGCTGCACGATGAACACACCAAGGCTTTTGGCCGCACTTTTATTGATTCAGACCGGCCAGGCACTGGCCGCCGATGATTCGCAAGAGGACAAGGGTTTCTGGTATGCACAGACCAGTGTCTATACCAAACATTACTCACCCGACCCCGAACACAATAATCATCAGGACTTGATCGGCATTGAACGCAATCAGGCTTCCGGCTGGGTATTTGGCGGGGCAACTTTCCGCAACTCGTTCCGCCAGCGCTCCAATTACGCCTATGCCGGCAAACGCTTCGACAGTGCCGATTATCCGGTGTACGTGAAACTCACCGGCGGATTACTGCAGGGTTATCGGGGTGACTACAAGGACAAGATCCCGCTCAATCACTTCGGCGTTGCACCGGTGATCATCCCGTCCGTCGGTACCCATTACGGCCCGCTGGCCGCCGAACTGGTCTTTCTCGGCGCCAACGCGGCCATGGTGACGACGGGCGTGCGGTTCTAGGAAGGCTCAGCCGAGGGCTCAGTCGCGCGGCTCAAGAGCGCGGCGCATACGCAAACACATCGGCGCGCATCTGGTGGGCATCCATCCCGGCTTCCACCAGCGCGTCCAGAGTGCCGTAGACCATCGCCGGCGAACCACTGGCATAGACGTGCAAGGGTTTCAGATCCGGAAAGTCCTCGCACACCGCCTCATGCAACATCCCGCAGCGCCCTTCCCAGCCGCACTGGTCGCTGACGACTTTGTGCAGGAACAGGTTGGGCAGCTTCAGCCATTCGTCCCAATGCTCGATTTCATAGAAATCTTCCGGACGACGCACGCCCCAGTACAAATGCACCGGATGTTTGAAGCCGTTGGCCCGGCAATGTTCGATCAGACTGTGAATCTGACCCATGCCAGTGCCGGCGGCGATCAGCACCAGCGGCCCGTCGGGCAATTCCGCGAGGTGGGTGTCGCCGAACGGCAGCTCGACCCGCACCATCGAATTGCGCTGCAGTTGCTCGATCAGGTTCAGGGCACTGGCTTCACGCGCCAGTACGTGGATTTCCAGGTCTCGCCCGCCGTGGGGCGCCGAGGCCATGGAAAAGGCTGACTTCTCGCCGCTCTCGCGCTCGATCATCAGGTACTGGCCCGCGTGATAACGCGGCGGCTTGCCGGCCGGCGCCCGCAGGCGCACGCGCCAGGTATCGCCACCGACGTCCCGGCATTCGATGACCTGACACGACAGGCTGCGCACCGGCAGTTCTCCCAGCGCGAGCACGCCATCCCACAGCAGGATGCAGTCTTCCAGCGGCTCCGCTATGCAAGTGTAGAACTCGCCGTGGTCATGCACCTTACCGGCCTGTTCGACCCGGCCTTCCACCAGCAGCGCTGCGCACACGTGACAATTGCCGTTGCGGCAGCTTTGCGGGCATTCGTAGCCCAGGCGCCGCGCACCATCGAGAATCCGCTCTCCGGGCCGTATCTCGAGCACCGCTCCGGAGGGCTGCAGGGTTACACGCATCAATCTATTCCTAACTGATTCCAGATGGCATCGATCCGTTGGGTGACGGCATCATCCTTGACGATGACGCGGCCCCACTCGCGAGTGGTTTCGCCCGGCCACTTGTGAGTGGCGTCCAGGCCCATCTTCGAGCCAAGACCCGACACCGGCGAGGCGAAGTCGAGGTAGTCGATCGGCGTGTTGTCGATCATCACCGTGTCGCGCTTGGGGTCCATGCGCGTGGTGATGGCCCAGATCACGTCGTTCCAGTCCCGCGCGTTGATATCGTCGTCGGTGACGATAACGAACTTGGTGTACATGAACTGTCGCAAAAACGACCAGACACCCAGCATCACGCGCTTGGCATGCCCCGGATACGACTTCTTCATCGTCACCACGGCCATGCGGTACGAACAGCCTTCCGGCGGCAGGTAGAAGTCGGTGATCTCCGGGAACTGCTTCTGCAGGATCGGCACAAACACTTCGTTCAACGCCACGCCGAGAATCGCCGGTTCATCCGGTGGACGGCCGGTGTAGGTGCTGTGGTAGATCGGTTTGATCCGGTGGGTGATGCGCTCGACGGTGAACACCGGGAAGCTGTCGACTTCGTTGTAGTAACCAGTGTGGTCGCCGTACGGGCCTTCGTCGGCCATCTCGCCCGGATGGATTACGCCTTCAAGGATGATTTCGGCCGTGGCCGGCACTTGCAGGTCGTTGCCACGGCACTTCACCAATTCTGTGCGGCTATCGCGCAACAGGCCGGCGAAGGCGTATTCGGAGAGGCTGTCCGGCACCGGGGTGACGGCGCCGAGAATGGTTGCAGGATCCGCGCCGAGGGCCACGGACACCGGGAATGGCTGGCCCGGATGTTTCTCGCACCACTCACGAAAATCCAGCGCGCCGCCACGGTGGCTGAGCCAGCGCATGATGACCTTGTTGCGGCCGATCACTTGCTGACGGTAGATGCCGAGGTTCTGCCGATCCTTGTTAGGACCTTTGGTGACGGTCAGGCCCCAGGTGATCAGCGGCGCCACGTCGCCCGGCCAGCAGGTCTGCACCGGCAGCATCGCCAAGTCGACGTCATCACCTTCGATGACCACTTCCTGGCACGGGGCGTCTTTGACGACTTTCGGCGCCATCGCGATGATCTTGCGGAAGATCGGCAGCTTCGACCACGCGTCCTTCAAGCCCTTCGGCGGCTCCGGCTCCTTGAGGAACGCCAGCAGCTTGCCGATTTCGCGCAGCTCGCTGACCGACTCGGCGCCCATGCCCATGGCGACCCGCTCGGGCGTGCCGAACAGGTTGCCGAGCACCGGAATGTCATAGCCGGTCGGTTTCTCGAACAGCAGCGCCGGGCCCTTGGCCCGCAGTGTGCGGTCGCACACTTCGGTCATCTCCAGCACCGGCGAGACGGGAATCTGGATGCGTTTCAACTCTCCGCGCTGCTCAAGCTGCTGCACGAAATCCCGAAGATCCTTGAATTTCATTGACGATGGCACCCTCAAAATAGGCGTACATCCTACCTGCTATGCCGGTCGCTGGCAGCCCGTCACTGCTTACTTGGCTGCATTCACCTGGCCGCTACCCGGATTTTTACCGGCCTGCAGACTGACAAACAGCGGTTCGAGGATCGGCGCCACGAATCGCGCACCGACTTCCGACAGGTGATTGTCATCCTTGTACAGCGAATACCCGTCGAGTTCGGCGCGACACAGACCGTGTTCATCACACAGCCGTGGCGCCGGATCGATCACCCGCACCATCGGATCCTGCGCCAGTTGGGCGAACAACCGGCTGATAAATGCCTGGCGCTTGTCATGCTCACCGATGGCCAGGCCGACCTCATCCACCGAATGGCCCAGCATCGCAAGGCGTGTCAGGCGATACGGCGGGTTGAACGCCTGCAACGGCGCCTCTTTCACCAGCCAGACCCGATGCCCGTCCTCACGCAATTGAGCAAGCCGTGCGCGCAGCCCATCGGCCAGGCGTTGTTCAGCGACGGCACTGTCGTACTTACCATCCGGCTGTCTGAGCGCATGGTCGAGATCCCCTTTGGCGTCGCCATACAGATAGAGGCTCCAACGCGCGACCAGCACCACATCGCTGATACGTTGCGCGCTCAACCCCTGCTCGACACGCCGATTGAAACGCGAACAGGCTGCGTCATGCTCCAGCCCTTCAACCGGAATACAACCGGCAGAGCTGGCGAGGATCACGTTGACGCCATGGGCTTGCGCAGCGTCCTCCAGCACCGGAATCAGTGCCGTAGCGTGGCTGTCACCCCAGACCATCGCCTGGGCCGGCAGACTTTCCACACCGTAATGGCAGAACAGCTTGTCATCCGGGGCCTTGTCGTCCGTCAGGCACGCCATCAGCTCCGGCCGCCACTCGTGGCCCCTGGCATATTGCAGCGCCTGTTCGGACAGACGCGACGGCAAGCCATCGGTCCAGCGCAGGGTTTGCCCGGCCAGGCCGAGCACCAGGATGCCGCAAAAACCGGCCAGCAGAACCTGCCGGCGTCCGGCGAGCAGGCGACGCTCGCGGAACGGCGTTTCGACGAACTTCCAAGACAGGTAACCCAGCACCAGCGTCAGCAGGATCAATCCTGCGATGTCCTGCGCACCCGGTTCCTCGACGCTGGCATAGCTGGAAAACACGAACACCGGCCAGTGCCACAAGTACCATGAATAGGAAATCAGACCGAGGCCGACCATCACCCGACTGCTCAGCAATTGACCCATCAATGTTTCACGATGACCGTTGGCCAGGATCAGCGCCACCACGCCCAGCACCGGCAGCAGCGCCGCAGCGCCGGGGAATGGCGTGCTTTTGTCGTACCCGAAGACGGCCAGCAGGATCAGCGCCATGCCGAGCAGGCTCAGCCCTTGCGCTGCCATCGGTTTGAGGCGCCACGAATGCCGGGGCGCCACGGCGAGCATCGCACCGGCCAGCAGCTCCCACGCCCGCATCGGCAACAGAAAGAACGCCTTTTCCGGGTAATGATGGACCGCCCACACGCTCAGCCCGAAGGACAGCAGCAACACGCCGAACAGCGCCAGCCGCCAGTGTTTCAGACGGCTCGACAGCAGGGTCAGCAACAGTGGGAAGAGAATGTAGAACTGTTCCTCCACCGCCAGCGACCAAGTGTGCAGCAGCGGCTTGAGATCCGAAGCGACGTCGAAATAGCCATCCTGACGCATGAACAGAATGTTCGAGACGAAGGTCACCTGGTAGCGCACCGAGCGCCCGAGTTCTTCGTAGTCCTTGGGTGCCAGCAGGAACCAGCCCACCGCCAGCACCGCGATGATCATCGCAAACAGCGCCGGCAGGATCCGCCGGGCGCGTCGGACCCAGAACTCGACGAAGCTGAAACGCCCGGCCTGGCGCTGGTTCCAGATGATCGAGGTGATCAGGTAGCCGGAAATCACGAAAAACACGTCCACGCCGACAAATCCACCGGTGAACCCCGGGACGCCAAAGTGGAACAGCACCACGGCAATCACAGCGACTGCGCGCAAGCCGTCGATATCCCTTCGATAAGCGAGTGTGCTCATAAATCTTTAATGCCAATCAGATGGTTATTTTTTGTACAGCCCAAGGCGCTGCTTCTTGTTTTTCCGGCACACGGACCTTAACAGATCGCACACCTGCGATCGCCCGGACAAAAATCAGGCAAAAAAATGGCGCCCCTGAAGGGCGCCATCTTCCGGACTCAACCGACGATGTTACTTGCGCTTCATCGACAGGAAGAACTCGTCGTTGGTCTTGGTCGTTTTCAGCTTGTCGACCAGGAACTCGATGGCAGCTACTTCGTCCATCGGGTGCAGCAGCTTGCGCAGGATCCACATGCGCTGCAGTTCGTCGTCGGCGGTCAGCAACTCTTCGCGGCGGGTGCCGGAGCGGTTGATGTTGATGGCCGGGAACACACGCTTCTCGGCGATCTTGCGATCCAGAGGCAGTTCCATGTTGCCGGTACCCTTGAACTCTTCATAGATCACTTCGTCCATCTTCGAGCCGGTTTCAACCAGCGCGGTGGCGATAATGGTCAGCGAGCCGCCTTCTTCGATGTTACGCGCAGCACCGAAGAAACGCTTCGGCTTCTCCAGGGCGTGGGCATCGACACCACCGGTCAGCACCTTGCCGGAGCTCGGGATCACGGTGTTGTAGGCACGGGCCAGACGGGTGATGGAGTCGAGCAGGATCACCACGTCCTTCTTGTGTTCGACCAGGCGCTTGGCCTTTTCGATCACCATTTCAGCCACTTGTACGTGACGGGTCGGCGGCTCGTCGAAGGTCGAGGCAACCACTTCGCCGCGCACGGTGCGCTGCATTTCGGTCACTTCTTCCGGACGTTCGTCGATCAACAGCACGATCAGGTGAACTTCAGGGTTGTTACGGGCGATGTTGGCCGCGATGTTCTGCAGCATGATCGTCTTACCGGCTTTCGGCGGTGCAACGATCAGACCGCGCTGGCCTTTGCCGATCGGGGCGCACAGGTCGATCACACGACCGGTCAGGTCTTCGGTGGAACCGTTGCCGGCTTCCATCTTCATGCGCACGGTCGGGAACAGCGGGGTCAGGTTCTCGAAGAGAATCTTGTTTTTCGCGTTCTCTGGACGATCGAAGTTGATCGTGTCGACCTTGAGCAGGGCGAAGTAACGCTCGCCTTCCTTTGGCGGCCGGATCTTGCCAACGATGGTGTCACCGGTGCGCAGGTTGAAACGGCGGATCTGGCTCGGCGAGACGTAGATGTCGTCAGGGCCGGCGAGGTAGGAAGCGTCAGCGGAGCGCAGGAAGCCGAAGCCGTCCTGGAGAATCTCCAGCACGCCATCACCGGAGATTTCCTCACCGCTTTTCGCGTGCTTTTTCAGCAGGGAGAAAATCACGTCCTGCTTGCGCGAACGGGCCATATTTTCTATGCCCATCTGTTCGGCCAATTCGAGCAGTTCGGTAATCGGCTTTTGCTTGAGTTCAGTCAGATTCATATAGGAATGACGTAATCATTTATGGAGGGGGGGAAATTAAGCTTTTGGCTTAATGAGGCCGCGCCGCGGAGAAGGCGACAGGATCGCGTACTTGTTCGAAAAGGAGTGCGTCGGCGACGGCTAGCAGGGGGCAGTGGAGAAACCAGTGCGGGGCCGAATGTATCACCTGAGTTTCGGAGCGTCTAGCCCTGAATACGCAAAAAGCCCCGCGATTTGCGGGGCTTTTTGAGGACAATCTTTACCGCGACGCTTAGATGTTGGCGTCGAGGAAAGCAGCCAGTTGCGACTTCGACAGAGCGCCGACCTTGGTCGCTTCCACGTTGCCGTTCTTGAACAGCATCAGCGTCGGAATACCACGTACGCCGTGCTTGGCCGGGGTTTCCTGGTTTTCGTCGATGTTCAGCTTGGCAACGGTCAGCTTGCCTTTGTAAGTCTCTGCAATCTCGTCCAGAACCGGAGCGATCATTTTGCAAGGGCCGCACCATTCAGCCCAGTAGTCGACCAGGACAGCGCCTTCGGCCTTGAGTACGTCGGCTTCGAAGCTAGCGTCGCTAACGTGTTTGATCAGATCGCTGCTCATGGAATTCTCCAGGTTGTAAGCAAAAAAACGTGGCCCATCATAGCCGCCCTTCCCTTGTTCAGGAAGCTGCAGATGATTGAGTCTTGCTATGGCACTCGATGAGTTTGGGTATAGCTCAAGTCACGCGCTGGCGGGGGCGATGAAGGCAATTCCGGTGCGCAGCGCCGCGTTGCGCACGTGCTCCTGCATGGCTTTCTGGGCGGCAGCGGAGGCCCGACGCGCCAGGGCGCGGAGGATCTTGCGGTGTTCCTGCCAGGTTTCCATGGCCCGTTCGGCGCGGATGAACGGTAGCTTCTGGCTCTCCAGAAAGATGTCGGCGCTGGCGGTGAGGATGCTCAGCATCGCCTGATTGCCGCTGGCCCGCAGGATCCGCCGGTGGAATTCGAAATCCAGTTTCGCCGCGGCCTCGAAGTCGCCGGCGCGCAGTTGCTCACGCATGGCGGCGACGTTGTCTTCCAGTTCATCCAGATCAAACGTGCTCAGCGTCACCGCCGCCAGCCCGGCCGCGAACCCCTCCAGTGCATAGCGCAACTGGAAGATCTCCAGCGGCGAGGCCTGGGCTGCAAACGGCCAGGCCGGCGCGCCCTCCCCGCGCGGCAACTCCACCGGCGACTGCACGAACACGCCCTTGCCCGGCTGGATGCTGACCACCCCCAGCGCACTCAAGGACGACAACGCCTCGCGCAACGACGCCCGACTGACCCCCAACTGCACCGCCAGATCCCGCTGCGAGGGCAGCGCATCACCGGGGCCGAAACCCTGCTCGGTAATCAGTTTGCGGATCGCTTGCAGCGCCACTTCGGGTACGGCGCGGGAGATCGAGTTCATGGTTTTCCAGTCGGACCAGGCCAAGGTGCGGCCAGTTGTAAAGCTATTCGAGGCGTCAGGCAAGTCATGCCCCAGCGGGGTTCGACGGCGCACGCCGATGCGCTATCGCAGTGCGAAATCCAACCTGACTGTTCAGACCAGTAAGACCGAACAAACCCGCTAAACCCGTGGCTTTGCGCAGCCAAACCGCTGTCTTGGCACGGCCCATGCTCTGTCCGATCGCAGAATTCACTTCCCGCCGATCCGGAGATTGTCCATGACGAAGCGTTACAGCGCCCTCCTCGCCGCCCTGTTTGCCGGTCTGATGCTGAGCCAGGCCCCCGCCCATGCCGACGGTCTGGACGACGTGGTCAAACGCGGCACCTTGAAAGTCGCCGTGCCTCAGGACTTCCCGCCCTTCGGCTCGGTCGGCCCGGACATGAAGCCGCGCGGCCTGGACATCGATACTGCGAAACTGCTGGCCGACCAGCTCAAGGTCAAACTCGAACTGACCCCGGTCAACAGCACAAACCGCATCCCGTTCCTGACCACCGGCAAGGTCGACCTGGTGATTTCCAGCCTCGGCAAGAACCCCGAGCGCGAGAAGGTCATCGATTTCTCCCGCGCCTATGCGCCGTTCTACCTCGCCGTGTTCGGCCCGCCGGAGGCAGCCGTCAGCACCCTGGACGACCTCAAGGGCAAGACCATCAGCGTCACCCGTGGCGCCATCGAAGACATCGAGCTGACCAAGGTCGCCCCCGAAGGCGTGACCATCAAGCGCTTCGAAGACAACAACTCGACCATCGCCGCCTACCTCGCCGGCCAGGTCGACCTGATCGCCAGCGGCAACGTGGTCATGGTCGCGATCAGCGAAAAGAGCCCGAAACGCGTCCCGGCGCTGAAAGTGAAGCTCAAGGATTCGCCGGTCTACGTCGGCGTGAACAAGAACGAACCGGCGCTGCTGGGCAAGGTCAACGAGATCCTGGCCACCGCCAAGGCTGACGGCGCGCTGGAAAAGAACGCGCAGACCTGGCTCAAAGAGCCGCTGCCGGCCGACCTCTGACCGGCAACGCGGGAGACTTTCATGGCCTATCAGTTCGATTTCTTGCCGGTGGTGGAAAACACCGACCTGCTGCTGCGCGGGGCGCTGTTCACCCTTGAGCTGACAGCCATCGGCGCGCTGTTCGGGGTTGGTGTGGGTATTGTCGGGGCGCTGGTACGGGCGTGGAACATCCGCCCGTTCTCGACAATCTTCGGCGTATACGTCGAGCTGATCCGCAACACGCCGTTCCTGGTGCAGCTGTTCTTCATCTTCTTCGGTCTGCCGTCCCTTGGCGTGCAGATCTCCGAGTGGCAGGCGGCGGTGCTGGCGATGGTGATCAACCTCGGTGCGTACTCGACCGAGATCATCCGCGCGGGTATCCAGGCGATTCCGCGCGGACAGCTGGAGGCCGCTGCTGCGCTGGCGATGAGCCGTTTCGAAGCGTTCCGCCACGTGGTGCTGCTGCCGGCACTGGGCAAGGTCTGGCCGGCCCTGAGCAGCCAGATCATCATCGTCATGCTCGGTTCGGCGGTGTGTTCGCAGATCGCCACCGAGGAGTTGAGCTTCGCCGCCAACTTTATTCAGTCGCGCAACTTCCGCGCCTTTGAAACCTATGCCCTGACCACCCTCATTTATCTGTGCATGGCGCTGCTGATCCGCCAGTTACTGAACTGGTTCGGTCGGCGTTACCTGTCGAAAAGCAGCGCAAGGAGCAGCCAATGAGCGACTTCACGTTCTGGGACATCCTGCGCAACCTGCTCACCGGCCTGCAATGGACGCTGGCGTTGTCGCTGGTGGCGTTCATTGGCGGCGGGATTGTCGGGTTGCTGATCCTGGTCATGCGCATCTCGAAAAACACCCTGCCCAGCAGCATCGCCCGCACCTGGATCGAACTGTTCCAGGGCACGCCGCTGTTGATGCAGCTGTTTCTGGTGTTCTTCGGCGTGGCGCTGGCCGGGGTGGAGATTTCGCCGTGGATGGCGGCGGCCATTGCCCTGACGCTGTTCACCAGCGCCTATCTGGCGGAGATCTGGCGCGGTTGCGTCGAGGCGATTCCCAATGGCCAGTGGGAAGCTTCGTCGAGCCTGGCGCTGAATCCGCTGGAGCAATTGCGCTACGTGATCCTGCCGCAAGCGCTGCGCATCGCCGTGGCGCCGACCGTGGGCTTCTCGGTGCAGGTGGTCAAAGGCACCGCCGTGACCTCGATCATCGGCTTCACCGAATTGACCAAGACCGGCGGCATGCTCGCCAACGCCACCTTCGAACCGTTCATGGTCTACGGCCTCGTCGCCGCCGGCTACTTCCTGCTCTGCTACCCCTTGTCCCTCAGTGCGCGCTACCTGGAAAGGAGACTGCATGCCTCTGCTTAGAATTTCCGCCCTGCATAAATACTACGGCGATCACCACGTGCTCAAAGGCATCGACCTGAGCGTCGAGGAAGGCCAGGTCGTGGCGATCATCGGCCGCAGCGGTTCGGGCAAATCCACCCTGCTGCGCACCCTCAACGGCCTGGAATCGATCAACGACGGCGTGATCGAAGTCGACGGCGAATACCTCGACGCCGCCCGCGCCGATCTGCGCAGCCTGCGGCAGAAAGTCGGGATGGTGTTCCAGCAGTTCAACCTGTTCCCGCACCTGACGGTGGGCGAAAACGTGATGCTCGCGCCGCAGGTGGTGCAGAAAGTGCCCAAGGCCAAGGCTGCGGAACTGGCGCGGCAGATGCTTGAGCGCGTTGGCCTCGGCGAAAAGTTCGACGCCTTCCCGGAACGCCTCTCGGGCGGCCAGCAACAGCGTGTGGCGATTGCCCGGGCGCTGGCGATGTCGCCCAAGGTGCTGCTGTGCGACGAGATCACCTCCGCGCTGGACCCGGAACTGGTCAACGAAGTGCTCAGCGTGGTCCGCCAGCTCGCGAAGGAAGGCATGACGCTGATCATGGTCACCCACGAAATGCGCTTCGCCCGGGAGGTTGGGGACAAACTGGTGTTCATGCACCAGGGCAAGGTGCACGAGGTGGGCGACCCGAAGGTGTTGTTTGCCGATCCGCAGACGCCGGAACTGGCGAATTTCATCGGAACCGTGGAAGTCGCAGGCTGAAAGCAGGCCGTCAGTGCGCTAAATCAAGGGTTTGTACCATGCGCGTTGGCGGCAGCGTTTGATCGTGGCACGATGTCGAGGTTATCGACCGAGACCCCCAGACCATGCCGCAATCCCAAGCCAAGAATCTGTCCCTGATCGCCGCGATCGACCTGGGCTCCAACAGCTTCCACATGGTCGTGGCCAAGGCCCAGAACGGCGAAATCCGTATTCTCGAACGTCTCGGGGAGAAGGTTCAGCTGGCCGCCGGCATCGACGAAGAGCGCCATCTCAACGAAGAATCCATGCAGCGCGGGCTTGATTGCCTCAAGCGTTTTGCCCAACTGATCAACGGTATGCCGCTGGGCGCCGTGCGGATCGTCGGCACCAACGCTCTGCGCGAGGCGCGCAACCGTGGCGAATTCATCCGTCGTGCCGAAGAAATCCTCGGCCACCCGGTGGAAGTCATCTCCGGCCGTGAAGAGGCGCGCCTGATCTACCTCGGCGTCTCTCACACCCTCGCCGACACTCCGGGCAAACGCCTGGTCGCCGACATCGGCGGCGGCAGTACCGAATTCATCATCGGCCAGCGCTTCGAGCCGTTGTTGCGCGAAAGCCTGCAAATGGGCTGCGTGAGTTTCACCCAGCGCTACTTCAAGGACGGCAAGATCACCCCGGCACGCTACGCCCAGGCCTACACGGCGGCGCGGCTGGAAATCATGAGCATCGAACACGCCCTGCACCGCCTGACCTGGGATGAAGCCATCGGCTCCTCGGGCACCATCCGCGCCATCGGCCTGGCGCTGAAGGCCGGCGGACATGGCACCGGCGAAGTGAACGCCGAAGGCCTGGCGTGGCTCAAGCGTCGCCTGTTCAAGCTCGGCGATGTCGACAAGATCGATTTCGAAGGCATCAAGCCGGATCGCCGCGCGATCTTCCCTGCAGGTTTAGCGATTCTTGAAGCGATCTTCGACGCCCTCGAACTGCAACGTATGGATCACTGCGAAGGCGCGCTGCGCGAAGGCGTACTCTACGACCTGCTCGGCCGCCATCATCACGAAGACGTGCGCGAACGCACCCTGACCTCGCTGATGGAGCGCTACCACGTCGACCTGGAACAGGCCGTACGCGTCGAGCGCAAAGCCCTGCACGCCTTCGATCAAGTGGCTGTCGATTGGCAGCTGGACGATGGTATCTGGCGCGAACTGCTGGGCTGGGCGGCGAAAGTGCACGAAGTCGGGCTCGACATCGCTCACTACCAATACCACAAGCACGGCGCCTACCTGATCGAGCACTCGGACCTGGCCGGTTTCTCCCGCGAAGACCAGCAAATGCTCGCCCTGCTGGTGCGCGGCCACCGCCGCAACATCCCCAAGGACAAGTTTGCCGAGTTCGGCGACGACGGCGACAAGCTGATCCGCCTGTGCGTGCTGCTGCGCTTTGCGATCCTGTTCCATCACATTCGCGGCACCCAGACCATGCCGCAGGTTGCGCTGCACGCCAATGGCGACAACCTCGATGTGGAATTCCCGGAGAACTGGCTGGATGAAAACCAGCTGACTCAGGCGGATTTCGCACTTGAGGCCGAGTGGCTGACGCGGGTGGGGGTTGTGCTGACTGTTCATTGAGTAACCGGCAGGCACAAAAAAGGCGATCCGGATGGATCGCCTTTTTTATTGCTTTGAGACCTGCGGTCAGCTGCTGACCGGCAGAATCGGACTGCCCAACCGCTCCAGCAACGTCGCCTGCGCACTGCGCGGGTTCTGGTTGCCGGTCGGCGTGTTGCGGATGTAGCGGCCGTCCGACTGCAGGCTCCAGCTGTGGGTGTTGTCGGTCAGGTACAACTCCAGCTCTTTCTTGACCCGGGTCAGCAGCTTCTTGCCTTCCACCGGGAAGCAAGTCTCGACGCGCTTGTCGAGGTTGCGCTCCATCCAGTCGGCGCTGGAAAGGAACATTTGCTCCTCGCCACCGTTGAGGAAGTAGAACACGCGGGTGTGTTCAAGGAAGCGACCGATGATCGAGCGCACGTGAATGTTGTGCGAAACCCCGGCGATGCCCGGACGCAGGCAGCACATGCCGCGCACCACCAGATCGATACGCACGCCAGACTGGCTGGCCTTGTACAGCGCGCGGATGATCTTCGGATCGGTCAGCGAGTTGAACTTGGCGATGATGTGCGCCGGCTTGCCGTCGAGCGCGAATTGCGTCTCGCGCAGAATCATGTCGAGCATGCCCTTCTTCAGGGTGAACGGCGCATGCAGCAGCTTCTTCATGCGCAGCGTCTTACCCATGCCGATCAACTGGCTGAACAGTTTGCCGACGTCTTCGCACAAGGCGTCGTCGGAGGTCAGCAGGCTGTAGTCGGTGTACAGACGGGCGTTGCCGGCGTGGTAGTTACCGGTGCCGAGGTGCGCGTAACGCACGATCTCGCCGGCTTCGCGACGCAGGATCAGCATCATCTTGGCGTGGGTCTTGAAGCCGACCACGCCATAGATCACCACCGCACCGGCCGCTTGCAGACGGCTGGCCAGTTGCAGGTTGGATTCTTCGTCGAAGCGCGCACGCAGCTCGATGACCGCCGTCACTTCCTTGCCGTTACGCGCGGCATCCACCAGCGCATCGACGATTTCCGAGTTGGCGCCGGAGCGGTACAGGGTCTGGCGTACGGCCAGAACGTGCGGGTCTTTCGCGGCCTGGCGCAGCAGGTCGACCACCGGGGTGAACGACTCGAACGGGTGCAGCAGCAGGATGTCCTGTTTGCTGACAACGCTGAAAATGTTCTCGCTGTTTTGCAGCAGTTTCGGGATCTGCGGCGTGAACGGTGTGTATTGCAGCTCCGGATGACTGTCCAGACCGGTGATGCTGAACAGACGCGTCAGGTTGACCGGACCGTTGACCTGATACAGCTCGGTCTCGCTCAGGTTGAACTGCTTGAGCAGGTAGTCCGACAGGTGTTTCGGGCAGGTGTCGGCGACTTCCAGGCGCACGGCATCACCGTAACGACGGGAGAACAACTCACCACGCAGGGCGCGGGCCAGGTCTTCAACATCTTCGGAGTCGAGCGCCAGGTCAGCGTTTCGGGTCAGACGGAACTGGTAGCAGCCTTTTACCTTCATGCCCTGGAACAGGTCATCGGCGTGAGCATGGATCATCGACGACAGGAATACATAGTTGTCGCCAGGGCCGCCGACTTCTTCCGGCACCTTGATGATCCGCGGCAGCAAGCGTGGCGCCGGGATGATCGCCAGACCGGAATCGCGACCGAAGGCGTCGATGCCTTCGAGCTCGACGATGAAGTTCAGGCTCTTGTTCACCAGCAACGGGAACGGGTGCGTCGGGTCGAGGCCGATCGGGGTGATAATCGGCGCGATCTCGTCGCGGAAGTAACGGCGCACCCAGGTCTTGAGCTTGGTCGTCCAGTAGCGGCGACGGATGAAGCGCACCTGATGTTTTTCCAGCTCCGGCAGCAGGATGTCGTTGAGGATCGCGTACTGACGGTCTACATGACCGTGCACCAGCTCGCTGATCCGCGCCAATGCCTGATGCGGTTGCAGGCCGTCGGCGCCGGCCTGTTCACGGGCGAAGGTGATCTGCTTTTTGAGGCCGGCGACGCGGATCTCGAAGAACTCGTCGAGGTTGCTGGAGAAGATCAGCAGGAACTTCAGCCGCTCCAGCAACGGATAGGACTCGTCCAGCGCCTGTTCCAGCACGCGGATGTTGAACTGCAGTTGCGACAATTCCCGGTGGATATACAGGCTGCTGTCATCCAGGCCGGGAATCGCGATCGCCGGGGCCGCCGCAGCGGGTTCAGTTGCCGGCGCGGGTGGCGCGGGCTCCAGTTCCGGCGGGGTTTCGGTAATCTGCTCGACCACGGGTTGAGCTTCTTTTACGGCAACTTCAGTGAGTCCTTCGGTATTCATCGAATGTTCCTGGGAGGGCTATTTCTGCTCTCGTAACAATTGAGCGGCACGGACAGCAAAGTAAGTCAGGATGCCATCAGCGCCGGCACGTTTAAAGGCGGTCAGGGATTCGAGGATCACGCCTTCGCTCAACCAGCCATTCTGGATCGCCGCCATGTGCATGGCGTATTCGCCGCTAACCTGATAGACGAAGGTCGGCACTTTGAAGGCATCTTTTACCCGGAACAAAATGTCCAGGTACGGCATGCCGGGTTTGACCATGACCATGTCCGCGCCTTCAGACAAGTCCGCGCCCACTTCGTGCAGCGCTTCGTCGCTGTTGGCCGGGTCCATCTGGTAGGAAGCCTTGTTCGCCTTGCCCAGGTTCGCGGCCGAACCCACGGCATCGCGGAACGGGCCGTAATAGGCGCTGGCGTACTTGGCCGAGTAGGCCATGATCCGCACGTTGACGTGACCGGCCAGCTCCAGCGCCTCACGGATCGCCTGGATGCGGCCGTCCATCATGTCCGACGGGGCAACCACTTGGGCGCCGGCGGCGGCGTGGGACAGCGCCTGTTTGACCAGTGCATCGACGGTGATGTCGTTCTGCACATAGCCTTCTTCGTCGAGAATGCCGTCCTGACCGTGAGTGGTGAACGGATCCAGGGCGACGTCGGTGATCACGCCCAGCTCCGGGAATCGGTCACGCAGGGCGCGGGTGGCGCGCTGGGCGATACCTTCGGGATTCCAGGCTTCGGCGGCATCGAGGGATTTGAGCTCAGGTGGCGTGACCGGGAACAGCGCCAGCGCCGGAATCCCCAGCTCGACCCATTTGGCGGCTTCTTCAAGCAGCAGGTCGATGGTCAGGCGCTCGACACCTGGCATCGAAGCCACGGCTTCGCGGCGGTTTTCACCGTCGAGCACGAACACCGGCAGGATCAGGTCATCGACCGTCAACACGTTCTCACGCACCAGTCGCCGGGAAAAATCATCACGGCGATTGCGACGCAGGCGGGTGGCAGGGAACAGACGGTTGGCTGGGGTAAAGCTCACGGCAGACTCCTGAGCCCGCGCAAACGGGCGAGCGTGACAGTTATAGATGGCCATTATGACCAACGTATTACAGTTATGTGCACCCCTGTGGCAGGTAGTCGCATTCCATTGTCGTTGTAGGAAATGTTCACGTCGAGACACATTTCGACACTTTCCTGAATGTGTCCGAAGGGTTAGGCTGCGCGTTCATTTCGCCAGCACCCAGACAATGCTCCAACAATTTCTGCATGACTTCGGCTACTTTGCCCTGTTTCTCGGCACGTTCTTCGAAGGCGAAACCATCCTGGTGCTCGCGGGCTTCCTCGCGTTCCGTGGATACATGGACATCAACCTGGTGGTGGTCGTGGCGTTCTTCGGCAGCTATGCCGGCGATCAGCTGTGGTACTTCCTGGGCCGCAAACACGGACGCAAGTTGCTGGCGCGCAAACCGCGCTGGCAAATGATGGGCGACCGCGCGCTGGAGCATATCCGCAAGCACCCGGACATCTGGGTCCTGAGCTTCCGCTTCGTTTACGGCCTGCGCACGGTAATGCCGGTGGCGATCGGCCTGTCGGGCTACCCGCCGGGACGCTATCTGCTGCTGAACGGGATTGGCGCTGCGATCTGGGCCGCCGCCCTCGCTGCGGCCGCATACCACTTCGGTGCGGTGCTCGAAGGCATGCTGGGCAGCATCAAGAAATATGAACTGTGGGTACTCGGTGCGCTGCTGGTGCTGGGTGTCGGCCTGTGGCTGCGCCGCCGGTTCAAGAATGCCCGGCTGGCCAAGAAGGTCTACGAGGACGAGCAGGCCGAACAACTGGCCAAAGCCGAACGGCACAAGGCTGAACTGGCCAAGGCTACCGACCCTAAGACGCCAGCCGAATAAACCGCTGGCGGCAGCAATACAGCCCGACGCCGCTGAGCAGGCTGTAACCGAACAGGCCGACCCACATCTGCGGGCCGGTCGGCCATAGCCCGACCTGCGGTGCCAGCCATACCAGCGGCAAATTCGCCGCCAACCGCAGCAGTTCCAGCCTCAGCGCCCACGGGCGATTCTCCAGGGCCACGCCCAACACAAACAAACCAAATGCCACCGCGCCCCAGCCCAGAATCAGGGCGCCGGTCGACAGGCTGTGTTCCAGATTCATCAGATAACTGCCCAGCGCCACGTAAACACCGAATTGCAGCACCACGTACCACTGCTGTCGGACGCCCAGCGACACTTCGAATTTGCGGAACCGGCTCAGGTCCGGCTTGCTCATCGGGTATTTCGCCGCCACGTCCGCCGGACGCCAGCCGGTGCGCATGAACCAGATCCGCAGCTTGTCCCATTTGCTCCCGGCGCGCCGCGCGTCGTCCCACAGCTGCGCGTAAAACTGCACGTTGGCCCACAGCGGATTCCAGCTCGCCAGCGGAGTGGTCACACCGAAAATCACCGGCTCGTTGTCGTCCTCTTCCTGGAACGAACCGAACAGGCGATCCCAGATAATGAACACCCCGCCGTAGTTGCGATCCATGTAGAGAGCGTTCTGTGCATGGTGGGCCCGATGATTCGACGGTGTGACGAAGCACCATTCAAACCAGCCAAGCTTGGGAATGTGCTTGGTGTGAACCCAGAACTGGTACAGCAAATTGAGCGCCGCAACACTGACGAACACCAGCAACGGCACGCCGAGCACCGCCATCGGCAGGTAGAAGATCCAGCCCAGCAGAAACCCGGTGCTGGTCTGGCGCAATGCGGTGGAAAGGTTGTAGTCCTCACTCTGGTGATGCACCGAGTGAGCCGCCCAGAGAATGTTCCGCTCGTGGCCCATGCGGTGCAGCCAGTAGTAACAGAAGTCGTAGAGGACAAAAGCGAAGACCCACACCCAGGCACTGTCCGCCGGCAACCTGACCAGCGCCAGATGCTCCAGGGCAAAGCCGTAGGTCACCAGCCCCACGCCTTTGGTCAGCAGGCCGGTGGTGGTCGACAACACCCCGGTGCTGATGCTGTTCACCGCATCGGCCAGGCGATAGTTGCTCACCCCGCGCCAACGGTCGGCGATGAGCTCTGCCACGATCAATACGAAGAAAAACGGCACCGCATACAGAATGAAGTTCATGACGCGCCCTGATCGAGATCCGTGTGCACAGATCCTAGGTGTAGCCGTGGCTCGACCCTATGGCAACGAACGACAAATTAGTGGACATTTAGCGCCATGAATCTGGAGAGAAACCCATGAGCAAAAAAGTTGCAGTGATCCTGTCCGGTTGCGGCGTGTACGACGGCGCCGAGATCCACGAAAGCGTCATCACCCTGCTGCGCCTCGACCAGCGCGGCGCCCAGGTGCAGTGCTTCGCCCCGGACATCGCGCAATTGCATGTGATCAACCACCTCACCGGCAAGGAGATGCCCGAGTCGCGCAACGTGCTGGTGGAATCGGCACGCATCGCCCGGGGCAACGTCAAGGATGTCCGTGAAGCCGATGTCGATGACTTTGATGCGCTGATCGTGCCCGGCGGTTTTGGCGCAGCAAAGAACCTGTCGAATTTCGCCGTCGACGGCGCGGGCTGCTGCGTTCAGCCGGACGTACTGGCGCTGACCGAGGCCTTTGCCGAAGCGGGTAAACCGGTGGGCCTGATGTGCATTTCGCCGGCGCTGGCTGCCAAGATCTACGGCCCGGGCGTGACCTGCACCATCGGCAACGATGCCGACACCGCCACGGCGATCAGCAAGATGGGCGCCACCCACGAAGACTGCGCCGTGACCGACATCATCGAAGACAAGGCGCGCAAACTGGTGACCACCCCGGCCTACATGCTGGCGCAGTCGATCAGTGAAGCGGCTTCGGGGATCAACAAATTGGTGGATCGCGTGCTTGAACTGACCCACGAAAACGACGCCTGACCCCTCTTCTACGGCGATCGTTCCCACGCTCTGCGTGGGAACGATCAAGTGCTGCGGGTGACGATCAAACCTCGCGGGACAGCCGCGTCAGGATCCGGTCCAGCGCATTGGCGAACGCCTGCTTCTCCCGGTCGCCGAACGGCGCCGGGCCGCCGCTGACCTGGCCCTGCTCACGCAGATCGGTGAACAGGTTGCGTGTCGCCAGCCGTTCACCCATGTTCTGCGCGTCGAACTCTTTGCCTCGCGGGTCCAGCGCTGCAACGCCTTTCTTCACCAGCCGGTCGGCCAGCGGGATATCGCTGCAGATCACCAGTTCGCCCGGCACCGCGTGTTCCACCAGATAATCATCCGCCGCATCCGGGCCGCTCGGCACCACGATCAGCTTGACGATGGCCAGCGCCGGTTTGCTCTGCGGCTGCCCCGCCACCAGCACCACCTCGAAGCGGCGCTTGAGGGCGAACTTCACCACCAACTCCTTGGCCATCTTCGGGCAGGCGTCGGCATCGATCCATACGCGCATCATCTCAAGCCGCCACTCGGCGCTTTTCAGCCACCCAACTGCGGCCATACAGCACGATGATCGCCGCAATCGCCACAGCCTGAGCCGTCAGCGAGTAGGCGTCGGCATGAATCCCCAGCCATTCGAAATCGAAGAACGCCACCGGACGCGTGCCGAAGATCCCGGCTTCCTGCAACGCCTTCACACCATGACCGGCAAACACCACCGACAGCGCGCAGAGCAGCGCCGCGTTGATGCTGAAAAACAGTGCCAGCGGCAGTTTCGCCGAGCCGCGCAGGATCACCCACGCCAGACCGAACAGCAGCACCAGCGCCGTCGCACCACCGGCCAGTACCGCGTTATGCCCGGCAGGACCGGCCTGCAGCCACAGGGTTTCGTAGAACAGGATCACTTCGAACAGCTCGCGGTACACCGAGAAGAACGCCAGGATCGCGAAGCCGAATCGACCACCGCCACCGACCAGGCTCTGCTTGATGTAATCCTGCCAGGCTGCTGCGTGGCGACGGTCATGCATCCACACCCCGAGCCACAGCACCATGACACTGGCGAATAGCGCCGTGGCGCCTTCCAGCAGTTCACGCTGGGAGCCGCTGACATCGATCACATACGCCGCCAGCGCCCAGGTGCCGAGACCGGCCAACAGCGCCAGGCCCCAGCCGACGTTGACGCTGCGCACCGCCGATTGCTGGCCGGTATTGCGCAGGAACGCGAGGATCGCCGCCAGCACCAGAATCGCTTCCAGCCCTTCACGCAACAGAATCAGCAGCCCGGAGATGTAACTCAGCGACCAGCTCAGTCCGTCGCTGCCCAGCAGGCCGGCGGATTCCTTGAGTTTGGCCTTGGCCGCGTCGAGGCGCTGCTCCGCCTGCTCGACTGACAAGCCATCCTGCAGCGATTGCCGGTAGGCCATCAGGGATTTTTCGGTGTCCTTGCGCACGTTGGCGTCGACGTTATCCAGCGAGCTTTCGACCAGTTCGAAGCCTTCCAGATACGCGGCAACGGACAAGTCATAAGCCTGATCACGCTCGCCGGCGCGGTAAGCGGCAAGGCTCTTGTCCAGCGTCGCGGCGGTGTAGTCGAGCAACTGCGCCGGCCCTCGCTTGACCTGTGGCGGTTGCGCCCGCTGTGCGCGGAAGGTCGCGGCGGCGGCCGGGCCTTCGGCGGCCTGCACTTCGGCCGGTGTCTGACGGGCGAGGTCGGCGATGTTGTAGGTCTTGTCGGTTTTGGCCGTGGCCGGATCGGCGCTGAACTGAGCGATATAGGTCGCCAGATCCCAGCGCTGACGATCGTCCAGTTGATCGGCGAAGGCCGGCATGTCGGTGCCTTCGACGCCCTGGCCGAGGGTGTTGTAGATCGCGTACAGGCTCAGGTGATCCAGGCGCGCCGCATCACGCAGGTTGGCCGGCGCGGGCTCCATGCCGACACCCGCAGGGCCATCGCCGGCACCGTTGGTGCCATGACACACCGAGCAGTGCTGGGTATAGAGCGGCGCGCCACGGGTCGGATCCGGGGTGATGATCGGAGCCTGGCTGACTTCATAGGCCACCGCCAGTTTCGCCCCCAGTTGCCGGGCCTGACGGGCGACGTCCGCGCCGTCTTGCTTGGCGGTGATGGCGGCGAGCAGAGCGTCGATGCCTTGCTCCAGACCAGCCTTCTCCGGTTTGGCCGGCATGCCGGCAATCAAGCCTTGCAGCGCGCGGGTGAACTCCAGTTGTTCACGGTATTCGGCATCGTCGATGACCTTGCCTGCCTCTACCGTTGGCGGGTAATCGGCGCTGATGTAATCGAGCAGGTGCAGCGCTTGCGGCGCGCCTTCCACGGTTTCGGCCAGCAGATTGAAGCTGCTCAGGGCAAACAACGGGAACACCAGCCAGGCCAGGAATCGGGACGAGGCAGTCATGAAGGGGTCTCAATTGGAAATGCGAAGTAACACATTGTTCACGTCGCGGAAGCCTGACTCAAGCTTTCTCTCCAATCTCCGGCACATAGCCATCGCCCGCCCCTATAATCCGACACCTCCCGCCTCACTGTTCAAGGACGAGCTGCACTCCATGCGCCAATGCCTGCTGTTCCCGGTGTTAATCGGCACGATCCTGCAACTGAGCGGGTGCGCCGCCTACCGCAATTACGATCTGGAGATGCAACAGACCAATGCCCAGTTGATGCGCGGCGACTTTCAGGGCGCGCTGGATCTGCTGGAATGGCACAACCCCTGGGAAGACAAGGATCTGCTCTATTACTTCGAAAAGGGCTCGATACTCAGCTTCGCCAACGCCTTGCCGCAGAGTCAGACGGCCTGGCGCAGCGCCGACCGCATGGTGTTTCAACGTGAAGAGGTCGTGCCTTCTGCGCCCATGAAGCTGCTCAATCAGTTCTCCTATGAAATGGGCACGATGCTGGTCAACGACAAGTTGAGCCGCTACGACGGCTACGACTACGAAAAGGTCATGCTGACCACGCAGATGGCCCTCAACCAACTGGCCGTCGGCGATTTCGACGGCGCCCGGGCCGACATCAAGAAAACCCACGAGCGCGAAACACTGATTGCCCGTCAACGGGAACGTCAGTACGAGGAACTCGAGGAACAGGCCAAGACTCAAGGCATCTCCGTGCAATACAAGGATCTGCAGGGCTATCCGGTCCAGACCCTGAATGCGCCGGCGGTGATTGAACTGAAAAACGGCTACCAGAGTGCCTTCAGCCATTACCTGGCCGGCTTCACCTATGAAGCGCTGGGCGAGCGGGGTCTGGCGGCTCCGGGCTATCGCCAGGCAATCGAGTTGCGCCCGAATACACCGTTCCTCGAACAGGCGCTGCGCAACCTCGACAAGCCACCGGCCAACAATGATGAAAGCGACGTGCTGATCGTCGTCCAGAGCGGTCTGGCCCCGGCTCGCAGTTCCGTCAGCGTGCCGATCCCGGTGCGGCTCAATGAAAACCTGGTCATTACCGCGCCGATCTCCTTTCCCATCCTGGTGCCGGACACTGTCACACCGGCGTTCGACCACATCATGGTGGATGGCCGCAAACGGCCGCTGACCGCGATCAACAGCGTCACCGACATGGCATTTCGCACGTTGCGCGACGATATGCCGGCGATCATTTCCCGGGCGATGTTCCGCGCCAACATGGCGGCCATTTCCCAGGCCCATGAAAATGAACGCAACCCGGCCAAGGCCTCGCTGGTCGTCACTGAGCACGACCCCTTTGAAGAAGCGGATACGCGAACCTGGCGCACCCTGCCAGACAAGACACTGGTGGCACGGCTGCGGCTGAAAAAGGGCAATCATCAGTTCGGCGCCCCCAATGTGCCGGGGGCGGCACCGGTCACCCTGCGGATCGACCGCGATCATCAATTGGTCAACTTGAGACTTTTGAGCGATATCGGCAATGCGATCGGCAATGCCGGGCTGCCTGATAAGTAGTGGCACAGAACTAACCGGTGCGATTAAAAAGCTATTACATAGCCAGCATCGGCTGCCTATAATGCCGCGCCCTCGTTATCGCGATGCGGCATTAAAGCTCCTCTGATTATGAGGAATTGGCAGGAGGCCAACGCCACTGCCGATCGGTCCCAGCAGCCCGACCCGCACCCGAGGCTGTCGCTACTCATGGAAGAAGTACCCCATGGCATTCCGCGCTCCCACTCTGATCGCGCTTGGCGCAGTCACCCTGCTGTCCGGCTGTTCGGCGTTTCGCAACTACGATTCCGAACTGGCCCAGACCAACCAGCAACTGGCCACCGGCAACGTCGACGCCGCCCTGACCCTGCTGGAAAAGAACAACACCGGTCCAGACAAGGACCTGCTCTACTACTTCGAAAAAGGCGAACTGCTACGCGCCAAGGGTGATCTGTCCGGCAGCCAGAACGCCTGGACCAGCGCCGACCAGGTAGTGGGCAAGTGGGAAGACTCGGTCAAGCTCGACACCGACAAATACCTGGCCCAGTTCGGCAGCTTCCTGGTCAACGACAAGGTTCGTCGCTACGAAGGCTACGACTACGAAAAAGTCATGCTGACCACGCAGATGGCCCTGAACCTGCTGGCGGTCAACGATTTCGACGGCGCCCGCACCGCGATCAAGAAGACCCACGAACGTGAAGCCGTGATCGCCGACCTGCGCGACAAGGAATACCTCAAGAGCGAAGAGGAAGCCGAGAAAGAAGGCATCAAGACCCAGTACAAGGACCTGCAAGGCTACCCGGTCGCCAGCCTCGACGCCCCGGAAGTGGTCGGCCTGAAGAACAGCTACCAGAGCGCGTTCAGCCATTACCTGGCCGGTTTCGTCTACGAAGCCCTGGACGAAAAAGACCTGGCCGCACCGGGTTATCGCAAGGCCGCCGAGCTGCGCCCGAACACGCCGCTGCTGGAGCAGGCGCTGGTCAACCTGGACAAACCGGTCAAGAGCGATGACAGCGACATCCTGATCGTGGTGCAAAGCGGTCTGGCACCGGCCCGCGACTCGATCCGCGTCCCGCTGCCGCTACCGATCTCCAACAGCGTGGTGATCACCCCGTTGTCGTTCCCGATCATCAAGCCTGACACCTCGACCGCGCCGTTCGCGCAGATCGGTGTCGACGGCCAGCAACTGAACCTGACCGCCCTCAACAGCACCACTGCCATGTCCCGCCGCGCCCTGCGCGATGACATGCCGGGGATCATCGTACGCACCATGGTGCGCGCGATCACCAAAGGCGTGGCGCAGAAGAAGATCAACGAAACCAACCCGCTGGCGGGCCTGGCGGTCGGTATCTCTTCAGCTGTGCTCGAAGGTGCCGATACCCGTACGTGGCGTACCTTGCCGGACACCACCCAGGTGGTGCGTCTGCGCCTGAAAAAGGGTGAGCATCAGGTTACCCTGCCGAGCGCCGTGGGTGGTTCGGTGGTCAAGATCACCGTCGATCAGCGTTATCAGGTGATCACCCTGCGCGCCGTGGGCAACCAGGTGTTTGCCGCCGGGCTCGCCGCCCACGTGATCCCGAGCGCCAACGCCACTGCTGTGGCCAGCCTCAAACAACCTTAAGAACGGAGTCTTTGCATGCGTTTCAAACTCTTCGCCGTCGCCGCCCTCGCCTTGCTGGCCAGCGGCTGCGCCACCCCGCCACCACCGGAGCCGGGCAGCGCCGCGAGCAAGGTCGTGGCCATGGGCCCGCAGAAACACATCGCGGTCGGTGCCATGCGCGTCGCCCGTGAGAACGGCTTCATGACCGTCAATGTGCAGTTGACCAACACCCTCAACAGCAACAAGACGTTCTACTACCGCTTCGCCTGGCTCGGCGCGGAAGGTTTCCCGATTGCCGAAGAAGAAGTCTGGAAGAGCCAGATGATGTACGGCGCCCAGACCAGCTTCATTCAGGGCATCGCCCCGACACCGAAAGCCGTGGATTTCCGTCTGGAACTCAAGACGCCTTAAGCCCGACACCCTATTCCTGATTCAGAGAGCATTCCCATGTTTGCACGCTTTTCCTTCATCGCTGTCATCGCCCTGCTGGCCAGCGGTTGCGCCAACACTTCGCCGACCCTGGGCAGCAAGAACATCAGCTACGGCGACACCAAGGCCGTTGAAACCGTAACCAACGAGTTCGGTTCGACCGACCTGCAGATGATCGCCGAGTCGATGACCCGTTCCCTCGCCCAGTCCGGCATTCTGCAGGGCCGCCCTGTGGTGCAGGTCTACGACGTGAAGAACAAGACCAGCGAATACATCGACACCCGTGAAATCACCACCAGCATCAAGACTCAGCTGATGAAGTCTGGCGCCGCCCGTTTCGCCAGCGACAACACCGCGATGCAAAGTCAGGTCGACCAGCTCAAGCTGCAAAACCAGAGCGGCCTGTACAAGAAGAACACCGTGGCCAAGACCGGCAACATGATTGCGGCCAAATACCGTCTTGAAGGTTCGATCAGCTCGATCGTCAAGCGCAGCAGCGACTACAAGGACGTCTTCTACAAATTCAGCCTGCAACTGATCGACGTTGAAAGCGGTCTGGCCGAGTGGATGGACGAGAAAGAGATCCGCAAAACCACGGAGCGTTAATTGATGCGCGCATGGATTGGCATGATGGCCCTGGCTTGCGCGTTCAGCGCGCAAGCGGCCCCGAAAGTCGCGGTAACGGATCTGGCGTACCAGGAACGTGTGGAGCAATACATCCACATCGTTTCGTCGAAGAACAATTACCGCGAGGGCTACTACAGCTCCAGCGGTTCTTCGAGCTACGACGAGTTCGAAGCCAACACCAGTTACATCGAGCAGGCCGAGCTGCGTAAATTCACCGGCGACATCAAAGGTGAAATCCTGCGCACCGGCATGTTCCAGTTGATCCAGGGCACGCCGTACACTGCCTCGTCCAAGGGTGACATCTATGATGTGATCAAGCGGATCAAGGCCGGCAACTTCAAGGGTGCCGACTACGTGCTGTTCGGCACGGTGTCTGACATCGACTTCACCCAGGACATGAACGAGCTGGCGAACACCGACAGCTATTCAGCCGTACTGGGCCTGACGCTGGTGGCGGATTTCAGCCTGATCAACACCAAGACCTACGAAATCACCTCGGCCTTCACGGCGATGGGTGAAGCGCAGGACACCAAACTGGTGAACCACCGCGACATCAAGATCTCACTCAACCGCCCACGGGTGGTGCGTGATGTCTCGAAAGCGCTGGGCGAAGACGTCGCCGGACAGCTGAGCATGCAACTCGGCGGCAACGGTTACGAGCAACCGCGCGAACCGCAGCAGCGCAACAATCTGCCGCGTGATACGGCGCCGGTGATTCTTCACTGACCGACTGCCGAAAACGAAAAAGGCGACCTGAAAAGGTCGCCTTTTTTATACCTGCCCGCTTTACGCGGCGGCTTTGCGCAACGTCGCCATGAACGCCGCTGCACCGATGAACAGCCCGGCAAACGTGCGGTTCATGCGCTTCTGCTGGGTCGGTGTGCGCAGCAGACGCAGCACCTTCGACGCCAGCCCGGTGTAGCCGGCCATGACGATCAGGTCGACACAGATCATGGTCACACCGATCACCACGTACTGGATCAGCAACGGCGCGTGAGGATTGATGAACTGTGGCAGCACCGCCAGCATGAACACCAGAGCCTTGGGGTTGCTGATGTTCACCAGGAACCCACGGAACACCAGCGCCATCGGCCGACCGATCGGGCGTACCGCCGCGTCATCGCTCATGTCCATCGGCAGTGCGCGCCATTGCTTGATCGCCAGATAAACCAGGTACGCAACACCGAACCATTTGATCGCATGGAACGCAGTGGCCGAAGCGGTGAGGATCGCGCCGACACCGGCGCCGACGATGGCAATCTGCAGGGCCAGACCCAGTTGCAGGCCCAGGGCGTTCCAGTAACCGCGCCAGAAACCGTATTGCAGACCGCTGGACATCGACGCAATCGCGCCGGCACCAGGAGAAAGGCTGATCACCCAGCAGGCGGCAAAAAACGCCAGCCATGTTTGAAGCTCCATCGCACACCTCGACTCGGACTCGTGACAAACGTCCAAGCTAATGCGATTCAGGCTGGATGACTACCGATTTTTTTCAGGATGTTGCGGCTGCCGACCAACGTGGCCGGCGCCCGATCACTTTTCGAAACCACTGGACGGGAACACATCCGACCCGCGCCAGCGTCGCACGGAGCGTTGGAAGAACAGGCTGTTGGGCACCTGCACCATGGCGCTGCCGGTGCCGAGTTCTTCGGCTTCGATCAGCGTGGTGTAGAGCAGATTGATCGCCACCACCCGGCCTTTGACGCCGGGCTTGTCGGTGGTGTCCACCAGCTCCACCACATCGCCCAGACGAAACGGGCCGACGGTGAAGATCAGAATCGCGCAGAGCAGGTTCGACAGCACACTCCACATGGCGAAGAACGCCACCGCCGCGACGGCGACGAAGCCGGACAACGCCGTCCACAGCACCGTGGCGGAGACTCCGAGGCGTTCCAGCACGAAGATCAGCGCGCTGCCCATGATCAGCCAGCGCAGCCCCCCGCGCAGCGGCATCAGCAGCTGCGGCGGGAACGGATACTTCTCGCCCAGGCGTGTCAGGAATCGGGCGACGACGCGCTGGGCGAAGTAACCGGCCAGCAGGATCAGCAGAATCTGCACGCCCAGCCAGATCGGCTCGATCCATACCGCTGGCAGCGGCAGCTTGAACGCGTCCATCAGGACAGCGCCTCCAGCTCCGACTGCATGCTTTCCAGGGTTTCCAGCGCTTGCATCCACGCCTCTTCAAGTTCGCCTTCGCGCACTTTCAGTTTGGCCTGCTCGGCCAGCAGGTCGCGCAATTCGTTCTTGCGCGCCGGCTCGTAGATGTCACTGTCGCCAAGGCTCGCATCGACCTTCGCCAGCTTCTCGTGCAGCTTGCCGAGTTCGGCTTCGAGTTTGTCGGCCTCGCGCTTGTGCGGCGCCAGTTGCTGACGCAACGCGGCGGCGGCCTGACGCTGGGCCTTCTTGTCGGTCTTGTCCGGGTTGACCGGCGTGTTGCTGACCGGCGCGTTGCGCTGGCGGTATTCCACCAGCCAACGGGCGTAGTCTTCTAGGTCGCCATCGAACTCCTCGACCTTGCCGTCCGCGACCAGGTAGAAGTTGTCGGTGGTGCTCTTGAGCAGATGCCGATCGTGGGAAACCACCAGTACCGCGCCGCTGAATTCCTGCAACGCCATGGTCAGCGCCAGGCGCATTTCCAGATCGAGGTGGTTGGTCGGTTCGTCGAGCAGCAACAGGTTCGGCCGTTCCCAGGCAATCAACGCCAGGGCCAGACGCGCTTTCTCACCACCGGAGAAATTCAGTACCGGCTCGTCGAGTCGCGCACCACGGAAGTCGAAACCACCGAGGAAGTCGCGCAGGGTCTGCTCACGCTCGGTTGGCGCCAGGCGCTGCAAGTGCAGCAACGGGCTGGCCTTGGCGTCCAGCGAGTCGAGCTGATGCTGGGCGAAGTAGCCGACGACGGTGTTTTCGCCACGGGTCAGGCGCCCGGCCAGAGGTTCGAGTTCGCCGGCGAGGTTCTTGATCAGGGTCGACTTGCCCGCGCCGTTGGGGCCGAGCAAGCCGATCCGCGCGCCGGGGGTCAGTTGCAGCTTGACCTTCTCCAGCACGGTTCTGTCGCCGTAGCCCAGGTTGGCATCGGACAGGTCGATCAGCGTGCTGGAAATCTTGGTCGATTCACGGAACACGAAGTCGAACGGCGAATCGACGTGGGCCGCCGACAGCTCTTCCATCCGCTCCAGCGCCTTGATCCGGCTCTGGGCCTGACGGGCCTTGGTGGCCTGGGCCTTGAAGCGGGCGATGTAGCTTTCCATGTGCGCACGTTGCGCCTGCTGCTTCTCGTAGGCCTGTTGCTGCTGGGCCAGACGTTCGGCACGGGCGCGTTCAAACGCGGTGTAGCCGCCACGGTAGAGGGTCAGCTTGCGCTGATCGACGTGGGCCACATGATCGACGACTTCATCGAGGAAATCCCGGTCGTGGGAGATCAGCAATAACGTGCCGGGGTAACTTTTCAGCCACTCTTCGAGCCAGATGATGGCATCGAGGTCCAAGTGGTTGGTCGGTTCGTCGAGCAGCAGCAGGTCCGATGGGCACATCAAAGCCTGCGCAAGGTTCAGACGCATCCGCCAGCCACCGGAGAAATCTCCTACCTGACGATCCATCTGCTCATTGGTGAAACCGAGACCGGCCAGCAACTTGCGCGCACGCGCATCGGCGGTATAGCCGTCGGCGCTGTCGAGTTCGATGTGCAGGCGGGCCAGGGCGGTGCCGTCGTGAGCCTCTTCGGCTGCCGCGAGCTCACGCTGCACTTTGCGCAGACGCAGGTCGCCGTCGAGCACATAGTCGACCGCCAGGCGCTCAAGGGTGTCGACCTCCTGGCGCATGTGGGCGATACGCCAGTCGGCCGGCAGCAGGCAATCGCCCGAGTCCGGGTGCAACTCACCGCGCAGCAAGGCGAACAGGCTGGATTTGCCGGCGCCGTTGGCACCGATGAGACCGGCTTTGTGGCCGGCGTGCAGGGTCAGCTCGGCGTCTTCTAGCAGACGTTGCGGGCCACGCTGTAAAGTCAGGTTCTGAAGTCGGATCATAATGGCGGCGGAGTCTACCAGCTTCGCTCACAACTGGCGCGAGTAGCACGATGTCCTCTGACCTGTGGAGCTTTGCCCTTGCCGTCTACGCCCGTCCCGGCGTGGAAGGTGCCTGCCTGCGCCTGCAATCGGCGGGGGCCAATGTGTGCCTGATGTTGTGCGGCTTGTGGCTGGAACAGCGCGATGCGACCTGCGACGAGGTGCGCGCGAAACAGCTTCGAGAGCTGACCATCCCTTGGGACAAAGAGGTGATTCAACCGCTGCGAGCGATGCGCATGCAGTGGAAAACGCTGACTGACACGGATCCGGTGCTCAAGGGTATGCGCGAGCAGATCAAGGGGCTGGAACTGGAGGCGGAGCGCGCTTTGCTGTCGCGACTTGAAGGCGCGGCGCAGGGCTGGAGGCGCAACTCGAAGGAATCGAGTGACTGGCTGGAGGTTCTGGCCGGCAGTGCGGCCAACCTGAACCGCGACGCGCTGCAAGTGCTGCGCGTCGCGGCGACCGGTGCTTAGGAAGCGCTGGTCGGGTTGCTGGCGACGCTCGACACCGGTGCCGACGATGGCGCGGTGGTGGTCGAGGTAGTGGCGGCGGATGCAGGTGCTGCGGTCGATGCCGGGGTTGCCGGCGCGGCTGGCTTGGCAGCAGGTGCAGTAGCCGGTTTCGCTGCAGCTGGCTTGGCAGCGGCAGGTTTTTTCACGGCAGGTTTTGCGGCGGGTTTCGCTGCTGGTTTGGCGGCAGCCGCTGCTGGTTTAGCGGTAGCTGCTGGCTTGGCCGCAGTAGTTGCAGGCTTGGCGGCGGTGGCCGGTTTTGCAGCAGGTTTAGCCACGGCTTTTACCGCAGGCTTGGCGGCTGGTTTCGCTGCAGGTTTAGCGGCAACCGGTTTGGCCGCGGTTTTGGTTGCTGGCTTGGCAGCAGCCGTTCTGGCCGCAGGTTTTGCTGCCGGTTTAGCAGCGGTTTTGGCGGCTGGTTTTGCAGCCGGTTTGGCAACTGCGGTTTTCGCCGGAGCAGCTTTTGCAGCAGCGGTTCTCGCGGCAGGCTTGGCAGCTGGTTTGGCAGCGGCTGGTTTTGCAGCAGCCGGCTTGGCGGCAGCTGGTTTGGCCGCGACGGTTTTAGCCGCAGGTTTTGCAGCGCTGGCGGCTGCGGGTTTCTTCGCTGCAGGTTTTGCGGCGGCTTTCACTGGCGCTTTTGCCGGGGCTTTTGCAGGGGCTTTGGCGGGCGCCTTGGCCGGGGCTTTTGCAGCAGGTTTGGCGGCCGCTTTTTTCGCAGGCGCCGCTGCCGGCTTGGCTGAACGCAGGGACAACGCCTTGCCGACGGCTTCTTGAACACGACCGACACCCTGGGCCAGTTTCAGGCTTTCCTGGGCATCGCGCTTGAGTTGCAGAATGTAGCTGCGGGTGTCGGACTGACGATCCTTCAGCGCATCCAGCAGGTCTTCGAGTTCCTTCACGGCACCCTTGGCCTTGGTCTGCGCCTTGGCTTTACCGGCTGCGGCTGCGTCCTGCAATTTGGTGCGGGATTTGTGCAGTTTTTCTTGCGCCTTGCCGCGTTGCTTTTCCAGTTTGGCGAGCAGTTTTTCAGCATCAGCCAAGGCTTGGGAGCAAGCGTTTTCCAAATGTTCGAGCAGGCTGCCCGAGAGCTGTTGGAGTAAGTGCAACGGAGTATTTACAGGCTTCTTGGTGGCCGACATGGTTTACCTCCTGGCTGACGTGAGTGCGGCTCATACTAGACCTCTGCTGCTACCGCCGCTAGGGCATGTTGACAGTATCGAATGCACTCGGTTGCAGGCTTGCGAAAAACTTCTGCACATTGCTCAAAGCAGTTCACCGGTGCAGACGTTCGCGCTGGCATAATCCACCGCAATTCAGGACGGAGAGTGCCCATGTCGCGCTACTTTTTTTTATCCCTCTGCATGATCTTTTCGGCGGTTCAGGCCGACGAAAAAAACACCGCGAACGATGCTCATGATCTGGCCTACAGTCTCGGCGCGAGCCTCGGTGAACGGCTGCGTCAAGAAGTGCCGCAGCTACAGATCCAGGCATTGATCGAAGGTCTGCAACAGGCCTATCAAGGCAAGCCGCTGGCCCTGAGCGAGGCACGTATCGAGCAGATCCTGGCCGATCACGAATCGCAGACGGCCGAGCATGCCGCCATGCCGTCGACTGAAGCTGCGATGGAAAACGAGCGACGTTTTCTCACCGCCGAAAAAGCCAAACCGGGAGTGAAAGAGTTGGCCGACGGCATCCTGCTGACAGAGCTGGCGCCGGGGAATGGCACCAAGGCCGGCCCGGATGGAAAAGTACAGGTGCTGTATATCGGTCGACTGCCGGACGGTACCGTGTTCGATCAGAACACTCAGCCTCAGTGGTTCAATCTCGACAGCGTGATCGCCGGATGGCGCACCGCGCTGCAAAACATGCCGGTGGGTGCGAAGTGGCGATTGGTGATTCCATCGGATCAGGCTTACGGCGCCGACGGTGCCGGCGACTTGATCGCGCCGTTCACACCGCTGGTGTTCGAAGTCGAATTGCGCGGCGCGACCAGTTGATCGCCCAATAAAAAACGGTGCGCTGTTGGCGCACCGTTTTTGTGTCTTGCAGGGTCGGTTCAAGCCTGAACCGAATCCTCTTCCTTGTGGGCGGTATGCAGCACTTCGATCAGGCAGTCTTCCAGTTCGAAGCGCTCGTGGAGCAGCCCACCCAGCTCCTTGAATTTTTCGGCAACGCATTTGCCTTCATCGCAAAGGTCATTGAAGGCCAGCAGTTTTTCCGTGATGACATCGATGCGCGGATAAATCGTCTCGGCCAGTTCCAGGCCGCGCTTGTCGTTGAAGGCCTTGGCCTCGCCCGTCAGCTGTTCGTAGATTTCGAAATGCCCGGCCGACACGTAATCGACCAGCACGCCGCAGAATTCCTGCAAGGGCTTTCGATCCACGGAGAGCGACTGAGGCTCTGCGCCCAGCTTGTCGTAAGCAGCGATCAGCTCCTCACGCTCCTGGAGCCAGCGGTCGATCAGCAGATGAACTCCACCCCAACGTTCCTGAGCATTCTGACAACTTTCGAGCATGGCGATCTCTCTTCCCTTGTGGGTCATGCTGCCCTACTCCCGCGCCCCTTCTTGTGGGTATTGCTTTGAGAGGCGGCCAGGCAGAGCGTCATCGAGCAACACAAATCCAATGACACGTGCGGGCCAGATTATGCCCGCACGCCTATGGCTTCAAGGTACGCAGGAGAGAAAGTTCATACAAGTGTTTAATCCCCGAGCAGCGCCCGGTGCGACGCTTCGCCGCTGAGCGGTCGTTGCAGAGCGCTCCAGGCCAGCCGCAGCAACTGGTAAACCCCCAGGATCGACAGCGCGACGAAGAACAGCAGGCTCCACTCCGGAATGCTCAGGTCAAACAATGTCCAGGACAATTGCGCGCAATCCTCGCTGTCATTGAACATCCGCGCCAGGGCGCAGAGCCAGGGCAGAGAACTGAAAAGCTCTTCCGGGTTGGGTGCGCATTGCGCCAGGTGATGCATCGAATCACTCTGCAGCAGCACCTGCCGCCAGGCCGCCATCGTTCCACCCAGAGCGGCTGACAACGCGCCAGACCAGTAGAGCGACAGACCGAAACGACTTGGCCCATGCACAGCCGCCACGCCACAGCAGGCGGTAAGAATACTCAGGAAAAGCCGTTGCACCAGGCACAGGCTGCAAGGCACCAGGCCGACCGCGTACTCGAGGTAATAGGAAGCTCCCAGCGCCAGTGTTCCCGCCGTGAAAGCCATAAAAAACAGGGAGCGTGAGCAGGTCAACGACATGGGTTATCCGTAACAATAAAGACAGGCAGTTACGGTAGAGGAAAGGGACGCGGCCTTTCAAGGCGGGCCGCTGACGACACTTCACCAGAAGTGTAGGGAAATCCCGACAGGCTTGAGAGGAAAGAATGTAGGCCTCTGTAGGACTTTGCCTCAGAAGCGAATTAGCGGTAACTATTCAGTCGAGAACATGAGCGAGGGAGCGCACTCCCTCGTCCATTCAGGCGTGAGCCTGTACCGGTAAAGGCGCGGCCAGCAGACGCTCATCCAACAACCCCAGACCTTCCTGGAACAGCTGGTTGCTGCGTTCGGTATCGCCGAGTCGGGCCAGCAATCGAGCCAGTTCCGCACAGGCTTCCGGGTTGCGCTGCGTACGCAGGCTGCTTTCCAGGTAGTCCCTCGCCTTGCCCCACAGACTGGCTTGCAGGCACAGTCGACCAAGCGTCAGCAGCAGGCTCGGGTCGGCGGGATGATCCTTGAGCCAGCCCTCGGCCGCTTGCAATTGACGCGTCGGATCACTGCCGCGCACCAGGCCATAGAGGCGCGCCAGGTGACTGTCGTACTTGCGCTTGAGGGCGTTGCGCAGCACCTCTTCCGCTTCGACCTGAGCACCGAGCTGGCGCAGTTGCTCAGCGTAAGCCAGGACCAGCGGAGGCTCCTGACGCTGCGACGAGGTCAGTTGCTGCCAGGCACGATTGAGCGACTGCAGACCCACCGCGCCATCTTCCTCGCGATGCGCCGCCAGCGACAGGTTCTCACCCCAGGCACGACGCTCCAGCTCGGCCAGTTCGGCGGGCGGCAGGACTTTGTCCTTGCGCAGCTCGGGCAGCATGCGGATCACCGCCGACCAGTCACCGCGCTGCTGATGCAGACGCTGCAACTGACGCAGGGTCTGGACGTTGTGCGGATGATGCTCGCGCATGGCCTGCAAGGTCACCAGCGCACCTTCGGTATCGCCACGGTCGGTTTGCAGTTGCGCATGACTCAAGGCAATCGCCAGTTCGGCCTGAGGCTGACGTTCGAGCGCACGCTCCAGCAGACGATCACTTTCCTCGTAATTGCCTTGCTCGTTGGCAGCACGGGCGGCGCCAAGGTAATACAGCAACGGTTGACGCTCGGCCTCAGCGGCCCGGTAAAGATGGCGCTGGGCACTGGCCCAGCGACCTTCGGCCAGATCCAGTTGACCGTGCTCGATCGCCACTTGTACGCGTCGACTGCGGTTGCGGCGCGACCACGGATTGACTACGCCACCCGAAGTCAGCACCAGCTCGACCAGCGCCTTGATGCCCCAGATGAGCAGCCATAACACCGCCACCAGCGCCAGCGTTGCCCACAGACTCGACTCATAGCGGAAGCTTTTGTAGGCAACCAGCACGTAACCGGAATGCTCGGCGATCGCCAGACCGAGCGCCGCCGTCGCAGCAATCACCAGAAACACGATGACATACAGACGCTTCATGGCGTGGCCTCCTGCGCGGTGCTGGCAGCAGGTTTGGCGAAGGGTTTCACCGAGTCTTCAGCGTTGACGTTACGTCGCTCAAGATAGGCCTGCACAGCGCTGAGGGTGCCCGCCAGATCCGGGGTGACGACCGTGACCGGTTGCTTGCTCAGCTCCGCCACTTGCTCGAGCATGATTTTGCTCTGCGGGTTGTCCGGGTTGAAATTGCCCTTGAGCACATCCCGCGCTTCAGCCAATGCCTGGGTGTACACCGGCGCCTGACCGTTGAGGGCTGCCCATTGCGCCTGCTCGAGCGAAAGGCTCAAGGCCAGACGCACCTGGCTCAGGCTCTGACCGGCGAGCAGCGGCCGGACTTTTTTGTCCGCGTTGAAATCGATACGGATGTATCGCGAGATCTGATCCCACCACTGCGACCAGCGACTGGCACCGTCGCCATCGGCAGTCAGACCCAGCAGGGAATCACCGCGATCCTTGTACTCAGGTGCCAGCTCGGTGAGCTCGATGACCTGATCGCGCAACGCACCCAGTCTCAGAAACAGACCGGTACGATCAGGCTGCGCGGTGCTGCGCAGCGCCACCAGGGTTTTCGCCACTTGCTCGCGCGCGGCAAACGAACCCGGGTCGTTCTGCTCGCGCAGGATTTCATCGGCGCCCTGCACCAGCGCCTGAGCGCTGCTGATGTCCTGCAAGGCAGAAAGACGCAGACTGGCCAGACGCAACAAGTGCTCGGCCTCGGCCAGGCGCCAGTCCTTGCGGCTGGCACCGAGAACCGTTTCCAGACGTTGATTGAGGCGCTGCTGATCACCTTGAAGCTGCGTCACCAGACGCTGGCGGTCGGCGAGTTCGTCAGCGCCCGGCAACTGCCCGAGGCGCTCGGTCAGACGCTGGTCGTTGAGCTTCAGGGTCTGGGCCTGGTCACTCAACGCCTGTACCTGACTCAATTGCTCCTGAGTGTTGGCTTGCAGGTGTCGCACCTGCCAGACACCCCAGCCACCCACTGCGATACCGGCAGCGCCGAGCAGCAGCGCGACAATGGCCAATCCGTTGCCTCGGCGCGGTTCAGCGGCCGGTGGCGGTACTTCAACCGGTGCATCGATCACAGGTTGAACGTCATCTTTAGGCAAGGCTGTTTCGCTCACGTATCCATCCTTTGCATTAGAGAACGGGCACGGGATGCTCCCGTAACGCCGTCAGCAAGGCCGCGGCACTGGCGCCGCGACAATCCACAACTGTTCGGGCCCCGGCGGCACGTGCCTGCTCGGCGACCCTTGGGCTTGGAACAAACAACGGCATCTGCGCAAGCACTGGCCAAGTGTCGCCGGCCAATTGGCGCAGGTGCTCAAAACCCTGTCCACTGCTGACCACCAGCCCGTTCAGGCGTTCCGCCTCAATCCGTCGGGGCAGTTCCCGCGGCGGATAGTCCGGCAGGTCACGGCGGTACAGTTCCAGATACTCGACACTAGCACCAAGCGCGCGCAGGCGCTCGGCCAGCAGCTCGCGACCGCCCTCTCCGCGCAGGATCAACACCGGCGCGCCGGGCTGTGCGACGGCGTCGAGCAGACGCGGCAATTGCAGCAAGGCTTCGCTGTCATCACCCTCGTCCGGGCAGTGCGCATCCAGGCCCCGATCCCGAAGAATCTGCGCCGTCGCCGCGCCAACGCTGAACCAGGGCATGGCCGGCAGCGACGCCCCATCGGCATCCATCAATTGCACAGCGATACGCGCCGCCGGTTTGCTGACCACGATCACCGCGCTGTAGCGCGACAACCGGGCAAACGTCTGGCGAATTGTGTCAGAGACCGGCAGCGGCGCGATTTCCAAAAGCGGCAGGCAGCTGCTGAAAATCCCCTGTCCGGCCAGCACCTCGGCCAGCGCCTCGCAATCGTCAGCGGGACGCGTCAGCAGCAGGCGCCAGGCAGTCACTCGTGACCTGCCTCGCCGTAGACAGCCTTGAGAATGTCGGCGGCACCCTGGCGGAGCAAATCTTCAGCGACTTGCACGCCCAGCGTTTCAGCGGCAGCGCGTGGCGCACGGGCTTCGGCGCTCAGCAGCTTGCCGCCGCTCGGCTCGCCGACCAGACCACGCAGCCACAACTGCTCGCCTTCAAGCACGGCGTAGCAGGCGATCGGCACCTGGCAGCCGCCATTCAAGTGTTTGTTGAGGGCACGTTCGGCGCTCACACGGTCAGCCGTATCGGCGTGATGCAAAGGCGCGAGCAAGGCATGGATTTCGGTATCGGCACTGCGGCATTCGATACCGACGGCGCCCTGGCCACCGGCCGGCAGGCTGTCATCGACGCTGATCGCCGAGGTGATGCGATCTTCGAAACCGAGACGAATCAGGCCGGCCGCCGCGAGAATGATCGCGTCGTACTCGCCGGCATCGAGTTTGGCCAGGCGGGTATTGACGTTACCGCGCAGGAAACGGATTTCCAGGTCGGGACGGCGGGTCAGCAACTGCGCCTGGCGACGCAGGCTGGAGGTGCCCACGATGCTGCCGGCAGGCAATGCATCGAGGCTGGAATAGTTATTGGAGACAAAGGCGTCACGCGGGTCTTCGCGCTCGCAGATGCAGAACAGTCCGAGGCCTTCGGGGAAGTCCATCGGCACGTCTTTCATCGAATGGACGGCGATGTCGGCTTCGTTTTCCAGCAGCGCGGTTTCCAGTTCCTTGACGAACAGACCCTTGCCGCCGATTTTCGACAGGGGGGAATCGAGCAGCTTGTCGCCGCGACTGACCATGGGCACCAGCGTCACCAGCAGTCCCGGGTGGGCTGCTTCCAGACGGGCTTTGACGTATTCGGCCTGCCAGAGGGCCAGTGCACTTTTGCGGGTGGCGATGCGGATTTCGCGAGAGGACATGGATCAATCCGTACTGAATAGATACGGCGGATAATAACAGCTCAGCCAAATCCACTTTGACTTGAATCAGAAACGGCGTGGCCTCCCTGGCCGGCAATGCCTGGTGAAAAGAGTTGAGAGCCGCCCGACGCCTGCGGACTAAAGCCCTTGCATCATTTTGCGCACGCCCGCCACATGCCGGCGACTGACGATCAGCGCGTCACCGTTCAGCCCCTTGAGGAACAACTGGAAGTGGCCCAACGGCGTACGTTGTAGTCGCTCGATGCGGTCGCGGGCGACCAGCGCATTGCGGTGGATGCGCACGAAGCGCTCGCCGAATTCGTCTTCCAGGGCCTTGAGGGGTTCGTCCAGCAGGACTTCACCGGTTTCATGGCGCAAGGTCACGTATTTGTGGTCGGCAATGAAGTACACCACCTGATCCAGCGGGATCAGCTCGATGCCTTTGCGGGTTCTCGCGCTGATGTGGCTGCGCGGGCCGGTGCCGCTTTCGGCGGCGGGACGAGTCAGGGCCGAAAGCTGAGCCCGATTCGGACGTTCAGCCCTTTTCAGGGCTTCCTGCAGATGTTCGGTTCGCACGGGTTTCACCACATGGCCCACGGCACTGGCCTGCAGGGCCTCCAAGGCAAATTCATCGATACCGGAGCAAAACACCACGGCGGGCGGGGTTTCGCGTTCGCACAGGCGGGCAGCCACTTGCAGGCCATCGAGGCCTGGCATGCGGATATCGAGCAGCACGATATCCGGCTTGTGGCTGTCGATCAGTGCCAACGCCTCTTCGCCATTGGTGGCGCTGGGCTCCAGGACTGTGTAGCCCTCGAGCTCGCTCACCATTCGGGCGAGGCGCTCGCGGGCCAGTGGTTCGTCATCAACGATCAGGACATTCATATTGCGCTGGATTCCTGCGTGAGTCTCGCACAAGGATAGCGTAGACAAGTGGAGTGACGTCCGTCACCGCGATCCACGCTAAGACTAGCGCGAGCGGCAAAAAGTGCCGTACGTCGGCCGGCAATATTTGCCGACACCCGGGACGCACCACTCAAAGCTCGCTGCTGTCTGCGTTTTACGCAGGGTATGCCGATGGTCAATACACCCACCCCTCTCTTCTTATAGTCGGCGGCCAGACCTTTGCGCGATCCACAGTTGCGCCGACCCTTAGTCCTACTGTAGACGCTCGCCGGGCCGATATTGCTCAATCGGAAAATATCCTTGAGCAAATCCCCCGGAACCGGCGGCGACTATGAACCTCGACATGAGAAAAAAACGTATCGACCAGTGTCAGCGACAGGATTGGCAACCCTGTTATTATCCGCGCCAGCGTTTCACGCCTTCTTTCTTCAAGCCGATACGAGCGAATTCATGAGCACTGACAAGACCAATCAGTCCTGGGGCGGCCGCTTCAGTGAACCCGTCGACGCCTTCGTCGCCCGCTTCACCGCCTCCGTCACTTTCGACCAGCGCCTGTATCGCCACGACATCATGGGCTCGATCGCCCACGCCACCATGCTGGCCAAGGTCGGCGTGCTGACGGATGCCGAGCGCGACAGCATCATCGATGGCCTGAAGACCATCCAGGGTGAAATCGAGGCCGGCCAGTTCGACTGGCGCGTGGACCTCGAAGACGTGCACATGAACATCGAGGCACGCCTGACCGACCGCATCGGCATCACCGGCAAGAAGCTGCACACCGGCCGCAGCCGCAACGACCAGGTCGCCACCGACATCCGCCTGTGGCTGCGCGACGAAATCGACCTGATCCTGGCCGAGATCACCCGCCTGCAAAAAGGCCTGCTGGAGCAAGCCGAGCGCGAAGCCGGCAGCATCATGCCGGGCTTCACTCACCTGCAGACCGCCCAGCCTGTGACCTTCGGGCACCACATGCTGGCCTGGTTTGAAATGCTCAGCCGCGACTACGAGCGCCTGGTCGACTGCCGCAAGCGCACCAACCGCATGCCGCTGGGCAGTGCCGCGCTGGCCGGCACCACCTACCCGATCGACCGCGAATACACCGCGCAACTGCTGGGCTTCGACGCTGTCGGCGGCAACTCGCTGGACAACGTGTCCGACCGTGACTTCGCCATCGAATTCTGCTCGGCCGCGAGCATCGCGATGATGCACTTGTCGCGCTTCTCCGAAGAGCTGGTGCTGTGGACCAGCGCGCAGTTCCAGTTCATCGATCTGCCGGACCGTTTCTGCACCGGCAGCTCGATCATGCCGCAAAAGAAAAACCCCGACGTGCCAGAGCTGGTACGTGGCAAGACCGGCCGTGTGTTCGGCGCCCTGATGGGCCTGCTGACCCTGATGAAAGGCCAGCCGCTGGCCTACAACAAGGACAACCAGGAAGACAAGGAGCCGCTGTTCGACGCCGCCGACACCCTGCGCGACTCGCTGCGTGCCTTTGCCGACATGATCCCGGCGATCAAACCGAAGCACGCGATCATGCGTGAAGCAGCGCTGCGCGGCTTCTCCACCGCCACCGACCTCGCCGACTATCTGGTTCGCCGTGGCCTGCCGTTCCGTGACTGCCACGAGATCGTCGGCCATGCCGTGAAATACGGCGTCGACACCGGCAAGGATCTGGCGGAAATGAGCCTGGAAGAACTGCGTCAGTTCAGCGACCAGATCGAGCAGGACGTGTTTGCCGTGCTGACCCTGGAAGGCTCGGTGAATGCCCGTGACCACATCGGCGGCACTGCGCCGGCGCAGGTCAAGGCTGCCGTAGCTCGCGGTCAGGCGCTGATCGCCAGCCGCTAAAAGCATCGCGGGCAAGTCGAACTATCGACTTGCCCGCGAACTTGTTTCAGAACAAAATTTCTACTTTTTGGCCGCGATCATCGCCAAAAACGTTGGCATCGCCGCTTCCTTGTCCGCTGCGATCTTCTGCACATGCGGATTCTGTTCAAGTCGCTCCAGCAGCGCCTTGGCCTTCGGCATGTCCGCCAGCAGATCCAGACCGAACAGCTTGTGCCCCACCGCAGCCGCCAGCGGCACGCTGTAGAGGAAGTACAGGTCAGCGATGCTCAGGCTGTCGCCCGCCACATACGGGGCAAACTTGCCGTGCCGGCCCAGCGCCGCAAACCCCAGCAGCAATTCAGCCTTGGTTTTCTCCTTGATCGCCTCCGGCAGCGCCGCGCCGAAAAACGCTTCGCCGTAACAGGCACGGGCCGGCAACTCGATGTACAGCTCGATTTCCTTGGCCACCGCCAGCACTTGAGCGCGCGCAAACGGATCGCTCGGCAGCAGCGAGACACCCTTCTGGGTGCTTTCGAGGTATTCGAGCATCACCATCGTTTCGTTGATGTAGCCACCTTCGGCGCCCAGCACCGGCACCTTGCCGCGCGGGCTGATGGCCAGAGACTCAGGCGTAGGCGTCGGGTAGAACGTGACTTCCTCGAACGGCAGGCCTTTTTCCAGCAGCGCCAGTTTGACCATGTTGTAGTAGTTGCTGACTGAGAATCCGTAGAGCTTGAACATCACATAGCCTCCAGGCCGTGCGGGGTGGGCAGTGCCTGTTTATAGATCGCTCCGGGGAATCCTGCCAGCAGCATCACGCCGCTGAATGCGGGTAAACTGGCGCCTTTCCTTGAGGAGCCTGCCATGAGCGAGCCGACAGACATCGATAACGACGAAGAAGAGTTCACCGAGAGCACTTTGATCGAAGCCATCGAAAACCAGATCGAAAGCGACAACCCGCCAGCGGCCAAGGCGACGTTCAACAAGCTGACGCTGGTCGGTTATGAGCGCGAAGACATCCTGAATCTGATGGCCCACGTGCTGGCTTACGAGATCGACGCCATGCTCGATGACGACCGCGCGTTCAATACCGAATGGTACGAAGCGGCCCTTCGTGCACTGCCCGAGTTGCCACCGGAAAAGGCTTAACCGGGCAACCCGATGTGGGAGCAGCTCTGCTCCCACACAATTTGTCACCCATCTCTGCGGCCTTCTCCCGGCCCCTGACTACACTGGAATCCACCCCCGAGACAAAAACCCCGACGCACACTGGACAGGTCGCGCCGGCAGGTTCACCTTAGGGGCGCTGTCGTCCAATTCCTAGAAAGTCTGGAGTCCTTATGTCGCTTACCCCTGAGTTGGTTGCCGAACTGGAAGTCCTCGCACTCTTCAACCTGGACAGTTCCCAGGAAGGCCTGAAAATTCATCAGACCGCTGCCCCGAAGCACATTGCTGCTGCCCAACGCCTCTTTGAAAAAGAACTGACAGACCAGCCTGATGGCGGTTACCTGACCAGCCTCGGTCGCGATGCCGCACAAAACGTGCAAACCGTACTGACGATTCTGAAAGAGCAACAAACCGCCTGATCCTCCCGACTTTGCCCACGGAAACCTCTGCCACGGGATTTCCGCGGGCCAGCCCGGCTGCAAGCCATCGCCGCGCGGTGGAAATCTGACGTCAAAAAACAAATTCAGCTTAATGCTCGCGCTGCACAGGCGCTAAACTCCCCCGCATTCCGTGACCTTCTGCCTCCGAGCCCTGCGAGCCGGTTTGAGTCGACATGACCCGCACCCATGAAATCCGCCCCGACCTGGACGAGGGAATCGACCGCAAGGTACTCAGCCAGCTGCGCGCACGCTTTCTGAAACTCAACGAAGGTCGCCTGAGCCGGGCGCTGGAAGGCCTGTCGACGCGCCAGCAAAGCGTGCTGACCTTGCTGCCGCTGTTTTTCCACGTCAATCATCCGCTGTTGCCCGGCTATGTTTCGGGTAGCACACCGGCCGGGTTGTCGAATTACGAGCCGGACACCGACGCCCTCACCGAAGCCCAGCGCCTGACGCGTTCGTTTTCCTATAAGCCGCGCCACGGCAGCAATCCGCCACGGCCGATTCATGGCCTGTTCCTGATGGGCAGCCTCGGCACCCTCGCCCAGGCCGACCAGAGCGACATGGACGTGTGGGTGTGCCACGCCCCCGACCTGAGCGACAGCGAACTCGCCGAGCTGCGTAAAAAGTGCCAGTTGCTCGAAGTCTGGGCCGCGAGCCAGGGCGCGGAGGCGCATTTCTTCCTGATCGACCCGACACGCTTCGTCAAAGGCGAGCGCGATACCCAGCTCAGTTCCGAGGATTGCGGCACCACCCAGCATTATCTGCTGCTGGACGAGTTCTACCGCACCGCGATCTGGCTGGCCGGGCGTACGCCGATCTGGTGGCTGGTGCCGGTCTACGAAGAACGGGCCTACGATCAGTACACCCACACGCTGCTGTCCAAACGCTTTATCCGCAACGATGAAACCCTCGACCTGGGGCCGCTGGCGCACATTCCCCCGGGCGAATTCGTGGGCGCCGGGCTGTGGCAGCTGTTCAAGGGCATCGAATCGCCTTACAAGTCGGTGCTCAAGCTGCTGCTGATCGAGGTCTACGCCAGCGAGCACCCGCAGGTGCAGTGCCTGAGCCTGCGCTTCAAGCAGGCGGTATTCGCCAACCGGCTGGACCTCGACGAGCTGGATCCGTACATGGTGGTTTACCGCCGGATCGAGGAATACCTCACCGCACGCAACGAACCGGAACGACTTGAACTGGTGCGTCGGGCGCTGTACCTCAAGGTCAACCGCAAGCTCACCGGTAACAGCCGCACCCAAAGCTGGCAGCGTTCGTTGCTGGAAAGGCTGGCCAGCGAATGGCACTGGGACCAGCGGCAACTGGCGCTGCTCGACAGCCGCAGCCAGTGGAAAGTCCGGCAGGTCAGCGCCGAGCGCCGCGCCTTGGTCAACGAGCTGAACTACAGCTACCGCTTTCTCACCCAGTTCGCCCGCACCGAGCAGACTGTCAGCCTGATCAACAAACGTGATCTCAACGTTCTCGGCCGACGCCTGTACGCCGCGTTCGAACGCAAGGCCGACAAGGTCGAGTTCATCAACCCCGGCATCGCCCCGGATCTGGCCGAAGACACCCTGACCCTGGTGCAGTCGCCGAACAAAAAGGAACCGGGCCAAACCCAGTGGGGCCTGTACAACGGCAGCCTGACGGCGCTGGAGTGGGAACACTTCGCACCGATCAAGCGCAGCCGCGAGTTGCTGGAACTGCTGACCTGGTGCCATCGCAACGGCGTGATCGATAGCAGCACACGACTGGCCCTGCATCCCGGCACCAGCGACCTGAGCGAGTTCGAGCTGTTCAACCTGCTCGGCAGCCTGCAACAGAGCATCGCCCTGCCCTTGCCCACCGTTGCCGAAGAACCGCTGCTGCACGCCAGCGTGCCGAGCGAAGTACTGATACTGGTGAATGTCGGGGTCGACCCGCTCAAGCATCACCGCGACCTGAACATCCTGATGACCACCGAGCGCACGGACTCCCTGAGCTATGCCGGCGTGCGTGAAAACCTGGTGCTGACCCTCGATCAGGTCACGCTCAACAGCTGGAACGAAGTGCTGGTCAATCGCTTCGACGGCCCGCATGCGCTGCTCGACTGCCTGCGCGACTACCTCAACAACCTGCCGCGCGGGCCGCAGCAGCCATCGCTGCGGGTGCGCTGCTTCTGCCACAACCGTGCGCAATTCATTGCCCGCCGGGTGGAAGAGATCGTCGACACCGCTCAGAACCTGCTGCTCAGCGACTTGAATCACCGCTACCTGATTCAGGTGCAACAGCACTATCACGTACTGGAACTGGTGCCGGGCCAGGTCAGCCATGTCGCTCTCGCTACCCTGCCGGCGCTGCTCGATTACCTGGGCGAGGAGCAACCGCGCTACAGCCCGCTGCACCTGGACCCGATGGCGCTGGAAGACCACGACCTCGCGCTGATCCTGCCGATGGGCCAGCCCGAATGCATTCAGGTGTTCTACCGGATCACCGAACAAACGGCCGAGCTGTACGTGCTCGACGAATTCAATGCGCTGTGGCAACAACACTTGCCCTATCACGACGAGCAAAGCCTGTTGGTGCCGTTGCAACGGTTCCTGCAATCGATCCAGTTCCGTCGCGAAGCACTGCTGCCGATGGACTCGAACCACGCCGCCAGCCTTGAAATCTTGTATTACCAGTTATTGCCTTCAGGACCGGGACGCGCGCGACGCGTCGAAATGCGCCCGGCACCGCAGACCCCGGTCAACAAGCCGTTCTACGACGTGCAGGCGATCATCGGCAAAGCCGCACCGGGCGAAGTGCAGGTCACGTTGTATTGCAATCAGCGGGAATTCAGCGAGCTGGAACATGGCGACCAGCTGTTCAGCGTGGTCGCCCGGGAGATTGTCGGGCAGCGCCGGGAAACCGAGCGCTACCGCTGCTACATCACCGACCTCGATCTCTCGGGTGTGATCGGTGACGGGCAGAGTTCGAGCAATCTGTATCTGCGTTACAAGGCTGACCTGGAGCGCTCTCTGAACGAGGCGCTCGAGCAGGTCTGAGGCAGGGTTACTCCGGGAAGTCGCCGCCGTTGGCCGGCTGCGATTCGACTTCCAGCAGGGTCAGCTTCAGGGTCTTGCCGCCAGGTGCCGGCCAGTCGATGTGCTGGCCGACTTTCAGGCCCAGCAGCGCACTGCCGACCGGGGCCAGGATCGAGATTTTGCCTTCATCGGCGTTGGCGTGCTTCGGATAAACCAGAGTCAAGTGATAGTCCTTGCCACTGCCCTCTTCGCGACAATGCACACGGGAATTCATCGTCACGACATCGGCGGGCACTTCATCGTGGCCGACCAGCGTATCGGCGCGGTCCAGTTCGGTTTGCAGCGCGATCACGCCCGGCAGCGTGTCATCCAGGCTGTCGATCAGGCGCTCCAGACGTTGCACGTCCAGACGGGTAAGGGTGATGGAAGGTGCGGTCATGATCCGGGCAGACTCCTTTCTTCTGCACACAAAAAAAGCAAAACCCCGCCAAAAAAGACGGGGTTTTCACCAGGCCTCGATGGGTTGAGGCGTTTCCGGACACTATCACAGCTCAAAAAATATACAAGCTACGCTCCGGCGAGCTGTCGGCGTTGCATCGCCTGCGCGCAGATTACCCGGCGGCGCTCGTCATCGGCCGAGCGCCACTCGCGGATGTCTTCGACATGGCGCATGCAGCCGAGACAGACCTTCTGCTCATCCAGCCGACACACGCCGGTGCACGGCGAAGGCACGGCCGGGCTGACGTTGCTGTAGAGCGGCTTCGGCGGACGGGCGGGCGCGGTGTCAGTCACGAAATCACAGGCCTTCGAAATCGAATTCGGTACCGGCCTGCTGCTTGACGATGCGCTCGAGCATCTCGCCCAACTGCTCTTCGCTCTTGTCGCACATCCAGCGTTCGCTTTCTTCGTCGTAATCGAAGTGGAAACCACCGGAGACAGCGGCCAGCCACAGCTGACGCAGCGGTTCCTGACGACTGAAGATCAGCTGGGTGCCGTTCTCGAACTTGACGGTCAGCACACCGGCCGAGTTCTCCATGTCGATGTCCAGGTCGCTGTCGTCGAAGATGTCTTCCAGTTTTTCTTGGGTTTCATCGACCAGATCGTGGAAACGGGCTTCGGACAAACTCATTGCGGCAACCTCAAAAAATGTCTGATCAGGCTCAAGCGCCGCAAGATACGGTCGCTGCCAGCCGATTGCAAAGGATAACGACCAAGCGCCCTGCCCGGCGACGAAATATGCACCCGTCACGCGGGAAAAGTTTCTTCGCCGCAGCCCGAGCCCCGCCGGACGGGAGTTCCGTCGCATAGGCAAGCTGCCGGGTGGCCGGTATACTCCGGCGCAATTAACGCATATTCAAGGATTTCGCCATGAAGCGCCTGATCTCTTCCCTTGCTGCGCTCGTCGCGGTTGCCTGTCTCGTTTCGGCCTGCGGTCAGAAAGGCCCGCTGTACCTGCCCGATGAAGATCAGGACCCGGCCGCACAAGCCCAGTCTTCGCAAAAGCAGCCTGCCTCCAAGGCACACAAGCACGACGTTTACTAAGGGATCGCCATGGACGCTTTTAACTACCGTGGCGGGGAGCTGTTCGCGGAAGGTGTGGCGCTGTCCGCCATCGCCGATCGCTTCGGCACACCGACCTACGTCTACTCCCGCGCCCACATCGAGGCCCAGTACCTGGCCTACGCCGATGCACTGGCCGGCATGCCGCACCTAGTGTGCTACGCGGTCAAGGCCAACTCCAACCTCGGCGTACTGAATGTCCTGGCCCGCATCGGCGCCGGTTTCGACATCGTTTCCCGTGGCGAGCTGGAACGCGTCCTGGCCGCCGGCGGCAGCCCTGACAAGATCGTGTTCTCCGGCGTCGGCAAGACCCGTGACGACATGCGTCGCGCGCTGGAAGTCGGCGTGCATTGCTTCAACGTCGAATCCACCGACGAGTTGGAGCGCCTGCAAGTGGTCGCCGCCGAGCTGGGCGTTGTCGCGCCGATCTCGCTGCGCGTGAACCCGGACGTCGATGCCGGCACCCACCCGTACATTTCCACCGGTCTCAAAGAGAACAAGTTCGGCATCGCCATCGCCGACGCCGAAGACGTGTACGTGCGTGCCGCGCACCTGCCGAACCTGGAAGTGGTTGGCGTCGATTGCCACATCGGCTCGCAACTGACCACCCTGCCGCCGTTCCTCGATGCCCTCGATCGCCTGCTGGATCTGGTGGATCGTCTGGGCGATTGCGGCATCCACCTGCGCCACATCGATCTCGGTGGTGGCCTGGGTGTGCGTTATCGCGATGAAGAGCCGCCGCTGGCCGCCGACTACATCAAGGCTGTGCGCGAGCGTCTCGACGGTCGTGATCTGGCGCTGGTGTTCGAGCCGGGCCGTTTCATCGTCGCCAACGCCGGCGTGCTGCTGACTCAGGTCGAGTACCTCAAGCACACCGAGCACAAAGACTTCGCCATCGTCGATGCCGCCATGAACGACCTGATCCGCCCGGCCCTGTACCAGGCGTGGATGGACGTGACTGCGGTCAAGCCGCGCGACACCGCCGCACGCCAGTACGACGTGGTCGGCCCGATCTGCGAAACCGGCGACTTCCTCGCCAAGGATCGCGAACTGGCGCTGGAAGAAGGCGACCTGCTGGCCGTGCATTCGGCCGGTGCCTACGGTTTTGTGATGAGCTCCAACTACAACACTCGCGGCCGTGCCGCCGAAGTGCTGGTAGATGGCGATCAAGTGTTTGAAGTGCGTCGCCGCGAGACCGTGGCCGAGCTGTTTGCCGGCGAAAGCCTGCTGCCGGAGTAACCCCATGCTGCTGCGTTTTACCAAGATGCACGGCCTGGGCAACGACTTCATGGTCCTCGACCTGGTCAGCCAGCACGCGCACATTCAGCCCAAGCACGCAAAAATGTGGGGCGACCGGCACACCGGCATCGGTTTCGACCAGTTGCTGATCGTCGAAGCACCGAGCAATCCGGATGTGGATTTCCGTTACCGGATCTTCAACTCCGACGGTTCCGAAGTGGAGCAGTGCGGCAACGGTGCGCGCTGCTTTGCGCGCTTCGTGCTCGACAAGCGTCTGACCGCCAAACGCCTGATTCGCGTCGAGACCAAGGGCGGCATCATCGAACTGGACGTGCGTAACGACGGCCAGATCGGCGTGAACATGGGCGCCCCGCGTCAGGTGCCGGCGGACATTCCGTTCCAGGCGACCGAGCAGGCCCTGAGCTATCAGGTCGACGTCGACGGTACATCGGTCGAACTGGCGGCAGTGTCGATGGGCAACCCCCACGCCGTGCTGCGCGTGCAGGACATCAACACTGCACCGGTGCATGAGCTGGGTCCGAAAATCGAACACCACCCGCGCTTTCCAGCTCGGGTCAACGTCGGCTTTATCCAGGTCATCGACCGTAATCGCGCACAACTGCGCGTCTGGGAACGTGGCGCCGGGGAAACCCAGGCCTGCGGCACCGGCGCCTGCGCTGCTGCTGTAGCTGCGATCAGCCAGGGGTGGATGGATTCGCCACTGCTGATCGACCTGCCGGGCGGGCGCTTGTCCATCGAATGGGCAGGCCCTGGCCAACCGGTGCTGATGACCGGTCCGGCAGTGCGTGTATACGAAGGACAAGTCCGTCTTTGAGTGAGCAGAAGCCATGACCGATAAGCCTCAGGTACCCGCCCGACAGTCCGGTGAAACAGCGTCCGAGAGCCTGGAGGCGGCAGCGGTTGCCGCGTACCTGGAGGCTCATCCGGACTTCTTCGTCGAACATGAAGAACTGCTGCCGTCCCTGCGCATCCCCCATCGTCGCGGTGACACCGTGTCGCTGGTCGAGCGCCAGATGTCCATCCTGCGCGACCGCAACATCGAGATGCGTCATCGCCTCTCGCACTTGATGGACGTCGCCCGGGACAACGATCGCCTGTTCGACAAGACCCGCCGCCTGATCCTCGCCCTGATGGACGCCGCCACCCTGGAAGACGTGGTGATCAGCGTCGAAGACAGTCTGCGCCAGGACTTCCAGGTGCCCTTCGTCAGCCTGATCCTGCTCGGCGATAACCCGGCTCCGGTCGGCCGCTGGGTGACCCACGCCGACGCGCAAGCCGCCATCGGCGGCCTGCTCACCGAAGGCAAGAGCATCAGCGGCAGCCTGCGCGAACACGAGCTGGACTTCCTGTTCGGCGAAGAGCAGCGCAAGCAGATCGGCTCCACCGCCGTGGTCGCTGTCAGCCACCAGGGCATCCACGGGATTCTGGCCATCGCCAGCCGTGATCCGCAGCACTACAAGAGCTCGGTCGGCACGCTGTTCCTCAGCTACATCGCCGAAGTCATGGGCCGCGTGCTGCCACGGGTCAACAGCTCCCTGCGCTCGGTACGCTGACCATGGAACGACAACTGGACGCTTACTGCGAACACCTGCGCAGTGAGCGGCAGGTGTCGCCGCACACGCTGTCGGCCTACCGACGCGACCTCGATAAAGTCCTCGGCTGGTGCAGCAAACAGAACATCGGCAGCTGGCAGGCCCTGGACATCCAGCGCCTGCGCAGCCTGATCGCCCGCCTGCATGCCCAGGGCCAGTCTTCACGCAGCCTGGCGCGCCTGCTGTCTGCAGTGCGCGGGCTCTATCACTATCTGAATCGCGAAGGCCTCTGCGATCACGACCCGGCGACCGGTCTGGCGCCGCCAAAAGGCGAACGCCGCCTGCCGAAAACCCTCGATACCGACCGCGCCCTGCAACTGCTTGAAGGTGCCGTGGAAGACGATTTCCTGGCTCGGCGTGATCAAGCGATTCTGGAGTTGTTCTACTCTTCCGGCCTGCGCCTGTCGGAGCTGACCGGGCTCAATCTCGATCAACTGGACCTCGCCGACGGCATGGTTCAAGTGCTCGGCAAAGGCAGCAAGACGCGCCTGTTACCCGTGGGTAAAAAGGCCCGGGAAGCGCTGGAGCAATGGTTGCCGCTGCGGGCGCTGACCAACCCGGCGGACGATGCGGTGTTCGTCAGCCAGCAAGGCCGACGCCTCGGCCCGCGCGCAATTCAGGTGCGGGTCAAACTGGCCGGCGAGCGCGAACTGGGGCAGAACCTGCACCCGCACATGCTGCGGCACTCCTTTGCCAGCCATTTGCTGGAGTCTTCGCAGGATCTGCGTGCCGTGCAGGAACTGCTCGGCCACTCGGATATCAAGACCACCCAGATCTATACCCACCTGGACTTCCAGCACCTGGCGGCGGTCTACGACAGCGCCCATCCACGGGCCAAACGCATGAAAGGCGACGATTCATGAGCATCCAGTTGATCACCTTCGACCTCGACGACACCCTGTGGGACACCGCCCCGGTGATCGTCAGCGCCGAAGCGGTTTTGCGCGAATGGCTGAGCGAACATGCGCCGAATCTGGGCGCGGTGCCGGTGGAACACCTGTGGTCGATCCGCGAACGGGTGCTGGCCAGCGAGCCGGGACTCAAGCACCGCATCAGTGCGTTGCGTCGGCGGGTGCTGTTCCACGCCCTGGAAGAAGCCGGTTATGCCCACGGTGAAGCCTCGGCGCTGGCGGACAAGAGTTTCGAAGTGTTTCTGCATGCCCGGCATCAGATCGAAGTGTTTCCGGAAGTCGAGCCGATCCTGGAAACCCTCGCCAAGCATTACGCCCTTGGCGTGGTCACCAACGGCAACGCCGATGTGCGTCGCCTCGGGCTGGCGGATTACTTCAAGTTTGCGCTGTGCGCCGAAGACATCGGCATCGCCAAGCCGGATGCGCGACTGTTCCATGAAGCCCTGCAACGCGGCGGCGTGAGCGCTGAAGCGGCGGTGCATATCGGCGATCACCCGGGAGATGACATCGCCGGGGCGCAGCAGGCCGGCTTGCGTGCGATCTGGTTCAACCCGGCGGGCAAGGTCTGGGAAGCAGAACGCTTGCCGGATGCCGAAATTCGCAGCCTGACCGATCTGCCCGCCGTGCTCGCCCGCTGGAACAGCCTCGGCTAGGTTTCTTTCGCCCATGAAAAAGCCCGCAGCGACGGCGGGCTTTTTCAGCAAGCAAGCGGCACGCCTCAGATAGGGCGGCTGCCGTACTTGTTGTCCGGCTTCTTGGGCGGATCGGCGACCACATTGGCCTCCACTTCCTGCACCTTGCCGCCGCGCGCAAGGAACTCTTCCATGGCCTTGGCCAGGGCATCGCGCTCCTTGTTCTTGGCTTCGATGCTCGGCAACTCATCGACCGACACCGCAGCCTTGGCCTTGCCTTTGGCAGCCGGGGCCGGCGTATCGTCACCGCCATCGTCTTCAGCAACGTCTTCCGCTGCTGCTTCCAGACCGTCCTCGGCCTCGTCTTCGTCGCCTACTTCGAGGTCGTCGTTTTCCAGATCATCGTCGCTCATGTTCTACCTCATGACTTGCGAAAAGCAGATTAGTTATAGACCAGCTTTGGCGACTGTCGAAAGTCGCCGTAAAAAAATCGGTAACCATTGGTGACCAACGGTTTATGCCTCTTCACCGTGCAAGGTGGCGAGGACTTTACGGGCACCGCCATGATCGCGGTGCTCGCCCAGGTAAACGCCTTGCCAGGTGCCCAGTGCCAGCCGACCCGCCGAAACCGGCAGGCTGATCTGGCAGCCCAGCACGCTGGCCTTGAAGTGCGCCGGGAGGTCGTCCAGGCCTTCGTCGTTATGCTCATAGCCGTCTGTTCCTTGTGGGATCAGACGATTGAAAAATCGTTCGAAGTCGCGACGTACCGCCGGATCGGCGTTCTCGTTGATGGTCAACGACGCCGAGGTATGCTGCAGCCACAAATGCAACAGACCGACCCGGCATGCCTTGAGTTCAGGCAGTCCGGCGAGCAACTCTTCCGTTACCAGATGAAAGCCCCGGGGCCGTGCCCGCAGGGTTATCAGAGTCTGTTGCCACATACAGTTCTCCGCACGTTCGGGGCGCATTCTAGCGCGCTCTGAAAAAAAACAAAGGCCCTAATATTCCTTCAATGATGTAAGCCATTGGCCGTAGAAAAACACCCGTCGTAAACACGACCAAAGCAGTACGAAAAATCCTTACAGCCATCTCAAGGATGACAAATCCCGGACAAAAAAATGCCCGGCGAACCGGGCAAGTTTTTTGAGGCGCGTACTTACAGGTTGTAGCCGCGCTCGTTGTGTTGTGCCAGGTCCAGGCCCACCGATTCTTCTTCCTCGGTAGCGCGCAGACCCATCACGGCATCCAGCACCTTGAGGATGATGAAGGTGACGATCGCGGTGTAGATCACCGTGAAGCCGACGCCTTTGCACTGAATCCAGACTTGCGCGGCGATGTCGGTGACGGTGCCGAAGCCACCCAGCGCTGGAGCGGCGAACACGCCGGTCAGGATCGCGCCGAGGATACCGCCAATACCGTGCACGCCGAAGGCGTCCAGGGAATCGTCATAGCCGAGTTTGCGTTTCAGGGTGGTGGCGCAGAAGAAGCACACCACGCCGGCGGCCAGACCGATGATCAGCGAGCCCATCGGGCCCACGGTGCCGGCTGCCGGAGTGATTGCTACCAGACCAGCAACCACACCCGAAGCGATACCCAGTGCGCTAGGTTTGCCGTGGGTGATCCACTCGGCGAACATCCAGCCCAGTGCAGCGGCGGCGGTGGCGATCTGGGTAACCAGCATCGCCATGCCGGCGGTACCGTTGGCGGCTGCGGCGGAACCGGCGTTGAAGCCGAACCAGCCAACCCACAGCATGGCGGCGCCCATCAGGGTGTAACCGAGGTTGTGCGGCGCCATCGGGGTGGTCGGGAAGCCTTTGCGTTTGCCCAGCACCAGGCACGCCACCAGACCGGCGATACCGGCGTTGATGTGCACCACGGTGCCGCCGGCGAAGTCGAGCACGCCCCAGTCACCCAGCAGCGAGCCCGGACCGCTCCAGACCATGTGCGCGATCGGCGCATACACCAGGGTGAACCAGACGCCCATGAACACCAGCATCGCGGAGAACTTCATACGCTCGGCGAAGGCACCGACGATCAGCGCCGGGGTGATGATGGCGAACGTCATCTGGTAAGTGACGAACACGGCTTCAGGGAACAGCGCCGCCGGGCCAGTAATGCTGGCAGGCGTGATGCCCGCGAGGAAGGCCTTGCCGAAGCTGCCGACGAAGGAGTTGAAGTTGACGACGTTGGCTTCCATCCCGGTGGTGTCGAACGCCATGCTGTAGCCATAAAGGAACCACAGGATGGTGACCAGGCCGGTAATGGCGAAGCACTGCATCATCACGGAAAGAATGTTTTTCGACCGAACCATGCCGCCGTAGAACAGCGCGAGGCCGGGAATGGTCATGAACAGCACGAGGGCCGTCGAGGTCAGCATCCAGGCGGTATCGCCGGAATTGAGGACTGGAGGCGCCACCGGATCTGCCGCCAAAGCCAGGCCGGGCATTACGATGGACAACAGGGCGCCTAGCCCTGCGAATTTACGCAGAGTCATATTGTTTTCTCCTGGGGCGTTGGGTTTGTGGCGGCGTTTAGATCGCGTCGGTATCGGTTTCGCCGGTACGGATGCGAATCGCCTGTTCCAGATTGACCACGAAGATCTTGCCGTCACCGATCTTGCCGGTGTTGGCAGCCTTGGTTATCGCCTCGATAACCCGATCCAGATCCTTGTCGTCGATGGCAACGTCGATTTTCACCTTGGGCAGAAAATCGACCACGTACTCCGCGCCGCGATACAGCTCGGTGTGACCCTTCTGCCGCCCGAAGCCTTTGACTTCAGTAACGGTAATGCCCTGCACGCCGATTTCGGACAGCGACTCGCGCACGTCGTCCAACTTGAACGGCTTGATGATGGCAGTGACTAGCTTCATGAAACTCTCTCCCGAATTGGTGGACTTGCCCCAGGAAAACAAACCCGACTCAAGTCTAAGCGCAGTGCCTGGCTTTGTAACGCATCGTCGGCCCTACCTGCCCGACTGACGCCAGCTAACCGCTGCTGACGAAACTCCCCGCTCCGCCTGCCGCACTGCATTCGTCACAGCGACTGCATCAGTGCATGGGTCACTACCGACTAAGCAGAAAGCTTGCCATCTCGCCAAAATCCCCTGATTTCAATCCCTTGGCCGCTGCCGAAGATGCCATCACCGAAATGGCACACGGGATACGCACAACAACGGTGCGCAGCCGTTCGTCCTTTTGCGCGAAAAGCGTGCATCCCGGCCAACGCAAATGACTATAGACACTGCGTGATACACTGCCGGCCATTGTTTCCAGGACATATCCCATGCTCGCGCCCAAAGACTTCCTCGACGCCCTGAGCGGCACCGCCTCCCGCCTGTTCAGCGGCGACACGCCATTGCCAAAAGCCGAAATCGAAAGCCAGTTCAAGATGCTGCTGCAAAGCGCCTTCAGCAAACTGGACCTGGTGAGCCGGGAAGAGTTTGATAGTCAGATGGTGGTGCTGGCGCGAACTCGCGCCCGGCTTGAGAGCCTTGAGGCGAAGGTGGCTGAGCTGGAAGCGAAGCTGACGCCACCTTCAGAAACCGAATAAAAAGAACCCCACGTCATTCAACGTGGGGTTCTTTCTTTTGTAGCGATCAGGCACAGCGAGCAAGTCGCTCAACTTGATCTCTAATTGATGCCCCCCGTTCAATCTCGGCCTTGCGCAGATCGTAAGTCGATTGCAGGTTGAGCCAAAACTCAGGGGTGGTATCCAGGCATATGGAAAGCCGGAGCGCCATATCCGCGCTGACACCTCGGCGCTGCAGGACGATGTCATTCACCGTTGGCGTGGAGACACTCAAAGCTCTGGCCAATGCAGCAGCTGTCAGGTTCAGAGGCTCCAGGTATTCCTCCTTGAGGATCTCGCCTGGATGAACCGGGCGCATACCATTCTTAGTCATACTCACCTCAGTGATAATCGACGATTTCGACATCCTCGGGTCCATTGAGGCCCCAAACGAAGCAGATTCGCCATTGGGCGTTGATTCGAATGCTGTACTGCCCTTTTCGATCCCCCTCCAGAGCCTCGAGTCGATTACCCGGAGGAGATCGTAAATCAGCGAGTACAGCTGCCGCATCAAGCATCGTCAGCTTACGTTCCGCGACACTCAATATGGCTGACCAGAAACGGGTTTTACCGCTGCAGAACAGGTATTCGGTTTCAGAACACTTAAAGCTAACGATCATAATTTAAAGCTTAACGTTATGCATTAATCTTGAGTTTATTCGTGGAATCCTTGAAAGCAAATGGCCCATTGAGGTTTCACAATGGTCTCTCAATATTTTAGGAAACGGACTACTCAGCCCATCTAAGCCCCACAAAAAACTTCAGCATTTCCTACAAGAAAACCCGGCACATCTGCTTGCAATGCTGGAGAGGGCTTCCTCAGTTCTGCCCCGCAACATCCAGTGAAAGTTTGCCCAAGCAACCATCCCTCCAACACCGTCCTCCCCGACTACCCTTCAAAAACCCGCAGGAAGCGGCCCCCGATTCAACCCAAGGAATGCCCATGTCCCTCGCCATCGTCCACAGTCGCGCCCAGATTGGCGTGGATGCTCCCGCCGTTACCGTCGAAGTCCACCTGGCCAATGGTCTGCCCTCGCTGACCATGGTTGGCCTGCCGGAGGCTGCGGTGAAGGAAAGCAAGGATCGGGTGCGCAGTGCGATCATCAATTCCGGGCTGCAGTTTCCGGCGCGGCGGATCACCTTGAATCTGGCCCCGGCGGATTTGCCCAAGGATGGCGGGCGGTTCGATCTGGCGATTGCGCTGGGGATTCTGTCGGCGAGTGTGCAAGTGCCGACGCTGACGCTGGATGACGTGGAATGCCTGGGCGAACTGGCGTTGTCCGGCGCGGTGCGGGCGGTGCGCGGGGTATTGCCGGCGGCACTGGCGGCGCGCAAGGCCGGGCGGACGCTGATGGTTCCGCGGGCGAATGCCGAGGAAGCATGCCTGGCATCAGGACTGAAGGTGATCGCGGTGGATCATCTGCTGGAGGCGGTGGCGCATTTCAATGGGCATACGCCAATCGAACCTTATGTTTCGGACGTGGGACAAAAAGAAATTACTGAGAAAACAAGGAATAAAATGAGAGTTAAACGAATGGAAGGTACCGCTGGAATACCCTCCTCTACGCGCGTTGTCATTGCCAGCGTTTCTAGCCGCGTCGCATCCACATCTGAAAACCCTTCCTGCTTCAACGATGAGGGCCAAGCAAGACAAGACCTTCCAGATATCATGACCCGCATTAATTGACGAAAGCGTCTATTTACCTCCGGCCATTGTGAAAGGAGCCCTTTGGATGAAATCGATACGAGGGGCTTGCTTAGCGCAGACGAAATCGAATACTGTACATTCATACAGTATTCAGGACGAATACCGGCCTTGCGGCGAGGCAACCCGCAGCAAGGTCACCGCTCTTTAACAATTTGCTTCCAGTGAGAAGAACTCAGGTGACTGGTTTCGTGTTCGCGCCGGATTGGTCATGCTAGGGATGACGTATTTTCTTCAGTCCGAGCAGATAGATGGCATTTTGATTCACTGCTCGCAAGGGTATAATTTCTAGGCCTGACTTGGTGATTATTGCCGATGTAAGGAAGGGCAAAATCAGGGCTTTGGGATCACCAAAGAAAGACTTTAGGATCAAGAAGTTAAGCGAAATCTTCATGCGGAAAAGGATTGCCCAGATCTTAAGCGATAGCCCAGGCTTGAAAGCCCGAGATATCGCTAAATTTCTTAACTGCGAACGCCGAGAAGTTACAAAATGTCTCTATGATAATCTTGAGGAGTTTGTGCAGGACGAAAACTTCGTTTGGTTGCTCAAGAAAAATGCCTGTCTCAAGATCGAGTTCACTGCCAGCCGAACCTGGATTACTCAGGAGCATTTTGAGCGTGCGCTAATCAAATATGGCTCGCCGCTTGACAATGCACACGGCCATATCACTTTAAAAATTCCGAAAGAGCGCAAAGTTCTATTTTGTGCTGCCTCGAGAATTCTGGCATTGGCGAACCAGCTAGCGGAAGTTAAGAGGATTGTGGAACTCGATTTTACCGAGAACCCCGACGCCCTCTCCTATTTAAATAGAGCGGGATTTTTCGATCAGCTCGCCAAATCTATTAAAGTCCTACCTCGAAAACCTAGTAGTTCTGCCGCACAGCGTCACAAAGCAAAAACCACCAAACTGGTGGAGTTGCTTCCTATTGACGCTTACAGCGATGAGAACGTACCGGAACGCTTCAAGTTGAGTTTTATTGATGCTTTTGGAGCCACTCACGCTCAAAAAATCCATAGCGTGCTGGGTGAACTTATCGGAAACGCCGAGGAGCATTCAGGAACAGTAATCCCTGGTTTTGCAGGCCTTCAAAGCTACACATTGAAAGGCTCTACATCGATCGTAGCTGTCATTTCGGACTCCGGGAAAGGTATCTGCTCAACTCTCAGACCCGCTTTAGATTTGCATTACCCTGAAGTTGCAAATCAGTTTCCCAAAACACTGGAAGCTTCCGATGCTCAACTAATCATACATGTTATGCGCAAAGGTGGTTTGAGCAGTAAAGGTAAAGGAAAGGGCGGGGCAGGCCTTCATACCAGCAGCAGTTACGCCGAAAGCTTAAATGCGAAAATCAGCATTCGGCAGGAAGACTTCTCGGTTGCGTTAACTTACCGAGATAATGACTTGCATAACCACAGTTGGTCGCTAGGCTTACCTCGACTTCGCGGAACACATATCGTCTTTGAATTCAAACTTGACAGTTAATTACATTCTGGTTAAACTCAAAGCATGAACGAGAAAAAACACATAATCGCCCTTCGAGACTTCACGGATGGAAGCAGCAACCCCTATGGCACGATTAGGGGTAGGAAGGCTCATGCCAAATTGTTGGAAGAGGTTGCCTCACGAGTAGGCGCGAAAACAATTGGTATATCCCTCAATAATATTGATGGTGCCGATGTTTCATTTCTTCGTGAGTCACTTATATTCACTTTTAAACAGTACGCTAAGAAAATCTCCTTCTATATTTTTGATCTAGTTGATGAAGATATAATCGCTAACTTAGAAGGTGCTGCGATATCTGGAGATTTTCGAGTCACGTGCTGGATTGATGGGAAATGCCGGTTCATTGGTCCCGCACCATCTCCAACTAGTCTTCCGCTGCTCGATCTGGTCATGTCTAACCGCTCTGTTACTACTACCCAGGTTGCCCAGGCGCTTGAGATGAGCGTTCAGAACGCTAGTACGCGACTCAAACGCCTATCTGAAGAAGGCTTCATTGCCCGGGTGGAGATGTCGGCTGGCAGTGGCGGAAAGGAATTTATCTACAAAGTGATAGGCGAATCTGCTTAAAGGGGTTGCCTTATCGAGAATAAGGGGTATGCTTACCGGCATACCCCTTTTTTTTGGCCTGCCGGTAAACGGGGTCATTGAACGAGAAAACATCAGGGATGATCCATGAAAGCTTCGTACGAGCTTCACAGAGCGGCAGACAACGGGTGGATTTTCCAGCTCAAGACTGGGAACAACCAGGTTCTGCTTCAAAGTGATAGCTATCGAACCTTAGGAGGTTGCTTGAACGGCATCGAGTCCTGCCGAGAGCATTCGCCATACGACAGATTTTACGGAAGGATTGAGCGTTCGTTGCATTTCACATTTCACGTGAAGGCTTCAAACAACAGAGTTATTGGACTTGGATGCGCGAGCAGATCAGCCGATGAAAGAGAGAACGCAATTGGGTTGGTCAAACGTTACGCCCAGATCGCACAAATCATCGATTGCACAAAGAAGGAGCTGACACGAATCAGACAGGGATACTACGAGAAAGACGATCAAACGTAGATGAGAACCATAGCGCAACGCCACATTGCGCGAAGGTACTGAGTCGAGATGCCTCTAACGAAAGCTGAGTATCTCTGCGTGACCCGCACCAGTCAAGTACTGGTTGGGACTCCTCTCCTCTACGGCTAATTCTGGCTTCCATTTGGAAAGCCAAGTACCCGCGTGAGCGGAAATCATTAGGAGATATACCCATGCAACAAGAACAAATGCAACACCAGCAGCGCCACAGCATTGAAGTGGCAAGCAACGATCTGGTTTATCGCCAGGTTAACCTCCAAGACAGTACCCCAACTGGTGCTCAAATCGCCGCGGCGTCTGGGTTCAAGCCCGACCAATCACCAGTGATCTTGCAGATGTTTGAATCTGGCGCCCAGGAAGACATCCGTCCAGATGAGACTGTCACTTTGAGCGAGGGGGTTAATCGCTTCATCGTCGTTGAGTCTGACCGCAAGTACCTGCTTATGGTGGATGGCGCCCGCTATGAGTGGCCCAGCAAACATATCTCCGGTCACACCGTTCGCAAACTCGCCGATGTCGGGACGGAAAAACGTCTGTTGCTTGAGCGTGAAGATGAGCCTGATCAGGAGATTGAAGACACTCATCTGATCAACCTGGACAAGGATGGAATCGAACGCTTTATCACCCGCAAGCCAATCTGGAAGCTGAACATCCAGGGTGAAGTGTATGAGTTCGACAAATCCATCGTGCCTGTACGCGAAGCGATCGTAGCCGCCAATTTGAACCCGAACCTCGACTGGCACATCTTCCTCATGGTTCGCGATCAGCCTAAGCAGGCCCTGGAAATTGGTGACAACATCGATTTGCGTCCTGAGGGTATCGAAAAGCTACGCCTGACCCAAAAGGATGTGAATAACGGCGAGGCGGCTCTGCCGCTTCGCCGCGACTTCAAACTTCTGCCCCGGGACGAACAATATCTCGACACTGTTGGTCATCGGTGGGAAACCCGCAACACTAGTGAAGGCGGGCGTTGGCTGGTGATTCACGGTTACGCGTTGCCTGATGGCTATTCGGAAAAAGTCGTTCAGATGGCCTTGAACATTCCCCCAACCTATCCCAACACCATGCTGGACATGTTTTACCTTTATCCGGCCGTACGGCTGGCCAACGGTGGTGAGATTGCACAAACGCAAGTTCAAGGCCAAATCGACGGCGTGACGTTTCAAGGTTGGTCTCGTCATCGCAGCTGGGATCCGGCCAACGACAATGTGGTTACCCAGCTGTTTATGGCCGACGGTTGCCTGCTGAAGGAGGTTGGTCTGTGACAGCACAATCTCGCCTTGTGCTGACGGAAGAAATCCACACCGCGCTCCGGGAACACCTGTTCCCGGGTGACGGTAAGGAAGCCGCAGCCATCCTTATCTGTTCACGCTCGCCCGGCGCTTCGCTGAAACTTCTCTCGAAGAAGCTCATCTTGGTGCCTCATGAGGAGTGCAAGGTACGCAAGCCTGATGCGCTTACCTGGCCTGGCAAGTATTTAGAGCTGGCCATAGACGAAGCGCTCCCACGATCGCTGTCAATCATCCTGGTGCATTCGCACCCGGGTGGTTTGTTCGATTTCTCGATAGCTGATGACAGCAGCGATGAAAGTACTATGGTCTCGCTCGCCCAAGGAGTAGAGGCCATTCATGGCTCTGCCATTATGATTCCTGGCGGCGCCATGCGCGCCCGTGTCTACCATCCGGATTCGTCAGTACAAGATATCGCGATGGTGAACGTCCCAGGAAACAACATCTGTTGCTGGCCATATGATTTGTCAGGACAGCCACCAGGTATGGCTTTCACCTCAGCAATGACAGCATCCCTGTCCAAACTGACTGCGGCCGTTATCGGCGTCTCAGGCACGGGCTCCATCGTGACTGAGCAGTTGGCAAGGTTAGGTTTCGGAAAACTTCTTCTAGTCGATCACGATCAGGTTGAAGAAAAAAATCTGAATCGAATCCTCAACTCGACACTCGCAGATGCTAAAGCTGGCCGCCCCAAAGTAGAGGTACTGGCCGACGCGGTTGAGCGTATTCGAGGCGCCCGAATCGCTCATCCCATCAACGCTTCGATTTTCGATAGAGATACGGTTCAAGCGGTAGCCGATGCTGATGTCATTTTTTGCTGCGTGGACTCTCAACTGGGACGTCTGATTTGCGACCTCATGTCGTCGTCCTTCCTTACTCCTTTGTTTGATGTCGGTGTGACGATTCCTACGAGGTTATCGCGTACTGGAACACCGAAGATTCATGACGTACAAGGGCGAATCGACTATGTGCGCCCAGGTGGGCCAACGCTGAGTGACCGCAGGATTTACACACCGGAATCCTTATACGCCGAGGAGCTGCTCAGTTCAGACCCGGAGGCTCATCGCGACCAAGTCGCCAGGGGCTACATCACCGGAGTGCATGAGGAGGCGCCTTCTGTGATCACGTTGAACATGCGAGCTGCCAGTGCGTGCGTCAACGAGTTCATCGCGCGAGCATTCCCTTTCCGTGAAGAAGATAACAGTGACTACACCCAAACCCTCTTCACACTCTCAGGGTGTCTTGAAGACTTTGCGTCTGAGTCCTCCTTCGCCAAGAGCCCTAACGCGCTCCTCGGCGTTGGTGATCAAGAGCCGCTGTTGGGTCTACCACCTCTGGGAGTGTAAGAAATGGAAACGCTGCGTGGACTCTGGCGCAGGCTGGTTTTGAAATTTGATGACGTCCTTCCGCCTAGGCGGCTGGTCGTCGTCAAAGGTGATTCCCTGCCCCAAAAAATGCCAATTCGTTCCGTAATTCTGATGCAGGAGAGCCGAGAGGACTGGTCGGTTGGCCTGCAGTGTCCCTGCGGATGCGGACGCACAATTGAGCTCTTGGTGTTTGATGAGGCAAATCCTAGATGGGATTACAACGTGGATGCCGAAGGCCACCCCTCGGTTCATCCATCGGTGTGGCTGAAAAATGGCTGCAAGTCCCATTTCTGGCTTAAAAAAGGTCGGATTCAGTGGTGCCGTTAAGGGCACCGCTGGCCTCAATATCAACAAGTAAAGCGGCAGGTACACCCTTGAATCTTCCAACGATGGAAATATCATTAGATTCAGCACAAGAAATCGCGGTGCCGCATCAGATCCTGCGCGAAAAACTGGCGCTGTCTCGCTCGCGCAGACGCTCGAAAGAGCTAGACCTCAAGCTACCGCCAGGTGAATGGATAATCTGGTGGTACAGCAAAATCGTCAGAAACCTCGCCGACAATACTGTTCCTTTGGTGAAGGTCGTATTTCGCGCTCTCGATGGCAGCAAACTGACAGGCGAGACAGAAGTTCGCGATATCGCTCTTAGCCGTCTGCGCTTGTACCAAATGGGTGTAATCCTTCAGGACGGATATCCGGTCGCCAAGGTGGGCATGACCACAGAATATTTCGATGTCGACTTCAGTAATGGCTGGAAATTGAGTCGTGTTAGCCGCCACCAGCTCTGCGCCCCCAGTAGCCCGTACCTTCTTCCGGAGGAATGCGACGACGATTGGCTGTTGAGATTTAGTTTGCCGGATAGAAAATCCTTGATAGTTAATTGCATTGATTTTCTGGTGAGCGGCTATTCGTTAGGTTCAGAAATTCCAAGAATTTTGACCACCTATGAATGGCCAGAAGTGATGAGTCGCCTGCTGGCACAGTCAACCCCGCTGGAAGAGAGAAACCTGCCAGATCAGCTAGTCGTGTATCCGCACAGGGATATGCTGCAAAAAGACAGAGCCATCTTGGCGCTGCTCGCCAATGGAGACGGATGTGCGACGCGAGCTGCTAAGCACCTTTTTAGCCAAGTGAACCCAAAAAGCTTCAAATCGGGACAGCCTCATAGTTTGCAGGTTAGGCCATGGTTTCTTGGAGCTACAAGCCTCAAATGCCGCGGCTTCTGGACGCAAGGCAAAACTCATTTCATCTGCACAGCTTTGGTGGGCACTCGTGAGCCTCCTGGACTCAAGATCGATATCCGTCGTGTGGCGAACGCACGGGATGAGAATGCTCCCGGTGATTTGGCGACCCCATTGGAAAAAGGGCGGCGGCTTGCTGAGAGTGATCTCGACATCGTGATGACCGACTCGCATCAGCCCATCAGCGACTACATCCATGAAGATATTGAAGCTGAAGAATTTGAATTCATTACCACGCGAGAAAGCACTCGCACCAAAGTGGAGAAGCCATTTGGACAGGTGAGGTTCGTTCCAAAGGACATGGATTTACCAGAAAAATACGGAACGGGAGATAGTCAGGGCCAGGGTGACGCTACGACGGGGAAGATGACTGCCAGTGCAATTACGATCGACATTGAGGTCCAAGGCGCGCTGATAGAAATGTGGAAAGCCTTCAGCCGAATGGCGCAGGGGGGAAAGATCAAAGGATTGTCCTGGTACGTGCCTGACCATGCCCACACCGAAGGTCCCCCGAAGTGTATTGCCTTCTCTGATAGGTTGGAGCTTGGCCCAAGCTGGGAACATAGAGATCCTCAAGCTCGGGTCGAAGAGTTTGAGAGACAAAATAAATGGATCACTATTAAAGAAGATGTTCGTCGGGGGATGATGTACCTCCTGGTAACCGAAGGCACTGATTTATATCTAGTCGCAGAAATCCAGCGCCATCGCTGGATAGGTAAAGATTCAAAGCCAAAAGAACAGTCGTTTTGCGGGCTGATCTGCCATATCCATGACCACGACATAGCTCGGATAAAACAAATCTGCGGTCATATCGATCAAGCGCTGCCTGAGCACAACGGTGTCTTCAAAAATATGAGCTGGCCTTTTGATTACCAGTGCTACATTTTCCCGCACCATTGGGGCTCAGATCCTAATGCGCTTCTCGACAAAGCTGCAGCCAATGCTTTGAACGGCATCATTGATCTGAAGCACCGTCGCATGCGCACCTGAAGCTCAGCGTTAGCTGACCAGATCAGTTGCGCGATGTAATTCCTGTACCCCAGCGCTCTCTGTCTAAGCTATCCAGTGCTCATCACATGAAGAGGAGGATGGGTGTACGGCCAATGCGTTTTATTTGAGCGTTTCAACGCTGAAGCCCGATTGCACCGACTACATCGTCTGTCATGCAAAAGCGATTGCTTAATGATGCTTCCGTTTCTTGGACCACATTGGAACCGGCCGACGAAGCAGATCTCTGTATGGCAATCGCCGTATTCATCAGGCATATTGCCATCATTCAGCCGCGATATTACGAAAGGGAATTGGGATGACGGCAGAGATTGCGATTATGAGCCGAACTGCCGTGGTGCTTGCCGCCGATAGCGCCACGACCGTGACAACATGGAAAAACGGGGAGCTCGAGAAACGCTATTTCAAGGGTGCCAACAAGCTGTATGAACTGTCTAGACAAGCACCAGTGGGCCTGATGATTTTCGGTTCAGCCGCGCTTCAAACCGTTCCATGGGAGCTGTATATCAAGTCTTTTCGCGAAGACTTGGGCATCGAGCAGTTTGACAAGCTCGAAACCTATTCAGGTAAGTTCTTCGACTTTGTACAGCATAACGAAAAGCTGTTTTCGAAAGACAGCAAGGTAGATGCATTGCTCATGCTTGTTGGTGGAGCATCGTTCCGGCTGCAGCAAATGATCGCCGCGCACGTGGGCGTAGGCGACGTTCGAGGACTGGAATCTGTGCCAGCTCATGAAATTGATGCTGCGCTGACGCAAGCTGAAAGCGATGTGGAAGACCTACCGCTTCATAGACTCCTCACCGAAGTAGACATCGCAAACGCAGTTTCAGAAACCACCGAAACTTGGGAAACCGTTGCGGCTCAAAGCATCGCGATTTTCGTACAAGACGATACGCGTGCCTACCTGGTGCCGCGATTTGTAAATGCGCTCATTAAGCTGGCCGTCAAACAGTTCCTAGACTACGCTCCGCTGACTGGAGTGGTGATCGCCGGATACGGCAAGGAAGAATATTTTCCTGTCCTTGAGGTGTTTGACTGTTATGGGTTTCTTGGCGATCGATTGATCGTTGAGAAAAACATGAACGATTCCAAAGCGATGAGCGCCTCGACGGCAGCAGTAATTCAGCCGTTCGCAACCACGCACATGATTGATACCTTTCGCATGGGCGTGTCACCTGACGTCTTCGATACGATCTACGACTCCTCCTTGGTAGCGCTGAATGAAATGGGCGAGCGAGTGATGAACGCTTGTGGAGCACAAAATCCGCTGTCTCAACAAGAGCTTGAAGAAATCACCCAGGAAACCCGGAAATCACACGCCGACCAATGGTATGAACAAATCCGAAACCAACATATATCTCCGCTCTCAAATATTATAAATTCCCTTCCGCTTCCAGATATGGCGGGCTTGGCAAGGAGCTTGATTGAGCTAGAGTCACTGAAGGAGCGTGTTACGCGCCCCAGTGAATCCGTTTCGGGACCCATCGATGTAGCTGTGATTAGCAAGCATGATGGGTTCGTGTGGATTGATCGAAAGCATTACTTCAAACCCGAACTGAATCCCCGTTTTTTCAAGCGAGCAGAATGATGGAATTCGAAACGAGCTTCTCGGCCCCCAGTCCTGTGGAAACCACCGCATCGGTTACCGCAAAAGACGCGTTGCGCTTTGAGAACCAGCAAATTCACCCAGCTCGTCAAGCTACCGATGCCAGCAGTTACGATCTGATGATTCGTCAGGTTGATCGAAAGCCGAGCACTCGCGAAACGTTGCTTACACTCGCCAGCTGTTGATAGACCTCCGCTTGGAGCGGGTGATGACGCTAATAAAGTGGATGCGATAAAAGGCCTGCGGAGACGCAGGCTTTTTTGTTCATCATCCGAAAACCTCCATAGCAAACCGGGCGAGGCTGCCTCGCGATTAGGATAGTCATAGCCTTCCAAACGACGAATTATGAATTTTCACATAATTGCGCATAAAGCTAATTTCTTGGAATAATTTGCCAATTCAAAGTTTTAGCGGAGAAAAAATAATAATCCCCAACTGAGTGTTCATTCTCTAGGGGCTCTCCCCTCAGGCACCCAATAAACCTTCCCTTTGAGTTTCACGCTGAAGCCACGCTGGTCCCCCTGAATCTCCTCGTGATATTGCAGCAAATCACGTGATGAAAGCTTGATCCGATGAAAGTAGGTAATGGCTGCTCTGATCCACTTCTGTTCAGTAAATTCTCCAGCGCTCATCACATAGAGTTGAGCCAATTTGAGCTCTGCAACGTGATTGGCAGACTTAGCCAGCCACCGTCGATCAACGCTCGCGTTTAGCCGCAATCCATAATGGCGATTTAAAAAGCTCACGAAGCCAGACAGCGATGCATGAAGGCCTGGTCGAGTGCGGAGGAACAGGCGCAGCACACGTTGGCTCGGGAGCGCTTTGCCCGCCTCGTCGCCACAGCGTAAAAGACGCAGTGCACTTCCAATTGCCAAGCGAATCGTCCTTAGCTTCACAGAGCGCTCACTTAGCTCCCGTTGGTAAGCCTGGAGAGCTTCCTTGCCGACTCCGGCAGGAAAGTATTGCAGGAACTGATTGATACGACGTTGATCGCTTGAGTCCTCTCTGACCTGCGCATCAACCACCAACATCCCTCTCTCGGAGAGCCAAGTCACCACCGAACGCGATCGCCTGAGTGTCTCCGCGCCGAAATGGGCAACCAATTCGGAGTAAGGAGGCAACGACGCCCCATGCAGATGTATGGACTCAATGAATGGCTGGTAACGCTGCATGTTCAATGCGGCAAACTGGGCCCCACGACGTGCTTTTAGCCAGACAGAAAAGCTACCCATCGCCGCACGGATACGCTCGTCTTCAATCTTGCAAATTAGAAGGTCCCTTCGAGCTTCAAAAGATGAATCCCAGAAGCAGGCCATGCAAGCGTTGCCCAAACCGGCAGGCATCAGCTTGTCGCAGCTTGGGCAGCGAACCTTTCCTAGCTCAAAACACTTTTTACACAGCGCCGGTCCATCTACTGAAACAATCACCCTGGACCGCCTGCAGGCTGAACAACACGCATTATTCATTTTGGACTGACACGCAGGACAACACCGTAGCACTCGGTCGTCGACTTGAGTTCTGACCAAGCGAGTGGAAGGAGTTGCGCAACGCTCACATGTTTGCGGCTTCCGAAAATAATGTGCACAGGAGATACACGCAGGCCCTTGCGCCGTGAGTCTACCGATCTTCATGCCGGAACGATGGCAACGGACACAGGGCTTCTTCACTTCGCATGTGCGGCAGACCGCGGAAACATCAAACTGCGGAAGACGGGCAAAATTGCAGCAGGCCGGGCAGATTTTTCGTTTAAACAGCCGGGCATAGCACGCTTCGCAAAAGCGCTTTTCTTGGTAAACCTTCTTGGCCTTGCTAATCGCGCGTCCACACTCATGACAGGTGCATGCAAGGGGTAGATATCCAATCAAAGCACCGCTCCTTCAAATTCGCCTTTTTCAATCACAAGCGCCCCTCCGTACGAAGCATTTTTCTCTTGAAGCGCAACCAGGCTTTCAACACTGAGCGTGGGGACTTGGGACTTGGGCACAATGCGGGGAGAGTTCTGACATAACCACGACGCGGTCGCTGCGGCAAAAGTTGTGCTAGATAGGGTTCGTCAGAACTAACTACTGCGTCACGAATTGAAGGGCATAATTGAGCGTTTTCAGCCGCTGTCCGGAAGCGATCAGCGCCGGCCAACAGGATCCGGCTCACTGCAGACAAAAAGTGCGATCGCTCCGAGCTACTCAGGCACTCCAACTTCAACCCAACATCAAGTGACGTAGTAAGCGAAGCGCTGTCTACATCAACAGCAGCCAAGAATTGTTTTCCCGCAGCAGAAGGGCTATTTGCCAAGACGCGCACCAATCTGAACAGCCCTTTCAGGAAAGAAAACCCCTCCGCTACCGGCATCGCAGGCCATGTGAGGCCAACCGGCCGCCCCTGCAGTATCAAATCAGCCTGTCGGATCAGTTCTATTTCATCGGCTCCTCCATCCTGGATGTCAACCGCAGACAACAACCCAGCGCACTCATGGCACCGCGCAAGGGTACGAGCCTGATAATCAAGCCGGTGGGGGGATATGGCAGCGGAACAGTGGGGGCAACTATCGCGAAGTTTTACTCCATGATCAGGACAACAGGAGTACCAAGCCAGCCGCCATTGAAGCCGGTAGAAAGGCGACTCAGCAAAACAGCAGGGGCAATACTGTAAACCACCGGCTCGACGCAAATTTCTCTCTCCCAGTGACAGCACCCAAGGCGTAATGCCCACTGGAGGAAGTTTCAGCCCCATCGACTCGCAGATTGGAACCAATGAGGAACCGATAAGCGCCGAGGCGGAAATGCCGGAGCGATCTTGCAGATCGCTCAGACACAATGAACAGATGCTCAAATCACAATCTCCAGTCCATATCCGACGCTTTGGCCAGATATAGCGCGCCATCTCCACCGCATCGCAGGCATTGCATAAGGCGCAACGGATAAACCACGAAGAAAACAGCTCGTCACGCTGCATGACCGGTACCCATGGCCACTTCTGGCCTACTGGACGTACTTCCTCATGCCAGAAGCATCGGGAGACCATTGGTACTTCTCCAACAGTTCTAAATCGATCTTTTCCTTGCCCGTTTCGATTGCCTTGCGAGCACTGTGAAAAAGGATCTCTTCCACGTAGCCCGTAATACCTTGGCTTCGTTTAAGAATCAGCGCCGCAATCTCCTTGCTCGCAAGATTGGAGGGTTGCTTAAGCGGCAGCCAAGATTCAAAACCCTTCAGCAGTTGTCTGAAGCCCAGAGAAGGTGCCCATACAGGAAGCTCAACTGTTACAAACCGAGCGGCGTATTGGCGTTCAAGCATGAGCAACTTGTTGGCGCTGGGCATGCCGACGCCCACAACTGCCAGTTTCAAGGTATTTGTCAAACACTTGATCTCATTCATGAAGTCGGCAACTTGCCGTGACGTCCCATTTGCAATGGTTTGGATTTCATCGATGATGAGCATCTTGGTTTGACCTGTGGTGAGAAGACTCTCCACCTTGTAGCGCAGCTTCATCTCACTGGCATCGGGATTAAATGGTGAGTGCGAGCAGTTGAGGATCGAGCAATAGAACATTCGCAGACTTGGCTTACTGACTTCGACCTTGATGATCGGCCGAACCCTGCAACCGTCCTCGTTCACGTATTCATCTCCATGCACGGCGATGAACCTGTTCACCAAGGATGATTTGCCCATCCGGGACTCGCCGACGATGAAGAAGTCCGGCACGTCTCGATGGCCACAGAGCTTGGCGTACAACTGCTCAAACAAATTTTCTGACAGCTCATAATCGATCCATCGGGACTTGATGAAGGCCAAGCGCTCCGCGTCAGAGAGATCCATGATCGGCTTGAACTCCTGCAGCAGATGAGGGTAATTACTCATGCCACACCTCCATACAGCGGAACATCGTCATCATCACCCCATGCATCCTCAACCGGTAATGCCGGTTGCAACCTGGGCGGACTGTCCTGTTGTTGACCAAGGAACACCGTCGCTGGGGTCTTGCCCCTGGCATTGTTCTTGGTTTTCTGAGCGCTTCGTCTGGCAGCTTTGGTTCTGACCGCCTCTTCCTCTTCAATAACTCTCCGCTTTTCGATGTGCTGCCGAATGGTGTCGTTGTCCACCGAGGCCAAGTTCTCTTTTTTCAGTTCGCGCTTGGTTTTGACGTACTCCGCCACGGAGACGCTATCAAACCGCCCATCAGCCAAAGGCACTCGAAAATACTTGTTCAGGCCCGGATCAAAGAACCAGATGAAATTGATATCTCGTAGATCCCGCCGAAACAGGAACTGCATTTTCTTGCCCGTCTTGGGATCAACCTGATTAATCCATGGGCGAAGCGCCTCTGCGTAATACATCGCGTCCCATTCGACTCCATAGGTCTGGATGGTGCGGTATTCAGAGGGCAGGAAGTCGAGCTGCAGAGACAGGGGATCCTCCGGAATCGGTGGCATGCCGCAAAATGCCTTGGGTCCCCAGAAGGCCTGATTCCACATGGCTATGGGAGGTTTGAACAAGATGCCACTGTGCGGCTTGTTGTTGTAGATCAGAATGGTGTGCACCAACCACTTCTCTAGCGCGTCAAAACTCATGGTCGCCTCTTTGTCCGAGTCGACATCTCCACGAATGTCAGGGTTACGCTGAGTGGCGCCTTGAAGCTTGCTGAATACCTTGGCGTTCTCTTCCATCAACGCTTCGATGTGCCCACCCCAGTGAGGTCTCTTGCGAGGGCGAAATTGCCGTTCGATGTTATGGGCGGTACAGGCCAAAATCAGGCTCTTGGTTTTAAAGTCAGGGCCGTTGTCGCTGTGGATTTCATACGGTAAACCCCACACAGGCCATTCGCCTGAAACCTGATGGTGGGTGAGCCATTCATGCTTTGGTAGCATTGCCTGAACCAGACACATGGCCACCGATACAGCCGACGGCGCATCTAGTGATATGAAGTAGCCAACGACCATCCGCGAGTACATATCGATGGCCATCGTTACCCACGGACGGCCGATGGAAACACGATGTACATCATCGACGATCATCACGTCTGCCGGGCTGTGGTCGATCTGAATCCGGTGCAACGGGTAGTCAGCAGAATATTTACCGGGACGTGCCTCATAAGTGTCGGAAGCGATATCTGCATAGCCACGGGCCTTCAACACTTGTCTGGCCGGAACCTTCCTGATGCGCAACGAGACCGTAGGAATTGACGGAGCCTTGAGTCCTCTCAGCCCGCAAATCTTGGCGACTTCATCGTGCACATCCTTAATCGTGTACCGGCGCGTACTCAGGTAGAGCGTTTGAATGACATTACCGATAATGTCTTCCACTTCGTTGCAGACGCGTGAGTTGCCTTTCTTCCAGCCTCGAGCCTGGGGCAACAGACTCAAGAAACGGCTGCCTTCCGTGTAGGCATACAACCATCGATAGACCGTTGCTTTGCTGACGCCACAGTCCTTGGCGCGTTTGATCACCGCGCCTTCAACGTGCATGTCCATGGCCAGCAGTGGGGCGATGATTGCATAGCGCTGTTCGGCAATAGCCCACTGTTTATCCGCGATTCGCGCCAAATCCAGGCCGCTCGCATACACCCGCCCATTTTTGCCTTCAGGTCTTTTCAGCTCGACGATCGGCAGCAATTTGGAAATGCCCGACTCGACGTCCTGACCAAGCACATGGTGGAAATCCACCAGCAACGCGATTTTGTAGGTCTCATTGTGATGGCGTACAAACTCACCCACCTGGATCTTGAGAGCGGCCCTGTTTAGGGCATGGCTCTGGATATCAGAAGCGCTCATCATGGCACCTCATGACAGAAAACTCGTTGAGCTCCTGGTCGAGATCCGTCCAAACTTGGGCTGTGGCAATCAGATGCCAGAGATGGGATCGGCCGATAGCTTCATGACCATGAAAATGCAATGCCAGCAATGCGTGGAATGGCGCCCGTCGCATCATCGCTAGCTCCTCCAGAATTACTTCCGTCAGCTTCGGATCCAGCGCCATATTCCGATAACGCTGTAAGAACTCGACGTTCTTCAGTCGGATGCCCCGAATACGAGACTCGTCGAAGATATGGAATTCCCACCCCTGATCGCGGGCGAAACGCCACGCAGCTTTCCACTTGGGTAACCACAGCCGCCAGTTCTCTTTCCAGTCTTCACGAGGCTTTACTTCTACCAGTAGCGGTTTCAGGTTGAGCTCATCATCGAACTGAACGAAGAAGTCCGGGGTATGGATGTAGTCACGCCTATTGTGAGCCGTGAACGGGATCTGAACCGGCTGCGAGACAAGTGCGACCACTTCCGGGGAGAGCGACCAGATTCTGATGAAATCACGCTCAAGACCCGACTCGTAGTAAATACCCTGTCCACGGAAGGGGAACACACCGGAAAGGCTGCGCGTCATGGATCGGCTTTTTCGGGTCTGAGAGATCTCTTGACCCAGGTAGACGGTAGAGGACATAGGGCACCTATGGACTATTTTGCCAACGATGCTACCCAGCGCACTCTGATCTAAGGCTCGCTATTTGCCCCTTTTTAAGGGCATTGGTTCTACGAGCGGTAAAGCATCATGTCCGTTTGAGCGCTCCACAGAAAGCTGGGTTGCTCTGACGCATTCCGAACACAATCACATTGGAGAAGGGAAGTTCATTCTAGAACAGCGTGGCACATTTACAGATGCCCTTCGTCTGTAAAATCAAGCTCCTGATCGGCCCTTCTCACCGGAGCAGGCCGATCCGCCGCAATGCGTTGAAAACGCCTTAATATTTGGCAGTGCAATGGCTTAGTTTAAAGGCCGTTAGACCTAAGCTTTGCAAAACCTTGCTTGATGTGGCCAGCGTTTTCACCAATCGCGAACAACGCACCGCGGACATTTTCTCCTACCTCGTTTAGCCCCTGCTTCTCGGCATGGAGCGTCAGCTCCATCAACGCCGCCTCCAAGGCAAGCTGGTTTTCGTACATCCTTTCCAAGACATCCGATAGTGAATATTCCCCTGACATTCTGATCTGGCTCCATTCAGAAACACCTAAGCATAGCAGTGGTTTGGAGAAGATCACGGCAGCTTGGGACGCCGCTAATGGAATAGGGAAGACCAGCTCTAAATAATAAGATGGTTTGCCGAGGCAAAAAGTAAGAATCGCAAAATCATGAAGATTGGATGCCCTCTTTGTCCTTCGAACAGAAAGTTCTTGGTCTATGGTCAAGTAAAACTGATAAATAGAGGGACAGCTATGAGGACTAGTTGCCGATTCTTGACTGCGGTCATGACATTCCTACCGGTTCTGTCCGCGCCGCCAGCATATGCTTTATCGTGTGGTTTTTGTGACGAGATGGGAAAGGTCGGTAAATCGCTTCAAATCAACGTCCCTTCGTTGGACCCCTTTGCCATCACAATACCGCCCTTGCCAAATATTAGGATGCCGCTGCCACCGGGGATACAGGACTTAGTGGAAAGTATCGGTGGCGATGCGACACGCATAGTCCTGCGGGTCGGCGAGGATACGCTTACATCCATCCATAATAGTGCCGGAGACGTGGTCCGGACATTGGAAAAAGCCAATGGAGACGTGATTGCAACGGTTCAAAAGGCGGGCGAGGATACCGTTAAGACGACCTATACGGCAGCAAACGATGCAACTGTGACTTATGTAAAGACATGGCGCGATATCGGTGAACAGGGAAAGCGCAGTTTTGAAGATGCTGTCGATGCCGGAGAGGCGGCGGGTCACTTTGTAGAAAATCAAGCCAAATCCGAAATGGACGCCTTTGACGGTGCAGTAAAGCGAATGCAAGACGGTAAAGTCGTCGATGCCATGTGGCAAGTTGGCACTGAGCGACTCAGTTCCAGCGAAGAAAACTTTGCTAAAGCCACACAAGAGAGTTCGGTGATCAATTCAGCAGCAGCTTCAGTTGCAGCAGCATACGGTGGACCTGCGGGTGCCGCCGCATATGCTGCCTGGTCAACCTATCGCCAAACCGGCAACGCTGACATGGCACTGCGCGCTGGATTGTTGGCTGCAGTAACTTCGCAGAATGGCTCATCAGTTGCGCAAATGCCGGCGGGTAACGCTGGCGAGATACTTAAAAAGGCGGCCATGGCCGGCGCTGCCGGTGGCATCGCGGCGGCGGCGGCTGGGGGTGATGAGCAAGCGATCAAAGACGGATTCTTGAGGTCATCTGGCGCCGTACTGGTCCAAAAGGGAACTGACGAGCTCAAGGCGTATTCCCCAGAAGCCAATGATGCATATCAAGCCGTGCAATGTATTTCGGCTCGTGATGTTGACTGCCTGTCAAAAACGACGTGGGTCAGAGAGAAAGGGAAAATCTTATATGACGAGTATGGCAAGCCGATTATTGATGCCAATAAAATTGACCCCAATAAATATGTAGGCAAATGGAGTCAGGTAGACCCGAAATCTGCCGAGGGTCAGATTAACGCGATCATTGCACAGACTTCAAAGTTACCTAAGATGGAAGCAATTCCGATACTAAAAAACAAGTGGATCCTTACTTGGAGTCTTGGCAAGGAGGAAACCATTAAATACGCCCAGCCCACTGTAGTGTTAACTTACGTCGGTGAAAATCCTCCTTTCACTTCTGAGGTGCACTACGTAGAGCATCGAAAGAATCCTATACAGCTAAATAAGGGAAAGCGGGATACGAGTGAACAGCTTGTCGTATACTACGTGAAGCCTGCAGACAGGGATAGAGTCACTAAAGCCCTCGAGGAAAAATCGATAAAATATACCAAGAGGTCTTACGCCCTGAGGCGACATAAAGAAGCGCTATCAAATGCCTTAATTTGCGGTCCAGATACACGCATCCAAAATCTAAGAAAGGTCGCGCTTGCACTAATGGAAAAAGGCATAGATATTAAGTACATTGGAACAAATCGCAAGTACAAGCGTGGAACTATATCTATAATAAATCTTAAAAGGAATAATTATACAGTAAACGATCCGAATATCTCGCAAAAGCAAGTAAAGGAACTCGTTGAATGTCCTGGAGAATTGAAAAATACTAAATGAAAAAAATGCCCTTGGGCCAGTCAGCTAAGCATTCATGGATGTGAAAGTCCCCGGTGGTAGGAGGCCCGGAGACCTCGAGTCACCGACGTTGGAATGGCGAACAGTTTATGTTTTTGGTGCCTCAATTTTCCCTCGTGCTGATGTAAGGCCAAGGTCGGATGCCCTACAGACCTCGCTGTAGTTTATATGGGTATCCCAGTCCTGCGGACGTTCACCGGAAAACTGAGCAGCGACGGAGCATTCGCGACCTTGTAAGAAAAGAGGGATGATACTCACCATATTTTCACTCCGGTCGTCGCTCGATAAAGCAAGCAGATTTGAGCGCACATTCCCCACTTTTACGAAGTACCATTTACGGACGCAGTCAAGTATGACAGTGACACAGCTAACTACAGCACCAACCGAGACCGATCTCGAAGCAGAAATCCACTCGGCCATCAGACTGGCCTTTCCCCTAATGCCAGCTCACGCCATTCGCCATCAAATCCAGTTCCAATTCAAGTTTGGCCATGCTGCAATCAAGGTTGACGGTTCAAAACCCACATCAGTCAGGTCGCGGGCCGACGTCCTGCTGTTCGTTGAGGACAAGCCCCTGGCGGTGCTTGAGCTCAAAAGGATGAGCGAAGAGCTCCAGCCCGATGATGGTCAGCAAGGTCTTTCGTATGCTCGTGCGCTTAATTCAACACCACCATTGGTGGTGGTCAGCAATGGCATTGAAACGCGTTACCTTGAAACGCACACCGGTGGTGTATGGGTAGCGGTCGATAAGGATGCTCAGGCATTTACCGCCTTAGTGGACAGCGCCTCAAAAGCAGCCAAGGCTGACCTGAAGCTCGCAATTCAGACTCTCATGGGCACAAATTCTTCCGTCTGGATGCAGGCGGTACTGCATGCCTCCAGTGCGAACATGGAGGAACTGACGGGCTCCATTGAGGACACCGACCAGCCTTTCGGCCGAAACTTTCTTATTCCAAGGCGACCGACAAAAAAGGTTGTCGACTTCCTGAGGAAAAATCAGAAACTCGTATTGCTCGAGGGGTCGTCACTGGTAGGTAAAAGTAACGTTTTACGTGAGTTATGCGAGCTGACAGTCTCCAACGAGGTTGGAGCGACTCTATACATAGAAACCGAAACAGGAAGCAGCATTCTTCAGTGCATCGCGGATGCTTTAGAAAGTCATCTTAACTGGCCGGTTACGGTGGATGAGGCCCGTTACTGGTTAAAACAGGTTTCAGACGCCAATGGCCCCGACCTGATTCTGGCAATCGATGGGCTCAACAGTGACGATAGAGTAGTCCGAAAGGAGATTGAGGACCTATCGAGTACTAAGTTTGGAAACCATTTAAAGCTGGTGGTGGCACTGGATACAACAGTTGCAAGCCGAATTGTGATCACCAATGGCCGCAACAAATCGCCAATCGGACGCAGAGCGGTGCGAGTTGAAGTAGAGCCGCTGGATAACGATGAATTCGCTCATGCCGTCCAGACCTTGCTCGATAAGCGTCTTGTGCTCATGCAGGGGGCGTTCTACACGCCAGATTACCGTCATCCTTGGGTACTCCGCTCCGTAGCCGCATTGGCTTTTGCGAGCCTTGAGGGCGAAAGTCAGGAAACCTTTCTGGCCATCCTGCCAATGCTCAACACCGACCTCATCCAATACGCTCGTGATAGATTTGAGGACATCGATCTTCTTCGAACCTTCGCAAAAGTCGCTCAAGCCATGATCATTGAATCGAGGGACGCCGCGCGACACCCAACTCTGATTGCCGAATGCAATCGGACATTTGGGATCCGTCGTGCCACGCTGTCGGAGCTGCTGAGCTCTGATGAATTGAATTTACTTGAGGAAGCGGGTTACCTGAAACCCGCTATTCATGAGGTTACGGCAGAGCACATCAGTTACGTTCGACAGCCTGCACTTCTCGCCAGCGAGATTTCGAGGTTCATCAAATCCGAAATCATTAGAAGATCAGAAAAGGATCCAGCGGATGCGGCCACTTGGTTGATTGACGCAGCATCTCGCTTGCCACTTGGAGATGTAATTGCAGCACATGCACTCCTTGAGGCATCAACGGAGGATGAGGGATTACCAATAGGAGTTATGCTTAAACTCCTCAAAACAAAACCCCAAAGCAAATCACCGACGCCAGGCACGACATACGCCGGCCTTCATCCAGAAATTGGCTATATAAAATTTCGGGTCGTAAGGGATACGGTCATTGAGCTATTTGTTAAGGGGGGGTCAAAAATACTCGATCTTGGCGTACCTGTGGGTGAGTTGCTGGAGGATATTACCCCTTGGCAAATACTTTCTCATGTGTGTGGTGTGCGAACCGAAATCATGGATGAAAGTGGCAGCCTGGTCAGGATAGAACAATCGTTTCTTATAGAGATCGCCTCAGCGAGCTTTCCGTTGCTCTCCTCCCACCCAATGCTCGGGCAATTGCCGCATCACGATCTACTTACTGGTGGCTCAGTTGTCTGCCATGCCGTTGGAATTGTTGAACCTATCACGCAATCGCTTTTATCGTACCTTCGGCAGGACCTAAACGACTCTAAGGCTTGGGTTGAGTGGGCGTTGACGAGAAAGTCTGGCGCCTTACTCGCGCGACTCCACATAGCGCTCCGTGAGATTGCTCGAATGACAGATCCCGACTTCGCCGAATGGGCTAAAACGACCCTCACAAACCAGGTTATACCAGAGCTTCAGCAACAGCTGCGATGCTGCGGCCAGCATCTGCTCGACGAGGAGTCACAGTAGTAAGCAAGGTATATGTAATTAGAAAAACCAAACCCACAGGCCTCATTCCTTCGAGTTTTCCTAAGGAAATAAACGAGACGAAACGAACCAGAAGCGAGACTCGGTCCTGAAATGGTGGAATAGGTAAGACCTTACCAAGTCCGCCTTTTTTAATTGGGCCAGCTTTGACAATGAGGCGCGTAGGATCGAGCATTACCAATGTAGCAACGAGACCTGTGTACTGATTCACGTACTCAGGTTCGAGCGGGTCGGGTAACTACCACAAAAGTCCCGCCTGAGGACACATCCCGCAGGGGCGCTCCTATGTATGCAGTTGTTCCTAATCGGTCTCGCGGTAGTTTGGCCTCTTCCCTGTGATCACAGAAGAATGAACCAACGCTCAAAGCCTCCCGCAGGTAAAGGAGCTCCCTTGATCATTTCTGCAGGTTGAACGTCTACACCTGCAGCCCTGGCCTTACTCTGAACCAACTCCCGCGCTTCGTCGCGGGAGGCACAGTGGGAGGTTGTGAACGAGTAACCACTTGCCCCCGCAACATTGCGGTGGATCACCGTATAGTCGGAACCGGCAGGAATGATATCAAGCCACCTACCGTAAGGCATTTCCTTGCCATCAGTTGTCGCATGCACTTCAAGCACATCGTGCGGATCGTAGTCATTAGCCAGTGACACGCCAAGCAAGGCATCCAGTTGAAGAGCTACGCTTTCATCCACGCAACCTGAAGCAAGGTTCCATTGCCTTGCTGTACAAGCCGAATAAGGTGACAGAGGTGGATCAGGGATTGGTGAACAGGACAATCATCGCCCCCAAGCATCTCATCGCTAAGGTGACTAACTCAAAAAACATCTGGAATCAGGACAGTCTCACCTATTTCCACCGTTTTCGAACTAAGTCTCACTTATTACTGCGCATCGCCTCATTTAATTCTTCTTGAAAACACAAAGGAATGAGGCCTGTAGGCTTGGTTTTTCTCAACAAATTCTTTTTGTCCCAGCAGCTCAAAACCTCAGCCCGGCGAAATCACCCTCGCCCACCACGGCGTGCTGTTTCTCGACGAACTGCCGGAGTTTGATCGCAAGGTGCTGGAGGTTCTGCGCGAACCTCTGGAGTCCGGGCATATCGTCATCGCGCGCGCGAAGGATCGCGTGCGCTTCCCCGCACGTTTTCAACTGGTCGCGGCGATGAACCCGTGCCCTTGTGGATATCTTGGCGAGCCAACGGGGCGTTGCTCGTGCACCCCGGACATGGTGCAGCGTTATCGCAACAAGCTGTCGGGGCCGTTGCTCGACCGGATCGACCTGCACCTGACCGTTGCAAGGGAAGCCACTGCATTGAACCCGGCAATCAAACCAGGCGAGGACAGTGCCAGTGCAGCGATTCAGGTCGCCGAAGCCCGGGAGCTACAGCAAAAGCGTCAAGGCTGCGCCAATGCATTTCTGGATCTGCCGGGGTTGCGCAGACACTGCAAGTTATCCACAACCGATGAACACTGGCTGGAGTCTGCATGCGAACGGCTGACACTTTCACTGCGTTCGGCGCATCGGTTGCTCAAGGTTGCACGGACACTGGCCGATATAGAGAAGGTTGATGCCATCTCCCGCGAACATCTGGCCGAAGCGCTTCAGTATCGCCCAGCGACGCAATGACGGTATGGACAGGCTGTTTGCAAGTGGTCTGTGCCGGCTGAAAATAAAGTCCGCGCACGCTGATAGCCATTAGCCAAGATGTGATATAACGACGGCGCTCTTCATCAGGCACCAGAGCCTTTAGTTAAAAGCTCAAACTTTAAAGCAATATAAAATGGAGGCGGCACATCATGGAAAAGATCTCTTCAGCCCACCGGGCGCAATATACTTGATCAATTAAAATCGTCATGAGACGGCAGACTTAAAACAACTGCCGATGACAGATTTCGATGGCGAACGCGCCAAGACAATATCAATCAATTAATTGTCCACGCGCACCTAGCTGATCCAACTTTGTTTTGCCACGGCAAATTTTATAAGTACCAGTCAATAATGAAAAACGTCTATCTGATCAGCAATGTCACCCGTGGCGGCAAAACATACCTCGAATACCTGATCCCTGCGCTCAATGCCCTGCGCAACACCTACAACTGCATCGTCCTGCAAACAGACAAGACGGGGCTGAGCCGGCAAGAGGCAGAAGAGATCCTCGACTACCCGGTTCAGCAGGTAGGTGTAGAAGAGATTTCGAACCTGGAATCACAAATCGTCATTTCAAACGACGCCTGGGTTGGCCGCCTGCTCGACGATTCGAACTTTGGCATCTTCATGACCCACGGCAATATCGGAATGCCGACCAAGGACAAGTATTACTACGCCGAACTGACGTCCTATTGGGACGTGGTCATTGCTTCATCCCGATCAGGTTTTGACCTGATCAAAACCGGCCTGCAACGCTACAGACCCGACAGAAAAGCCCTGAAATCCCTGATTGCCGATGGCATTGCATTGCGCACCGACATGCGCAAGACAAGTCCGGTCGCGACGTTGCCAATCAAGGTCCCCCGATTCTTCGAGTCCGCTCCGGTGTCGAACAAGGCGTCGGGGGACTACGTTGTCGGGCTGTTGCCGACCCAATTGGGCATTTGCCCAAGTGGCGCATCGCTGTACGAAAACCTGCAAACCGTGATCAATGCCGTCAGGTCACAGATTGCACATGCCCGGTTCATCCTGCGTCCGTACATGGCCGACCTCGAGCATCCAACCCTGAAGGACCTGTGCAAACAGCTCTCTGTGTATGACTGGATCACCATAGACGAGCCAGGCACCAGCAGCACGGTTTTCTACCAGCAGTGCGACACCATCATTACCGACGCCTCGACCGGTGGTGTTTCGTTCATGCTCAACTCGTGCAAGTTGCCAATCTATTACGTTCCGACCTCCGATGAATGCAATCCGATTGTCGACGCCTGGCTGCAACAGATGAATAACCTGCTGCCCATTGCGAAAAACGGCGACGAACTAAAAGAGTTGGCACTGGGCTTCAGCCTGATGTCCCCCGACGACAATTACTTTATATACAAGAAGTTCTACGAAACGCAGTACCGCAACTTGCCGTTACCGCAGGATGTGTTTCATGACTTGATCGAAAACAAGCATGATTCGATGTTCTGCCAGTTAACCATCGACTCCTTTGGCAATATCAAAGAACGTGACTGAACACAGATAAAGCGCGTTGAACCTGCAGCAAGGTTCAACGCCATTTACCCACACGGAACACTGGTCAGAATGCTATGAAATGTGACCCTCGCGCGCAGGTGATATGGATTACGGGCCTTTCCGGCGCCGGCAAATCAACGCTGGCCGGTGAGCTCGTTGCCCGTCTGCGCAGCGATGGCCAATCGGTTGTGATGCTCGATGGCGATGAATTGCGCGAGGTGTTCGGCGCCACCGCCGCCAACTCGCAGAACCATGGCCGTGAAGGTCGACTCGCGCTGGCCATGCAATACGCCCATCTCTGCAGAATGATCGCGGCGCAAGGCCACACCGTGGTGATCGCGACGATCTCGCTGTTTCGTGAAGTTCATGCGTGGAACCGCGCCCATCTGCCCGGTTATTTCGAGGTTTACCTGAAAGTACCGGTAGAGGAACTCAGCCGCCGGGATCCCAAGGGCATCTACCGTCGGTTTCATGCCGGTGAACTGAACAACGTTGCCGGACTTGACCTGCCCATTGATGAACCGCAAGCGGCGGACTGGCTAGTTGAATTCGACCCCCTGCGCTCCGGGCAAAGCCTGGCAGACGATTTACTCAATAAAATTTATACAAGGAATCTGGTATGAAAACCGAATGGGATTACACCACCCTGGCCGACGCCTATCTGAAGCGTCCTGACTACGCCGATGCCGCCATCGACGCGATGCTCTCGATCGCAGGTGCCGAACAGGGTGACAAGTTCTGCGACGTGGGTGCTGGCGTTGCCCACCTGACGCTGATGCTGGCCGCTCGTGGCCTGGACGTCACCGCCGTGGAGCCCAACGATGCGATGCGCGCCAACGGCATCAAGCGCACCGCCGAGCTGGCCAATGTCAAATGGCACGAAGGCACCGGCGAAGTGACCGGTCAAGCGACCCAGGCGTTCGACATGGTCACCTTCGGCAGCTCGTTCAACGTCTGCGACCGCCAGCAGGCCCTGAAAGAAACCGCGCGCATTCTCAAGCCTCGTGGCTGGTTCGCCTGCATGTGGAACCACCGCAATCTCGAAGACCCGATCCAGGCCCGGATCGAAGCCATCATCAAGGAGCGCGTACCGGGTTATGGCTACGGCACCCGTCGCGAAGACCAGACGGCCGTGATCGACGCCAGCGAACTGTTCGGCCCGGTCGTACACCTGGACGCCCGTGTCATTCACGAGCAGAGCATCGAAGAATGCCTGGAAGCCTGGCGCTCCCACGCCACGCTGGAGCGTCAGGCCGGTGCGAACTTCCACGAAGTGATCAGCGCCATCGACGACTACCTGAAAGGCCTGAAGACGCCTTCGATCCAGATTCCGTACTCGACGAACATTTGGGTCGCTCAGCTGAGATAACGCCTGATGGCCCTGCATTTCTCTACCAAGGCCGGCACGCTGTCCAGCCTGCAAGGACGACTCGCGTCGGCCCGCATTGCGCCGCTGCTGGCATTCACCGTGGCGGACTGGCAACGGGATCGGCAAGCCTGTGTCCAGGCTATCCGGGGGCGGCTGCCTGCCGCTCCCTGGATCGTGCGTTCCAGCTGCGGACGCGAGGACAGCGCCCAGGCGTCCTTCGCGGGTGCCTTCCTGTCGATCCCGGATGTCGATGACACAGGGCTGGCCTCGGCGGTTGAACAGGTCATCGCCAGTTATGGCGAGGTGTATCCGTCGGACGAGATACTGGTCCAGCCCATGCTGGGAAATGTGCTGCGCTCCGGCGTGGCGTTTTCCCACGACCCCAACACCTGCGCGCCATATCGGGTGGTGAACTGGTCGGAAGGCAGCGACACGGCCTCGGTGACCGGTGGCATGGGCGGTCGGCTCTGGCAGCAGGCGGCCCACAGCAAGGTTTCAGCGCCAGCGGCGCTCGCGCCTGTGGTCGGCTTGCTCGAAGAGTTGCTGGAGCTGTTCGGTGGCGGGCCTGTCGACTGCGAGTTTGCAGTCACCCGTGAAACCGAAGGCGAAGTGCTCTGGCTGTTACAGGCCCGGCCGCTGATTCTGCCTTCCCGTCCGGAATCCGATGCAGAGCAATCGGCCCGTCTGGAAAGCATTCAGCGCAAAGTGGCGCGCGGCATGCGACCACATCCTTTCCTGATCGGCCAGCGCACGGTCTATGGCGTGATGCCTGACTGGAACCCGGCCGAGATCATCGGTATCCGGCCCAAACCGTTGGCACTCTCGCTGTACCGGGACCTGGTGACCGACTCCATCTGGGCGTACCAACGTCACAACTACGGCTACCGCAACCTGCGCAGCTTTCCGCTGATGCCGCATTTTTTCGGCCTGCCCTATATCGATGTGCGTTTGTCGTTCAACTCCTTCATTCCGGCAGACCTTGATGAAGATCTGGCCGGGCGGCTGGTCGACTACTACATCGATCGGTTGCTGGCTGAACCGACACTCCACGACAAGGTGGAGTTCGAGATCGTGTTCTCGTGCTACACCCTCGACCTGTCGCAACAACTGGAGCGCCTCGCCGATGCAGGCTTCCAGCCCCACGAGCTGGACGCGATCAGCACCAGCCTGCGCAAACTGACCAACCGTATCGTCCACCCCAAGGACGGTCTGTGGCGCAGCGATGCCAACAAACTCGATGTGCTCAATGCCCGCCGTGATGAGTTGCTGGCTTCCGATGCCGATCCGCTGGAGCGCATTTACTGGCTGCTGGAAGATGCGAAACGCTACGGCACCCTGCCCTTCGCCGGTCTGGCGCGCGCCGGCTTCGTCGCCGTGCAGATGCTCAGGTCGCTGGTGACCGTGGGTGTGTTTTCGCAGGCAGACTACGATGCGTTCATGGCCGGTGTTTCCACCGTCAGCGGGCAATTGGCACGCGACCGGGCGACGCTCGACAAGACGACTTTCCTGGCACGTTACGGGCATCTGCGACCGGGCACCTACGACATCCTTTCACCCCGCTACGATGAAGCGCCGGAACTCTATTTCGACTGGACTCAACGTCCGGCCGCTCCGGAACCGCTTCAACCGTTTTCGCTGACGCTGCCACAGATGCGCGAGATCGTGAAACTGCTCGAAGCCCATGGCTTGCAGCCCGATCCGGTCGGTTTGCTGGACTTCCTGCAAAACGGTATCGAACTGCGGGAACTGGCCAAGTTTCACTTCACCCGCAATCTCTCCGACGCGCTGGCGTTGATTGCGCAAGTCGGTGCCGAGCACGGCATCGGTCGCGAAGACCTGGCCTATTGCGATATCCGCGCCTTCACCGAACTGCACGTGGCGGCAGCGGATCCGAAAGAGGTGCTGCTGCGCAGCATCGAACAGGGCAAGGCGCGCTATGCCGAGACGCTCAAGGTCTCCCTGCCGCCGGTGATCACCCGACCGGAAGATGTCTGGAGTTTCGAGTGGCCGGAAACGGCGCCCAATTTCATCACCCAGAAACGCGTGACCGCGCCGGTGGTGCTGTGCGACGACCGGGACAAACTCGCCGGGGCGATCGTCTGCATTCCCAACGCGGATCCGGGGTTCGACTGGCTGTTCGCCTACCCGATTGCCGGATTGATCACAGCGTGGGGCGGTGCCAATTCGCACATGGCGATCCGTGCCGGCGAACTGGGCTTGCCGGCCGTCATTGGTGCGGGTGAAGTGCTTTACCGGCGCTGGTCGACCGCAGATTTCCTGCACCTGGATTGCCCGGGCCGCCGGGTGGAGATGATGACATGAAGGTTGTCGCCGTCAGTCAGCGAGTGGACAGTCATCCGGAACGCGGAGAAACCCGTGATGCGCTGGATCAGCGACTGATCGGTTTCCTTCTGGCAGCCGGTTTTGTCCCGGTGCCGGTGCCCAACGGTTTGCCGCTCGATCACTGGCTGGCGGCTGTCGCGCCACACGCCATTGTGCTGTCGGGGGGCAATGACATCGGTCAGTGCCCGGCCCGCGACCGTACAGAAAGCGAGCTGCTGGATCACGCGCGCGCGCGTCAGTTGCCAGTGCTGGGCATTTGTCGCGGCATGCAGATGCTGGCGCACTGGTCCGGCGGCGAGCTGAAACCGGTCACCGGTCATGTGCGAACCCGGCATCAGTTGTCCGGCCGGATCGTCGCCGAAGTGAACAGCTATCACGGCCTCGCTCTTGCCAGTTGCCCGCAGGGGTTTGAAGTCATGGCCCGTAGCGAAGACGGGGAAATCGAAGCCGTCCGCCACCTTCAGCTGCCGTGGGAAGGATGGATGTGGCACCCGGAACGTGAAGCGGACTTTGCCTTCCACGATCTTCAGCGAATCCGGCAGTTGTTCGGCGAACCCCACTCCTCTCAATAACCCACGGGATAGACGTGTTGTGAAAGCCATTATTCTGGCTGCCGGACGTGGCAGTCGCATGAAAAGCCTCACGGATGAGCGGCCCAAGTGCCTGGTCGAGTTGCGGGGCAAACCCCTGCTCGAATGGCAGTTGGAGTCCCTGCGCGCGGCCGGTATCAGTGAAATCGCCGTGGTCACCGGCTATAAGCGTGAGTTGCTGGCCGACCGTGGCCTGATCGAGTTTCACAACCCGCGCTGGGCGGACACCAACATGGTGTCGTCACTGGCCTGCGCCGAATCGTGGCTGCAGGGGCAGCCGTGCCTCGTGAGTTATTCCGATATTTTCTACAGCCCGGCGGCCGTTCAGTCGTTGATGGCCAACACGGCATCACTGGCGGTGACCTATGACCCCAACTGGCTGGAACTGTGGACGCAACGTTTCGGTGATCCGCTGCTGGATGCCGAAACGTTCCGCCTGACCGACGCCGGTACGCTGGCAGAAATCGGCAACAAGCCGCAATCGGTGGACGAAGTTCAGGGCCAATACATGGGACTGCTGCGCTTCACCCCCGAGGGCTGGGCAGAGGTCGTTCGGCTACGAGCCGAACTGACCCCGGAACAACGCGACAAGATGCACATGACCAACACGCTGCAGCGCGTCATCGATGCTGGCCAGGTTCCCGTCGAAGCCGTTGCTTACACGGGAGAATGGGGAGAGGTCGACTCCAGCGAAGACCTCTGCGCGTACCAGTAAGCGGATACGCCCTCTCAGCGGAAGCGGTCGACCTCTTGGCGCAGGTCGGCCGCCAGGCTTTCCAGCTCCTTCGCCGTAATGGCCAGGTTCGACACCACTTCGCGCTGCTCGCTGTTGGCCATCGCGATGCTCTGCAGATTGCTGCTCAACAACGTCGCGGTGCTGCTCTGCTCCTGCGTCGCGGTGGTGATCGCCGCGAACTGCTGACCCGCCGAACGACTCTGCTCATCGATCCGCGCCAGCGCCGACGCGACGTTGGCATTGCGCGACAGGCCTTCCTGCATCAGCACGTTGCCCTGCTCCATGGTGCTGATGGCGTTGCCGGTTTCCTGCTGGATGCTGTGGATCATCCCGGAGATTTCGTCAGTCGCCTGACGGGTACGCGACGCCAGATTGCGCACCTCGTCAGCCACCACAGCAAAACCGCGACCCTGTTCACCGGCACGGGCCGCTTCAATCGCAGCGTTGAGTGCCAGCAGGTTGGTCTGTTCGGCAATCGAGGTGATCACGCTGACGATGCCGCCGATTTCCTGGGAGCGCTGACCGAGCGTGTTGATTACAGTCGCGGTGGTGTTCAGCGCGCCGGCAATCTGCTCCAGCGAGGACGACGCTTCTTCCATCGAGCTGCGACCGATCTGGGTCTGCTGGGCATTTTCCTGGGCCAGACGCTGGGTGTTGCCCATGTTGTCGGCAATGTTCAGCGAGGTGGCGGAGAACTCTTCAACCGCACCCGCCATGCTGGTGATCTCGCCGGACTGCTGCTCCATGCCTTCATACGCGCCGCCGGACAAACCGGACAGCGCCTGCGCACGGCTGTTGACCTCTTCCGAAGCGCGGCGGATGTGCTCGACCATGGTCGACAGCGCCTGGCTCATCTGGTTGAAGGCACGGGCCAACTGACCGATTTCATCGTTGCTCGACACGTTCAGGCGCACGCTCAGATCGCCGGCACCCAGGGCTTCCGCCTGACGCACCAGATCACCCAGCGGTTGCAGTTTGCTGCGCAGCAGCCACACCGCCGAACCGACCGCAATCAGCATCGCCAGCAGGCTGCCGATGGCCAACTGGATGCCAACGCTCCAGGTCACTTCGCGGATTTCGGATTTCGGCATGCTCGCCACCACAGACCATGGTCCACCCTCGAACGGTACGGCGATGCTGTAGAAGTCTTCGGACTTGTCGCTCCAGAACCGGCCCTTGCCCGGCGTCTTCGCCAGACCGTTGACCACCGGCACCGCTTGATCCGGCGCCTGCACGCCCGCTGGCGCAACCAGCCATTTATTCTGTTCGTCCAGCAGCGCCAGGGAGCCGCTCTGGCCGATGCGGAAACGCTTGAGGTTATCGAACTGGGCGTTTTGCGCGTCGGTGTAATCGAAGCCGACGAACAACACCGCGATCACCTTGCCGCTGCTGTCACGCACCGGGGTGTACTGAGTCATGTAGGAGCGATCAAACAGCAGCGCACGGCCGACGTAGCCCTGCCCCGCCATCAACTTCGCATAAGCCGGGTGAGCGTGATCGAGCAAGGTGCCGATGGCACGGGTGCCATCCTGTTTGGTCAGCGAGGTGCTGACCCGCACGAAGTCTTCGCCGCTGCGCACGAACAGCGTGGCAACGCCCGCCGTCATCTGCTTGAACTCGTCGACTTCCTTGAAGTTGTTGTTCAACACTTCGCTGCCCAGGTGCAGGCCCGGGGTCTGGGTGCCCGCCACACTGACCGGCTCGCTCGGGTGAATGCTCAGGCCCGCGCTGAAGCGCTTCTCGAACAACCCGCTCAGGCGCTGGGTGCTTTCACGCAGCGTGCCGTGGAAGGTGCTCAACTGGTCGGCGAGCAGACGTGCCTCGCTGGCCAGGTGTTCTTCACGTGTGGCGAGGTTGGCGGTGTCCAGCGAACGCAGGGCGAACACCGTACTGCCACTGATGACAACCGCCAGTATCACGGCGAGCGCGAGGCCCAGCTGCGAGGCGATCCGGGCGCGAGGTTGAGACATGGACAGCTCCTGGCCGAGTCTGCGGATCCTCCCTGATCGCGGCTCGGAAAATTCTAATAATGGGGGTGAAGCCTGGAACCGGCACGACGGTCCCACTTGCACGTATTCGGCGGTAAAGCCGAATACTTGAGTGCACAGCGGGGTTATGGCCGAAGGCCGGCATTGTGGCGGCTCGAACGTTTCAGCTCAAGCGCGTGACCGGCGGCAACACCATGGCGTGGACTTCGCCTTGCAGGAAGTCGCTGAGCCGGCGCAAACGTTCACCTCCCGGACGGGTCTTTGGCCATACCAAGTAATAATTAAGCCCGCTGGCAACTGCCGTCGGCCACGGCAGACTCAAACGCCCTTGCGCGACATCTTCGGCCACCATCAGCAAATCGCCCATCGACACGCCATAACCCCGGGCCGCCGCGATCATCCCCAGTTCCAGGGTATCGAACACCTGCCCACCCTTGAGCGATACCTGATCCGACAGTCCCATGTGCTCCAGCCAACTGCGCCAGTCGCGGCGATCCGGCGTCGGGTGCAGCAATTCAGCGCTGGCCAGTCGCGCCACATCCCAGGGCTGGTCGTGCAAAAGACTCGGGGCGCCGACCGGAATCAGCTCTTCCGGGAACAGCAGGCTGGCCTCCCAGTCCGGCGGAAAATGCCCATCGCTCAGCAGCACCGCGCAATCGAAGGGTTCGTTGTTGAAGTCCACCGAATCCACGTCCATCCAGGCACTGGTCAGTTGCACTTCATTGCCCGGCTGCAAATGGCGAAAGCGACTGAGCCGCGCCAGCAACCAGCGCATGGTCAGGGTCGACGGGGCCTTCATGCGCAGGATGTCATCTTCGGCGCGCAAGGTATTGCAGGCTCGCTCCAGCGCGGCGAACCCCTCGCGGATGCCCGGCAGCAGCAAGCGCGCCGATTCGGTCAGTTGCAAATTGCGTCCGCTGCGATGGAACAGCCGACAGGCGAAGTGCTCTTCGAGCGTGCGGATATGCCGGCTGACCGCACTTTGAGTGATCGACAGTTCTTCGGCGGCCCGGGTGAACGAACTATGGCGTGCCGCCGCTTCGAATGCGCGCAGGGCATACAAGGGTGGAAGGCGACGGGACATGTACAGCGCTCCAATGGCGGGATTGCGCCAACTTAGCAGAATTGCTCCTGGATGAGTTTTAATCATGCCACCCATCCTTTTTATCCCTTTGTGCAAGCCGCGCCAAACCCTGAGAATCGACGGTCTCTTGCTCCCTCTTTATACGGATGTGAACACCATGCAGCGTCCTGTGCGTACCGAACTCTGGGCCATCCTGCGGCTGGCGGGGCCGTTGATTGCCTCGCAGTTGGCACACATGCTGATGGTGCTGACCGACACCCTGATGATGGCCCGCCTCAGCCCCGAAGCGCTGGCCGGTGGCGGTCTGGGCGCCGCGAGCTATTCGTTCGTGTCGATCTTCTGCATCGGTGTGATCGCGGCGGTCGGCACCCTGGTCGCGATCCGTCAGGGTGCCGGCGATATTATCGGCGCCGCCAAGCTGACCCAGGCCGGGTTGTGGCTGGCGTGGCTGATGGCGCTCGGTGCCGGGCTGCTGCTGTGGAACCTGAAACCGGTGCTGTTGCTGTTCGGCCAGACCGAGACCAACGTCAACGCGGCCGGGCAGTTTCTGATCGCGCTGCCGTTTGCCCTGCCCGGCTACCTGAGCTTCATGGCCCTGCGCGGCTTCACCAGCGCCATCGGCCGGGCGACACCGGTGATGGTCATCAGCCTCGCCGGCACCGTGGCCAACTTCCTGCTCAATTACGCGCTGATCACCGGCATGTTCGGCCTGCCAAAGCTGGGGCTGACCGGTATCGGACTGGTCACGGCGATTGTCGCCAACTGCATGGCACTGGCGCTGGCGTGGCATATCCGTCGGCATCCGGCCTATGACGCTTACCCGCTGCGCGAGGGCCTGTCGCGGCCAAACCGGCAGTACCTGAAAGAACTCTGGCGCCTGGGTCTGCCGATCGGAGGCACCTACGCGGTGGAGGTCGGGTTGTTCGCTTTCGCGGCGCTGTGCATGGGCACCATGGGCAGTACGCAACTGGCGGCGCATCAGATCGCTCTGCAAATCGTCTCGGTGGCGTTCATGGTGCCGGCGGGGATGTCGTATGCGATCACCATGCGCGTCGGCCAGCATTACGGCGCCGGGCAATTGAACGATGCGCGGATGTCCGGGCGGGTCGGCATCGTCTTCGGTGCAGTGGTGATGCTGGGGTTTGCGATGGTGTTCTGGTTGCTGCCGAATCAGCTGGTCGGTTTGTTCCTCGACCATAACGACCCGGCCTTTGCCGAGGTGATTCGTCTGGCCGTGAGCCTGCTGGCGGTGGCGGCGTGGTTCGAGCTGTTCGACGGCACGCAGACCATTGCCATGGGCTGTATTCGTGGGCTGAAGGATGCCAAAACCACGTTTCTGGTCGGACTCGGTTGCTACTGGCTGATCGGCGCGCCGGCGGCGTGGCTGATGGCGTTCCATCTACATTGGGGGCCAACTGGCGTCTGGTGGGGACTGGCGCTGGGGCTGGCGTGCGCGGCGATCAGCCTGACGCTGGCGTTCGAATGGAAGATGAAGCGGATGATTCGTCTGGAGCCCGCACCCTCGAAGCCGTTCGCCGTCGCCCAGCCTGAATAGGTGTTTCCCTGTGGGAGCAGGCTTGCTCCCACAGGGTTCTGTGGTTAAACCACGATTTCCAGCGGCGGCTGCTGACTCGCATCGAAGGTCAGGTATTCAACCAGCTCCGCCAACGGCAACGGCTTGCTGATCAGATACCCCTGCACCTGATCGCAGCCGAACCCGCGCAGCAATTCCATCTGCTCCGGGGTTTCCACCCCTTCGGCCACCACTTCCAGGTGCAGGTTGTGCGCGAGATTGATCATCGCGTGCACCAGTTTGCGGTTTTCTTCGCGCTGCTCCATGCCGCCGACGAAGCTCTTGTCGATCTTCAGCAAGGTGATCGGCAGGCTGTTGAGGTGCACGAACGACGAGAATCCGGTGCCAAAGTCATCCAGCGAGAAGCGCACGCCAAGGCGGCCAAGGGCGTCCATGGTCTGTTTGACCAAGTCGCTGCGGCGCATCACGGCGGTTTCGGTGAGTTCGAATTCCAGCCACTGCGCCTCGACACCGCGCTCGGCGATCAGACGACTGAGCGTCGGTAGCAACTGGCTGTCCTGGAACTGGCGGAACGACAGGTTGATCGCCATGTGCAGCGCCGGCAATCCGCGTTCGCGCAAGGCCTGCATGTCACGCAGAGCCCGGGAAATCACCCAGTAACCCAGCGGCACGATCAGACCGCTCTGCTCGGCCAGCGGCACGAATTCGCTCGGTGGCAGCAAGCCGCGCTCACTGTGACGCCAGCGCACCAGCGCTTCGAGGCCGACAATCTGGCCGTCCTGCATGTTCAGACGCGGCTGGTAATGCAGTTCCAGTTCGTCGCGGCGCAAGGCTCGGCGCAGCTCGCTTTCGAGGTCGGCCATGCTTCGCGCATTGCGGTTGATCCGCTCGTTGAAGATGTGAAAGGTGCAGCCTTGCGTGCTCTTCGCCTGTTGCATGGCGATGTGTGCGTGCCACATCAACGGATCGGCGCCGCCCTGGGCGCGGGCATGGGCGATACCGAGGCTGGAGCCGATCAGCAGGCTTTCGCCATCGACCCAGTAAGGTTCGGCCAAGGCTTCGGTGATGCGTTCGGCCATCCATTCAGCCCGTTGCGGGGCGCGGCGGGTGTCGATCAGCAAGGCGAATTCGTCGCTGCCCAGGCGCGCCAGTTGATCGCCGGCCTCCAGCTGGCTTTTCAGCCGTGCGACGACTTGCAGGATCAGGCGGTCGCCGGCCTGATGGCCGAGGGCGTCGTTGGCGTGACGAAAGTTGTCGAGATCGAGGTGCCCGAGGGCCAGGCCGCGACCGTCGTTTTCGGCCAGCCGAGCCGTGAGCAGAGTCTGGAAACCCTGACGGTTGGCGATGCCGGTCAAGGGATCCTGTTCGGCCAGGCGTTGCAGGGTGTTTTCCAGCACGCCGCGTTCGCGCACATGGCGCAGGCAACGGCGAAGCATGCCGGCATCGAGGGCATCGAACACCAGCCAGTCACTGACGCCATCGGGTGCGGTCGCCGGCTCGTGCTCCAGCAGCAACACCGTCGGCAGGTTGCACCGGCCGGGCGCCGGCTGCAAAGCAGGAACGGTCAACAACACCGCATGGCGGTTGTCTTCGAACAGACTGCTGACCGACTCCCAGTTCGGCGCGCTGATCAGCACCGCCGCACTCCCCAACGGAGCCAGACACTCGCGCAATAACGCTGTCCACGCTGGCTCTTCGGCCAGTAGCAGCAAACGCAAGGGTTCGACAGGCGTAGTCAAGCTGACTCCCTAGACTCTGCAATGATGTGGGCGGCGGGCATTATGCCGTTCTGCCAACCAATGACCAAATGACAACGGTTATCAAAACGTTATTTTGTGTCACGAATGAGAACATTAGCCGCAAAATCACCGCGCATCCTGCGTGAAAGTAACAAAACCGGCAAATTTGAATCGCGTGCTGCGTCACAAGTCGGAGAGAGCAGCACAAATCGCTGAGCCTGTTAAAATGCCGGCCCATTTCGTCAACGACTCCCGAATTTTCGTATGTCCCGACTCAATCCCCGGCAGCAAGAAGCCGTGAACTACGTCGGCGGCCCTCTATTGGTGCTCGCCGGTGCTGGCTCCGGCAAGACCAGCGTGATCACGCGCAAGATTGCGCACCTGATCCAGAACTGCGGCATCCGTGCCCAGTACATCGTCGCCATGACCTTCACCAACAAGGCCGCGCGCGAGATGAAGGAACGGGTCGGCACCCTGCTGCGTGCCGGCGAAGGTCGTGGCCTGACGGTCTGCACCTTCCACAACCTGGGCCTGAACATCATCCGCAAGGAACATGAACGGCTGGGCTACAAACCCGGTTTCTCGATCTTCGACGAAACCGACGTCAAGTCGCTGATGACCGACATCATGCAGAAGGAATACGCGGGCGACGACGGCGTCGACGAGATCAAGAACATGATCGGCGCCTGGAAGAACGACCTGATCCTGCCGGCCGAAGCCCTGGAAAACGCCCGCAACCCCAAGGAACAGACCGCTGCCATCGTCTACACCCACTACCAGCGCACGCTCAAGGCGTTCAACGCGGTGGACTTCGACGACCTGATCCTGCTGCCGGTGAAGCTCTTCGAAGAGCACGCCGACATCCTCGAAAAGTGGCAGAACAAGGTGCGTTACCTGCTGGTCGACGAATACCAGGACACCAACGCCAGCCAGTACCTGCTGGTGAAAATGCTCATCGGCAAGCGCAACCAGTTCACCGTGGTAGGCGACGACGACCAGTCGATCTACGCCTGGCGCGGCGCGCGGCCGGAAAACCTGATGCTGCTCAAGGACGACTATCCGTCCCTGAAAGTGGTGATGCTGGAGCAGAACTATCGCTCCACCAGCCGCATCCTGCGCTGCGCCAACGTACTGATCTCGAACAACCCGCACGAATTCGAAAAGCAGCTGTGGAGTGAGATGGGCCACGGCGACGAGATCCGCGTGATCCGCTGCCGCAACGAGGACGCCGAAGCCGAACGCGTGGCGATGGAGATCCTCAGCCTGCACTTGCGCACCGATCGCCCGTACAGTGATTTCGCGATCCTCTATCGCGGCAACTACCAGGCCAAGCTGATCGAGCTGAAACTGCAGCACCATCAGGTGCCGTACCGTCTGAGCGGCGGCAACAGCTTCTTCGGCCGCCAGGAAGTGAAAGACCTGATGGCCTACTTCCGCCTGATCGTGAACCCGGACGACGACAACGCCTTCCTGCGCGTGATCAACGTGCCGCGCCGCGAGATCGGCTCGACGACCCTGGAAAAACTCGGCAACTACGCCACCGAACGCAAGATTTCGATGTACGCCGCCACCGACGAACTCGGCCTCGGCGAGCATCTGGACAGCCGCTTCACCGATCGTCTGTCGCGCTTCAAGCGCTTCATGGACAAGGTGCGCGAGCAGTGCGCCGGCGAAGACCCGATCTCCGCCCTGCGCAGCATGGTCATGGACATCGACTACGAGAACTGGCTGCGCACCAACAGTTCCAGCGACAAGGCCGCGGACTACCGGATGAGCAACGTCTGGTTCCTGATCGAAGCCTTGAAGAACACCCTGGAAAAAGACGAAGACGGCGAAATGACCGTCGAGGACGCCATCGGCAAACTCGTCCTGCGTGACATGCTGGAACGTCAGCAGGAAGAGGAAGACGGCGCCGAAGGCGTGCAGATGATGACCCTGCATGCGTCCAAGGGACTGGAATTCCCTTACGTGTTCATCATGGGCATGGAAGAGGAAATCCTCCCGCACCGCTCCAGCATCGAAGCCGACACCATCGAAGAAGAACGCCGCCTGGCCTACGTGGGCATCACCCGCGCACGCCAGACCCTCGCGTTCACCTTCGCCGCCAAGCGTAAACAGTACGGCGAGATCATCGACTGCGCGCCAAGCCGCTTCCTCGATGAGCTGCCGCCGGACGACCTGGCCTGGGAAGGCAACGACGACACACCGACCGAAGTCAAAGCCGTGCGGGGCAATAGCGCATTGGCTGATATACGCGCGATGTTAAAGCGCTAGAATTGACCACTTTTTACTAGACCTTCGGCGCACAAAGCGCCAAATGAGGACAGCTTCATGGAAGCATTGCACCAGAAAATCCGCGAACAAGGCATCGTGCTTTCCGACCAGGTCCTGAAGGTCGACGCCTTCCTGAACCACCAGATCGACCCGGCCCTGATGAAGCTGATCGGCGACGAATTCGCCTCGCTGTTCAAGGATTCCGGCATCACCAAAATCGTCACCATCGAAGCGTCGGGCATCGCCCCGGCGATCATGACCGGTCTGAACCTCGGCGTGCCGGTGATCTTCGCCCGCAAGCAACAGTCCCTGACCCTGACTGAAAACCTGCTGTCGGCGACCGTTTACTCGTTCACCAAGAAGACCGAAAGCACCGTGGCCATCTCCCCGCGTCACCTGACCAGCAGCGACCGCGTGCTGATCATCGACGACTTCCTGGCCAACGGTAAGGCGTCCCAGGCGCTGATCTCGATCATCAAGCAAGCCGGCGCCACCGTCGCGGGCCTGGGCATCGTGATCGAGAAGTCGTTCCAGGGCGGCCGTGCGGAGCTGGATTCGCAGGGTTACCGCGTCGAGTCGCTGGCTCGCGTGAAATCGCTGAAAGATGGCGTGGTTACTTTCATCGAGTAACCCGCAACACCGCAGGACTTCTGTGGGAGCCAGTTTGCTGGCTCCCACCGTTGTTTTGGGGGTGGACAGTTATTGCGCGGTGGCCTTCAGGCCAGTGAGCAACAACCGCTGAAACAGGTCTTCTTTCAGACCTTCCGGGTGGGTGAGCTGCATGCGCGCCAGATGCTCCGGATACAGCGAAGCCTCCGGCGCATCCAGCGCTGCCTTGCCCAGCTCCAGAATCTCGGTCAGTTTGAACTTGCTCTTCAGCCAGTTCAGCGCCCGCAGCAAATCCTTCTCGACCTCATTGAAATCGCAGCCCAGCGGATATTCCGGAAACAGATTCGGATGCCGTGCGGCAATCGCCTGCAAGCGTTGCGGGGTGTTGTCGGTAAAGCGTGGATCGAGGCGGAAATCCTTCGGCAGTTTGCCGACCTTCTGTGCCTGCTCGATCAGACCCTGCTGGAAGCGCGAATCGCTGATATTGAGCAGCGCTTCGATCACCACCGCATCGGACTTACCGCGCAGATCGGCGATGCCGTACTCGGTCACCACGATATCCCGCAGGTGCCGTGGAATCGTGCAGTGGCCATACTCCCAGACAATGTTCGAACTGACGTCACCGCCGGACTCGCGCCAGCTGCGCAGCAGCAGAATCGAACGCGCATCGTGCAGCGCATGGCCCTGGGCAACGAAGTTGTACTGCCCGCCGACGCCGCTGAGCACCCGGCCATCCTGTAGCTGATCGGACACCCCGGCTCCGAGCAGGGTCATGGTGAATGCGGTGTTGATGAATCGTGCATCAAGGCGCTGCAGGCGTTTGAGTTCTTCCTGACCGTACAGCTCGTTGATGTAGCTGATGCGGGTCATGTTGAATTCAAGGCGTTTGCTGTGGGGCAGCTCACGCAGTCGCTCATAGAAGCTGCGCGGCCCGAGGAAAAAACCGCCGTGCACTGAAATGCCGTCGGTTTGCGCCGCCTCGTCGAGGTTGCCGGCGTTGGCCTGTTGCTGGGTCTGCACGTCCGGGTAGACCTTGCGCCGGATGATCCCGGCGTCCGCCAGCACCAGCAGGCCGTTGACGAACATTTCGCTGCAACCGTAAAGGCCCTTGGCGAACGGTTCGATGCCGCCCTCGCGCTCGATCAATTGCGCCCACTGGCTGAGATTCACATCGGCCAGCAACTCCCGGTAGCCTACATTGTCGGCCTGACGCGCCAGCAACGCAGCGGTCAGCGCGTCACCCATCGAGCCAATGCCGATCTGCAAGGTGCCGCCGTCGCGCACCAACGTACTGGCGTGCAGGCCGATGAAGTGGTCCTGAAACCCGACGGGCATGTTCGGCGTGGAAAACAGCGTGCTGTTGTCCTTCTCATCAATCAGCAGGTCGAAGGTGTCAATTTCGACTTCGGCGTCGCCCGGCATGTACGGCAACTCGGTGTGCACCTGGCCGACCAGCAGAACGGTCTCCCCCGCCGCCCGGCGTTTGGCGATCATCGGGAACAGGTCGAGGGTGATGTCCGGATTGCAGCTCAGGCTCAAGCGATCAGGATGTTCGCTGCTGCTGGCGAGCAACTGCGCCACCAGGTTCAGCCCGGCGGCGTAGATGTCGCGGGCTGCATGGCTGTAGTTGCTGCTGACGTAGTCCTGCTGGGCCGGCGCGCTGTTGAGCAGGCTGCCGGGCTGCATGAAGAATTGCTCGATGCGGATGTTGGCCGGCAGGCTGTCGCGGTGCAGGTCAGCAAGGAAATCCAGCTCCGGGTAATCACCGAACACCCGCTCGACGAAGGGTTCGATGAAGCGCTTCTGCAAACCGTCGCCCAACGAAGGTCGGCCGAGGCACAGCGCGGTGTAGATCGTCAGTTGCCGCTCCGGCAAACCGGCGATGCGCCGGTACAGCGCGTTGACGAAGAGATTGGGTTTGCCCAGCCCCAGCGGCAGACCCATGTGGATGTGCGCCGGCAACCGAGCCAGTACGTCGTCCACTGCCTGTTCGATCGAACACAACTGCACCATCTGAAGCCTCCCGCCCGTTCCGTGAATAGAGGTACGACCGAGATTGCCGGTTGTTTGCTGCAATGAACAGCCTCGGGCCTGAATCGCAGGCACAAAAAAACCGTCCGAAGACGGTTTTTTTCGTCAGAAGTGCACCTTATTTCAGGCCGGACATCTTCTGGATGGCGCCCTTCAGCTCGTCATCCGAGCAATCGGCGCAGGTGCCTTTCGGAGGCATCGAGTTCAGGCCGGTGATGGCTTTGGCCAGCAGGCCGTCGAGGCCGCCCTGGTGATCGGCACGGTCTTTCCAGGCTGCTGCGTCACCGATTTTCGGTGCGCCCAACAGGCCGGTTCCGTGGCAAGCGTTGCAATGTTTGGCAATCACTTCGTCCGGCGTCTTGGCGCCGCCACCGCCGCCTGCCGAAGCAGCGACTTCCATCCCCTTGCACTCTTGCCCTTGAACACAGACCTGGCCGACGGGCTCGAGGCGTTTGGCAATGTCGTCATTCGTCGCAGCTTGAGCGCTGACAGCCCAGAGGGCCAGTACGGTTGCTGGTGCAGCCAGCATTTTCATAATTAGATTCACGCGTTCACCCTCAATGGTGGCTATTCACGCCTGCGGCCACGGTTCGCAGGCGGGCGCAAGTATAGCGGTTAGCCCGCCACACTGAAACAACCCCAAAGTTAAAGGGGTCTTGTTGCGCATCGGTCAAACAGTCCGGACACCTTTGCCGCACTGGCCTGGCGTCTCTCGGTTTAAAAATTCGCCGGCGTGGCTGCGCTGATTAGTCGCGCAGGCGAGTCGAACGGATTACGGAAACGATGCGGCTTGGTACTTTCAAAGTAGTAGCTGTCGCCGGCTTCGAGGATAAAAGTTTCAAGGCCCACCACCAGCTCCAGTCTTCCTTCCACCAGAATCCCGGTTTCCTCGCCTTCGTGGGTGAGCATTTCTTCGCCAGTGTCGGCGCCCGGCGGATAGATTTCATTGAGGAACGCGATGGCCCGGCTCGGGTGCGCGCGGCCGACCAGTTTCATGGTCACGGCGCCGTCGGAAATGTCGATCAGCTCGTTGGCCTTGTAGACGATCTGGGTCGGTTTTTCCTGCAGGATCTCTTCGGAAAAGAATTCGACCATTGACATGGGAATCCCGCCCAGCACCTTCCTCAGCGAACTGATCGAAGGGCTGACACTGTTCTTTTCGATCATCGAAATGGTGCTGTTGGTGACGCCCGCGCGCTTGGCGAGTTCACGCTGGGAAAGCCCTTTGAGCTTGCGGATCGATTGCAGTCGTTCACCGACGTCCAAGGCTTGGGCCTCCTGAGTGTTGTAGAAATATTGAGCGTTATCATGGCGACAGCGTTCAGTATTTACAACACTTGGGCCCAGCCTGGGCTTCAACCCTCGGAATAGAGCCTTGGGACCCGACGCAGGTTGCAGAAGATCTGGTACGGAATGGTGTCCGCCCACTTCGCCACTTCGCTGGCGAGGATGTTCTTGCCCCACAGCTCGACGGTCGAACCGAGGCCGGCTTCCGGCACGTCGGTCAGGTCGATGCAGAGCATGTCCATCGACACCCGGCCAAGAATGCGGCTGCGTTGGCCGGCCACCAGTACCGGCGTGCCGGTCGGCGCCTGACGCGGGTAACCGTCGGCGTAACCCATGGCAACCACACCGATGCGCATCGGTTTGTCGGTGACGAATTTCGCGCCGTAGCCCACCGGTTCGCCGGCTGGCAGCTCGCGCACATTGATGACTTTCGATTCCAGCGTCATCACCGGTTGCAGGCGATCGGCCACGGCGTTGGCTTCTTCGAACGGGGTGGCGCCGTAAAGCATGATGCCAGGACGCACCCAGTCGCTGTGAATCTGTGGCCAGCCCAGCACCGCCGGCGAGTTGCGCAGGCTGACTTCGGCTGCCAGCCCCTGACGTGCGGCTTCGAACACCGCAACCTGATCGGCGCTGCTCTGCTCATGCAATTCATCGGCACGGGCGAAGTGGCTCATCAGCACGACTTTCGCCACTTTGCCGCTGGCCAGCAAACGCTGGTAAGCCGATGGGTAATCCTTCGGATGCAGGCCAACGCGGTGCATGCCCGAATCCAGTTTCAGCCACACGGTGATCGGTTTGCTCAACGCCGCCTGCTCGATCGCTTCGAGCTGCCACAGCGAATGCACCACGCACCAGAAATCATGCTCGACAATCAGCGCCAGCTCATCGGCCTCGAAAAAGCCTTCAAGCAACAGCACCGGCGCACGAATCCCGGCGGCACGCAGTTCCAGGGCTTCTTCGATACACGCCACCGCGAAGCCGTCCGCTTCAGCCTCCAGCGCCTGGGCGCAACGCACTGCGCCGTGGCCGTAGGCATCGGCCTTGATCACCGCGAGTGCCTTGGCACCGGTGACTTCACGGGCGATACGGTAGTTGTGACGCAGGGCTTGAAGGTCGATCAGGGCACGGGCAGGACGCATGGCAGCAGACTTCTTGGCGGTCATGGGAATAAAAACCGGCGCTGGCTGACGGCGTGAACCGCCAACAGCACCGGGAGAGGGATCTTTAAAACAGGTTACGGCAACGCGGCGACGATGGAGATCTCGACCAGGATGCTCGGCTTGGCCATCTTCGCTTCGACGGTGGCACGGGCTGGCGCGGCGCCTTTGGGCAGCCACTGGTCCCACACCGAATTCATCCCGGCGAAATGCGCCTCGATGTCGTTCAGGTAGATCGTCGCCGACAGCAGATGCTGCTTGTCAGTCCCGGCCAGATCCAGCAAACGCTCGATGTTGGCGAGCACGTCGCGGGTCTGCTGTTCCACCCCGGCGTTGAAGTCATCGCCGACCTGCCCGGACAGATACACCGTACCGTTGTGGCTGACGATCTGACTCATGCGCTCATTGGTGAGCTGGCGCTGGATTGCCATGCTTTGCGGACTCCTGGGTCTTGTTGCCATAACGGGAAATATCGAGGCCTTCGGCACTGATCTGCGGCTTTTTCTTCGCCATCAGGTCAGCCAGCAAGCGACCGGAGCCGCACGCCATGGTCCAGCCGAGGGTGCCGTGACCGGTGTTCAGGAACAGATTCTTGAACGGGGTGGCGCCGACGATCGGGGTGCCATCCGGCGTGGTTGGACGCAGGCCGGTCCAGAAACTCGCTTCGGCCAGGTTGCCGCCCTGAGGATAAAGGTCGTTGACGATCATCTCCAGGGTTTCACGCCGACGCGGGTTCAGCGACAGGTCAAAACCGGCGATCTCCGCCATGCCGCCGACGCGGATGCGGTTGTCGAAACGGGTAATCGCGACCTTGTAGGTCTCGTCGAGAATGGTCGAGGTCGGGGCCATGGCCGGGTTGGTGATCGGCACGGTCAGCGAGTAGCCCTTCAACGGATAGACCGGGGCCTTGATGCCCAGCGGCTTGAGCAGTTGCGGCGAGTAGCTGCCGAGAGCCAGCACGTAGCGATCGGCGGTTTCCAGCTTGCCGTCGATCCACACGCCGTTGATACGGTCACCGGCGAAATCGAGGCGCTGGATGTCCTGGCCAAAACGGAATTCCACACCCAGGTTCACGGCCATTTCGGCGAGGCGGGTGGTGAAGATCTGGCAGTCGCCGGTCTGGTCATTCGGCAGGCGCAGGGCACCGGCGAGGATGTCGGTGACGCTGGCCAGGGCCGGCTCGACGCGGGCAATGCCGGCGCGGTCGAGGACTTCGAACGGTACGCCGGACTCTTTCAGAACGGCGATGTCCTTGGCGGCGCCATCAAGTTGCGCCTGAGTGCGGAACAGCTGGGTGGTACCCAGGCTGCGGCCTTCGTAGGCAATGCCGGTTTCGGCGCGCAATTCGTCGAGGCAGTCGCGGCTGTACTCGGACAGACGCACCATGCGTTCCTTGTTCACCGCGTAACGGTTGGCGGTGCAGTTGCGCAGCATCTGCGCCATCCACAGGTATTGGTCGATGTCGGAGGTGGCCTTGATCGCCAGCGGCGCGTGGCGTTGCAGCAGCCACTTGATGGCCTTGAGCGGCACGCCCGGCGCGGCCCACGGCGAGGCATAGCCCGGCGAGACCTGGCCTGCGTTGGCGAAACTGGTCTCCATGGCCGCGGCTGGCTGCCGGTCGACCACCACCACTTCAAACCCGGCACGGGCCAGATAGTAAGCACTGGCGGTACCGATGACGCCGCTACCCAAGACCATAACGCGCATTTTTGTATCCCTCATCGCGGCGTGCCGCGTACGTCTGTTGTTAGAGCAATGATGCGCGCAGTGTAAAAAAGATTCGCCAGTGCTTTTCACTGTATAAGCGCCTATATTTGGCGACAATTCTCGGCAAAAACCCTTTTCACGGAGGCGCATCCCCTATGCGTACCAACACTCAGACCAAACGTGAGCTGGACAAGATCGACCGCAACATTTTGCGGATCCTGCAGGCGGACGGGCGGATTTCATTCACCGAACTGGGCGAAAAGGTCGGGCTCTCCACCACGCCTTGCACGGAGCGGGTGCGGCGCCTTGAGCGCGAGGGGATCATCATGGGCTACAACGCCCGCCTGAATCCGCAGCACTTGAAGGGTAGTCTCCTGGTGTTCGTCGAGATCAGCCTCGACTACAAATCCGGCGATACTTTCGAAGAGTTCCGACGCGCGGTGCTGAAATTGCCCCACGTGCTCGAATGCCACCTGGTGTCAGGGGATTTCGACTATCTGGTGAAGGCGCGGATTTCCGAGATGGCCTCGTACCGCAAGCTGCTGGGCGACATCCTGCTCAAGCTGCCGCACGTGCGTGAATCCAAGAGCTACATCGTGATGGAAGAAGTGAAAGAGAGCCTGAGCCTGCCGATTCCGGACTGATCGCTCAGACCAGCACCTGCCGGTTTTCGGCCATGTACTCGAACACCTGCTTCTCGACCCGTGGGTGAATCAGCTCCACCGGCCGCCGGCCGTTGGGGCACGGCAGGGTCTGGGTGGTGCCGAACAACCGGCAGATCAGCGGCCGCTCGTCATACACCGTGCAGCCGTTCGGCCCCAGGTGCACACAGTTGAGTTCTTCCATGGCCGCGTCCTGCTCGGCGCGCGTCTTGCGCGGCAGGCGGGCCATTTCCTCGGGCGAGGTGGTCACCGGCCCACAGCAGTCATGACAGCCCGGCACGCACTCGAACGTGGGAATCTGCTGACGCAGGGTGCGGATTTTCTGACTGTTGCAGCTCATTGCAGCGGTAACCGGAGCGAAATAGGCGGCAATTGTGCCGCAAAAGCCGTGATCCAGACACCATGAACCGACCAATGTTGCCCGGCCTCGGGCCTGCGGCTTATGCTCCGTCAAATTTTCTCGACACCCGCTCAGGATGACGCCCATGAATGCCCGCGCCCACGCCTCCGCGAGCCAACCCCACGTTGCCTCTTATTATGCCGCCAGCAGCCTGCCGCAGCCCGACCACCCGGTACTGCAAGGCGAACTGATTGCCGACGTGTGCGTGGTCGGTGGCGGTTTCTCCGGGCTGAACACCGCGCTGGAACTGGCTGAGCGCGGCTTGAGCGTGGTGCTGCTGGAAGCGCACCGGATCGGCTGGGGCGCCAGCGGTCGCAACGGCGGGCAACTGATTCGCGGCGTAGGCCACGGGCTCGACCAGTTCGCCAACGTGATCGGCACCGACGGCGTGCGTCAGATGAAGCTCATGGGCCTGGAAGCGGTGGAAATCGTCCGACAGCGCGTTGAAAAATTTCAGATCCGCTGCGACCTGACCTGGGGTTATTGCGACCTCGCCAACAAACCTTCCGACCTGGAAGGATTCGCCGAAGACGCCGAAGAACTGCGAGGCCTTGGTTACCGCTACGAAACCCGTTTGCTGCAAGCGAACGAGATGCACACCGTGGTCGGTTCCAAACGCTATGTCGGCGGCCTCATCGACATGGGTTCCGGCCACCTGCACCCACTGAACCTGGCACTCGGCGAAGCCGCAGCGGCGCAGCAACTGGGCGTCAAACTGTTCGAACAATCGGCGGTCACCCACATTGATTACGGCCCCGAAGTCCGGGTGCACACGGCGCAAGGCTCGGTGCGGGCGAAGACTCTGGTGCTCGGCTGCAACGCCTATCTCAACAATCTGAATCCGCAACTCAGCGGCAAGGTGCTGCCCGCCGGTAGCTACATCATCGCCACCGAACCACTGAGCGAAGAACAGGCCCACGCCCTGTTGCCGCAGAACATGGCGGTCTGCGACCAGCGCGTGGCACTGGATTACTACCGGCTCTCGGCGGATCGTCGCCTGTTGTTCGGCGGCGCTTGCCATTACTCGGGGCGCGATCCGAAGGACATCGCCGCGTATATGCAGCCGAAGATGCTGGAAGTGTTCCCGCAGCTCGCGTCAGTGAAGATCGATTATCAGTGGGGCGGGATGATCGGCATCGGTGCCAACCGTCTGCCGCAGATTGGCCGGCTCGCCGACCAGCCGAACGTGTATTTCGCCCAGGCCTATTCCGGCCATGGTGTGAACGCCACGCACCTGGCGGGCAAGTTGCTGGCCGAGGCCATCAGCGGCCAGCACAGCGGTGGCTTCGACCTGTTCGCCAAAGTGCCACATATCACCTTCCCCGGCGGCAAGCATCTGCGTTCGCCGTTGCTGGCGTTGGGGATGTTGTGGCATCGGCTCAAAGAGCTGGTCTGAGCTCGTTCCCACGCTCTGCGTGGGAACGATCCTTCTAGATCCGCCAGAACGGCTTCAACCCCTCCTCCAGCGCCTGTTCCCGTGTCAGCCCGACATCCTTGAGCTGCTCCGGCGTCAGGCCCAGCAACGCCTTGCGCGTGTGCAGACGATGCCAGAACAGACCCCAGCGACTCAGCCCGGACGGTGCGTTGCGCATGATCTCGTTGCGCGCGTTGTCCTGTTGCCCTGCCTCCAGTTCCTGACTGTGTAACGTCAGCCGCACATCGCTCAAGCCGTTCATTTTCATTGCTCCTGTTTACTTGGGTAGCCAGAGATTCCATGATGCGCGGGTCGACAAAAGCATTACAGATTCAACACATCTGTATTAACTCCATACAGATTTGCTGTTCCCGAGACTGAATTGTCGATTTACGCCGCATCTGTACTGGTTTTTCGAATCACCTGCATCGAGGCAGTGCCATGACCCTGTATGTGAACCTTGCCGAGTTGCTCGGCACCCGCATCGAACAAGGCTTCTACCGTCCTGGTGATCGCCTGCCGTCGGTGCGCGCCTTGAGCGTAGAACATGGGGTCAGCCTGAGCACGGTGCAGCAGGCCTATCGGATGCTGGAAGACAGCGGCCTGGCCACGCCCAAACCCAAATCCGGGTACTTCGTGCCGGCCGGTCGTGAGCTGCCGGAACTCCCGGCGGTCGGGCGTCCGGCCCAACGGCCGGTAGAGATTTCCCAGTGGGATCAGGTGCTTGAGCTGATTCGCGCCGTGCCGCGCAAGGACGTGGTGCAACTCGGTCGCGGCATGCCGGACATCTCGTCACCGACGATGAAGCCGCTGCTGCGCGGGCTGGCCCGTATCAGCCGCCGCCAGGACATGCCCGGTCTGTATTACGACAACATCCACGGCACCCTCGAACTGCGCGAACAGATCGCCCGGCTGATGCTCGACTCCGGCTGCCAGTTGAGCGCCAGTGATCTGGTGGTCACCACCGGTTGCCACGAAGCGCTGTCCACCAGCATCCACGCGATCTGCGAGCCCGGCGACATCGTCGCCGTGGATTCGCCGAGCTTTCACGGCGCCATGCAGACCCTCAAGGGGCTGGGCATGAAAGCCCTGGAAATCCCCACCGATCCGCTCACCGGCATCAGCCTCGAAGCCCTGGAACTGGCGCTGGAACAATGGCCGATCAAGGTCATCCAGCTCACCCCCAACTGCAACAACCCGCTCGGCTACATCATGCCGGAGTCGCGCAAACGTGCCCTGTTGAACCTGGCCCAGCGCTTCGATGTGGCAGTCATCGAGGACGATGTCTACGGCGAACTGGCCTACACCTACCCGCGCCCACGCACGATCAAATCCTTCGACGAAGACGGTCGCGTATTGCTGTGCAGTTCGTTTTCCAAGACCCTCGCGCCGGGGCTGCGTATCGGCTGGGTCGCGCCCGGTCGCTATCTCGAACGCGTACTGCACATGAAATACATCAGCACCGGCTCCACCGCGACACAACCGCAGATCGCCATCGCCGAATTTATCAAGGCCGGGCACTTCGAACCGCATTTGCGGCGGATGCGCACGCAATACCAGCGCAATCGCGACGTGATGATCGATTGGGTGACCCGCTATTTCCCGGCCGGCACCCGCGCCAGCAGACCGCAGGGCAGCTTCATGCTCTGGGTCGAACTGCCGGAAGGATTCGACACGCTGAAACTGAATCGAGCACTTCACGACCAGGGCGTACAGATTGCCGTCGGCAGCATCTTTTCCGCCTCGGGCAAGTACCGCAATTGCCTGCGCATGAACTACGCTGCCAAACCGACAGCGCTGGTCGAAGAAGCAGTCCGCAAGGTTGGCGCGGCAGCGATCAAATTGCTGGCGGAAGCCGACTGACCTTTTTCGAGAGACCCGCGTCCATATGCCGACCCTTGCCGCCAATCGGAACGATCCTACGTGAGCTTCAGACAGCCCCTATTCGCTCTGCTGTTACTCGCCTCGTTCCTTGGCGGTTGCGCGACCCTCGACGTACCGCGCGAGCCGAGTCAGGCATTGCCGGCTTCTGCATCGAGTTTCGGCCGCTCGATCCAGGCCCAGGCGGCGCCGTACAAAGGTCAGTCCGGCTTTCGTCTGCTGTCCAACAGCACCGAAGCCTTCACCGCCCGCGCCGAATTGATCCGCAACGCCCAGAGCAGCCTCGACCTGCAGTACTACATCGTCCACGACGGCATCAGTACGCGAATGCTGGTGGAAGAAGTGCTCAAGGCTGCCGACCGTGGTGTGCGAGTGCGCATCCTGCTGGACGACACCACCAGCGACGGCCTCGACCTGATCATCGCCACGCTGGCGGCGCATCCGAACATCCAGATCCGTCTGTTCAACCCCCTGAACCTGGGGCGCAGCACCGGCGTGACCCGTGCGGCCGGGCGGCTGTTCAACCTGTCACTGCAGCATCGGCGGATGCACAACAAGCTATGGCTGGCGGACAACAGCGCCGCCATCGTCGGCGGGCGCAATCTGGGTGACGAGTACTTCGATGCCGAGCCGAACCTGAACTTCACCGACATCGATATGCTCAGCGTCGGGCCGGTCGCCGAGCAGCTCGGGCACAGTTTCGACCAGTACTGGAACAGCGCCCTGAGCAAACCGACCGACGAGTTTCTCTCCAGCAAACCCTCGGCCAAAGACCTGCAGAACACCCGCACGCGCCTGGAAGAATCCCTCGAAGAAACCCGCAAGCAGAACCACGCGCTGTACCAACAGTTGATGACCTTCACCACCCACCCGCGCATGGACATCTGGCGCCGGGAGCTGATCTGGGCCTGGAACCAGGCGTTGTGGGATGCACCGAGCAAGGTGCTGGCGGACGGCAAGCCTGATCCACAACTGCTGCTGACCACGCAACTGGCACCGGAGCTGCGGGGCGCCAGCAAAGAACTGATGATGATTTCCGCCTACTTCGTACCGGGACAGCCGGGGCTGGTCTACCTGACCGGCCGCGCCGATGCGGGTGTGTCGGTGAGCCTGCTGACCAACTCGCTGGAAGCCACCGACGTGCCGGCGGTGCACGGCGGTTACGCACCCTATCGCAAGGCACTGCTGGAACATGGCGTGAAGCTGTACGAGCTGCGGCGCCAGCCTGGGGATAAGTTCGGCAGCGGCCCGCACCTGTTTTACAGCAAGTCGTTTCGCGGCTCGGATTCCAGCCTTCACAGCAAGGCGATGATCTTCGACGGGAAAAAAGCGTTCATCGGCTCGTTCAATTTCGACCCGCGCTCGGTACTGTGGAACACCGAAGTCGGGGTACTGGTGGACAGTCCCGAACTGGCTGCCCGCGTTCGGGAACTGGCCTTGCAGGGCATGGCGCCGGCGCTGAGTTACGAGGCAAAACTTCAGGACGGGAAAGTCGTCTGGGTCACCGAGGACAACGGCCAGATGCACACGTTGACCAAGGAACCCGGCAGCTGGTGGCGGCGGTTCAATGCGTGGTTCAGCACCACGGTGGGGCTGGAGCGGATGCTGTAGCAGCCCGCTCCAGCCGGATCATCAGGCCGGCTCCGGCACCTTGCCGAACGCCCCTTGCCGCGACAGCAGAATCACCAGACCGAACGCCCCGGCCGCCATGAACCACGGCAACGCGTGCCCACTGATCCATTGACTGCCCGCCCCCGCCGCCAACGGCCCGATCAGGCAACCGACACCCCACAGTTGCGCGACATGCGCATTGGCCCGCACCAGCGCGTCGTCGCGGTAGCGCTCGCCGATCAGGATCAGCGACAGGGTGAACAAACCACCGGCACTGGCGCCGAACAGCACCCACAGCGGCCAGATCAGCAAGGTGTCGATCAGCATCGGGATCGCCAGGCTCGACAGCATCAGCACCACGGCGCAACCGGTGAACAAGGTCCGCCGCGACAGGTAGTCGGCCAGCGCACCGATCGGCAATTGCAGCAGCGCATCGCCGACCACCACGGTGCTGACCATCGCCAGCGCGATTTCCGCCGTGAAGCCCTGTTGCAGGCAGTACACCGGCAACAGGGTCAGAATCATCGCCTCGAATGCGGCGAACAGCGACACCGCCCAGGCAATCGCCGGCAATTCGCGGCTGAAGCCCCACAGATCGCCGAACGTCACGCTGCTGGCCTCGCTGCTCGGTGCACCGCTGCGCCCCAGCAGCAAAAGCGGCGCAGCGATCAAAAGGCCGACACCCGCCCAGAAGCCGTAATCATGCTCGGTGCCGAGCGCACCCAGCAGTAACGGGCCGGACAGTTGGCTCAATGCATAACTGCTGCCATACAGCGCCACCAGTCGCCCGCGCCACTGCTCGACCACCAGTTGATTGATCCAGCTCTCGCCGAGGATGAACACGATCGTCAGGATTACCCCGATCATCAGCCGCAGTACCAGCCAGATCGGATAACTCGGCAACAATGCCAGCAGGCCGATGGACAATGCCCCGCCCCACAGGCACAGGCGCATCAGGTTCGCCGTACCGAAGCGCGCCGCCAGATGACTCGAAACCTTAGCCCCCAGCAACACACCGATGGCCGGCATCGCCGCCATCACGCCGATGGCGAACGAACCATAACCCCAGCCCTCCAGACGCAACGACACCAGCGGCATGCTGACACCCAGGGCCAGGCCAACACTCAAGACAGACGCCAACACGGCGAAATACGTCGCCCAACGCATGGTCCACGCTCCTGTGGATAATTTTTATATGCACCACAAAACACTGTGGGAGCGAGCTTGCTCGCGATAACGGTTTCACATTCAGCAGATGTGCTGACGGATACACCGCTTTCGCGAGCAAGCTCGCTCCCACAGGGATCTTTGTATCGTTCGGGAGCCTGCCGGAGCAGGCCCCCTCAACGGTTTACAGCTTGATCCAGGTCGCCTTCAGCTCGGTGTATTTGTCGAACGCGTGCAGCGACTTGTCACGGCCGTTGCCCGACTGCTTGAAGCCGCCGAACGGTGCGGTCATGTCGCCGCCATCGTACTGATTGACCCACACGCTGCCGGCACGCAGTGCCTTGGCGGTCAGGTGAGCCTTGGAAATGTCCTGCGTCCAGACCGCTGCCGCCAGGCCGTAAGGCGTGTCGTTGGCGATGTTGATCGCTTCCTCGGCCGTGTCGAAGGCGATGACCGACAGCACCGGGCCGAAGATTTCTTCCTGAGCGATCTTCATCGCGTTGCTCACGCCGTCGAAAATCGTTGGCTCGACGTAAGTGCCACCGGTTTCCTGAAGGATGCGCTTGCCGCCGGCCACCAGTTTGGCGCCGTCGGTGTGGCCCGACTCGATGTAGGACAGCACGGTGTTCATCTGCTGGGTGTCGACCAGCGCACCGACGTTGGTGGCCGGATCCAGCGGGTTACCTGGCTTCCAGGCTTTCAGCGCCTCGATCACCATCGGCAGGAATTTGTCCTTGATCGAACGCTCGACCAGCAGACGCGAACCGGCGGTGCAGACTTCGCCCTGGTTGAAGGCGATGGCGCTGGCAGCGGACTCGGCCGCAGCCTGCAGGTCCGGCGCATCGGCAAACACGATGTTCGGGCTCTTGCCGCCGGCTTCCAGCCAGACGCGCTTCATGTTCGATTCGCCGGAATAGATCATCAGCTGCTTGGCGATCTTGGTCGAACCGGTGAACACCAGCGTGTCGACGTCATTGTGCAGCGCCAAGGCTTTGCCGACGGTGTGGCCATAACCCGGCAACACGTTCAGCACGCCTTTCGGAATGCCGGCTTCAACCGCCAGTTCGGCGATGCGGATGGCGGTCAGCGGGGATTTTTCCGACGGCTTGAGGATCACCGAGTTACCGGTCGACAGCGCCGGGCCAAGTTTCCAGCAGGCCATCATCAGCGGGAAGTTCCACGGCACGATGGCGCCAACCACGCCCACTGGCTCGCGGGTTACCAGTCCCAACTGATCGTGCGGAGTCGCGGCGACTTCGTCGTAGATCTTGTCGATCGCTTCACCGCTCCAGCTCAGCGCTTGCGCCGCGCCCGGAACGTCGATGTACAACGAATCGCTGATCGGCTTGCCCATGTCGAGGGTTTCGAGCAGGGCCAGCTCTTCGGCGTGCTGCTTGAGCAGGCCGGCGAAACGGATCATGGTGGCTTTGCGTTTGGTCGGTGCCAGGCGCGACCAGACGCCGGAATTGAAAGTGGCGCGAGCGTTTTCCACAGCGCGCTGGGCATCGGCGGCGTCACAGCTGGCAATCTTGCCCAGCAGACGGCCATCGACCGGGCTGATGCACTCGAAGGTCTCGCCGGAGACGGCATCGGTGTACTCGCCATTAAGGTAGGCGCGGCCTTCGATCTTCAGGTCGCGGGCGCGTTGTTCCCAGTCGGCACGAGTCAGGGTGGTCATTCGAGTGTCCTCCTCTTGTTGAATACGAGCGCCGCGCGATCTTCGCCGGCGTCCTCAGGAATTCTGCCCGGCCAGCCTGTTTTCGGCCCAAGGCACCCGCCACCCTAAACCAGCGGCCGGGGTTGTTTCAATATATTTGACATAAGGCGGTTATACAGCCTTGCGGCGTTCAATTTAATCAACATAGACTTTGGCCCCTTCAAGCCACCGCGCCGTCATCACGGGAGAAAACAACAATGAACATCCAGAACGTCGTCGACATCAGCCTGACCATGGACCAGGCCGAACGCTACCGCCCGGACCCGGCAAAAGTCCTCAAGGGCGATCCCGAACAAGCGGTGTTCAATCAATACGACAGCCCTTGCGGGCAAATGGGCGTCGGCGTGTGGGAAGGTGCAGTCGGGCAATGGACAGTGAATTACACCGAGCATGAATACTGCGAAATCCTGCAAGGCGTTTCGGTGCTACGTGACGGCGAAGGCAATGCCAAAACCCTGCGTGTCGGTGACCGCTTCGTGATTCCGGCCGGCTTCCGTGGCACCTGGGAAGTGCTGGAGGCGTGCCGCAAGGTCTATGTGATCTTCGAACAGAAGGCCTGAGGCCTTTCATCAGGCAACAAAAAAGGCCCGTATCGTGAGATACGGGCCTTTTTCGTAAGTCGGGAAAAATCAATTACTTGATTTTGCCTTCCTTGTAGATCACGTGCTTGCGAACAACCGGATCATATTTCTTGATCTCGATTTTGTCCGGGGTAGTACGCTTGTTCTTGTCGGTAGTGTAGAAGTGACCAGTACCGGCGCTCGAGATCAAACGAATCAATTCACGCATGATTAGCTCCCTTAAACCTTGCCGTCGCGACGCAGCTCGGCCAGCACAACGCTGATGCCACGCTTGTCGATGATACGCATGCCTTTGGCGGAAACGCGCAGGCGTACGAAACGTTTCTCTTCTTCAACCCAGAAGCGGTGATGCTGCAGGTTCGGCAGGAAACGACGACGGGTTTTGTTGTTTGCGTGGGAAATGTTGTTCCCAGTCACCGGACCCTTACCGGTAACTTGACATACTCTAGACATGCCTCAGCCCTCTAAAACCACATGCCCAACCCGGCATGGGTTGGCCGCTTAATCTCTAGTCATTGTGGCGCCAGGCGCCGCGATTCTTTAGAGGTCTTACCGGCTACACCTACAAGCGAAGGAACCGGGCCCCTAGAAAAGAGCGCTGCTTTATACCAGAAAGACCACGGAGCAACAACTTTCCGTGTGCAAAGAATGGCTAAAAAGCCGCTTTTTCCGCCCGCAAGCGGCTTGGGCAAAGGCTGGCGGCAATTTTTACCATTCGTCGAAGAAAACCGATCATACCCGCAATCGAGACTTTTCCTGCCGCCACTTCCGATAAATCCTCAGCCGCGCAGCCCCGAAAATGCAAAAAGGGGATAGTCATTTGCAATCGCGACCACTAGGGTAGGCCTTTTCCAGACTGCACTTGCAGATGGGCCTTCGATCTGTAAAGGAAGCCGACCATGCGCCTCGCTGCCCTCCCCCTGCTGCTCGCCCCGCTATTGCTGAGCCCCCTGGCCCATGCCGCCGCCCTGAGCGTGTGCACCGAGGCCAGCCCCGAAGGGTTCGACGTGGTGCAATACAACTCGCTGACCACCACCAACGCTTCGGCCGACGTGCTGATGAATCGCCTGGTGGACTTCGATACCGCCAGCGGCAAGGTGGTCCCGAGCCTGGCCGATAGCTGGGAAGTCAACACCGATGGCCTGAGCTATGTGTTCAAACTGCACCCGCAGGTGAAGTTTCACACCACCGACTACTTCAAGCCGACCCGCGAGCTGACCGCCGAAGACGTCAAATTCAGCTTCGACCGCATGCTCGACCCGGCCAACCCGTGGCACAAGGTCGCCCAGAGCGGCTTCCCGCACGCCCAGTCGATGCAGTTGCCGAGCCTGATCAAGAAGATCGACGCACTGGATCCGCTGACCGTGCGCTTCACCCTCGACCACCCGGACTCGACGTTCCTCGCGACCCTGAGCATGGGTTTTGCCTCGATCTATTCCGCCGAATACGCCGACAAACTGCTGAAAGCCGGCGCGACCGACAAGCTCAACAGCCAACCGGTCGGCACCGGCCCGTTCGTCTTCACCCGATTCCAGAAAGACGCGTCGATCCGCTACAAGGCCAACCCGGACTACTTCGGCGGCAAGCCTGCGGTGGATCCGTTGATCTTCGCCATTACCCCGGACGCCAACGTGCGCCTGCAAAAGCTGCGGCGTAACGAGTGCCAGATTGCCCTGTCGCCAAAACCATTGGACGTACAGGCCGCGAAGGAAGAACCGACGCTGAAAGTCGAAAAAACTGACGCGTTCATGACCGCATTCGTCGGTATCAACAGCCAGCATCCGCCGCTGGACAAGCCGGAAGTACGTCAGGCGATCAACCTCGCCTTCGACAAGGCCAACTACCTCAAGGCTGTGTTCGAAGACACCGCCGAAGCCGCCAACGGCCCGTATCCACCGAACACCTGGAGCTACGCCAAGAGCCTGCCGGGCTACCCGCACGATGTGGAGAAAGCCAAGGCGTTGCTGGCCAAGGCCGGATTGAAGGACGGCTTCCAGACCACCATCTGGACGCGTCCGTCCGGCAGCCTGCTCAACCCGAACCCGAGCCTGGGTGCACAACTGCTGCAATCGGACCTGGCGGAAATCGGCATTCAGGCGGAAATCCGCGTGATCGAATGGGGCGAGTTGATCCGTCGCGCCAAGGCTGGCGAGCATGACCTGCTGTTCATGGGCTGGGCCGGCGACAACGGCGACCCGGACAACTTCCTCACGCCGCAGTTTTCCTGCGCGGCAGTGAAGTCCGGCACCAACTTCGCCCGCTACTGCAACGCCGATCTGGACAAACTGATCAGCGCCGGCAAGACCACCAGCGAGCAAGGCGTACGCACCAAGCTCTACGAACAGGCACAGGCGCAGATTCAGCAGCAGGCGTTGTGGCTGCCGCTGGCGCATCCGACCGCGTATGCGCTGACGCGTAAAGACGTGCAGGGTTACTCGGTCTCCCCGTTCGGGCGGCAGGATTACTCCAAGGTCACCTTCAAGTAATCCGCCCCGGCTCGCAGCGACTGCAGTCGCTGCGAGCTACATCCAGCCACACTCCGCCATCGACAACGGCTCGCCATCTCCGACGATGAAGTGATCGAGCACTCGCACATCGATCAGCTCAAGCGCTTTCTGCAATCGCTTGGTCAATAATCGATCAGCCTGACTGGGATCCGTGTTTCCCGACGGGTGGTTGTGGCACAGGATCACGGCTGCCGCATTGTTCGCCAGCGCACGCTTCACCACTTCCCTGGGATGTACGGCGGTGTTGTCGATGGAGCCCCGAAACAGCGGTTCGAAGGTCAGCACTTGGTGTTTTGAGTCCAGAAACAGGCAACCGAACACCTCGTGTGGCTCGTGGCGCAGCATGGCTTTGAGGTAGTCGCGTACGACCTGTGGATTTTCCAGCGTCGGTTTCTGGCGCATGCGCTCGGCCAGATGCCGCCGGGCCATCTCCAGCACCGCCTGCAATTGAGCAAATTTCGCCGGCCCCAGCCCCAATTGCTCGCTGAACGCCCCGAGATCTGCCTCCAGCAACGCACGCAGGCTGCCGAACTGATTCAACAAGTGTCGCGCCAGATCCACCGCGCTTTTCCCGGATACGCCGGTGCGTAAAAAAATCGCCAGCAATTCGGCATCGGAAAGACTTCCCGAGCCCTGTTCAAGCAGCTTCTCCCGCGGCCTTTCCGCCGCCGGCCAATCGCGAATACTCATACACATTCCTTGTCTGTGGGCGCCGCTGTTCCGTAGCGGTCGCTGTGATATCGTAGCCCATCTTTTTTGCGGGCGAATTCACCCTGGGGAGGGGGTTTCGCCACGTATGTCACCAACGAAATGAAAGGCAGACCTATGCAGCGGCTGTATCGGAAACGCATCGTTCTGGGCGTCGGCGGCGGTATCGCTGCCTACAAGAGCGCTGACCTTGTTCGCCGCCTGATCGACCAGGGCGCCGAAGTGCGCGTGGTCATGACCCGTGGCGGCAGCGAATTCATCACCCCGCTGACCATGCAGGCGCTGTCCGGCCACCCGGTTCACCTGGATTTGCTCGACCCGGCAGCCGAAGCGGCGATGGGCCACATCGAACTGGCCAAATGGGCCGATCTGGTGCTGATCGCCCCGGCCACCGCCGACCTGCTGGCCCGTCTGGCTCAAGGCATTGCCAACGATCTGCTGACCACACTGGTGCTGGCCACCGACGCCATCGTCGCTGTCGCTCCGGCGATGAACCAGGCCATGTGGCGCGATCCGGCGACCCAGGCCAACCTGCAACTCCTTGAAAGCCGCGGCCTGAAGACCTTCGGCCCGGCCTCCGGCAGCCAGGCCTGCGGCGACGTCGGCATGGGCCGCATGATGGAAGCCACCGACCTGGCCCAGCTCGCGGCAGACTGCTTCCAGCGTCAGGCACTGACCGGCAAGCACGTGGTGATCACTGCTGGCCCGACCCAGGAAAACATCGACCCGGTGCGCTACATCACCAACCACAGCTCCGGCAAAATGGGCTTCGCCCTGGCGGAAGCGGCGGTGGAAGCCGGCGCCCGCGTCACGCTGATCAGCGGCCCGGTGCATTTGCCGACACCGGATCGCGTCACCCGTATCGACGTGGTCAGCGCCCGCGACATGCTCGCCGCCTGTGAAGCCGCGATCCCTTGCGACATCTTCATCGCCTCGGCGGCGGTCGCGGACTACCGTCCGGAAGTCGTCGCCCCGCAAAAATTAAAGAAAGATCCTACGAGCGGTGACGGCTTCGTCCTGCAAATGGTGCGCAACCCGGACATCCTGGCCACCATCGCGACCCGTCCCGACCGTCCGTTCAGTGTCGGCTTCGCCGCCGAGACCGAACACCTGCTCGACTACGCTGCACGCAAGCTGAAGGACAAGAATCTCGATCTGATCGTCGCCAACGACGTCGCCAACCCGAGTATCGGCTTCAACAGCGAAGAAAACGCCTGCAGCGTCATCGACCGTGGGCTGCACGCCACGGTTTTCGCCCAGACCAGCAAGAGCAAGATCGCTCGCCAACTGGTCACTTTTATCGCCGAACGTCTGAACCAGGTTTAATTTACATGCACGCTTTGCAAGCCAAGATCCTCGACCCACGCATCGGTACCGAATTCCCGCTGCCGCAATACGCCACACCAGGCTCCGCCGGTCTCGACCTGCGCGCCATGCTGCAAGAGGAAATCGTGATCAAGCCGGGTGAAACCGTGCTGATCCCTACCGGTCTGTCGGTGTACATCGGCGACCCGAACCTTGCCGCGCTGATCCTGCCGCGCTCGGGCATGGGCCATAAGCACGGCATCGTGCTGGGCAATCTGGTCGGTCTGATCGACTCCGATTACCAGGGCCCGCTGATGGTCTCCTGCTGGAACCGTGGCCAGACCGAATTCACCATGCCGGTCGGCGAGCGTTTGGCGCAACTGGTGCTGGTGCCGGTGGTGCAGGCGCACTTCGAAATGGTTGAAGAGTTCGTCGAAACTGAGCGCGGCGCTGGCGGTTTCGGCCACTCTGGCACCAAGTGATCGGCTAGAAATCTGTCGTGGCGAGGGCGTGTTTCTCGCCACGAATTTCAAAATGTCATCTGCAAGGTTTAGCACCGAAAATCAAGGCATTGGCAGGCCAAAGCCACGCCGGACAAGGCGTCATGGCCCTTTCACACCACGAACTCTCTGTGAAAACCGCCGTCATACCCTTCAGTTTGAGCCAGCCGCCGAGATGATTCGTCGGCGTGTCCCGCCACTTTCGAGATGGAGCATTTCCGCAGATGAGCACCCCCGCCCAAGTCGCCCCGAAGCTTCCCGACAGCATCTTCCGCGCCTATGACATTCGCGGCACCGTGCCGGAATTCCTCAATGCCGAAACCGCCTACTGGATCGGCCGCGCCATCGGCTCCCAGAGCCTGGCCCAGGGTGAACCGAACGTGTCCGTTGGCCGTGACGGCCGCTTGTCCGGTCCTGAACTGGTTGCCGCGCTGATTCGCGGCATCGCCGAAAGCGGCTGCCACGTCAGTGACGTCGGCCTGGTGCCGACCCCGGCGCTGTATTACGCCGCCAACGTGCTGGCGGGCAAATCCGGCGTGATGCTTACCGGCAGCCACAACCCGTCGAACTACAACGGCTTCAAGATCGTGATCGCCGGCGACACCCTCGCCAACGAACAGATCCAGGTTCTGCATGAGCGTATCAAGACCGGCAACCTGAGCAGCGGCCAGGGCAGCGTGACCCAGGTCGAGATCCTCGACCGCTACACCACCGAAATCGTCCAGGACATCAAACTGGCCCGGCGCCTGAAAGTCGTGGTCGATTGCGGCAACGGCGCGGCCGGCGTGATCGCCCCGCAACTGATCGAAGCGCTGAACTGCGAAGTCATCCCGCTGTTCTGCGAAGTCGACGGCAACTTCCCGAACCACCACCCGGACCCGGGCAAGCCTGAAAACCTTGTCGACCTGATCGCCAAGGTCAAGGAAACCAAGGCTGACATCGGCCTGGCCTTCGACGGTGACGGCGACCGCGTCGGCGTGGTGACCAACACCGGCACCATCGTGTTCCCGGACCGCCTGCTGATGCTGTTTGCCCGCGACGTGCTGGCCCGCAACCCGGGCGCGGAAATCATCTTCGACGTCAAATGCACCCGTCGCCTGATCCCGCTGATCAAGGAATATGGCGGCCAGTCGTTAATGTGGAAGACCGGTCACTCGTTGATCAAAAAGAAAATGAAACAGACCGGCGCGTTGTTGGCCGGTGAAATGAGCGGGCACATCTTCTTCAAGGAACGCTGGTTCGGTTTCGACGACGGCATTTACAGCGCCGCACGGCTGCTGGAAATCCTCAGCAAGGAAAAATCCGACGCGGAAACGCTGTTCGCGACCTTCCCGAACGATATTTCCACGCCGGAAATCAATATCCATGTGACCGAAGAGAGCAAATTCAGCATCATTGATGCACTGCACGATGCGCAGTGGGGTCCAGGCGCCGACCTGACCACCATTGACGGCGTGCGGGTCGATTACGCCAAAGGCTGGGGCCTGGTGCGCGCCTCCAACACCACACCGGTGCTGGTGCTGCGTTTCGAGGCCGATGACGAGGCTGAATTGCAGCGCATCAAGGCTGTGTTCCATGCCCAACTGAAACGCGTTGCACCTGATCTCCAACTACCGTTCTGATTTCTGATTCACCCGGAGCCCTGAATGACCCTCGAACGCGAAGCCGCCGCCCACACCGCCCAGGTCCTGTCCGAAGCGCTGCCTTACATCCGACGTTATGTCGGCAAGACCCTGGTGATCAAATACGGCGGCAACGCGATGGAAAGCGAGGAGCTGAAAACCGGCTTCGCCCGCGACATCGTCTTGATGAAAGCCGTGGGGATCAACCCGGTCGTGGTTCACGGCGGCGGCCCGCAGATCGGTGATCTGCTCAAGCGCCTGTCGATCGAAAGCCACTTCGTCGACGGCATGCGCGTGACCGACGCGGCGACCATGGACGTGGTGGAAATGGTCCTCGGCGGTCAGGTCAACAAAAGCATCGTCAACCTGATCAACCGTCACGGCGGCAGCGCCATCGGCCTGACCGGCAAAGATGCGGGGCTGATTCGCGCCAAGAAGCTTACCGTCACCCGCCAGACCCCGGAGATGACTCAGCCGGAAATCATCGACATCGGCCAGGTGGGCGAAGTCGTCGGGATCAACACCGAACTGCTTAACCTGCTGGTCAAAGGCAACTTCATCCCGGTGATCGCGCCGATCGGTGTGGGTGAGAATGGCGAGTCGTACAACATCAACGCTGACTTGGTGGCCGGTAAAGTCGCCGAAGCGCTGAAAGCCGAGAAGCTGATGCTGCTGACCAACATCGCCGGCCTGATGGACAAGTCGGGCACCGTGCTGACCGGCCTGAGCACCCAGCAGGTCGACGACCTGATCGCCGACGGCACCATCTACGGCGGCATGCTGCCGAAGATCCGCTGTGCACTGGAAGCGGTTCAGGGCGGTGTCGGCAGCTCGCTGATCATCGACGGCCGCGTACCGAACGCGATCCTGCTGGAAATCTTCACCGACACCGGTGTGGGCACGCTGATCAGCAATCGCAAGCGTCCGTAAGCCGTAGCGCAAACAAAAAGACCCCGTTCAGTCAGACTGAGCGGGGTCTTTTTTTGCCCGGAAGAAGCGATCAGACGCCGAACTGGGCGCGATAGGCTTCAACGGCTGGCAGGTGCTGCTTGAGCTGCGGGTCGTCAGCCAGGAATTCCAGCACCTGATTCAGCGACACGATGCTGATGACCGGGATGCCGAAATCACGTTCGACTTCCTGAATGGCCGACAGCTCACCGTTGCCGCGCTCCTGACGGTTCAGGGCGATCAGCACGCCGGCAGCCTTGGCGCCGTCCTGGGAAGCGATGATCTGCATCACTTCACGGATCGCGGTGCCGGCGGTGATCACGTCGTCGATGATCAGCACGTCGCCGGTCAGCGGAGCGCCGACCAGGCTGCCGCCTTCGCCGTGGGCCTTGGCTTCCTTGCGGTTGAAGCACCAAGGCAGGTCACGGTTGTGGTGCTCGGCCAGCGCCACAGCAGTGGTTGCCGCCAGCGGGATGCCTTTGTAGGCCGGGCCAAACAGCACGTCGAACGGAATTCCGCTCTCGGCGATGGCTGCGGCGTAGAAACGACCCAGCTGCGCCAGCGCGGAGCCCGAGTTGAACAGGCCGGCATTGAAGAAGTAAGGACTGGTGCGCCCGGACTTCAGGGTGAACTCACCGAAGCGCAAAACGCCGCGATCGATGGCAAAACGAATGAAATCGCGCTGATACGCTTGCATGAAAAAAACCCCAAATACCACGGATTTAGCTAATTAGCTTGACGCCGTGTATCATACACGCACGCGATTTTTGGGGCCATTTATGCGGATCATCAGTGTGAACGTCAATGGTATTCAGGCTGCAGTCGAGCGAGGTTTGCTCAGTTGGCTGCAGGCACAGAATGCCGACGTCATCTGCCTGCAGGACACCCGTGCCTCCGCCTTTGAACTGGACGACCCAGCCTTCCAACTGGATGGCTACTTCCTTTATGCCTGCGACGCAGAAGTTCCCGCCCAAGGTGGCGTGGCTTTGTACTCGCGGTTGCAACCGAAGGCTGTCATCAGCGGTCTCGGTTTCGAGACGGCCGACCGCTACGGGCGCTACCTGCAAGCAGATTTCGACAAAGTCAGTATTGCCACCTTGCTGCTTCCTTCGGGGATGAACGGCGATGAGGACTTGAACCAGAAGTTCAAGCTCATGGACGACTTCGGCAAGTACCTGGACAAACAGCGGCGCAAACGTCGCGAGTACATTTATTGTGGCTCGCTGTACGTCGCGCAGCAGAAGCTCGACATCAAGAACTGGCGCGACAGCCAGCAATCCCCGGGCTTCCTGGCGCCAGAACGCGCCTGGATGGACGAGATTGTCGGCAACATGGGCTACGTAGACGCCCTGCGCGAAGTCAGCCGCGAAGGCGACCAGTACAGTTGGTGGCCGGACAACGAACAGGCCGAGATGCTGAATCTGGGCTGGCGCTTCGACTACCAGATCCTGACTCCGGGCCTGAGGCGCTTCGTGCGCAGCGCACGCCTGCCGCGTCAGCCACGGTTCTCGCAGCACGCGCCGCTGATCGTCGACTACGACTGGACGCTGACCATCTAAGCGTCGATTCGTGGATGCAAAAAAGCCGACATCGCTGTCGGCTTTTTTGTGGGCGCTGATTTTTGCTTTTATGCAGGGGACTCGAGTTGATCGTTATTTGAGCAATCGCCAGGTGAACGGATAGCGGTAAGGGAATCCGTTGTTAGCCTTCACCCCAGCAATAATCGGCAGCACAAACGAGCAAATGACCACCGGGATAATCAGCAGATACCCAATAAGCACTACCGTCAGCCCCACGCCAATGAGCGTAGCAATGGTCATCGTGATCTGAAAATTCAGCGCTTCCTTACCCTGCGCATCAATAAACGAGTCCTTCTCACGCTTCATCTGCCAGAGGATCAGCGGCCCGATCAAACTGCCAAATGGAAACCAGATCCCCAGCAAGCCGGACAAGTGACAGAACATCGCCCATTGGCGAACCTCCTGGCTCGGCTTGGGCAGCAACTCTTGCTCATCACTCATCGCGTCTTCCTTGTGGGTACGAACCGTCTCAGTCGGCCAGTGCGGCCGTTTGCAGTTCGAAGATCTCGTTCATGCCTTTCTTGGCCAGCTCCAGCATCGCGTTCAGCTCTTCAGGCTGGAACGGCGCGCCTTCGGCGGTGCCCTGCACTTCGATGAAACCACCGGTGCTGGTCATTACCACGTTGAGGTCGGTCTCGGCGGCGGAATCTTCAAGATAGTCCAGGTCAAGTACCGGCTCGCCCTGGTACATGCCCACGGAGACAGCGCCGATCATTTGCTTGAGCGGGTCGCCGCCTTTCAGGCCGCCACGCTTCTTGATCACTTTCAAGGCATCGACCAGTGCAACCATCGCGCCGGTGATCGACGCGGTACGGGTGCCGCCGTCAGCCTGGATCACGTCGCAATCGACGTACAGGGTGACGTCGCCCAGCTTGGACATGTCCAGCGCGGCGCGCAGGGAACGGCCGATCAGACGCTGGATTTCCAGGGTGCGGCCGCCCTGCTTGCCACGGCTCGCTTCACGCTGGTTACGCTCGCCGGTGGCGCGCGGCAGCATGCCGTACTCGGCGGTCAGCCAGCCCTGGCCCTGGCCTTTCAGGAAACGCGGTACGCCGTTTTCGACGCTGACGGTGCAGATGACTTTGGTATCACCGAATTCGACCAGTACCGATCCTTCGGCGTGCTTGGTGTAGTTGCGGGTAATGCGGATCGAGCGGAGCTGATCGGCAGCGCGACCACTTGGACGTTTCATAGGAGATACCTGTACTGGGGACGGAAAACTGCGGAGCATTATAGAGCTGCGCACCGCGCCTGGGCACTGCTTAAAAATTCCGGCCGTCGATCAAGGGCCCTGAAACGCACTTCGCCGACGGCCTGCAGCCCTTTGTCACACCGTGTGTTTGGGCGCATCTGCCGCACTGCGCTACAATCCTGCGCCTTTGCTGCCAGTCGGCTTAAATTCATTGATATCGAGCTGCGGAGCTTCAATCCGCGCCGATCTGTATCGCGAGGTCACCGCCATGGTGCACAGCATGACCGCCTTCGCCCGCGTCGAGAAAGCCGGCGTTCAGGGCACCCTGAGCTGGGAACTGCGCTCGGTCAACAGCCGCTACCTGGAACCCCATCTGCGCCTGCCGGAGTCGTTTCGCGACCTCGAAGGCGCCGTCCGCGAAGCCCTGCGCCAGGGCCTGTCGCGCGGCAAACTGGAATGCACCCTGCGCTTCACCGAAGAAAGCACCGGCAAGCCGCTGCAAGTGGACCGCGAGCGCGCTGCGCAACTGGTCGCTGCCGCTGAAACCGTCGCCGGCCTGATCAAGAACCCGGCCGCGCTGAACCCGCTGGAAGTGCTGGCCTGGCCCGGCGTACTGGTCGCCGACGCCACCGACCCGCAGGCGTTGAACGCCGAGGCGCTGGCCCTGTTCAATCAAGGCCTGAAAGATCTCAAGGCCGGCCGCGAGCGCGAAGGCGCGGAGCTGGCACGCCTGATCAACGATCGCCTGACCTCTATCGAGGAAGACGTGGTGACCCTGCGCGAACTGGTTCCGCAGATGCTCGCCACCCAGCGCCAGAAAGTCCTCGACCGCTTCGCCGACATGAAGGCCGAGATGGACCCGCAGCGCCTGGAACAGGAAATGGTCATGCTCGCGCAAAAGAGCGACGTGGCCGAAGAACTGGATCGCCTGAGCACCCACATCATCGAAGTTCGCCGGGTGCTGAAATCCGGCGGTGCCGCCGGTCGGCGCCTGGACTTCCTGATGCAGGAACTCAACCGCGAAGCCAACACACTGGGCTCCAAGGCCTTCGACCCGCGCAGCACCCAGGCGGCGGTCAACCTCAAGGTGTTGATCGAGCAGATGCGCGAACAAGTGCAGAATATTGAGTAAGGCTACCCCGACATGACCCACAGCACCGGCACCCTGTACATCATTTCCGCCCCTTCGGGCGCGGGCAAGAGCAGTCTGGTCAAGGCCCTGACCGACGCCAACCCGGAAATCCGCGTCTCGATTTCCCACACCACCCGCGCCATGCGCCCGGGCGAAGTGGACGGCGTGAACTATCACTTCGTGACCCGCGAAGAATTCGTGAAGATGGGCGAGCACGGCGATTTCCTCGAACGCGCCGAAGTCTTCGGCAACTTCTACGGCACCTCGCAAAGCCGCCTGCAGCAGACCCTGGACGAAGGCCACGACCTGATTCTGGAAATCGACTGGCAAGGCGCCGAGCAAGTGCGCAAGCTGATGCCGCAGGCCCGTTCGATCTTCATCCTGCCGCCATCGCTGCAGGCCCTGCACCAGCGCCTGACCAACCGCGGCCAGGACAGCGACGAGATCATCGACGGCCGGATGCGTGAAGCGGTCAGCGAGATGAGCCACTACGTCGAGTACGACTACTTGATCATCAACGACGATTTCGCCCACGCGCTGGACGATCTGAAAGCGATTTTCCGCGCCAATCAGCTGCAACAGAAACGCCAACAAGTGCGTTTCGGCAAATTGCTGGCTGAATTGCTGGGCTGAAACAGCACTTCCCAAAACCGCTGCAAGGGCTTTACATTGGTGCTTGCAGCGCGTTGAAGAGTCTGGTCAAAAAATCAGCGCTTCCCTAATCGCTGGTGATTTTTTAAACTGTTGAGTCCGCTCGCCCAACCGGGCAGCGCGCATATTGCATTCGCTCCGAGGAATACCATGGCCCGCGTAACCGTTGAAGACTGCCTAGAACACGTGGAAAACCGCTTTGAGCTGGTCATGCTCTCTACCAAGCGTGCCCGTCAACTGGCCACCGGCGGCAAAGAGCCCCTGGTACAGTGGGAAAACGACAAACCGACCGTAGTTGCGCTGCGTGAAATCGCTGAAGGCCTGATGAGCTACGAGTTCATCGCCGAGCAGGAAATCGTCCACGAAGACCCGGTCTTCGCTGCGTTCGAGGACGAGTCCAACGAGGCCGTCTAAGCCTATGCCTGGTCGACGTAGCACGGCGCGGGATCACAGCCTACGGCAGGAGTTATCATGCCGAGCATAGACGCCCTCGCCGATCGCTTATCGACCTACCTCGGCAACGACCAGGTCAACCTGGTCCGCCGAGCGTATTTCTACGCCGAGCAAGCCCACGACGGCCAACGCCGCCGCAGTGGCGAGGCGTACGTCACGCATCCTCTTGCCGTGGCAAATATTCTTGCCGACATGCACATGGACCATCAGAGCCTGATGGCCGCGATGCTGCATGACGTGATCGAAGACACCGGTATCGCCAAAGAAGCGCTGCAAGCGCAATTCGGTGAAACCGTGGCCGAACTGGTCGACGGGGTCAGCAAACTGACCCAGATGAACTTCGAGACCAAGGCCGAAGCCCAGGCTGAAAACTTCCAGAAAATGGCCATGGCCATGGCGCGCGACATTCGCGTGATCCTGGTCAAGCTCGCCGACCGCCTGCACAACATGCGCACGCTGGAAGTGCTGTCCGGCGAAAAACGCCGGCGCATCGCCAAGGAAACCCTCGAGATCTATGCTCCCATCGCCAACCGGCTGGGCATGCACGCGATCCGCATCGAGTTCGAAGACCTCGGTTTCAAGGCCATGCACCCGATGCGTTCCGCGCGGATCTACCAGGCGGTCAAACGCGCCCGGGGCAACCGCAAGGAAATCGTCAACAAGATCGAAGAGTCCCTTGGCCACTGCCTCGCCATCGACGGCATCCAGGGTGAAGTCAGCGGTCGCCAGAAACACCTCTACGGCATCTACAAGAAAATGCGCGGCAAGCGTCGGGCCTTCAACGAGATCATGGACGTCTACGCGTTCCGGATCATCGTCGACAAGGTCGATACCTGCTACCGCGTGCTGGGTGCTGTACATAATTTGTACAAACCGTTGCCGGGGCGCTTCAAGGATTACATCGCGATCCCCAAGGCCAACGGCTATCAGTCGCTGCACACCACGCTGTTCGGCATGCACGGTGTACCGATCGAGATCCAGATCCGCACCCGCGAAATGGAAGAGATGGCCAACAACGGCATCGCCGCCCACTGGCTGTACAAATCCAGCGGTGACGAACAGCCAAAAGGCACCCATGCCCGCGCCCGTCAGTGGGTCAAGGGCGTGCTGGAAATGCAGCAACGTGCCGGCAACTCGCTGGAATTCATCGAGAGCGTGAAGATCGACCTGTTCCCGGACGAGGTCTACGTGTTCACGCCCAAAGGCCGGATCATGGAGCTGCCCAAAGGCTCCACGGCGGTCGACTTTGCCTATGCGGTGCACACCGACGTTGGCAACAGCTGCATCGCCTGCCGGATCAACCGTCGTCTCGCACCGCTGTCCGAACCGCTGCAAAGCGGCTCCACGGTCGAGATCGTCAGCGCCCCCGGCGCGCGGCCGAACCCGGCGTGGCTCAATTTCGTGGTCACCGGCAAGGCGCGGACCCACATTCGCCATGCGCTGAAACTGCAACGCCGCTCCGAATCCATCAGCCTCGGCGAACGCCTGCTGAACAAGGTACTCAACGGTTTCGACAGCGCGCTGGAACAGATTCCGGCCGAACGCGTGAAGGCGATGCTCACCGAGTACCGCCTCGAACTGATCGAAGATTTGCTTGAAGACATCGGCCTGGGCAACCGCATGGCCTACGTCGTGGCGCGCCGACTGCTCGGCGAAGGCGAACAATTGCCAAGCCCGGAAGGTCCGCTGGCGATTCGCGGCACCGAAGGCCTGGTGCTCAGTTACGCCAAATGCTGCACGCCGATCCCGGGCGACCCGATTGTCGGTCACCTGTCGGCGGGCAAAGGCATGGTCGTGCACCTGGACAACTGCCGCAACATCAGCGAGATCCGCCACAACCCGGAAAAATGCATCCAGCTCTCGTGGGCCAAGGATGTCACCGGCGAATTCAACGTCGAACTGCGCGTCGAGCTGGAGCACCAGCGCGGCCTGATCGCCCTGCTGGCCAGCAGCGTCAACGCGGCCGACGGCAATATCGAGAAAATCAGCATGGACGAACGCGATGGCCGCATCAGCGTCGTCCAACTGGTGGTCAGCGTCCACGACCGTGTGCACCTGGCCCGCGTGATCAAGAAACTGCGCGCCCTGACCGGGGTGATCCGCATCACCCGCATGCGTGCATAACTCAAACATTACAAGGAGTCATACATGACCAAGACCGTTATCACCAGCGACAAGGCCCCGGCCGCCATCGGCACTTACTCCCAGGCGATCAAGGCTGGCAACACTGTCTACATGTCGGGCCAGATCCCGCTGGACCCGAAAACCATGGAACTGGTCGAAGGCTTCGAAGCCCAGACCGTCCAGGTGTTCGAGAACCTGAAAGCCGTGGCCGAAGCTGCCGGCGGTTCGTTCAAGGACATCGTCAAGCTGAACATCTTCCTCACCGACCTGAGCCACTTCGCCAAGGTCAACGAGATCATGGGCAAGTACTTCGACCAGCCGTACCCGGCCCGCGCCGCCATCGGCGTTGCTGCCCTGCCAAAGGGTTCGCAGGTTGAAATGGATGCCATTCTGGTCATCGAGTAATGCGCACGGCGCGGCCCTTCAAGGTCGCGCCGACTGCTCTGCGGTAAAGAAAAGGTTTTGAAAGGATTCCACCATGCGCAAAGCGCTTGCTCTCTCGCTGCTCGCCATTTTCCTCGGCGGTTGCGCCAGCAACCCTGCCGACCGTGACATCAGCGGCACCTGGATCAACCAGGTCGCCATCGATGCCGCCGCCAAGGGCGGCCCCCTGCGCGAAGCGCTTCAGGCCTACGGCCCGAACCTGGAATGGGACATCAACACCAAGGCCAGTCAGGCCCGCTTCACCAACGGTTTTGAGAACGTCGAAGGACGGCTGCTGGGCGAACAGTCCGGCGCCTGGAAAGTCGACTTCTACGGCAGCTCCGGCAGCGAGTTGAAGCGCGACGGCGGCCAGTTACACCAGGCCGCCAGCGAAAACGAACCACAGCAGCTCTTCGACCGTGCCCAGATCCCCGTGCCGGAAGGCGCACCGATCGGTGCCAGCTTCGAACGCGCCCTGTACGCAGCCTACCTGGGTGGCAACTGGAAGATCGCCAGCGGCCAGGGCGAAGGCGCCACCGTGCAATTCCAGGCCGACGGACAAGTCTCCGGCCTGCCCGGTGCCGACCGTTATGCCTTGTGTCTGGCGGGCGACTGCGCATCGATGAGCAGCGGCAACGACAGCATGTGGCTGCAGCAGAACGGTCAGGGCAATAACTGGATCTTTGTGCGCAAGGGCAAGGAACTGGAAATCCTGCAGGCCGTGAACACGGCACTGGCGGACGAACAACCGCAGTTCAGCCCCGGCGAACGCAAGTGGTTGCTCGAAAAGCAGTGATCTGCGCTTGAAACAAAAAAGGCGGAAGCAAGCCATTGCTCCCGCCTTTTTACGTCCGGAAGGAAGTCAGCAGCGACCTTCAAGAATCGCGGCATACCCCTCGCGATAACTTGGATACGCCGGCACCCAGCCCAACGCCTTCGCCCGGGCATTGCTGCAACGCTTGCTGCCGGTTCGACGCACGCTCTCGTCTTCCGACCATTCGGTGACACCCAGATACTCGCGCAGCCACGCCACTACCTCGGCCAGCGGTGCCGGCGTATCGTCCACGCCGATGTAGATGTCATCCAGCGCCACACCCTTGCGATCCGCCTCCAGCAGAAACGCCAGCAACCCCGCCGCGTCATCGGCATGAATGCGATTGCCATACAGTGGCGGATCGACCGCCACGCGATAGCCACGACGCACCTGGGTCAGCAGCCATTCACGGCCCGGGCCGTAAATGCCGGTCAGACGCACGATACTCGCCGGAATGCCGCTGCTGAGCGCAACCTGCTCGGCTTCCAGCATCAACCGACCGGAATACCCGGCAGCGACGGTCGCAGAGGTTTCATCCACCCACTCACCGTCCTGCTGTCCATAAACACTGCTGCTGGAGACAAACAGCAGCCGGTCTGGCACCTGGCCGTAGTCGTTCAACCACTCCAGCACATGCTGCAAACCCTGCACATAAGCCGCGCGATAACCGGCTTCATCGTGCTCGGTCGCGGCCGCGCAATACACCAGGTAATCCACGGCGCCGACCGGCCAGGTCTCGGGGCAATCTTCATTGAACAAGTCACCGGCCACACCGATAACGCCTTCCGGCAAACGTGAAACATCCCGGCGCAGGCCATACACCTGAAAACCGGCAGCCAGTAATTGCTTTGCCAGACGGCTGCCGACATCACCGCAACCGGCGATCAAAACAGAGGGCGCGGACATCAAAAATCTCCCATCGGAAAGCGACAGACTAGCCTTGGCAGGGGACGAGCGGCTAGCAATGAAGGAAAAAAAGCAACTCTATTACTTTTGTTAACAAGAATTACTTGCAATAATGCACGCCACTTTTGTTCTCGGCCTCACGAGGCCTGGAAGAGCATCACCGTTTTTCTATCTCAGGTCCGGCCAGCATGACACGCAATCAAATCCCCGCTTCGCCAACCAACCGACCTCGCGCCTGGAGCGCGGTGGCTGCCCTGCTCCTCAGCCTGATGCTGGCGCCAACCGCCGCTTTCGCTGACGCCCAGACGCCGGCCACTCCAGCCACCCACGAACAGACTGCACCGGCCGCCCCTGCCGCAGCGCCAGCCGCGACCGACCCGGTTCAAGCCGTGGACGCCAGCGCCGAAGACGCACCTGAAGTCCTCGAAGCCGACAACACCCTGGGCATGGCCCACGACCTCTCGCCATGGGGCATGTACCAGAACGCCGACATCATCGTGAAAATCGTGATGATCGGCCTGGCCATCGCGTCGATCATCACCTGGACCATCTGGATCGCCAAGGGTCTTGAGCTGATGGGCGCCAAGCGTCGTCTGCGTGGCGAAATCGCAGCCCTGAAAAAAGCCACCACTCTTAAAGAAGCCAGCGCCACTGCGGCGAAGGAAGGCACCCTCGCCAACCTGCTGGTCCACGACGCCCTCGAAGAGATGCGCCTGTCGACCAACGCCCGCGAGAAAGAAGGCATCAAGGAACGCGTGAGCTTCCGCCTCGAGCGCCTGGTGGCTGCCTGTGGCCGCAACATGAGCAGCGGCACCGGCGTACTCGCCACCATCGGTTCCACCGCACCGTTCGTCGGTCTGTTCGGCACCGTGTGGGGCATCATGAACAGCTTCATCGGCATCGCCAAAACCCAGACCACCAACCTCGCCGTCGTGGCCCCGGGCATCGCTGAAGCGCTGCTGGCCACTGCACTGGGTCTGGTCGCTGCGATCCCGGCGGTGGTGATCTACAACGTGTTCGCCCGCTCCATCGCCGGTTACAAGGCTCAGGTGTCCGATGCGTCGGCAGAAGTCCTGCTGCTGGTCAGCCGCGACCTCGACCACCAGCCTGAGCGCAGCAGCTCGCAGCCGCACATGGTCAAAGTGGGGTAATCGGCCATGGGCCTGCATTTGAAAGAAGGCGCAGACGACGATCTGGCCGAGAACCACGAAATCAACGTCACGCCGTTCATTGACGTGATGCTGGTGCTGTTGATCATCTTCATGGTGGCCGCTCCGTTGGCCACCGTGGACATCAAGGTCGACCTGCCTGCTTCGACCGCCAAACCGGCGCCACGGCCAGAGAAACCGGTGTTCCTCAGCGTGAAAGCTGACCAGCGCCTGTTCCTCGGCGAAGACGAAGTGAAGGCCGAAGCCCTCGGCGCCACCCTCGACGCCCGGACCAAAGGCAAGAAAGACACGACGATCTTCTTCCAGGCCGACAAAGGCGTGGACTACGGCGACCTGATGAGCGTGATGGACAACCTGCGCGCCGCCGGTTACCTGAAGGTCGGCCTGGTCGGACTCGAGAGCGCAGTCAAGAAATGATCACGACGCGCCATAAGCTGACGCGTTACAGCGGTAGCCTGGCCGTGGTGCTGGGCGTTCATGCGCTGGCCATCGCGCTGGCGCTGAACTGGACCGCCCGCCCGCCCATCGAACTGCCGCCCCAGGCAATGATGGTCGAGCTGGCACCGGTTCCGGCCCCGCCACCGCCTGCACCGCCGAAAGTCGTCACGCCACCGCAGCCACCGGCTCCGGTCGAAGAACTGCCGATCCCGAAACTGGCCGAAGCACCCAAGGCAGAAATTGCCGTGCCCAAGCCAGTGAAACCCAAGCCGAAGCCGCAACCGCCAAAACCGGTTGAGAAGAAACCGGAGCCTGTGAAGGAAAAACCTTCCGAGGAAAAACCGGCAGAAACTCAGCAGACCCAGGCGCCGACGGAGAAATCCGCCCAGCCGGCACCGGGCCCGTCGCCAGCACAACTGGCGGCCAAGGCCAGTTGGCAAGGCACCCTGCTCGCGCATTTGCAGAAGTACAAGAAGTACCCGCAAAGCGCACAGGCACGGGGCAAGGAAGGCTTGAACCGGCTGCGTTTCGTGGTCGATGCCGAAGGCAACGTGCTGTCGTTCGAACTGGTGGGCCGTTCTGGTAACGCTGATCTGGACCGGGCTACCCTGGACATGATCCGCCGCGCTCAACCGCTGCCCAAGCCACCGGCCGACATGTTGACCAATGGCTCGATCGAAATTGTTGCGCCGTTTGTTTACTCGCTGGAACGCCGCCGCTGATCTGCACTGGCAGAACACGGCTCGATCCCGCCAGAAAGGCACCGAAAGGTGCCTTTCTCATATCTGCAAACGGCAAACCGACATTGCCCGGTGTCGCATTCATCACTCAGTCTGATAACGTGCGTCTATCGATTGCAGCCGGTATGCTTGGCCCGCATCTTCATGGACGCTTGCTATGACCCTCACAGAATTACGCTACATCGTTACCCTCGCCCAAGAGCAGCATTTCGGCCACGCGGCCGAGCGTTGCCACGTCAGCCAGCCGACCCTGTCGGTGGGCGTGAAAAAGCTTGAAGACGAACTCGGTGTGCTGATTTTCGAGCGCAGCAAAAGCGCCGTGCGCCTGACCCCGGTCGGCGAAGGCATCGTCGCCCAGGCGCAAAAAGTGCTGGAGCAGGCCCAGGGCATCCGCGAACTGGCCCAGGCCGGCAAGAACCAACTGACCGCCCCGCTGAAAGTCGGCGCGATCTACACCGTCGGCCCGTACCTGTTCCCGCACCTGATTCCACAACTGCACCGGGTCGCCCCGCAGATGCCGTTGTACATCGAAGAAAACTTCACCCACGTGCTGCGCGACAAACTGCGCAACGGCGAACTGGACGCGATCATCATCGCCCTGCCGTTCAACGAAGCCGACGTGCTGACCCTGCAACTCTACGACGAGCCGTTCTACGTCCTGATGCCGGCCCAGCACCCGTGGACCCAGAAAGAATCCATCGACGCCGCGCTGCTCAACGACAAGAGCCTGCTGCTGCTCGGCGAAGGCCACTGCTTCCGCGATCAAGTGCTGGAAGCCTGCCCGACCCTGACTAAGGGCAACGACGGCGCCAAGCACACCACGGTCGAATCCAGCTCGCTGGAAACCATTCGCCACATGGTCGCGTCCGGCCTGGGCATCTCGATCCTGCCGCTGTCGGCGGTGGACAGCCATCACTACGCTCCGGGCGTGATCGAAGTGCGTCCACTGTCGGCACCAGTGCCGTTCCGCACCGTGGCCATCGCCTGGCGCGCGAGCTTCCCGCGGCCGAAAGCCATCGAGATCCTCGCCGACTCCATTCGCCTGTGCTCGGTCGCCAAACCCGCCGCGCCGGTCACGGCCGGTTAAGCCAGCGTCATGACGGAGCTGTCGCAGGTGTCGGTCACCGCACTCAAGGGTGTCGGTGAGGCCATGGCCGAGAAACTGGCCAAGGTCGGTCTGGAAAACCTTCAGGACGTACTGTTCCACCTGCCGCTGCGTTATCAGGATCGTACCCGCGTGGTGCCGATCGGCGCGTTGCGGCCGGGGCAGGACGCCGTGGTCGAAGGCACCGTCAGCGGCGCCGACGTGGTCATGGGCCGGCGCCGCAGCCTCGTCGTGCGCTTGCAGGACGGCACCGGCGGCTTGAGCCTGCGCTTCTATCACTTCAGCAACGCGCAGAAAGAAGGCCTCAAGCGCGGCACGCGGATTCGCTGCTACGGCGAAGCCCGGCCCGGCGCCTCGGGGCTGGAGATCTACCACCCGGAATACCGCGCCATCAACGGCGACGAACCGCCGCCGGTGGATGAGACCCTGACCCCGGTCTACCCGCTGACCGAAGGCCTGACCCAGGCCCGTCTGCGCCAGTTGTGCATGCAGACGCTGACCCTGCTCAAGCCGGCCACCCTGCCCGACTGGTTGCCGACCGAACTGGCCCGCGACTATCAACTGGCGCCACTGGCCGACGCGATCCGCTACCTGCACAACCCGCCCGCCGATGCCGACGTCGATGAACTCGCCCTCGGTCATCACTGGGCCCAGCATCGCCTGGCCTTCGAAGAACTGCTGACCCATCAACTGTCACAGCAGCGCCTGCGCGAAAGCATGCGCTCCCTGCGCGCACCGGCCATGCCGAAAGCCACGAAACTGCCGCCGAAATACCTGGCTAACCTCGGTTTCAACCCGACCGGCGCTCAGCAGCGGGTCGGCAACGAAATCGCCTACGACCTCAGTCAGCACGAACCGATGCTGCGGTTGATTCAGGGTGACGTTGGCGCGGGTAAAACCGTGGTCGCCGCCCTCGCCGCGCTGCAAGCGCTGGAGGCGGGTTATCAGGTCGCACTGATGGCGCCGACCGAGATCCTCGCCGAGCAGCACTTCATCACCTTCAAGCGCTGGCTCGAACCGCTCGGCATCGAGGTGGCGTGGCTGGCCGGCAAGCTCAAGGGCAAGAACCGCGTCGCCGCGCTGGAACAGATCGCCAGTGGCACACCGATGGTGGTCGGCACTCACGCGCTGTTTCAGGACGAAGTGCAGTTCAAGAACCTCGCGCTGGTGATCATCGACGAACAACACCGCTTCGGCGTGCAGCAACGTCTGGCGCTGCGGCAGAAAGGCGTCGGCGGGCGCATGTGCCCGCATCAATTGATCATGACCGCCACGCCGATTCCACGGACGCTGGCGATGAGCGCCTACGCCGACCTCGACACCTCGATCCTCGACGAATTGCCGCCCGGTCGAACCCCGGTCAACACCGTGCTGGTCACCGACACCCGCCGCGTCGAAGTCATCGAACGGGTGCGCAGCGCCTGCGCCGAGGGCCGTCAGGCCTATTGGGTGTGCACGCTGATCGAAGAGTCCGAAGAGCTGACCTGCCAGGCCGCCGAAACCACTTTCGAAGACCTGACCGCCGCCCTCGGCGAGTTGAAGGTCGGGCTGATCCACGGCCGCATGAAACCCGCCGAGAAAGCCGCCGTCATGGCCGAATTCAAGGCCGGCAACCTGCAACTGCTGGTCGCCACCACCGTGATCGAAGTCGGCGTCGACGTACCCAACGCGAGCCTGATGATCATCGAAAACCCCGAGCGCCTGGGCCTCGCGCAGCTGCACCAGTTGCGCGGCCGCGTCGGCCGGGGCAGCGCGGTCAGCCATTGCGTGCTGCTCTACCATCCGCCGCTGTCACAGATCGGCCGCCAGCGCCTGGGCATCATGCGCGAGACCAACGACGGTTTCGTCATCGCCGAAAAAGACCTCGAACTGCGCGGCCCCGGCGAAATGCTCGGCACCCGCCAGACCGGTCTGCTGCAATTCAAGGTCGCCGACCTGATGCGCGACGCCGATCTGCTGCCCGCCGTGCGCGATGCCGCCCAGGCATTGCTCGAACGCTGGCCCACCCACGTCAGCCCGCTGCTCGACCGATGGCTGCGACACGGGCAGCAATACGGCCAAGTGTGAGCACCGTCGCAGTTTCTCAAAGCTCGTTCCAACCAAGCTGGTTATACTCCAGCAATTGTTTCAAAAACGGATACAGACCATGACCGAAGCTGCTCTCGCCCCCGAATCCCCGCACGCTCCGTCTGTTATTCGGCTGCTGCTCAACAAGCTGGGCGTCGCCTACGAAGAAGTGCTCGACCACCACGGCCTCAACGCCTCGCGCAAAGTGCAGGCCGTGTTGCTGGACGACGCAGTCGGTGCGCTGATGGTGCTGTTTCCACAGAGCCAGTTGCTGGATCTCAACCGCCTCGCCGAGCTGACGGGCCGTCGCCTGACCGCCGTGTCCACCGAGCGCCTGGAAAAGATGCTCGGCAAACACAGCCTGAGCCTGCTGCCGGGCCTGCCGGCGCTGACCAGTTCGCCGTGCCTCTACGAAGAAAGCCTGCTGCGCGAGCCGAAGTTGCTGATCAACTCCGGCGAGCCGGGCCTGCTGCTGGAAATCGCCAGCGAAGACTTCAAGACCATGCTGACCAAGGCCAGCGCCGCCAACTTCGGCGAAGCCCTGAGCAGCATCCGCCCGAACCTCGACCGCCCGGACGATGACCGCGAGGAAATCACCCAGGCCGTGCAGGCGTTCACCGCGCGGCGCATCCAGCAACGTCTGGAAGCGACCATCGAGATTCCGCCGCTGGCCGAAACCGCACAAAAGATCATCAAGCTGCGCGTCGACCCGAACGCCACCATCGACGACATCACCGGCGTGGTCGAAACCGACCCGGCGCTGGCTGCGCAGGTAGTGAGCTGGGCGGCGTCGCCGTACTACGCTTCGCCGGGCAAGATTCGGTCGGTGGAAGACGCGATCGTCCGCGTGCTGGGCTTCGACCTGGTGATCAACCTGGCGCTGGGCCTGGCCCTCGGCAAGACCCTGAGCCTGCCCAAGGATCACCCGCAACACACCACGCCGTACTGGCAGCAGTCGATCTACACCGCCGCCGTCATCGAAGGCCTGACCCGCGCCATGCCGCGCGCCCAGCGCCCGGAAGCCGGCCTGACCTACCTCGCCGGCCTGCTGCACAACTTCGGCTACCTGTTGCTGGCCCACGTGTTCCCGCCGCACTTCTCGCTGATCTGCCGCCACCTGGAGGTCAACCCGCACCTGTGCCACAGCTACGTCGAGCAACACCTGTTGGGCATCAGCCGCGAACAGATCGGCTCCTGGCTGATGCGTTACTGGGACATGCCGGACGAACTGGCCACCGCCCTGCGCTTCCAACACGACCCGAACTACGACGGCGCCTACGCCGAATACCCGAACCTCGTCTGCCTGGCCGTGCGCCTGCTACGCGGTCGCGGGATCGGCTCCGGGCCGGATGAAGACATTCCGGATGCGCTGCTGGAGCGCGTTGGTCTTACTCGTGACAAGGCCAATGACGTCGTCAGCAAAGTACTGGAAGCCGAAGTCCTCCTGCGCGAACTGGCTTCGCAATTCAGCCAGGCCTGACTTACGCTCATAAAAAAGGCCCCACACTCAACCAAGTGTGGGGCCTTTTTTATTGCTTGGATCGTTCCCACGTCGAGGCGTCGAACCGTCTGCGTGGGAATGCAGCCCGTGACGCTCCGCGTCACCGCCTCACCTCAGACTCAAGCAGCCTTCGGCTTGGCCTTCCGCGGCTTCAAATACTTCATCAACCCCTGAAACCACATCACCAGTGCCGGGTTGCCCTTGAGCTGGATCGACTTGTCCTGAATCCCCTGCATGAACGCCAACTGCTTGTTCTTCGCCTGCATCGTGGCAAACCCGAACGCCGCGTCTTTAAAGGCAATCGCAAACGCCGGCTCCGCCACCACCCCGGACTTGCTGGTAATGCGTTGATCCTTCACCACGAAATGCCGCGCCACTTTCCCGTCCAGAGTCTGTAGCTGAAACACCAGATCCTTGTCACCCAACTGCTGCTGGAACGCAGGATTTGTCCGACTGGCCTTACCCATCAACAGACCCAGCATCCACAGAAGAAAACGAAATTTCATGCGCACAGCCTCAAAAGGAAAATGAACGGCTGGGGGAGTGTAAGGGATTCGGACGGATTCGCCACTATCCAAGACTGATAGAAGACGATGCAGGTCTTTTCTCGCATGATGACTGCCAAGTCACGCCTTGAGCCTGATCGTTCCCACGCTCTGCGTGGGAATGCATCCCGTGACGCTCCGCGTCACACCATCCCCCGTCCTACACCTGAAGAAACACATTCCTGTAGGAGCTGCCGATAGCAATGGTTTCTTGTTCCTCTACCCCGCAAATCCTTGGGAAATGTCCTTCAAACTGCGGTGCTGTCCATGAACTAGGCGTGCTCGGAGTTCATCGATAACCTCTTTCCGTCACCGCAAAATCGGTGACCGGATGTGCAAGTCCGAAAACCGGGGCAAATCTTTCCAACTCCAAAGGATTTACACCGATGATCGATCCAACCCTCACTGACGAAGAAGTTTCCCCCTACGAATTCCCAGACTCGAAGAAACTCCATGAAGCCGCCGAACGCGCCCTCGACCACCATTTCAAACCCAGCGCCCCACGCCCAAAACGCCTGGGTGGCCTGTTCGCCCTCTGCCCCAACGCCGACGCTGAAGCCCTCATGGCCAACGCCTCCGAAGACCTCCTGTCCATCAGTGCCTTCGCCGCCAACCTGGCCGACGACCTCGACGGCCCCCGCCGCTCGATGGCACTGGGCCTGAGCAGAATGGCGGATGGCGTGCGGTTGATGGTGGAAGGCACGCTCGATCACATTGAATTTCGGGAGTATCAGGTCAAGCCGTAGCTGAATCGCGAGCGGAAAAAAGGGGACGTTGAGTCCCCTTTTCCATTCTTCGGCAACAGCAACTAGCGAAAGTCCTCTGCGCTTTTTGGGGCCGTCTCTAGCCCGAAATCCGCCAACCGATGTACGTAAGCATGACCACCGGCATTACAGGACTGCCGGAATACAACTTTGTCCCCCTTGAGCACCTTCAGAGAACTCAAGAAGGCCTGGTTAACGAGGTAGGTATACGCACCGCTTTTGAACTTGATGATGTTCAGGTTCACGCTGCCTTCCGATGCATCTACAACAAAGAACTTTCCCTTGGGTGGCATAGCATTCTTCGGATAGACCAGCTCGACGTTATCCGGCACACCGTAACGGTACTGAACAGAACCGGCCGTGGGCTTGCTGTTTCCCCGCGCACAAACAGAAACCGTCTTGCCGCCCTCCAGCGGGCAGCTGAAGTAGATGTCTTCGTCATCCGAGCACAACGTTCCATCCTGTCCGCGCTTCAACGGCGCCGTCTCCTGCGAAACGCGCTCCGGCGTTTTCGCGATATCAGCACAGTTGGACAGGCAAACCAGTTTCGAAAGATCCGGATCATCGCTTTCAGTGAACAGGTAAGTCGCTGAACCATCGCGGTTGCGGGCGTGATAAACGGGAACACTGACGGCCAGCCCTTTGGCCGACACCGGCACCTTGGTATCCCCGCCCGAGACGACCCAGCCTTCGGCCTCCCCGCATAACGCCTCCAAAGCGACTTCACTGAACGAGTCTTTCGTTGGCACGACAAACGGCTTGGCATCACCTCGGCAGTCATAGCCATGCCAGTAGGGCCCGGTGTTCATATCAATATCGATCGAGAAAACATAAGCGCCTTCGAGCACAACTTTGCCGCTGTCGTAGGTGAAAACCAGCCAGCGGCGCGACTTCGCCTGGGAGTAGTTTTCTTCCTGAAGGATGTAGCGTTCGCCATCTCGGTACAGCCAAAAGCCACTCATCGCTCCAACCGGTTCCTCCATCTCGGAGAGACGCTGCCCAGAGTGTGCGTCCACCAGAAAGTTGTCCTTCAGCGCCAGCGCGCAGTCGCTGCCAACGTCCCTGCACGACGTGAGAGACGGGAACATCGGTCCCGCCACCGCAGAGAAAGAACACAGCAATAACGCGATCAAGCCCAATCTTTTCAACTTGCCACCTGCTTCAAAGCGAGTAATCCATGACTTCTTCAAGCCGCCAGCATTGCCCACGAACAAACCGATACTCGAAAACATAATCGGTATCCGGTTTCTGCAGGATGGCGACGGCGTGATCACCCTGCTCTTCCTTGACGGTCAACGTCAGGCCCTGGGCCTCTCGCTTCGCCAGATCCGGGATAATCGGGAACTTGAGCTGATCGCCGCTGAGGCTGCTTTTTTTCATCTCGGGCTCGGGATCACCGGCCACGGTCGTGACCATTTTCAGCGGCTGCTGGACGAAGGCTTTCTGCACGTCCGCGCGTTCAGAGAAGGCTGAGAGGAACGTTGAAAAGTTGGGTGAGGGGCAAGCAACACTGGTCACGTCATCGTCGGTCTTTAACGCTGTCTGGCGGATCTCCTTTTGCAGTTTCGAATCGGCAATGATCTTTGCATCAAGGTCTGCCAGACGCTTTTTGATACTCGCTGCATCCTTGTAGGCACACACGACATCGACGCCATGCTCAAGGTCTCGGCCGTCGCGACAGTTCTGCAATTCGGGGTCTGGTGGATCACCGCGGAAAAACCGCAAAGACAACTGTTCCCCCTGCTTGATGAGCGGCAATTCCAGCGTCCAATAGGTGTAGCCTTCAAAGTTACCGTATGACTCTTTTAGCTTCGTGAGCACGTACAGGGATTTCCCCGCTTGCTCAGGAAATTTGCGTTCAAAGAAAAACACCGACGCGATTTCATCACCCATGAGCGGCGCCACAAACGAGAGTTCCGGCTTCGTGGCACTCATCGTCGAGTAAAAAACCTCACCACCGGGAACGTAGGCGCCTGTCGTCTGACCCTTGAGCGTGTTCTTCAAAAACAACACGGTGATCTTCTGCTCGCCCACTGATGCCACCACCGGCGGATGCATTTGCTTGATGGTTTGCAGGTCATCAGCTGCTGCCGGTTGTGCTGTAAAACCGATGATCGATACGAGCATGCACACACAACTTGAGAACCTGGTCACTTCCATTACTTCCTTGTTGATCGACAAATTGATCAATCTTCAAAAACCAGCGCGAGTGGCCTCACGATGATTCAGGTACGCCGCACTTCAGCTCTTTGATTTGCTCGTTCTGAATCGGAATTACACAGGCGAGGCGTTTTTCGCCGGTAGGACGAAGCTCTGTCAGACTAAGCGTCACGTGCAAACCGTCGTCCGCAAAGACGTGATCCTCAAACCCGGCATAGCTATAACCCGACCTGAACGACTTGCCGTCAAAACTGCAAAAGCGCCTGGACGACAACACCCTCCAATTGCCGTCCGGCGCAAGGATTTGCACATCGAGGCACGGACTACCAAACGCGGTGACATAACGAGCAACAACATCACCAAAGCGTTGAGAGGCAGAGTTGGAAACCTTGGCGACATCGACCACTTCACTCGGATCATCCGGCGCGACAGCGTCCAGATAAGCGGCTCGCTCCAGACTCATTCTGGCGATGCAGTTGTTGGTCAGCGTGGCATATGCCTTGGATCCGGTTTCAGTCTCTATGGCTTCGAGAGGGCATGTGGTGTCGCGCAACTTGATCCACGCGCGTTGCGAGTCTCTGGCCATGGCCATGTATGCCTTCGCTTGTTCAGGCTGACGCTTCCATTGAGACTCGAATCGAGTCATCAATAGTTTGTAGCTGGCATTGAGTTTTGCATCGGCACTCTTGCGGTCGGCTTCCACGCATTGGTCGTATTGCCAGCTCACTGTGATGACTTTGCAGTTGTCCTCAGCGAGCGCGATTGAAGCGGACAGCAGGCCTAAGGACAACGCGATAAAGCGCACAAACATGTTCAATGTTTCATTCCCTGAATGACGGATCGCTCAACTGCGCGTTGAGGTATTTTCTGCGCCTTGCCGTCGGCGCTCATCGCGTCGCGGTACTGGCTGTAATAGCGCTGCGCTTCGTCTTTGCGATCAAGGCGCCAGAGTGAATCGGCGATGTTCAACATCAGCACTGTGCGTTTGCCGACGGCCTCAACGCCGCGATAGAACTTCAGCGCCAGCTCATCTTTGCCGCCCTCGGCCAGGTAAAAACCCAAGTCGTTATAGGCCTGAACATTTTGCGCCGGGGCATGACACGCCATGTAGGACTCCGGACTTAAATAGACCAGGCCCCATTCGATGGACTCTGCGCGAGACTGCGCCAGTTCGTTACTTGTGACATGTTTCAGCAAGTCCTTTGGAGACCTCGTCTCCAGGGCGGGAGTGAGCACATCGCCGTCTTCGGTAACCCATTGATTGCCCTTCCACTGCCCGACACAAAAAGTGGCCGAACGATCAGCCAACACGCAACCAGTCTCCATTGAGATAACCGTGCAATGCTGTTGCGACACCAACTTTTCTTCACCATTTTCGTCCGACAACATGCCGAATATCACTGGGTCGAGCAGCAAGGTTTTCTTGTCAGGACTGAGCATATTGGAGTGCCCATCGGCGCCAATATCGGCGCCAAAGAGCGGGAAGGTTTTGCCATTGGCGGTGAACCATGCGGTCGCCGAATCCACACCGGGCATCGTCCATTCTGTAGCCCGAAACGACACCGTGTGCCCGTCGACACCGACTATCGGCGGGTCCTCGGCAAAGGCGCTCATAGCGCTGCACAGACTGCCGATCATCAATACCCGCTTAAGGCTGCCCATAGTCGATCCTTTTAACCGAGGGACTTTCCGACTGCAGCTGCCTCTTGGTCACGCCATAAGCCTTGATCAGTTCTTCCCAGGACCCCTTCGAACCAAATGAGCGCTGATTATTATCGAAGCTGTATTGCTCCAATCGCCCCACTGTCGAGTAATACCCGTGCCATTCAGGACAGGCACCGCAACCGCCGTAGCCACCTATCGAAACAAGACTGCCCTTGGTTCCTTTCACACAATCCATCGCCACGACAACGTTACTCAGCATCTTCGCTTTCTTACCGTCAGACGTGAGCTGTGAAACCTTGTCGATGTTGCGGCGCAAGACTTTGCCGCCGATGTTGATCGTCTGGTCGGAGCAAACCGGGATGAGGTGGGTTTCCGCGTCATCCACCGTCACGGATCGGCAGGACGACACCATCACCACTTCAACGCCGCCACATTGCATGACATCGCGCTGGGTGTAGGCGTCCTTGGGAGCGGCGAAAGCTGGAAACGAGAGCAACAGCGAAAGGCTGCCCGCGAGTAGTCGGCTCATCCACTCATTCCTCATCAATTGACGGCGATTCCACGTCGGTCATGCCAAGCAGCCGGAACTCATTGTTTACGAATTCGTAGTACCGATCCCGGTTACGGTTTTCCAGGCGTTTTCCCTGGGTGTCTTCTTCACCATCGAGCGTGACGCCGGAAATGATGATCAAGCGACTATCGGGCAAATACGTCGTGTCGAAAGTGCTGCCGTCATAGGCATTCGGAAGACCGCCAACGACATCACCGGTCTGGGCGTCCAGCACTTCGCCACAAATGGCGCCGCCGCCACAGCCGAACCTGTACAGGATGTAATGGCCGGCGAAGTTGACCTTGCCTTGCAGGGCCTTCGCCCGGGTGCCGTCCATGACCGGGTTGCTTTGTTCCTGCTGCACCGGTTCATGGTTGGGGCCGCTGAAAACGGGGGTGACGGCGTAATCCTTGAAGTCGGGATCGGCGGCGAATGCCATGGAAGAGGCAGCTGATAGCAAGCTGCCGAGAACAATCGAAAATCCTTTCAAGTACTAACTCCATAACTGCAGTGGGAAACCGTTGGCTTACTCGGACTGACCTTCATAACGCTGTGTCTGCGGGTTGAATTGCCATAGATGACGCCGAGTTAACGCGTCTTTTCCCATGTAACTGATCTGGTCGCGCTTATCCCTGACGTAGGAATAGATTGCGATGTCTTTGAAGTCTCCGCCGTTCTTGGGCGGACCATCCAAGACCTTCACTCTGGCGAAATAATCTCCACCGACATGCTTCAAGTAACCATGGCACTGGATCAGGAAGGCGAAGGTTGAGTCACCCGCTGATCCGCGACTTGAGTAGGAGGTGAAAATGAAGTCTTCCTGACCGTCGTCATTGAGATCACCGCGGTACACAACCTTGCCGTACTCCACAGAAAATTGGTCCTTGTGGAGGCCGGAAAGTATGTCGTCAGGCTTGTTATCTCGACTCTCTGACCACTGAGAGAGAAAGTGCTTGGTATCAGACTCGGAATTGCACACATCCATCGCCATGCTCGCCATCGGCAACCAGGCCATACACATCAACGACAGTCGCTTCACTTCACATCCTTCGAATTCATCAATTCCAGCTCACCATCCCGATACAACACTTCGCACCCGATCCACGCCAGATCCACCTGCGGCATCACCGCCGAAGGCTTGCGCAGTTCCCGCAACAACGTCGAACCATGCGACAACCGTCCACCCATCCGCGCAATCACCGCCCGCGCGGCCTGATAGTGCGCGTGACGCCCGGGATCGAGGGTGTCTTCCAGCAAGATGTCGGCGCCAAGAATGCCCCTCACCTGCCCCGGGTAAATCATGAACCCGGTGGCCTGTTCGGCACCTTCGCGGCCGTCCTGCCAGAAGCTGCCGTCGCGCGTGCGGATGTCCGGGTGCGGCGCAAACCAGTGATCGCGATCCGCCAGAGGCATGGCGTGATGCAGGCGAAAGAAGATGCGCATCAGGTTGTCCCGATACCACTCGCGCACTTGCAGGTAGTAACCACGCAGGCCCGGCAGGCCGGTCGAATGAGCGAGCCGGATCAGCCCTGACCATTGCGGGAACGCCTGTAATGGCAACGCGCTCGACGCAGGTCGAGGTGTGGCCGGATCGGTCTCCCACGGCAGTCGATGGGGGCTGTTTTCCAGGTTGTCGTAAGCGGTGGGTGGTCGGCCCAGCCAGTCCCCGCCGCTGCTGGCCAGCGCCGTGGCGATGCACAGATTGCCCTGCACCACGAACACATAAAACCGGGTGAACCAGTCGGCCAGTTGCTGACCGTCAGCACCCTGGGCGACGAGGTCGGTCAGCTCCCGGTCGAAACGCTGCAAGCCATGCTCAAGGCTCAGCAAATGCCCGCGAGCGATACGCTGCATGCGCAAAAACAACGGCAGCGAACGCATCATCCGCAGCGGTCGCCACGGCAGATGCGGGGTCGCACCGCCGACTTCACCGGCATAGTTGCTGGCGCTGATGCCCCAGTCGGCCAACCGTGCGAGAAACAGGTCGTTGTTGATGTAGGACGCGCCGCCAAATACCGCCGTGAACGGCTCGTTGTCCTGCAACACCCGCGCATCCCAACGGGCCATGATCGCCGGAATGCTCGCGGCGGCCCGGCGCTGGGCGTACTCCACCAGCACGCTGGGTTGCAGTGGCAGGATCTCGGCGATGTTGGCGGCCGTCAGGTGCCGGCGCCAGCCGTAGTCGCTGATCGGCCGGTATTGCAGCAGCCACAGTTGCGTACCGTCCCAGGCCCATTCGACATCGCCGGGCACATAGTGAAACACCCGCAAGACATCCTGGAGAAAGCGCCACAGCACGTCTTCGGTCAAACCGTGGGCGGCCGTGAATGTGCCGCTGCGCCAGGCATCGCCGAGCCGCGAGAGCGTCGCCCGCTCCGGGCTGATCTGGCCGTCGGCAAGGGACTCAAGATGACCTTCAACCCACTCGAGTTCCACCGACAGATGACGCACAAACGCGATGCCCGACACCTGCGGCGTGATGAAGCGCTGCACCACCACTTCCTCGACACCTTCGGCAGTCAGCTCGACGATGCGCGCCGGCACGATGGCGGCCGGCTCGCGCAGATAGGTCGTGCTCAAACCGGCATTCGCCGAGTCGGCCTGATCTTCGCCGTAACTGGAGGAACGTACCGCCCAGGTCGCCTGTGGTTGGCTGGCGAGGAAGGTCGGTAGTCGCGGGTCGTTGCAATCGTTGAGAGTCAGCGCCGTCGGCACCGGTTGCCGGGCCAGTTCCGCCAGACGCAAACGCCCGCCCTTGGTGTGCGCGACAAACCCGCGTTCGCCCGACTCCAGCCACTGCGCAAACTGCGCGGGCGCGTCGATCCATGGGTAATGGCCCCAACCGGGTTTGAGGCTGATGGTCAGGTCTGCGCGCGCAAGAATTGCCGACCATGCCGCCGCTTGTTCGATGCCAAGCACCTTGTCCTGATCGCCCCAGACCAACTCGACCGGGTCGGTGATCCACTCCAGCAAGGGCAGCGCGGTGTCGGCACGGATCAGATCCCAGTGCGGCACAAACGCACGGCAGCGCGCATAACCGGCGCCCATGCGCTGGTACTGCGCGGGCGTCCAGGTCTGGTTGGAAAACTTGCGGGCGAACAGCGTGGGTTTGTTCGACAGCAGCCAGTGAATGGACTTGCGGATCGGCAGCGGTGACATCAGCGCCGGCAATCGGCGCTGCCACAAAAAGGCGCCCACCGGCGCCAGCAACACACTGCGAGAAAAGTGCCCGGGCCGACGTTGCAGTGCATGCAGCACCAGCAACGCGTTGACCCCGACGGCCATGATCGCGCTGCCCTTTTGCGTCATCGCCAACAAGGTCTGGGCGTAAGCCGCCAGATCCTCGCAGGGCGGCTGCGGGTTGGCGCCGAAGCCCGGCAGCTCCAGCGGCACCACGTCGTAACGCTGAAAATGCGGCAGCGCATCATCCCACCAATCGGCGGCGCTGCCGTTGCCGGCCAGCAGGTACATCAGAGACTTGCTCATGGGCGATCCTCAGGCCAGATCGCGCAGCGCGGCGTCGAGGGTCGGATAGCGGAACGTGTAGCCCGCCTCACTCAAACGCTGCGGCACTACGCGTTGACCGTCGAAAAACAGCTGAGCCATTTCCCCGGCCAACGCACGCACTGGCGCTGCAGGAATGTGGAACCACACCGGACGCTTGAGGACCTTGCCAACATTCTCGGCGAACGCTGCCTGACTGACGGTTTCGGGCGCGACCATGTTGTAGGTGCCACGCAAATTTTCATCGTGGAAAGATCGAGCGATCACCTGAATCACATCGTCGCGGTGCACCCAGCTCATGATCTGCTGACCATCGCCCATGCGCCCGCCGAAGCCCAGGCGAAACGGAATCAGCAATGGCAACAACGCACCGCCCGGCCCAAACACCACACCGAGGCGCAGCACCACCTGACGCACGCCAAACTGCGTCGCGGGTTGCGCCGAAGCCTCCCAACGCGCACAGAGCTCGGCCATGAAACCGTCGCCCTTGCTGGCCTGTTCATCGAGGTTTTCGCTGGCATCACGCACACCGTAAAAACCGATGGCCGAGGCCTGAATCCATAGCGCGGGTTTATGGCTCGTGTGCTTCAGCCAGGTCATCAAGGCTTCGGTGGTATCGACCCGACTGGCGAGTAGTTGCGCCTGCCGTTTGGGGCTCCAGCGTGGACCGGCGACCGGTGCGCCGGCGAGGTTGATCACCACGTCGAAGGGTTCGTCGCAGCCGAGTTCGCTCAACGACCGCACACAGCGAACGCGACCATCGAACAGGTTCGCTGCTTTCAACGGATCCCGCGCCAACACACTGACCGTGTGGCCGGCGTCGAGTAACTGATTGACCACGGCTTCACCGATAAACCCGGTGCCCCCGGTGATCAGCACGCGCTTGTAGGCCCCGCCGACAAAGGGGTTGGACTTGCTTACGGTTCTTTCTGGCGGGGACGACCGACGATCATGGCGCAGCAACCAGATCAGCGGCGGCAACAGCACCAGCAGCGCAAAACCGTCTAGCCACAGATGCGACCAGACTTGCTGTTGCGCCGAAAGCCACATGTCCTGCGGCGCCCATAACAGCACGCCCGCCATCAACCATCCCCAAATTGCGGGAGCTCTAAGACGGTTGCCGAGATGCACCAACGCGAGCATGTACAGCGAATAACTTTGCAGCGTCGCGCCGAACAGTGCGAGCCACCACACCTGCTGCTCGTGGCCGGCAGCAGGAACCGCATCGGCGCCCCAGAACGCGAGTTCGAGGGTGTGCAAATAGCCGTCGAGTAATCCGGAATGACCGGCCCAGGTCAGTGTGAGACCGGCGAGCACATGCACGATCGCCGCGGCATACAGCCAAAGCACCATCGCGGGGCGAAGAGAGAAAGAGGGGGCTGGCATTCCGTGTCCTGAGCGTATTCCTTGAGGGCGGGGAGTTTAAAGGAAAATGGGGGTTGTCAGTCGCGCGAAGACAAAACGTTTGGTCGCGTTCAGTGATCTCTATTGCGCGGAGTGAGCGTCGATCACGCCGAATAAACTCTTCAACCTGGCAATATCTTCTTCGTAAAAGCCATTACATTGGGTGACGACTACATATTCAGAGCCGGTCGCTTTTCCATGGGTACTGCATACAAGTCCAAAACCTTCCCCGCCACCTTGTCGTTCATACACGACATCCCGCGCATCCATCAGTACCCAGCCTGGCATCGCCAGTTTTTTAGTGGCTGATTCGGGCAACTGATCGAAATACATGATTCCCTCAGCATTCGGCAACTTGACGAGCAAGTTGTAGGGCGACGACAAAGCACTCATCCCCACGGTTTTCTTGACCTCGTTGAGGTCATTACCCCGCACGATAAACGTAGAGAGGCGGTCTATATCACTCTCATAAGCTGGATGATTGCGCGGCGACAGCTTCAAGACTTCCACGGTGCCCTCGTTGAGGCAACTGACCACCTCAAGGGTTGACTGGACGTCGTGAAACTCGCAGGTGGATTCTTGAGCAAATACTGTCGGTGATAGAAGTGCCGTGCAGAACGCGAGCCCCCAGGTGAAACAGGATTGGGGCACGCTCAATTGAATGGCCTTTTTACGCATTCCCATATCCCCACCCAACCAAGCAAAAACATTAATCAGCACAACATCAATGTGCCGGAAGGATACCGTCCAAATATAAAGCTCTCTCCAGACTCATCTTCGCGGCGCATCTATTCAGATCTGCAGAATAGGATGTCGTGTCCCATTCATTCTCAAACCCCTCAAGCCTGCAGTTCGAATCCCTCAGCTTTATCCACGCCCGCTGGGAGTTTTTCAGTCGATCCAGAAACGCCTTATGCTCTTCATGCCGAGACTGATACTGAAAAATATACCGAAACCCTGCTCTATCAATCACCGCGTCGTAACTGTCATTAAGCACACGATCGGCAGCCTTCATCGCTTTTTCTGCGCACTCGTCACGTTGCCCAGCCGCTACTGCCTCACAACCTGCATCTTGGGAAAAACTGACTGACGAGACTGACATCGCCACAAATGCACAGAACATCCAACGCGCGACATTCACTGAGTGCCACCTGCGCCAATACATTCAATTGAGTTGTCCATGACGACGCCTCGGGCCGACAAGCGCTCGACCGCAGCGGGGCCCGACTTAAGCTCGGTCTTGCTGGCCTCGCGGTAACAGGCCATTGCACGGGGCAGATCAGCAGCGACGACAGTGCCGGCTTCGTAGACGTCACCCAATCGCAGGAATGCGTGGGTAGAGCCTCGTAGCGCGGCGCTTTCCAATGTCGCCATCGATTTTTGCGGATCGATGCAGGCCTTGTGATCGCCGTACTCACCCTCATCGCAGTAAAACAAGGAGAGGAACACGCCATCGTCGGGATTACTCTGAAATGCCTGATTCATGAGCTCCAGAATCTGTTCATTCGGCAATCGCGGTGCCTGCCCGGAAAGACTGATTCCCGCGGCCGCCACTGCCGCCTGGGCCGAACCTTTGCGGGCGCCGTCCACATAGCTGTCCAGCGCTGCCGCGTATAAAGAGACACCGGATTCACCTGATGCCTTGTTGACCAGCCGATCGAACATCACACCTTTTTTCAACTCGCGCTCACCGGGTGAAGGGCGATCTGTTCGAGCCACGTCATCCATCACCGCTTCGAGCGCCCAGTCTTCAACACTGTTCAGCACCCAGCAGTCGCTGTGTTTGAAGACGAAAATCTTCAAAAAGGTACCCCGCTGATCACGTACGACCACCCTGTTCGGAAACTCGATCTCGGTAGTCAGACTAAACGCGGCAGCATTTTCCGTACCCAGCACGCTCAATTCATCGGCGGGCAAATGCTTGACGCTGCGCACGACAACCTTGGGTATGTTGCCTTCAGCCACGACATGAGTTGCCTTAATCGGCGACGCAGTAAACGCTTTCTGTACCGCCGAGTCCGATGAAAAGATTTTGACGAAGTCAGCGAAGTTGTTAGCCGGGCATTGCTGTTCAGTAGAGGCGAAAGCGCTAGTGCACAGGCCGGTGCTCAACAATGCAATGGAAAGCCACTGATTCAGCCTGCGTGTTGTCATACCGCAACTCGGTACCGCAAAAAAACGTTTCAACAGTGTTCTTCCTTGAGCCATTCAGGTCTTGCGTTTGGTGAATCGGGTAATGCATTGCTCTGGCCCGTTCATGCCCCAATAAGTGCTGAGCAACGCCTTACGCTTTTTGTCTACGCGCAGGTTGACGAAGCCATCGCCGCAATCGGGCTTAGCCTCTTCGAAACGGTTTGTCTCAGGTTGGTAGATGAACACTCTGAAGTAGGAGTAAGTACCCATACCGTCATCAATCTGCCAGACAGAAAAGTCCTTCATACCGTCGAAATTGAAATCGCCGATCTGCATATGCAGCGGTTTTTCCGCTTGAAAATCGATTGTCCGCGACTCGCTGTGCGCTGCGTTTTTAAGAGCGACATTCAGAGTGGAACCTTCGAGTATCAATGTCGCTTCGACGCCTTTGGCTGGACTGAACGTGGTTGTTTCGGCCCACACCGAGATCGTCCACAGCAGGGCAAGCAATGAAACCACTAGAGTTTTGAATTGCATTTACTCGTCCTACTCCCACTCGCATCCGGACTCTAGGGAGGAGTCGATGTTGGGGTTATTCAAGAAGTGGTAAACCTTTCCGTTGGACTTTTTCGTGTACTTCATCGAGACGATCTGCGTCCCTTGAGTCACGAAATCGTAGGTTCCCGCAACCTTGCCATTGACGACTTCAGACCACGTTGTGGCTCTCTGCCAAGGGGCGTCGGGACCGAGCATCTCCTCCTCGGAATCCGTCAACACAATGGAGATGGGCTCGCTGGACTTGGCATACTTGACGAATCCACCTGACCATTTGCTTGAGGAGTCGTAGTAGGTACGCAGTTCGAACTTCACCGGGCTGTCCTGTGAAAGTTCGAAGCAAAATGATTCGGTGGTGACCTTCGCATAAGCCATCAGGGGGAAGAGGCTGACCAGCAGAAGAAGGGCTTTTTTCATGTTCATTTCCTTATGAGTGATCGGGGGCCCGGGCCTATTCCGATCCCGCTACACACTGTCCATCCTGAAGATCAGGAGCCAGCGCCCGATTTCCCGACAGATACCAACTCGCAAGCGACTGACTCTCGCAATAAGCGTTCTTCTCGGCATCGTAATAAAACGCGACCTTGTGATTGGCCATCCCGCCCCGGTTGGGGACAAACAACTCGACGGCGAACACGACATCGGGCAAAGCAGTTTTTCTGTCCGACATCAGCGTGGGTGGCCCCAGAAACTTACAAGGCACGCCGTCAAAAGGCAGATCCAACCGGCCGTCTTGATACCTGTAAATCGCGCAAATGCCATTCGGATCTTCAATCACCACGGCAGCTATCGTTCCACCGCTCCAGTTCACCACGCCATCTGCAATGGCGCGAAAACTCTCGGCAGGCATTTGGTCTTCCTTTGTGAGTGCAGCGACCATCGCGGTGGGCATTGTATGGCTTGTACTGACACCGGCTGGCGCTGCGTTTGCGGACAACGCCCACGTCAACGCCAGGAACAACAGGGGAACGACTTTCACTCTAAATCCCCGAAGGCATGGCTGACCGATATGCAATGCACGACCCTTACTGCGCCGTACATTCAGGTTCAGCGAGATGTTCACCATCAACGCGGAATTTGCATAATTCGGTAGTTTCATTCACTCCAACCAACGACATCAGCTTGAAGGTCAACTGCAATTCGGTGTCGAAAAACGTGGCCCTATCCAATGAGACATCGGTGAAGCCGTTGTTAAAGTTCTTCCCTTCAATGTCGCAGAACTCCATCGAGTCGCTCGCTGCTCCTTGTCCCCCAGGCTTGAGAATCTGAATATTGACGCAGGGGCTATCGAACGTTTGGTAATAACGGACCAGTTTTCCGGAAACGTAAGCGACATCGGCTTTGTATATATCGACGACCGGCCCTCGTGCGTTGCCTGCAAATGCACAACATGAAAAACACAAAACTGAAAACAGCGACAATCCTTTCAAGACTCACCCACTCCATAAACCTGTTGATCAAATGCTTTAGTTCACTGTTTGCTCTTGTCCGGAGCCATAGCCAATTGACGGGCTCGCTCTATCGTCGCGCGAATCAAGCAGGAGTTCGACCACTCCCCGAAAACCGATTTAGACGATTTCGGCTCAGGCAGACACTCCGCATCGCGAAATTTCATCCAGGCCCTTTGGGTTTCTCTCAGACCTTTCTGTGCATTTTCGTCCAACCGTTCCATGCGCTCCCGGTAAACGAGGTTGAGCAGTGCATCCGTATCCGTCACAACCAGATCAAGCGCTCCACTCGACGCAGTTGGCCACACAACGTCCGCCAACGCCTGCTTGGTTTCGTTGTTCCAATTGTAGAAACCGTTCTCTTCAATCTTCAGCCAGGCAGAGCGCCTATGATGATTGGTCGGATCGGTCGCACTGACTTCAGACTGGTAAACAATCTCCAGATAGATCGGGTCGGTTGAGCGCTGAGGATCATTCAGCAGCGTTTGGCGAACGATGGCCCGTTGTTTTTTGCTCTCGGTGATTTCAATCGAAAAGCATGGGTCCGGGCCGGGGCGATCGGCTGACTTAACCCGCTCCAGACACTCTTTACGAAGAGCCATAGAGGTATCACCCGGCCCCCCTCCTACGTCGAGAACCCTGACGAGCAGTCGTATTTCTGGATCTTTGGAAAAATCTGCCTGAAGCACCGTTGCGATAAACGTTCCCTCTGCCTTGGCAAGAGACGACAGCAATGACAGCAAGAAAACAACGCCGATTCTAAACACTTTCATTCCTTTGTTTACCTGGAAAATCAATAAAAGCTTGCAAAGCATCTCGCCTGAGCTTGATCAACTAACAAATGATGCAGATCTATTTAAACACCTCGCCATAAAAACCAAAGAGCGCAACAGACAAACCCATCCCCATTGATACTTACCCGCCGACCCCAGTTACTCTGACTCCCCTTCGTACTTCTGAGACTCAGAGTTGAATCGCCAAATATGCGGAGTAGTCAAGGGCTCTCCATCTTTGTATTTTATTCTGCCGCTTGACTCCCGCTTATACGAATAAACCTTGATATCTTTAAAAACGTTTTCCTGCCGGCCTCCCGACTCCATGACTTCAACTTTTGCAAAGTAGCTAGCGCCAATCAACTTCAAATACCCGTGGCACTGAAGTAAAAAACTAAAAACTCGATCACCGCTTGAGCCGACACCAGTTGATGCTTCAAAGATGAAATCATCGATATCATCATCATTGAAATCGCCGACAAAAACGACCCTTCCATGATCGACTAGAAGTTCCTTGCCGTCTTGTGTCGACAACACTTTAATTTTGCTTTCGCCGATTTTCCAATCGGAAATAAAACTGACTGAATCCTTCTGAACATTGCAGACTTCACTATCAGAAGCCCATGTTAAACATGGAACAATACCGACTATAAAAAAAGCTAAATATTTCATATCAAATATTCATAATAAAATAATTTCCACCGGGCCTTACAACACCTTGAGAAAGGCCGACCCCATACGAAGAATCGAAGAAAATAGATAAAAAACGGGACGAATCTATTTTCGTAAAACCGAGCGCAACAAATAAATTCGCCCCTCTTTGCGCTTTATCTAACTAAATCTTGTTAGGCATCACAGCCTCAAATGACGCTTTAATATCACCTAGCTTCGGATCACTTTTTAGATTTGACCTAGGTAAACATGCAGAAAATGTGACTGTCGCGCCTTTCACACCTTTCAATCCATAAAAGCAATCGAACCACAGGCCATTCTTTTCCAAAGAGAATTTGCTCTCGGCAGCGGCAACTTCATCATCAGAACTCCAGAGCATGAAGGGAGATATTAATACTCTGACTTCGGCGGAACCCGACGCTGACGAATGAGCAAGATCTACCGTTCCCGTTTCCAATCCTTGCTGAAACGAAGCATCCGCAGCGTAGTTGTAGATATATCTACCACTTCCATCAAAACGTCCAGATGCTGCTAAGCTCTTTGCAAACTCAACAGGCTCAATCAGGAAAACATTTTCTTCTGTCAAAACATCTGGATTTAAATTGACATTCGAAACAAGTTCGCCATAGCACACACCACCCTCTGCCCTCACGTTCAACTTGAAGCCGGGAACCTCGGGAATTAAAACACCACAGCTATCCAGAGATGCTGATTGAGCAATTGGTAAAAACGCGAAAAACGAAAAACCTCTGAGCAGTATCGAGACAAATGGGACTGACCTGCTTAAGCTCCCCACCAAAATCAACGCCATTGACCACAACAAATACACCCGCCCCCTTCTGCGTCCATTCAACCCCCCTCACCTTTTGATAAAACTTGTTATGCAGTTAAACTAATTTACAAAATCAATAGCTTCGACCATGTTAATTACTTCCTGCAGGGCTGAGTTCTTTAAATCATCTAGATAGGCTACATCGCCACTACCGCAAAGTGCAGCTGAGTCGTGAGGAATACAGAAAGCAAAACCACGAGTTCTGCTTCGCTCTTCACCATTCGTGACATCTTGGGATATTCCAGGAGCTGTCCAATTTTTCCCGTTCAATACATAAAAGGTATTGTGCATTGCAGTATTAGCTTCTACGTCGGAGTCAAGGCTCATAACCCATCCTTTATCAGTGACTTTCCCTCCCGACAGAGCGGCTATCGTTTCTGAGTCAATAGGGTCAATGCACAAAAACTTCAAATTCACTGCTAGTGGGCGTTTAGCTTTTGGCTTGATTACTTTAGAAAATAAAAAAATACTTGGGGTTTCCCCTCGTTCCACCTCAAAACTTCCATTGTATAAATTATTCATAGTGAACTTGCATTTACCTAGATCCGCAAGAATCATCGAAGGCGATACGCCATCACCTCCGGCGAGTGCAGCTGTGGCGAACAAAAGAAACGCCATCATCCAAAACTTTTTCACCATTTTTCTCACCTTCGAATGAAAAATGGACTAGTAAAAAATCAGTAACCAGGGGATCAGAACAAATAAATCCGTCCCCTTTTTCTTTTAACGTCCCTTTAAATAAGAACAACACTCATACAAGCACAGTCGACTATTGGCCCAAGCGCTCTCCAACTCGCACTGGAACTTTTTCCAACATGCCACGCTTTAACATAGCCGCACGATAGTCAACATACAAAACCTTTGCTTCATTATTTCTTCCAAGCGCCCAAAGTGAATCTGCAACGTTAAGTTTCAACGGTATTCTGTCAGGAGCAAGAGGTAGTAATTCGTTATAAATTTGCATTGCTAACTGGTGCTCCCCCCCCTGTGCCAAGTAGAATGCAAGATCATTATATGACGAAATACTTTTCTCAGGAGGATAGCATGCCATATAAGAAGGAACCCCCATAAAAATATAATCTCTCAATAAACTGGCTCGAGATTCACTTTCAGTAACCCCAGCCACATTAGCAATCAAACCACTCGGTGAGACGCCACCAGTAGAGGTGTCAAAAATCTTTCCTGTCGCCATCTTCCACACTTCACCATGCCATGCTCCATCACACTGCTGCACCGATCCAATATTCTTAACACAGCCTGTTTCCATTGAAATTACATCGCAGTACGCTTGAGAGGAAATTTTTTCCTTACCGTTCTCATCTACAACTTCCCCTGCATCTGTTCGTTGAACCATTAAATATTTTTTCTGGGGAGACATCATGCTTATATCAGAGCTGGCCACAACCCCATCTTCTGTCGAATCAGCTCTTGCTGGAAGCGAGTAAATCTTGAATTCTTCCGTGGCGCTTCTGAATTGAATGTCATGCCACCCTCCATATTTTTCTTTATAGTCTACAAATCTGACCACATTCTCTTTTGCGCCAACAACTTCCAGCGTCGAACTATCGGCACAAACAGCACCAACACCCAACATGACAATAAAAAATGCTAATGAATATTTTTTAATCATTTGCTGCCGCCTTTAAATTAGTGTACCTATCCAACGGCTCCGTCATACCAATCCGATTAGGTCCATAAATATCAGTAATTTTTCGTTCATAAGCTGCGTGATTACTACCCCATGTTGTTATATCTTTGCTAACTGTAGGATTTTCCAAAAAGAATTTGTTTAACGCTCTTTTTAGGTTTGCACCTACGTTATTCGGCCGATTGACATGTTCATCCAAAACCGTAGCTAGCCCAAGCGTTGACAAGAATAGCTGTCCAACGGTAAAACTATAGGTACTTATTGTTTTAATACGAACATCTCTCAATCGATCCACAAACTCTGATATTTGAAGCTCCACGTATTCAGGCGAGCCCACTGCACAAGACAAAACGGAAACAGGCTTACATTGAATAACTTGCAGAAAGTTATGCTCCCCGCAACCCTCCCGTAACTTATTCTTCAAAGGCCCCTTTTCAAGTTTTTCACCACTTGAGTATTCTGGATCTTGGTAATACATCCTAGGTTCAGCGGCACTAAGATCCAAGTACCATCCTTGATTTTCAAACAGCTCGACATACTCATCAGGATAAAGCATCTTGAAATTTTTAACTTGAATCGGCAGTTCGCCCTCGCCATCAGTATTAACTGTTTTTTGCATTGCGCCCGCAGATATTATTTCACTGTCATATGCCTGGACGGTATTCACCTTCCCCTCGTTTTCACACATAACAGAAATAACTTTTTTCTCAAAAGCGGTAACATTTTTAGCTGCAGTTACAGCACCCCACTGAGGGGCATCACCCAATTTTCCTTCACCCCACGCTGCCGGACCATAACGACCATGATATCGAGTAACTTTCACAACTGGATTACAGGAGCATTGTTTCTTCTTTTCAAAATTCCCTATAAGCCCTATGGAGTGAATATGCCAAACCTTGCCATCTGAATTTAGCGCTTCCTTTATAGCTACATCTTTCCACCACGACATTTCCTTGATTCGTTTTTTTTGCGCTACCCAGTTTAAATTAGGCACATCTACCGTATGCCCCATCAATCCATCCAGCGCATCCCACTTGTTCGCGTCGTAGTACCACTCACTTTCACACTTAGTGACAAGCTGAGATATGGATTGTGCAAACCAAGGCTTTGCAAGTGCCGCCTGAATTTCTGTGGTTGTCAGCTTACCGTTTTTGTCAGTATCAATTATGTCGTACAACCCTTCCTTTACCGGCCCTTTAATTGACGTACTTGCCATAGGAACAAAAGTAGCTTTTTCCTCTTCGGTAAGCAGATCGCGATCATGAAGATACGAAGAAAGGTGATCGGCATTGCTCCCCGTTTCTTCAATGAATTTAAACCCAACCCAATCCCATGGATTATGGCGAGTAGTTATCAAGTCCTTGTCGCCCAACCATCCGCTAATCGGATTACCTTGTGCATCCCCCAGCAGTCCTTCAAGAAGCCACCATCGAGTCGTGCTGGTAGCTGCTGGACTGGCACCTACGCCTGGTGTAGTGATAGTTTGTTTGATTTTTTTTGAATCTGGCAGACTCTCTAAAACGCTGGTTGGAATAATCAGATCAAACTTATTCACCACACCACTATCATTGGCCTGAGGTGGATTTGTCGCACTGATATCCGAGCGATGGGTGATAAGTTTTGTATCCTTGTGAACCTTCATCAGGTTTTTTTGAGCCGCAGGCAAGGCAGCGGCTTTTTCTCGACTAAGAGAAACAAACTTCTCAACATCTTCGCATGTAAAAACCTCTACATGGACCAAATTACGAGCTATTCCCTCATCGTGCTCCTGATAATGACCGGCAAAACCCACCAACGCTCCAGCCTTGATAGCTACCGGATTATCGAGCAGAACAACCTTCCCCAGATCCTTGGGTTCGGTCTTGGTCTCAAGTGAAGGAAACCATACATAACCGCCAACATTTCCGCTCTCATCAGGGGCAAGTGCGGGGATCGGTGTTCCATTCACGACCTTTACGAGTTTCCGATAATTTCCAACCGCTCCCTCTTGGCTAATCTCAACTTGAGTGCCAGCAGGCAGTATCGACATAACCTCACCGGTAGTCGAACCGCTCCTACGCACTCTCAAACCCTTGGCTTGATTAGCAGGGATATTTTTCGCTAGCTCGCCAATCAGGTACTGATTTTCGCCTTTACTGTTCATTTGGGCTTTGAATACCCACCCGCCTATAGCTGCGAATTGGTCAGCTTCCGGCGCCACACTGACAACTTTTAGCCATTTTCCATCTGTACTCGCGACTCCCGTTGTAACAGTGGTGCCACGTGGCAATGTAGTCAGAATATTGGTGTAGCCCGCTGTCCCTGGGAGGTCAGCGCGTACGTTCAAACCCTCGACGGGATCACTCACACCCGCTTTTACCTGATAGCCACCATTAGCCCAGTATGAAGGCCGTTCCAACATGGGTGTTTTCGTCCTGTAGCCTTCCATGTCCAACAGGTGCATATAGAGACTATAAAACGTCAATATCGGGCCCGCAGCCTGAGCGGCGCCCGAGTTGGCAGAAGGTGTAGGGGGAGCGGGCATCTCCAGGAGATGCTTTACCAGCACGAAGCCTGTCGAAGCAAAAGCGGTGCGATCCGTATATACCGTGGCTGGATAGGTGTCATCGATACGATAGGCAACTACTTGCCCATCAGCGATACAGCGTACCTCGCTCTGTGCAGAGACTAATCCGGAAGCCTCATCAAAATGCACGCCGCCATGCCACAAGCCATTGCCGCCAAGTGGGTAATAACCATCCTGCGCCTTCGCTAAGGCCGCGTAATACCGCTGTGGATCTGTGCCACCCGCACCACCAATCTTTATCGGGTAAGACCACTTTTTAACTTTCACTGGCTCTGTCATTTGTACTTTTACCTAGTCCTTTTTTCCGTTGGCGGTCAACCAGAGAACCTGATCATTCGCATTGGTCGAGGGTCAGCCTTCTGAGGCACCGCATTCCCCAACGCCTGATCCATCAAACTCCCCGCCTTATCCTTATCCGCCGCCCCGGGGAGCACCGGCGGCTTAATCCCGATCCCGGTGCCACTCCCCGCCGAACCGCCAGCATTAATCTTCACCACCGGCCCAACCACGGTCACACCACCGCCATCGAGCTTGATGAAACTGCCGCCGCCGAGAATCGTCAGCTCAGTCCCCGCCTCAATGACAATCTTGTCCCCAGCCTTGATGTGTATCTCTTTCCCGGCACTCGTCAGTTGCGCAGTCCCGAGCTTCACATGCTGGTTCTCACCAATGGTCAGGTGGTCGTCCATCCGTGCTTCGATCTTGCGGTCGCTGATGGTGGTGCGGTGTTCTTCGGCCTTGAGTTCGGTGTAGGTGTTCTTCACCACCGTGTCGTGGCGTTCGTTGCCGACCCGGATCTTCTGGTCGTGTTCGACGTTTTCGTCCCAGTCGCGCTGGGCGTGGATGAAGATTTGTTCGGCGCCTTTTTTGTCTTCGATGCGCAGTTCGTTGTAGCCACCGCCGCCCGGGGAGCTGAGGGTTTTGAAGACGCTGCGGGTTTTGTTCGCCGGCAGGGCGTAGGGCACCGGGTTTTCCTTGTGGTACAGGCAGCCGGTCACCAATGGCTGATCGGGGTCGCCTTCGAGGAAGGTGACGAGGACTTCCATGCCGATGCGCGGGATGGAGATGGCGCCGTAGCGGTCGCCGGCCCAGGAGCTGGAGACGCGCAGCCAGCAGCTGGTCTTGTCGTCGGCCAGGCCTTCGCGGTCCCAGTGGAATTGCACCTTGATGCGGCCGTACTGGTCGCAGTGGATTTCTTCGCCTTTGGGGCCGGTGACCATGGCGGTCTGGCTGCCGAGGACGCGGGGTTTCGGGTGTTCGAGGGCGGGACGGTAGAACACGTCCCACGGGGTGGCGAGGAAGGTGTTGCGGTAGCCCTGGTGGAAGTCGTCCTTGTTGTCGGTGGTGTCGCTGGTCACCGATTCTTCGAGGACTTGCGGCTGTTTGCCTTCGTGGAAGATTTCGGTGAGCAGCCACAGGTCGTTCCACTCGCTGCGCGGGTGATCGGACATTTCCATGAAGTGGCCGCTGACCAGTCTGGTCTGGTCGCCGCGACCTTCGGCCTGGCGGTAGTCGGCACGATGACGTTCGAGGGCGCGCTGGCTGAGGAACTTGCCGCGCGCGCGGTCGATGAAGCGGCCGGGGTAGTCGTAGTCTTCGAGATCCGGTTCAGCGTCTTTGCTATCGAGAGCGCCATCCGGTTTGTACGCTGCTTCCATTTGCAGGCGCGGTTTTTCGAAGTCGTAGTCGCGGCGGGTGGTACGGCTGGTGCGGGTTTCCAGGCGCAGCCGGAAGCCTTTGAACACCGGCTCTTCGGCGACCATGCCGCTGCCCTGTACGTACGCAGTGGGCTGGCCGAGATTCGGGAACACGGTCTGGTCATCGCCGAACACCAGCAGGTGGCCTTTCGGGTTGTGCTGGAAGTGGTAGTGAATGCCTTCCTCTTCGCACAGGCGCTGGACGAAGTGCAGGTCGGTTTCGTCGTACTGCACACAGTAATCGCGATCCGGGCAAGGCTGGCTCAGCTGGAAGCTGTAGGCGTTGCCCTTGATGCCGTGCTCGTCGAGGATCAGTGCGATGATTTTCGGCGCCGACATCTGCTGGTAGATGCGCTGGTTGGTGCGGTGATGCAGGTATTGCAGCTGCGGCACCAAGGAGACTTTGTAGCGAGTCAGGCGCTTGCCGGCATCGCCCTGGGCGACGCGGTAGATCTGGCCGTGGATGCCCGAGCCTTGTGGATCGAGGGCGAGGAACGCCTGTTTGTGCAGGAGCTTTTCCAGGTCCAGATCCGGGTTTTCGCTGACCAGTTCCAGGTCGAAACGGAATGGCTGGCTGATGCCTTCGGTGCCGGTGAACGACAGGACTTGCAGGTCGCCTACGTAGTCTTCAACGGTAAGGCTGAAGTGCGTTTCGTTAGCTGGGTTGAACATAGTGTGCTCCCTGTTCGAATGTCATCCGTTACGCCCGCAGTCGCAAACGCTGCAGCCAGGACGAGGTGGTGCCCATGGCGGCACGCGCAAATGTTTCATGCAGGCGGTCGGCAGTGATGGTGCGCTCTGCCGCGTTGAAGCTCAGCGCCGTACGCAGCGCTGGCCAACACTGTTTGGGTAGGTGCTGCGGAGCTTGCAGTTCGCGATCCAGGTGTTCGTCACGGGCCTGGGTCGAGGGCAAGCGGCGGAACGGGTGTTTGCCGCCCGCGAGTTCATAGATCACGCAGGCCACGCCGTACACGTCCGCGCTGGCCGACAACGGTTGGCCCTCGAGCAGTTCGGGGGCAGCGTAGCCCGGGGTCCAGGCATTGAAGCGCTCGCGGCTCAGGTGCGGCAGGCCGGGCAGGATGCCCTCCTCGGCTTGCCCGAGACCGAAGTCGAACAGGCGCACGCCGTCTTCGCAGAGCATGACGTTGCTCGGTTTCATGTCACCGTGCAGCACGCCGCGACGGTGGGCGTAGGCCAGCGCGTCGAGCAGCGGCAGCGCGATGTCGCGCAGTTCTTTCCACGGCAGGCCCAGTGGCCGCTCGCAGAGCAGTTTGTCCAGGGTCAGGCCACGCATGAGTTCCATGGTGATGAAGGCCCGCTGGCAATCGGTGTCCACTTCGAACGTGTGCGGTCGCAGCACGTTGTCGTGGCGCAGACGTCGGGTCAGGGCGAACTCGCTGTAGAGCAAGGCACTGGCGTCCGGCGACTCGGCAAATTCTTCGCTGAGGATTTTCAGCGCAATGTAAGGATCGGGATCGCCGAACTGTTCGTGCAGCAGATCCCGGGCCCGGTAAACCGCACCCATGCCACCGGCCCCGAGCAGACGCTCGAGGTGATAGCGGCCGGCGAGTACGTCCGGCAGTGCACCGATGCTGGCCTTGGTCGGCGCCAGCAGAGGCTCTGCCTTGTTTTCCTTGGCGAAGGCGAAGTAGGTCAGGTTGTTGGCCTGCTCTTCGCTCATCAACAAGTCATCGACTGAGGATTCGAGTTCAGTCATTGGCGGATCACCACGGCAGTCAGATTGTCGCGAGCGGCACCCCGCAGGGCGCCGTCGAACAGACGTTCCAGCGCCACATGCGGCGCCGCCAGGCTGAGAGCGTTGCCGAGGGCATCGCTGCTCAAGCCTTGATACAAACCATCGCTGCACAGCAGGAACACATCGCCCGGATAGACCTCGAGTTCCAGCACATCCAGGGTCAGTTGTTCCGCCGCGCCGACCGCCCGGGTCAAGGCCTGGGCCGCCGGGTGCGCCGCTGCCTGTTCGACGCTCATCTGTTGCTCGTCGATCAGTTGCTGCTGCAGCGAATGATCCTTCGACAGCTGATACAAACGCTGCCCGCGCCACATGTAGCAACGGCTGTCGCCGGCCCAGATGCAGGCCGCGCGATTGCCGTCCACCAGCAGCGCCACGACAGTGCTGCCCATGATGCTGTCGTGACGCCCGGCGGTGACGGTCAACTCTTGCCCCAGTCGCCGGTTCAGCCAGTGCAGGCACTGGCGGATGGCTTTGAGGCGTTCGTCGAAGTCTTCGTGCTGCGGCAATTCAGCCAGGCTGGCGACGATCAACTGGCTGGCGATGTCGCCACCCTGATGACCGCCCATGCCGTCCGCGACCACCCACAGCCCATGCTGCGGGGTGTCGAGGAAGGCATCTTCGTTGCGCGACCGCACCTTGCCCGGGTCGGTTCGCGCCGCGCTGCGCCAGGGACTGGCCACCAGCATCAGAGCTGCACCGGCATACGGAAGGTACGCATCACGCCCATGTCGAACGGGTTCGGCGTGCGCTGGCTGGTCAGCAGGTAGTTGGCGCGCAGGCCACCCACGTCGGCTTTCAGCACCAGCACGTCGCGACCGGTCAGGTACTCGGTCTGCATCAGGTCGAACAGACGGAACAGCGACCACGGGCCGGAGTTCTTCTCGATGCCGATCGGGCGGCCGGCCATCTTGTCCATGACGAGGCTGGTGCGACCGTCTTCAGCATCGGTCGGCCACTTGAAGTTCATCGGCAGGATCGGACCGTGGCGGTATTCCATGGTCTTGTCGCCGAACTTGAACTCGGAACGGCTGACGGCCGGATCGAGGGTGTACGGCTCAAGCTTGAACTGCACGGTCGGTTCGGCCGGGTTGATCGAGAAGAAGCTCTGGCGAATGTTCAGTGCCGCCGCCATCTGGTCGAGGAAGACTTTGGACACCGGCAGGCTGCGACCGTCGATGCTGCGCATCCGGTAGCTGCCCGGATCACCGCTGACGAACGGACGCATGTAGCTGTCGAAGAAGCGGTCGATGGTACCTTGAGCCCGGAAGAACTCGCGGAAATCGCTGATCGCCACGTCGCTGGTGCTCGACGCGCTGAACGGGTAACGCTGGTTGATGGTCTTGCCATACACGCTGTACAGCTCGCTCTGATAACGGCCGTTCAGGTATTGGTAGGCATCGTTGAGCACCAGGCGCCACGAGTCTTCGGCCAGCACGTTGAACCACACGCTCAGCGGACGCGGCAGACGACCGGACGCATTGCGCAGGTTGGTCAGCGCATCACGCTGGCCGCTCATGCGGGTCTTGGCCAGCTCGAACGCGGCTTGCTCCGGCGTGCTGGAACGGGCGAGGCCCGCCAGTTGCAGTTGCAGGTCGTTGAGCGCGGCGAATGCCGGAGTCAGGTCAGCGGCCGGGCCGTTGTTGTCGTCGAGCAGCTTGTGCAGCGGTTCGAAGCGACGTTGCAGCGACTTCTTGGCGGTGTCCGGCAGGTTCTTCGCCACGTTCATGGCCGCAGCCTTGTCCGTCAACGCCGAAGCAAGTTTGCCGACCTTGCCGAGTTTTCCCTTCTGACCCGCCAGCGCATCGGCGGCGTCACCGGCTTCATCCACCGGCTCAGGAGCCGCCGGGAAGCGGGTGTTTTCACGCACTTCGGTCAGCAGCGCCAGCACCGGCGAGTTGGCCGAGGTCAGGCCCGCCAGTTGCTCGGCGCCTTCACCGGCATCGCTGATCGGTGGCAGCGCCACCTGGCCAACGGCCTCGCTCCAGTAGTTGGCGTAGTCGCGGAAGTACAGTTGCTCCAGCTCGACCATCAGGCGACGCAGATCCATGTCGCTGATGCCCGCGCCTTCGCCCAGCACCCAGTTGTCACGCAGGATGTCGGTGACCAGCGCGGAGCCCTGTACCGAGAAGTACTGCTGATAACCGGTCTGGGTGTAGAAGCCCGGGATCACGTATTCGGTGCCGATGAACAGCGAGCCCTGCGGGCCGAGATGTTGGCTGAAGCGATAGTCCGGCAGGTTGCGCGCCTGCTCACGGAGCATGCGGTAAACCACGTTTGCCAGCGATTCACTGCGCAGAACCTGACGCGCCTGAGTCACCAACTGCTCGTTGAGCGGGTAGATAAACGGCAGCTTCAGCAGACGCTCAAGGTGCGCGTTCAAACCGTTCTGCACCGCGGTGTTGCCGGTGTAGCGCTGCGACCAGTCGGTGGCGACCCAGTCCTTGAGCCATGCCGCGTCGCGACGATCCTTCATGTTCAGCATCAGGTACGCGCGCAGGCTGTTGATCAGCTTTTCGCGGTCCTTCATGTTGGCGCGGATCTGGCCTTCGAGCATGGTGGCAACGCGCGGCAGCAGTTGCTTCTCAAGCTCGCGCTCGTACGCTTCCTTGACCACCGGATTGACGTCCTGGCCCTGATACAGACCGACGCGCTCGTGGTACGCGGCGTCGCCCTTCTTCGGGAACACCTGAGTTGCGGCGTAGCTGGTGTCGAGGGTTTTCAGCGTACCCATGGCGTCATCGCGCGGCGACAGTGCCGTGCGTTGCTGGGTCCAGTTCTGCGCCAGATTGCGCAGGTTTTCCAGACGCTCGTAGTTGGCCGAGAAACCACCGGCCCAGAGCATGCCGAACAGCGCCAGTGCACCCAATGCACCGACGTACAACGCACGCTGGCCCCAATGGATACGGCTGCGTTCGCGCTTGTCCAGACCGGCCAGATCGGCCTCCGGGAAAATCACCCGGCTGAGCAAGTGGTGGATGAAACGCGAACGACCGCTGCGCAGCGTCGGCAGCACGCCGGCGCTCATGCCCAGACTTGCGCCGATACCGGCGGTGGTCGAATCCATTTCGTGGGTCAGGTGCGGTGCGCTGGTCAGGTAGAAACCACGCAGTTGCGTCGCTCGCTGATAGCGGTTGCCGGTGAACGCCATGTCGACGAACAGGCACAGGCGCTCGCCGATCTGTCCCATTTGATGCGGGAAATCGAGGATGCGGCCACGGCGCTGGGTGTCGCGCTCGGAGTGCATGCGCATGATCACCTGGCTGTTGAGGCGACGCAGCAGCTCTTCAAATTCGCTGCGCAGCACAGCCACGTCGGTGCCGACCTGATCCTTGCGGAAACTGGTACCCAGCACCTGATCGCTTTCTTCGCGGGTCAGTTGGTCGAAGAACTCGTCGAAGCCCAGCAGCTTGTCAGCCTTGCTCAGCACCAGATACACCGGCACGTCGACGTGCAGTTTCTGATAGACGTCTTGCAGACGTGCACGTACCTGGCGAGCCAGAGTGTCGATGTCCTGCTCGCTGCCACTGGTGAGGGTTTCCACCGGAATGGTCACCAGCACACCGTTCAGCGGACGGCCACGACGACGCTTGCGCAGCAGTTCCAGCAGAGTGGTCCAGGCGCTGCCGTCGACTTCCGAATCCGGCTGGGTCAGGTAGCGGCCGGCGGTGTCGATCAGCACACCGTGATCGGCGAAGTACCAGTCGCAATGACGGGTGCCGTGGGTGTCGCGGGTCAGCTTGCGGTCGATCTTGTTGATCGGGAATTCCAGCCCGGAGAAGTCCAGCAGGCTGGTCTTGCCGCTGGCCTGCGGACCAATCAGCAAGTACCACGGCAAGTCACTGCGCCAGCGCTCGCTGCGGCCGCGATACAGGCTCGAAGTCTTCAGGGTTTTCAGGGCGTCCTTGAAACGCTCCTTCAACTCTTTCTGCTCTTCTTCGATCAGGTCGTCACGACGGATACGGTCCTGGCCGTCTTCGGTTTCTTCGACGGCTTTCTTGCGGATACCGGCGCGCCAGCTGACGAAGACCATGGTCAGGCCCCAGATCAGGAACAGCACGCTGATGGTCAGCAACCGGGAGGTCGAACCTTCCCAGAACTTGTAGTCATCCACCGCCAACAACGGGCCGACAAACCACACCAGCAGGGCCACTAACAGCACCAGCAGCAAGGTCCAGACCCAGGTCTGGCGCAGGAAGGCGCCGACTTTCTTGAAAAACTTTTTCATCACACGTCCCTGTTTACGGCTGCGACTGCGGCTGGACCGCGGCCGGATCAAGCGGCTGATAAGGTTGCAGAACGGTGTCGCGCTGCTCGCCCAAGACCCAGGCGAAGCCCGAATACATCATCACCAGACAGACGAAGGTGAACAGCACCACCATCCACGCCGGCACGATGCGCACCAGGTTGCGGCGCTGATCGTTGAGGCCTTCCCACTGCGGCGACAATTCGCGCGGCACGTCACCACGCAACTGACGGATCTGCCGGTACAGGGCGTCGCGGATGCCTTCGAGTTCCAGCATGCCGCGCGCCTGTACGCGGTACTTGCCCTCGAAACCGAGGGACAGGCACAGGTACATCAGCTCCAGCATCGGCAGGTGCTTGACCGGGTTTTTCGACAGCCGATCGAGCAGCTGGAAGAACTTCTCGCCACCGAAGGTTTCGTTGTGGAAGCTGCTGAGCAGGCTCATCTGCGACCACTCGCTTTCGTTGCCCCACGGCGTGGTCACGACGGCTTCGTCGACCACGGTGCAGAGCACGTAACGGGCGGCCATCACCTGGCTGCTTTCGGCGCCGTTATGCAGGGCGCGCACTTCAAACAGCTTGAGCCCGGCGGTCAGGCGCTCGTTGAGCGCGTAGAGGTCTTCGCGGGTTTCGCTGTGCTTGAGGCGCACCACTTCCGACAGCAGTTCGGACGACGCGGCCACCAGCGAATTGAGGCTGATGTTGAAGGCTTCCGCCGGGCGCAGGCGCGCGGCGTAGATCATCCGTTCTTCCAGTTGTTCGAAGCGCGGTGGCGCAGCGAAGTCGGTCAGCGGACTCGCCGCCGGGCCATGGCCCTGACGGTCGAGCAGGACGGTTTTGTCGTCCTGGTTGTGTTCCATGTCCTTGATCATGTCGGTCAGTTCCTGATGGCCCAGAATTTCAGTTCAAGCTCGGCGAATTCGCCGGACACATGGAACGCGAAGCCGCCGGAGCGCTCGAGTTGTGCCAGGTCTTCGGAACTGAGTTCGAGGATGAAATAGGTTTTGTTCGAGTGGAACGCGATCTGCCGTGGGGCCACCGGCAACGGTTTGACCTTGATCCCCGGCAAGTGCAGGTTGACCAGTTGGCGGATGCGCTCCACCGGGCCGACCTTGAGGTGCGCAGGCAAGCGGTTGCGCAGTTCTTCGGAGTCGCAGTTGGCACTGGCTGCCAGCACGAACGACGCCGAGCCCAGCAGTTTGTGGTCGTGCAGCGGCGACACGATGATCCCGTACTGACGTGCTTGCAGGATCAGCTCGATGGCGTGTTGTTCCAGCACCATCGACAGCACCTGACGGATCGACTCCATCAATTTGCGGAAGCTCGCACCCTGGTCGGCGTGGGAGTAGCGGCTGTCCAGACGCGGGCGTTTGCTGTCGCTGGAGAAGGTCGCCAGATCGCCGAGCATGGTCAGCAGCGTGCGGTACAACTCTTCCGGGTGAACCTGCTCCAGGCCCAGGTAGTGGCGCAGCAGCAGTTCGGTGCGGTTGATCAGTTGCAGCATCATGAAGTCGCCGATTTCCGCGCCGCCGACCTTGCCGTTCGAACGAATACGCTCGGCAATGGTGTCGCCCCGGTGACCGAGCATGCTGATCACTTCTTTCAGGCACGACAGCAGGTAGCTGGAGGCGTGGGCCTGAATGTAGGTCGGCACGAAGTCCGGGTCGAGGCTGATCACGCCGTCCGGCGTGGTGTCGAGCACGTCGCAGATCTTCAGCTTCACGTAGGCCTGGTCGCTCTGCTGCTCGCCGAGCAACAGCTTGAAGTCCGGGCGACCGCATTTGACCTGGCTCGCCGAATCGTCGCCGGCGTTGGAGTCGGCCACTTCGGTTTCGTAGGCGGTATAACGCGCGAGCACGTCGGACTGCTCCGGGCGACGGGCCTCGATGTGGTTACCGGTAACCAATGGCAGTGCCAGGTAGATCGGCATGTTGCCGGTGTTCGGCGGCACGTCCAGCGCCAGCGGTTCGGTGTTGCCACCGAGTTCGAACAGGCTGCCGTCCGGCAGGATCCCCGAGGCTTCACTGATCACCAGTTTGCCCATGTTGAGGAACTGCAAGTCGATCTCGAGATTCAGGAAACCCCAGGTGTAGCCGCCCAGCAACTGGGTGCGGGTCTTCATCTGGTGATCGTAGTAGCGGTCGTTGTGCTGGAAGTGCTGCGGACGCAGCAGCATGCCTTCCTGCCAGATGACTTTATGGGTATTCATGATCAGTCATCCGCCTTGGCGAGCACTTCGTTGGTTTTGCGGATACCGGCCTGGTCCAGCGTCAGATCGGCTTCGGTGACTTCCAGCGGCGTGATCGGGAACGTGTGGCGCCACTTGGTTTCCGGCAGGTCGCGATACGCGGCGAGGATGCCGATGTAGCGGCTGCCCTCCTCCACGCTGAGTTTCAGTTCCACGGTTTCACCCGGGCGCAGCTCGAGTTCTTCGCTGGCCACCAGGTCCGGGTTGAGGGATTCCTTGGCGCGCTCGTAGAGGCTGAAGAAGTCGGCGTTCTCGAAGGTGACCGGGTGCTTGAGTTCGAACAGGCGCACCACGATCGGCGACGGACGACCGTTGAGGTCAGGGTTCAGTTGATCGCTGCCAGTGATCTTCAGGTTGATCTTGGTCACTTTCGAATACGGCGACATCGACGAGCAACCGGCGAGCAGCACCAACAGGGTGAGCGCGGTCAGCGTCTGGAAAAAAGCGGTCGAGCGGCGAGACATGCGCATCATCCTTGGTGGTCGGTGTGGAGGGTGGAGATCAGGCGGATCTGTTCTTCGTAAGCCTGGGCGAAGTCGCGGGCCAGCAGGCGCTCGCTCCACTCATCGTCCTGACGCAGCGCGTGGTGGTAGCGGTTGAACGCTCTCCAGCGGCCGCCGGAAGTGGCGAGCAACGGCTTGTTGTCGCGCTCGAAACGCAGGGTCAACTGCTCCGGCGAGAAGTGCTCCAGCGTGCCGCGCACCGCCGCACGGCTGGCGGTCAGCAGCGCCACCTGATGCGCCTGCAAGTCGCGGAACGCACGGGAGATCGCCTGCTCGGCCGGCAAGTGGCCCGGCTTGTGCGGCTGCAACAGGATGTCCAGCGCTTCGCTCGGATCGACGGCGAATTTCAGCGGATTCTTGTTGGTGCCTTGCACGGTGGTCTGGGCCAGGCGCAGTTCGTTTTTCAGCTCGGAGCGGGTGCGCAGGCTCTGTTGCAGACCGCCGATGCTCTGGCGCAGCAGACGTGCGGCGTTGACCGCCAGCGCCTCGCGCTCGTCATGGCTCAGGCCTTTCAGATCGACACCCAGCGCTGCACCGAAGTGATCCCAGAAACCCTGTGGCTGACGCTCGACCTCTTTCGGTGCCGGCGCAGGTTCAGGCTTGGGCTCGACGATCAGCTCCGGCACCATCAGGCTTTCCATGTCGATGCGCGCATAGTCGGCGCGCTGACGGGAGTCTTCGGGGTCGGTGACCGGCGCGAGCATTTCCTCGAATTCCGAGTACACGCGCTCTTGCTGCTCCAGCGACTTCAACGGATCGAGGTCGAGGAACGCGTCGTCCGGAATGATGGTGCCGGCGGCCCGTGGCAGGCCCGCTTCACCGTCGAACGTCGCCGGGTCGCGCACCAGTCGCGCACGAATCTCGAAGTCGCCCAGCACGTAGGTGCTGCCGTGTTCGATACGCACCGGTTCGCCCTTGTGCAGACGAGCGCCGCTGTCGCCGTCCTGCACACCGTTGCTGCTGGTGTCGGTCAGGAAGAACGTGCCCTCGCGATAACTCACGATCGCGTGGTGGTTGGACAAGTGACGCTTGCGGTCAGGGATGATCCAGTCGCAGTCCTCGCCCCGCCCGATCACGCCGCCGGCCTGTTTGAAGGTCCGCTGGCACAGCTCGGTGGGCACGAACTGCTTGGTGTTCAGCATTTCGAAAACCAATTCCATGTTTGATGCTCCTTGCGGTCACTTGCCGCGATTGACCGCCTGCGGATCACCCAATGGGCGGTAATCGTTATCGTTGAATTTGTAATTGCCGCTACAGCCGCCGAGGCCGCATAGAACGACGAGGGTCAGCAGGACAGCGTGCCAGTGACGAACAGACATCAGAGGGTCTCCAGGTGTAGACAAAGCACAAAGCGCCGACCCTTTCGGGCGGCGCTGATATAAGCGGACGAGGTGAAACCGACGGACCTTTGCCTACCCATCGAAGTCACCCAGATTGATGTTCAAACGGCCAAGCCGGTAAAGCAGCGTGCGCCGGGGCAAGCCCAGTTCCCGGGCGGCGAGCGTCTGATTGCCGTCGTTCTTGCGCAGGCAATCGAGCAGAAGATTGCGTTCGACCGCTTCCAGTCGTTCGCGCAGATTGAGGCCGCAGTGGTCTTCCGGCGCCGGTGCCGGTTCCAGTCGCAGCGAAAAATGCTCGGCCAGCAACTCACCGCCCTCGCACAACAGCACTGCCCGTTCGACCAGACCTTTGAGTTCGCGCACGTTGCCGGGGAAGGTGTAACCGGACAGGTGATCCAGCGCCGCTTCCGACCAGCGCACCGGATCCCGCTGCAGGAATGCGCAGGCCTTGTCGGCGAAGTGCTTGGCCAGATCGAGAATGTCGCCTTCGCGCTGACGCAGGGCCGGCAACTCGATCGGGAATTGCGCGAGACGGTAGTAAAGGTCTTCGCGGAATTTGCCTTCGCTGACCAGCACCGACAGGTCGCGGTGAGTCGCGGCGATGATGCGCACGTCGATCTTGTGGGTGTCGTTGGAACCCAGCGGACGGATCTCGCCTTCCTGCAACACGCGCAGCAACTTGGCCTGCAACGCCAGCGGCATGTCGCCGATTTCGTCGAGCAACAGCGTCCCGCCATTGGCCGCGTCGAACAGCCCGGCGCGGTCGCGGTCGGCGCCGGTGAACGCGCCTTTGCGGTAGCCGAACAGCTCGCTTTCCAGCAGGTTTTCCGGGAACGCCGCGCAGTTCTGCACGATGAACGCCTGGGACCGGCGCGGGCCGCAATCATGGATCGCCCGCGCGACCACTTCCTTGCCGGTGCCGGTCTCGCCGCGCAACAGCACGGTGTACGGGCTGTGCAGGACTTTGCTGATCAGCGAGTAGGTCTGGCGCATGGCCGCGCTCTTGCCGATCAGGCCGTAGCCGCTGGCACTCGGCAGGCTGCGCACGATCGGCGCCGCTGCATCCTGCGGTTGCCGCAGACGTTGCAGCAAATGCAACTGACCGAGCACGAACGAGCCGAGCTGACCGAGGGAATCGGCAAACCCTTGCAGGTTGATGTGGCGACGGCTGGCGCACAGCAACAGGCCTTCGACCGCCTTCTGCCCGTTGACCAGCGGCACGCACAACAGCGACTGCCACGCCGCGAACGATGCCGGCAGGAAACTGGTTTCGTGCAGGCTGCCGCCCAGGTCGTCGAAGCACACCACGCGGTTCTGGCACAGGGCGAACTGCAGCAATTGCTCGCCGTTGTAATCCGCCGGCAGGCTCGCCGCACCACGCGGTTGCAGCAAGCCGTCGAGGCACTCGGCGTTCATTCCGAGGCTGGTGTGCGTGGCGTCGAGCAGGTACAGCTGCGTCAATTCGCAACCGCTCAACCCGGCCACGCCGCGCACGAAGTCACCCAGCAGCGCAGCACCGTCTGCCGAGCGCGACAGGCTGGCGAACTGCGCCAGCAAGGCTTCGGCATAGAGCAGTGGCTGCGGCACTTGAGTGAACATCACACTCACCTCAGGCGAACTCGCAGGTCACGCTGGCGTCGCCGTCGAGCGTCGCATGCACGCGCTTGAGGCTTTCACCGGTGGCCATGGCGTCGAGCAAGCGGTCGGCCACCAGCGGCAACACGTGCTGGTCGAGCAAGTGGTCGATCAGGCGCGCACCGCTTTCGCTCTGGGTGCAGCGCTCGGACAGGTGATCGACGAGGTTCTGGCACCAGCTGAAATCCAGCTGACGACGGTTCAGGCGCTCGCCCAGACGACCGAGTTTGATCTCGATCAGCTCGCGCAGCACCGGGCCGCCGACCGGGTAGTACGGCACCACTTTCATCCGCGCCAGCAGCGCCGGTTTGAAGTGTTTGCTGAGCACCGGGCGAATGGTTTCTTCCAGCACTTCGGCGGTCGGGCGCGCGCCGTCTTCGCAGAGGTCGCTGATCTTGTCGCTGCCCAGGTTCGAGGTCATCAGGATCAGCGTGTTGCGGAAATCGATCTCGCGCCCTTCGCCGTCGTTGGCCACGCCTTTGTCGAAGATTTGGTAGAACAGGTTGAGCACGTCCGGGTCGGCCTTCTCGACTTCATCGAGCAACACCACCGAGTACGGTTTCTGGCGCACGGCTTCGGTGAGCATGCCGCCCTCGCCGTAACCGACGTAGCCTGGCGGCGCACCGATCAGGCGGGAAACAGTGTGCTTCTCCTGGAATTCGGACATGTTAATGGTGGTGATGAAGCGGTCGCCGCCGTACAACAGGTCGGCGAGTGCCAGTGCGGTTTCGGTCTTGCCGACGCCGCTCGGGCCCACCAGCAGGAACACGCCGACCGGTGCGTCAGGCTTGTTCAGACCGGCAGCGGTGGCGCGCATCGAGCGATCCAGTGCGTGGACGGCTTGTTCCTGACCACGGATGCGGGTGCGCAGGTCAGTGGCGAAGCTTGCGACTTTGGCGTTGTGTTCGCGGGCCAGTTGCGCCAGCGGCACGCCGGTCCAGGCGCTGATCACTTCGGCCACCAGACGCGGGCAGACCTCGAAGCTGACCAGACGCTCCTTGACCTGAGCGGCGGTCAGGGCGCTGTGGGTTTCGTTGAGTTGCGCTTCCAGCGCTTCGACGCTGAGGGTCTCGTCGATTTCGGCGGCGTGGGTTTCGATCACGGTGCCTTCGGCGTCTTCCTCAACGGTGACAACCGGCTCGACCGCAGCGGCTTCACGGGCCTTGGCCAGTTGCTGACGCAGCTCCAGCAGGCGCTCGGCCAGTTGTTTCTGCTCGGTCCACAGGGTTTCCAGTGCGACCATTTCGTCTTCGGCTTCGTCCAGACGCGCTTCCAGTGCATCCAGCGCTTCGTGGTCGATCAGCAGACCGGCTTCGGCATCGCGGCGCAGGGCCTGACGCTGACGGCCACCTTCAGCCAGCTCGCCACGCAGGCGCTCCAGGCTTTCCGGGGCAGCGGCGAGGCTGATGCGAACGCGGGCGCAGGCGGTGTCGAGTACATCGACCGCTTTGTCCGGCAGTTGGCGACCGGCGAGGTAGCGGGCGGACAGTTCCGCTGCCGAGACCACCGCATCATCGCGCAGGTAGATACCGTGGCTCTTCTCGTAGACCTGAGCCAGGCCACGCAGGATGGTCACTGCTTCGCTCACGGTCGGTTCGTGCAGCTGAACCGGTTGGAAACGACGGGCCAGTGCCGGGTCTTTCTCGAAGTATTTCTTGTACTCGGCCCAGGTGGTCGCAGCGATGGTGCGCAGTTCGCCACGGGCCAGCGCCGGCTTCAGCAGGTTGGCCGCATCGGAACCACCGGCATTGCCACCCGCGCCGATCAGGGTGTGGGCTTCGTCGATGAACAGGATGATCGGCTTCGGCGAGGCTTTGACCTCGTCGATCACGCCTTTCAGACGACGCTCGAATTCACCTTTGACACTGGCGCCGGCCTGCAACAGGCCCATGTCCAGCGACAGCAACTCGACGCCCTTGAGCACTTGCGGCACTTCACCGGCAGCGATGCGCGAGGCCAGGCCTTCGACGATGGCGGTTTTACCGACACCGGCTTCACCGACCACGATCGGGTTGTTCTTGCGGCGACGGGCGAGGATGTCGACCATCTGGCGGATCGCGCCATCGCGGCACAGCACCGGGTCGAGTTTGCCGTCGCGGGCCTGTTGGGTCAGGTTGTGGGTGAAGCGCTCCAGCAGCGATTCGCCTTGGGCAGCCGGTTTACCGTTGGCCGCTGCTTGCGGCTGTTGCGACAGGGCAAATTCTTTCAGGCGATCGATGTTCAGTTTGGCGAGCAACGGCTGGTAGCGACTGCCGGCGTAGCGCATCGGGTTGCGCAGCAGCGCGAGGATCAGCGCCGCGTCTTCGACCGAGGTCTGACCCAGTTCAAGGTTGGCCACCAGCAGCGCGTCTTGCAGCCACTGCACCAGCTCCGGCGCGAACACCGGGTTGCGCGAAGCGCTGTGTTCAACCCGCGATTGCAGGGCGGCGCTCAGTTCGCCAGCGTCCACATCGGCATCTTGCAGCGCGCGGGAGAGCAGACCGTTCGGGCGCTCCAGCAGGCCCAGCATCAGGTCTTCGACCAGAATCTTGCTGCCGCCACGAGCGACGCAGCGCTCGGCCGAACGCTCCAGATCGCGACGGGTTTCGGCGTCCAGCGCCTGGATGAGTTGTTGCAGGTCTACGTTGATCATGGCTCACGTCCTTAATGAATTTTGCTGCCGAGTGTCACCACGCCGTCTGCTTTCTCGCAGCCCAGCCAACTGGTCCACCCCAGGCGACAGTCGTTCTTCTCGCCGATGCGCAGTTCGCGGATTTCTTCCGGGCGCAGCACCAGGCGAATGTCGTAATCGAGCGGGTCACGCAAGGTGAACCGCACCAGCGCGCAGAGCGGCTGGTAACCGAAACCGATGGGCAGGAATTCGTGGAAGCGTTCCCAGTCGAGTTCGGTGATGTGAATGCGGAACTTGCCGCTGCGGTCGCGCACGTGTTCGCCCAGCACCAGGTCTTCACCCAGCACGCTGTTGGCGAAGCCGAGGCGGTTGCGTTGCTCTTCGAGGATTTCCACGCGGCGCTCGATGCACTGCTCGATGACCAGGTCTTCGTGCTTGAAGTAGTAACGCAGCACCGCTTCGATCAGCGCCGCCGAGTGCGCCCGCAGGCTGAGCAGGCCGAGGTACGGCAGCAGGCGTTTCCAGTTCAGTTCCTTGGCCCGGCGGATCTCGTCGCCGCCGAGGCCGATCAGGGCGAACAGCTGCGACGAGAACGGGTCAACCGCACCGCTCTGGAAGCTCGCGCGATAGCGATACTTGCGCCAGATCGGCAGCAGCAGGCGTTGCAGGCGATGGTGGAACAGGTCGAGGAAATTGCGCGTCGGGTTGCCGTCTTCACTGTCGCCCAGGGCTTGTTCGCCGTAGAACGCCGGCAGCGGCGAACCGGAACCGACCAGGCCGATCAGGTTGAAACGCAGGCGCGCGCGCATCTGCCCGTGTTCTTCGAAAAACTCCACGCGATCGACGTCGCTGCCGGGAAATCCCAGGCTCGGGTTGGCCTGGAATTCCAGCTGGTCGTACAGATCGTCTTCGCTCAGGTACGGGTGCGCGTCGCGCAGCCGGTCGATCACCAGCAGCACGGCCTGAAACAGCGAGTACTCGCGTATTACCCGGGTCAGCCCGCTTAAAGCAGGGGCTGCAGACCCATACGTGGTGTCCATTGGTACACCTCTCCCTGTGTGCTTTTTACCCGCAGCTCGTGGAACGAATTGAGACTGGCGTAAAGCGCGAAAAACTCGTTGAGAACCGAGGCGAAGACGAACAGGTCGCCTTCACCGATATACCCTTCCGGGTCGATGGTCAGTTCGGTACGCAAACCGCGCACCGGCAGACCACGGTGCAGCCGGTCCACGTGGTGATGCTTGATCAGTTTCAAACCGCCGAGCAGGCGCTTGCTGACCTTCTCCGCGTGCTGGTCGTAGTAGCGCGGCAGGTCGTAGGTTTCGAGAATAACCTTCAGTGCATTGACGTCGGCCAGCGACAGATAGTTAAGCGACATGTTGCTGATCAGCTTCCACAGGAAGTCACGGTTCAGCGGCGGCGCGAAACTGGAAGTGGCCGGGGTGATGTTGCGGAAACTCAGGAACTCCGGCGTTTCTTCGCAGGCCATGCAGATCTGCCCGAGCTTGAGTTTGCGCGGCAGGTTCTGGTTGGTGCAGACCAGCTCGATCGACAGGGTTTCGTGGGCTTCGGTGTGGCGGATACCGAAGCTCAGATAGGTGTCGAGGCCGTCGTGCAGCAGCGACGAACGCTGGCGGATGCTGTAATGCGGACGGCTGTTGGGCACATCGAAACTCGGGTCGTGCTCGAAGGATTCGAACGGCACGTATTCCTGATAACCGAGGCCGCCGGGCTTCCAGCCGGTCACGGTTTCCACCGAAAACACGCCGCAGTTTTCCAGATCGAATTCCGCCGGCAGCAGCAGGTATTCATCCTGTTTGCCGTCGAGGCGGATCGGCAGCGCGTCGTGCTTGAACAGGTTGACGATCGGCGTGCAGAACAGCTTCACGTTATCCAGGGTCGGACGCATGCGCATGATGCCGCTCTTGCGGATATCGAAGCGCAATTCCAGGCCACGCATCTGCTTGAGGGTGTCTTCCGGCAGCGCCTTGAGAATGTCCAGACCGTGGACATCGACGAACAGGAACTTGTCCTGGAAGGCGAAGTATTCCTGCAGGTAGCGATAGCCCCGGAAGGTGTTCAGCGGATACGGGATCAACGCTTCTTCTTCGGCAAAACCCACTGGCTTGACGCGGTCGCCCGGAATCTTGAACGCCATCGGTTTGCCGCTCACACCGTCGATAGGCTTGCCGGCGCCGTCGAGCGGGATCAGTTCGATGCCGTCGAGGTTGCGCAGCAGGCTCAGGTAGAGCATCTGGCTGATGTAGCGCTCACCGGCAAAGTGCAGACGCAGCTTGCTCAGCTCCAGCTCGCCGAGGTGGCCGTCGGCACTCATTTCCAGGCGCAGGCTGAGCAGCGAACCGTCGCCCTTCACCGAGTAGTTCAGCGCGGCCAGATCCAGCGCCATGACTTCGGTCGGGTAGCAGGTGCGGAAGCGGCAACGCACGTCTTCGATCGGCACGCTTTCAATCGGCGTATCCCGCTCGACCTTCAGCGCCGGCCCCGAGCGCTTGAGCGGATCGAACTGCAGAATGCTGAACGCCGGCAGCGGGCGCATGTAGTTCGGCCACAGCAACTGCATCAGCGAATGGCTGAGCTCCGGCAACTCGTCATCGAGCTTCTGGCGCAGCCGCCCGGTCAGAAACGCAAAGCCTTCCAGCAACCGCTCCACGTCCGGATCCCGCCCGGCCTGTCCCAGGAACGGCGCCAGCGCCGGACTACGCTCGGCGAAACGGCGGCCCAGTTGGCGCAGTGCGGTGAGTTCGCTTTGGTAGTAGTGGTTAAAGGACACGGGTTACCTGCCTGGTAGTGGAACTCATCAAAAAAATATCCTGTAGAGCGCGACCGTCACGCCGGCACACACGTAACCGCCGATCAGGAGGTACGGCACGAGCAGGATCCAGCTGTAGGCCATGAAAGCACTGTAGAACGGCCCGGCAACCAGACTGCACAAGCCATAAAGCATCCATGGCACCGCGTAGAAAGGGATGAACTTCAACGGCGCCAGCCAGACCATCCGCAGCGCCTGCTGCTCATTGCGGCTCTTCGCGGCCCGCGAGCTCCATAGCGCAAACAACAGCAACCCGGGCATGCCGAACCACAACAGATACACCCAGTGGGTCTCGGACGAATCGAATGTCGAATAATCGCCAATCCACAGGCCATAGGATGAAAACGCCAACATGATCAGGAATGGCGCCCACAAGGCACCCATGAAGAAACTCAGCTGTGCGCGACTAAGCAGGGGCATCTCGTTCGATACACCTATCACGGGCAAGCCTCCATCCTCGAAAACACGCGCCTCCATTGCGTCATGATGCATACCGTGTGTTTTCTGCATGAGAGAGCTTCTGGCGATCAGGCGCATTCCGGCACCCACCAGTCTTCGTAGCCTTGCGTGCCGGGATACAGCACTGTCGAGCCATTGAACTCGGGAGCAACCGCAAAAATTTCAGTCACTCGAAAATTCCATTCCGAGGATTCGAGCAGCGCGCCGTCCTTTGTGTACACCCGAAAAAAATACTTGCCGCTGAACAACCCAAACACTTGTCCGATCATCCCCAGCTTGTGATACCCGGGTGTGTATGTGACGAGATAGCACTCGCCCGACTCGCTCGATTGTCGCGCCAAGGCCTGCGCCGTTAAGCCACCGAAAATCTTCAACCCAAGCACGACAGTGCATATGGACACACCGATCAGCGCCGAAGCCAGCAACAGACGCGGCATTGCTCGACGGCTGTGAGCCTCCAGCGGTTGCAGTGCCGCGTGCTTGCGCCAGCGGGTGTAAGCAGTGTGGATGGCGTTGGTCAGCAGAATGGCGCAAACCGTCAAGCCACCTGTCAGCGCGCAATAAGCCAAACCACGAACGGGGTACTGCGGCAGCAGATAAAACAGAATCGCCAGCATCATCAAAATCACCAGGCCAAACTGGATGGATTGACGCTGGATGAAGACCAAAATCAAATTCAGGAAAACGAAAAAATAGAAAATCAGATACATCGCCATGCCGATGGCGACACCGCGCGAGGTCAACCCACCGACCAGTTGTTTATAGGCGGGAACCGCATAGCCATTCATAACGATATAAATCACACAGGCTAGCGAGTGCACGGCCAGACCGATGGCGTGACGGCTATTCATGTGCAACTCCGGTCATGGCTTTATCGGCACTCTGGAATGAGGACGTGCCTTCAGCCCCCAAAAAAACCATTACCGACATTCTGGAATTATCCAACTTTCCCAGCCTTCAGAACCCGGATACAAGATCATCTCGCCATGAAATTCCGGGGCAGCCCCTGGATCTCCCTCTCGCATCCATAGATACCACTCAGATGTTTTTAGAAGTTTTCCATCCATTGAATAGACCCGATAGAAGGATTGACTGCTGAATAGCTCCAACAAACTTCCTGCGATTCCCAAAAATCCATAATCAGCTGCATATCTGGCGATGTAGCATTTACCAGATTCACTCACATAAGTTTTTAATGGCTTTGCAACCAGAGAACTATGAACTTTCAGCGCGAGAAGCATCGCCAGAAGCAATGACACAGCCAGCAGCAGATAAACGCCTCGTTTTCTGTTAGCACTGATCATGACGCTACCATCGGCGTTGCCCTCGCCACGAACTCACCGAAATCAGCACTCATGAAACGAAAAGCAATGGATGTTGGCAACTTCTTCACGGTCGAATAAACAAACAAATCGCCACCTTTGCCATGTAGAGCACGGTACTGGTTGAAGCTATCGTTAGTTACCTTGTGGTACAACTGGCCATCGGCCTCAAATGTATCTCGACCCAACGCACTAAATCCTTTCACGCCACTTTCAAAGCTCCAGTACCCAAGCGGCTGATTATTACTGCTGTCATTCAAAAACTCATACGTATCACGTATGTAGCAACCAATTTCTTCGATGTGCAAAGTAGCCGGTGTTTTTTTGGTTTTCGAAACCGTTGAAAATTTGGTAACAGCAAACTTTACGGAAAACCCTCCCAACGTTCCGTAAACATCATCCAGTGGATCAGTAATTCTTGCCCACTTATCAGTCCCGATAGACCTGCGATTGTACTGCGACGTCACTTCCAACTCTTGGGCGCTCATAGAACTGAAATCATATTCGCCTGTTTTCAGATCCATGCTTGCCTGATCAAGAATCCCGAGATCTCTCAGACGCGTCATAAACTGCAAAAGACCAGGCGCCAGTTGATTCAATCCTTTGGTACGCCCGATCAGCTCGTTGTACTGACTGGCATACGCTGCTTTTTCGAGTAACGCTTTTACATCTTCGCCTGTGTGCGGTGACGCACTGTTCAACCAATCGAACTCCAGATCATCAAACAGTTTTTCTGGAGTGAGTTTTTTAACGTCAAGACGACCTTCTTTTTCGTCGGTAGTCATTTCGTAAGGCTTGCCATCGAACCAGCGCTGCATCAGTCGTGCGGCCTGCACCCAGCCCATTTTTCTCATGGCGCCAGGAATATCCGTGATCTGGAATTCGTCCACAGACACTTCTACTGGCGTCTTGTCAGAAGAAGGGGTGAGCTGGGTCGTGAGTGGTGCCGGTGCGGTCATGTCATAAACCCTATGCAATCACGAGCGAAGACTGTGGTTCGAAGGTAAGCGTGACGCTTTCAGCCAAATTGGAAGCAATCGGCGCCGTTTTGCCCTGTGCATCAGTAACGCCTTTGATTTCTTTGCCAGAAGCCGTTCTCAGGGTGTAGGCACGGTTTGCGACCGGAGCTCCGGTTCTCGGATTGCGTGCTACGAAGTGCTGGGTAAAAGGCCAACTGAGCTCCACCGGCAACGGCGGCACAAACGGCGCCGGCGAATGCGAATTGCCGATAATCACCGTCCCGGATCCAGCCGTGACTTTATTGCCGTGAGAGCCAACCGAACCAACGGTGGCAGCCGGCTTGCCATTGATCAGAACCGTCGTCGCCAGATCGCCGACCAACGCACCACCACACGCGGAAGCATCGCCTTCGCGGGCGGCCGCGAGGCCATCGAAGAACACGTCGCCCGAACCGGCGGCAATCGGGTTGGTGCCGTGGCCGGGAAGCGGGCAAGCAGTGGGGTCGGATACGCGTGCTGCAGGTTTGCCAGACATCGGGGTTCTCCTTAGTTGACCTTGGCTTGAGGACTGTTCATTTCTTGACCACACGCTGGAATATTCCAGCCCTCGTAGCCCGTCGCTGTCGGATAGATCGCATGACCGTAAATCCACTGCGAGCGTTCATCGGTGGTGAACTCGTTCTGCCAGAGCAACCATTCGGACGATTTCAGCAGCGTGCCGTCTTTTGCGTAAACCCGGAAAAAGGCTTCGCTGGCAAACAGCTTGAAAATCATTCCCGGTATGCCGAGGGCCGAATACTGCGGAATGTAGGAGCGGATGAAGCACGTACCCGCGTCGTTCCAGTCGGTGGAGTACTCGTGAGCCAGCCGTGCCGCCGTCGTTTTCACGTAACAGGCAGCTGAAACCAGGGCAGCAGCCGTCAGGGCGAAAAATAGCAACACGCCACGCCCCCACTTCGCCAACGTACCCGGATTCACGGCGTTCCCTCGCATGGTCCTAATTCACCTTCACTTGACCGCTGCCATCCAGGCGCGCGGCGAAACTGACCTGGCGCTTGAAACCCTCGACTTCCAGCAGGCCTTCGATGCTGAAGGCCAGGCGAAGCTGATCGTGGTCACGCGGCAGGGAAATGACACGCACGTTGCTCAGGCGCGGCTCGTAGGCTTCGATGAAGCTTTCGATGGCCAGGCGGGCCTGACTCAGGGAGTCGTGCAGGCTCAGGCGCATGTCATTGAGATCGGGCAACCCGTAGTCGGACAGCGTTTGCACGCTGCCGGCCCGGGTGCTGAGCATTTTGGCCAGATGGGCAGCCACCGACGCCATGGCCGAAGCCTCGAGGCTCCTGCCCTTGCGTAGTTCCGCGTCGCCGTTGAGGCGTTCGAAAAGGCTGCCGTATCCGTCCATGAGTCGCTCTTACTCTTTGTCCAGCTTGCCAACCAGCGACAGGGTGAAATCGGCACCCATGTACTTGAAGTGCGGGCGCACGTTCAGGCTGACGCGGTACCAGCCCGGCTCGCCTTCAACGTCGCTGACGATCACTTGCGCAGCGCGCAGCGGACGACGGCCACGCACTTCGGCGCTCGGGTTTTCCTGGTCGGCCACGTACTGGCGGATCCACTTGTTCAGTTCCAGCTCGAGGTCGGTACGCTCTTTCCACGAACCGAGTTGCTCGCGCTGCAGCACTTTCAGGTAGTGAGCCAGGCGGTTGACGATCATCATGTACGGCAGTTGGGTGCCGAGCTTGTAGTTCAGCTCTGCAGCCTTGCCTTCTGCGCTGATGCCGAAGAACTTCGGCTTCTGCACCGAGCTTGCGGAGAAGAACGCCGCGTTGTCGGAGCCTTTACGCATGGTCAGGGAGATGAAGCCTTCCTCGGCCAGTTCGTATTCACGACGGTCGGAAACCAGAACCTCGGTAGGAATCTTGGTTTCGATTTCGCCCATGCTTTCGAAGTGGTGCAGAGGCAGGTCTTCAACGGCGCCGCCGCTCTGTGGGCCGATGATGTTCGGGCACCAGCGGAACTTGGCGAAGCTGTCGGTCAGCTTGGTGCCGAACGCGTAAGCGGTGTTGCCCCACAGGTAGTGCTCGTGGCTGTTGGCAACGTTTTCCTTGTACACGAACGATTTGACCGGGTTTTCTTCCGGGTCGTACGGGTTACGCAGCAGGAAACGCGGAACGGTCAGGCCAACGTAGCGGGAGTCTTCCGAGGTACGGAAGCTCTGCCATTTGGTGAATTGCGGGCCTTCGAAGTGATCTTTCAGATCCTTCAGGTCCGGCAGACCGGTGAAGCTTTCCAGGCCGAAGAATTTCGGGCCGGCAGCGGCGATGAACGGCGCGTGGGACATGCAGGATACGCTGGCCACGTACTGCATCAGTTTCACGTCCGGCGAGCTTGGGGACAGGTAGTAGTTGGCGATGATCGCGCCAACCGGCTGACCACCGAACTGGCCGTATTCAGCGGTGTAGATGTGCTTGTACAGGCCCGACTGCATCACTTCCGGCGAATCTTCGAAGTCGTCCAGCAGGTCGTCCTTGGAGACGTTGAGGATTTCGATCTTGATGTTTTCGCGGAAGTTGGTGCGATCGACCAGCAGTTGCAGGCCACGCCACGACGATTCCAGCGACTGGAAGTCCGGGTGGTGCAGGATTTCGTCCATCTGACGGCTGAGCTTGGCATCGATCTCGGCGATCATGCGGTCAACCATGGCTTTCTTGACCGGCTCACCGTTGTTCTGCGGCTTGAGCAGCTCTTCGATGAACGCCGACACACCGCGCTTGGCGATGTCGTAGGCTTCGTCGTCCGGCGTCAGGCGGGTTTCGGCGATGATGCTGTCGAGGATGCTGTATTCGCCGTTTTCGGCGGCGTTCTGTTGTGCTGCGCTAGTGCTCATTGTGTTGGCTTCCTTGGCTGCTGGAGTCTCAGGCGTCCGGGGCTGCGGCGTTCAGGCCCAGCTCACCGAGTACGCGACCGCGGGATTCATCGTCGGCGAGCACGCCTTCGATGGCTTTACGGAACGCAGGTGCGTTACCCAGCGGGCCTTTGAGGGCCACCAGCGCGTCGCGCAGTTCCATCAGCTTTTTCAGCTCGGGCACTTGCTCGACCAGGCTGGCCGGGTTGAAGTCCTTCATCGAATTGACGCGCAGTTGCACGGCCAGTTCGTCAGCTTCGCCATCTTCCTGCAGACGGTTCGGTACGCTCAGTGTCAGCTGCAGCTCTTGCTTGGCCAGCACTTCGTCGAAGGTCATCTTGTCGATGCTGATCGGCTTGCGATCCTCGATCTTGCGATCGTCCTTGCGGTGGGTGTAGTCACCGATTGCCAGCAGCTTCAGCGGCAGTTCAATCTCTTCCTGAGCACCGCCGGTGGCGGGTTTGAAGGTGACGTTGATGCGTTCCTTGGGGGCTACCGAGCCTTCTTTGGCCATGGCTTTTCTCCTTGCGGTTGTGGCCCTGGGGCCTATTCGAGTACCACTTCGAGATCGAGGTGGCACAGCCTGCGATAAATCTCTTCCTTGCGTTCACGCACTGCATGGTTCTGCGGTAACAACTCGCAGCAACTGTGCAGCAGGTGCAGCACTTCCAATGCAAGATCGGGCTCCCAGGCGTGCAGGCCTGAGTCCTGTAATGTCTGATCGAGGGTTTCGAGCTGGTTCTTGGCGAGTTCGTATTTCTTGGCCAGGAAGCACAGCCGCGCGAGGGCGAACTGCCAGAAGAAGCGCTCGCGGCCGCCGTGAGCCGATTGCAGACCCTGCTTGAGGATCTGCACGGCAGGCTTGAGGCCTTCCTTGCGCAGGATCGGCTGGACTTCTTCCAGCGCCTTTTCCCAGGCCGGCTGAGTCTGGACGTCATCGGACTCGACCTTGCGCGGCGCGCTGGCGCTTTGCAGGTGCGGCATGACGTTGCCGGCGATCCACGCCCGGGTGGACGGATCGGCGAACGGTGCGCCGTCATGGAATCGCAGCTCGATGATGCCGGGCAGGCGCTGAACCAAAAGCGCGAAGTGGATTTCCACTTCGCGCATGGCGAGCTCGGCGTTGAGGTTCTGGAGGCATTCCCAGACCATTCGTTGGCCATCGAACCAGAACGGCGCCTTCGCCAGGCTCGCCTCCAGTTCCACCAGCAGGTCGGCGTATTTGCCCTGGTCGAAACGGTCCTGATACTGCTTGAGCTTGTCGACCGGCAACCCGCGCAGCATGGTGATCTGCTCGGCGTTGCGCTCGGGCACCGCGTCGATCGTCATCCACAGCAAGGTGCGGTTGAGGCGCAGGGCGCGCAGGTCGGTAGCCTTCTGCTTGAGCCACCAGGCGCACAACGGACGGGCGCTTTCCTGCTGGGCACGCAGGGCCTTGTGGGCTTCTTTCTCGTTGTCGATCGGCGCGCCGGGCGCCAGCAACTGGCTGGCGGCCTGTTTGACCTGCGCCACCGCCGCGCCCACAACACCGGGGGCCGGCTGATTGTCGGCGGCGCGCTGGATCATGGTTTTCAGGCGGCGGGAGAGCGGCAGCAGCAGCGGCGCATCATCGCCCAGATGTTCGGTACAGGCCGCATCGAGACCGGACAGATGCTCGGACAACTGCCGGAACATCGGCAACTGTTCCTTGATCGCGATGTTCTCGGTGATCACCTGCTCCAGACGCGGCACCAACCAGCCGATGGCAGCAGCCCGGGTGCGGGGTTTGAGCGGATGGACCTCGGCCCAATTATTTTCCGACAAGTGGTGCAGCAAACCGAGGCCGGCGAGCAGCCCGGGGAAGGATTCACGCTGGTACAACGACCAGGCGAGCCAGGCCCCAACGCGCAAATCCTTGGATTGGGTACGCAGCAGGTTTTCGCTGTTTTCGCGGATTTTCAGCCAGTCGATCTGCCCGCTTTCGTGCATCGACGAGGCTTTGGCCAGCTCGCTTTCCAGGGCCTCGAATTCGCTCGAAAAACGAACGTCTTCACCCGCGAAATTCTCTTTGGAAACAGAGACTTTAGCGAGTTCGAGGTAATGGGCGGAAAGTTTGCTTGAGTAGGACATCCATGGCCTTTATTTGGATTACGGTCGTGCGCCTATTGGAGTTGCTGCGGCGCGGGGACAGTATCGAAGAGCAGTGAGAAGACTCATCCAATTGAGTGTGTGCTCTTTCAAGTGCGCGCATCGTAATCACAATGATGGCCACTAGCAAGCATCCGATTAAACAACAAGACGAACTGTTCATTGGGGTGTGTAGGAGATCGCCCTATATGTGACAGGGGTTTCCCCGATATCGGTTTATATTTCACATTTTCTGCCTCCAACCCCGTAAGCATTGATCTAGAGCGCCCAGCGAAAGCCAGCAACAGTGATGGCACGCCCGTTCCATAAATACGGATGAAAGCATGACAAAACCGGAAAAAATTTGAAGTAGGACGCTTCCGAAAATACACCCTCATCTATTAACAAATGAATGGCGACAACTGCGGACAATAAAAGTGCCATCAAATTGATGGCAATTCATATGTTGAATATTGTTGGAATACCTGCACAGACAGGATTATCGCGCGGGTTCTTTATCGCCTGGAATCACTTTCCCACAGGCATTTCCCACAACCCTGAGGTTGTTTTACAACACGGAATACTCCGACTTAAACCAGGGACTCTTCTTACATAAATTTGTTTCATGCCTTGTTAGCGTGCCGGGCAATGTTCGCGTGCGCAGACCAGGGAGGGTTTTGACATCACGCCAAATTTCCCTCTCGGCTTAAGGACAAGCGTATGTCTGGAGCTGTCAGTTCTGCGCGCTTTACGCTGCAGATCCCCGCCGTTCGCAACGACCTCAAGGTACTAGCTCTCGAAGGCTCCGAGGCCGTCAGCACGCTTTATGCCATCAAGGTTGAACTCGTCAGCGAGGTCCCTGACTTCGACGTGGAAAGTTTGCTGGGGCAGCCGGCGTTCCTTCGATTCGGGCTGGACGGCGAAGGTATTCATGGGCGCATCGAGAATGTGCAGGCCGGTGAGTCGGAAAAGCGACTGTCGCACTATGGCCTGACACTGGTTCCAGAGCTTCACTATTTGCAGTTCAGTCACGACCAACGGATTTTCCAGAACCAGACTGTCCCGCAGATCATCACGCAAGTGCTCAAACGGCACGGCATCCTTGCCGATGCGTTCAGGTTCCATGTCCAGACCTTGCCACCACGTGCGCATTGCACCCAGTACGGTGAAACCGATTTCGAGTTCATCCAGCGGTTGTGCGCCGAAGAAGGTATTGCGTGGCATCACCAACACTCGGTCGAGAGGCATCTGCTGGTGTTCACCGATGACACGGTGTTCCTGCCAACTCTGCGTGCGACTCCCTATCGGCAGGATTGTGGGATGGTGCCCGAGCACCCGGTGGTCAGCCGGTTTTCGCTGCACGCCCGAACACGCACCAGTCATGTCACACGCCGCGATTACGATCTGAAACGCCCGCATCTCTTGCTGGAAAGCCGCTTCAGCGCCGGGTTCACGCCGCGACTTGAAGACTATCGCTACCCATTAGCGATGGAGAACGAAAAGAGCGGCAAACAACTTGCCCGTCAGGCCCTGGAGCGCCATCGCGCCGACTATGAAACGGCCGAGGGCCAGAGCAACCAGCCGACCCTGCGCTGTGGTTACCTGTTCGAGCTGACCGAACACACCCGCAAGCAATGCAACGGCCTTTGGCAGTTGCTTGAAGTCACCCACACCGGGCGACAACCTCAAGTGCTGGAGGAATCGGCCACCAACGAACTCAAGCCCACCGACGGTTTCACCCAGGGATACCGCAACAGCTTCCGCGCCATTCCTGCCGATGTGGTTTTCCGCCCGCCTCTGCCTGCACACCGGCCACCGCTGGTGAGCCAGACCGCGCGGGTGACCGGGCCAAAAGGTGAAGAGATCTACTGCGATGAATTCGGTCGCGTGAAGATCGAATTCCCCTGGGACCGGGCCGAATTGAACAGCGAACGCAGCAGTTGCTGGGTACGCGTGTCGTCGAGCTGGGCTGGAAACGGCTTCGGTGCCGTCACCCCTCCCCGTGTTGGGATGGAAGTGGTGGTGACCTTTCTGGAGGGCGACCCCGACCATCCGCTGATTACCGGCTGCGTGATCAACAGGGTCACGCCCGCGCCTTACAAGCTGCCCGAGCACAAGACCCGAACCGTGCTGCGCAGTCGCAGCTCACCCGACACCGGCGGCTACAACGAACTGACGCTTGAAGACCGTGCCGGCCAGGAACTGGTTTATCTGCGCGCCCAACGTGACATGGAGCGGCAGATTCTCCATGACAGTCGGCTGGAGGTTGGGCGGGATCGATGGGAAAACATCCAGGGCAGCAGCCAGACGACTGCCGGAAAAATCATCGCCGTCGAGGCGGGCCAACAGGTGCAGATCAAGGCCGGCGCCAGCGTGGTACTGGATGCGGGCGCCTGCATCACGCTGAACGCGGGCGGTCATCACATCGTGATCGATGAGGGCGGGATCCACAGCAGTACCGAGATTGTGACGGGGGGAAAGTTATCCGCAGGTAAAGCAGCTGAACTTCCAGCGGCCGAAATGGCGGCGGCCCTGGCCGCTGGACAGGCGGCTGCCTCTACTCAAGCTCCGGAGAACGGCGAACTCGAAGAAGAGGAAGAAGAAGTCGAGTTGGAGGATGAAAAGCCTGCCGGGATTACGTTGCGGATCGGCGTGTTTTTCGATGGGACGGGGAACAATCTGTTCAACAGCGAGCAGGTGAAAGGTTGCTATGCGCGGGATGTAAATCTTGAAGAGGAAGCCGAGGACATTCGACAGTTCTGCCAGACGCATGGGTATGACGGGCAGGGCAATGTGCCGGATAGCAGTTATGGGAATGACACTAGCAATGTGGCGAAGTTGTATAGGTTGTATCGCGATGACCAAGGACGGCGACTGGCAGAAGAAGAAACCATCTGGCACCTACCGATTTACTTTGATGGCATAGGTACGAGTGCCAATGAGGACGACTCGGTGTTTTCGCAAATGACCGGCACAGGTGCACAAGGTGTATTGGCGAGAGTCAAGCAAAGCCCAGCGAGCATCATTGCCGGGATTCGCGTTTTTGAGCTGGCAAACCCGACCTTGAAAGTGGAATCCGTTCAGTTCGACATCTTCGGCTTCAGCCGCGGTGCCGCTGCTGCGAGACACTTCGCCAATGAAGTAATGAAAGGCGAGCAAAGCCCGCTGGCGCAATTACTTCCCGCGGGCTCGTCACTGTTCCTTGAGAGCTTCTCCTGGCGGGCCAACATCGATGTCAGCATCAACTTCATCGGCATCTTCGACACCGCTGCCGCCATAGGAAGCATGGCTGACGGCGATTTCAGCGTCCATGACGCCAACAACCCCGGAGTCAATCTGTATCTGGCGCCGGACATTGCAAAGAAAGTTGTGCACCTGGTTGCCCGGGACGAACGCCGCCACAACTTTTCGCTCAACAGCGGTGGAAGCGCCGACATTGTGTTGCCGGGCGTCCACTCCGACTTGGGCGGCGGGTACTTACCGAATCTTGTTGAACGGGTACTGCTGAGCAAGCCGCGCTGCAGTCGCGACGTGGATTTTGATACCCCCTCGTCGTCGACCAATGCTTATCGATTGGCCGAGCAAGAACTCGGCAGGCTTCAGGACCAACTGCATCTCTATGGGCTGACGCTTCAAGTCAAAACCTGGGCGGTGGAAACGGTCAGCAACGTCAAGGGCGATCGGCGCAAATCAAAGAATGTGTATGCGGCGGTCTACAGCGAACGAGTCGTGCGCAATGACCTGTCCCTGATTTACCTGCGAATCATGCGGGAGCTGGCGAGCCGGCACGGGGTCGAGTTCGAAACGATTAGCCAAGAATCTCAGAGTTACCCGTTACCGGAAGAGCTCATGGGTATCGCTCGAAAAATGATGACGTTTGCGCTGGGTGAATCCCGCAGTCTCGATCTGAGCCTGAACGAGCATGCGCTACTCGCTCAACGCTACATTCATCTGTCATCCAACTGGAATGCTGCGAAGGGACTCAACGAAACCGGGCTGAGCATCCTGTTTATCAACCGCCCCGCCGATCAGTCTGTTCGTGTGGTGCACCCCAATGCGTGAGAACTCGTACATGCTCAAGATTGGCTTTGCATTGATATTCATTGTGTTGCTGGGCGGCTGCACATCCGGTGGTACAAGATCGCTGCCTTATGACGGCTGGATGCTCAGGTTTTTCACACCCGACTACATGGAGGCCTGGATCGAAAATGCTGACGTCGTGGACGTCAACAAACGCGTGTTTCTGGACGCAGCCGGAGGAGTTCCAGCCTTTGCCTATCCTCGACCGTACAGCAAAGGCGTGCCCACCACTTTCCGTGGGCAGGCACCAGGATGGCCGGAACATCCGGTAGGCAAAGGTCGACGTGTCACGGGGGCCGCGCTGCCCTATCTGGTCTTCGTCCGCTGGCAGTCTATGGCCGAACCACAGACTTACAAAGCCTTCATAAAAATCCCGGACTCAGTGCGCCAGATCATGCTCAAGGGTGAGAGAGTTTTCTGTCGGGCTGACGGCAAGTGGATCACGGATTACCGAAATATGATGGTCATCGGCCTCGCGCCAGGCGGCATCGCCAAGGTCTGGCTGGGCGGCCAGTGTCTTTTGTCGACCGAAGTCATGCGGGTCCAGGGCAAGATCGATCCCAAAGGTCCCTATGGTGGCAAGACCAACGGAAGACACAGGCAGCTCTATGAAGAATCCAAGGCCTACATAGAAAAATACGGCATCCCCTACGACTCCTGGTGACCACCCGATTGTCAGGCACCGTCTACCGCCAGCGACCACAATACAACTCACTGCAACTCATCACTGATACGGACATTGGCAAATGGATGAAAACAGAAGGCCCATCAAGACCCGCTCGGCGGGTTGGGCGCGGCGCTTCACGGACGTGCTGGTCAAGCGGGATATTTCCCCCAACCAGATTTCCGTCGTCAGCATGGTTTTCGCGCTGTTCGGTGCCGTGACGCTGAACATCGATAACGGCGTGGCCGGTTCGATCCTGTGCATCGTCGGCATTCAGTTGCGGCTGTTGTGCAATCTGTTCGACGGGATGGTGGCGATCGAAGGCGGCAAGCAGTCGGCCATTGGCAGCCTGTACAACGAGTTTCCGGATCGGGTGGCGGACAGCCTGCTGATCGTCGGGCTGGGTTTTGCCATCGGGCAGTCCGATCTTGGCTGGTTTGCCGCGCTGGCCGCCGCGTTGACGGCGTATGTCCGGGTCTTCGGCGGTTCACTTGGGCTCACGCAAAGCTTCATGGGGCCGATGGCCAAGCAGCACCGGATGGCCGTGATGACGGTGGCCTTGGTGTTGAACGTGTTCGAAACCAGTTACTACGCGACGCACTACGCTTTGCTGATCGCGCTGGTGATCATCGCCCTTGGCTCCGTCGCCACCTGCGTAACGCGAACCCTGGCCATCGCCAGACAACTGAAGGGGAACACCCATGTGGATCAGTAATGCACTGATTTCGGTGCTGCGCTTCTTGATCGGCGTGACCGCCCGCTGGGAAAGCCCGCCGGATCTCTCGCGCCAGCGCATCTATTTCGCCAACCACACCAGCCACATGGACACCCTGGCGATCATCGCCGCGCTGCCTCCGGAAGCCCGGGTGAACGTGAAGCCGGTGGCCGCCGCCGACTACTGGGGCAAGAACCGCTTCCTGTCGTACATCTCGCAGAAAGGCCTGAATGCGGTGCTGATCGAACGCAATCCGGCGCCGGGCGTCAACGTGCTGGAACCGATCTTCGACGTGGTGCGCGCCGGTCATTCGATCATCATCTTCCCCGAAGGCACCCGCTCGACGCAGGCGTTGCCCGGTGAGTTCAAATCCGGAATCTTCCGTTTGGCCGAGACCTTCCCCGAGGTCGATCTGGTGCCGATCTACCTGGAAAACCTGCATCGCTCGATGCCAAAAGGCAAACACGTACCTTTGCCGATCATTTGCACGATCCGCATCGGCGACCCGCTGCAACGGATTGCAGGCGAGGAGAAACAGGTGTTCCTGGAGCGGGCGCGTGACGCCATCGTGAGGTTGTCGAAATGAGTCTGGAAACCAAGTTCCTGTGGTTCTTCGCGGCAATCGCCGGGTTGCTGGCGGTGGCTTCGCTGATTGGCGGCGTACTGGCCAGACGCGCACAAAGCGAAAGCTCGATCGCAACCATCGAAAACCTCAACCAGCGTGTAAATGCCTGGTGGGGGATGGTCATTATTTTCTTCGTGTCCTGGCTGCTCGGCCCCAATGCGACGGTGGTGTTGTTCGGTTTCATTTCACTGTTTGCACTGCGTGAGTTCATCACGCTGACGCCCACGGCGCGTGGTGATCATAACGCGCTGTTTTCGGCGTTTTTCATTCTGATCCCGCTGCAATACCTGCTGATCGGCACTCATTGGTATTCGATGTTCACCCTGCTGGTACCGGTGTACGCCTTCCTGCTGCTGCCGGCGATTGCCGTGCTGAGCCAGGACACCGAGGGTTTTCTGGAGCGCACGGCGAAGATTCAGTGGGGCGTGATGATCTGCATCTACTGCATCAGCCATGCGCCCGCGCTGTTGTTGCTGGATCTGCAGGGATTCCAGGGCCAGAACGCACTGCTGCTGTTCTACCTGGTGTTCGTGGTGCAGATGAGTGACGTGCTGCAGTACGTGTTCGGCAAGCTCTTCGGTAAACGCAAGGTGGCGCCGCTGGTGAGCCCGTCGAAAACCGTAGAGGGGCTGGTCGGTGGCGGGCTCTCCGCCACGCTGATCGGTGGCTGCATGTTCTGGATGACGCCGTTCAGCTTCTGGCAATCGCTGCTGATGTCGCTGGTCATTGTGGTGATGGGTTTCCTCGGCGGCCTGGTCATGTCCGCGATCAAGCGCAGCCTGAGCGCGAAAGATTGGGGCACGATGATCAAGGGCCACGGCGGGATGCTCGACCGGATGGACTCGATCTGCTTCGCCGCACCGATTTTCTTTCACCTGACCCGGTACTTTTTCTCGGTCTGAGCCGTGCAATTGCTACAGGCACAAAAAATGGGCACCCGACCGCAATCGGTGTGCCCATTTTTTCATTACGGTTCTCCCCCGTTACTCAGGGAGTGCGCCGCAATTATGGATTGACGCTGTCTTTCAACGATTTGCCTGGCTTGAACGCAACGGTGTTGCTGGCCTTGATCTTCACCGGCTCACCGGTTTGCGGGTTTTTGCCGGTGCGGGCACCGCGATGGCGTTGCAGGAAGGTGCCGAAGCCCACCAGCGTGACGCTGTCCTTGCGATGCAGGGCGCCGGTGATTTCTTCGAGGACGGCGTTGAGAACGCGGTTGGCCTGCTCTTTGGTCAGATCCGCTTTTTCAGCGATTGCAGCGGCGAGTTCTGGTTTACGCATTAGTGAAGCCCCTTTGAGTCGGTTTTTTGTTGTTATGTCCGTGCTGTTCTCGTTGGAACAGCGCCCAAGGCGCCGCAGGCTCTACTCTGCGGCAGACGGGAGTGAGGATGGCACGCGGTTAAGGGCGGCGCCAGTCTCCCCGCGACCTTTGTGGGGGCAAAAGCGGGGTGATTCCGACAGAACGACCAGTATTTACGCCAGCAAGGCCGGAAGCTGTTTGTTCAGCGCGAGTTTTTCCATCACCGCCGCGCCCGTCAGTGCATAACCGAGCAATTGCCCTTCTGCGTCGTGACACAGCGCCTTGACGTCGCCGCCCTGCCCTTCGACCGTCCAGACGCCTTCGCGGCCCCGTGGCGGCGGCGAAACCACCAGCGGGCAGACCGGCGTTTTAACCGTGATCGGCATCGGTCCGTAGTTGACCGCCGTCGGGTTGCCGGCCAGGGTCTGTGCCAGCGCTCGCGCACAACTCATGAGGGGCATTACGTACAAAAGATTCAGCCCGTCGACTTCGGCGCAGTCGCCCAAGGCGTAAATGTTGGCGTGAGAGGTTTGCAGATGGCGGTCGACCATCACGCCGCGATTGGTCTGGATACCGGCGGCTGCCGCCAGATCGATCCGTGGGCGCAGACCGATGGCCGACACCACCACATCGCAAGGGACAACCTGGCCGTCGGACAGGTGGGCTTCCAGTCCATCGGCGACTTTTTGCAGTCGGGTCAGCACCGGGCCGAGGTGGAAACGCGCACCGAGGCTTTCCAGCCCGGCCTGCACCGCTGCCGCTGCGGCCGGGTGCAGCAGGGTCGGCATCACTTGCTCGCACGGCGCAACCAGTTGTACCTCATAACCGCCGAGGATCAGGTCGTTGGCGAACTCACAGCCGATCAGGCCGGCACCGAGCAGCAACACCCGACGCTTGCCCGCCGCCGCCGCGCGAAACCGTGCGTAGTCTTCGAGATCGTTGATCGGGAACACAAGATCCGCGCCATCGCCTTCAATCGGCACACGCACGGTTTCGGCGCCCCAGGCGAGGATCAGGTCGCGATAGCTCACCGCTTCCTCACCGATCCACAACCGCTTGTGGCCCGCGTCGATACCGCTGATGCGGGTGTGCGTGCGAATCTCGGCCTTCAATTGCTCGGCCATGGCGCCAGGTTCGGCCATGCTCAGGCCGTCGGCGTCCTTGTTCTTGCCAAAGCCGGTGGAGAGCATCGGCTTGGAGTAGGAACGACCGTCATCGGCGGTAATCAACAGCAGCGGGGTTTCGCCATCGAGTTTGCGAAACTCGCGGGCCAGGTTGTAACCCGCCAGCCCGGTGCCGACGATTACGACAGGTGCGCTCATGCCTTACTCCTTGTGGGTTCTCAGTTGATTTCGATCATTTCGAAGTCCATCTTGCCGACACCGCAGTCCGGGCACAGCCAGTCTTCCGGCACGTCCTGCCACAGGGTGCCCGGCGCGATGCCGTCGTCCGGCCAGCCATCGGCTTCGTTATAGATCAGGCCGCAGACCACACATTGCCACTTCTTCATTCAGGTACTTCCTCAGGGTTCAGGCTTTAGCCGGCGCGGACGGTCGATGGTGCAGCGCTGCCGTCCGGCTCAGGGCGTTTTGTACTGATCGTACCGGCCAGATGCAAGCCTGTTCGGCGCAATGGCGGCCCGGATCAATCAAACTCGCGGTTCGCCATGGTAAGCTCGCCGCCTCATTTGCTGCCAATAATGACTCATTGTGCAACTCAAAAACGCCCCGCTGTGGCGCCTGCAAAGCCACCTGAACCCCCTCCCCGACACGTCCACGCTCGACTGGCTGTTCGACGAAGGCTCCCTGACCCGCCGCCTGACCCGCCTGTCCGATGACGGCTTCAGCGTCACGCCGCTGTTCGAAGGCTGGCAGACCCTGCGCGACGACGAATGCGCGGCGCTGGAGCTGGCCGAAGGCAGCGAAGGCTGGGTGCGCGAGGTGTATCTGCGCGGGCATGGCGAGGCCTGGGTGTTCGCCCGCAGCGTGGCGTCGCGCAGTGCCTTGCAGGGCGATGGATTGCATATGGATGAGTTGGGCAGCCGCTCGCTGGGCGAACTGCTGTTCTGCGATCACGCGTTCCAGCGGCGCGCCATCGAAGTCTGCCATTACCCGGAACACTGGCTGCCCGAGGATTCCCGGGCTCCCGGACTGTGGGGCCGCCGCTCGCGTTTCGACCGTGGTGCATTGAGCGTACTGGTGGCGGAGATTTTCCTGCCTACGCTGTGGGAAGCCGTCCGCACCCGTCCGGAGAACTGCTGATGTATCAAAGCCTGCTCAAATCCCTGAATCGCCTGAACCCGCGTGCCTGGGATTTCATTCAGTTGACCCGGATGGACAAGCCGATCGGCATTTACCTGCTGCTGTGGCCGACGCTCTGGGCCCTGTGGATTGCCGGCAAAGGCTCGCCGTCGCTGGCCAACATCGTGATTTTCGTCCTCGGCGTGGTACTGACCCGCGCCGGCGGGTGCGTGATCAATGACTGGGCCGACCGCAAGGTCGACGGCCATGTGAAGCGCACTGCCGAACGCCCGCTGGCCGCCGGCCGGATCAGTTCGAAAGAGGCGCTGGTATTCTTCGCCCTGCTGATGGGCGTGAGTTTCCTGCTGGTGCTGTGCACCAACGCCGCGACGATCTGGTTGTCGCTGGGTGGCCTGGCGCTGGCGTTCACCTACCCGTTCATGAAGCGCTACACCTATTACCCGCAAGTGGTGCTGGGCGCGGCATTCTCCTGGGGGATGCCGATGGCGTTCACCGCCGAAACCGGTGAGCTGCCGGCCACCGCGTGGCTGCTGTGGATCGCCAACCTGCTGTGGACGGTGGGTTACGACACCTATTACGCGATGACCGACCGCGACGATGACCTGAAGATCGGCGTGAAATCCACGGCGATCCTGTTCGGCGAAGCGGACCGGGTGATCATCCTGACCTTGCAGGCCCTGTCGCTGGGCTGCCTGTTGCTGGCCGGGTCGAAGTTCGAGTTGGGAATGTGGTTCCACCTCGGCCTGCTGGTGGCGGCCGGGTGCTACGCCTGGGAGTTCTGGTACACCCGTGATCGCGACCGGATGCGGTGCTTCAAGGCGTTTTTGCACAACCACTGGGCCGGACTGGCGATTTTCGTCGGGATCGTGCTGGATTACGCGTTGCGCTGACCTCAAAGCATCGCGGCCCGAGGCAATGCCTGCGGGCCGCGATCCAGCTCACTGCCAATGGCTTACTTGTGCTCGTGAACCACGTGCCATACGTCCTTCATGCCATCGCCTTTCATCTCTCCAGGCTTCTCGTCCTTCATGAATGTGTACAACGGCTTGCCGTCGTAGGCGTATTGCATCATGCCGTCATCACGTTTGATGACCGTCCATTTGCCTTCGGCCTTGGCGCCCGCCGGAGCCATCATCGGTGGCCAGTTCTTGGCGCAATCGCCGTTGCACATCGACTTGCCGCCAGCGTCCTTGTCGAACGTATAAACGGTCATGCCTTTGTGATCGACCATCATGCCGTCTTTCATCATGGCCGGCTCGGCCGCCATCGCCAGTCCAGGAAGAGTCAGGGCGGCAGCCATCAGCAAAGCCTTAAAGGAAGCAGTCATTTGAGTCATGGAAACCTTCTTTTGTGGTTGTCAGGATTCGGACTTAGAGCTTAGTTCAGGATCTGCACAATCGCCGCTGGACTAAAATACTGTCACACGACTGCAATAATTCCGTTATCTAATGCGGCGCAAGACAGTTAAATGACAAGAGGATTAAGGCATGGTTGGCAGGAGCATTCTGATCGTCGACGACGAAGCGCCCATTCGCGAAATGATCGCCGTTGCGTTGGAAATGGCCGGCTATGACTGCCTCGAGGCAGAGAACTCGCAGCAGGCGCACGCCATTATCGTCGACCGCAAACCGGACCTGATCCTGCTCGACTGGATGCTGCCCGGCACCTCCGGCATCGAGCTGGCCCGCCGCCTCAAGCGTGACGAGCTGACCGGGGACATCCCGATCATCATGCTCACCGCCAAAGGCGAAGAAGACAACAAGATCCAGGGTCTGGAAGTCGGCGCCGACGACTACATCACCAAACCGTTTTCCCCACGCGAACTGGTGGCACGCCTCAAGGCTGTGCTGCGTCGCGCCGGCCCGACCGATGGCGAAGCGCCGATCGAAGTCGGCGGCCTGCTGCTCGACCCGATCAGCCACCGCGTGACCATCGACGGCCGTCCGGCCGAAATGGGCCCGACCGAATACCGTCTGCTGCAATTCTTCATGACCCACCAGGAACGTGCCTACACTCGTGGCCAGTTGCTGGACCAGGTCTGGGGCGGCAACGTCTATGTTGAAGAGCGCACGGTCGACGTGCACATCCGACGCCTGCGCAAGGCGCTCGGCGACGCCTACGAAAATCTGGTACAAACCGTGCGCGGCACCGGCTACCGGTTCTCCACCAAAGCCTGAGCCGAGCGCCAGCCCCCCGTAGACAAGGACCGCATTTTCCGTGAACCAAAACTGGCATGGCACCCTGATTCGCCACATGCTGTTGCTGGTCACCGGCTGCCTGGTGATCGGCCTGATCACCGGTTATTACGGCTGGAGTCTGGCGGCGGGACTGGGCCTGTACCTGGCCTGGACGCTCAAGCAACTGCTGCGCCTGCACGAATGGCTGCGCCTGCACCAACCCGATGAAGCACCGCCCGACGGCTACGGCCTGTGGGGCGAGGTGTTCGACAGCATCTACCACCTGCAACGCCGCGACCAACGGGTACGCGGACGCCTGCAAGCGGTGATCGACCGCGTTCAGGAGTCTACCGCCGCGCTGAAAGACGCGGTGATCATGCTCGACAGCGACGGCAACCTGGAATGGTGGAACCGCGCCGCCGAAACCCTGCTCGGCCTCAAGACCCCGCAGGACAGCGGCCAGCCGGTGACCAACCTGGTTCGCCATCCGCGCTTCAAGGAATACTTCGAGCAGGAAAGCTACGCCGAACCGCTGGAAATCCCCTCGCCGACCAACGATCGTGTACGCATCCAGCTGTACCTCACGCGCTACGGCAACAACGAACACTTGATGCTGGTGCGCGACGTCACGCGCATCCATCAGCTGGAACAGATGCGCAAAGACTTCATCGCCAACGTCTCCCACGAGCTGCGTACCCCGCTGACGGTGATCTGTGGCTACCTGGAAACCCTGCTCGACAACGTCGAGGAAGTGAACCCGCGCTGGAGCCGCGCCCTGCAGCAGATGCAGCAACAGGGCGGGCGCATGCAAACCCTGCTCAACGACTTGCTGCTGCTGGCCAAACTGGAAGCCACCGATTACCCGTCGGATAACCAGCCCGTGCATATCGACACCCTGCTGCAGTCGATCAAGAGCGATGCGCAGCAGTTGTCAGGCTCGAAGAATCAGCGCATCACCCTGGAAGCCGACACCAGCATCCTGCTCAAGGGCAGCGAGGCGGAACTGCGCAGCGCGTTTTCCAACCTGGTGTTCAACGCCGTCAAATACACCCCGGCCGAAGGCAATATCCGCATCCGCTGGTGGGGCGACGATCAGGGCGCGCACCTGAGCGTGCAGGATTCGGGGATCGGCATCGACAGCAAACACCTGCCGCGCCTGACCGAACGCTTCTACCGCGTCGACTCCAGCCGCAACTCCAACACCGGCGGCACGGGCCTGGGCCTGGCCATCGTCAAACACGTGTTGCTGCGCCACCGCGCGCGGATGGAGATCAGCAGCGTGCCCGGCCATGGCAGCACATTCACCTGCCATTTCGCCCCGGCGCAGGTCGCCCAGGCACGGGTCATCAGCGCCGCTGAGTAATGCCGGACTAGGCAATCGCCAGGTCAGCCGCTACATTGGCTGACTTGCGCCTGCCTTTCAGGCGCGATTTCTTCTCTCTTACGAATCACACGGAACCCGCAAAACTCCATCATGGACCCTTCCCCTGGCTTGTCCCTCGCTACCATTTTCGCCGATTTCGGCATGATTCTTTTCGCTCTGATCCTGGTTCTGCTCAACGGCTTCTTCGTTGCGGCGGAGTTCGCCATGGTCAAACTGCGCTCGACCCGGGTCGAAGCCATCGCTGAACAGCATGGCTGGCGCGGGCACATCCTGCGCACGGTGCACAGTCAGCTCGATGCTTACCTCTCGGCGTGCCAGCTCGGTATCACCCTCGCCTCCCTCGGCCTGGGCTGGGTCGGCGAGCCGGCGTTCGCGCACATTCTCGAGCCGCTGCTGAGCGTGGTCGGCGTGCAGTCGGCCGAAGTCGTCAAAGGCATTTCGTTCTTCACCGCGTTCTTCATCATTTCCTACCTGCACATCGTGGTCGGCGAACTCGCACCCAAATCCTGGGCGATCCGCAAACCCGAATTGCTGTCGCTGTGGACGGCGGTGCCGCTGTACCTGTTCTACTGGGCCATGTACCCGGCGATCTACCTGCTCAACGCCAGCGCCAACACCATCCTGCGCATCGCAGGGCAAGGTGAACCCGGCCCGCATCACGAGCACCATTACAGCCGCGAAGAACTGAAACTGATCCTGCACTCCAGCCGTGGCCAGGACCCGAGCGACCAGGGCATGCGCGTGCTGGCCTCGGCGGTGGAAATGGGCGAGCTGGAAGTGGTCGACTGGGCCAACTCCCGGGAAGACCTGATCACCCTGGAGTTCAACGCCCCGCTGAAAGAAATCCTGGCGATGTTCCGTCGCCACAAGTTCAGCCGTTATCCGGTGTACGACAGCGAGCGCCAGGAGTTCGTCGGCCTGCTGCATATCAAGGATCTGCTGCTCGAGCTGGCGGCGCTGGATCACATCCCCGAGTCGTTCAACCTCGCCGAACTGACCCGCCCGCTGGAGCGCGTTTCCCGGCACATGCCGCTGTCGCAGTTGCTTGAGCAGTTCCGCAAGGGCGGCTCGCACTTCGCCGTGGTCGAAGAGGCCGACGGCAACATCATCGGCTACCTGACCATGGAAGACGTGCTGGAAGTGCTGGTCGGCGACATCCAGGACGAACACCGCAAGGCCGAGCGCGGCATCCTCGCCTACCAGCCAGGCAAGTTGCTGGTACGGGGCGATACGCCGCTGTTCAAGGTCGAGCGCCTTCTGGGAATCGACCTGGATCACATTGAAGCCGAAACCCTCGCCGGGCTGATCTACGAAACCCTGAAACGGGTCCCGGAAGAGGAAGAAGTGCTGGAAGTCGAAGGTCTGCGGATCATCATCAAGAAGATGAAAGGCCCGAAAATCATTCTGGCCAAGGTGCTGATGCTCGACTGACGGGGATTACCGCTTGCCCAACGCAAAGTTGGGCAACGCCCCCAGCGGCTGGTTGAACTGATACGGAATCGACACCAACCCCCCACCTGTATTGCGCTGCACCACGAAGTGCAGGTGCGGGCCGCTGCTGTTGCCGGTATTGCCGGACAGCGCCAGCGGACTGCCCACCGCCACTCGCTGACCTTCCCGCACACCCACCGACCCTTGCTTGAGATGCAGATACACGCCCATCGTGCCGTCGTCGTGCAGCACCCGCACGAAATTGCCGGAAGGATCGGTGCCGCGCCCGCTCTGGGAGTTCTCGGTCTTCACCACCACACCGGCCCGCGCCGCGATGATCGGCGTACCGACCGGCATGGCGATGTCCATCGCGTATTTGTTCTTCGGCCCGTAATGGCTGTAGTCGCCATTGGCACCCTGACTCAGACGGAATGGCCCGCCCCGCCACGGAAACGGATAGCGATAACTCTGAGCCGCGCCAGCGGGGTCACCGAGGGAATACTGGAACATCGGGGTGTACACCAGCGGCTTGCCGCCGGACACCGCCGTCAGCAACGCCAGCCGCGTATTGCTGCGCGCCGGCAACACCCGACGGATCGTTTCCGCGGGAGCGCCACGCACATTGCTCATCCCGGTAAACGCCAGCGCAACCTCGACCGGCGCATACAGGTCGTTGCGCACGAACACCACGTCCGTGCCCTTCTGCTTCTTGATGTCGAGATAGACCTGGCGTTCGAGGCGCTCGACCATCCGGTCCTGAAACACGAACACCTGGGAGCCTTTGCTCGGACGGTCGCTGTACGAAACCACTCCGTTGGCATCGGTGGATTTGTAGATCGTCATGGCCACAGTCGAGGTGGAGGCCATGAGCAGACCACAGAAAAACAGCAGGCGCAGGGGCATGGGCAAAAGTTCTGTCGAGTGAGGCCTGGGATTGAGCCTAGCAGCTGAGACAGACCAGGGTAGTGCAGAGATGTTTCAAACAACGCACGCAACGTTTCGACTCGTCACAAAGCGCCAATCACCGAAATGATGCCGGCGCTTCCAGCTCAACGGGTAGCCACTAACCGTTCAAGGCTTGGCGCCCATTGAATAATGTTCGCGTTCCGATGCCGTCCACTTTTCATCGCCAGAGGCAAACTCAATCACGTAATACCAAACCTGTGAACTATCTCCCGCAAAGGTTTCGGACTTTTCCTTGGGTACAACGGTTTGGATTTTTTGAGTCTGAACCGCTTCGATTACCTCAGAAAATCCGCCTGATTGCCCAGCAATGAAAACCCGGACTTTCGCACCTTCAATGCGAGGATCATCTTTCGCACTTGAAAGAGTCAGTCCCTTCATCAGTTGCTCGTAGCTGACATGACCTGCAGTGGCTTCATTGATCAAAAGGTGCGGAAGTGTCGGATCGACCAACTCTCTGGCCGCCTTGGCTTGCTCTTTCGATATTTTTTCCCACATGGCGAAGCTCCTTGCTCGTTCAGCAATCCCGGTTGGATTGACGAAACCAAGGCTATTTCGAATGCTCGACTTGCACACCTGTCAGATCTGACAGTACCGATGAATGGTCGATTTTTGACCTGCCAAACACGACTCGGCCCCTTCCTGAAAATCAGGAAGGGGCCGAGTCGTTAGCAACAGAGAACTCTGGCTGCGAGGCGTATTACGCGCCCGGAACGAAGTGTTTCTGCGCCGTGCCACGTGCGATCAGGCGGGAGATGTAGTCGAGCTTCTGCGCGTCCTGGTCGACGAAACGGAAGGTCAGTTGCAGCCAGTCGCTGTCGGCTTTCTGCTCATGCGCCACGATGGCGTGCAGGTAGCCGTTGAGGCGGGCGATTTCGGCGTTGTCGCCCTGCTCCAGATCGAGCACGGCGCTGTCGAGGATCTGCGGCAGGGTGTCGGTGCGTTTCACCACCAGCAGCGCTTCCTTGATGCTCAGGGCCTTGATCACGCATTGCTGGGTGCCGCTTGGCAGGCGCAGCTGGCCCTGACCACGACCGCTGGCCGGAGCGGCGGAGGCTGCCGGTGCTTTCACGGGCGGGCTGTTGAGCAGGCCACGCTGTGGCGCGGCGGCAGGTGCCGGGGCCGCGGCAGCAGGCTTGGCAAACGGATTCACGGGAGCTACCGCCGGTGCGGAGCCGATGACCGCTGCCTTGCCGCCCGTCAACGCGCTCAGGGAGTCGTTGCCGAACGCCGAATTCATCTTGGTCGGGGCGCTGTTCATCAGGGTGTCGAGCTTGCCGACCTTGTTCAGGGCCTGCTTGACCTTGGTCAGCAGTTGCTCGTTGGTGAACGGCTTGCTGACGTAGCCGGAAACGCCGGCCTGAATCGCCTGTACCACGTTTTCCTTGTCGCCACGGCTGGTGACCATGACGAACGGCATGGTCTTGAGATTGTCCTGCTCACGGCACCAGGTCAGCAGTTCGAGGCCAGACATTTCCGGCATTTCCCAGTCGCACAGAACCAGGTCGAACGCTTCCTTGGCCAGCATGGCCTGAGCCTTTTTACCGTTGACGGCGTCCTCGGTGCGGATCCCCGGGAAGTAATTACGCAGGCACTTTTTCACCAGGTCACGAATGAACGATGCATCGTCCACGACCAACACACTGATCTTGCTCATCCAACACCCCTATTAAAATCCCGGCAAGCATAACGCTGGCTGATGGCACATTGCCAAAACTCTTCAGTCACGCCGGGACTTTTCGTTCGCGGGTGCTGCTTTTTAATTCGCTTCTGCCTTCTGAAAAGCAGAAACAAAAACGCCCGGCCAAAGGGCCGGGCGCTTTTCTCAGGCAATCTTACTTATCGTCAGCATCGCCCGGAACATTAGCGGTTTCACCACTTGTTCCTTCAACTTCTTCCTTCATGCGCTTGAGGCCCATGTGGCGCACGTCGGTGCCGCGCACCAGGTAAATCACCAACTCGGAGATGTTGCGTGCGTGATCGCCGATCCGCTCCAGCGAACGCAGCACCCAGATAATGCTCAAGACCCGCGAAATAGAGCGTGGGTCTTCCATCATGTAGGTCGCCAGCTCGCGCAGGGCAGTCTTGTATTCGCGGTCGATGATCTTGTCGTACTGCGCCACCGACAACGCCAGATCGGCGTCGAAGCGGGCAAATGCGTCCAGCGCATCGCGGACCATGTTGCGCACCTGGTCGCCGATGTGACGCACTTCGACGTAACCGCGCGGCGCTTCACCTTCTTCGCACAGCTGGATCGCACGACGGGCGATCTTGGTCGCTTCGTCGCCGATGCGTTCCAGGTCGATCACCGACTTGGAGATGCTGATGATCAGACGCAGGTCGGACGCCGCCGGTTGACGACGGGCCAGAATGCGCAGGCATTCTTCGTCGATGTTGCGTTCCATCTGGTTGATCTGGTCGTCGATCTCGCGCACTTGCTGGGCCAGACCCGAGTCGGCCTCGATCAGCGCGGTGACCGCGTCGTTGACCTGCTTCTCGACCAGCCCGCCCATGGCCAGGAGGTGGCTGCGCACTTCTTCCAGTTCGGCGTTGAACTGCGCGGAAATGTGGTGGGTAAGGCCTTCTTTACTAATCATGTTGGCGTCCTTGGAGCGTCCGGTAAGGTGCGGCGGGCCGCAGCGTCAATTCAGTGAGCGACAACCAGTGTCTGCTAGCCGTAACGACCGGTGATGTAGTCTTCGGTCTGCTTCTTGGCCGGATTGGTGAACAGGGTATCGGTGTCGCCGAATTCCACCAGTTTGCCCATGTACATGAACGCCGTGTAGTCGGACACCCGCGCCGCCTGCTGCATGTTGTGGGTCACGATGACGATGGTGAACTTGGACTTGAGCTCGTAGATCAGCTCTTCGACTTTCAGGGTCGAGATCGGGTCGAGGGCCGAGCACGGTTCGTCGAGCAGCAGCACTTCCGGCTCCACGGCGATGGTACGGGCGATCACCAGACGTTGCTGCTGACCACCGGACAGGCCGAGTGCCGAGTCATGCAGACGGTCTTTCACTTCGTCCCACAGGGCCGCGCCTTTCAACGCCCACTCGACAGCTTCGTCGAGGATGCGTTTCTTGTTGATGCCCTGGATGCGCAGGCCGTAGACCACGTTCTCGTAGATGGTCTTCGGGAACGGGTTAGGCTTCTGGAACACCATGCCGACCCGGCGACGCAGCTCGGCCACGTCCTCGCCCTTGCGGTAGATGTTGTTGCCGTAGAGGTTGATCGCGCCTTCGACACGGCAGCCATCCACCAGGTCGTTCATGCGGTTGAAGGTACGCAGCAGCGTGGACTTGCCGCAGCCGGACGGGCCGATGAAGGCGGTCACGCGCTGTTTCGGAATGTTCATGCTGACGTCGTACAGCGCTTGTTTCTCGCCGTAGAACAGGCTCAGGCCCGGCACTTCGATGGCCACGGTTTCCTGTTCGAGGTTCAGGCTCTGCTTGTCGCGGCCCAGGGCAGACATGTTGATGCCGTGGGTATGTGTTTCGTGCTGCATGGGAGGCTCCCTGTGCTAACAAATTCGGTTCGGTTGGCTGCCGGGATTCAGGCCGGCAGCCCTTCAATTCTTGTAACGGCGATCAGCTGTCCAACGCCTTGTACTTCTCGCGCAGGTGGTTACGAATCCACACCGCCGACAGGTTGAGCACGGCAATCACCAGCACCAGCAGCAACGCGGTGGCGTACACCAGCGGTCGTGCGGCTTCGACGTTCGGGCTCTGGAAGCCGACGTCATAAATATGGAAGCCCAGGTGCATGATCTTCTGGTCCAGGTGCAGGTACGGGTAGTTGCCATCCACCGGCAGCGACGGCGCCAGCTTCACCACACCCACCAGCATCAGCGGCGCCACTTCACCGGCGGCGCGGGCCACGGCGAGGATCATGCCGGTCATCATGGCCGGGCTGGCCATCGGGATCACGATCTTCCACAGGGTTTCAGCCTTGGTCGCGCCCAGGGCCAGCGAGCCCTCACGCACGGTGCGAGGAATCCGCGCCAGTCCTTCTTCGGTGGCCACGATCACCACCGGCACCGCCAGCAGCGCCAGGGTCAACGAAGCCCACAGCAGACCCGGCGTACCGAAGGTCGGTGCCGGCAGTGCTTCAGGGAAGAACAAGCGGTCGACCGAACCACCCAGCACGTAGACAAAGAAGCCCAGACCGAACACGCCGTAAACGATCGCCGGAACACCCGCGAGGTTGTTCACCGCGATCCGGATGATCCGGGTCAGGGCGTTCTGCTTGGCGTATTCACGCAGGTACACCGCCGCCAGCACGCCGAACGGGGTCACGATCATCGCCATGATCAGGGTCATCATCACGGTGCCGAAGATGGCCGGGAAGATCCCGCCTTCGGTGTTCGCTTCACGCGGATCGTCGGACAGGAATTCCCAGATCTTGCTGAAGTAGAAACCGACCTTGGTGAAGGTGCTCATGGCGTTCGGCTGGTAGGCGTGAACCACCTTGCCCAGACCGATTTCGATTTCCTTGCCGTTGGCATCACGAGCGGTCAAAGCGTCACGGTTGAACTGCGCGTGCAGGTCGGCCAGACGGGCTTCAACGTCTTGATAGCGGGCGTTCAGCTCGGCACGTTCGGCGTCCATGTCCGCTTGCGCGGTGGCGTCGAGTTTGCCTTCCAGCTCCAGTTTGCGACCGTGCAGACGGATGCGCTCGAGACCGGCGTTGATCGCGCCGATGTCGGTTTTTTCCAGCGACTTCAGCTGCGCGGCCAGGCCGTTCACACGGTTGATCCGCGCTTGCAGTTCAGGCCAGGCCGCTTCGCCTTCGGCGATGACCTTGCCGTCCTGTTTGACGTTGACCAGGTAGCCGTAGAAGTTGCCCCACTCGCGACGCTCGATCGCCATCAGCTCTGGCGGCGTAGTCTGGTTGGTCAGCCACTCGCCGACGATCCAGGTGAAGTCGTTGCCGTTCAAGTCACGGTTGCCGACCTTGATCAGCTCGCGAGTCATGAATTCCGGGCCGGCGTCCGGCACCGGCAGACCGGCGCTCTTCAGACGTGCACGCGGCACTTCTTCCTTCTGCACCACTTCGCCGATGACCAGGTGATTGCCCTGGCCCGGGACGTCGTAGCTGGCGTGGATCAGATCCGCCGGCCAGAAGTGACCCAGACCGCGCACGGCAATCACCGCCAGCAGGCCAATGGTCATGATGACCGCGATGGACACCGCGCCACCGCTGATCCAGACGCCCGGGGCGCCGCTCTTGAACCATCCATTCAGGGAGTTCTGTTTCACAGACTTCTACCTTTCTTAAAGCGACGAGTATTTCTTGCGCAGACGCTGACGAATCAGTTCCGCGAGGGTGTTCATGACGAAGGTGAACAACAGCAGCACCAGCGCCGAGAGGAACAGCACGCGGTAGTGGCTGCCGCCGACTTCCGACTCTGGCATTTCCACCGCGACGTTGGCGGCCAGGGTGCGCAGGCCTTCGAACAGGTTCATTTCCATGACCGGGGTGTTGCCAGTGGCCATCAGCACGATCATGGTTTCACCGACCGCACGGCCCATACCGATCATCAGCGCCGAGAAAATGCCCGGGCTGGCGGTCAGGATCACCACGCGAGTCATGGTCTGCCACGGCGTGGCACCGAGGGCCAGCGAGCCCAGGGTCAGGCCGCGCGGCACGCTGAACACGGCGTCTTCGGCGATCGAGTAGATGTTCGGGATCACCGCAAAACCCATGGCCAGACCGACCACCAGTGCGTTGCGCTGGTCGTAGGTGATGCCAAGGTCGTGGGAGATCCACATGCGCATGTCACCGCCGAAGAACCAGTTCTCCATGAACGGGCTCATGTACAGCGACAGCCAGCCCACGAACAGGATTACCGGGATCAGCAGCGCACTTTCCCAGCCATCCGGGACTTTCAGGCGGATCGACTCAGGCAGGCGGCTGAAAGTGAAACCGGCGACCAGGATGCCGATCGGCAGCAGCATCAGCAGGCTGAAAATGCCCGGCAGATGCCCTTCCACATACGGCGCGAGGAACAGGCCGGCGAAGAAGCCGAGGATCACCGTCGGCATCGCTTCCATCAGCTCGATCACCGGTTTGACCTTGCGGCGCATGCCCGGGGCCATGAAGTACGCGGTGTAGATCGCAGCGGCAACGGCCAGCGGCGCGGCCAGCAGCATCGCGTAGAACGCGGCTTTCAGGGTGCCGAAGGTCAGCGGCGACAGGCTCAGTTTCGGTTCGAAATCGGTGTTGGCAGCGGTCGATTGCCAGACGTATTTAGGCTCGTCGTAGTTCTCGTACCAGACCTTGCTCCACAGCGCGCTCCACGAGACTTCCGGATGCGGGTTGTCGAGCAGCAGCGGTTGCAGCTTGCCGCCGGCCTCGACGATCACACGGTTGGCACGCGGCGACAGACCGAACAGGCCCTCGCCTTCGACCACCTGATCGACCAGCAAGGTGCGGTGCGCGGTGCTGTGGAACACGCCGAGCTTGCCGCTGGCATCCAGGGCCAGGAAGCCCTTGCGACGTTCTTCAGCGGTGATTTCAACGATTGGCGTCTTGCCCATCTGGAAGGTACGGATCTGCTTCAGGCGCAGTTCGCCATCGGTGTCGCGGGCCATGAACCACTGGGCCAGGCCACCGGTGGAGTCACCGACGATCAGCGAGATACCGCCCACCAGCTGGGTGGAAGCGGTAACTTGCGCGTCGGCGTTTTCCAGCAGTTTGTAGCGACCGTTGAGGCTCTTGTCGCGCAGGCTGAACACGTCGGCCTGGGCACGGCCGTTGATCACGTAGAGCCATTGCTGACGCGGATCGACGAAGATGTTCTTCACCGGCTCAGTCATCTGCGGCAGATCGATACGTTTCTGCTCGTTGGTGACTTCGCCGGTCATCATGTTTTCTTCGCTGGTCAGCGACAGCACATTGAGTTGCGAACCGGTGGAGCCGACCAGCATCAGCGTCGAGTCGGTGGCGTTGAGGCTGACGTGCTCCAGCGCACCGCCGCTCTCGTTCAGCGCAATCGGCGTCTCGCCGTACGGGAACTCGACCGCCGGGGTGATGGTTTTCTTGCCATCCGGGTAGCTGACTTTATAGGTGTGACGGAACACCAGCGCCTGACCGTTGGACAGGCCCACGGCCACCAGCGGATGACCCGGCTGGTCTTCGCCGATGGAGGTCACACTGGCGCCTGCCGGCAAAGGCAGATCGACGCGCTTCAATTCAGCGCCACTGTCGATGTCGAAGAACAGCGCCTGGCCCTTGTCGGAAACGCGCATGGCCACCTGATTCTGCTCTTCGAGCGAAATCATCAGCGGCTTGCCGGCGTCCTGCATCCAGGCCGGGGTGATTGCATCTTTCGCGGTCAGGTCAGCGCCCTTGAACAGTGGCGCGACGACGTAAGCGAGGAAGAAGAAGATCAGGGTGATGGCTGCCAGCACCGCCAGACCGCCGACGAGGACGTACCAGCGGGTGAAGCGATCCTTGAGCGCGCGAATGCGGCGCTTGCGTTGCAACTCAGGCGTATTGAAGTCAATGCGCTTGGGAGGGTTCGTAGTCATTTTGGAATTGGCCAGATCATTCATGCGCACACCCTAGCGATCCTGTATGACAGAAAGATGACAATGCAGTGACGCACCAAATCCGCCGCCAGCAGGGCACTGGCAGTGGATAAAAGAATTCGGGGAGTGTGGGAGCCGGGCCGCTTGCGGGCCGGGCCCCACACGTGAGTCAGGCGGGGTTCACCCCTGACTCAGTTTGTTACTTTTTTGCGACTTCAGCGCCGCCTTCCTGCAGGCCCAGGTCAGCCAGTGCTTTTGCAGCAACCTTGGCCGGCAGTGGGATGTAGCCGTCTTTCACTACCACTTCCTGGCCCTGTTTCGACAGAACCAGTTTCACGAACTCGGCTTCCAGCGGGGCCAGAGGCTTGTTCGGGGCTTTGTTGACGTATACGTACAGGAAACGGGACAGCGGGTACTTGCCGTTCAGGGCGTTTTCTTCGGTGTCTTCGATGAAATCGGTGCTGCCTTTCTTCGACAGAGCAACGGTTTTCACGCTGGCGGTCTTGTAGCCGATGCCCGAGTAACCGATGCCGTTCAGCGAGGAGCTGATCGACTGCACGACCGAAGCCGAGCCTGGTTGTTCGTTGACGTTAGGCTTGTAGTCGCCTTTGCACAGGGCTTCTTCCTTGAAGTAGCCGTAGGTGCCGGATACCGAGTTACGACCGAACAGTTGAACCGGCTTGTTGGCCAGGTCACCGGTCACGCCCAGGTCACCCCAGGTTTTCACTTCGGCTTTGGCGCCGCACAGACGGGTGGACGAGAAGATCGCGTCAACCTGTTCCATGGTCAGGTGCTGGATCGGGTTGTCCTTGTGCACGAATACAGCCAGGGCGTCCACGGCAACCGGGATAGCGGTTGGCTTGTAGCCGTACTTCTGTTCGAAGGCCGCCAGTTCGGTGTCCTTCATCTTGCGGCTCATCGGGCCCAGGTTGGAGGTGCCTTCGGTCAGCGCAGGTGGCGCGGTGGCGGAGCCAGCGGCCTGAATCTGGATGTTTACGTTCGGGTATTCTTTTTTGTAGTTCTCGGCCCACAAGGTCATGAGGTTGGCCAGGGTATCGGAGCCGACGCTGGACAGGTTGCCCGACACACCAGTGGTCTTGGTGTAGCTCGGGATCGACGGGTCAACAGCGGCGAACGCGTTGGCGGTCGCAACGCCAGCAGCGACAAAAGTCATTGCCGCCATCAAACGCTTCAGTTTCATGCCTTACTCCTAGCAGATAGGGGGTGTTAAGTCGGGGCCAAGTATCAGCAGGCCGTGTGAACACTCTATGGCTGAAATATGACAATTGGATGAAAGGCCAGCATCCCCTGTCGGAAGGCTGGCCTTTCAGTTGTAACCGAACGTGTGAGGCTGATTCAGCGGCGTGAATTACCGGCCCTTGCTCCACAGCCAGGCGCCGACCAGGATCCCCATCCCGCACAGCACCGCCACGTAATAGGCAGGCCCCATCGCACTTTCTTTAAGCAGCAGGCTGACCACCATCGGGGTCAGGCCGCCGAAGATGGCGTAAGCGACGTTATAAGAGAAGGACAGACCGCTGAAGCGCACCACCGGCGGGAACGCCTTGACCATCACGTACGGCACCGCGCCGATGGTGCCGACCAGGAAACCGGTCAGCGCATACAGCGGAAACAGCCAGTTCGGGTGATCGGCGAGGCTGTGATAGAAGGTCCAGGAGCTGATCAACAACCCCAGGCAACCGAACACGAACACGCGACCGGCACCAAAGCGATCGGCCAATGCACCGGAAATGATGCAGCCCAGGCTCAGGAATACGATCGCCAGGCTGTTGGATTGCAGCGCGGTGGTCGGCGAGAAGTGATAGACCGTCTGCAGCACGGTCGGGGTCATCAGGATCACCACGACGATGCCGGCGGACAGCAGCCAGGTCAGCAGCATCGAAATGGCGATCGCACCGCGATGGTCACGCAGCACCGCGCGCAGCGGCACTTCTTCGGCCAGGGCCTTGCGCTGTTGCAGCTCGGCGAACACCGGGGTCTCGTGCAGCCAACGGCGCAGGTAGACCGAGAACAGGCCGAACACGCCACCGAGCAGGAACGGGATCCGCCAGGCGTAATCCGAGACTTCCACTGGCGTATAGATGCTGTTGATCGCGGTGGCGACCAGCGAGCCCAGCAGGATGCCGGCGGTCAGGCCGCTGGTCAGGGTCCCGCAGGCGTAACCAATGTGCTTCCCGGGTACGTGTTCGGAAACGAAGACCCACGCCCCCGGCACTTCGCCGCCAATCGCCGCGCCCTGGATGACGCGCATCAACAGCAGCAGGATCGGCGCCCACATGCCGATCTGTGCATAAGTCGGTAGCAGGCCCATGATCAGGGTCGGCACTGCCATCATGAAAATGCTCAGGGTGAACATCTTCTTGCGCCCCAGCAGGTCGCCGAAGTGCGCCATGACGATCCCGCCCAACGGCCGCGCGAGGTAACCGGCAGCGAAAATGCCGAAGGTCTGCATCAGGCGCAGCCACTCGGGCATGTCGGCCGGGAAGAACAACTTGCCGACCACGGTGGCAAAGAACACGAAAATGATGAAATCGTAAAACTCCAGCGCGCCCCCCAGGGCCGATAGCGACAGAGTCTTGTAGTCATTGCGGGTCAACGGTCGTGCGGGTTGGTCGGGCTGCGCGAGGCTCGAAGGCGCTGTGGTCATGGCAAGGTCTTCTCTTATAGTCGGATCTGCCGCCACAACAACGCTGGCTGTGGCTCGGGCAGGTTCGGCACCATAGCAAATTGTTCGAAAAAGCACATAGAGGCGCGTTTTTGACGGTCGAAATGAGAACCGGACGGTCGTCGCGGAGTCTACCGACCGATATACTCGCAATCTTGCTCCCGCTTGTAGGGGGTTGCTGTGCGAAAACGTCGTTGGTCGCCTTGGCGCGTGGATCCAGCCGGTTTCGCAGAGTTTCCCCTTTAGACGCCTTATGGAAAACGTGACGAACGTAGTATGTTCGGTGCTGAATCGTTTTTCCTGAAGACGGCTACCACCAGCAATACCCAACGAAGAGTCACGGGTCAGAGGCACCCCCGGCATGATAGAGCTCGAACAAGAAGATCCGATCCCGCAAGGCGACCTGGCCCTGCAAATCACCGCGCTTCCTCGCGAAACCAACGGCTTTGGCGATATTTTCGGCGGCTGGCTGGTGGCGCAGATGGACCTGGCCGGCACTGCAATGGCCAGCCGCGTCGCCGGTGGCCGTGTCGCGACCGTTGCCATCGATCGCATGGCGTTTCTGGTGCCGGTGGCTGTCGGCGCGCAATTGTCCTTTTATACCCAGACCCTGGAAATCGGCCGCAGCTCGATCCAGATGATGGTCGAGGTGTGGAGCGACGATCCGCTGTCCAGCGAGTGGCGTAAAGTGACCGAAGCGGTGTTCGTGTTCGTTGCCATCGATGGCAGCGGTCGCACTCGCTCCGTTCCGCCACGCGCACGTTAAACCTCGCGGCCGTTTGAAGGTCGATAGTCGTCCCAAGTTGCTGATTCGAGAGTTGTCCCATGAACACGCCCAACGTTGAAGCCGTGAAACTGGATGAACTGAACTGCTGGCGCATCCGCCACGGTCAGGCCGAAGTGCTGGTCGCCCAGCAAGGCGCGCACATCCTCAGTTATCAGGTGGACGGCCAGCCGCCGTTGATCTGGCTGAACGACAAGGCCGTGTTCAAGACCGGCAAGAGCATCCGCGCCGGCGTGCCGGTGTGCTGGCCGTGGTTCGGCGTCTTTGCCCGCAACCCGCAGAGCGTGCAGGCGATGCGCGTCAGCGAAGAACCGGCCGCCGCCCACGGGTTTGTCCGGGCGATGGATTGGGAACTGGGCGGTATCGAAACCGAGGGCGAAAGCCTGAAAGTGGAGTTCAAGCTGCCCTACCCGGAAGGTGGTTTCCCGGGTTGGCCGCATCAGGTCGATCTGACCCTGACCCTGCGCCTCGACGATCAACTGCACATCAGCCTGACCAGCCACAACCGTGGCGCCGACACCGTCAGCATCAGCCAGGCGCTGCACAGTTACTTCGCCGTCAGCGATGTGCGCAACGTGCGCGTCGAAGGCGTGGACGGCCTGGATTACATCGAGACCCTGGATGACTGGAAGACGCACAACCAGCACGGTGACTTGCGCTTTGCCGGGGAAACCGACCGCATCTACCTCAATGCTCCGCCGCAACTGAGCATCGTCGATCCAGCCTGGGAACGACGCATCGTGCTGACCGCTACCGGTTCACGCACGGCGGTGATCTGGAACCCGTGGATCGACCGCGCCGCCGCGTTCAGCGACATGGACAACGATGGCTGGCAGCGCATGCTGTGCATCGAGACGGCGAACGTGATGGACGATGTGGTGACCCTGGCACCGGAGGCCAGCCACACCATGGGTGTCAGCGTCGGCAGCCAGCCACTCTGAAAACAAAAATCGCAGCCCAAGGGCTGCGATTTTTTTTGCCGCTCGGAATTACAGATCCTTTTCCTGCACCACCCGCACCTTGTCCGCCTCCAGCGCATACGCCGCATCGGCCAGGTCATTGCTGACCTTTTCGATCTTCAGCGTGCCGGTCACCCACAGCGGTGTATAGATGTCGTCCAGCTTCAAACCCTTTGGATAACGCACCAGCACCAGTTGGTTCGGCGGCGGTGGCGGCACGTGGATGCACGCGCCCGGGTACGGCACCAGGAAAAACAACGTGCTGCGGCCCTTGGCGTCGGACTCCAGCGGCACCGGATAACCGCCGATGCGGATGTGTTTGTCGTTCATCGACGCCACGGTCTTGGTCGAGTACATCACCGCCGGCAAACCTTTGGCCTGCTTCATCCCGCCCTTCTCGGTGAAGGTGCCGGTGGCTTCCGGGGAGTTGTGGTCGATTTCAGGCATGGCCTCGAGGGCTTTCTGATCCGACTTGGGCATCAGTTCCAGCCAGTCGGTTTCCGGCAGATCGCCGGCGTGGGCCAGACCGCTGCCCAGCAAAAGGAGAGTCAACAGAAGACGGCGCATGAAGATGCTCGCAGGAAGGAGGAAACAGTCAATCGCCGAGCATTCTAGCCCTCTCCACCGGTTTGGCAGAGAGGGCTTTGTCGCTTTGGATCAGTTCTTTTTGATCAGGCCGTAGATCACCAGCAGGATGATCGCGCCCACCAGCGCACCGATAAAGCCTGCGCCCTGGCCCGCGTGATAAATGCCCAGGGCCTGACCGCCGTAAGTGGCTGCCAGCGAACCGCCGATGCCCAGCAGGATGGTCATGATCCAGCCCATGCTGTCATCGCCCGGTTTCAGGAACCGTGCCAGCAGGCCAACGATCAGGCCGATAAAAATGGTTCCGATAATTCCCATGGCATTTCCCTCTGATTGATTGGCTATAGCCTAGCCAGACTTTGGCATCCTGCCATCAGAGAACGGCGGCCCCTAATGGTTCCGCCGCTGCCACATGAAACTGTTGTTACTCGGCGATCAGCGCTTCGACCTTGAGGATCTGCTGCTCGAGCGTCGCCTTGTCCTTGCAGCGCAGGTTGGCGTGACCGACCTTGCGCCCGGCCTTGAAAGCCTTGCCGTAGTGATGCAGGTGGCAATCGTCGATGGCGATGACTTTTTCAACCGGCGGAACGACACCGATGAAGTTGAGCATCGCGCTCTCGCCGACCTTGGCGGTCGAACCCAGCGGCAGACCGGCTACGGCCCGCAGGTGGTTTTCGAACTGGCTGCACTCGGCGCCTTCGGTGGTCCAGTGCCCGGAGTTGTGCACGCGCGGGGCGATTTCGTTGGCCTTGAGGCCACCGTCGACTTCAAAGAACTCGAACGCCATCACGCCAACGTAGTCCAGCTGCTTGAGGACACGGCTGGAGTAGTCTTCGGCCAGGGCCTGCAACGGGTGATCGGTACTGGCGATCGACAGCTTGAGAATGCCGCTGTCGTGGGTGTTGTGCACCAATGGATAGAACTTCGTCTCGCCATCACGGGCGCGCACGGCGATCAGCGACACTTCGCCGGTGAACGGCACGAAGCCTTCCAGCAGGCAGGCCACGCTGCCCAGCTCGGCGAATGTGCCGACCACGTCTTCAGGCTTGCGCAGGACTTTCTGGCCCTTGCCGTCGTAACCCAGGGTGCGGGTTTTCAGCACGGCAGGCAGGCCGATCGAAGCGACGGCGGCGTCCAGATCGGCTTGCGACTGGATGTCGGCGAACGCCGGGGTCGGGATCCCCAGGTCCTTGAACATGCTCTTCTCGAACCAGCGGTCGCGAGCGATGCGCAGGGCTTCGGCGCTCGGGTAAACCGGCACGAATTGCGAAAGGAACGCCACGGTTTCAGCCGGGACGCTTTCGAACTCGAAGGTCACCAGATCGACTTCATCGGCCAGCTGACGCAGGTGATCCTGATCGCCGTAATCGGCCCGCAGGTGTTCGCCCAGTGCAGCGGCGCAAGCGTCCGGCGCAGGGTCGAGGAAAGCGAAGTTCATGCCCAGCGGGGTGCCCGCCAGGGCCAACATGCGACCCAACTGGCCGCCACCGATTACACCGATCTTCATCTCAACAACCTCAGGCAATACGTGGGTCTGGATTGTCCAGGACGCTGTCTGTCTGCTCGGCACGGAAGGTCTTCAGTACCGCGTGGAATTGTGGATGCTTGGCGCCCAGGATGCTCGCAGACAGCAAAGCTGCGTTGATCGCGCCCGCCTTGCCGATGGCCAGGGTGGCAACCGGGATGCCGGCCGGCATCTGCACGATCGACAGCAGCGAATCGACGCCCGAGAGCATCGCCGACTGCACCGGTACGCCCAGCACCGGCAGGTGGGTCTTGGCCGCACACATGCCTGGCAGGTGGGCTGCGCCACCGGCACCGGCGATGATCACCTCGATGCCGCGGCCTTCAGCCTCTTCGGCGTACTGGAACAGCAGATCCGGGGTGCGGTGGGCAGAAACCACCTTGACCTCGTACGGGATGCCGAGCTTTTCCAGCATATCGGCGGTGTGGCTAAGGGTGGACCAATCGGACTTGGAGCCCATGATCACGCCAACCAGTGCACTCATCGTCGCGCCTCTTCTCTCTGGGCGCCCGCAGGCGCGTCAAAAACAACAAGCCACGCAGAATGCGTGGCTTGTTGTAGGAAAAATGGCCGGACGAACCGGCCGAAGGCCGCGCAGTATACCGCAAAGAAAGCAATAAACAGCCCCCGATGCGACCATCTGTCAAATGAGCCAAAGCCCCGGTTTTATTGACTCAAAGGTCAGCACCAGCGCATTCAGGAAGATTGTGCCGCACCGCCTTCAAGCTTGCGCCACAGCAACCGTACATTGGCCTTGCGCACCAGCGCGCAGCGGTACAGGCGAATTTCCAGCGGCACGTGCCATTGCGGGCCGCCGCAAACCACCAGTTCGCCACGGGCGAGCTCGTTGCGCACGCTCAGTTGCGGCACCCAGGCAATGCCGAGGCCTTCGAGGGCCATGCTTTTCAGGCTGTCGGCCATGGCGGTTTCATAAATAGTGGTGAAGCGCAGCGCACGCTGGCGCAACAAGCCGTTCACCGAGCGCCCGAGAAACGCCCCGGCGCTGTAGGCCAGCAACGGCACACTGGCCTCGCCTTCAAGATCGAACAGCGGTTTGCCATTGGCATCCGCCGCGCACACCGGAAGCATTTCGGTCTGCCCCAGGTGCAGCGACGGGAAAATTTCCGGGTCCATCTGCATCGCTGCGTCCGGGTCGTAGAACGCCAGCATCAGATCGCAGCCACCTTCACGCAACGCGTGCACCGCGTCGCCAACGTTGGTCGCCACCAGCCGCGTGGCGATGTTCAGGCCTTCGTTGCGCAGTTGCGCGATCCAGCGCGGGAAGAAACCGAGCGCCAGCGAGTGCGCCGCCGCCACTTGAATCACTTCGCCCTGCCCGCCTTCCAGATGATGGAGGTGGCGCAGCACTTCGCCGAGCTGTTCGACCACCGTGCGCGCGGTCACCAGAAACAGTTGCCCCGCCGCCGTCAGTTCGACCGGCGTGCGCGAACGGTTGACCAGCGTCAGCCCGAGCGCCGCTTCCAGGCTGCGGATCCGCCGACTGAAGGCCGGCTGGGTCACGAAGCGCCGTTCGGCCGCCTGCGAGAAGCTGCGGGTGGCGGCCAGAGCACTGAAGTCCTCGAGCCATTTGCTTTCCAGATTCATCACGTCCTCCCGGACACGCACCAAAACAGGTCACACGTCTGCCGCGCACGCGGCGTCACACGGGCATTATGCCGAATGTGCATAGGGCAGTGTTTAACAGCATTGGCCCAAAATTTCCCACAAGCCTAGCATTCGCAGCGTTCCGGCACAGACCGGGTCCATATCGAGATGATTTCTATCATGTCCTCCGCTGCATCATTCCGCACAGAAAACGACCTGCTTGGCGCCCTCGAAGTCCCTGCTCAAGCGTATTACGGCATCCAGACCCTGCGAGCGGTGAACAACTTCCGTCTCTCGGGCGTTCCGATTTCGCACTACCCGAAGCTGGTTGTCGGTCTGGCAATGGTCAAACAGGCCGCCGCTGACGCCAACCGTGAGCTGGGTCACCTGAGCGAAGCCAAGCACGCTGCCATCAGCGAAGCCTGTGCACGTCTGATCCGCGGTGATTTCCACGAAGAGTTCGTGGTCGACATGATTCAAGGTGGCGCCGGTACCTCCACCAACATGAACGCCAACGAAGTGATCGCCAACATTGCTCTGGAAGCGATGGGTCACCAGAAAGGCGAGTACCAGTACCTGCACCCGAACGACGACGTGAACATGGCGCAGTCGACCAACGACGCCTACCCGACCGCGATCCGCCTGGGTCTGCTGCTGGGTCACGACGCGCTGCTGGCCAGCCTCGACAGCCTGATTCAGGCATTCGCGGCCAAGGGTCAAGAATTCAACCACGTCCTGAAGATGGGTCGTACCCAGCTGCAAGACGCCGTGCCGATGACCCTGGGTCAAGAGTTCCGCGCTTTCGCCACCACCATGGGCGAAGACCTGGCCCGTCTGAAGACGCTGGCCCCGGAACTGCTGACTGAAGTGAACCTGGGCGGCACTGCGATCGGCACCGGCATCAACGCCGACCCGCGCTATCAGGCCCTGGCCGTACAGCGTCTGGCACTGATCAGCGGTCAACCGCTGGTTCCAGCCGCCGACCTGATCGAAGCCACCTCCGACATGGGCGCCTTCGTGCTGTTCTCCGGCATGCTCAAGCGCACCGCGGTCAAGCTGTCGAAGATCTGCAACGACCTGCGCCTGCTGTCCAGCGGCCCACGTACCGGCATCAACGAAATCAACCTGCCAGCGCGTCAGCCAGGCAGCTCGATCATGCCAGGCAAGGTCAACCCGGTTATTCCGGAAGCCGTAAACCAGGTGGCATTCCAGGTCATCGGTAACGATCTGGCGCTGACCATGGCAGCCGAAGGCGGCCAACTGCAATTGAACGTGATGGAGCCGCTGATCGCCTTCAAGATCCTCGACTCGATCCGCCTGCTGCAACGCGCCATGGACATGCTGCGCGAGCACTGCATCGTCGGCATCACCGCCAACGAAGCGCGCTGCCGTGAACTGGTCGAACACTCGATCGGTCTGGTCACCGCACTGAACCCGTACATCGGCTACAAAAACGCCACCCGCATCGCCCGTATCGCCCTTGAAAGCGGCCGCGGCGTGCTGGAACTGGTGCGCGAAGAAGGTCTGCTCGACGAAGCCATGCTCGCCGACATCCTGCGCCCGGAAAACATGATTGCTCCGCGTCTGGTGCCTCTGAAGGGCTGATCCGACGCGTTACTTGTAGCACCGCTCACCAGGTCGAGGGACTAGACACCTCTCACCTTTTGAGGGCTTGGAGATCATTCTCCAAGCCCTTTTTTTTAACTATTTGAAAGGACAAACGTCTTCTGTGGGAGCCATCCCGCAAAAGCCCGACGCCGGTAACGTCGGGTGTTTCAAAGCCTCGTTTCGTCGCTTGCACCACAACCGTGCAGACGGGCGCCGCACTGATCGGTATAGTGCCGCCCCTCTTCGCGTGAGCGGTCGTCGGTAACGAGGCCATAACCCATGCGAAACCCGAACTAATAACAAACCCGCGAAATGGAACCGGGACGAAACCCTCGCCTCGCCTGTCGTGCCGAACGCACACCGGTGTAACGCGATGTTTCCGACCATCCAGTATTTGCTTACACAAAAAACAGCGAGGAAAAATCCATGCTCGAAGTCATCAACGACTTCCTCTCAGGGAAAGTACTGATCGTGCTCATTGTCGGGCTCGGTAGCTACTTCACGATTCGCTCGCGTTTCGTTCAATTGCGTCACTTCTTCCACATGTTCGCGGTGTTCCGCGACAGCCTCAAAGGCAGCGCCGGGCAACTCAGCTCGTTCCAGGCCCTGATGCTCAGCCTCGCCGGCCGCGTCGGTGCAGGCAACATCGCCGGTGTCGGCATCGCCGTGACCCTCGGTGGTCCGGGTGCGGTGTTCTGGATGTGGGTGACCGCACTGGTCGGAATGTCCAGCAGCTTCTTCGAATGTACCCTGGCCCAGGTCTACAAGCGCGCCGATGGCGACGGTCTGTACCGTGGTGGCCCGGCCTACTACATCCAGCACGGCCTGAAGCTCAAAGGCATGGCGGTGGTGTTCTCGATCCTGTTGCTGGTCACCTACGGCTTCGCCTTCATTGGCCTGCAGTCCTACACCGTGACCCACTCGCTGCAAAACGCCTTTGCCTTTGACCCACAACACACCGGTATCGTCCTGGCAGTGCTGCTGGCCATCACCTTCATCGGCGGCATCAAGCGCATCGCTTCGGTGTCCGACCTGCTGGTACCGATCAAGACCCTGGCCTATATCGGCGTGACCCTGTACGTGATCGGCACCCAGATCGAACACGTGCCAGCCATGCTGGAAACCATCTTCAAGAGCGCCTTCGGTCTCGACCCGGCCTTCGGCGGCCTGCTCGGCAGCGCGATTGTCATGGGCGTGAAACGTGGCGTATTCGCCAACGAAGCGGGCCTGGGCAGTGCGCCGAACGTCGCCGCCGTGGCCGCCGTGAAGCACCCGGGCGCCCAGGGCGTGGTTCAGGCGTTCAGCGTGTTCCTCGACACCTTCGTGATCTGCACCTGCACCGCGCTGCTGATCCTGCTGTCGGGCTTCTACACCCCGGGCTTCGAAGGTGACGGCATCGTCCTGACCCAGAACTCGCTGGCCGCCGTGGTCGGTGACTGGGGTCGCATGTTCGTCAGCGTCGCGCTGTCGCTGTTCGTCTTCACTTGCATCCTCTACAACTACTACCTGGGCGAGAACAGCCTGCAGTTCCTCACCCGCAACCGCGCTGCGCTGATGACTTTCCGCGGCCTGGTGCTGGCGCTGGTGGTCTGGGGTTCGATGCAGGATCTGTCGACCGTGTTCGCCTTCGCCGACATCACCATGACCTGCCTGGCCTTCGTCAACCTGATAGCCCTGGCCATGCTGTTCAAGGTCGGCATGCGCGTGATGCGTGACTACGACGAGCAGCGCCGCGCCGGCGTCAGCCAGCCAGTGTTCGACTCCAGCAAATTTACCGATCTGGACCTGGACCTGAAGGCCTGGCCGACCAGCCCGTCGGTTGCTGCCAAGGCTGATGCTCAGCCGCAAGGCATCCCCGCAGCGCAACGCTGATCGGGTAAAAACCGGGCGCAGGTCTTGCGCCCGGCGTGACACAAGCGGCGGTCGGCGTCATGCTCGACCGCATGCTGTCTTCGTTCAGGAGAACTCCCCATGAATTCCTCGACCTACCCTGCCGCCCAGCACGTCATGGTGCTGTACACCGGTGGCACCATCGGCATGCAGGCCAGCGCGAACGGCCTGGCCCCGGCTTCCGGTTTCGAAGCGCGGATGCGCGATTACCTGCACAGTCAGCCTGAGCTGGTGGTGCCGCAGTGGCGCTTTCGCGAGATGTCGCCGCTGATCGACAGCGCCAACATGACCCCGACCTACTGGCAGCAACTGCGTGAAGCCGTCGTCGACGCCGTCGATGTGCAAGGCTGCGACAGCGTGCTGATCCTGCACGGCACCGACACCCTGGCCTACAGCGCCGCCGCCATGAGCTTCCAGTTGCTCGGCCTGCATGCCCGCGTGTGCTTCACCGGTTCGATGCTGCCGGCCGGCGTCACCGACAGCGACGCCTGGGAAAACCTCAGCGGCGCGCTGGTCGCCCTCGGCCACGGCCTGGCGCCGGGTGTGCATCTGTATTTCCACGGCGAGCTGCTGGCGCCGACCCGTTGCGCGAAAGTGCGCAGCTTTGGCCGTCATCCGTTCAAACGTCTGGAACGTCAGGGCGGCGGCGTGAAAGCCACCTCGCTGCCAGCCGCGCTGAACTACAACCAGCCCAAGCAACTGGCCAGGGTTGCCGTGTTGCCGCTGTTCCCGGGCATCGGCTCCGGGATCATCGACGGCCTGCTCGACAGCGGCATTCAGGGTCTGGTGCTGGAGTGCTACGGCAGCGGCACCGGGCCGAGCGACAATCCAGAGTTCCTCGCCAGCCTCGGCCGTGCGCGGGATAAAGGTGTCGTCGTGGTTGCGGTCACGCAGTGCCATGAAGGTGGTGTGGAACTGGATATCTACGAAGCGGGCAGCCGCTTGCGTGGCGTTGGCGTGTTGTCCGGTGGCGGCATGACCCGTGAGGCAGCGTTCGGCAAGTTGAATGCTTTGCTGGGGGCAGGCCTTGAAACGGCCGAAGTGCGGCGTCTGGTCGAACTCGACCTGTGCGGCGAACTCATCTGATCGCAACAAGCTGTGGGAGCCCCTCTGCTCCCACAGCCCGGCATGCAACTTGCTGCCGTTTCCAGCATCCCAAGGCTGGAAGATCTTATGCTCCACTCCCACCTCACCACACTCAATGCGGTCTCGTTGATCCTCAACACGTTCAAGACCGAAGGCTTGTCCAGTGAAGCGCTGCTCGCCGGCAGCGGCATCAGCGCGGCGGACCTGAGCCGGGCCGACACCCGCATCACCACCAATCAGGAGATGCAGGTCTGCGCCAACGCGGTTGCGCTCAAGCACGACATCGGCCTGGAACTGGGCCGGCGCATGCACGTTTCCTGCTACGGCATCCTCGGTTACGCGCTGCTGACCTGTGCCACCTTCGGTGACGCTTTGCGCCTGGCGATCCGTTATCCGGCGCTGCTGGGAACACTTTTCGAGTTGAGCCTGGAGGACGACGGCGAACGCATCTGGTTCGTCGCTGCCGATTACCGCGAAAGCCCAGGGATGGCGGTGTTCAACGCGGAGTTCTGTCTGGTGTCGCTGAAAGTCATCTGCGATGACCTGCTCGGCCATCCACTGCCACTACTCGCCACCCGTTTCGAACACGCCGCGCCGGATTACCGCGACAGCTACGCCGAACACTTCAACGCGCCCCTGCACTTTGGTGCCAAGGACAACGCCTTTGCCTTCGACCGGCGCTGGCTCGATCAGCCGCTGCCGCTGGCCGACATCATCACCCACCAGGCCATGGCCGAACGTTGCCGCAAACAGAACACCGAGTTCACCGGCAGGCAGGCGTGGCTCGGGCGGATCCGCCAGTTGCTGACCGCACAACTCAACGCCGCACCGGGGCTGGAAGGTCTGGCGCAACAGATGAACTGCTCGCCGCGCACCTTGCGCCGGCATCTGAAAGACATGGGTTGCAGCTATCAGGAACTGCTCGACGAACTGCGCTTCGAACGGGCCAAGCAGATGCTTTGCGAAGATCAACTACCGATCTACCGCATCGCCGAGACCCTGGGCTTCAGCGAGACCGCGAGCTTCCGCCATGCGTTCGTGCGCTGGAGCGGTGTGGCGCCGAGTCAGTTCCGCGCTTGAGATAAATCAGGCATCGCACAACTGACTGCACTACATTACGCGGCCCGCCCCCATTGCCGGTGTTTTTGCTTGATGCTTCTTTTCCGTCGCTATTCACGCCTTGCCTTGCTCGCTGCACTGTTCAACCTGCCATTGGCCGCGCAGGCCATCGAACTGAACTGGTGGGGGCTCCCGCCGCACTCGGTGGTTGACGCACCCGAATATGGCAAAACCATCATTCCGATCCCCGCCGCGGCTGAAACGCCCGGAGTTGCGAAACCTCTGACAGGCTTGCTCAGCAGCTTTCGCGGTCTGTTCTACCTGAACGTTTACAGCGATGAGAACTACCGCGAACGTGTGCACAAACTGGGACCGATCCCATTGCTCACCGCCGAAGAGTTTCACAGTTGCATCACCGAGTTTCAGTACATGAATCTGAGCTCGTCGGCCATGCGCACCGACATCGCGCCGGGTATCGTGGTCGATACCCTGAGTTTCGACTGTGTCAAAACCAGTGGCTGGGAAACCAAGCGCTACCTGCTGATCGACTGGCGCACGCCCGGTGAACCATTGATGGCGTTGGGACGGGTGCGCAACGATCACCTGCTGTCGTTCCAACCGCTGCAGGAAACCTCTGCAACCGTGCTCGACACCTGGCTCAAAGGCATCGAAGGTGCCCGGGACGCCATGCGTTACAGCGTACCCGACGCCCCTCTGAGTATCGAAGTCGATCCACAGCCCTACCAGGCTGGCGACGGCGCCCTGCAACTGTGGGAGCTGCACCAGCAACTGAGCAAGGCCAGCGACAAAGGCCCTGGACTGAAGAAGGTCGATGAGCTGTTTTTGAACCAGGACTTTCGCCGAATCGGTGCCGATCAGAAAGACTTCCCCGGCCAGCTCAACGACATTGCTTACTGGAAAAGTGAACTGGCGCCAGACGAAGCTTCCCGGCAATGGCTGCTGGAAGTAGCACGTCGCGCACCACAACGCATTCCGGTCTATCTCAACCTCGCGGATCAGGCCTGGAAAGGCTATGAAAAAGCACCCGCCTACACGACCCAATACGCATTGGCGCAGGAGTACTACCGGATTTACTGCGGTCTGCGCCTGCAGCGAAATCTGAGCGTTCCGGAGCGCGTGGTTCAGAGGCTGGGACTAGCCCGGGCCGAACCTCAGGCCTGCCAGGCACAATGGCCATTGATCGAGGCCGTGGACCAGCAGGACGAGCCGCGTGTACGGCAGTTGCTCGACAGTGGCCTCCAGGCCAAAACCCTGGGCGAGGACGGCCGAAGTGCCTTGTTGCACGCACTGGATGCGCCAAACTTCGCCATCGCCCGCCTGCTGCTCGACCGTGGGGCTGAAACCAGCGGCATCAACGGCAGCGAACCGCTGGTGATGCAAGCATTCAACAAAGACCTCAAAGCCGACAAGGATCCGCAACAGGGCCAGCGAACCGAGTTTCTGCTCAATGCCGGCGCCGCCATCGACGAGCCCGATGCGCGGGGTGAAACCCTGCTGATGCAACGTACATCGCGTAAAGATGACGAGCTGTTCAACTGGCTGCTCAAGCATCCGCAGAACCTCGATCGCCGACAAAGCAAAGAACAGAGAACCGCGTTGTACGAAGCGATCTACCGCAACAACTATTCGGCAGCAAAACGTCTGGTTGAAGCCGGTGCGCAACTGAATCTTGTCTACCCTGCCGGACGGTGCCATGAACGAGACCGCCTGGATTCGGTTCTGTACCTCCTCGCCAGCCAGGCCCCCAGAGGCGACATGGATCGAGAGATCGACCACCAGCAGGTCCTTGAGCTGTTCACGCTGATGCTGGAAAAAGGGGCCGACCCAACGCTGGGTGAGCCCTGTACGGACGATGCCTACAGCGCATTGCGCAAGATGCTGGAACAACGACAGCGTCCGGATTGGCTTGAGGTACTTGATCGCCATCAAGCCGCCATTGGCAAAACCGCGACTCGCCTCTGAATCCGAACGGCGCCTCTTCCTGGGGCGCCTTATCCGTCCAAGGGGCGAATTTCGGTCAGTTCTTTTGGCCATATCGATCCCCTTTTGGCCGCTCCTGACGTTCTCCGATTCGCCCCGCGCCGCAACACTGGGGTCAACCGAATCAGCCCTGCGGAGAACAACAAATGCTGACGATCTACTCTGACGATCACCACCTGCACCATGGCCGCTGCGAATTGATCGACGGCCAGCTCAAGCCTTGCTTCGAGATGCCGTCGCGCGCCGACCACGTGCTGCAACGGGTGAAAAACCAAAACCTCGGCCCGGTCGAAGCACCGAAGGATTTCGGCCTCGGGCCGATCGAGCGCATCCACAGCCGCGACTACCTCGACTTCTTCAAAGGCGCCTGGGCGCGCTGGACCGAATTCAACACCGACGGCGACTTGCTGCCCTACACCTGGCCGGCGCGCACCTTGCGTCAGGTCAAGCCGACCAGCCTGCACGGCCAGCTCGGTTATTACAGCTTCGACGGCGGCGCGCCGATCACCGCCGGCACCTGGCAAGCCGCGTACAGCGCAGCGCAAGTGGCGCTGACCGCACAAGCGGAAATCCAGCGCGGTGCGCGCGGAGCCTTCGCCCTGTGCCGTCCGCCGGGACACCACGCCGCCGGCGATTTGATGGGCGGCTACTGCTACCTCAACAACGCCGCCATCGCGGCGCAAGCATTCCTCGATCAGGGCCACAAGAAAGTCGCGATCCTCGACGTCGACTACCACCACGGCAACGGCACCCAATCGATTTTCTACGAGCGCAGCGATGTGCTGTTCACCTCGATCCACGGCCACCCGGAAGCGGAATTCCCGTTCTTCCTCGGTTATGAAGATGAACGCGGCGAAGGGGCCGGCGAAGGCTTCAACTTCAACTATCCGCTGCCGGCGGGTTCCGGCTGGGATGTCTGGAGTGCGGCGCTGGATCAGGCCTGCCAGGAGATCGACAACTACGGCGCCGACATCATCGTCGTGTCGCTGGGCGTCGACACCTTCAAGGACGACCCGATCTCGCAGTTCAAACTCGACAGCCCGGACTACCTGGCCATGGGCAAGCGCATCGCCGCTCTCGGCAAACCGACCCTGTTCGTCATGGAGGGTGGCTACGCGGTGGAAGAAATCGGCATCAACGCGGTGAACGTGCTCGAAGGTTTCGAACAATGAACAGACTCAAGCACTTCATCGCGCCCGCGCTGTGCGCAGCGCTGCTGAGCGGCGCCGCACACGCCGAAGAACGCACCTTGCGCGTCTACAACTGGTTCGACTACATCACCCCCAAGGCACTGGAAGATTTCAAGGCGCAGAACAGTCAGACCAAACTGGTCTACGACATCTTCGACACCAACGAAGCACTGGAGGCCAAGTTGCTGACCGGCAACTCCGGCTATGACGTGGTGGTGCCGTCCAACGTGTTCCTGGCCAAGCAGATCGAAGCCGGGGTGTTCCAGCCGCTGGATCGCAGCCAGTTGCCGAACTGGAACCACCTCGATCCGAAACTGATGAAGCTGATCGAGGCCAACGACCCGGGCAACAAGTTCGCCGTGCCTTACATGTACGGCACCATCCTGATCGGCTTCAACCCGGCCAAGGTCAAGGCTGCACTGGGTGACAACGCGCCGGTGGACAGCTGGGACCTGATCTTCAAGGAAGAGAACATCAGCAAGCTCAAGCAGTGCGGCGTCGCCCTGCTCGACTCGCCATCGGAGATCCTGCCGCTGGCCCTGCAACACCTCGGTCTGGACCCCAACAGCAAGAACCCGGCGGACTATGCCAAGGCCGAAGCCTTGCTGATGAAGATTCGTCCGTACGTGACCTACTTCCATTCGTCCAAATACATGGCCGATATCGCCAACGGTGACATCTGCGTCGCGGTCGGTTATTCGGGCAGCTTCTCGCAAGCCGCCAACCGCGCCAAAGAGGCGAAGAACGGCGTGGTGGTCGACATGCGCCTGCCGAAGGAAGGGGCGCCGATCTGGTTCGACATGCTCGCCATCCCGAAAGGCGCGAAAAACTCGCAGGACGCCTACACCTTCATCAACTACCTGCTGCAACCGCAGGTGATCGCGCCGGTCAGCGACTTTGTCGGTTACCCGAACCCGAACAAGGACGCCACCGAACATGTCGATCCGGCAATCCGCAACAACCCCAACCTGTACCCGACGGATGCGGCGATGAATACGCTCTACACCCTGCAACCGTTGCCGCGTGATGCGGAACGGGCACGCACCCGGGCGTGGACCAAGATCAAGTCCGGCACCTGACGCGTAACAACTCACCAGACCCGCACCCGCGGGTCTTTTTTTGTCTGCGAGATCTATGTACCGCAGCGTGCCGCGGCCGGGATTTTAGTGTCCGGTTTTTCCTCCGTGGACATGACCATGACTGAATCTGCCGCAGCCACTACGCCCAGTGTTTCCCCACCCTTGTTGAACCAGAGCCGGCTGGTCGAACTGATCGGCCAGGGCTACTCGATGCATCAAGTGGCCTCGGCGCTGTTGCGCGAAGCGCTGAACAAAAGCCATCCCGACCAACACATCGATCCGGATCGCACCATGCTCGCAACCCCCGTGAGCGAAATCGACGCTACACAGAAGACCGGGGTCTTTGCCTTCGAGTCCCTGACCCATGCTTTTATCCAGCACTGTCTGCACAAGACTACGGCCGACTACATCGAAGGCGAGCACTTCCTGACCCGCACACCCGACGCCACTCCGCCCATCCTTCTGCCGGTGAGCATGGACGACGTCACCTCGCTGGTGAACGACCTTGCACCGTTTCTGTTCCTCGAATACCAGCAGCGCCAACTCGATTACTGGAATGAGTCCGCCGGCACCCAGCCGCGCTGGCAAGAGCTGTCCGACCTGTTGTGTTCGGCCGCGAATGTGCAGACGGCCAGTGGCTGGGATGCCGACGAGTGCGCACTGGCGCGATTTGTCGCTCAGCATCCGGAGCGGGCAGAACGCTCGACAGTGAACAGCGATTTCAGCGGGCTGAAAGCCTGCCTGATGGACATCGACCTGGTTGACGACAAGGACAGTACGCACCTGCTCATCGCAGGCGCACTGGTGCTGACTACCACCGTCAAACAGCGGCAACGGATCCTGATGTACACCGTTGCCGATGGCTATGAGTCCTTCGAGTCGCTGGTCGCGCTGGGCGAAACATTGCCACAGCGACTCGATCCCGAGCTGTCCGAGCGCTCCCTGAAATGGCGCCTGATCGAACCCGAAGGGCATATCTTCGACGCCGTTGCACAGGCGCTGATCAGCAATCAGCTTGGCGCGATCGAGGCACTGGACCCCGCCAACCAGTCGATCAGTGCCCATGCCTCCCCCGCAAGACAGAGCCGCGGCCGTTTCAATCCGCTCGAACGAGCCCGGCTCGACCAGTTGGAAGAGGCCGTTCCCGATTGGCTGCAAGCCGGCTCCCTCCATGATCTGCAGGACTACAGTCGCTACATTGCCGAGCTCGGCACCTTGCGTGACGACGTCGAGAAGGGTGTTTTCAGGGATGACGACATTCCCCTGATCAAGCCCTACGCCGAACGCCGGATGCGCGAAGCAATCATCGCCGACAAAAGTGCCGTGGATGCCACCGACCTACCTTTGGACCACCTGCGAATCACGGTGACCAACAGCTTCGAAACCGGTGGTTTCACCCTGCCCAACCCGTTTGATCCGGTAACCGAGACCCTGGGTGAGTTCGCCCTGCAAAACGCCCCGCCCTATCTGGCCACGGTCGCCTTCGATGATGGCCACGCCGTACCGGCCTGGCTGACTGTGGATTTTCTGACCACCATCGCCGAAAAAGTCGACATCGGCGGTCATTACCCGCAACTGATCAAACGCGCACTGATCGATGACCCGATCCGGGCGGGCGAGCAAAAGACCCGCTACATGCGCCAGCTGCCGACACTCCTGCCGATGCTTGCACTGGAATGCAAGCTCCAGCACCAGGGCGACGTCGATCAGCAAGGTTATGACTACGTCTGCCAATTGATGGATGCCATCACCCGCAAACTTCCAACAGCCGAACACTCGGTGACGATCCGTCCGTTGGCATTCGTCCCTCGCCGCCGCTTGAGCAGGCGTTCGGACGTTGTCGCCAACATGTTCATCATCTGTCCGCGAGACCATACCCAGGGTCCTTGCCTGTTGTACCGGCCGCTGCTGGATACCCCGTTGATGCAGTTCGCCTCTCTGCAAAACCTGATGTACGCGCTGTATCAGGATGGCGAACTGCGCAATTCGGTATTGGCCTGGCTGGGCAGTGCAGCACTGAGTTTCGAGTACTCACAGTACGCCTTCCCGGTCGGCCTGCCCTCGCCGTGGATCGTCACTCAACTGGCCACCGAACCGTTCATGCACCTTGACCTGACCGGCCCGATCGAACTGGCGGACACCCCCCTCGGCGGCGACATCCTTGCCTCGCTGTACACCGCCAACAGCCAGGCACTGGTCGATCTTGCAAACCGCCAGTCGCAGTCCAACAGCGAACGACGCTGGGCACTTCTGGCGGACAGCGGCTGGGCGATGTTCAGCGTTGCTGCGAACTTCATGAGCGGCGCGGCGGGTACCGCCGTCTGGGTCTGGCAGACCATCACGCAGATCCAGCAGGCGATCGATGCCCATGAACGCGACGACACCCTCGTGGCCTGGCAATCCACCGCCGATGTTCTGCTGACGCTCGGCATCATCCTGACCCAACGCGTCGTGGCGCGACGCAACCGCTCGTGGCTGCCACACCAGAAGGAATCCCGCGAAACGGCCCGACTGTCGCCGGAGAAAGAGGAGTCCGCACCAGAAGTCACACCGTCAGTCACGCTCGACCCGGTTGCCATCACTGGCGAGGTGCCTGCCGGGCATCTCACTCAACTCGAACAGGGGACACTGCTGCGACCCGACTCCAGCGCACGCTTCATCGCGATGCTCGACCGCTTCAAGATCTCCGCACCTGACTTGAGCGGGAAACGAGCCTCACCGGTCACTCACCTGTACACCCTCGACGGCAAGACCTGCGCCCGGGTCGGCACGCGCTGGTTCCAGGTGATCGCCCGGGCAGACGAGCCGGTGCACATCGTCGATCCGGCCGATCCACTGCGTATCGGCATGGCGCTGACATACGATGAAACTGCCGAGCAATGGCACTGGGACCCGAAACTGCGCCTGCGCGGCGGCATGCCGAAAAGCCGGATCGAGGCGTTCCGCCGCTCCAAAAAGCAGTCAATGGAGGCTGCCTGGTCTGAGCTGGAGCGATTTGAAGCCCGCGAAACCGAGGCGAAAACACAACTGCTGCGAGCGCTGGTGGCCCTTCCACGGGACACCAGCGAAGCCGGCTTCGAGCACTCCGCATCCGTCTATCTGGGCAGGGCCACGAAGCTGGGCAATGAGTACACCCAGGCGCTGGACCAACTCGAAAACTGGCGTCTGGCGGGTGGCGGTGGCTCGGTACACCAGGCCAGACTGATGAGCCTGACCCTGGGTCAGCACCGCTGTTTCGGCTCGTGGCTGCGGGTGAAAATGCGGATGTACGCCAAGACCACACAGATCTTTGTCGACAGCGCGAACCAACACACACTGGTACCACGCAAGCAACAGATCGAAATCGCCACCGTCGCCACCGCGTTGAGCGACGAAATGATTGGCACCCTACAGACCCTGGATCGCTCGCTCCAGATATTGAACAGCCATTCAGCCAAGGCCAGAGAGGTGGCCACGAGGCTGGAATTGCTGCTGCCAGACTTCAACACACTCGATCTCAAGGCCAATGAAATCGGCATGTCCTACGAGCGCTGTGTGGAGGAGACGCCGGGAGCCGCCATGGACGCCGCCCGCGCCGCGATCGGGATCATCACGGCCACGGCTGCCGATGCCAGTCATGAGCTGATCCTGCTGAGTAAAACCGCGGTGATCGCGGATGGACAGCCGGCGCGGATCGAACGTTTATCGCAGTGGAACGACCTCTTCGCCAGCCTCACCGAACGCGTGGAGCAATTGCCTGCGGCCCATCCCGGCCAGTTCGTCCAGACCAGGCTCGACAGGGTTCGCGAGCTGATCGGCGAGTTTCATGCAGTGGCTCGCGAACGCCTGACCACAGAATTGCCCGAACCGGAAGAACGACCCGCACCCGTCAAGTCCCGGCCGCAGCCTTCAACGTCGCAGCCCAAGGTGAAGGTCACCAAAAGCCGTCCTCGCCCCGAAACAAGTGAACAGACCTCCATGGCCCAGAGCGGCGAGTCGGAGGCCGAGACAACGTTCGTCAAACTCACCGCTCAAAGGCCCGAACCGAAGGCGCCCGCCGATGACGAGGACCTCATTTCAGCGGCAATGGCGCTCGAAGCGAACATCGACAGCTTCAACAGCAAAACCCGCGAGGATGCCAGGCGTTCGGGGCGCATTCCCGCTGACATCCGCGACATGTTCGAACAGCAAGTCGACCGCCTCAAACAGATGGCCATCGATGTCGACAGCGCGATCACCCGAAGAAAAAATGCCAGGAAGGATCCTTGGCCCATCGCCTCCCTCATCCCAAGCCTGCGCGAAGGCGCAACCCGCACCCACGCCGACGGCATTGCGACCTACGCAACCATGCTCAAACAACGCAAACCTCGGGAAACCTATTTCCACTGGCTGCACGACAACGGGCAGGTCAACGTGATCAAGGACCCACGCGGACGCATTCGCACCCGGCATCGCGGGGACTACTTTCAGGAGTACCGGATTCTCGACAAGGCCAACGCAAACAAACCGCTATGGGTCGCGCACTTTCATTACGACCAGCTCGGGGATGCGGATGAGCTGTACACCATTGCCCATCTGAAATTCGCCAGACACTGGACACCTTCGACGCCGTCGACAATGCGCTACGGCGTATCGTCGATCCGCAGGTGCGCGACCTGTTCCTCAAACCACAGGCGGACGCTCGACCGAAAGATGATTAACTGCGCCAGACTTCGCGCAAGCGGGCCAGAGCCGACTCGATCGCCGGCTCCGGCACCGCCGCAAAACCGAGCACCAGACCGGCGCGCTGATCGATCGGCGTCGTCGAGTCCGGCAGCCAGTATTTGCTCAAGCCGTGGATTTCCACCTCGACGCTGGCGGCCTGTTCGATCAGTTGCTGTTCGCGGGCCACGCTGTCGACCGCCACCGTCAAATGCAGTCCGGCGGACACGGCCGGCAGTTCGCCGACACCCGCCAAACCCTGGGGCCAACCATTGATGAGCGCATTGCGCCGGCTGAGTGCAGCCCGGCGCATCCGCCGGATGTGCCGCTGAAAGTGCCCGGCCGCCATGAACTCGGCCATCACCGCCTGGGTGCTCACCTCGGAATGCCGGACATCCACTGCGCGACGTTGCGCAAACGCCTCCACCAATCCCGGCGGCAACACCAGATAACCCAGGCGCAGCGCCGGGAACGCGACTTTGCCGAAGGTGCCGACGTACAAGACGCGACCCTGGCGATCGAGCGCAGCCAACGGAGCCAATGGCGCGCCGGTGTAGCGATATTCGCCGTCGTAATCGTCCTCGACGATCCAGCCCCCGGTGCGCTCGGCCCAGGCCAGCAATTCCAGGCGTCGCGCCAGGCTCATCACCACCCCTGTCGGGTATTGATGAGACGGCGTGACATAAGCCACCCGGCAATCTTCGGCGGCAGACAGCGCTGCGCAATCGATGCCCTCCTCATCCACCGCAATGCCGTGCAATCGACCGCCGGCCAGCGCGAAGGCATGCCCCGCTGCGCGGTAGCCGGGATTCTCGATGCCCACCCCGGCGTCCGGCTCCACCAGCAACTGTGCACAAAGGCTGATTCCCTGCTGTGCGCCACTGGTGATCACAATTTGTTCAGCGGAGCACTGCATGCCCCGCGAACTGCGCAAATAGGCAGCGATCAGTCCGCGCAGCCGCGCATCGCCCGCCGGGTCGCCGTAACACAGTTGCTGCAAATCGGGTTTACGCCAGAACGCCGCATTCAGCTTGGCCCAGACGTCGAACGGGAACAGATCGAACGCCGGAACACCCACCCTGAAAGCCCGTGGCGGACCACTCGGCGGCGTAGGCAAATGGTTCTGTTCAAGCCGCTGCATCGCACCGCTGTGGATAACTTTGCTGGATAAATCCCCAGTGAAATCGACCGATTTTGTGGATAAGGCTGTGGGTAAGCCTGTTGAAAACCCTGTGGATACTTTTGTGGATAATTTTTTCGTCGGTGTCGTCGATTGGGGCAACTGCGCCACATAAGTACCGTCCCCGACCCGCCCTTCGATAAAGCCTTCGGCATACAACTGATCGTAAGCACGCACCACGCTGTTGCGGGAAATCGTCAATGCCGCCGCCAGATCGCGACTGGCCGGCAGGCGTGTGCCGCTGGCCAGGCGTCCGTCGAGCACCCGCAGGCGCAAGGCCTGATAGAGCTGACGGCTCAGGCCTTTGCGGCGATCGAGTTCGATGCCGGCAGGGTTGAACGGCAGCGACAGCGTGGTCGAATCGGGCATGGCAATGGACCTATGAAATTGGTCATCAATGGCTCTTACAACAGACCAATAGCCTGCCTACGATGCAGGCATTCGCCAAGGAAAATTTCTCCATGTACACGCCCCGCGCCTTTGCCATCGACGACTTGTCCCAACTGCACGAACTGATCCTCGCCACCCGCCTCGCCATTCTGGTGACTCACGGCGAACAGGGCTTGCAGGCCAGCCATGTGCCAGTGCTGCTGCATCGTGAACAAGGCCCGAACGGCACGCTGTACGGGCATCTGGCCAAGGCCAATCCACAGTGGAAAGACCTGCGCGACGGCGCCGAGGCCATGCTGATTTTTCCCGGTGCCGATGCCTATGTCAGCCCGGGCTTTTATCCGAGCAAGGCCGAGCACGGCAAAGTCGTGCCGACCTGGAACTACGTCGCCGTGCACGCCTATGGTCACGCCGAAACCTTCAGCGATGGCGGTCGTCTGCTGGACATTGTCAGCACCCTCACCAATCGCCATGAGGCCGGCCGCGCCCAGCCCTGGTCGGTCGACGATGCACCGGCCGATTACATCGACGGCATGCTCAAGGCCATCGTCGGGTTTGCCATTCCGATCGACCGTCTCGAAGGCAAGCGCAAGCTCAGCCAGAACCGCAGCCCCGAAGACATCGCCGGCGTGCGCGAAGGCCTGGCCGCCAGCCCCGACATCAACGATCAAACCCTCGCTCACTTGATGCGTTAAGGAAATCACCATGAGTCAGATCGACATTCGCCCGGTCAGCGCCGCCGATCACGCGGCCTGGCTGCCGCTGTGGCAGGCCTACCTGCGCTTCTACAACACTGAATTGCCGGACGCCGTCAGCCAAAGCACCTGGCAGCGTTTTCTCGACCCGAACGAACCGACCCACGCCGCCCTCGCCTGGGCCGACGGCAAAGCGGTGGGCATGGTGCATTTCATCTACCATCGTTCGAACTGGAGCATCGAAAACTCCTGCTACCTGCAAGACCTGCTGGTGGAGCCGCAAACCCGTGGCACCGGCGTCGGTCGTCTGCTGATCGAACACGTCTACGCCACCGCCAAGGCCGACGGTTGCTGCAAGGTGCACTGGCTGACCCACGAAACCAACGCCACCGCGATCCAGCTCTACGAACGCATCGCCGAGCGTCCGGGTTTCATCCAGTTTCGCAAAGCCATTTAAGGAGCCACGCGCATGACGATTTCTCTCGCCGACTGGAAAGGCGTGCCGCCGCCCTCCACCACCCTGATCGAAGGCCGCTTCATCCGCCTGGAAAAACTCGACCCGGCGCGCCATGGCGACGACCTGTTCAACGCCCTGCAAGGCCCGGGCGCCGACCCGAAACTCTGGGACTATTTGCCCTACGGCCCGTTTCCGGAGCGCAGCGCTTTCAATGACTGGCTGAACAACCATGCTGCCCACAGCGACCCGTACTTCTTCAGCGTCATCGACCGCGCCAGCGGCCAGGTGCAAGGCATCCTCAGCCTGATGTCGATCGTCCCGGCCCAGGGCCGCATCGAAATCGGCCACGTCACCTTCGGCGCGCCGATGCAGCGCTCGCCGAAAAGCACCGAGGCGGTCTACCTGCTGGCCAAGGAATCCTTCGCCCTCGGCTACCGTCGCCTCGAATGGAAATGCAACAACGGCAACGCCCGCTCCAAATACGCGGCCGAGCGGTTGGGTTTCAGCTTCGAAGGCGTGTTCCGCCAGCACATGGTTGTGAAAGGCCAGAACCGCGATACCGCGTGGTACTCGATCCTGGACTCGGAATGGCCGGCGATTGCGACCGGGTTCGAGCGCTGGTTGAGTGATGAGAATCAGATGGCGGGTGGGCAGGTGAAAGGGTTGGTTGAGTGCCGCGGCTGAGTATGTAAACGCAAAGAAGGAAGCCCCCGACGGCGAGTGCGGCAGTTGAAGGGGTTTCCTGTCTGTTATTGCTTCATCTGCAACGAATTGCAGATGAAGCATCCAACCCGCAGACATATCTGCAAAAGAATGCACATAACCCAGACATCATTCTGTAAACCCCCTCCGCTATACAGAACGCCCTCGCTAATAACTAAAAGGACGTTCTCCCCATGCCGCTCCCGCCTCAGCGCCTGTCGCTTGCCACCGCCCTGTTGATCGCCACCGGCGCCGCCCACGGCAAGACCGTGCAAATCGACACCGCCACCACCGCGTCGCAGACATTGGGCGGCAACGACACCCTGACGATTTCGGCGCCGGGCAGCATTACCAACAGCGGCAAGGCCGTGAGTCTCAAGGATGGCACCAGCGGTGTCGGCGTGATCATCGATAACGCCGGCAAGATCATTTCCAGCGGTGGCCGGGCGATTGATAGCAGCGGCGATTTGACCCAGGCGCGCAACTACGCGATCTACAACCGCAGCGGCGGACAGATTCTCGGTTCCAATGACGCGATTCGCATCGACAGCAACTTCGTCAGCGGCAGCCTGTTGATCGACAACAGCGGCACCATTCGCTCGACCACCGGCCAGGGCCTGGATCTGGATGCGTTGCGCAGCAACGGGGTGAAAACCACCATCATCAACCGCGCAGGCGGGCTGATTCGCGGCGACGCCAGCGACGGCATGAAGACCGGCGCCAACGCGACCATCAGCAACTATGGCGAGATCTCGACCGGTGACTCGCACAACGCCGACCAGAAGTTCGACGGCATCGATATCGACACCGCGACCGGTGTCAGCGTGACCAACTACGGCGTGATTTCCGGCGGCCGACATGGCATCACCACCGACCTCGGGGCGACGCTGGTCAACTACGGGCAGATCACCGGGCGCAATGGTTCCGGTTTCGGTTCCGACGGCGACGGCACGGTGATCAACCACGGCACCATCACTGGTGCGTATTCCGGGTTGCAGCCCAACGGCGACGGTGACGGCGTGGACATCGACAAGATCGCCCACATCGAAAACTACGGCACCATTCAAGGCGTTGGCGCCGGCGGTGTGGACAAGGGCGGTTTCGCCAACGGCAGTGAAGGCATCGCGCTGGGCGGCGGTTACATTCTCAACGCCAAGAGTGCCCTGATCAGCGGTGCCAACAGCGCCATTCTGGTGGACGACGGCAGCGGCGGTTCGGGACTGGCGGCCACCACGCTGGAAAACTACGGCACCATTCAAGGGCTCGACGGTTTCGGCGTGAAGTTCGTCGGTGAGTTCGCCGACAACGTGATCAACGGCGGCACGATCACCGGCAGCAACGGCTTGGCGCTGGACCTGGGCGGTGGCAACGACAGCCTGACCTTGCGCAACGGCAGTCGTTTTGTCGGCGTGGTCGATGGCGGCACCGGTTACGACCGGGTAGTGATGGACGACGCGGCGGGCGGCAGCTTCGGTGCCAGCCGCAATTTCGAATGGCTGGAGGTCAAACAAGGCGCCTGGACCCTCACCGGCAGCGGCGATTTCAGCGACGGCGGTGCCGTGCGCAACGGCGCCACCCTGATCAACCAGGGCGACATCGCCGGCAACCTGACCGTTGACGCCGGCGGTGTGTATGCCGGCGGTGGTTCTGTGGGCAACCTCAACCTGAATGGCACGTTGCGCACTGACACCCGCTTTGGCACTGCAACCGTCGTGCACGACTTGAACATGGGCAGCGCATCCACCCTCGCCTACGGCGTCAACGCCGATGGCAGCAGCGCGCCGGTCCAGGTCGGCGGCACGGCCAACCTCAATGGCGCGACGCTGGCAGTCAATCCCGGCAGCGGCACGTATCCGTGGCAGAGCCATTACACGGTGCTGCAGGCTGCGCGGGTCAACGGTACGTTTGGCGCGGTCACCAGCGACTACGCGTTCCTCACGCCAACCCTCGCCTACACGCCGACTCAGGTCGACCTGACCTACACCCGCAACGACGTGGCGTTCAATGAATTCGCCGCCACCGGTAACGGCAGCAACGCGGCCAACAGCCTGGCCTCGATGGGCAAGAACAATGCGCTGTACAACGCCTTGCTCAACACCACTCAAAGCAGTGCAGGCGCAGCCATCGAGCAACTGGCCGGCGCCAGCAACGCCAACCTGACCAGCGCCACCCTCGGCGCCAGCAGCCAGGTCGGCAGCAGCATGCTCTCGGCGATGCAACAGATGGGCGGCAGTCCCGGCTTGATGGTCGGCCTCGATCAGCGCGACACACCGATCCTCGCCGCCAACGGCGTACCGGCCGCAGCCCGAAACCTGAATGATCCCAATGCTCAGGGCCGGCTCTGGCTGCAAGCCATCGGCGGCTACGGCAAGCTCGATGGCGAACATGGCAATGGCAGTCTAGAACAACGTACCAAGGGCAGCGTACTCGGTGCCGACTGGGCGCTGAATCCGCAATGGCGACTGGGCGTGCTCGGTGGTTATTCGAAGACCGATCTGGACGCCACCGGCGTCGATGGCAATGTCGAAAGCTGGCACGCCGGGGTCTATGCCCAGCATCAAAACGGCCCGATAGCCTTGCGTCTGGGCGCGGCCTACAGCGGTCATCAGGGCGAGAGCAAACGCACGGTCGCGTTCAACGGTTTCAGCGACCGCCCCAAAGGCGATTACGACGCCAACAGCCAGCAAGCCTTCGCCGAACTCGGCTACGCCATGGGCAGCGGGCGGCTCAGCGCCGAACCGTTCGCCAGCCTCGGCTACCAGCGCTATCACCGCGACCGCTATCAGGAAAAGGGTGGCGCGGCGGCGTTACAAGTCGACAGTCAGACCCAGGACAACTTCAGCAGCACCGTCGGCCTGCGCCTGGCGCACCTGAACTCGCTCGAAAACGGTATGAGCCTGACCCCGCGCATGGCGGCAGGCTGGAAACACACGTATGGCGATGTCAGCAGCTCGACCCGTCAGGCGTTCGTCGTCGGTGGCACCGCGTTCAGCGTCGATGGCAGCTCGCTGGATCGTGACAGCCTGGTCCTCGAAGCGGGACTGGATCTGGGCGTTTCGGCGCGGCATACGCTGGGGTTTGGTTACAGCGGCGAGATTGGTAGCAACAGTCGCAATCACGGGCTGATCGGGCAGTGGCAGATGAGTTTCTGAGGTTTCGCCAATCGATACTTCAGCGGGGGTTGTAGGCAAAGGCATCTGGTCGATCGGGTAAACAAGGGCAGGCTCATCACTCGCCACCGACCGGGCTACAAAAGCAGACGTCATCCCCTGCGCCCGGCTCGGAATCGCCCGGCATCGGTGTACCGGCCTCGACTTTTACAGTTTGGCCTCATCCTTCATGAGGCCAAACTGAATGCCCATTCAATGCAAATACAAGCTCCAACATCTTGTCCTGGCGGTTGCGCTGGCTATCGGTTGCGTAGAATTTTCACTGGCGGAGCAATCAGAACCCGACGCGCACGTCGATATCGAGGTGAAGGTCAAAAAGCCGCGCAAGAAGAAGGAAATACCTGCTCCACTCAGTCTCGCCGAAGAAATACCGCGTGAAGAAAGGATCGTTCCGACACCCGAAACAAACCCCGTCAGCACTGAGGTTCCGGCAGTACCCGCTCGTACATCCGATGACATTCAACCCAAGAAAGTCGCCACAACAGAGAGCGGCAGCGCGCTCGAAAAAAGCATCGAAAAACCAGCGCCCTCATCGGAACCGGTTCTGGCCGAAACGCCCGCAACTCAACAAACCCAAGTGGTTGACCAGCCACCGTCATCGGATTCCCCTCCACCTCCAGGCAATGCAGCCATCGCAGCCCTGCAAGCTACCGACGAGGCCACAGCCGCCCTCGCCTACGATCAACTCGCTGGCGGCAGCAACGCCAACCTCGCCAAGGCAACCCTGAGCAGCGTCACGCCGGTCAGCGCCAGCCTGCTGTCGGCCATGCACCCACTCGACAACATCCACGATACCCAAGGAAACGCACCTCGCCATGCAGCCGGAAGTGCCGACAGCGGCAGGGTCTGGCTGCAAGCCCTCGGACACGGCGGGAAGCTGGATCGCGATGAGGAACCCATGCAGCACGCCACCAAGGGACTGCTACTCGGTGCGGACTGGCGCCTCGATGAAGCATGGCGCCTGGGATTGATGGGCGGCACCTCCGACACGCGCATCGACAGCAAAGAGCTGGACGGCGATCTCGACAGTTGGCACCTGGGCGCTTATGCCTTGCGCCAGACCGGTCCGTCGTCACTTCGGCTCGGTGCAATCTGGAGCAGCCATGAAGGCAGCACCCGTCGCGAAGTCGCGTTCGGTCGCTTCCATGACCGGCTCAAGGGCAGCTACCACGCCAGCACCCAGCAAGCGTTCATCGAGTCGGGATACAACCTGGGCCGGGCCAACGTCAGCATCGAGCCGTTTGCCGGCCTCGGCTACCAACGCTACCAGCGTGACGGCTACACCGAGAAAGGTGGGGCTGCGGCGCTCAAGGTTCACGCCCAATCCCAAGGCAACTTCAACACCACTGTCGGCCTGCGCATGGCGAAAGTCAGCACGCTGGATAACGGCATGCGCCTCACGCCACGATTCAGCACGGGGTGGAAACACGTTTACGGCGAAACCTACACCAGCACCCGCCAACGGCTGGCCACCGGCGGCCATGACTACACCGTTTACGGCGCCGAGCTGGATCGCAACAGTCTGCAGCTCGACACCGGGCTGGACCTGGCGATCACTAACAGCCACACATTGGGTGTCGGTCTGACCGGAGAAATCGGCACCGACAGTCACAACCATGGCGTATCGGGCCAGTGGCGAATGGCGTTCTGAGCCCCGGTCGGGCGCTGCCGCTCACTGCGGCAGTGCCTGAAAGGCAAAAAAAAGGGGAGCACATGCCCCCCCGAGGTTTAAAGCGTTGTATCGAGGCTGTTATCTCAGCCTTCGATCTCGATCAGGATTTCACCCGGGTTCACCCGGTCGCCCTTGGCAACATGAATGGCAGTGACCTTGCCGGCAATCGCGGCCTGGACTTCGGTTTCCATCTTCATCGCTTCGGTGATCAGCACAGCCTGGCCCGCCTTGACGGTGTCGCCTTCCTTGACCAGCACATCGACGATGTTGCCCGGCATGGTGGTGCTGACGTGGCCTGGTGCCGAGGCCTGCTTGCGCTTGCTGCTGCCGCCACCGACGAATTCGTTGAGCGGCTCGAACACCACTTCTTCCGGCATGCCGTCGATGGACAGGTAGAAGTGACGCTTGCCTTCGGCCTTGACGCCGACACCGGTGATGTCCACGCGGTAGGTTTCGCCGTGGACGTCGATGACGAACTCGGTTGGCACGCCTTCGCCGCCGGCCGAAGCCACCTTGCCTGCTTCCGGGATCGGCAGCAGCACTTCCGGGGTGAGGGTGCCGGCGGCACGCTCTTCGAGGAATTTGCGGCCGATGTCCGGGAACATGGCGAAGGTCAGCACGTCTTCTTCGGACTTGGCCAGTGCGCCGATATCGGCACGCAGCTTGGTCATTTCCGGCTTGAGCAGATCGGCCGGACGTACATCGATCACTTCTTCGCTGCCGATGGCCTGACGACGCAGCTTCTCGTTCACGGTGCCCGGCGCCTTGCCGTAGCCGCCTTGCAGGTAGAGCTTCACCTCGTTGGTGATGGTCTTGTAACGCTCACCGGCCAGCACGTTGAAGAACGCCTGGGTGCCGACGATCTGCGAAGTCGGGGTCACCAGCGGCGGGAAGCCGAGGTCTTCGCGCACGCGCGGGATCTCTGCCAGCACTTCGTTCATGCGGTTCAGCGCGCCCTGCTCTTTCAACTGGTTGGCCAGGTTGGAAATCATCCCGCCCGGTACCTGGTTGACTTGAACACGGGTGTCGACGGCGGTGAATTCGCTTTCGAACTGGTGGTACTTCTTGCGCACGGCGTAGAAGTACAGGCCGATTTCCTGCAGCAGTTCCAGGTTCAGACCGGTGTCGAACTCACTGCCCTTGAGGGCTGCGACCATCGATTCGGTACCCGGGTGGCTGGTGCCCCAGGCGAAGCTGGAGATCGCGGTGTCGATGTGGTCGGCACCGTTTTCGATGGCCTTCAACTGGCACATCGCGGCCAGACCGGCGGTGTCGTGGGAGTGGATGAACACCGGCAGCGATTGCTCGGCCTTGAGGGCTTTGACCAGTTCACCGGTGGCGTACGGGGTCAGCAAACCGGCCATGTCCTTGATCGCCACCGAGTCGCAACCCATGGCTTCCATTTGCTTGGCCTGGGCGACGAACGCGTCGATGGTGTGCACCGGGCTGGTGGTGTAGGCGATGGTGCCCTGGGCGTGTTTGCCGGCAGCCTTCACCGCTTCGATGGCCACGCGCAGGTTACGCACGTCGTTCATCGCGTCGAAGATGCGGAACACGTCGATACCGTTGACTGCGGCCTTGGCGACGAACGCCTTGACCACGTCATCGCTGTAATGGCGATAGCCCAGCAGGTTCTGGCCGCGCAGGAGCATTTGCAGACGGGTGTTGGGCAGCGCGGCGCGCAGTTGGCGCAGGCGCTCCCACGGGTCTTCTTTCAGGAATCGTACGCAGGCGTCGAAGGTCGCGCCGCCCCAGACTTCCAGCGACCAGTAGCCGACCTTGTCCAGCTTGTCGCAGATCGGCAGCATGTCTTCGGTGCGCATGCGGGTGGCGAGCAGCGATTGATGGGCGTCGCGCAGGATGGTGTCGGTTACGAAAATCTTTTTAGTCATTGTTCTATTCCTCACAGGCCTGCGTGGGCGGCGATGGCGGCGGCGATGGCCAGGGCCAGCTCTTCGGGTTTGCGCTTGATCGAGTAGTTGGTCAGTTCAGGATGACTTTCAACGAAGCTGGTATTGAACTGGCCGCTACGGAATTCCGGGTTGCGCAGGATTTCCTGGTAGTACGCGGCGGTGGTCTTCACGCCTTGCAGACGCATGTCGTCGAGGGCGCGCAGACCACGGTCCATCGCCTCTTCCCAGGTCAGTGCCCACACAACCAGTTTCAGGCACATCGAGTCGTAGAACGGCGGAATGGTGTAGCCGGTGTAGATCGCCGTGTCGGTGCGAACGCCCGGGCCGCCGGGGGCGTAGTAGCGAGTGATCTTGCCGAAGCTCGGCAGGAAGTTGTTCTTCGGATCTTCAGCGTTGATCCGGAATTGCAGGGCAAAACCGCGATGCTGGATGTCTTCCTGTTTCACCGACAGCGGCAGGCCGGAGGCGATGCGGATCTGTTCGCGAACGATGTCGATCCCGGTGATTTCTTCGGTGATGGTGTGTTCCACCTGCACCCGGGTGTTCATCTCCATGAAGTACACCTCGCCCTCGGCGAGCAGGAACTCCACGGTGCCGGCGTTCTCGTAACCCACGGCCTTGGCCGCGCGCACCGACAGGTCGCCGATGTAGGCGCGCTGTTCCGGGGTCAGTTGCGGGCTCGGGGCGATTTCGATCAGCTTCTGGTTGCGGCGCTGAATCGAGCAGTCGCGCTCGAACAGGTGCACCACGTTGCCGAAGCTGTCACCGAGGATCTGCGCTTCGATGTGTTTCGGATTGACGATGCATTTTTCCAGGAACACTTCTGCCGAACCGAAGGCCTTGGTGGCTTCGGAAATGACCCGGGGGAAATTCTGTTCGAGTTCTTCGCGGCTGTTGCAGCGACGGATACCGCGACCGCCACCACCGGAGGTGGCCTTGAGCATCACCGGGTAACCAATGCGATCACCTTCGGTCAGCGCCTCTTCAATGCCCGAGACGTTGCCTTCGGTGCCCGGCGTCACCGGTACGCCAGCCTTGATCATGCTGCGGCGTGCTTCGGTCTTGTCGCCCATGCGGCGGATGACTTCCGCCGACGGGCCGATGAATTTGATACCGCGTTCGGCGCAGATGTCTGCCAGCTCGGCGTTCTCCGAAAGGAAACCGTAGCCGGGGTGCAACGCATCGCAGCCGGTTTCCACGGCCAGGTTCACCAGCTTGCGCGGGTTCAGGTAACCGGCCAGCGGCTCGGCACCAATGCTGTGGGCCTCGTCCGCACGCTTCACATGCAAGGCATGCCGGTCGGCGTCGGAAAAAATCGCAACCGAGCGAATGCCCATCTCGGCGCAGGCACGCACGATTCGTACGGCAATCTCACCACGGTTGGCGATCAGGATCTTTGTTATCACTTGGAGGTTCCCTTGAGCCGGTGGTACCCACGACCTGCTAGACCCAGGTCGACGCGTGACCAAATGTTTCAATCTGGTCGCGCCTTCACACTAGCGCTCACAAGGGATTAACAAAAATGAATAAAAATTGGGTCAGGCATAAGTAAAGACTTATAGTCATTGCACCAGCCAGCGGCCAGAGCCTGTAGAAAATGCGTAAGTCCTTGATGCGTATGACATTGCGTCAATTGCAGATCTTCAACGAAGTGTGTGATTTGCGCTCCTACAGCCGCGCAGCCGAGGAAATGTCTCTCACACAACCGGCCGTCAGCCTACAGATTCGTCAGCTCGAAGAGCTGATCGGGCAGCCGCTGTTCGATTACGTCGGCAAAAAACTCTACATGACCGAGGCGGCAGAAGCACTCCAGCGCGCCAGCCGCGACATCTTCGGCCGCCTGGAAAACCTCGACATGCAGCTGTCGGACATGCAGGGCTCGCTACAGGGCCAGTTGAAACTGGCGGTGGAATCCAGCGCCAAATACTTCGTGCCGCACTTGTTTGCAGCCTTCAAGCGCCAGCATCCGGAAGTGAACCTGCAACTGACGGTGGTCAACCGCGGCCAGGTGATTCGCCGGCTCTCCGACAACCGCGACGACCTGGTGATCATGTCGATGGTGCCGCAGGACATGGGCCTGGAATTCCTCCCCTTCCTCAATAACCCGATCGTGGCGGCCGCGCGACCGGACCATCCGCTGGCACACATGGGGCCGCTGCGTTTGCAGGATCTGGAGCCCTACACTCTGCTGATTCGCGAACCCGGCTCGGGAACGCGACTGGCTTGCGAGGAGTACTTCAAGGAGAAGCGCGTGCACTTCACCCAGACCCAGGAAGTGGCGTCGGCGGAAGCTCAGCGTGAGTGCGTATTGGCGGGTCTGGGCCTGGCACTGTTGACGCGCCACGCCCTGAACCTGGAGCTGGCGACCGGCGGCCTGGTGGAGCTGCCGGTCGAAGAGTTGCCGCTGTTGCGCAGCTGGTGCCTGGTGCAAGCCAAAGCCAAACGGTTGTCACCGGTGGCCCACGCCTTCCTGGCGTTTATCCGCAGCGAACGGGTGCAGATCAGCGCGCTGGTTGAGCGCTTCGACGGGAAGCTGAAGGCGCTGCCTGCCAGTGATTGATGTCCTCGGGAAAATCGCCGATTTCGGCCTGAAGCTGACGGAGTTCGAAGCGATCTTCGATAGCGCGGCGAAATTCCATGCGGCGCTGGTCTTCCTGCTGACGACGGGTTTTCGCGGCGCTGTTGCGTTCTTCGTAAGGCTGAGCCATTTCGAGTCTCCCAAGGCGATTACGGGAGTTTCACGATAGGCGCGAGGGATGACGGTTTGGCTGCGTCGGGGTTACAGGCAGATGAAGATTACCTTCACCCCATGACCATCAGTCATCCAGCGCTTTCACCGATTTTGGCGACAGCCGCAAGCTGCGCAGACTGCGTTTGACGCTCTTGAGGTGGTTGACCAGGCTCGGCCCGCGCGCCATGGCCACGCCCATCGCCAACACGTCGATCACCACCAGGTGGGCGATACGCGAGGTCAGCGGCGTATAGATTTCGGTGTCTTCATGAACATCGATTGCCAGGTTGACGGTCGACAGCTCGGCCAGCGGCGTCTGGCTCGGGCACAAGGTGATCAGCGATGCACCGCTCTCGCGCACGAGGTTGGCGGTGATCAGCAGGTCCTTGGAACGGCCGGACTGGGAAATGCAGATCGCCACGTCGGTCGGCTTCAGCGTCACCGCCGACATCGCCTGCATGTGAGGGTCGGAATACGCCGCCGCAGTCAGCAGCAGACGGAAGAACTTGTGCTGCGCATCCGCCGCCACCGCGCCTGACGCACCAAAACCATAGAATTCGACCCGCTGCGCCTGGGACATCAGCGTCACCGCTCGCTGCAATTCCAGCGGATCGAGCTTCTCGCGAACCTCCATCAGCGTGTGCAACGTGGTGTCGAAAATCTTCAGGCTGTAGTCGGCGACGGAGTCGTCTTCATGGATCGCGAACTGACCGAAACTGGCACCGGCCGCAAGGCTTTGCGCGAGTTTGAGTTTCAGGTCCTGAAAACCGGAGCAACCGATGGCGCGACAGAAGCGCACGATGGTCGGCTCGCTGATGCCGACGCTGTGGGCCAGGTCGGCCATGGAACTGTGCATCACTGCCGCAGGGTCAAGCAGCACGTGGTCGGCGACCTTGAGCTCCGACTTGCGTAACAGGTGACGTGACTGGGCGATGTGTTGCAGCAGATTCAAGGGGCTGGACTCTTGTTATGGAAAGATGTGCTTTGGCCAGATGCCAAGGATGTAGCAAGCTTGTAGTTATACTACATGAATCCGCATTTTGCCTGCTCAATGCGTAACTGGATCGCCCCGGATCAGGCGACATGCGCTGCATGTAGCCCTTTACCGGGGATTTTCCTGCTGGCGCAACAACCCGGCCAGACCGGCAGCCTCCACCGGACGGCTGATCAGATACCCCTGCACCTCGTCGCAGCCTTCGGCCTTCAAGAACTCAAGCTGCTCCGGCCGCTCGACGCCTTCGGCCACCACTTTCAAAGACAAACCATGGGCCATGGCGATAATCGCGCGGGTGATCGCCGCGTCCTCGCTGCCCTCGCCCAACCCACGGATAAAGGCCTGATCGATCTTCACGTAATCCACCGGAATCCGCTTCAGATAGCTCAGCGATGAATAGCCGGTGCCGAAATCGTCGATCGCCAGCTTCACGCCCAGATCCCGCAGCTGCTGGAACGTGGCGATGATGTGTTCGACGCTGTCGAGCAACTGGCTTTCGGTCAGTTCCAGTTCGAGGTAGTGCGGCGCCAGGCCGGTTTCCTCCAGCACTTGTCGCACCAGGCTGACCAGTTTCCCCTGACGCAGCTGATGCACCGACAGGTTCACTGAAACCCGGATCGGTGCCAGCCCCTGACGCTGCCATTCGCAAGCCTGCCAACAGGCCTGGCGCAGTACGAACTCGCCAATCGGACCAATCAACCCAGTCTCTTCAGCCAGACCGATAAAGTCCCCCGGCGGCACCCGGCCCATGGTCGGGTGATCCCAGCGCACCAGCGCTTCGGCCGCATTGAGACGGCCAGTCGCCAGACACAGTTTCGGCTGGTAGAACACGTTCAGTTGCTGGTCTTCGATGGCTTTGCGCAGCTGGTTTTCCAGCTGCAAACGCTCCAGCGTGCTGGCTTGCAGGCTGTCGGTGTAGAACTGGAAGTTGTTGCCGCCCAGATGCTTGGCATGTTGCATGGCCATATTCGACTGGCTGACCAGCGCGGAAATCTCCCGGGCGTTGTCCGGCAACATACTGATGCCCATCGAGGCGCTGATCACCAGTTCATGCCCCTCTACCGTCAGTGGCAGGCGCAGTTTGGCCGACAGCCGCGTGGCGACCCGCGCCAGGCTCGACAGGTTGCCATAGGCATCGAACAGCACCGCGAACTCGTCGCCGGACAACCGGGCAATCGTGTCGGCTTCCGGCAAGGCACTGACCAGACGCCGCGACATCCTTTGCAGCAACTGGTCGGCAATCTCGTGGCCAAGGCTGTCGTTGAGCAGCTTGAATCGATCCAGATTAATGTGCAGCAGCGCCAGACTCCGCCGCCCGCCCTGCCGCACGCGCTGATGGGCTTCGTGCAGGCGTTCGCGGAACAGCGAGCGGTTGGCCAGGCCGGTGAGTTCGTCGTAGTGGGTCAGGTAGCGCATGCGCTCTTCGGATTCGCGGCGCGCCGACAGATCGGCGAAGAAGCCAACGATATGACTCACATTTCCCCGACTATCGCGCACCGCATTCAGTTGCAGCCACTGCGGGTACAACTCGCCGTTCTTGCGGGTCTCCACCAGTTCGCCCTGCCAGCTGCCGTGCTGCTCCAGCGCATGACGGATGGCGACATAGTGTCGGCGGGCATCACGACTGCATGGCAGTTCAACGACGTTGCGCCCGAGCATGTCGTCGATGTCGTAACCGGTGACCCGGCTGAAGGCCTGATTGATGGCGATCAGCGAATAATTCGGGTCGAGGATCACAATGCCTTCGCTGGCGGCCTCGAATACCGTGGCCGCCAATTGCTGTTGGGCTTCCAGGCTTTTGCTGACACTGATGTCGCGTCGGGTGCCGACCATGCGGATCACCCGTCCGCTGTCGTCGCGCTCCACCGCACGCCCCCGGTCTTCGATCCAGACCCAGTGGCCGTCGCCATGGCGCACGCGGTACTCGATCTGATAATCCTCGGTGCGCCCCTTCAAATGCTCAATCAGCGCTCGCTTGAGGGCCGGCACATCTTCCGGGTGCAAGCGTGGCCGCAGATGCCTCAGCAGCCCGGTGACGTATTCCGGGTCAATGCCGAACAGCTCCTGAATCTGCGTGTGGTGAACTTCGTCGGTCTGCAGATTCCAGTCCCACAGCCCCAACTCACTGGCCTTCAACGCCAGCGCCAGGCGTGCTTCGCTTTTGCTCAGGGCCTGATTGGCGGCGTCCAGCTCACGGCTGCGTTGGGCCACACGATCTTCCAGTTCGACCTGGGCTTCGCGCAATTTGCCCTCGGCGCAGCGGCGGTGTTCGATTTCTTTCGCCAACTCCTGATTGAGCTGTTCACTGCGCGATTGCGCCTGTTGCAGATGCTCGATCAGGTGCTGATTCTGGAAGCGACGCAGCAAGCCACGGTCGATCAGCCGATTGACCTGCCACGCCACCACGCTCAGGGAGCCGAGCAAAATCAGCCCGAGCCAGCCCCAGCCACGCGCCTGTTCGTCACCGCCCCAGAACAGATAGCCGATGGCCGGCAGCAGGCACGGCAAGGTAAAGGAAAGAAAGGCCGGGATGCTCACGGCGTAGGCCACGCTGGCCGACAAGGTCGCGGCGCCGATCAGGCCGAACACCCAGGCTTGCTGCATGAAGTTGTCGGCCGGGACCAGGGCGATGCCGGCGCCGGCCAGGGTCAGGCCGGTCATGGTCGAACCGAGCAGGAACATCCGCCCCCAGATCGGCTGGGCCTGGCGATCGGGAATCGCCGAATCGAAGGCCGCGACCTGAATCACCCGCAGTGCCACCAGCGACAGCAGCCACACCATCCAGACGCTGACCACAAAGTAACGCTGCGGGCTCCAGAGCAGACCGGCGCAGACCAGACCATTGATCAACATGAACAGGGTGGGCAACAGCGAACCCTGATAAAGAAGGCGCGTGCGCTCGACCGCCATCTGGGTGGCGTAATGCTTGCGGATCACCCGGGGTTCCACAGAGGGGCCCGACAGGTCGAAGCTGAGGGTCATAGGCAACGTTCTTGTTCTTATAAGTGTGAGCATGCGCCCGGAAACGTGGACGGAGCATACACAAGCCCAACCACTTGCCAAACTGCTCCAGATCATAATTTCGCCGAAACTTTTCGGCCTCCCGACACCCGCGAAAGCCCCGAAGCGAGGCGGGCCAACGCCTGTAGCCGGTGACCGACCAGTCGTCATTGGCAGCACTTTCATCGGCTAATGCAAAGCTCGGTTTGCCCGGGCCTGCGGCGCACCCTAGAATGCCCCGATGCGCGATGATCTCTCCCTTCTGCTGAACTCCCTCAACGATGCCCAACGCCAGGCCGTAGCGGCTCCCGTTGGTCGTCAATTGGTCCTGGCCGGTGCCGGCTCCGGCAAAACCCGAGTGCTGGTGCACCGTATCGCCTGGTTGATCCAGGTCGAAAACGCCTCGCCCCACTCGATCCTGTCGGTGACCTTCACCAACAAGGCCGCTGCCGAGATGCGTCACCGCATCGAGCAATTGCTGGGAATCAACCCGGCCGGCATGTGGGTCGGTACCTTCCACGGCCTGGCGCACCGCCTGCTGCGGGCGCACTGGCAGGAAGCCGGGCTGAGCCAGACCTTCCAGATCCTCGACAGCGATGACCAGCAACGACTGGTCAAACGGGTGATCCGTGAGCTGGGGCTGGACGAACAGCGCTGGCCGGCCCGTCAGGCCCAGTGGTTCATCAACGGGCAGAAAGACGAAGGTCTGCGTCCGCAACACATTCAGGCCAGCGGCGATCTGTACCTGGCCACCATGCGCGGCATCTATGAAGCCTACGAGGCTGCCTGCCTGCGCGCCGGCGTCATCGATTTCTCCGAACTACTGCTGCGCGCCCTCGACCTGTGGCGCGACCATCCGGGCCTGCTGGCGCATTACCAGAAGCGTTTCCGGCACATTCTGGTGGACGAGTTCCAGGATACCAACGCCGTGCAGTACGCCTGGTTGCGTCTGCTCGGCAAGGGCGGCGACAGCCTGATGGTGGTTGGCGACGACGACCAGTCGATCTACGGCTGGCGCGGCGCGAAAATCGAGAACATTCACCAGTATTCCTCCGACTTCCCGGACTCGGTGACCATCCGTCTGGAGCAGAACTACCGCTCCACCGCCGGCATCCTGAAAGCCGCCAACGCCTTGATCGCCAACAACACCGGGCGCCTGGGCAAAGAGCTGTGGACCGACGGCGGCGACGGCGAAGCGATCAACCTGTACGCCGCGTTCAACGAACACGATGAAGCACGCTACGTTGTCGAAACCATCGAAAGCGCGCTGAAAACCGGCCTGGCCCGCAGCGATATCGCGATTCTCTACCGCTCCAACGCCCAATCCCGCGTTCTGGAAGAAGCCTTGCTGCGCGAACGCATCCCGTACCGCATCTATGGCGGCCAGCGCTTCTTCGAGCGGGCGGAAATCAAGAACGCCATGGCCTACCTGCGTTTGCTGGAAGGTCGCGGCAACGATGCGGCGCTGGAACGGGTCATCAACGTCCCGGCCCGCGGCATCGGCGAAAAAACCGTCGAAGCGATTCGCGACCATGCCCGCCACAGCGATGTGTCGATGTGGGAAGCCATGCGCCAACTGGTGGCCAATAAAGGCCTGACCGGTCGTGCCGCCGGCGCCCTCGGCGCGTTTATCGAGCTGATCGAGAACCTCGCCGCCAAATGCGCCGAGATGCCGTTGCACCTGATGACTCAGACTGTCATCGAGCAATCCGGCCTGATCGCTTACCACGAAGCGGAAAAAGGCGAGAAAGGCCAGGCCCGGGTGGAAAACCTTGAGGAACTGGTCAGCGCCGCGCGCAACTTCGAGAACACCGAAGAAGACGAAGACCTGACGCCATTGGCGGCGTTCCTCGGCCACGCTTCGCTGGAGGCCGGCGACACCCAGGCCGACGAGCACGAAGACAGCATTCAGTTGATGACCCTGCACAGCGCCAAGGGCCTGGAATTCCCTTATGTGTTCCTGGTGGGCATGGAAGAAGGTCTGTTCCCGCACAAGATGAGCCTGGAAGAACCGGGACGTCTTGAAGAAGAACGGCGCCTGGCCTACGTCGGCATCACCCGGGCGATGCAGAACCTGGTGATGACCTACGCTGAAACCCGACGCCTGTACGGCAGCGAAACCTACAACAAGGTGTCGCGATTCGTACGGGAAGTACCGAAAGGCCTGATTCAGGAAGTGCGCTTGTCGAACAGCGTCAGCCGACCGTTCGGCGGCAACCAGTCGATGAGCGGCAGCAACTTGTTCAGCGGCGCCGAGATCCCGGAAACCGGTCTCAGCCTCGGCCAGGCCGTACGGCACTCGATCTTTGGCGACGGCGTGATCCTCAACTTCGAAGGCGCCGGCGCCCAGGCGCGGGTTCAGGTGAACTTCAGCGAAGGCAGCAAGTGGCTGATGCTGGGTTACGCGAAGCTGGAAGCGATCTAAAGTTGCTCATCGTTCCCACGTCGAGGCGTCTGCGTGGGAACGATCACACGGCAACGGTTCAATCCTGAAAGGTACGAAACATGGGCTCTGGCTTCTTTTCCTCCTGGACATTCTGGGCCCTGCTCTCGGCCACCTTCGCCGCACTGACGGCGATCTTCGCCAAGGTCGGCATCGAAAACGTCAACTCCGACTTCGCCACCCTCCTGCGCACCATCGTGGTACTCGTCAGTCTGGCCTTGATTTTGTACGCCACGGGCCAATATCAGTCCTTGGGATCGATCTCTGCCAAGAGCTATCTGTTCCTGCTGCTGTCGGGCCTGGGTACCGGGGCTTCGTGGCTGTGCTACTTCCGGGCATTGAAAGTCGGACCGGCCTCGCTGGTCGCCCCGGTGGACAAGCTCAGCGTGGTGCTCGTGGCGGTGCTCGGTGTGATCCTGCTGGGCGAGAAACTCGACCTGCGCCAATGGGGCGGCATCGGCCTGATCACGGCTGGCGTGGTGATGTTGGCGTTTCGACGCTGATCAATTTCCCACTGAACATACCTACTTTTCCTACAGACAAAAGTACATGGCCTTATTGCCTCGACCGAGCTGAACGTAACCTGTCAGGCAAAAGCCCGAAACACTCTCTCGCTAGCCAGTGACATTTCAGCTGTGCAACATGGCGCGCGTGTCTCCACAAACGGGAATTCCCTTTATGAAACGTTTTCTTAGCATCGCCATGGCGTTGTGCATCGGCCTGACGATGAGCCTCGACGCCAACGCCAAGCGCTTTGGTGGTGGCAAAAGCGCCGGCGCTGCGCCGACGCACCAGACCAGCCAGATGGCTCCTTCTTCTCCAAGCGTCGGCGGCGCGGCAGCGACCGCGGGCGCTGCCGGTGCCGCTGGCGCCGCCGCCAAGGCCGGTGGCGCTTCCAAATGGCTCGGCCCTCTGGCCGGCATCGCCGCCGGTGGCCTGCTCGCTTCCATGTTCATGGGCGGCGGCTTCCAGGGCATGCAGATCTTCGACATCCTGATCATGGCCGTGATCGCGTTCGTGATCTTCCGCTTCATCGCCGCTCGTCGCCGCAAGCAGCAGGAGCAGTTCGCTCCGGCCGGCGCGCCGATGCAGCGTGAAGTGTTCGAGCAGAAGCCGGCTGCCATGGGTTCGATCTTCGGTGGTTCGGCCGCTCCGGCTGCCGCCCGTCCGGTGATCAACGCACCGGCCTGGTTCAACGAGCAGCGCTTCCTCGAAGCCGCCCGCAGCCACTTCCAGGCGTTGCAGCAGCACTGGGACGCCAACGAAATGGACAAGATCGCCGAGTTCGTGACCCCGCAAATGCTCGACTTCCTCAAGCGTGAGCGTGCGGATCTGGGTGATGGCTTCCAGTCCACCTACATCGACAACCTTCAGGTTCAACTGGATGGCGTGGATGATCGTGCGGACAAGACCATCGCGACCCTGACCTTCACCGGTGTGTCGAAAACCTCGCGTTTCGACCAGGGCGAAGTGTTCAGCGAAAGCTGGAACATGGAACGTCCGCAGGGCGACAACCAGCCTTGGCTGGTCGCCGGTATCCGCCAGAACGGCTGATCACCTCCGACGTTTTACCCGCAGCAATAAAAACCCCGGCCTTGGCCGGGGTTTTCTATTTCGCGGTTGCATCTATAGCGAGCTACTGTATAAACCGGCCCATATAAACCGCGCCATTCAAGCAAGAGGATCCCGGACGTGGAAGAAATCATCGAACAACTGCGCGAAGCCAACGAACCCGTACCGGTTCCCCTGGAGTTGCCTGACGAAGACCAACTGGTGGAAGTCGAAGAAGAACTCTTCATCAACATTCCGTTTGTCTTCAAAGAGTTTCTGCTGACCGTCAGCGATGTGGTTTACGGCAGCCTGGAACCTGTGACCGTCACCGACCCGCAGTCCCACACCTACCTGCCGGATGTGGCGGCCAACGCCTGGGACGCCGGTGTGCCGCGCGACCTGATCCCGATCTGCCAGGACGGCGACAACTACTACTGCGTCGAAGAAGACGGCACCGTGGTGTTGTGGTCCGGCGAAGAAGAGCTGATCACCGAAGAGTCCTGGGAATCGGTCTGGCACTGGGCACGGGACGTCTGGCTGGAAAGCTGATCCCCCCAGCCGCCCCGCCGGATCAATGCCCCGACGATTCCTTGTGGTTGTCGAGGGTTTCCAGCAAGGCCACCTGCATCCGCGTGTGCACCCGGATGAACCAGCGCCAGAGTAGCGCCGCCACGGCGGCCGCAACCACGGCGACCAGCACCAGCAGCTTGTTGGTCGGCAAGATACTGGCCGACAAGGCTGCCAGCAGCAGGAAAATCACCAGCAGCGAGAGGATCGGGATCACTTCGGCGATCACCCGGCGCACTCGCTGTGTGTGACGCCCCGCCATCTCCGGCTTCACGCCCATCTCGGCCAGCAGCATCGACAGCGCCTTGAGCTTGCGATAGGCCGCGATCAGGAACGGCAGCGACAGCAGCAACGCCCCGCCCCAGATCAACGCCTTCTGCCAGCTCGGATCGCTGATCCAGTCCTGCAGCCACGTCGAGAGGCGCCCGGCAAAGAACGCGCCGGCAAAGAAGATCGCAATCACCAGCGCCAGATTGACCCCGACCTGCAACAGAATCCGCCGGATCATCGACGCCAGCATCGCGCCCTCGCCCTGCGGCTGAATGCTGCGCAGCCATTCGCCATACATCCCGAACACCCGCCCGAGACGCTGCGGCATGGCAGCAGACAGCTTGATCGACAGCGGATCGGCCGCGCGGATCAGGTACGGCGTCAGCAACGTAGTGATGACCGAGACCGCCACGGCGACCGGATAAAGAAAGTTGCTGGTCACCTGCAGCGTCATGCCCAGCGCGGCGATGATGAAGGAGAATTCGCCAATCTGCGAAAGGCCCATCCCGACCCGCAGTGAGGTGCGTCCGTCATTGCCGGCGATAAACGCACCGAGGCCGCAGGACAACATCTTGCCCAGCACTACGGCGACGGTGATCACCGCAATCGGCCACGCGTATTGCAGAAGGATCATCGGGTCGAGCATCAGGCCGATGGCGACAAAGAAGATCGCGCTGAACAGGTCGCGAACCGGTTCGATCAGGCGCTCGATCTTCAGCAATTGCCGCGACTCGGCCATGATCGCGCCGATCAGGAATGCGCCGAGCACCATGCTGTATTCAAGCTTGACCACCAGCAGGCAGAAGCCGAAGCACAGGCCGAGCACAGTGATCAGAAGCATCTCGTTGCTTTCGAACTTCGCCACATAGGCCAGCAATCGCGGGACCAGCAGAATACCGATGACCAGCGCGACGATCATGAACAGCGAGAGTTTGCCGACCGTGGAAAACACTTCACCGGAGCTGACCGTGCCGCTGACCGCGATGCTTGAAAGCAGCGCAATGATGCCGATGCCGAGAATGTCCTCGACGATCAGCACACCGAAGATCAACTGGGCGAAGCGCTCGTTCTTCATCTTCAGGTCGTTGAGCGCCTTGACGATGATGGTGGTCGAGGAAATCGCCAGGATCGCGCCGAGGAACAGCGAATCCATGGTGTTCCAGTCGAACCAGCGGCCGATTTCGTAGCCGATCCAGATCATCAGGATGATTTCCAGGAACGCCGCGATAAACGCCGTGGCGCCGACCTTGAACAGCTTGCGCAGGCTGAACTCGAGGCCAAGGCAGAACATCAGGAAAATCACTCCCAGCTCGGCGAGGGTCTTGATGGTTTCTTCGTCGTGGATCAGGCCGAACGGCGGCGTGTGCGGGCCGATGATGAAGCCGGCGACGATGTAGCCGAGCACTACCGGCTGTTTGAAACGGTGGAACAGCACGGTCACCACGCCTGCGACCAGCATGATCACTGCCAGATCCTGAATAAAGCTGATGGCATGCATGGCGTGGGCTCCTTGAATGACGATGCTCGCGGCAGGCGTCTGAAAACGTCTGGGCGAGCTGAGTAAAAATCCGCTTTAGGTGTAGGAATCGCCCTTGGGGTGGGCTTTTGCAGGGTAACACCGCGACTTCCGGCTGAAAGGCGGTGCAATATATGGAAACAGATCGATCCGGGCGTGACGGCGGCCAGTTGCCCGGCGTCCCGATAACGGTGGTTTTGAAAAGCGACCAGGCACCCGCAGAGGTGCTTCTTCCAGCAACCCTGCCTTGACCCGTGAGAACGTTATGGAACCCGGAAACGCCCAGCTGTCGATGACGGTACTGATGACCCCCGACATGGCCAACTTCTCTGGCAATGTCCACGGCGGCACCCTGCTCAAATACCTCGACGAAGTGGCCTACGCCTGCGCGAGCCGCTACGCCGGCCGCTACGTGGTGACCCTGTCGGTGGATCAGGTGATTTTCCGCGAGCCGATCCATGTCGGCGAACTGGTGACCTTCCTGGCGTCGGTCAACTACACCGGCAACACCTCGATGGAAGTCGGCATCAAAGTGGTGACCGAGAACATTCGCGAGCGCTCGGTGCGCCACACCAACAGCTGCTTCTTCACCATGGTTGCGGTGGACGATCAGCGCAAACCGGCCGCCGTACCGCCGCTGCAACCGCAGAACAGCGAAGACAAACGTCGCTACATGCAAGCCCAGCAGCGCCGGCAGATTCGCCAGGAGCTGGAAAAGCGCTATCAGGAAATCAAGGGCGACGCCTGAGTGACAGAGCGCTCGCGGGCCATGCCTGCGAGCGCTGCAATGATCAGAGGCTGATCGCTGTCGCCTCGAACTTCACCCGCGGATGAGCGATCCGGTCCTGCGCCCGCACCAGTTGCAGTTCATAGCTGGCGCAGGCCTGGGTTTCCAGCAGCACTTCATGCACCGCCGCTGCGGTGAATTCAAACGCCGCCACCAGACTGTCGCCGAGCAGCACCCGCGCCAGGAACAGGCCGGACGTCAGATCGCCCACACCGACCGGCTGACGTGGGAACGCCAGAAGCGGACGACGCAGGTGCCAACTGCCCTCGGCCGTCACCAGCAGCATCTCGAAGCCATCCGCCGGTTTCCCCGGGTAATCCAGATGCTTGACCAGCACCGCTTTCGGCCCGCGCGCCAGCAGCGCGCGCGCCATCGCCAGGCAATCGAACAGCGACTGCGGCTTGCGCCCGGAGAAGCTATCCAGCTCCAGCTGGTTCGGGCACATGAAGTCAGCCACCGCTGCGGCTTCGTCGAGCAGGAAGTCGCTGACTTCGGCCGGTACGCTGCAACCTTTCTCCGGATGACCCATCACCGGGTCGCACAGGTACAGGGCTTTCGGATTGACCGCTTTGATCCGCTCGATGCCACTGAGAATCGCCCGGCCCTGCGCCGCACTGCCGAGATAACCGGACAGCACCGCGTCGCAATTGCCCAATTCACCGATGGCGGCGATACCTTCAACCAGTTCCGGGATCCGCTGCGGTGCCAGCACTTCCCCGGCCCACTGGCCGTATTGGGTGTGGTTGGAAAACTGCACGGTGTTGAGCAGCCAGACATTGACCCCGACCCGCTGCATCGGAAAAACCGCAGCGCTGTTGCCGGCGTGGCCGAACACCACATGGGACTGGATGGCGAGCAGATGAGGTGTACGTTTCATTCGGGTTTTTCCGTAAAACGATTGAAATTCAAGCCGCGCAGTATGCGACGAAACGCAGCCTGTACGACAGACCGGCGACGCAGTTAAGCTGATGCCAACTTTTGGAGTTTCTTGTTGATGCTGACCCTGGAAAACATTTTCGTGCTGATGCTGTTCGCCGTTGCCGGCGCGTGGCTGTGGCACAACCACGGCCTGCGTGAGCGGGCGCTGGAACGGGTCAAGCAGCATTGCGTGAATGTCGGCGTCGAACTGCTCGACGGCAACGTGGCGCTGAAGAAGATCGGTTTCATCAAGGATGCCAGTGGCCGTCGACGTCTGGCCCGGGTCTACAACTTCGAATTCACCGTAACCGGCGAAACCCGTCACAACGGCACCATCACCCAGTTCGGCCCCCACAGCGCTCAGATCGAACTGGCGCCCTACCCGGCACCGTTCGACGACACCCCACCGGTGGTGGAAGTGGCCAAGCCGACCGCGCAAGTGATCGAGCTGAGCCAGTGGCGCCAGGAACACACCAAGTGGAAGCCTTGAGTCAGGCCGCTTGAATCCGACAGCCGGCCAATCCTGCCTGCAACTCGTCGATCGCCTGCGGCTGGTCGAAAATCAGCTCGATCCGTGAATCCTTGCGCCACTCGCTGGGCTGCCAGTCCAGTTGGGTGTTATCCAGCGCATTGGCTGACCGCCAGCCGTCCTGGCTGTGGATAACCAGCTTCGCCCGGCGCCAGTGCAGGGATTCCAGCCACTGAGTGATGCGAATCACGTCAAACGTCTGGCTTGGGTGCCAGCGCCAGCCGATGCTCCAACCGCCCTCCTGCGCCTGACTCAGGCAAATCGGCAAAACCGGATCGCTCCAGACGGCCGGCATCTGCCCCAGCCCCTTGGGCACGATCAACTTATCCACACCGGCTTGCGCTTGAGCCGCCACTCCTGGCAATTCGCTCAGGGGTAACGTCGCCTGCTGCGTCCAGATCAGCCTGACGGACGGCAACTGGCGGGCGATCAGCTCACGCTCGGATTCATCGAGGTTTTCTGCCTTGTTCAACACCAGCAGGCCGGCATTCGGGATCGCCTCCTGTTGAGCCGGCGGCAGTGTCTTGCCCGCCGCCAGTGCCTGGGCGTCCAGCACCAGAACGCAGGGCTGAACGGCGAGAACGCCTTGCCATGGCGTCTCACTCAGTTGTTGCAGCAACTGCGCCGGATGCCCCAGACCGGAGGGCTCGATGAACAGGCGATCCGGCTGAGACTTGCGCAATAAACGGCCCAGCCCGATCTGAAACGGCGCACCGTTCACGCAACACAAACAGCCCCCGGCCACTTCGCCCAGTGCGATACCATCGGCGTCCCGGGTCAACAGCGCAGCGTCGAGGCCGATCTGGCCGAACTCGTTGATCAGTACCGCCCAGCGCTCACCGGCCGGTCGCTGCGCCATGAGCTGGCGGATCAGGCTGGTCTTGCCGGCGCCCAAGGGGCCTGCGATGACGTGGGTGGGAATGTTCTGCAACATGATCAAGGTTTTCTGGAGGTCGGGAATGCGGTGGATGGGATGGTCGTTGCTGTTGGCGTTGGTGTCGGGCGAAGCGCTGGCCCAAGCCTGTGTGGTGCACAGCCAGGCGGAACGCCTCGACGTGAAGGTCTGCCAGCAGAACCGCAACATCCCGGAGAAACTGTTCAATGACGGCTTCTGCAAACCCACTCTGGCGGGGCAGACAGTCGACGTGCAGTACGTCGATCAGTGCCCAACCGGGGCTTTTGGCGTGTGCAGCAACGCGCAAGTCGCCAATATGCCTTATCGCCAGGATATCCACTATTACGGCGTGCCCACCGATGCGGCCTATTTGAAGCCGTACTGCGAAAGCCAGAGCCAGGGCAACTGGCTCAAGCCTTGAGGCATCAGCCCAGCCAGTCGAGGGTCAGCATCAGACGCCGTTCACCCGAAGCCGGTTGCGGAGAACGATGGATCAGGCCGAAACCTTCGTTGCCGTGCCACTTTTCTCCTTTGAGCAGCGCCACTTCGCCGCTGACCAGTTGCTGAATCCGCGATTTTTCCTGCGGTTCGGCGAGTGGTTTTCCCAGTTGCCGGCGATCCATTTCCCCTTCCTTCAGCCACTCGCTGCCAATACCGGCGTAGGTGGTAATCAGCCGGACAGGCACATGATCAACGTGAAAACGCGGGCACATCGCCTTGTCCAGCACACGCAAGCGCAGGCCGATCCGCCGTGCCCCGAGCAGGCAGGCGAAGGCGCCGACCAGCCATTTCAGGTCGGCGATAAAACCTTCGTAGCCTTCCAGATCACGGAATCCACTGGCCAGTCCCGTCAGGTCCGGTTCGGTGTCTTCGTCGTGTAATTCGAGGCTCAGCGCTTCGGCGTAGGGCTCATCCAATGAAAGCAACAATCTCGCGAAATCGGCGACATGCAGCGGAAGCTGCCGCTGCCAGACGGCAAGGTTGATTTCATCTTCCAGGATGCTCGCCAGCGCTTGTGGGGTCGGGCCGAGGACTTGCTGACGCGTTCTGTTTTGCAACGGTTTGAGGGCAAGCATCACGCGGCCTCGTCATGCCAGGGGCCGAACGGATCGGCCAGTAATCGCCATCCTTCAACACCAAGCGCCATCTCGGCATCGGTGAGCAGGCAGTCATCCAGGGCTGACTTGAGTTGTGCGAAATCGATGTTCTGGCCGATAAACACCAGCTCCTGACGACAGTCTCCTACGCTGGCGGTCCAGTTCTCCATGATCGCAGCGGTGCTTTCCTGATCCTGTGGCCACTGATTCTTCGGCACGAAACGCCACCAGCGCCCGGCGAAACCGTGGCGCATCAAACCGCCCGCCTGGGACCAGCTGCCGGCATCCGTGGGTTTGCTCGCGAGCCAGAAGAAACCTTTGGAGCGCAGCAGCTTGCCGTTCAGCCAAGGCCGATCGATGAAGTCGAAAAAACGCTGAGGATGAAAGGGTCGACGCGCGCGGTAAGCCGTGGACGCGATGCCGTACTCCTCGGTTTCCGGCACATGTTCGCCACGCAATTCCTGTAGCCAGCCCGGGGCGGTTGCGGCCCTGTCGAAGTCGAAGCGGTGGGTGTTGAGGATCTTCTCAAGCGGCACTTCGCCCATCACCATCGGGATGATTTCGGCGTTAGCGTTGAGCCGCTTGAGGATCGCCATCAGCTCTTCCCGTTCGCTGCTGCTGATCAGATCGATCTTGCTGATCAACAGAACGTCGGCGAACTCGATCTGTTCGATCAACAGATCGGTGATCGAACGCTCATCTTCTTCTCCAAGAATTTCGCCACGGGAGGCCAGGCTTTCGGCGGCCTGGAAATCAGGCAGGAAATTCAGGCCGTCGACTACAGTGACCATGGTGTCGAGGCGAGCGATGTCCGCGAGGCTTTGGCCCTGCTCGTCGCGGAAGGTGAAGGTCTCGGCAATCGGCAGTGGCTCGGAAATGCCGGTGGATTCGATCAGCAGATAATCGAATCGACCTTCCCGGGCCAGTTTGGCGACCTCCTCCAGAAGGTCTTCGCGTAACGTACAGCAGATACAGCCGTTGCTCATTTCCACGAGTTTTTCTTCTGCGCGGTTCAGGTCGACATCACGCTGAACTTCGCTGCCATCAATGTTGATTTCGCTCATATCATTGACGATCACCGCCACACGAAGATCGTCTCTGTTACGTAGTACGTAATTCAAAAGTGTACTTTTTCCGGCGCCGAGAAAGCCAGATAAAACGGTCACGGGAAGCGGGGAAGACATGGGGTAAACCTCATCAAACGGTAGCTAAACGCAGGAAACGCTCTCGGCGGCAGGCGTTCTTGGGCTTCGACGAGACCGTCAGAGAAGCAGACGCTTGAAAACAGGAGCCACGGAAAGCCCGATTGAATTTATGTTATAGTATAACAATATTAAAGATCCACTTTCTTCTTGCCGGAAATGACAAAGGGCTGGAAGCTGGAAACACTTCGCCCTTGAGCCGCCTCATGAAAACTGCGCTGAAATGCTCACTCCTCGGTCTCGCCTTGCTGGCCTTCGACGTATGGGCACAAGTCCCAGGGCTCGCTACCTGCACGCGCAGCGCTAACCTGCTGGCGTGTGTCGATGCCAATGGCAATGCCTATAGCGTCAACACCGCCGGCAAGACGATTTATTTGCGGGGTTTCGAGAAGATTGGCCAACGTTACTGGGCGCAAACCAACAGCATTTACGGGCAACTGACGTTCTTCACCGGGATCGCTTCCGACGGCGAAGCCTGGGTCGGCTACAACCGCCGGGTAGGCTGGACGACGATCAACCGCTTCTCCAGCTCCGGCGGAAGCACCGGGAAGTTCACCTGCAGCCGACTCACGGGCTGTTAGACACGCGCTTGTTGCCGCTCCTGCTGCCAGGCGATGTAGCTGTCAGCCGGTGGGTTTTTCTGGAAATAGCGCTGCAACCCTTCAAACAATCCATCAGCCACCGCTTGCTGATGGCGTGCCGTGACCAGCCGCTGACTGTCCCGCGCGTTGGAAATGAACCCGGTTTCCACCAGAATCGACGGCACATCGGGTGACTTCAGCACCGCAAATCCTGCTTGTTCCACACGCTTTTGATGCAGCGTGGTGATGCCCGCCAGACTCCCCAGCACCGTGCTGCCTAACTGCAAACTGGCGGCGATCGTGGCGTTCATCGACATATCGAGGATGACCCCGGCGAGCATCGGGTCCTTGTCCTTCAGATTCAGCAGGCTGGTTGCACCGAGCAGATCCGCGCCGTTTTCCCGCTGTGCCATGAAGCGCGCAGTGGCCGACGTCGCGCCACCTTCAGACAAGCAATACACAGATGCGCCGGAAGCGGTCAGGCGCGGTGCGGCATCCGCGTGCACCGAAATGAACATGTCGGCCTTGTGCTGACGGGCAATATCAACGCGCTTGCGTAGCGGCACAAAGAAGTCGTCGTTGCGTACAAGCTTCACATCGAAGCCTTTTTCCCGCTTCAAGCGACGCGCGAGCAGCTGTGAAATCGAGAGCACAACGTCTTTCTCACGCTCACCTTTTGCACCGACTGCACCAGGGTCTTTACCGCCATGACCAGGGTCGACCACGACAATAATGTCTCGTTTTGGATGATTGGTTTTCCCGGGTGTTTCACGTGGAACGCTCGGCGCTGCCACTTTTGAATCGCTCAAAAGATCCAGAACCAGGCGATGCCCCTGCCCATCCTGAGGCGCCAGCAGGAAGGTATTGATCTGAACTGGGCGACTCAAATCCAGAACGATACGGGTATCACCCTTTCCAAAATGCCCTGAGCGGATGCTGCGAATAACCGTTTCGCTGAGCGCCAATTGACTGAAATCGCCACTCAAACTGGCACCACTCAAATCGATGATCAGACGATCCGGTGCACTCAGTGTGAACGTCTTGTAGCTCACTGGCCCGCTCAAATCGAAGACCAACCGAAGCTTGTCATCCGAACGCCAGAGGCGTGCATTGCGAATTTGTGTGGCGCTGACACTGAAAGGAAAAGCCAAAGCAGCGCTGGCCAACATCAGGTTAAGCAAATGGCGTCTGTGCATATGAAAGCCCGTTCATGAAAAAGGCATCGTGATTTGAATTGTTATAATGTAACATCAAATTCAATCAACACGATGGTACTGAACATGAATGCGCTGACGCTGCCGGATATCGCCGCGCAAGCCGCCCGCCAAGCTTTGCCGCTTGATTGGGTGGGAATGCGTGGCATCGCTCTACCTGTCTTTATCGAAGGCCAACGCCTGGCAGCAAAAGCCGATGCCGGTGTCAGCCTCGATGACGGCGAAGCCCGTGGCATTCACATGTCACGGTTGTATCTGGCGCTCGAAAGGCTGGAACAACAGAACCTCAATCCCGCACTTCTGCACCAGGTTTTGCAGCGTTTTCTCGACAGCCATGAAGGCCTGGCCAACAGCGCCTATTTGAATATCCATACGGATTTGCTGCTCAGAAGGCCCGCATTGGTCAGCCCATTGGCAGGATGGAAAACCTATCCGGTGACCATTGCAGCCACTCTGAAAAACACAGTGTTCCACGTGGAACTGAAAATCGAGGTGGCTTACTCCTCGACTTGCCCCTGCTCAGCCGCTCTGGCGAGGCAATTGATCCAGCAGCAATTCGTCGACGATTTCGCCAACAAGCCGTTGCAACATGCCGAGGTTCTGGCCTGGCTGGGCTCGACTCAGGGGATCGTCGCAACGCCCCACAGCCAACGCAGCACCGCGCAACTGCATCTGCACCTGGATGAATTCGTCGATGGTTTGCCACTGACCTCGACCATCAACGATGCCGAAGCGGCCCTCGGCACCGCCGTGCAAACCGCCGTAAAGCGCGCCGACGAACAAGCCTTCGCCCTCGCCAATGGCCAGAACCTGATGTTCTGCGAAGACGCCGCGCGCCGCCTGAATCTGGCGCTGCGTCGCTCACCCGGCATCCGCGAATTCCACCTATGCGTGATCCACGCCGAAAGCCTCCACGCCCACGACGCGGTCGCAGAAAGTCACTGGCGCCGGGAGACCGCATGATTCGTTTCCAGTCCTTGAGTTGGGGATCACCCGGCCAACCCCTCACTCCGCCGCTGAGCCTTCAATTGGAACGCGGCAGCCTGACCGCCATCATCGGTGTCAACGGCAGCGGTAAAAGCAGCCTGCTGAAAGTCATCGCCGGACTGCAGAGACCTTTGGCCGGCGCCGTTGCATTAGGCGTCCCTCGCCAAAGCGGCTTGTCATTCCTCCCCCAACAGCAGCACCTGGATCGACAATTCCCGATCAGTCTTCAGGAATTGGTAGCCGCCGGTTTCTGGGGGCGTCGACTGTCAACGCAATTGCGAGCACAACGCCTCACCCAGGCACTTGAAGATTGGCACTTGAGTGGCCTTGAACAGCGCCCGTTGATGGCCCTCTCCGGCGGTGAACTGCAACGCGCCCTGCTCGCTCGACTGAGTCTCGCCGACACGCCTTTGCTGCTGCTCGACGAACCCCATGCCGCTCTCGATGAACTGGGTCAGGCATTGCTCTGGCAACACCTGCATACCTGGCATGCGCAAGGCCGGACACTGGTCATGGTGGGGCACGACCTCGCCGCCGTCCGCCAACACATTCCACAAACGCTGCTGATCAAAAACAGCGGCTGCGTGTTCGGTCCCAGTGTCGAACTGATCCAGCAAACACCCAACGTGCAGGTGGCCTGATGCACGCCGCCGCGCATTTCTGGCAACCGTTCCTTGAGTTCGTGTTCATGCGCCGAGCACTGCTCGGCGGTTTGCTGCTGGCGTGCAGCACTGCGCCATTGGGCGTGTTCCTGATCCTGCGGCGCATGAGCCTGATCGGCGACGCCGTCGCTCACGGCATCCTTCCCGGTGCCGCGCTCGGCTTCTGGTTTGCCGGCCTGAGTCTTCCCGCGCTGACCCTCGGCGGCCTCGGCGCCGGTCTGAGCATGGCCGGACTCGCCGCATGGATCACTCGCCGTACCGGCCTGCGCGAAGACGCCAGCCTCGCGGCCATCTACCCGATCTCCCTGGCCAGCGGCGTATTGATTCTGGGCATCGCCGGCAAACGGCTCGACCTGTTGCACTTGCTGTTCGGCTCGGCACTGGCGGTCGACGGACCGACCCTCAACGGCATGTTGGGCGTTTCGCTGCTGAGTCTGATTGCCATGGTGCTGATCTATCGCCCGCTCCTGCTCGACACTCTCGATCCACTGTTCCTGCGCACCGTCAGCCGACTCGGCCCGATCGCCCACGGCGTGTTCCTGACTCTGGTGGTGCTCAACCTGGTCATCGGTTTTCAGGCCATCGGCGCCTTGATGGTGGTCGGACTGATGATGTTGCCCGCCGCCGCTTCACGCTTCTGGAGCCGGCGCCTGCCAATCCTGATCGCCATCGCCGCAGTCATCGGTTGCCTGTCGGTGTGGCTCGGTCTGTTGCTGTCGTTCTACTACTCGCTGCCCAGCGGCCCGGCCATCGTGCTGGTCGCGGGCATCGGTTACCTGTTGTCCGTCGTGCTCGGGCCGGTTCACGGCCTGCTGCGCCGCCCGCCCTTGCTCACATCCCAATGAGGTGTTTCCCGATGCGCGCTCTACTTGTGTTGTTCAGCCTGATGCTGTCGATGTCATTGTCGGCGGCGGAGAAACTGCCGGTGGTCACCAGTTTCAGCATCCTTGCCGACATGGTGCATCAGGTCGGCGGCGAGCATATCCAGATCACCAACATGGTCGGTCCCGACGCCGACGCCCACACCTACGAACCGACGCCCGACGATGCCAAGGCACTTCTGAAAGCCAAACTGATCGTGAAAAACGGACTGGGCTTCGAGCCATGGCTGGACCGACTGGTGACCAGCACCGACACCAAAGCCACCGTCATCAGTGCCAGCCACGGCGTGATCCCCCGCTCTCTGGATGAAGATGGCGAAACCGTTCCCGACCCTCACGCCTGGCACAACCTGGCCAACACCGAGCTGTATGTCGCCAACATCACCAAGGCACTGATCGCCGCCGACCCAGCGAACAAAGCCGACTACGAACGCAACAGCAAGGCCTACCTGAAACAGATCTACGCCCTCCTCGCCGAAGCCAAGGCCAAGCTCGGCTCCCTGCCGCCGGGCAACCGCAAGATCGTCACCAGCCACGACGCCTTCGGTTATCTCGGCCAAGCCTACGGGATCGACTTCATGGCGCCGCAAGGTCTGTCCACCGAGCGCGAACCTTCCGCCGCCGAAGTCGCTGCACTGATCACCCAGATCCGCCAGGCCAAGGTCAAAGCGGTGTTCATGGAAAACATCAAAGACGCCCGCCTGCTCAAACAGATTGCCGATGAAAGCGGCGCACACATCGGCGGCACGCTGTACTCCGATGCCCTCGCCGCGTCAGGTCCGGCCAGCACGTTCACCGGCCTCTTCGAATACAACCTCAACACCCTTTACGACGCCCTGAGCCAACCATGATCCGCAAAAATCCTTCCGGCGATCTGCCGCAAATTGCCGAGTCTGCCTACGTCGATAAAACCGCGATCATCTGCGGCAAAGTGGTGATCGGCGAAAACGTGTTCGTCGGCCCCTACGCCGTCATTCGCGCCGATGAAGTAGACGCTTCGGGCGAGATGGAGCCGATCACCATCGGCGCCAACTCGAACATCCAGGATGGCGTGGTGATCCACTCCAAATCCGGCGCGGCGGTGACCATCGGTGAGTTCAGCTCCATCGCCCACCGCTCGATCGTGCATGGGCCATGCAAGGTCGGCGACCGGGTGTTCATCGGCTTCAACAGCGTGCTGTTCAACTGCGTGGTCGGCAACGGTTGCGTGGTGCGGCACAACTCGGTGGTCGATGGCCGGGATCTGCCGGATGCGTTCTACGTGCCCTCCACCACCCGCATCGGCCCGAACACCGACCTTTCGCAATTCCCGCCGGTGAGCGTCAGCGCTTCGGAGTTTTCCGAAGACGTGGCGCGCACCAACGTCGATCTGGTGCGCGGCTACAAAGCCCTGCAGAACGAGTTCTGAACCATGAACAGTGTGCTGATTCGCAATGCGCGCCTGGTTGATGACGGGCATGAGTTCTACGCCGATCTGCTGGTCAGCCACGGTCGCATCGTCAAGATCGGCCGCAGCATTGAAGGCGAAAACGCCACGCTGGAAATTGACGCCAACGGCCAATGGCTGTTGCCGGGAATGATCGACGACCAGGTGCATTTCCGTGAGCCGGGCTCGCCAACCAAAGGCAGCATCTACACCGAATCCCGCGCAGCCGTGGCCGGTGGCATCACCAGTTTCATGGACATGCCCAACACCAACCCGGCCACCCTCACCCTCGAAGCGCTGGCCGACAAAAAGCGTCGAGCGGCGATCAACTCGGTGGCCAACTACGGCTTTCACTTCGGCGTCAGTCACGACAACCTGGACACCGTCGCGGCGCTCAATCCAAGTGAAGTGGCCGGGGTCAAAGTGTTCATGGGGGCGTCGACCGGCAACATGCTGGTTGATGACCCCAAAACGCTGGAACGATTGTTCGCCGAGGTGCCGACGATCCTGCTGGCCCATTGCGAACACACGCCGAGCATCGAGGCCAACGCCGTCAGGTTGCGCGAGCAGTTCGGCGAGCATCTTCCACCCGACGCCCATGCATTGATCCGCAATGCAGAGGCCTGTTATCGCTCCTCTTCGCTGGCGGTGGATCTCGCCAAACGCCATGGCACTCGCCTGCACGTGCTGCACCTGACCACCGCCCGGGAACTGCAACTGTTCGAGGACAAACCTCTGGCGCATAAACGCATCACGGCGGAGGTTTGCCTGCATCACCTGCTGTTCGATGATCGCGACTATCCGGACTTCGGCAACCAGATCAAATGCAACCCGGCGATCAAAAGCCAGGCTGATCGCGATGCCCTGCGTCTGGCCTTGTCGAGCAATCGACTGGATGTGATCGGCAGCGATCACGCTCCGCATACCTGGGCGGAGAAACAGCTGTCGTATGCCCAGGCACCATCCGGCCTGCCTCTGGTGCAACATGCGTTGCCGGCGTTGTTGGAACTGGTAGCGGATGGCGTGCTGCCGATCACCACGCTGGTAGCGAAGACCAGCCATCGGGTGGCCGACCTGTTTGCCATTCCGGATCGCGGTTATTTGAGGGAAGGTTATTGGGCGGATCTGGTATTGATTCAGCCAGAGCCCGAGGGTGTCGCGGTATCACGACAACCGATCCTGTCACAGTGCGGATGGACGCCGTTTGCTCGTCGAAGCTTTCGCCATCGGGTGAGTACGACGCTGGTGTCGGGACAGGTTGCGTGGCACGACAATCGGCTGCATGACGGGTGTCAGGGATTGCCGTTGCGGTTCATGCGCTAGAAAAAACCGCCCCCACACTGTTGTGGGGGCGGTTCGATTTTCAGGCTCTTGGTTTGACGGTGCCGCAATCCTGGCCCAACCACACGGCGCGGGTTTCCAGACTGCCCTTCTGGTTGATGCCGATGGCATTGAACGTGCCGTTGGCGATGGTGGTGAACTCACGATCGCTGACGAACGTCGCCACACCGGTGCCCGAGGCTCGCGGGCAACTGAAACGGAATTTCCATTGGTTGCCGCTGCGCTCGGTGATCTGCTGTTTGCAGCCCGACTGCGGGTCTGCCAGCGGAATATCGTTGGTCGCCACTTGCTGCGGCGTCAGGCAGGCACGGATGCCTTTGCCACCGATGTTGATCCCTTGCTTCTCCAGCGCCGCCCGCTGTTGCGGGGAGATCTGGCCCTGAATCTGGCCGAGGATCGATTGCACGTCCATGGCCTGATCATCGACCTTTACGTTGCTCGACGTCATTTCCCACAACCCCGGCTGCAGCATTTGCGCCTGAGCAACCAACGGCAAGGCCAACCCCAGACCCAGCGCCAAACCCAGCAGACGAACGTTCATTGAAAAACTCCTGATCAGTAGTGGCCGTTAGACGCCGGCCGCTTGTTTCGGTTCATGGCCTGCTTTCATGGCTAAAAAGAAAATAGCGACAACCGCAAAGGAACATGGTCTGTTAAGCATTGAATCTTCAGGAGCAAGGTTGCCCCATGGATTATTTTGGACCGCACATCTTCGGTTATCTGATCGCTCTGATACATAGTCTGGGCACGATTGCCGCCATCCATGCGGTGTTGACCGTCCGTACCGCGCAAGGCTCGATCGCCTGGGCGCTGTCGCTGATCTTCATTCCCTATCTCACCCTCATTCCCTACCTGGTGTTCGGTCGCAGCACCTTCGACGGTTATATCAAGGCCCGGCGTCAGGCCAACGAACAGATGCGTCAGGCCGTTTCCGAACTCAACTGGCGGCCGTGGGTAGAGGAAGCCCTGACCGCTCGCGCCTCGAATGCCTACGACTCACTACGGGCGATGCCGAAGCTGGGCCGCATGCCGTGCCTGGCCAACAATGAAGTGCAATTGCTGATCAACGGCACCGCCACGTTCGACGCGATTTTCCACGCAATCGACCAGGCTCGGGAAGCCGTGCTGATTCAGTTTTTCATCATTCACGACGATCGCCTCGGCCAGCGTCTGCGCGAGCTGTTGCTGAAGAAAGCCGCAGAAGGCGTCGCGATTCATCTGCTGTACGACCGCATCGGCAGCCACGCCCTGCCCCACAGTTACGTGCAGGCCCTGCGCGATGGCGGAGTCGAAGTTAAAGCGTTCGCTACCCGCAGCGGCTGGCTCAATCGCTTCCAGGTGAATTTCCGCAACCATCGCAAGATCGTCGTGGTCGACGGAATGATCGGCTTCGTTGGCGGGCATAACGTCGGCGACGAATACATGGGCGAAAAACCACCCCTGGCACCATGGCGCGACACCCACGTTCAGGTGCGCGGCCCGGTGGTCGCGTGTATGCAGGAGTCATTTGCCGAAGACTGGTTCTGGGCCGCACGTACGCTGCCGCCGCTGATCCTGCCGGACGTCTATCCGGAAGACGGCGTGCTCTGCCAACTGCTGGCCAGCGGCCCGGCGGATGCCTACGAAACCTGTTCGCTGTTCTTCGTCGAAGCCATCCATGCCGCGACTGAACGTGTGTGGATCACCAGCCCTTACTTCATCCCCGACGAAGCGGTGTTCGCCGCATTGCGCCTCGCGGTGCTGCGCGGTGTCGATGTGCGATTGCTGCTACCGTCGCGCCCCGATCACCGCATCGTTTACGCAGCATCGAGCCTTTACGCGTTCGAAGCGGTGCGCGCCGGGGTGCGGGTGTTCCGCTACGAACCGGGTTTCCTGCATCAGAAAGTGGTGTTGGTCGACAGCGAAATCAGCGCCATCGGCAGCGCCAATCTGGACAACCGTTCGTTCCGGTTGAATTTCGAAGTGATGTTGCTGACGGTCGACAGCGAATTCGCCGGCCACGTGGAACAGATGCTCAATGAAGACTTTGCCCAGGCCTACGAAATTGCCAAGGAAGAAGGCCGGGAGATCCACCGCCTGCAACAACTCGGCATGCGGATCGCCCGGCTGATTTCACCGATTCTCTAGCTCAAGGGTTATAGATGTCGTCGCGGGTCCACGGCAGTTCATGGCTGCCATCGGGGTGGGCCTTCACCGCAAGAATCTGGTGCAGATTGATCCAGCCCCGGGCAAACGCGTAGGCGCAACCGGCCAGGTACAGGCGCCAGATACGCAGGGCCTGATCCGGCACCAGTTTGCCGGCCGCTTCGAGGTTGTCCTCCAGCCGCTCGCTCCAGTGGTCCAGCGTGCGCGCGTAATGCAGACGCAGGCTTTCGACATCGACGACCTCCAGACCGGCCTCGCTGATCTCGGCCGAGATCATCGCCAGGTGTGGCAGCTCGCCATTGGGGAACACATATTTTTCGATGAAGTCCCCGGCACCGCGTCCCACCGGACGGCCATCGGTGTGCTTGGCGGTGATGCCGTGGTTCATCACCAGACCGCCCTCTTTCACCGCACCGAACAGGGTTTTGCAGTACTCGGCCAGGTTGGCGTGACCCACGTGCTCAAACATGCCGACGCTCACCACTTTGTCGAAACGCCCGTCCTGCGGCAGATCGCGGTAATCGAGCAGTTGCAGTTCGATCTGGTCTTCCAGGCCTTCGGCTTTGACGCGCTCCCGAGCCAGCGCCAGTTGTTCCTTGCTCAGGGTGATACCGAAGACTTTGGCACCGAACTCACGGGCGGCGTAACGCGCCAGACCGCCCCAACCGCAACCCACATCCAGCAAGTAGTCACCCGGTTGCAGGCGCAGCTTGCGACACAGGTGCCGGAACTTGGCCTGCTGGGCCTGCTCCAGGGTTTCGCTGCCGGTTTCGAAATAGGCGCAGGAATACGCCATGTCGCTGTCCAGCCACAGCTGATAGAACGCGTTGGACAGGTCGTAGTGATAGGAAATGGCTTTGGCGTCGGTTTCCTTGTCGTGCACGGTTCGCACCGGCTGACTGTCTTCGTCCTCGTCGAGCAACGCGTTGCTCAACTCATCGCAGACCCGGATGACCTCGCTGATCGAACCCTCGAGTTCGAGCTTGCCCTCGACGAACGCCGCCCCCAGCGCATCAAGACTTGGATGGGTAAACTGGGTCACCATCGACGGGTCCTTGACCACGATGGTAACGCTGGGCGTCGGGCCCAGATTGAATTCATGGCCGTCCCAGAGTCGCAGGCGAAGCGGAAGCTGCAGATTCTGTAAGGCCGGTGGAAGTTGCGCGAGCATGGAATATCCCCCTGGTTTCAGACGTCTGATCTGAGGGTAGACCATCCTTGAAAATTAGCAGGCTATCGATTCGATAGTCGCCACCTATCAGCCAACGTGGCTGCAACGGCACCGATCTCCGTGTTTCAGTGCGCCTTCTCTGAAGACTTCAAGACCGGCGCACAGTTCGAAAAATGATCAATTCTGCTCGTTCAGCTTCAACAGCGGCTCCTGGAACCGCAACAAGCGACCGGCATTGCCCAACACCAGCAGTGTGCTGAGATTGTGCAGCAACGCTGCGATCATCGCCCCGGCGGCGCCCAGCCAGCCGAACGCGGCGAACACGACGATGGCCAGCGTCCAGCCCAGACCGATGATCACGTTCACCTGCAGCGTGCGCCGACATTGGCGGCTCAGGCGCACACAGGTGCCGAGCCTGCGCAGGTCGCTGCCGATCAGCACGATGTCGGCGGACGCCAGTGCGATGTCCGCACCGCCCGCCCCCATCGCAACCCCCACCACCCCGGCCTTGAGTGCCAGCGAATCGTTGATGCCGTCGCCGACCACCATCGGCCGGAAACCGTTGTCGATTTCCTTCAACACGCGATTGAGTTTGTCTTCGGGCAAGGCCTGGGCTTCGACTTCATGCAGGCCGACATCCCGCGCCAGGGTTTGCGCCACGCTCTGACGGTCGCCGGTCAGCAACAGTTGCCGACCGAGGCCCAACTCGCGCAGTTCGCTCAAGGCGAAGCGTGCTTCCGGTTTGACGCTGTCGGCAAGCAACAGCCAGGCGAGAAACTCACCGTTCAAGGCCAGGCCGGCGATCGGGCCGTCGTGATCGGGAACCGATGTGGTCGGGATGCCCAGTTGCGCAAACAACTCCGGGCGACCGAGTGCCGCTTCACCCTGCTCCGTCTTGGCGACCACACCCAAACCTTGCCGTTCGTGAATGTCGGTCAGTACCAGCACGTTGTCCGCATGAACCAGACCCGCCAGTGCACGACTGACCGGGTGACTGCTGGCTGCGCCAAGACTGGCAGCCAGCGCCATCACCGAATCGTGATCCGCCTGCGCGCTGTTGATCGACTGCAAACGCAACGTGCCGTAGGTGAGCGTGCCGGTCTTGTCGACCACCAGGGACGTGAGGTCAGCCAACTCTTCAAGGAAGGCCGAACTGCGGATCAGAATCCCGTGCCGCGCCGCGACCGCCACACCAGCAATCGCCGTGGCCGGTGCCGACAACACCAGCGCGCAAGGACAGGCTGCGACCAGCACCGCCAACATTGCCTGAGCATCGTTGGTGACAAACCAGGTCACCGCCGCCAGCAGCAACACCAGCACCATGTAACTGCCAGCGTAACGTTCCAGCAGCCGGGTGATCGGTGGTTTGGAACGCTCGGCGTTCTGCATCAGCGCGATGACCTTGCCCAGGGTCGATTCATCGCCGGTGCGGGTCACTTCGATACGCAGCAAACCATCGAGGTTGATCGCCCCGCCAAACACGGTCATTCCGACGCCCGCCTCCACCGGCACCGACTCACCGGTGATCGACGCTGTGTCGAGGCTGGCCTGGCCGGACAACACCCGACCGTCCGCTGGCACCCGATCACCAGCGCGGACTTCAACGGTGTCACCCGCCTTGAGCGTGCCGTTATCGACTTCGATGACGGTGCCGTCCGCCTGGATTTTCCGTGCATGGCTGCGAGTAAGTTGACCCAACGCGTGAATCGCCTCCTGCGAGCCAATCACGCTGCGCTCCTCCAGCACATGGCCGAAGATCATGATGATCGGCAACAGCGCGGCGGTGAGCAGGTCACCGGTGGCCCAGGCGCCGAGCATCGCCAGTGCGATCAACTGATCGGTGATGCCGTGCAGGCTCGGGTAACGCAGGCTGAACCACGCCGAACGCATCACTGGCACTGCGACCAGCAAAGAAGCAACACCGAGCAGCAACTGACTGACGCCGGTTTGCTCCGGCATCAACCAGCGCCAGATCAATCCAAGCCCAAGCAAGCCAAGGGCGAGCATCGCCAGGGTCAATTGGCGCGCAGCGCGACGTTGCTCGGCCGAGGACAACAGGCTCGGTGCGGCGGTAGTGGCGGTCATTTACTGGCTCCCTGAATGATCAGGCGGGAATCGTCTTTCGGATCGACCGTGGTGACCGAACCGGCCTGGCCGAGAATCTTCGGTATCCGCTCGCGGTACAGGCGCAGCAGCATTTGCGGGTCGGTGCCCTGTTGTCGGGCCTGGGCCAGACTCAATACGGTCGCGGTATCGGCGGAGGCTTTTGCCAACCGCTCACCGGCCTGGGCATGGGCGACCTGCAAGGTACGGTCGGCCAGTTCGTTGGCGGTCTGGGTGATTTTTTCAGCGTCGGTGCGGGCATTGGCCACCGCTTTGTCGGCCTGCTGGCTGGCAGTCAGCACGGCATTGAAAGCACCGACCGCCGGCTCGGGTAGACTCGATTGCACATCGACCCGCGCCACTTCGATACCGATGCCCTGCCCACTCGCCTTCAATTCGGCCAAGCGACGATTGATGCCCTGAACCAGATCGCCGCGCAACCGCTCGCGTCGTTCGGCGGCTTGATTGTCGGCGCCGATCAGTTCCGGGCGCGCCACCAGAATGGTGTCCAGATCCCGCGCTGCTGTCAGGGCTACTGCGCTGCGGGTCACCAGTCGATCCAGTGCCGGCAGCACATGGTCGCCTTGCAGCACGAAGTCATAGGGATCGGTGACCTTGTAGAACACCCGCACATCCAGCTGTACAACACCGGCATCACCGGTGAGCAAATAGCCGGAACCGGCCAATGCATCGCTCAACGGTGTGGCGAATGTCGCAACGCGATCGGCCTGTATTGCAGCAGGACTGCGCAGCAGGTTTTCCACTCGACGCTCGATGACCCGGTCTGCCGCCGGCAGCAAAACAACCTGTTCGAACGGCTGCGGCCAAGCCAACAACAACCCGGCATTCTGGATGCGATCCAGTGCGCCGAAATGCATGACCACCGCGCGATTCTGCGGGTCGATCTGCCGCACGTTGGAAAACGCCCAGGCCAACGCCGCCAACACCGTCACCGCGTACAGGGCAAAAAACGCGAGACGTCCCGCCTGAATCCACGGACTGTTCAACGAATTTGTTCCACGTGGAACTTCACTCATGGCTGCGTTCCGGTCTTGCTGTCCATATTCGGCGGCCCGTCCACCAGCACACGGAATGGCGCGGCGTCGGTGCGCAGGATCAATTTGGTGTCCGGCGTGACGATAGTGCCGAGGGTATCCAGCGAACGCAGCAGGTTGTACAGCTGCGGCGATCCGGCATAAGCACGACCATAGATCTGCGCCGCTTCGACCCGTGATTGCGCCTCGATTTCGGCTGCTTTCACCGTCGCGTCAGCCTGGACGATTCGCGCATCACGTTCAGCGCCGGAACGAATCTGCGCGGCTTCACGCTTGCCGATCGCCGTGCGTTCGGTGGCGATGGTTTCACGCTCAGCGCGCATCCGGTCAACCGTCGCGGTGAGCGTCACCGACGGCAAGGTCAGTCGCTCGATACCCACTTGCACCACGCGCACACCGTAAGTGGCGAGCAACTGCTGATCGATCTGTTGACGCAACTGCGCTTCGAAATCGGCGATGTGCACCTGGTTGGCATCGGTGTTGACCAGATTGGCCAGGTCGAAACTGCTGGCGGTGGTCTCCAGTGCCGAGCCAACAAAAGTGCGAATCTGCCGCGCCGCTTCATCTGGCTGATTCTGCACTGCGCGCATGAAACGCTGAACATTGTCCGCGTCACCCTGCACCTGCCACGCGACATACGCTTGCACGATGATGCGCAAACCGTCGCGAGTGCCGACATCCTGCAAACCACTCGATGTGGTGCGCAGGCGCAGATCCACCGGGATCGCCGCTTCGAACGGCGCCGGCCAGCGCCAGCTCAGTCCCGGATCCAGCAACACTCGGGACGGATTGCCGAAACGAGTGATGACCGTGGCTTCACCGGAGCGCACCTGCACCAGACTTGCCGCTGCGATGGCAAACGCCACCAGCAACACGGCCCAGCCCATGCGTCGCCACGGGAAAGGCCCCGCTTCTTCCGGCGCGCCATGATGATGGTGGTGATGCCCGTGATGGTGATGGCCGCCATGAGCATGGTCGTGACCGCTGTGGTCATGGTGATCGTGAGTATGCGACTGGCTCAATGGGTGGCTCCTGGTTGAGCGGTGGTGCGCGCCGGCGTCGGGTCAGCCGGCAGCGTGAACGTACGCAGGTCGATGGTCGGCGCGTTGCTGCTGCCGCCCAGACGATGGTCGAGCACCAACAGTTTGGCTTTGCCCAGTCCCTGACTGAGCTGGCTGAGGTATTGCTCCAGCACGAAGGCCTGGCCGGCGCTGGCGTAGGCTTTTTGCTCGGCGCTGAACTTCAGGTCCGCCGCGCGGGCGGTCGAGCTGGTTTCGTGGGCATTGGCGCTGGCCTGATCGCGCGCGAGACTGGCCTGCAACTGCGCCTGATTACTTGCTTCGGCAGCCGCGCCACGCTCACGAGAGATCAACGCCTGGGCGCCGATCTGCGCCGCTTGCACGCTGTGATAGGCGTTGGCCGCACCGGCCGGCGGGTGAATCGCCTCGACCACCGTGGCGAGAATTTCTACGCCGCTGTCGAGCTTCTGAAGATCGTTTTGCACGGCGCGGCCGATTTCATCCGCCAGCCCTACCCTGTCTTGCCCCAGCAAACCGTCGAGGGTGCGTGACGCAAAATCGTGGACCAGAATCCGGCTCGCAGTGCTGCGGATCAGCGTCGGAACATCCGCGCTGTTATACGTCGCGGCCAACGCCGCCTGATCGCTGAGGCCGATGCGATAGACAAAACGCACGTCCATGTTGACGATCTGGAAGCTCTGTTGCTCGCCACGGCTGCTGGCGATGACCTGGGATTTATCGTTGACGTGGCTGGCATCCCAAAGACGATTAGCGGTGATCGGGGCCGGACCTTCCGCCGGATCCGGCTGAACCGGCGCCGGGTTTTCGCCGACGCTGGTCGCCAGTTCGTGCACTACGCCGTTCTCCACGTTCAACACCCGGCCCAGCGGCCACGGCAGACCGGCATGCAAACCGGGGCCGAACACCTGCACCGGTTTGCCGAAGCGCTCGTAGATGCCACGGCTTTGCAGCGGGATTTCATGAATGCCGGTAAGCAACCAGCCCACCGCGGCCACCAGCACCAGCACCGGCAGGAACGCGCGGCGCATGTAGCTGAAAGCCCAGATCTGCCGCAGATCGATACCGAAGCGGTTGTGCAATTCGTGCTGCAAGGCGAGCAATGGTTGCGGCGGCCAGCGCAGCAGATCGGCGACGAAACTGCGGGCCAGCAGCACCGGTTCAAGTTGTTCGCGGCGCGGACTGAACAGCGACAGCACGGCACGCAGCAACAACTCCAGCGCGACCAGCCCCGGCAGGATGCCGATCAACACCGCCAGCCGCACAGGCCAGACCGAGTTCTCACTGGCGAACAGCAAGCACAATGCACCCAACACCAGACTGATGATGACCACTCGAACCAGCTGCGCCAGCGCTCCCGCCTCGGGCCATTGCGCCGGGTTTTCCTGAGCCAGTTGCCGCTCCAGCACCAGCAGACCGAACGCCAGCAGCAGCGCAATCGCCGCGCTGACGGAAGCGGACAAACCCACCGCAGCCGAAGGCAATGCCAGGTTCCACACCTGCTCGATGCCGAGCAACGCCAACAGCGCCAGACCGCCCAGCCACAAGGTTGCCGCGCCGATCTGTCCCAGCACATGCAGGCTGCGTCGGCTCAATCGATCCAGCAGTCGCTCGTACCAGCCGTCCGGCCCCGGCGTTTCTGCCTCGACAGTCACCGGCACCACCGGGTTGATCACCCGCGCCCGCCAATCGGCCACCCACCACGCCGATTGCAGCCCGGCGACCAGCACCAGCAACGCCGCGCTCTGATTGACCAGCAGCGCCGGCCACAGCGATTGCGAGGCGAACAGGCCAACAAAAAACGCCAGCACCCCTCCGGCCACGGCCAACCCGCCGAGTCCGATGGCCAACCGGCGCAATCGGCGACCCTGAGCCGCCGCCTGCTGAAAGCGCGGCAAACCGGTCACTTGCGTGCCATCAACGTCCAGATCGACTTGCATAACCCCCCAAAACCCTTGGCTCACTGCACAACTCGTTACGATATAACGAAATCCGTGAAATATTTGTACTCAATTTCACATTCAAGGATGCCCAACCTGTCGCGTTCCTGAAGCCTTGACCGAAATGTCCGGAAACGCACATATTACGTACGTAATTTTTAGCGATCCGCATTCTTCAGCCAGGAGTAAGCGCATGAGCAACTATGACGTAGTGATTCTGGGCGGTGGGCCCGGCGGTTATAACGCGGCGATCCGCGCCGGCCAGTTGGGCCTCAAGGCCGCGTGCGTGGAAGGCCGCGCCACGCTGGGCGGCACCTGCCTCAACGTCGGTTGCATGCCGTCCAAGGCGCTGTTGCATGCGTCCGAACTGTACGACGCGGCGATGGGGGCGGAATTCGCCAACCTCGGCATCGAGGTCAAACCGACGCTCAACCTCGCGCAAATGATGAAGCAGAAGGACGAAAGCGTCGCCGGCCTGACCAAAGGCATCGAGTTTCTGTTCCGCAAGAACAAAGTCGACTGGATCAAGGGCTGGGGCCACATCGACGGTCCCGGAAAAGTCAGCGTGACCGGCGATCAGGGCAGCCGCATCGAACTGACCGCCACCGACATCGTCATCGCCACCGGTTCCGAGCCCACTCCCCTGCCCGGCGTGGCAATCGACAACCAGCGCATCCTCGATTCCACCGGTGCCCTGTCCTTGAGCGAAGTGCCCAAGCATCTGGTGGTGATCGGTGCCGGCGTGATCGGCCTCGAACTCGGTTCGGTCTGGCGCCGACTCGGCGCGCAGGTGACCGTGGTGGAATACCTCGACCGCATCTGCCCCGGCGTGGATGGCGAGGCCGGCAAGACCCTGCAACGCTCGCTGAGCAAACAGGGCATCAGTTTCAAATTGAGTTCCAAAGTCACCAGCGCCACGTCTTCGGCCAACGGCGTGCAACTGAGCATCGAACCGGCAGCCGGCGGCACCGCCGAGCTACTGGAAGCCGATTACGTGTTGGTCGCCATCGGTCGTCGCCCTTACACCCAAGGACTGGGCCTGGAGAACGTCGGCCTGAGCACCGACAAACGCGGCATGCTCGCCAACAAACACCATCGCACCGAAGCACCCGGCGTCTGGGTGATCGGCGATGTCACCTCAGGGCCGATGCTTGCGCACAAGGCCGAAGACGAAGCCATGGCCTGCATCGAGCAGATCGTCGGCAAGGCGGGCGAGGTCAACTACGACCTGATCCCCAACGTGATCTACACCCGACCGGAACTGGCCAGTGTCGGCAAGACCGAAGAGCAGCTCAAGGCTGAAGGCCGGGCCTTCAAGGTCGGCAAGTTCCCGTTCACCGCCAACAGCCGGGCGAAGATCAATCACGAAACCGAAGGTTTTGCCAAAGTCCTCGCCGACGCGCACACCGACGAAGTCCTCGGCGTGCACCTGGTCGGCCCGAGCGTCAGTGAAATGATCGGCGAGTACTGCGTGGCCATGGAGTTCAGCGCGTCGGCCGAAGACATTGCGCTGACCTGCCACCCTCACCCAACCCGTTCCGAGGCGTTGCGTCAGGCAGCGATGAATGTCGAGGGCATGGCAACGCAGATGTAAGCACTTCGCTGATACTTCCCGCGCAATGCGGGAAGTATCAGGACGGCAAATGCCCCAGCGGCAGCGCTCCTGGGGTCTTCACCGTGTGAATCGCGAAATTGCTGCGAATGTCGCTCACGCCCGGCAGCTTCAGCAGGCAGCCAGTGAGAAACCGGTCGTAGGCGCGCAGGTCCGGCACCACCACTTGCAGCAGGAAGTCCGATTCCCCAGAGACCAGAAACGCCGAAATCACCTCCGGCAACGCTGTCACCGCGCGATGAAACGCCTCGGCCTGTTCATCGTTGTGCCGTTCCACCTTGACCCCGACGAACACCGTCAGCCCCAGCCCCACCTCGTCACGGTCCAGGTTCGCCTGATAACCGCGAATCACCCCCGCCTCTTCGAGCATCCGCACCCGACGCAGGCACGGCGACGCGGACAAACCGATCTCGTCCGCCAGTTGCACATTGCTCAGGCGCCCGTCCCGTTGCAGCGCGGCGAGAATCTTGCGATCGAAGGCGTCGAGTTTCATGGTTGGCAGATCCTGATGGTGTAACCGCAAAAAGAAAGCAGGTTATGCCAATCTCAACAGTTATAGAAGCGAACTACGCAAGCACCTGCCCTGCCCCTCGGTCATAGACTGGTTGCACCGAATCGACAACGAAAGGGGTGCGACATGGCAAGTCTCTGGCTGTTTTTCCTGGCTTTGGCGGTGGTCTATCTGCTGCCCGGCCCGGACATGATCCTGCTGTTGCAGACCGGTGCCCGCCAGGGTCGCGGCGCAGCACTTGCCACGGCGGTGGGGCTGGCGGTTGCCCGAGGCTGTCATGTAGCGCTCGCAGCATTGGGGCTGGCGGCGCTGTTCAAGGCTGCGCCGTGGACGTTCGATGCGGTGCGGATGGCCGGGGCGGCGTACTTGCTGTGGATCGGCATTCAATGCCTGCGCACCACGCTGCTGCCTGATCTGAACGCCGGCACCGTAACGGACGGCCATGGGCAGTGGCGCGCCGCGATCCGTCGTGGCCTGCTGACCAATCTGCTCAACCCGAAAGCCTTGCTGTTCTGCTCGGTGCTGCTGCCGCAATTCATCGTGGCGAATGGCGCACCGGTGCTGACGCAGTTTGCGGTGCTCGGTGCGATGCTGGTGGCCGCTGGATTGCTGTTCGACAGCGCCTATGCCTTGCTCGGCACGGCGCTGGGCCGCTGGCTGAAACACAGCCCAACGGCCCAGCGCGTGCAGCAGTGGTTGTTCGGCAGCCTGTTGATCGGCTTCGCCGTGCGCCTGACGTTCGTCCAGCAGGCTTAGGCTTTGCGGGCCTTGCGTTGGCGGCGGGTGATGATCACCAGCGCAATGACGGTCAACCCAATGATGGCGCCGATCTGCACTGCACGCTTGTAGGGTCGCAACACCCCGCGAACAGCGTCGACAACCTGGGTGACGTAGCGTTTGTCGGCGTTGGCGAAGTCCGGATAAGGGCATTGTTGGCCGAAATAGCCGCCCCAGCCCATGTACGGACCTTCTTTCACATATCGCTGATACAGCGCGCTTTGCTCTTGCAGGCTGCTATTGAAACCGGCGGCCGAACACAACACGGCGGCGAACGCCTGGCTGGTGTGCGGCAAGTTATCCGCCGCACGGCTGGCCAGCGCTGTGGCAACAAACCGATAGTGATAGCGCTCATCCGGCTGCGCTTCACTGGCTTTCTGCCGTTGCACTTCAGCCTCGCTCACCAGCGGCCCGACTTTCAGCTCGGTGTTTTCCAGGCTGTAGTTACCGCCGAAGGTCGCGTAATCCGGGGCCATTTCGTAACCCAGGATGTCCATGCCCCACTCGCGAGCCGTCCACGCCGCATTGAACAGCGCACTGGCACGCTTGGTCGGCCACCACGCCGAATCGGCCTTCAGGCGTTGCTCGCCATAGAGCCGGGCCTTGTGCTGCAAATCGGCATTGTCGAAATAGCCGACCGCCTCTTCGTAGTGCCCTTCACGCAACAAACGCCGGCCCAGCAGATTGCGCAGGCTCGCGGCCACCGGCAGCGGAACGTAATTGTCGCGATCCTGCTGGCTCAGCGCGGGCGGTGCCGGGACGTTGGTATCGATGTAGTTTTTCAGCTCCTCGACCGTCAGCACTCGCTCGGCCACCGTCGCGGCGTCGAACCAGTAAATGCTCTGGCTGCGATACAACTGATCGAAGGCCTGCAGGTACTCGCCACGTTGCAGCGCCAGAATCGCGCTTTCACCCTCGACCCGGCATTTGGGCTGAAGGGATTCAAGATTCCAGTCGGCGGTACGCCGCTCGCCCCAGGATTCGCCCTGCGGGAAGGCCTGCGCAGCTTTCGCATAGGCCGCAGCCGCCGCGACCTTGTCGCCATCGCGCACCGCCAGTTTCGCCCGCAGCCACCACGCCAGGCCGCTGTCGCCGGCGTGTTCGAGGAACGCCTTGGCGCTGGCGTAGTCGCCCTGTTGATAATTCATGGCCGCCAGACGATCAGCGTTATCGAGGCTGCCGCGCGTGCTCTCCTGCAACGCCTTGATCAGTTTTTTCTCGTTCGGCGGCTCGTCGCCGAATGACCAGCCGATCCGGCTGATCAGCGACGCGGTCACCAGTTGCTGCACCGCTTTGCCACGCAACAACTTCTCCAGTCGATCCTCGGGTTCTTCGGCCAGATCGTTCATCAACAGCTTCAGCGAGGTGTAGCCGACGTTCGAGCCATGCAGGTTTTGCGTGGCATAGAGTTCGATGGCCTTGTCCCAACTGCCCGCCGTGCGCAGCGCTCGTGCTTCTTCGCCGAGGCTGGCCACGCCGAGTTCCAGCGGATCGCTGAAACCGTCGATGCTCAGTTGTCGCGTCTGGCGGAAGGCTTCGATGGCGTTTTCCAACGCGTCGAGCGTATCGCCTGCTTCGCTGCTCATGGCAAAGAACGCCCGGCCCAGCGAATAAGCGGCCCAGGTGCTGCGCAACGCGCGTTGATCGGCCGGCAGCGCCAACAACTGGCGGAAGTACTCGACGGCCAGTTGATGATCACCGGCGCCGAACGCTACCGCGCCCGCCACATACAGACGCAGTTCCGCCGGCAGGTTCGCGCCCTGCACTTCGACCTGACGTGCATCGGTCAGGCTGCGCAGTTGCTTGACCAGCGCCTGCTGCTCCACGCTCAGGCCCTGCTGCTCGGCCTTCTCACGCAGTTCAGCGGGCTCCTTGGGTTCGCCATAGATGTCATCCGGGTTGTAGGTGACCGCCGTGACGTTCTTCAGCCCGGCAATGGTCTTGCCGAGGCGATTGATCTCGAACTTGAAGTTGCCCTCCGGCAGTTCCGCCAGCGATTGCCCGCGATCATCGAGCAGACGCATCGGGAAATCCGGGCCGCAGGCCAGCGCCGATCCCAGCGGCAGGCTGAGGCTCAGGCAAAGCAGATGGCGGGGCCAGTTACGGGTCAACATGCGAACCTCCTTGATCAATATTTGCGCAACGTGCCCAACCGATCGCACGCTGTCCGCCCGCCGGCAATCGGCCGTCGCGCAAGCGGGTGAAGGTAAGCAGATCCGCAGTCTGTTGCAATGCATAACCGGCGAGCGCATCGGCGCCTTCACAGCCGCTGGCTTTTACCCGAACGCGCGCAGGCCAGGGGCTATCAAGGTTGCCGGCGTTGCCGAGCGTGATGTCGTAGAGGCCGTCCTGCGCCTTGAAGCTCAAGTCGAGTTTGCTGGACAGCGCATCGCCTCGGGCCACCGCACGCAACGTGGTCAGACTCCACGCCCGGCGGTCATTGGCCAGCGGCAGGCGGAACCAGATCAGCCCGGCCAGGTGCGCCGGTCGATCCTCGCGCAGTGCTTTGGCGAGTCGGCTTAGTTGCTGTGGATCGGCCAGCAATTCGCGGCGCTCGCCACCTCGCTCCAGCGTCACTTCGCTTTCCACCACCGGCGCGCCACCGCTGTCCGGCAACAACGCTACACCGTAAGCCGGCAGGGCCAGGTAGAACGGTTTGTCGCTGATCCGCCCCCAGCGCTTCGCCCAGTCGCGCGCCTGCTCAGGGTCGAACAGACCGCGTCGCGGATCGCTGACCGCATGCACCTGCAGCACGCTGCTGTCGACTGTTGCCAGCAGCGTCGGCAGTTGCGGGCTGTCGAGCCAGGCCGGTAATGCGGTGATGCTCAAGGGCAGTGATGACGGCAACGCTGCGCGCAGATGAAGGAGGAAGTCAGCGTACGCGGGCAGCCGCGCATTGCCGGCATCGTGATCGATCTCGACCCCGGCCAGCGTGAGTCCCTGGGTTTGCCAGTCATCGATCACCTGAAGGATCTGCGCCGTGACCTGATCCTGATCCAGTGCCTTGAGCTGGCCATCGAGGCGAATCACCGCGATCAGCGGCCGGCCATCGCTCTTCAGCAATTGCGGATCGATCCGCGCCCGGCTCCAGCCTGCTTGTGGGAAAGCCTGCAACGCCAATACCCGCAAGGTCGAGAAATCAGTGCGGCTGCCCTTGAGCGCCGCCTCATGGCCCGACGTCCACTGGCGTTGCCAGACGTAGAGTTGTTGATCGAGAGGCGCTGCTTCCTGACGCTCGCAGGCAGACAGCAGCAGGGCTGTGGCAAGCAATGCCGACAGCCCGAAAAGAAACCGCATGACGTGCAAATCCCTGGCAACACAAGGCTGCAAGGTTACACAAAACCGACGGGAGCGCGGCCGCTCCCGGAAAAAACGCGCTACGGTTTACGGGCGATGATGACCTGACTTTTCGCCATGACGCTGTCCAGCGCATGTTTGATCTGCGTGCCACGCGGCGAATTGAGCACGGCCTCCCAGGTCTTGGTCCATTGATTGAGCAACGGATGATCGGGGCTGCCCAGGTCCACGTTGGCTTCCCAGAACAGCAACATCCACAGTGACCGATAGAAACCGTACTGGCTGTGGCTGACGATCTCCAGGCCCGCTTCGCTGACCATGGCCTTGAACTGCTCCTCGCTGATGATGCGAATGTGGTTGGGCTTTTCGAAGTACTCCGGTATGGCGATGCCTTTTTGCACATCTTCGGAACTGGGGTGCGGCACGCTCAGCAGATACAGGGCGCCCGGCTGGCCAATCCGCACCAGTTCGGCGAGGAACTGTGCCGGATCGTCGACATGTTCAAGCACCTCAGTGGAAACCACGCGGGTCGCGGTGTTGTCGGCGATCGGCAGCGGATTGCCGTCGGTGACGTGGTATTCGACGCTGCGGGCCGAGGTTTCGCTGAGCCGCTGGCGGGCGGCTTCGATCTTGGCTGCATCGATGTCGGCGACGATGATCCGCGCCCCGCGCATCCCGCAGAACTGCATGTTGCCGCCGTCGCCGCAACCGACGTCGACCAGTGTGTCCTCGGGGCCTACCGTGAAGCCTTTGTACAGCTCGCCGGTGTCATGGTTGAACCAGCCGCTGAGCATGGCATCGCGCAAGCCGAGCTGGAACGTGTCGACGTCCTCGACCACCGGCGCGGCAGGCTGTGCAGGCGTCGATGCCGTGAGTTTCTTCAAAAGTCTCAGCATGGGTTGGCTCCAGAAAAAGGGTCGACGTTGGGCGAAAGGGTTTGCAGCGGTTGGCGGGCGATGATCACCGGACGAGGTCGCAGGCTTCGAGTCAGCACGCGGATCATGAGCCGGAGACCTCAACGGTTGTCATCGCACGATGCTCGAACAGCTGCGCCAGAAAGTCCTGCAGGCGCTGCTCGGCCACAGCCTGGCTGCAGAATCCTTGCAGGCTCAGCACGGCTTGAGACGACATTTGTGCATAACGTTGTGGCTGGTTTTTCGCCACGTCGTAACTGTCGCGGTAAGCGACGCAGACCGACGCCCAGTTGGTCACGTAACGCAGCGTGCGGAACGCCTTGCGCGGATCGTGGGGCCACGCGGTGAGTTCATCGGTGGACTCGACCAGGAACGCATTGTCCTCGCTCAGGTAATCGATCATCGCCGTGGTGCGTGGCGCCACCGCTGGTTTGCCGCAGGACATGAACTCCATCAGCGGCAGGCACTGGCCCTCGCCGTAGGACGTGTTCACCACGTAACGGGTCGCCTGCACCAGTCGCTCGTAGTCCGCGTCCGCGAGGTAGCCGTAGATCAGCACGATGCGGCAGCGGTAGGAGCGGTTTTTGTACAGGTGATGAAGGATGTCGCTGAGGGCCTCTTCGGCATCGTGGTGGGTGAGTTTGAGCACCAGCGTTGCGTCCTCGACCTCACGGAATGTCACGCAGAACGCACTGAGCATGTCTTCCCAGTTCTTGCGTCCGTCGCCGGGGTTGAACACCGAGGTGTACACCACGCCATCCAGCAACAACTCTTGCTCGCGAACCGGCGCCTCGAAATCGATGCCCTTGCCACGACGCAGATGCTTCGGGCCGAAGGCGTCGAGATTGAGTTGGCGACTGTCGGCCACCAATCCCTTGATCTTCAGGCGCACCGGCCCCGTCGAGGGCTGGCCTTGCAGTTGGGCGCCCCGGGCGGCAAAGCGGTCCCACACCGGCGCCGGCACCGCGACAATCGGGTAATCGCCGCCCATGGCCTCGCGCACCGCGTCGACCGTGTAACTGGAATGGGTGATCGCCGCCCCGCAGGCGCGCAACACCGTGCGCCAGTCATTGCGTGGCTCGCCGTCGAAAGGCTCATTGGGGATAGTGCTGAACTCCCAGGCGAACACCGGCAACGTCGGGCAAGCCAGATGAATCGGCGTGCGATGGGGCGGCGAGAACGACAGGAACACGCACGGCTCGCCACGGGCCAGGCATTCCAGGTACAGCGCATCGACTTCGCGGGCCGGGTCCGTCACTTCCACCACCCGCCCGAGACGCTCGAGCACCGGCCGGTATTCCTTGAGCACGAAGTAATAGCTGTACTCGGAACGGCCAAGATTCTGCGCGATGGTGTGCTGGTTGGTTTCCGAATGAATGATGATCAGCATGAGGCGTTGTCCGTCACGGGGGCGGCATCGGCGGCCGCTGGCTCAAGGCCGAAGAAGTCCGCCAGGCGCTGCTGCACCGGGGCGAAGGCGCAGTAGTCGTGCATGCGCTCGACGGCGGCGACCGACATTCGGCGATAGTCCTGCGGTTGCGCCTTGGCCATCCGGTAACTGTTTTCGTAGGCACTTTTGAGCGAGCCCCAGTCCGGTCGGTGACGCAGGGTGCGGTAGATGATGCGGGTGTCCTGCGGCCAGATCGTCAGCTCTTCGCTGGACTTGACGACAAAGGCCACCGAATCGTCGATGTAGTCTTCCATCGCCGTGTGATCCGGAGCGATCACCGGTTTACCGCTGGACATGAACTCCATCAGCGGCAGGCACAGGCCTTCGCAGCGCGAAGCATTGACGTAAAAACTGGCAGCCTGGTAAAGCCGCGCATACTGCGGATCGTCCAGATAGCCGTGCAGCACCAGCACCCGGCAGGCGAACGGCGTCAGTTGCGCGAGCAAGGTCATCAGTTCGCTGTAATAGGACGCCAGATCGTTCTGGGTGATCTTCAGCACCAGCGTTGCGTCAGACGTTTCGCGAAAGGCCCAGCAGAACGCCGTGATCAAGTGATGCCAGTTCTTGCGGCCATCCTTGGGGTTGAACACGGTCACGTAGATCACGCCATCGACCGTGGTTTCGACCACCCCCGAGGTCTCCGGCAGGTCCAGCGGTGGTGGTTCGTCCACCGCCACTTCATGGGGGCCGGCAATGTTCGGCAGGCGTCGTTCGAGCCAGGCATGGGCCTTGTCCGAGAACAGATCGCGAAAGCCTTCCCAGTAGCCGTGATGCAGGTATTTCACACGGGCCATGGGCTCGAGTTGATCACTCGGGTTCAACGCCCACTGACGCAGGTAATGACGGGCAATGACCAGTCGACGCTTGAGTGTCAGCGGTGGCGGGCGGCGCGCCTCGATGTCCGCCAGTTGCTCGGCGGTCAGCGGTTTGGGCAGCAGGTCATCGGCAGAGAGTCCCAGCGTGCGGCTGTCGAAAATGCAGCCCTTGATCGCCAGGGTCGCCCCGGGATTGATCGGCGCGCTGACAGGTTGCTCACGGATGGCCGCGAAGTTTTCCCACAGCGGAGTCGGCAATACCAGGACCGGAAAGTCTTCGCCCATCGCACGGCGAATCGCCCGGGCAGTGTGGCTCGACAGCGTGATGACCCGTCCCTGTCGGGCAAGCATCTGCGTCCAGTCCTGACGTTGATCGCCATCCCACGACTCATCGGGGATGGAATCGAACTCCCATGCAATCACGCAGATCGTCGGGCATTCCAGATCGGTCGGGGTATTTTGCGGCGGGGTGAAGGACAGAAACACACTGCTTTCGCCGGAGGCGAGCAGTTGTCGATACAGTGGATCGACTTCGTCGCGGGCGGACACCACATGCACCCGCCCCAGACTTTCGAGCACCGGGCGATAGGCCTTGAGCACGAAGTAATAGCTGTATTCGGGACGCCCGAGACTCTGGCTGATGGAGCGGTCGTTGACGTCCGAGTAGAGAATGAAATTCATGGCATCCCACGGTGCGACCGCCATCCCGGCAGCCTCACGCTATGACGGCCAGGCATCGGATCGGGTCGGCATGGCCGACAGTCGTCCTGTGTCCGAAGCACGTCGTCGTTCTTGTTTTAGTGGTCAGTTTCACCGTATTGCGCAACCACTTGGGCAACGCTCGGGAAACCGCGACGAGGGGCATTCTAAACACATCCGTTCAGGATTCGTGAACCGCCCGGCGAGAAAAACCGGGCTACGCTGACGAGAACTGACCGGTCACGGTTTGGTCGGTTGAAATTGCCGAGCAATTGGCACAGATTGGCAACCAAACAACTACAACAACGACTTCACCCGTCTTGCGACCGGAATTTTCTCCCGGTCTGACAGACATCCCCTCAAAGCCTGTGGGAAGAGGTGAAAGTTAAAGACCAAGGGGTCGCTGTTTGAAAAAACGTCTGTTCATCACGGGCCTCAGTGGGTTCGTGGGACAACATATCCAGTCGCGCCTGATGCTCGATGACTCGGTGTGGGAACTGCTGCCTGCCGCTTCACCCTTCGACCTGACGGACCCGCAAAGCCTCATCGACCTCTGGCCGCAATTGCCTGACGCCGTGATTCACCTGGCCGGTCAGACATTCGTCCCCGAAGCGTTCCGCGATCCGGCCCGCACCTTCGACATCAATCTGCTCGGCACCCTGAACCTGTTGCAGGCGCTCAAGGCCAGAGGCTTCAAGGGCCCGTTTCTGTATGTCAGTTCCGGCGACGTGTACGGTCAGGTCGACGAATCCGCACTGCCGATCACCGAGCAACAGCCGCCCTGCCCGCGCAATCCCTACGCAGTGAGCAAACTGTCCGCCGAATTCCTCAGCCTGCAATGGGGCCTGAGCGAAGGCTGGCCAGTGCTGGTGGCGCGTCCGTTCAACCACATCGGCACCGGGCAGAAAGACAGCTTCGTCATCGCCAGCGCCGCGCGGCAGATCAACCGCATCAAGCAGGGGCTGCAAGCGCCGCAACTGGAAGTTGGCGACATCGATGTCACCCGGGACTTCCTCGACGTCGACGACGTGGTTTCGGCCTATTTCGCGCTGCTGGAAAAAGGCACGCCGGGACAGGTCTACAACATTTGTTCGGGCCATGAGCAAAGCATCCGCAGCCTCATCGAGCAGATGGGCGACCTGGCCGAGGTCGAGCTGCAACTGGTTCAGGACCCCGCGCGCATGCGCCGCGCGGATCAGCGTCGTGTCTGCGGCAGCCATCAACGGCTCGCTCGGACCACAGGATGGACGCCGCAAATCTCTATACAACAATCCCTGCGGGCGATCCTGTCCGACTGGGAGAAGCGAGTACGACAAGAATGACAAAAAGTGCATTGATCACAGGGATCACCGGCCAGGACGGCGCGTATCTGGCCAGACTGCTGCTCGACAAGGGTTACAAGGTTCACGGCCTGGTGGCGCGGCGCAGCAGCGACTCGCGCTGGCGCCTGCGGGAAATGGGCGTTGAAGCCGACATCGTGTACCTGGACGGCGACATGGCCGACGCCTGCTCGGTGCAGCGCGCGGTCATCAAGTCGGCGCCGGACGAGGTCTATAACCTCGCCGCACAAAGCTTCGTCGCTGCGTCCTGGGATCAACCGGTGACCACCGGCATCGTCGATGGCCTGGGCGTGACTCACCTGCTTGAAGCCATCCGCCAGTTCAGCCCGCACACGCGCTTCTACCAGGCGTCCACCAGCGAAATGTTCGGTCTGATCCAGGCCGAGCAACAGGACGAGAACACCCCGTTCTACCCGCGCAGCCCGTACGGCGTGGCCAAACTCTATGGCCACTGGATCACCGTCAACTACCGTGAAAGTTTCAACCTGCACGCCAGCAGCGGCATCCTGTTCAACCATGAATCGCCACTGCGCGGCATCGAATTCGTGACCCGCAAGGTCACCGACGCGGCCGCCCGGATCAAGCAGGGCAAACAGCAGGAACTGGCCCTGGGCAACATCGACGCCAAGCGTGACTGGGGGTTTGCCGGCGATTACGTCGAGGCCATGTGGCTGATGCTGCAACAGGACAAGCCTGACGACTTCGTGGTCGCCACCGGGGTGACCACCACCGTGCGCGAGATGTGCCACATTGCCTTCGATCACGTGGGTCTCAACTACCGCGACTACGTGAAGATCGACCCGGCGTTCTTCCGCCCGGCCGAAGTCGAAGTGCTGCTCGGCAATCCGGCCAAGGCCCAGCGCGTGCTGGGCTGGAAACCGAAAACCGACCTCGACACCCTGATCCGCATGATGATGGATGCGGACATGAAACGCGTCGCCAAGGAGTAGGCCATGCTGATCCCCGTGATTCTGTCCGGCGGTGCCGGTACCCGTTTGTGGCCGGTGTCCCGCGAGGGCCACCCGAAACCGTTCATGACCCTGCCCGACGGCCAGTCGCTGCTGGGCAAGACCTATCGGCGTGCCGCCGGTCTGCTGGACGGCTGGGGCGACATCGTCACGGTGACCAACCGCGAGTACTACTTCCAGAGCAAGGATCACTATCAGGCCGCGCGCCTGTCCCGGCATCGCGGGCACTTTTTGCTTGAGCCCACCGGGCGCAACACCGCCCCGGCCATCGCGGCTGCGGCGCTGGCACTGCAAGCCCTGCACGGCGACGAGGCGATCATGGTGGTGATGCCCGCCGACCACTTGATCGTCAACGAAGACGCGCTCAAGAGTGCGGTCGAACACGCGGTCAATCTGGCGAAGGACGGTTATCTGGTGACCTTCGGCGTGGTGCCGACCGCCCCGGAAACCGGCTTCGGCTACATCGAGACCGGTGCGCCGCTGGATGCCAGGGGCGCGGCCAAAGTGCAGCGTTTCGTGGAGAAACCCGACCTGCAAACCGCCACCCACTACCTGGAAAGCGGCAATTTCCTGTGGAACTCGGGGATGTTCTGTTTCTCCATTGCAACGCTGATCGCCGAACTGCAACTGCACGCTCCGGAACTGCTCGAACAGACCCGCACCTGCATGGCGGCAAGCGAGCCGCTGGAGACCACCGGTTACCTGCAACAGGAACTGTCACCGGCGCTGTTCGCCGAGATCACTGACATCTCCATCGACTACGCGTTGATGGAGCGCTCGGAAAAAGTCGTGGTCGTACCCGCCAGTTTCGACTGGAGCGATATCGGTTCCTGGGGCGCCGTCGCGGCGCTGGTGCCGGCCGACGCCGACAACAACCGCGCCAGCGGCGAAGCGATCTTCATCGACAGCCGCAACAATTTCGTTCAAAGCGAAGGCCGGTTGGTGGCCGCCGTGGGTGTGGAAGACCTGATCGTCATCGACACCGCCGACGCCGTGCTGGTGGCCCACGCCGACCGTGCGCAGGATGTACGGCGGGTGGCCAAACAGCTCAAGGACAAGTCCCACGAAGCCTATCGCCTGCATCGCACGGTCAGCCGTCCGTGGGGCACCTACACCGTGCTCGAGGAGGGCCCGCGCTTCAAGATCAAGCGCATCGTGGTCAAGCCTGGCGGCAAGTTGTCGTTGCAGATGCACCATCACCGCAACGAACACTGGGTGGTGGTCGAAGGCATGGCCAAGGTCACCAACAACGGCAGTGGCACGACGCTGGTGGCCAAGAACGAATCGACGTTCATCGCCGCCGGGCACAAGCATCGTCTGGAAAACCCGGGCGTGATCGACCTGGTGATCATCGAAGTGCAAAGTGGCGAATACCTGGGAGAGGACGACATCGTCCGCTTCGAAGACCAATACGGCAGGACGGTTTAAATGCTGTTTTCCCTGTACCGCTCGCTGCATGACTATCGAGGGTTCATTCTCGGCAGCGTGCAGCGAGAGTTTCAATCGCGGTATCGCAATTCACTGCTGGGGGCCTTGTGGCCCGTGTTCAATCCGCTGTCGATGATCATCGTTTACACCGTGATCTTTTCCCACATCATGCGCGCTCGCTTGCCGGGCGTGGATGACAGCATGGCCTACAGCATTTACCTCTGCGCCGGTCTGCTGGCATGGGGGCTGTTTTCCGAAATCACCCTGCGAAGCCAGAATATGTTTCTGGACAACGCCAACCTGCTGAAGAAAATCAGCTTCCCCAGAATCTGCCTGCCGGTGATTGTGCTCTGCAACGCGGCGATCAACTTTGCCATCATCATCGGCCTGTTCCTCGGGTTTCTGCTGATCACCGGGCGCTGGCCGGGCATGGCACTGCTGGCGCTGATCCCCCTGATTGCGCTGCAGATGATGTTCTGCGCAGGGCTGGGCATGGTTCTCGGCGTATTGAACGTGTTCTTTCGCGATGTCGGCCAGCTCTTCGCCATCTGCCTGCAGTTCTGGTTCTGGCTGACGCCGATCGTGTACCCGATGAGCATCCTCCCGGAGTGGGTCCAGCGCCTGCTGCAACTCAACCCGTTGACCAACCTGATCGGCAGCTATCAGAACCTGTTCCTGTACGGGCAGTGGCCCGTCTGGAACTCCCTGCTGCCGGTGTTCATTGCCGCGCTGGTGATGTGCCTGATCGGCCTGCGCCTGTTTCGCAGGCGCGTCGGTGAAATGGTGGATGAACTCTGATGGGGCATATCCGCGTAACCGGCCTGGGCAAGGCTTACAAACAGTATCCGACACGCTGGAGTCGCCTGGCGGAATGGCTGATCCCGTTTTCCCCCCTGCGCCACAGCCAGCATTGGGTGTTGCAGGATGTCGCTTTCGAAATCGCCCCCGGTGAGGCGGTGGGCATCGTCGGCGCCAACGGTGCGGGTAAAAGCACGTTGCTGAAGATGATCACCGGCACCACCCAACCCACCTGCGGCAAGATCGAGACTGAAGGTCGCGTCGCCGCATTGCTGGAGTTGGGCATGGGGTTTCACCCGGACTTTACCGGCCGCCAGAATGCGATCATGGCCGGGCAGCTGCTGGGCATGCAGGTCGACGAAATCGAAGCGTTGATGCCCGACATCGAACATTTCGCAGAAATCGGCGAGGCCATCGACCATCCCGTCCGCACCTATTCCAGCGGCATGCAGATGCGCCTGGCCTTCAGCGTCGCCACCGCACGGCGACCGGATATCCTGATCGTCGACGAAGCCCTGTCGGTGGGTGACTCCTACTTCCAGCACAAGAGCTTCGACCGCATTCGCAGCTTCCGCAAGGCGGGCACCACATTGCTGATCGTGTCCCACGACCGCTTTGCGATCCAGTCGATCTGCGACTCGGCCATCCTGCTCAAGGACGGCCACATGGCCATGTACGACAAACCGGAAGTGGTACTCGATTATTACAACGCCGTGATGGCCGAACGCGAAGGCCAGGTCGTGCGTCAGGAAAAACTCACCGGCGGCGAAGTGCGGACCGTGTCCGGCACCGGTGAGGCCGTCATTCTCGGGGTGCGCCTGCTGGATGAACAGGAGCGTTCCATCGATGCTGTCGAGGTCGGTCAGCCGGTGGTGCTGGAAGTGCAGGTCGAAGTACGCAGCGACATTGAACGACTGGTGCTCGGCTTCCTGATCAAGGATCGCCTGGGCATGATGATGTATGGCATCAATACCCATCGCCTCGACAAGGCACTGACGGACCTGCACGCCGGAGAGCGCTTCACCTATCGCTTTGCCTTCGTGATGGGACTGGGTAAGGGCAATTACTCGGTATCGCTGAGTCTTTCGCGCCTGGACTCCCATCTGGATCGAAACTTCGAGTGGCGCGACTATGGCTTGGTGTTTCATGTGATCAACGGCCGCCAGGAGGATTTTGTCGGTGGCTCGTGGCTCAACGCCAAGGCCTCGATAACCCGCAATGCCGGTGCTGCTCTGACAGAGCGCGCGCCATGACCCGGCTGCTGGTCGAATGCACCCACGTGTTCCGGCACCCGAAAATCAATTCTGGGATTCAGCGGGTGGTGCGCAACGTCATCAAGCAATTGCCGCCGAGCGCCGAAGGTGTCGAGTGCGTGCCGGTTGTCTTGCTCAAGGGCAAGCTGTACCGCGTGACACGTCTGGCGCCACTGGATTCGCCGCTGCTCAACGCCGTCGTCACGTTTGGCGAGCGCCTGGAGCGGCTGGCCCATCGTTTCTGGCAACTGCATCAGCGCCTCGACAGTCGTTGCCGGACCCAACTGACACGACGTGCGCTATACGTCAGCTATCGCCTGGCGTCGTTCGGCCTGTTCGGCATTCCGTTGCGGCTGGTCGAGCAGGTCAACCGCTTTCAGTTGCCCCAGCGCTGCGAGCCTTTGCAACACCGGCCGGGCGATCACCTGGTGTTGCTGGATTCGTCCTGGCACTCGGACTTTTTCCTGCATGCCGAACGGCTCAAACGCGAAGGCGTGGGCATCGTTGCGGTGATCTACGATCTGATTCCCCTGACCCACCCGCAGTTTTACGACACGCGGCTGGTGCAGGTTTTCAGCGAATGGTTCGACTGGATTACCCGCACCGCCGATGGCTACCTGGCGATTTCCGCCACGGTGCGCGATCAGGTTCATGAGGAAGTGCAGCGCCGCCTCGGTTCGGCACAGGTCGAAAAACGCTGGTTCGACTATTTCCACCTCGGGTCGGAGCTGGATCTGCAGAGCGTCGAGGCCGCCGTCGAGCCGCGCCTGGAACGTCTGTTCGCCACACCGGAGCCGATGTTCCTGATGGTCAGCACCATCGAGCCGCGCAAGAACCACGACTATCTGCTGGATGCTTTCGAACGTGCCTGGGCGGCCGGTTCGAATGCTCGGCTGTGCATCGCCGGACGCATCGGCTGGAAGTGCGACGCCCTGCTCGCCCGGGTGCGCAACCACGGCGAACTGAACCGGCGCCTGTTCATGTTCAACGACCTGAGCGACACCAGCCTGGAACACGCGTATGCCCATTCCAGCGCATTGGTGTTCCCGTCGTTCGTCGAAGGCTTCGGCCTGCCGCTGGTGGAAGCCATGCAGCGCGGATTGCCGGCGATGGGCAGCGATATCGCGGTGTTCCGTGAGATCGGCGGCGAGTTCATGGCCTATTTCGATTTGCAGGACCCGCAATGCCTCGCCGACCTGGTGATCGCCTTCGAGCGCAGCGGCCAATTCCCCGCTGCCCGCAATGTGGCCGACTGGCAATGGATCGGCTGGCGCGAAGCCAGTCAGCAACTGGCCGAACGCACCGCACGCCACGTGCTGCATGCGCCCGCGGCGCAAGCGAGGTCCCATGCGCATAGCCCTTAACGCGCGGATTCTCCAGGCACCGCGCACCGGAATCGGCCACTACGTCGCCGAACTGGTGAACGCCCTGCACACCGAGACCGATATCGACGTGGCGCTGTTCCACGGCTGGGGCTGGAGTTCGCAGTTGCCGGAAGCGGCAATGCCCGGTTACTCGCGCCTGACCCCAATGCTGCGCAAGATCCCCGGCGCCTATCAGGCCCGCCGCTGGCTGGAGCAGAAACGCTTCGATCAGGGCCGCACGCCCGACATCGACCTTTACCACGAACCGAGCCTGTGGCCGCTGGCCTTCGACGGCCCGACCGTGATCACCCTGCACGACCTGACGCACCTGCATTTCCCGGACACCCAGCCGCAGGCACGACTAAAGGAAATCGAGCGGCGGCTGGCCGACGGCATCCGGCAGGCGCGGGTGATTCTGACCGACTCGCAAGCCATCGCCGACGAAGCCCAAGACTATTTCGGACTGCCCGCCGAACGCTTCGTGGTGGCGCCCCTGGGTGTCGCCGAGCGCTTTCATCCGCGCGAGCCGCAAGCCATCGACGCGGTGCTCAAGGCGCATGCCGTGGAGGCGCGGGAGTATTTCCTGTGTGTCGGCACCCTGGAGCCGCGCAAGAACCTGGGCCTGGCCCTGCGTGCCCACGCGCTATTGCCCGAAACCGTGCGCCAACGCTTCCCGCTGTTGATCGTCGGCATGGCCGGCTGGCAGCGTGAGCAGTTCAGTGACGAATTGCGTCAGGCCTTGGCCAGCGGTCATGTGTGCCTGCTCGGCTACTTGCCGGATGAGCAGGTGGCGCAATTGCTGGCGGGTGCCCGGGCGCTGGTTTTTCCTTCGTTGTACGAAGGTTTTGGCCTGCCGGTGCTGGAAGCGATGGCCAGTGGCACGCCCGTGGTGGTCACCCGCTCTTCGGCGATGCCGGAAGTCGCGGGTGCCGCCGGCAACTATATTGAAGCTGACGATGCAGAAGGCTTGCGCGATGCGCTGAGCCACCTGATCGACGATCAAGTGCATTGGCAGGCATGCCGAGAAGCCGGATTGCAGCAGGCACGGCTTTTTTCCTGGAAGCGTTGCGCGCAGGCCACGGCCGGCGCCTACCGCCAGGCTTTGGGAGGTTGAATGCGAGTTCTTCATTTTTTCAAGACGTACCTGCCTGACTCGGTCGGCGGCATCGAGCAAGTGATCTTCCAGCTCTGCGAAAGCGGCGCCCAGCATGGTATCGAAGGCCAGGTGCTGACCCTCAGCGCCAATCCCGAACCGGCGGTGCTGCAACTGGGCCAACACGAAGTGCATCGGGCCAGGCTCGATATCCAGTTCGCTTCCACCGGGTTTTCCTGGAGCGTGTTCAAACAGTTTCGCGAACTGGCCGCCGAAGCCGACGTGATCAACTATCACTTCCCGTGGCCGTTCATGGACCTGGTGCATTTCGCCAGCGGTGTGAACAAACCGAGTGTGGTGACCTACCACTCGGACATCATTCGCCAGAAGAACCTGCTCAAACTCTACCGGCCGCTGATGAACCGTTTCCTCGCCAGCGCCGACCGGATTGTCGCGGCCTCGCCGAACTACCTGCACACCAGCGATGTGTTGCAGCAGTTCCAGGACAAGACCCGCGTCATCCCCTACGGCTTGAACAAGGCCGGTTATCCACAACCCGACGTCGAGCGCATGAACCGCTGGCGCCTGCAGCTTGGGGATAAGTTTTTCCTGTTCGTCGGGGTGATGCGCTACTACAAGGGCCTGCACATCCTGCTCGAAGCCTTGAAAGACGTGGACTACCCGGTGGTGATCGTCGGTGCCGGCCCGCTGGAGCAGGAACTGCACGCCCAGGCCGCTGCGCTGGGGCTGCGCAATATCCACTTCCTCGGACGCCTGAGCGATGAAGACAAGGTCGCCCTGCTGCAATTGAGCTACGCCATTGTCTTCCCGTCGCATCTGCGCTCGGAAGCGTTCGGCATTTCGCTGCTGGAAGGCGCGATGTACGGCAAGCCGATGATCTCCAGCGAGATCGGCACCGGCACCAGTTACATCAATATCCACAACGAAACCGGGCTGGTCGTGCCGCCAAGTCATCCACAGGCGTTTCGCGAAGCGATGCGCACCCTGTGGGAAAACCCGACCCGAGCCGCTGAAATGGGCGTCAAGGCTGAAGCCCGTTACCGACAGTTATTCACAGCCGACGAAATGGGTCGCAAGTGGACAGCGCTGTATCAGGAATTGCTGGAGGAAAAGGCGCTGTCCTACGCCTGATCCTCTACAGATCCAGCACCAGCGGCTGGGCACTTTGCGCCGGCACTGCACAACAGATCAGCACTTGTCCTTCCTCCGGCACTTCGGCCGGAGGTTGTGGATAATTCACCGCACCGCTGATCAGCCGCGTCTTGCAGGTACCACATGAACCTCCGCGACAGCTGAACTCGGGACGCAAGCCACGACTTTCCGCCAGCTCCAGCAGACTGCCGCCATCGGGCTGCCACCGCGCTTCCTTGGCCGAACGCTCGAAGACCACCGGCACCGAGGTGGTGGCAGCCGGCAATTGTTCGATCACGATGGCGTCCGGATCGGCCTGCCGCTTGAGGGTCGAGGGGCCAAAGGTTTCGGCGTGGATCTGGTCGTCACGCACGTCCAGTTCACGCAGGCTGTCGTAAAGGCCTTGGGTAAAGCCGCCGGGGCCGCAAAGCACAAAGTCGATCTGATCGAAGTCCTCGACGTCCAGCAGGTTCCTCAGCAATGAGCCGTCGATGCGCCCGTGCAGGTCGTAATCCTCGCCTTCCACCAGATCGGGCTCCGGCTGGCTGAGCAGGCGCAACACCCGCACCGCATCGCCGGCGTCCTCCAACAAGCGGTCCAGCTCCGCGCGAAACGGTTGGTCGGCAAGACTGCGAGAACTCTGGATCAGCCAGGTCGGACGAATCCGCCGGGTGCGCAGGCCCTGATACACCACCTCACGCAGCATCGACAGCAACGGCGTGATCCCGACCCCGGCCGCCAGCAGCACCAAGGGCCGACGCTCCAGCGGCGCCACGGTGAAATGCCCTTGGGGCGAGCGCGCCTCCAGCACATCACCGACGCGCACCTGATCGTGCAGATGCGTCGATATCCGCCCTTCACGCTTTACGCTGATCCGGAAGAAATCATCCGACGGCGCACCCGACAGACTGTAAGTGCGAATGAACACCTCGCCATCGAGATTGAAGCGCAGCGGCAGATGTTGCCCGGCCTGAAACACCGGCAAGCCGGCCCCATCCACGGGTTCGAGGTAGAACGAACGGATGTGCTGGCTCTGCGCTTCAATCCGCGCCACCCGCAGCGGCCGCCAGCTGTCACCCAGAGCCTGGGCCTGCAAACGTGCTTCGGCCTGGGCCCAGGTGCCGGTCAGCAGACTGGTCGGCGACATGCCGTCGAAGCGCCAGCGCAGGGCCAACGCGCCCGGACGCCGCACCGCTTTTTCCACATCGAACGTCCACAACCGCTCGGCGCCCTGGAAGGCTGCGATCTGCGGCCCGTCGAGAATGACCTCGGTACGGCCGCTGAGCTGCAACAGATCACCTGTGGAAAAGTCGATGAACAGCAAGCCAGCCCGGGGATTGAGCAGCAGGTTGCCGAGAGTGTTGAAGTGCAGGTTGCCGGCAAAATCCGGGATGGTCAGGCGATTGCCTTCCACCCGCACGAAACCGGCCTGGCCGCCACGGTGCGAAACATCCACCGAACGCTCGCCGTCGACATCGACATAACTGGCGACGAAGAAGGTGTCGGCCGTTTCGATCAGCGCGACCGCCGCGTCATCGAGCCCATCGAAATGCTCGGCACGCCGGGTTTGCGGGTCTGCCAGCGGCACTCGCTGGAACTGGCGCAACTGAATGTACTGCGGGCAGTTGCCGAAGGACTGATCGACCGTCAAATCGAAACCCGTAGCCCCAAGGTTGCCGATGTGGCCGTTGAGGCGATTGCGCCGACGGGTGTGCAGCTCGATGCCGAGCAGGCCGATCGCCGCGCCAGCCTGTAACTGCGCCGGATCATCGGCGGCGGGCAGACTGTCGAAGTGCAATTGCGTTGGCTCGGGAGAATGAGCGAAACCCGGCTCGCCCTCCAGCACACTGGCCCAGGGACGGCCATCGGCATCCACCGCGCCGTACAACATGAAGGGTAATTGCTGATAGAACTGACGGTGCTGATCCGGCATCCAGGTGCGAATCACCTTACGACCGAATTCCTCCATGCGCTCGGCAACGCCGACCTGCGCTTGCAGTTGTCGCTCGCCGGCGTGCCAGGGTGAACGTTCCATGACGACCTCTCCCCCACGCCAGCGGCGCAGTCTGGATGGTGAACCTCAGGCGCTGGTTTGCAGACCGGCGACGGTACGTGGCATGCCGATGAAACCGGGCAATGCTTCAACCCGCGCCAGCCAGGCGCGCACGTTGGCATAGTCGTCCAGCGACACATTGCCTTCCGGCGCATGGGCGATGTAGCTGTAGGCCGAGACGTCGGCGATGGTCGGCTCGTTTCCGACCAGATACGGGGTCTTGCCCAGTTCCAGATCCATCACCTTCAGCAGGTTGTGCGCACGGGTGATCGCTTCATCGGCGTTGAGTTTCGCCCCGAACACCGTAACCAGCCGCGCCGCCGCCGGACCAAAGGCAATCGGTCCGGCCGCTGCCGACAGCCAACGCTGGACGCGCGCCGCGCCGACCGGGTCGCTCGGCAGCCAACGACCGTTGCCGTACTTCTGCGCCAGATACACCAGAATCGCATTGGAGTCGGCCAGCACCACGCCGTTGTCATCAATGGCCGGCACTTGCCCGAAGCTGTTGATCGCCAGGTAGTCGGGTTGTTTGTGCTCGCCCTTGGCCAGATCGACGAAGATCAGTTCGGTCGGCAGTTGCAACAGGGACAGCATCAGCTCGACCCGGTGGGCGTGGCCGGAACGCGGGAAGTTGTAGAGTTTGATCGCTTGCATGGTCGACTCCGCAGGGCTTAGGTGCCGCTCAGGAGGGTCGGCGGCCGTGGCAGTCATCTTCCACCTATCGCGAAAACAACAGAATCACCAGCAAACGCAATCCATTATTTCTCTGGATGAAATAACGCTGCGTTTTTCAGGGCCGGATGCTCACGCAAGGCGTTCACGGTGTAATCGACAAAACTGCGCACCCGGGCCGGCGCCTTGCGCCCGCCCTGATACACCACGTGGATTGGCAGCGGCGGCAACTCGTACTCGGCGAGAACGATTTCCAGCTCACCGGAGGCGATCTTGCCGGCAACCTGATAAGACAGCACCCGGGTCAATCCAAGCCCCAGGCAAGCGGCCGCAATCGCGGCCTGATTGGCGGTGACCACCAGCCGAGGCTCGGGCCTGACGCTCAAGGGTTCACCGTCCTCCAGAAATGGCCAACTGCGCAGTTGGCCGATGGCCGAAGTCGCCACCACCGGCGCGCCCGCCAACGCCTGTGGATGGGTTGGCCGACCGTGAACGGCAAAATACCCAGGCGAGCCGCAAATCACCCGGCGCACCTCACCGACCCGGATCGCATGCTGGTTGCTGTCCGGCAAGTCACCGATGCGGATCGCCACATCGACCCCTTCCTCGACCATGCTCACCACGCGATCCAGCAGCAAGGCGTTGATGGAAACGTCCGGGTACTGCGTCAGATAACCCGCCATCACCGGTGTGACAAACAGCTCGCCGAACAGCACTGGCGCGGTCACCGTCAATTGCCCACGGGGCTGGGTGTGGCTGCCGGCGGCGGAGTCTTCCGCTTCCTGCACCTCGGCAAGAATCCTCCGACAGTCTTCCAGGTAACGCTGGCCCGCCTCGCTCAGATGCACGCTGCGGGTGGTGCGAATCAGCAATTGCGTACCGATCCGCTGCTCCAGCGCCGCCACCGCCCGGGTGATGCTGGCCGCCGACAGACCCAAGCGCCGCGCCGCCGCGGAAAAGCCCTGCTCCTGAGCAACGGCCGCGAAAACCTGCATTTCCTGGAAGCGATCCATGGTGTCCCCGAAGTGGATGAAAAACCGCCTCGCATTATAGGCAGTACCCGATCCTCAACGGGCATGGCCGAACGACCGCCGATCCAGAATTGATATTTTTATTTTCAGTTGTATTGATGAATGATTTATTTCGTGTCATTTATAGCCTCGCCGATCACAGGAATGATCCAGCGCGCCACCCCGGATGGCGGGCACCTGTTTTCCTAACGCCCTCCCAGGAGTCGACAAAATGAACAAGACAGAACTTCTAGGTGCTCTGGCGCTGTGCGCATTCAGCTTCATGGCCCATGCCGATGAAGACAGCCTGCGTATCGGTATCGAAGCCGCCTACCCACCCTTTTCCTACAAAACGCCGGAAGGCAATGTCAGCGGGTTCGACTACGACATCGGCAACGCCTTGTGCGAAGAGATGAAGGTCAAGTGCGAGTGGGTCATTCAGGAGTTCGACGGCATGATTCCGTCACTCAAGGTGCGCAAGATCGACGCCGTGCTGTCGTCGATGTCGATCACCGAAGACCGGATGAAGTCGGTCGACTTCAGCAAAAAGTACTACCACACGCCGGGCAAGTTCGCGATGAAGGCCGGCAGCGTGATCAACGACCCGCTGGTGGACCTCAAGGGCAAGAAACTCGGCGTGCAACGCTCATCGACCTATGACCGGTTTGCCACCGAGCAACTGGAAAAGGCCGGCGTCGTCGTGGTGCGCTACGGCTCACAGAACGAAGCCTTCCTCGACCTTGCCTCGGGTCGCCTGGACGCTACCCTCGCCGACATCGTCAACACCGACGAAAGCTTCATCAAGACACCGGCCGGACAAGGTTTCGCACTGACCGGGCCGGATATCAACGACCCGAAATACTTCGGCCGTGGTGCCGGGATCGCGGTGCGCAAGGGGGACGTCGCCAACACAGCGCGCCTGAACGCGGCGATCGACGCCATCCGTGCCAACGGCAAATACCAGCAAGTGATGGGCAAGTATTTCGCCTTCGATATCTACGGCGAATAAACCGTCGCCTCCGCCCGGCGCCGGCCCGCTGCGGGCGCCCTTCGGGCTTGTCTTGCGCGCTTTCGGGCGCACGCTTGAGGAACTTCATCATGCTCCACGGCTACGGATCGAGCATTCTCGATGGTGCCTGGCTGACCATCAACCTGGCCCTGACCTCCATGTCGCTGGCCATTGCCCTGGGCCTGATCGGCGCGGCGTTTCGCCTGTCGCCGCTCAAATGGCTGGCCATGCTCGGGGAAGGCTACACGACCCTGATTCGCGGCATTCCCGATCTGGTGCTGATCCTGCTGATTTTCTATGGCGGCCAGGATCTGGTGAACCGCATCGCCCTGGCGTGCGGTTACACCCGCTACATCGACATCAATCCCTTCATCGCTGGTGTCTGCACCATGGGCTTCATTTTTGGTGCCTATCTCTCGGAAACCTTTCGCGGTGCCTTCATGGCCATCCCCAAAGGTCAGGCGGAAGCCGGTGCGGCCTATGGCATGCGCGGCACGCAAGTGTTCTGGCGGATTCTGGTGCCGCAGATGATTCGCTTCGCCATTCCGGGGTTCACCAACAACTGGCTGGTGCTGACCAAATCCACCGCGCTGATTTCGGTCATCGGCCTGCAGGACATGATGTTCAAGGCCAAGAACGCCGCCGACGCCACCCACGAGCCGTTCACGTTTTTCATCGCGGTGGCGGCGCTGTACCTGATGCTCACCAGCGTGTCGCTGCTGGTGCTGCGCGCTCTGGAAAAACACTATTCGGTCGGCATCAAAGCCGCCGAGTTGTGAGGAGAACCTGCCGATGATTCTCGACTACAACCTGATCTGGGAAAACCTGCCGCTGTATTTCGACGGCGCCTTGTTGACCCTCAAAGTCCTGCTCATTTCCCTGAGCCTGGGGCTGGTCCTGGCGGTTCCGCTGGCGCTGATGCGAGTGTCGCGCTCGCCGCTGCTCAGCTTCCCGGCGTGGCTCTACACCTACGTGATTCGCGGCACGCCGATGCTGGTGCAACTGTTCCTGATCTATTACGGCCTGGCGCAGTTCGAATCGGTACGTCAAAGCGTGCTCTGGCCTTACCTCTCCAGCGCCACGTTCTGTGCCTGCCTGGCGTTCGCCATCAATACCAGTGCCTACAGCGCGGAGTTGCTGGCGGGCAGCCTGAAGTCCACGTCTCACGGCGAAATCGAAGCCGCCCGGGCAATGGGCATGTCCCGCCTGACCTTGTACCGCCGCATCTTGCTGCCCTCAGCCTTGCGCCGGGCATTGCCGCAGTACAGCAACGAAGTGTTGATGATGCTGCAAACCACCAGCCTGGCCTCCATCGTCACGCTGGTGGATATCACCGGCGCGGCACGCACGGTGAGCTCGCGGTTCTATATGCCGTTCGAAGCGTTCATCACCGCCGGCCTCGTCTACCTCGCCCTGACATTCATTCTGGTGCGCCTGTTCAAGCTGGCCGAACGCCGCTGGCTGGCCTACCTGGCACCGCGCAAGCACTAAGGAGCTGACATGGAAAAGATTCAATACCTGTTGCCGTGGAGCGCTTCGGGCACCGAACGGACACTGTCGGTGTTCCGGTTTGGCGCCGGCCCGCGCAAGGCGTACATCCAGGCCTCCCTGCATGCCGACGAGCTGCCGGGGATGCGCGTGGCCGTCGAGCTCAAGCGCCGCCTGCTGGAACTGGAAGCACAGGGTCGCCTGAACGGCGTGATCGAACTGGTGCCGATGGCCAACCCGATCGGCATCGCCCAGATGTTCCAGGCCACCCATCAAGGTCGCTTCGAGTTCGCCAGCGGCAAGAACTTCAATCGCGACTTCCCGGAGCTGGCCGAAGCCGTGGCGCCGTTGCTCAAAGGCCGGTTGGGCGATGACGCCGACGCCAACATCGCGCTGATCCGCCGCGCCTTGATCGACACCCTCGCCGACATGCCGCCACCGGCCTCGGAACTCGATGGCCTGCGTCGCCTGTTGCTGCAACATGCCTGTGACGCCGATGTGGTGCTCGACCTGCACTGCGATTTCGAGTCGGTGATGTTGCTCTACACCATGCCGCAACACTGGGGACGCCTGCATTCATTGGCCGCACGCCTGGGTGCCGAGGTCACGTTGCTGGCCGAAGACGCTGGCGGCAGCGCTTTCGACGAGGCTTGCGCGGTGCCGTGGCTGCGCCTGACCGAGCTGTTCCCGGAAGCCAACATTCCCTTGGCGTGCGCGGCGACCACCATCGAATTGCGCGGCATGGCCGACACCGAACGCGATCAATGCATCGACAGCGCGCAAGCTATTCTCGGCTACCTCGCCGAACAGGGGTTGATCAGCGGTGAATGGCCGCCAGCGCCGTCGAGTCGTTGCGAGGCGATGCCGTTCGCCGGCGCGCAGTACGCCTGTGCGCCGCACCCGGGCGTGGTCAGTTTCCTGCAACCGCTGGGGGCGCGGGTCAAGGTCGGCGATCCTCTTTTCGAAGTCCATGATCCGCTCAACGACCGTCACAGCATCGTCCGCGCCTGCACCGACGGCGTGCTCTATGCCCGCGAACGCCTGCGCTTTGCCCAACCCGGTCTGTGGCTGGCCAAGGTCGCCGGTTTCACCCCTATTCGCCAAGGCCGCTTGCTCAGCGACTGATGCCAGAGAGTTCACACCATGTACAAACTTGAAATTCAGGACCTGCACAAAAGCTACGGCGCCCACCAGGTGCTCAAGGGCGTGTCCCTGCAGGCCCAGGCTGGCGATGTGATCAGCATCATTGGCTCCAGCGGGTCAGGCAAAAGCACCTTCCTGCGTTGCATCAACCTGCTGGAACAACCCAACGCCGGCAGCATTGTGCTCAATGGCGAACCGCTGAAACTGGTGGCGAATAAACTGGGCGGACTCAAGGCTGCCGAACCCCGACAGTTGCAACGCATGCGTTCACGGTTGTCGATGGTGTTTCAGCACTTCAACCTGTGGTCGCACATGAGCGCCCTGGAAAACGTCATGGAAGCCCCGGTGCATGTACTGGGCGTGGGAAAGAAAGAGGCCCGGGAAAAAGCCGAGCACTACTTGAACAAAGTCGGCGTGGCGCATCGCAAGGATGCCTGGCCCGCCCACATGTCGGGTGGCGAACAGCAGCGCGTAGCAATTGCCCGCGCACTGGCCATGGAGCCGGAAGTGATGCTGTTCGACGAGCCGACTTCGGCGCTCGATCCCGAACTGGTGGGCGAAGTGCTGCGGGTCATGCAGGACCTCGCCCAGGAGGGGCGCACCATGGTGGTCGTGACCCACGAAATGGGCTTCGCCCGTGAGGTCTCTAATCAACTGGTGTTCCTGCACAAAGGGCTGGTCGAGGAGCGCGGGGATCCACGTGAAGTGCTGGTCAATCCGCAGTCAGAACGCCTCCAGCAGTTTCTGGCCGGGAGCCTGAAGTAAGCCCGCCCGCTTCGCCCGGCGTTGTCCTGCAACGGTTGGCTTCGGATACACTCCAGCCAACCTTGTCAGGAGCAGCCCTTCTCTCACTTTCAGGAACTGTTGATCCGGATATGCCCAGCCCATCGAAAGACACCACGGTCTACGCCGCACCGGTCATGCGCAAACTGGCGGAAATCGTTGCCGATCTGCCGCCGTCGCTGCGCAAGGTGGCTGACTTCATCCTGCGTCATCCGCTGAAAGCCGCGACGCTGACGATCGAGGAAATGGCCCACGAAACATCGACCTCGCCCGCCGCCGTCAACCGACTGGCCAAGGCGATGGACCTCGGTGGCTACATGGGCATGAGGGCTGAACTGGTAGCGACGTTGCAGCAGATGGTGTCGCCGGTCGACAAGCTGCGCAATGAACTGGCTCATCGTCCGGGCGGAGCGTTCGGCCTGCATGAACAGATCGAGAGCGCCAGCAGCAACCTGGCCACGGCGGCGACCAACAACCACGCCGAGGCCTTCGAAGCGTTCGTCACCCGGCTGACCACTGCGCGCAAGATCTACATCCTCGGGTTCGGCAACAGCGTCTACTTCGCCGGCCTCGCCGCCTCGACCCTGATGCCGTTCTGCGCCGACGCTACCGCCATCAGCATGGAGGGCGGCAACGAAAACGCCGCGTATCGACTGGCCGCGATCACCGATCAGGATGTGTTGCTGGCGATTTCCCTGCCGCGTTATTCCCTCGACACCCTGCAACTCGCCCGATTCGCCAACCAACGCGGCGCGTCGGTACTGGCGATCACCGACTCACCGGCCTCGCCGCTCACCAGCATTGCCGAGCATGTGCTGTTTGCACCCTGCGATCATCCGGTGCTGACCAGCTCCAACGTGGCCATGCTGGCGTTGATCGAGGGACTGGTCGCGGGCGTAATGGCGCGCAACAAGGAAGCGGTCAAACTGGCGACCGAGCTGACCGAAAGCGTGATGTCTTACCTGCACATCCCCAACGGCAGCAAATCGCCGAAGAAGTGATGCGTGAAGGGGGCGCCGGTATATCCCGGGCGCCCCCTTCGATCAGATCAAGGCTGAGAAACCGGCTGATCGCTGGTCACCCGCGCAGCCTGCCCGGCCGCCGGTTTGACCCACGTCAGATAAGCCAGCACCAGCAACACGATCCAGACCACGCCGACGATCAGCGCTGCCTGGGTGTCCGGGAAGTAACCCAGCACGCCGAACACGAACAGCATGAAGGCAATCGCCGCCATCGGTGCGTACGGCCAGAACGGTACCGGGAATTTCAGTTGCGCCACCTGCTCGGCCGTCATGGAACGACGCATGGCCACCTGGGTGAACAGAATCATCAGCCAGACCCACACCGTGGCGAAGGTCGCGATGGAAGCGATCAGCAGGAACACGTTTTCCGGGATCAGGTAGTTCAGCAACACGCCCAGCAGCAGCGCGCAGCTCATCACAATCACCGTCAGCCACGGCACGCCATTGCGTGACAGCTGAGCGAAGCCTTTCGGCGCATGCCCTTGCTGAGCCAGGCCGTACATCATGCGGCCCGCACCGAAAATGTCGCTGTTGATGGCCGACACCGCCGCCGAGATCACCACAATGTTCAGAATCGTGGCCGCCGAGCTGATGCCCAGGTGGTCAAAAATCTGCACGAACGGGCTGCCCTGGCTGCCAATCTGCTGCCACGGGAAGATCGACATCAGCACCAGCATCGTCAGCACATAGAACAGCAGGATGCGCAGCGGCACGGCGTTGATCGCCTTGGGCAGCACACGGTGCGGGTCCTTGGCTTCACCGGCAGTCACACCGATGATTTCGATACCACCGAAGGCAAACATCACCACCGCAAACGAGGCGATCAGGCCACCTATGCCATTGGGCATGAAACCGCCCTGGGTCCACAGGTTGCTGATATCGGTCGCCTGACCGGGGGCGGTGCTGATGCCGAACAACATGATGCCGAAGCCGCCGAGGATCATCGCGACGATAGCCGCGACCTTGAGCAACGACAGCCAGAACTCCATTTCACCGAAGACTTTGACGTTGCACAGGTTCAGGCCGCCGACCACCGAAACGATGCCCAGCACCCAGATCCAGCGCGAGACTTCCGGAAACCAGAAGCCCATGTAGATGCCGAACGCCGTCACATCGGCCATGCCGACGATGACCATTTCGAACGCGTAGGTCCAACCGAGGATGAAGCCCGCCATCGGGCCGAGATAGGTGCTCGCGTAATGCCCGAACGAGCCGGCGACCGGGTTGTGTACCGCCATCTCGCCCAAGGCGCGCATGACCATGAACACCGCCGCGCCACCAATCAGGTAAGCGAGCAGAACGGCAGGACCGGCCATCTGGATGGCCGAGGCAGAACCGTAGAACAACCCGGTACCGATCGCGGATCCCAGGGCCATGAAGCGAATGTGTCGGGCCGAAAGCCCGCGTTTCAAACCTTTTGCTGGCTGCTGCATTTTTCGTCCTTATTTATTGTTATTCGACGCAAAAATCGAAACGCCAACAGGCCGGCCTCCACGCAGAGTGGAAGACAGCCTGTTGGCGATGAGGCACTTACAGACTCGGCAGCAAGTTCGCCGGAACCAACTCATTCAGAGTCCGCGAAGCCAGCAGCTCAGTCGCTGCATTGATGTCCGGCGCGAAGAAGCGGTCCTTCTCGTAGAACGGCACTTCGCGACGCAGAATCCCCCGGGCCTTTTCCAGTTTGGTCGAGGTCTTCAGGCCGTTGCGCAGGTCCAGACCCTGCGCCGCCGCCAGCCATTCCACCGCGAGAATCCCGCGAGTGTTCTCGGCCATTTCCCACAGACGCTTGCCGGCAGCCGGGGCCATCGACACGTGGTCTTCCTGGTTGGCGGAAGTCGGCAGACTGTCCACCGAATGCGGATGGGCCAGTGCCTTGTTCTCGCTGGCCAGTGCGGCAGCCGTCACCTGGGCAATCATGAAACCGGAGTTCACGCCGCCATTGGCCACCAGGAACGGCGGCAGTTGCGACATGTGCTTGTCCATCATCAGCGAGATGCGACGCTCGCTCAGGGAGCCTATTTCTGCAATGGCCAGGGCCATGTTGTCAGCAGCCATGGCGACGGGTTCGGCGTGGAAGTTGCCGCCGGAAATCACGTCGCCTTCAGCGGCGAATACCAACGGGTTGTCGGACACCGCGTTGGCTTCGACAGCCAGCGCTTCGGCGGCCTGACGGAACTGGGTCAGGCACGCGCCCATGACTTGCGGCTGGCAGCGCAGCGAGTACGGATCCTGAACCTTTTCGCAGTTCTGGTGCGAGTCGGAGACTTCACTGCGCTCGCCCAGCAGATCGCGGTAAGCGGCAGCGGCGTCGATCTGGCCTTTCTGGCCACGGGCAGCGTGGATACGCGCGTCGAACGGCGAGCGCGAGCCCAATACCGCTTCAACTGTAAGGCCGCCCAGCGCCAGTGCACCGGCAAACAGGTCTTCACCTTCGAACAGGCCGCGCAGCGCGAATGCGGTAGAGACCTGAGTACCGTTGAGCAGCGCCAGGCCTTCCTTCGCCGCCAGTGTCAGCGGGGTCAGACCGGCGACTTTCAGCGCTTCGGTCGCTTCCATCCACTCGCCCTTGTAGCGCGCATTGCCTTCGCCCAGCAGTACCAGCGACATGTGCGCCAGCGGTGCCAGGTCACCGGATGCGCCGACCGAACCTTTCAACGGAATGTGCGGGTAAACCTCGGCATTGATCAGGGCGATCAGCGCATCGATCACCACGCGGCGGATGCCGGAGAAACCACGGCTCAGGCTGTTGACCTTGAGCACCATGATCAAACGCACCAGCTCATCGCTGATCGGCTGACCAACGCCAGCGGCATGGGACAGCACCAGCGAGCGCTGGAGGTTTTCCAGGTCTTCGCTGGCGATGCGGGTCGAGGCCAGCAGGCCGAAACCGGTGTTGATGCCGTAAGCGGTGCGGTTCTCGGCGAGGATCTGCTCGACGCAGGCGACGCTGGCTTCGATCTGCGCCGAGGCGCTGTTGTCGAGGGTCAGCTTGACCGGGTTCTGGTAGACGTCACGCAGTTGGGACAGGCTCAGTTGGCCAGGGATCAGGTTCAGTGCAGTCATGTTCAGGCTCCTTTAACCGAAGTAATCATTGGCAGGTTCAAGCCCTGCTCCTTGGCGCAGTCGATGGCGATCTGGTAACCGGCGTCGGCGTGTCGCATCACACCGGTGCCCGGGTCGTTGTGCAGCACGCGAGCGATACGCTCGGCCGCCTCATCCGTACCGTCACAGACGATCACCATGCCCGAGTGCTGCGAGAAGCCCATGCCGACGCCGCCACCGTGGTGCAACGACACCCAGGTCGCGCCGCTCGCGGTGTTCAGCAGGGCGTTGAGCAGTGGCCAGTCGGACACTGCATCGGAGCCGTCCTGCATCGATTCGGTTTCGCGGTTCGGGCTGGAGACCGAGCCGGAGTCGAGGTGATCGCGACCGATCACGATCGGTGCCGACAGCTCGCCACGACGGACCATTTCGTTGAACGCCAGGCCGAGCTTGGCGCGCTGGCCCAGGCCGACCCAGCAGATCCGCGCCGGCAGACCCTGGAAGCTGATGCGCTCGCGGGCCATGTCCAGCCAGTTGTGCAGGTGCGCGTCGTCCGGGATCAGTTCCTTGACCTTGGCGTCGGTCTTGTAGATGTCCTGCGGATCACCCGACAGCGCCGCCCAGCGGAACGGGCCGATGCCACGGCAGAACAGCGGACGGATGTAGGCCGGGACGAAACCCGGGAAGTCGAAAGCGTTTTCCACGCCCTCTTCCTGAGCCATCTGGCGGATGTTGTTGCCGTAGTCGAAGGTCGGGATGCCTTGTTTCTGGAAGTCCAGCATGGCTTTGACGTGGACGGCCATCGATTGCTTGGCGGCCTTGATCACAGCGGCCGGTTCGGTCTTGGCGCGGGCGCGGTATTCGTCCCAGGTCCAGCCGGCCGGCAGGTAGCCGTTGAGCGGGTCGTGGGCGCTGGTCTGGTCGGTGACCATGTCCGGGCGCACGCCGCGACGGACCAGTTCCGGGAGGATTTCCGCGGCGTTGCCCAGCAGGGCGATGGAGATCGCCTTGCCTTCTTTGGTGTATTTGGTGATGCGTGCCAGGGCGTCGTCGAGGTCTTTGGCCTGCTCGTCGACGTAACGGCTTTTCAGGCGGAAATCGATGCTCACCTGCTGGCATTCAATGTTCAGCGAGCAGGCACCGGCCAGGGTCGCGGCCAGCGGCTGAGCGCCACCCATGCCGCCGAGGCCGGCGGTCAGGACCCAGCGGCCCTTCAGGTTGGAGTTGTAATGCTGGCGACCGGCTTCGACGAAGGTTTCGTAGGTGCCCTGGACGATGCCCTGGCTGCCGATGTAGATCCAGCTGCCGGCGGTCATCTGGCCGTACATGGCCAGGCCCTTGGCGTCGAGTTCGTTGAAGTGTTCCCAGGTCGCCCAGTGCGGCACCAGGTTGGAGTTGGCGATCAGTACGCGCGGCGCATTGCTGTGGGTCTTGAACACGCCGACCGGTTTGCCGGACTGCACCAGCAGGGTTTCGTCGTCGTTCAGGTTGGTCAGGCTTTCGACGATCTTGTCGTAGCACTCCCAGTTGCGCGCAGCGCGGCCGATGCCACCGTAAACCACCAGTTCTTTCGGGTTCTCGGCCACTTCCGGGTCGAGGTTGTTCATCAGCATGCGCAGCGGCGCTTCGGTCAGCCAGCTCTTGGCGGTCAGCTTGTTGCCGCGCGATGCACGGATTTCGACGTCACGATATTTTGTAGGCTTATTGTCAGTCACGAAAAAGACTCCTCAGCGATCAATTCAAACCAACCCTGGCGATGGGCAAGCGGCTTGTGCGCCCCTTGGCGCGACAAGCGAATCAGTGGACGTGATGCGGAGTTTCGTTCAACTCGTATGCATACGTCTTTACTTGTACATACAAGCATATGCAATTGAACGGCCAACTTGCTGAGAAGCTATCCAACAAGAACCGCAGACATGGCTGGAGAGCGCCAAAATCAAGGGTTGCGGCGTATTTCAGTTTTTTTACAGGGAGTGTTTTGAGCGGCGGGAGACTGTTACAGAAGCGTGGCGTTGCGCCTTGCTGGGGTGTTCGGTAACAAAAAGTGGGGAACATGCCACAGCCTGGAGGCCCCAATGGGCCTCCAGGCTGTGACCGTTTATTACGGGTTACCCTTGTGGATAACTTATTCCACCGTCACCGACTTCGCCAGGTTGCGCGGCTGGTCCACGTCGGTGCCTTTGAGCACAGCGACGTAGTACGACAGCAGTTGCAGCGGGATGGTGTAGAGGATCGGCGACAGGATGTCGTGGATGTGTGGCATCTGCACCACGTGGGTGCCTTCGCCGTTGGTCATACCGGCCTTTTCGTCAGCGAACACGATCAGTTCGCCGCCACGTGCACGGACTTCCTGCAGGTTGGACTTGAGCTTCTCGAGCAGTTCGTTGTTCGGCGCCACGGTGACCACCGGCATGTCGTTATCCACAAGTGCCAGCGGGCCATGCTTCAGTTCGCCGGCCGGATAGGCTTCAGCGTGGATGTAAGAGATTTCCTTGAGCTTCAGCGCCCCTTCCATCGCTACCGGGTATTGCGCACCACGACCGAGGAACAGGGTGTGGTTCTTGTCGGCGAACAGTTCGGCGATTTTTTCCACGGTGCTGTCCATGGCCAGCGCTTCACCCAAGCGAGTTGGCAGGCGACGCAATTCTTCGACCAGTCGGGCTTCAACGCCTTTTTCCAGAGTGCCGCGGACCTGACCCAAGGACAGGGTCAGCAGCAGCAGGCCGACCAGTTGCGTGGTGAACGCCTTGGTCGAGGCCACGCCGATTTCGCGACCGGCCTGGGTCAGCAGGGTCAGGTCGGATTCGCGCACCAGCGAACTGATGCCGACGTTGCAGATTGCCAGGCTGCCGAGGAAACCCAGCTCCTTGGCGTTGCGCAGGGCGGCCAGGGTGTCGGCGGTTTCGCCGGACTGGGAGATGGTGACGAACAGTGTATCCGGCTGCACCACCACCTTGCGGTAGCGGAACTCACTGGCAACTTCGACCTGACACGGAATCCCCGCCAGCTCTTCGAGCCAGTAACGGGCAACCATACCGGCGTGATAACTGGTGCCGCACGCCACGATCTGCACATTGCGCACCTTGGCGAACAGTTCGGCGGCCTGCGGGCCGAACGCCTGCACCAGCACCTGATCCGAGCTCAATCGACCTTCCAGCGTGCGTTGCACCACGGATGGCTGCTCGTGGATTTCCTTGAGCATGTAGTGGCGGAACTCGCCTTTGTCGGCGGCTTCGGCACCGTCGGTGTACTGCACGGTCTGGCGCTCGACGGCTTTGCCGGTCACGTCCCAGATCTGCACCTTGTCACGCTGGATTTCGGCGATATCGCCCTCTTCCAGGTACATGAAACGGTCGGTGACCTGACGCAGGGCCAGTTGGTCGGAAGCGAGGAAGTTTTCGCCCAGGCCCAGACCGATCACCAGCGGGCTGCCGCTGCGAGCCGCGACCAGGCGATCCGGTTGCAGCGCGTGGATAACCGCCAGACCGTAGGCGCCATGCAGTTCCTTGACCGTCGCCTTCAGGGCGTCGGAAAGGTCCGGCAGCGCCTTGAGTTTTTCAGTCAGCAGGTGGGCGATGACTTCGGTATCGGTGTCGGAAGAGAACACGTAACCCTGCGCCTTGAGTTGCTCACGCAGCGCTTCATGATTTTCGATGATGCCGTTGTGCACCACCGCGACGTTGCCGGAGAAATGTGGGTGGGCATTGCGCTCGCTCGGCGCGCCATGGGTTGCCCAGCGGGTGTGGGCGATACCGAGACGGCCAATCAGCGGATGTTCCGCCAGGGCTGCGTCCAGTTCACTGACCTTGCCCACGCGACGGGTGCGTTCCAGCGTGCCGTCATTGGTGTACACCGCCACACCGGCACTGTCATAACCCCGGTATTCGAGGCGCTTGAGGCCTTCGACCAGGATGGCGGTGATATTACGTTCAGCTACCGCGCCGACAATTCCACACATGCTTATTTCTCCTGACTGACCGTCGCGCAAATCAAATTGATACCGCGAGCCTGAATCTGATCCCTTGCCTCCTGCGGCAGGCGATCATCGGTGATTAGGGTATGGACACTGCTCCACGGCAGCTCCAGGTTTGGAATCTTGCGGCCGATCTTGTCGGCCTCGACCATCACGATCACTTCCCGCGCCACTTCCGCCATCACCCGGCTCAGGCCGAGCAGTTCATTGAACGTGGTGGTACCACGCACCAGATCGATGCCATCGGCACCGATAAACAACTGATCGAAGTCGTAAGAGCGTAGTACCTGCTCGGCGACCTGGCCCTGAAAGGATTCCGAATGGGGATCCCAGGTACCACCGGTCATCAGCAGGACAGGTTCGTGTTCGAGTTCGCTCAAGGCGTTGGCGACGTGCAGGGAGTTGGTCATCACCACCAGGCCCGGCTGCTGGCCGAGCTCGGGAATCATCGCGGCCGTGGTGCTGCCGCTGTCGATGATGATGCGGGCGTGTTCGCGAATACGGCTGACCGCAGCACGGGCAATCGCCTGTTTGTATTTGGAAACGTTCTGACTGACGTCGGCCACCAGTTCCTGAGGCATGGTGATCGCTCCGCCATAACGGCGCAGTAGCAGACCATGGCTTTCCAGTGCGGCCAGATCCTTGCGAATCGTAACTTCCGAGGTTTCGAAACGCTTGGCGAGCTCGTCGACACTGACTTCGCCCTGCTCATTGAGCAAGGCCAGAATGTTGTGGCGACGTTGGGGTGTGTTGCGTTTCGACATGGCGCGCTAAGTTTCGATTCGAAAGATAATGAAAGCAATCAAAACCTATCGCAGCAAAACCGTCAAGACGGAGGATGAAAAAAAATCGCTGCCCGTAGGCAGCGATTTTTCAGATTGAAGCGCTGTGGATAACTCAGCTCTTCTTGATCTTCTCCGGCCGCTTCCAGCCATCGATGTTCTTCTGCCGCGCACGGCCGACGGCCAACTGGGCGTTATCCACATTCTGGGTGATGGTCGAACCGGCTGCGGTGGTTGCACCCGCGGAGATATCCACAGGCGCCACCAGCGAGTTGTTGGAGCCGATGAACACATCTTCGCCCAACACGGTTTTCCACTTGTTCGCACCATCGTAGTTGCAGGTGATGGTGCCGGCGCCGATGTTGGTGCGGGCACCGATCTCGGCGTCGCCCAGATAGGTCAGGTGTCCGGCCTTGGCACCCTCGCCCATGCGGGCGTTTTTCAGTTCGACAAAGTTACCCACATGGGCGCGAGCCTCCAGCACGGTGCCCGGGCGCAGGCGTGCAAACGGGCCGGCATCGCTGCCTTCACCGAGCACTGCACCTTCGATATGACTGTTGGCCTTGATCACCACGCCTTTGCGCAGAGTACTGTCCTTGATCACGCAGTTCGGGCCGATCACCACGTCGTCTTCGATGACCACCTTGCCTTCGAGAATGACGTTGACGTCGATCAGCACATCGCGACCGGCGGTCACTTCACCACGCACGTCAAACCGCGCCGGGTCACGCAGGGTCACACCCTGAGCCATCAGACGACGGCCAGCGCGCAACTGATAGTGGCGCTCCAGTTCGGATAGTTGCTTGCGATCGTTGGCACCCTGCACTTCCATCGGATCATGGGGCTGCTCGGTCGCAACCACCAGGCCATCACCGACCGCCATTTCAATCACGTCGGTCAGGTAATACTCGCCTTGGGCGTTGTTGTTCGACAGACGACCCATCCAGTCAGCCAGATGGCTGGCAGGTACCGCGAGAATGCCGGTATTGCCTTCAGTGATCGCGCGCTGTGCTTCGCTGGCGTCCTTGTGCTCGACAATCGCCGCGACCTTGCCGCTGGCATCACGCACGATGCGACCATAACCGGTCGGATCGTCCAGTTCGACGGTCAGCAATCCCATCTGCCCTGGTACAACGTGCTTGAGCAGACGCTGCAGGGTTTCGACTTCGATCAGCGGCACGTCACCGTAGAGAATCAGAACAGTGTCGGCGGTGATGAACGGCACAGCCTGGGCAGTCGCATGACCGGTGCCCAACTGCTTGTCCTGCAACACGAAATTGAGATCATCGGCGGCCAGCCGCTCGCGCACCACATCGGCGCCATGGCCGATAACCACGTGAATGCGCTGGGGATCAAGTTGACGGGCACTGTGGATAACATGGCCGAGCATCGAGTCACCGGCAATCGGGTGCAGCACTTTCGGCAGTGCCGAACGCATACGGGTGCCTTGACCGGCCGCGAGGATAACGATTTCAAGAGACATGACTGGCTACCAATCCTGGGTGGTCAGCAACTGCGACCGGGTTTTTGAAAGTCGGAAAAGAAAAAAGGGTAGCCGAGGCTACCCTTTTTTATCAATCGCACAACAAGTGGCTGACGGATTAACCGCCAAACTTCTTGCGGATCTGCTGGACGGTGCGCAGCTGAGCTGCAGCCTCGGCCAGACGTGCGGACGCAGCTCCGTAATCGAAATCTGCGCTCTTCTCATGCAGAGCAGCTTCGGCAGCCTTGAGAGCTGCTTGAGCCTGAGCTTCATCCAGGTCGGCGGCACGTTGCACGGTATCGGCAAGCACCTTGACCATGTTCGGCTGAACCTCGAGGAAACCACCGGAGATGTAGAACACCTCGGCTTCCCCGCCTTGCTTGATCAGGCGGATCGGACCCGGCTTGAGATTCGTGATCAGCGGCGCGTGGCCCAGAGCGATACCAAGATCACCCAGAGCACCGTGCGCAATCACCATCTCGACCAGGCCGGAAAAGATTTCTCCTTCCGCGCTGACGATATCGCAATGGACTGTCATAGCCATCTGATTGCCTCAACCTAAATGAGCGCCCGTTGCCGGGCGCCGGGATTACAGTTTCTTGGCTTTCTCGATCGCTTCTTCGATGCCGCCGACCATGTAGAACGCTTGTTCTGGCAGGTGGTCGTAGTCACCGTTGAGGATGCCTTTGAAGCCAGCAATGGTGTCTTTCAGGGAAACGTATTTACCCGAAGCACCGGTGAAGACTTCAGCCACGAAGAACGGCTGCGACAAGAAACGCTGGATCTTACGAGCACGGTTTACCAACTGCTTGTCGGCTTCCGACAGCTCGTCCATACCCAGGATCGCGATGATGTCCTTCAGTTCTTTGTAACGCTGCAGCACGTACTGAACACCACGAGCGGTCTCGTAGTGATCGTTGCCGATCACGTTCGGGTCCAGCTGACGCGAAGTCGAGTCCAGTGGGTCTACCGCTGGGTAGATACCCAGGGAAGCGATGTCACGGGACAGAACGACGGTGGCGTCCAAGTGAGCAAACGTGGTCGCTGGCGACGGGTCAGTCAAGTCGTCCGCAGGTACGTATACCGCTTGGATCGAAGTGATCGAACCTTCCTTGGTCGAAGTGATACGTTCTTGCAGAACGCCCATCTCTTCAGCCAGGGTCGGCTGGTAACCTACTGCCGAAGGCATACGGCCCAGCAGTGCGGATACTTCAGTACCGGCCAGGGTGTAACGATAGATGTTGTCGACGAACAGCAGAACGTCGTTACCTTCGTCACGGAACTTCTCGGCCATGGTCAGGCCGGTCAGTGCTACGCGCAGACGGTTTCCCGGCGGCTCGTTCATCTGACCGTAAACCAGTGCCACTTTGTCCAGAACGTTGGAGTCCTTCATCTCGTGGTAGAAGTCGTTACCCTCACGAGTACGCTCACCCACACCGGCGAACACGGAATAACCGCTGTGCTCGATGGCGATGTTACGGATCAGTTCCATCATGTTTACGGTTTTGCCTACACCGGCACCACCGAACAGACCGACTTTACCGCCTTTGGCAAACGGGCAAACCAGGTCGATAACCTTGATGCCGGTTTCCAGCAGGTCGTTGCCGCCTGCCTGTTCAGCGAACGAAGGCGCTGGACGGTGAATGCCCCAACGCTCGTCGGTGTCAATCGGGCCAGCTTCGTCGATCGGGTTACCGAGGACGTCCATGATCCGGCCCAGGGTCGCTTTACCGACCGGTACGGAGATGGCTGCGCCAGAATCGGTAACTTCCAGACCGCGCTTCAAGCCCTCGGTGGAACCCATCGCAATGGTGCGAACCACGCCGTCGCCCAGCTGTTGCTGAACTTCCAGAGTGGTTGCGGCCGCGCTTTGAACTGTCAGCGCGTTGTAGATGCTCGGTACGCTGTCGCGTGGAAATTCCACGTCGATAACGGCGCCGATGATTTGAACGATACGTCCGCTACTCATAGCTGGATCCTCTGAATATTTGAACCGTTAAACCGCGGCAGCGCCGCCGACGATTTCCGAGATCTCTTGGGTGATCGCAGCCTGACGCGCCTTGTTGTAGATCAGCTGCAAATCGCTGATCAAATCACCGGCGTTGTCGGTAGCGTTCTTCATCGCGATCATCCGCGCAGCTTGTTCAGCCGCGTTGTTCTCGACCACCGCCTGGTAGACCTGCGACTCCACGTAACGGACCATCAAGCCGTCCAGCAGCTCCTTGGCATCCGGTTCGTAGAGATAGTCCCAGTGGTGCTTGAGTTCTTGATCCGGGGTTGCCACCAGTGGAATCAACTGCTCCACGGTAGGCTGTTGCGTCATGGTGTTGATGAACTTGTTGGATACCACGGACAGGCGGTCAATACGGCCGTCCAGATAAGCATCCAGCATCACCTTGACGCTGCCGATCAGATCATTGATCGACGGCTCTTCACCCAGGTGGCTGATAGCTGCAACGACGTTACCGCCGAAGTTGCGGAAAAAGGCCGCACCCTTGCTACCAACGACACACAGATCAATCTCGACGCCGTTTTCGCGGTTTACCGCCATGTCCTTGACCAGGGCCTTGAACAGGTTGGTGTTCAAGCCGCCGCACAGACCACGGTCACTGCTCACTACGACATAACCAACGCGCTTGATGGCGCGGTCGATCATGAACGGGTGGCGGTATTCCGGGTTGGCGTTGGCCAGATGCCCAATTACCTGGCGGATACGCTCCGCATAAGGACGGCTAGCAGCCATGCGCATTTGTGCCTTGCGCATTTTGCTGACCGCCACTTTTTCCATGGCGCTGGTAATCTTTTGCGTGCTTTTGATGCTCGCAATCTTACTGCGAATCTCTTTTGCGCCTGCCATGTAACACCTATCAGGTTAGCAAGCGGGAGCCTTGCGGCTCCCGCTGCGGCTTACCAGGTTTGGGTGGCCTTGAACTTCTCGATACCGGCTTTCATGCCAGCGTCGATTTCGTCATTGAAGTCACCCTTCACGTTGATCTTCGCCATCAAATCGGCGTGATCGCGGTTGAAGAAAGCAATCAGCGCTTGTTCGAAGCTGCCGATCTTGGCGATTTCAACGTCAGTCAGGAACCCACGCTCAGCGGCATACAGCGACAGCGCCATGTCAGCGATCGACATTGGTGCGTATTGCTTCTGCTTCATCAGCTCGGTAACGCGCTGACCATGCTCAAGTTGCTTACGGGTCGCTTCGTCCAGGTCAGAAGCGAACTGGGCGAATGCCGCCAGTTCACGGTACTGAGCCAGAGCGGTACGGATACCACCGGACAGCTTCTTGATGATCTTGGTCTGAGCGGCACCACCCACACGGGATACCGAAACACCGGCGTTCACTGCAGGGCGGATACCCGAGTTGAACATGGCCGATTCCAGGAAGATCTGACCGTCGGTGATGGAAATCACGTTGGTCGGAACGAACGCGGAAACGTCGCCAGCCTGGGTTTCAATGATCGGCAGTGCGGTCAGGGAACCGGTTTTGCCGGTCACTGCGCCGTTGGTGAACTTCTCTACGTATTCTTCCGAAACGCGGGATGCGCGCTCCAGCAGACGGGAGTGGAGATAGAACACGTCGCCTGGGTAAGCTTCACGGCCTGGTGGACGGCGCAGCAGCAGGGAAATCTGGCGGTAAGCCACTGCTTGCTTGGACAGATCGTCATAAACGATCAGCGCGTCTTCACCGCGGTCGCGGAAGAATTCACCCATGGTGCAACCGGAGTACGGTGCCAGGAATTGCAGCGCAGGAGATTCCGAAGCACTGGCAGCCACGATGATCGTGTTGGCCAGGGCGCCGTTTTCTTCCAGCTTGCGAACCACGTTGGCGATGGTCGATTGTTTCTGACCGATTGCAACGTAGACGCAGAAAATGCCGCTGTCTTTCTGGTTGATGATCGCGTCGATCGCCAGAGCGGTCTTACCGATCTGACGGTCACCGATGATCAGCTCACGCTGGCCACGGCCGACAGGGATCATGGCATCGACAGCCTTGTAGCCAGTCTGTACAGGCTGGTCTACCGACTTACGCCAGATCACGCCTGGAGCAACTTTCTCGACCGCGTCGGTCAAGGTGTTGTTCAGCGGACCTTTGCCGTCAACAGGGTTACCCAGTGCGTCGACAACGCGACCCAGCAGTTCCTTACCAACCGGAACTTCGAGGATGCGGCCGGTGCACTTGGCGCTCATGCCTTCAGCCAAAGACTGGTAGGAGCCCAATACAACGGCACCTACGGAGTCTTGCTCCAGGTTGAGGGCCATACCGTAGACGCCGCCCGGAAACTCGATCATCTCGCCGTACATGACGTCGGCCAGACCGTGAATCCGCACGATGCCGTCAGATACGCTGACGACAGTGCCTTCGTTACGGGCTTGGGAGGTCACATCGAGCTTGTCGATGCGGCCCTTGATAATTTCACTTATTTCGGAAGGATTGAGTTGCTGCATTGCTCTGCTGCCCCTTCAAACTCAAGATTTCAATGCTTCGGCAAGTTTCGCGATTTTGCCGCGAATCGAGCCATCGATAACCAGGTCGCCGGCGCGGATAACGACACCACCTATAAGGGCAGCATCCTCCGCAACTTGCAGGCGCACTTCCCGGTTGAGTCGTGCACTGAGAACCTTGGCGAGTTTGTCTTGCTGTTCTTGGTTCAATGCAAAAGCACTGGTCACTTCAACGTCTACCGATTTCTCTTGTTCGGCCTTGTACAGGTCGAACAGAGCAGCAATCTCCGGCAGAAGCGGGAGACGGTCGTTTTCGGCAACGACATTGATGAAGTTCTGTGCCTTGGCATCAAACTTGTCGCCGCACACGTCAATGAACGTGGCGGCCTTTTCTGCGCTCGTCAGTCGCGGGGCCTTGAGCACGCGCTGCATGGTGTCGTCTTGCGACACCGCTGCAGCCAGGCCGAGCATGGCTGACCAATTGGCCAGTTGCTGGTGGGCCTGAGCGTGCTCGAAGGCCGCCTTAGCGTAAGGTCGGGCCAACGTGGTCAGTTCTGCCATGATCGCCCTCGCTTAGATTTCAGCAGCCAGTTGGTTAACCAGCTCTGCGTGCGCGTTTTGATCGATTGTGGCACCCAGGATCTTCTCGGCGCCGCCGACAGCCAGCAAGCCCACTTGGGCGCGCAGCTTGTCTTTGACACTGTTCAGTTCCTGTTCGATCTCGGCTTGAGCCTGAACCTTCACACGGTCAGCGTCGACGCGGGCCTTTTCAACGGCCTCTTCGACAATCTGGTTACCGCGTTTCTTGGCTTGCTCGATGATTTCAGCTGCCTGAGCTTTCGCTTCGCGCAGTTGCTGACCCGCTTTCTCTTGGGCCAACTCCAGGTCGCGAGCTGCTCGGCTGGCAGCGTCCAGACCATCAGCGATCTTCTTTTGACGTTCGTGCAGAGCTGCGATGACCGGAGGCCATACGAACTTCATGCAGAACAGTACAAAAATCAGGAACGCAACGGACTGGCCAATCAGGGTCGCATTAATGTTCACGCCAACACCTCGCAGTTACGTTGTCCATCACACCAAATCACTCGGAAAATCCGAATGATTAGCCAGCGATTTGACCAACGAACGGGTTCGCAAAGGTGAAGAACAGAGCGATACCAACACCGATCATGGTTACGGCGTCGAGCAGACCGGCAACGATGAACATTTTAACTTGCAGCATTGGAACCATTTCTGGCTGACGCGCTGCGCCTTCCAGGAACTTGCCGCCCAGCAGGCCGAAACCAATTGCGGTACCCAGTGCGCCCAGGCCGATCAACAGTGCAACAGCGATAGCGGTTAGACCAACTACAGTTTCCATCTTTCCTCCCGACTTTTACGTCGTATGGTTTAGGTTTTTTAGATTAAAGCGGTAAAACAAATCGTTTCATGGTGCCCCGTGAGGAGCCCCTTCCCGTTTTACCGGGAAGGACATCAGACTAGTCGAGACTGGTCTTAATGGTTTTCTTCGTGCGCCATCGACAGGTAGACGATGGTCAGCATCATGAAGATGAACGCCTGCAGGGTGATGATCAGGATGTGGAACACAGCCCACGCCCACTGCAGAACAACGCCCAGGCCGCTGAGCCAGAGCAGGCCGCTGCCGAACATCACAGCGATCAGGATGAACACCAGCTCGCCGGCATACATGTTGCCGAACAGACGCAGAGCCAGAGAGATCGGTTTGGCGATCAGGGTCACGAATTCCAGCAGGAAGTTCACCGGGATCAGCAGCGCCTGAACGAAGATGTTCTTGCTGCCGAACGGGTGCAGGGTCAGCTCGCCGATGAAGCCGCCGAGGCCCTTGACCTTGATGCTATAGAAAATGATCAGTGCGAAAACCGAGAACGCCATGCCCAAGGTCGCGTTCGGGTCGGTAGTCGACACGGCGCGGAACGGGATGTGGTGATCGCCGGAAATCAGGATGGCCAGCTGAGGAATCCAGTCGACCGGTACCAGGTCGACGGCGTTCATCAGGAACACCCAGACGAAGATGGTCAGTGCCAGCGGTGCAATCACCGGGCTACGGCCATGGAAGCTGTCTTTCACGCTGCCATCGACGAATTCGACCAGCACTTCAACGAAGTTCTGCAGTGCACCTGGCTGACCGGAAGTCGCCTTCTTGGCCGCCATGCGGAAAAGAAGAACGAAAATCAGACCCAGCGCGACCGACCAGCCGAGGGTATCGACGTGGAAAGCCCAGAAACCCATTTCCTTGGCTTCTGCTGCGGTGTGGGCAAAGCCCCAGCCGCCGTTGGGTAGCTGACCGAAGGTCAGGTTCTGCAAGTGGTGCTGGATATAGCCCGAAGCGGTTGTTTCTGCCATGGTTGCCTCAAACGCCCTAAGGTCTCGAAAGTCTTGTTCTCATCAGCAGGGGAGCGAACCAGCTGACCGACTGAGTCAGCACGAAGGCGCCGAATACAGCAATCGGCGCCAGTGGCTTCACACCTGCAAACACCAGTGCAAACAGCACTGCCGTCAAAATCAGTTTGCCTGCCTCGCCGGCGTAGAACGACCGGACGATGGACTGGGCTGCTCGGGCGCCGGAAAACCGAAATGCCTTGTGAGCGAAATAAACATTGGGCAGCAAGGCTATCAGGCCTCCGCAAAGTCCCGAGTATCCGGCAACGACTCCGTGCCATTGCCAGAGCGCCAAAGCGGCAATGAGCAAAATGACAAATTGAGCCATCAACACCGGAAAAACCGCCAGGCGATGGAACGGCAGGCGGTTTGGCTTGCGGGTTTCCATCACTATTGCTCTCCAATGGTCGGCTGCCGAAATTCAATAACTTGGCATAATTTGTGCCGACAAAATGCGCGCAGAGTATAGGGGCGGTTCTGCCCCTATTCAACTGTCAGGTAGTGATTTCCGACTGCGCGCTACAAGAGGAATTGTTTCAGCGGATGTGTGCGAGCACACCCTGAAGCTCATCGAGAGAGTTGTAACCGATCACCAACTGACCCTTTCCCTTCTTCCCGTGGCGGATCTGCACCGCAGAGCCTAGGCGCTCGGCCAGACGTTGCTCGAGGCGAGCGATATCCGGGTCGGGTTTGGAGGGTTCGACAGGCTCGGGTTTGCCACTCAACCACTGACGAACCAGTGCTTCAGTCTGGCGCACGGTAAGACCGCGTGCGACAACATGTCGCGCCCCTTCCACCTGCTGATTGTCCGGCAGACCGAGCAATGCACGGGCATGGCCCATTTCCAGGTCGCCGTGGGACAGCATGGTCTTGATGACTTCCGGCAGCGCAATCAGGCGCAACAGGTTGGCCACGGTGACGCGGGACTTACCCACAGCCTCGGCGACCTGTTGCTGGGTGAGCTGGAATTCCTGCTGCAGGCGCTGCAGAGCCACCGCTTCTTCGATCGGATTCAGGTCTTCGCGCTGGATGTTCTCGATCAGCGCAATGGCGATCGCGGTTTCATCCGGCACATCACGGACCATGGCCGGGATGGTTTCCTGCCCGGCCTGCTGGCTTGCACGCCAGCGACGTTCACCGGCGATGATTTCAAAGCGGCCACCACCAATCGGGCGAACCACGATTGGCTGCATCACGCCCTGAGCCTTGATCGACTGCGCCAGCTCTTCCAGCGCCTGCGGATCCATGTCCCGGCGTGGCTGATACTTGCCGCGCTGCAACAGGTCCAGTGGCAGGTGCTGCAACTCACGGCTGTCAGCCTGCGCCGCTTGTTCTTCCAGCGAGCTGACAGTCGGACCGCTCAGCAGTGCATCCAGTCCTCGTCCGAGACCTCGTTTCTTGACGGCCATGGGGATTCCTTAAGTTGGCTGAGCAGCGGCGATGCGTGAATTTTTGCGCTGACGGCGAACCATCTCGCCCGCCAGGGCCAGATAGGCCAGCGCGCCACGCGATTGCTTGTCGTAGGCCAGCGCCGGCATGCCGTAACTCGGGGCTTCGGCCAGGCGGATGTTGCGCGGGATCACCGTGTCGTACAACTGATCGCCGAAGTGTTCCTTGAGCTGGGCCGATACATCGTTCATCAGGCTCAGGCGCGGGTCGTACATGGTCCGCAGCAGGCCTTCGACTTTCAGGTTCGGGTTCAGCAGTTCGGCGATGCGCTTGATGTTATCCACAAGGTCGCTCAAACCTTCGAGCGCAAAGTACTCACACTGCATGGGGATAATTACCCCGTCAGCGGCGACCAGTGCGTTCAGTGTGAGCATCGACAGCGACGGCGGGCAGTCGATCAGAATGTAATCGTAGTTTTCACGGATCGGCGCCAGCGCGCTGCGCAGACGACTTTCCTTCATCTGCATTTCCAGCAGCACCACTTCGGCCGCCGTCAGATCGCGGTTGGCCGGCAGCAGTTGATAACCACCGTGTTCGGAGTAGTGCATGGCCTGGGCCAGATCGCATTCGCCGATCAGCAGGTCGTAGACCGAGTTTTCCAGGCCATGTTTATCCACACCGCTACCCATGGTGGCGTTGCCCTGTGGATCGAGATCGATCAACAGCACCCGGCGCTTGGTCGCGACCAGGGATGCTGCGAGGTTGATGCAGGTGGTGGTCTTGCCCACACCACCCTTCTGGTTCGCTATCGCGAATACCTTAGCCATTCTTGCTTGTGTTCCCAATCATGCCGTGCGGCGCAGTATCAGCAGATGGCGTTGGCCTTGGCAACCGGGTACGGCCAGGGCGTGTTCGCTATCGAGTTTGAAGTCTGCCGGCAATGCTACCAGCTCATCGGCCGGATGGACGCCCTTCATTGCCAGCCAGCGTGTATCGGCGTCGCCGAGGTGGCGAGTCCAGTTGGTGAAGTTCTCCATGCTGCTGAACGCCCGGGAAATGATCCCGTTGAACGGCTGTGCAGGCTGGAACGCTTCGACGCGACTGTGGATAACTTGCAGGTTATCCAGTTTGAGTTCGAGTTTGACCTGGGTCAGGAAGCGGGTTTTCTTGCCGTTGCTGTCCAGGCAGGTCACTTGCGAGTCCGGATACAGGATCGCCAAAGGGATCCCCGGCATGCCGCCGCCGCTGCCGACGTCCAGCCAACGGCCGTTTTCGATGAACGACATCACGCTGAGGCTATCGAGCAAGTGACGGGAAACCATTTCGTCCGGATCGCGGACGGCGGTCAGGTTGTAGGCCTGGTTCCATTTGATCAACAGGGCCAGATAACCCAGCAGCAATTCGTGCTGGGTTTCAGTGAGATTGACACCGAGCTCGCGGGCTCCTGTGGATAACTCTTCGGCGTGTTGCGAAGTGACCTTAGAACTCAAGCGCTTTGCTCCAACTGACGGCCCGCGCCGCGTTTTTTCAAATGAATCATCAACAGCGAAATCGCTGCCGGGGTCACACCCGGGATCCGAGAAGCCTGGCCCAGCGTCTCGGGACGAGTCGCGCCAAGCTTGCTCTGGATCTCCTTGGAGAGACCGGAAATGTTGGTGTAATCGATATCCACAGGCAGTTTCGTGTCTTCGCTTGCACGCAGACGGGCGATTTCGTCCTGTTGACGGTCGATGTAACCGGCGTATTTGGTCTTGATTTCGACCTGTTCGGCGACCTGTGGATCTTCGGCACCCTGCCCGGTCACTTCGACCAGACCAGCGTAGTCGATTTCCGGACGACTCAAGAGGTTGAGCAAGTTGTATTCGTGAGTCAGTGGCGTGCCGAATTTCTCGGCAATCGCATCGCCCTGCTGCGTATTCGGGCGAACCCAAGTGCTTTTCAGGCGCTGTTCTTCGAGTTCGATGCTTTCGCGTTTCTTGCAGAACGCTGCCCAACGCGCGTCATCGACCAGACCCAGTTCGCGACCTTTTTCGGTCAGACGCAGGTCGGCGTTGTCCTCACGCAGGATCAGGCGGTACTCGGCACGGGAAGTGAACATGCGGTACGGCTCTTGGGTGCCGAGGGTAATCAGGTCGTCGACCAATACTCCGATGTACGCCTCATCGCGACGCGGGCACCAGGCTTCTTTGCCTTTCGCACGCAGTGCTGCGTTCGCGCCAGCCAGCAAACCCTGGGCGCCGGCTTCTTCGTAACCGGTGGTGCCGTTGATCTGGCCAGCGAAGAACAGACCGCCGATGACTTTGGTTTCCAGGCTGTACTTCAGGTCGCGTGGATCGAAGTAGTCGTATTCGATCGCATAACCCGGACGCACGATGTGCGCGTTTTCCATGCCGCGGATCGATTGCACGATCTGCAATTGCACGTCGAACGGCAGGCTTGTGGATATCCCGTTCGGATACAGCTCATGGGTGGTCAGACCTTCCGGTTCGATGAACACCTGATGGCTTTCCTTGTCGGCAAAGCGGTGGATCTTGTCTTCAATCGAAGGGCAATAACGCGGACCAATGCCTTCAATCTCGCCGGCAGCGGAATACATCGGCGAACGATCGAGGTTCGCGGCGATGATTTCGTGGGTACGGGCGTTGGTGTGGGTAATCCAGCAACTGACTTGCCGCGGATGTTGTTCCTTGTTGCCCATGAACGACATCACCGGGATCGGCGTATCACCCGGTTGCTCGGTCATCACCGAGAAATCCACAGACTTGCCGTCGATTCGCGGAGGCGTACCGGTTTTCAGGCGACCGACACGCAGCGGCAGTTCACGCAGACGATGCGCCAGGGCAATCGACGGCGGATCACCGGCGCGACCGCCGGAAAAATTCTGCAAACCGATGTGGATAAGTCCGCCCAGGAACGTACCGGTGGTCAACACCACGGAATCCGCGAAGAAACGCAGACCCATTTGCGTGACAACACCGCGTACTTGTTCCTGCTCGACGATCAGGTCGTCAGCGGCTTGTTGAAATATCCACAGGTTCGGTTGGTTTTCCAGAATTTCGCGGACAGCGGCTTTGTACAAAATCCGGTCGGCTTGCGCACGGGTCGCTCGTACGGCCGGGCCTTTGCGGCTGTTCAACACGCGAAACTGGATGCCGCCCTTATCGGTGGCCATGGCCATCGCGCCGCCGAGGGCGTCGATTTCCTTGACCAGATGGCTTTTGCCGATGCCACCGATGGCCGGGTTGCAACTCATGGCTCCGAGGGTTTCCACGTTATGCGTCAGCAGAAGGGTTTTTGCACCCATGCGTGCTGAGGCCAGTGCTGCCTCGGTACCGGCATGACCGCCGCCGATGACGATCACTTCAAAACGGGAAGGGAAATCCACCACGCACCTCGTGCCTGCTTAAGTAGGTAATTCAGGAATAGTTTGAGATCAGGTTTCTGGACCTGGTCGACAAGTATAGGGACTTCGCCCTTCCTAAAGAACCCTTTGCACAAAATTTAACCAGCTGTGGAGAACTCGCGGTTAAAAGAATAAAAAAGAGAGAAATTTATAAAACCTTTGTTTTAAAGCTTATTCTTACTGCCCCACATTTCTGTGGATAGATTGCTACAGACCTTAATATTCAATATGTACAGCGATTCAAAACCCTGTGCCCATGTGGTCAGGAGGCCCTTGGATAACCGGTGTAAGCCTGTGGATGAATGAGGTGGTTATCCACAGAGGCAGTTATGTTCAGTTTTCAGGCCCTGTTATCAACTGCCCTCAGCGGCAGTTATTCACAGGGCTTAATCCACAGAAATCGGACGAATGAAGGAATCGCGGACGCGGAAAATCCGCTCAGGAACAGAAAATCTGTCCGGCACTGGAGGAAGGGAAGTCAAAGAGGAGAGACAGACAGGTCGCGAATGGACCTGTCTGTGGACAACGGAAGGGCTATTTACCGATGCAGAAGCTGGAAAAGATCCGTCCTAGCAGATCATCGGAGCTGAACGCTCCGGTAATTTCCCCGAGGGAATGCTGAGCCTGGCGCAGATCTTCTGCCAACAGTTCGCCGGCACCCGCCAGAGTCAGCTGCGCGCGACCGTGTTCAAGAGCCGCACTGGCATGACGCAAGGCTTCCAGGTGACGACGGCGTGCGCTGAAGCTGCTTTCCGAGGTCTGCTCGTAACCCATGCAGGCTTTCAGGTGATCACGCAGCAGGTCCAGGCCTTCACCGGCAGACTTGGCGCTCAGGCTGATGGTCACGTGGCCATCGTCACCGACTTCCAGGGCAATGGCTTCACCGGTGAGATCAGCCTTGTTGCGAATCAGGGTGACCTTCGCCGGATCTGGTCGGGTTTCAAGGAATTCTGGCCACAACGCGAACGGATCCGCAGCTTCCGGGGCCGTAGCATCGACCACCAACAGCACTCGATCGGCTTCGCCGATGGCCTTCAACGCTCGCTCTACACCGATCTTTTCCACATGGTCGTCGGTATCACGCAAACCGGCAGTGTCCACGACATGCAGTGGCATGCCGTCGATGTGGATATGCTCGCGCAGGATATCCCGGGTGGTGCCGGCGATTTCAGTCACGATGGCGGCTTCTCGACCGGCCAATGCGTTAAGCAGACTGGATTTGCCGGCATTCGGACGACCGGCGATCACCACGGTCATGCCGTCACGCAGCAATGCACCCTGTCCGGCTTCGCGCAAGACGGTGGATAACTCGTCACGAACTTTGTCGAGCATGCTCAGCACGTGGCCATCGGCGAGGAAGTCGATTTCTTCTTCCGGGAAGTCGATTGCCGCTTCGACGTAGATCCGCAGGCCGATCAGTTGTTCGGTGAGGTTATGCACACGTTGGGAAAACGCGCCCTGCAAAGAGCGCAAGGCATTGCGTGCAGCCTGTGCAGAACTGGCCTCGATCAGGTCGGCAATGGCCTCGGCCTGGGCCAGGTCGAGTTTGTCATTGAGGAATGCTCGTTCGCTGAACTCACCGGGACGGGCCAGACGGCAGCCCAGTTCCAGGCAGCGCTTGAGCAACATGTCGAGGACGATCGGACCACCGTGGCCCTGCAGTTCCAGCACATCTTCGCCGGTGAACGAGTTCGGCCCGGGGAAATAAAGCGCCAGACCTTCATCCAGCACCTGTTGATCGTCACTGAGGAACGGGCCGTAGTGGGCAAACCGCGGTTTCAGTTCTCGGCCGCTGATGGCTTTGGCCGCAACGCTGGCCAGCGGCCCGGAAATTCGAACGATGCCCACGCCGCCACGGCCCTGAGCGGTGGCGACGGCTGCGATGGTTTCACGAGGTGCGCTCATAAGCCGGTATCCAGACAAAAGTGGCAGATAGCAAAACGCCCCACTAGGGGGCGTTTTGAGTGGTGTTATCCACAGAGTAAGTTACGCCTCGGCTTTTTTCGTCGCCGCTTCGATCTTACGCGTGATGTACCACTGTTGAGCAATCGACAGGCAGTTGTTCACAACCCAGTACAGCACCAGACCAGCCGGGAACCACAGGAAGAAGAACGTGAAGATGATTGGCATCATTTTCATGACCTTGGCCTGCATCGGATCCGGAGGAGTCGGGTTCAGACGCTGCTGGATGAACATGGTCGCGCCCATGATGATCGGCAGGATGAAGAACGGATCCTTGATCGACAGGTCGGTAATCCACAGCATGAACGGCGCCTGGCGCATTTCCACGCTTTCCAGCAGAACCCAGTACAGCGAAAGGAAAACCGGCATCTGCACCAGGATCGGCAAGCAGCCACCCAGCGGATTGATCTTCTCTTTCTTGTACAGCTCCATCATGGCTTGCGACATTTTCTGCCGGTCATCGCCATGTTGCTCTTTCAGTGCAGCCAGTTTCGGAGCCACGGCGCGCATGCGGGCCATCGACTTGTAGCTGGCGGCCGACAGAGGGAAGAAAATCCCCTTGATCAGCATGGTCAGGAAGATGATCGACCAGCCCCAGTTGCCGACGATGGCGTGGATATGTTGCAGCAGCCAGAAGATTGGCTGGGCAATGAACCACAGAATGCCGTAGTCGACGGTCAGTTCCAGACCTGGGGACAACTCTTTCAGCACAGCCTGGCTTTTCGGACCGGCGTACAGAACAGCACTGGTCTCGACTTTTGCACCCGGTGCAGCGGTCAACGAAGGACCGGTGTAACCGATGATGTAGTTGCCTTTGCTGTCTTTACGGGTCTGAACGATGTTGTTTTCGCCCTTCGGAGCAACCCATGCAGTCACGAAGTAGTGCTGCAGCCAGGCTACCCAGCCACCGGTGACGGTTTCCTTGAGCTGACCTTTGTCCATGTCCTTCATGGACACTTTCTTGTACGGCTCGGAACTTGTCCACAGGGCGGCGCCCAGGTAAGTCGCGGTGCCGGTAGCAGTGGTCGACGAAGGATCTGCGCTTGCATCGCGTTTCAGCTGGGCAAACATCGAACCGGACCAAGGCTGAGCGCTCTGGTTGTCGATCAGATAGGTGACGGTCACGTCATACAGGCCACGTTTCAGGGTGAAACGCTTGATGTAGTTGACGCCGTCCTTGCTGAACTTCAGGTCGACGACCAATTGGTCCTGACCGTCAGCCAGTTGATAAGTCTTCTTCTCCGAGGAGTAGATCGGGCGACCGGCCGGGCTTGCGTCCGGACCGTTGGTGCCGATCAGACCGCTTTGCGCCAGATAAGTACGCTCGCCGCCGTTGTCGAACAGCTGGAACGGAACGTCCGGACGATCCTGACGACGTGGATACAGAGGCAAGGTCAGTTGAGCAACATCGCCACCCTGTGGATCGATCGACAGATCGAGCACGTCGGTTTTGATCTGGATCAGATCCTTGCTGGCGGCGACCGGCGTTTCGGCAGGTGCGCTGGTATCGCTTGCGGCGCGCGGAATATCGTCACTGGCGGCAGCGTTATTGCCAGTGGCGGTGTCCGGCAAACCGGATGTAGTCGTACTGGAAGCAACATTCTGAGTCGGCAGGGCAGCCTGACCATAGTCCTGGTTCCATTTAAGAACCATGACGTAGGACACGATTGCCAGGGCGACGATCAGGATCGTGCGTTTGATATCCATGATTACTCGGCCATCGAAGAAGAACGGGAGGTAGGGATAGGTGGAACCGGGTCATAACCACCGGGATTCCACGGATGACAGCGACCTAAACGACGAAAGGTCAGCCAGCCACCGCGCAGAAGGCCATGATTTTCGATGGCTTCATACGCGTAGCAAGAACAACTGGGGTAGAAACGACAGTGACTGGCCATCAAGGGACTAATGGCGTAGCGATAAAACTGGATCGGAACGAGTGCCAGTTTACGCATCTGGACTGTCTACCCCTACAGTTTCGGTTTTGACTGCTGGTACCGGCTTGTTGCGTGCCAGACGTTTCCAGAGTTTGCCGAAATGCTGAATCAATTCGGGGTTTTCTACGTCACCCAAACCTTTGCGCGCGACGATAACGATGTCCCAGCCGACCAGTGAATCCTGGTGCAGGCGAAACGATTCGCGCATCAGACGTTTGAGGCGATTGCGCTCGACGGAGAGCTTTACGCTCTTTTTCCCGATAACCAGCCCGAGACGGGGGTGATCGAGATCGTTGTTGCGCGCAAGGAGCAGGAGATTTTTCCCCGGAACCTTGCCGGTAGGGGAGTCAAAGACTGCCTTGAAATGCCGGGGAGTAAGCAGACGCTTTTCCCGACTGAAGTCCTGACTCACCTCCAGTGCCGGATTATCAAACTGCCAGACGTGCGCGGCCTTTGGCGCGACGACGCGACAGTACTGCACGACCGTTCTTGGTAGCCATGCGAGCACGGAAACCGTGGGTACGAGCGCGTTTGATAGTGCTTGGTTGGAAAGTACGTTTCATGTCGTGTTACCTGGTTCGTCCACAACGGGCCGGAATGGCCCCCGTTTTAAGAGACCGGGGATTCTAGAGAAAGCAAGCCAATAGGTCAATTTCCAACCAACGTTTCCTTATAAATAGATCTCCAGAGCTATCCCCCCGTGAATTCCGTCCAGCCAGATATAAAAATAAAGAAGCGAAGTATTTAAAGCTTTTCTGTAAAGCTTATAAAAGCTAGGCCCGGCCTCATCTGTGGATAACTGAATCGAGGCCTTGTTTTCAGCACTGTACAGAGAATGACAACTACAGTGGAAAACCGTGTTCAGCCTGTGCTGCGCTATCGGATAACCTGTGGGTGGAAACGGTGTTTATCCACAGGCTGGTTATCCACCGGGTTCGACCCCCAGTTGTCCAGTGTGCTCAGATAGGGTTATCCACAGAGCTTATTCACACACCGTTGGTCGCTTTTTCACCGGATAAGGCATTGATAAATCATGTCCACCGGACAACCTGCATGTGGATAAGTGGACGGCTGGCCGCTACAATGGCCGCTTGTTTTTGCCTCACCGGCTTTCAAATTAGGGGATTTCCGTGTCAGTGGAACTTTGGCAGCAGTGCGTGGAGCTTTTGCGCGAAGAGCTGCCAGCCCAACAATTCAACACCTGGATCCGTCCATTACAGGTCGAAGCCGAAGGCGACGAGTTGCGTGTCTACGCACCGAACCGTTTTGTTCTGGACTGGGTCAACGAAAAGTACCTGGGGCGCGTCCTTGAACTGCTGGATGAGCATGGCAACGGCCTGGCGCCGTCGCTCTCCTTATTAATAGGCAGCAAGCGCAGTTCTGCGCCGCGTGCTGCGCCGAACGCGCCACTGGCCGCGGCAGCTGCATCGCTGGCTCAAGCCAGTTCCGCGCCCGTCAGTGCTCCGGCACCCGCGCCGGCCCCAACCCCGGCCAAGCGCGCGACGCAAAAAACCGAGGAAGTCAGTGAAGAGCCGTCCCGCGACAGCTTCGACCCGATGGCGGGCGCCGCCTCCCAGCAAGCGCCGGTGCGTGCCGAACAGCGCACGGTGCAGGTCGAAGGCGCGCTCAAGCACACCAGCTACCTGAATCGCACCTTTACCTTCGAGAACTTCGTCGAAGGTAAGTCCAACCAGCTCGCCCGTGCGGCGGCCTGGCAAGTGGCGGATAACCCCAAGCACGGCTACAACCCGCTCTTCCTTTATGGTGGCGTGGGTCTGGGTAAGACGCACTTGATGCACGCGGTGGGTAACCACCTGTTAAAGAAGAACCCGAATGCCAAGGTCGTGTACCTGCATTCCGAGCGTTTCGTGGCCGACATGGTCAAGGCGCTGCAACTGAACGCGATCAACGAGTTCAAGCGTTTCTACCGTTCGGTGGACGCCCTGCTGATCGACGACATCCAGTTCTTCGCCCGCAAGGAACGTTCCCAGGAAGAATTTTTCCACACCTTCAACGCCCTGCTTGAAGGTGGCCAGCAGGTCATTCTCACCAGTGACCGCTATCCGAAGGAAATCGAAGGCCTTGAAGAGCGCCTGAAATCCCGCTTCGGCTGGGGCCTGACGGTTGCCGTCGAGCCGCCGGAGCTGGAAACCCGCGTAGCCATCTTGATGAAGAAGGCCGACCAGGCCAAAGTCGAGTTGCCACACGATGCGGCGTTCTTCATTGCCCAGCGCATTCGCTCCAACGTCCGTGAGCTGGAAGGCGCGCTGAAACGCGTGATCGCCCACTCGCACTTCATGGGCCGCGACATCACCATCGAGTTGATTCGCGAATCCCTGAAAGACCTGTTGGCGTTGCAGGACAAACTGGTCTCTGTGGATAACATTCAGCGCACCGTCGCCGAGTACTACAAGATCAAGATCTCCGACTTGCTGTCCAAGCGCCGTTCGCGCTCGGTCGCTCGCCCGCGTCAGGTCGCCATGGCACTGTCCAAGGAACTGACCAACCACAGCCTGCCGGAAATCGGTGATGTGTTTGGCGGTCGCGACCACACGACGGTGTTGCACGCCTGCCGCAAGATCAACGAACTTAAGGAATCCGACGCGGACATCCGCGAGGACTACAAGAACCTGCTGCGTACACTGACCACTTGATGAACACCAGCGCAGCTTATTAAGGCAAGGGACTAGACCATGCATTTCACCATTCAACGCGAAGCCCTGTTGAAACCCCTGCAACTGGTCGCAGGCGTCGTCGAGCGCCGACAGACCTTGCCGGTACTGTCCAACGTGCTGCTGGTCGTCGATGGCCAGCAACTGTCGCTGACCGGTACCGACCTGGAAGTCGAACTGGTCGGTCGCGTGCAACTCGAGGAGCCGGCTGAAACAGGTTCCATCACTGTGCCTGCGCGCAAGCTGATGGATATCTGCAAAAGCCTGCCGAACGATGCGCTGATCGATATCAAGGTCGACGAGCAGAAACTGGTGGTGAAAGCCGGCCGTAGCCGCTTCACCCTGTCGACCCTGCCGGCCAACGACTTCCCGACTGTGGAAGAAGGCCCGGGTTCGCTGACCACCAGCCTGGATCAAAGCAAGCTGCGTCGCCTGATCGAACGCACCAGTTTCGCCATGGCCCAACAGGACGTGCGTTACTACCTCAACGGCATGTTGCTGGAAGTGTCGACCGGTGTGATCCGTGCCGTGGCCACCGATGGTCACCGTCTGGCAATGTGCTCGATGCAGGCCGACATCGGTCAGCAGGATCGCCATCAAGTGATCGTGCCGCGCAAAGGTATTCTCGAACTGGCGCGTCTGCTCACCGAGCCGGACGGCAACGTCAGCATCGTGCTGGGTCAGCACCACATCCGCGCGACCACCGGCGAATTCACCTTCACCTCGAAACTGGTCGACGGCAAGTTCCCTGACTACGAGCGCGTTCTGCCGAAGGGCGGCGACAAGCTGGTACTGGGTGATCGTCAGGCGCTGCGCGAAGCGTTCAGCCGTACCGCGATTCTGTCCAACGAGAAGTACCGTGGCATCCGTCTGCAACTGGCCAACGGTCAGCTGAAGATCCAGGCGAACAACCCGGAACAGGAAGAAGCGGAAGAAGAAGTAGGCGTGGAATACAACGGCGGCTCCCTGGAAATCGGCTTCAACGTCAGCTATCTGCTCGACGTGCTGGGCGTGATGACCACCGAGCAGGTTCGCTTGATCCTGTCCGACTCCAACAGCAGTGCGCTGGTGCAAGAGTCCGACAATGACGATTCGGCTTACGTTGTCATGCCGATGCGTCTGTAATCAGCTGACTCTGGATGTCGCTAAGTCGCGTCTCGGTCACCGCGGTGCGCAATCTGCACCCGGTGACCTTCTCCCCCTCCCCCCGAATCAACATTCTTTACGGCGCCAACGGCAGCGGCAAAACCAGTGTTCTGGAAGCCATTCACCTGCTGGGGCTTGCCCGTTCGTTTCGCAGCACGCGGCTATTGCCGGTCATCCAGTATGAGCAACTCGCCTGTACCGTATTCGGTCAGGTGGAGCTCGCCGAGGGTGGCCACAGTGCATTGGGGATCTCTCGCGACCGTCAGGGCGAGTTCCAGATCCGCATCGACGGCCAGAATGCCCGCAGCGCCGCGCAACTGGCGGAGATCCTGCCGCTGCAGTTGATCAACCCCGACAGCTTCCGCCTGCTGGAAGGTGCGCCGAAGATTCGCCGGCAGTTCCTCGACTGGGGCGTGTTCCACGTCGAACCGCGGTTCATGGCCACCTGGCAGCGTTTGCAGAAGGCCTTGCGCCAGAGAAACTCCTGGCTGCGGCATGGTACACTTGACGCCGTTTCGCAAGCGGTTTGGGACAGGGAACTGTGCCAGGCCAGCGCTGAAATCGATGAATACCGCCGCGCTTACATCAAAGCCTTGAAACCAGTCTTTGAACAAACCTTGAGCGAACTGGTTGAGCTCGAAGGTTTGACGCTCAGCTATTACCGAGGCTGGGACAAGGACCGGGAATTGAGTGCCGTACTTGCCGGTTCCCTGCAGCGGGACCAGCAAATGGGTCATACCCAGGCCGGACCGCAACGCGCTGACTTGCGTCTTAGATTGGGCGCTCACAATGCCGCGGACATCTTGTCCCGGGGTCAGCAGAAGTTGGTGGTTTGTGCCTTGCGCATTGCCCAGGGGCATCTGGTGAGCCAGGCCCGACGCGGCCAGTGTATTTATCTGGTGGATGACTTGCCGTCCGAGCTGGACGAAAGCCACCGTCGCGCGCTGTGCCGCTTGCTGGAAGACTTACGCTGCCAGGTCTTTATCACCTGTGTAGATCACGAATTATTGAGGGAAGGCTGGCAGACGGAAACGCCAGTCGCTCTGTTCCACGTGGAACAGGGCCGTATCACCCAGACCCACGACCATCGGGAGTGAAGGCATTGAGCGAAGAAAATACGTACGACTCATCGAGCATTAAAGTGCTGAAAGGCCTGGATGCCGTGCGCAAACGTCCCGGTATGTACATTGGTGACACCGACGATGGCAGCGGTCTGCACCACATGGTGTTCGAGGTGGTCGACAACTCGATCGACGAAGCCCTCGCCGGCCATTGCGACGACATCAGCATCATCATCCACCCGGATGAGTCCATCACCGTTAAAGACAACGGCCGTGGCATCCCGGTAGACGTGCACAAAGAGGAAGGCGTTTCCGCCGCCGAGGTCATCATGACCGTCCTCCACGCCGGCGGTAAGTTCGATGACAACTCCTACAAAGTATCCGGCGGTCTGCACGGTGTAGGTGTTTCTGTTGTGAACGCGCTGTCCGAAGAACTGGTCCTGACCGTTCGCCGCAGCGGCAAAATCTGGGAACAGACCTACGTCCACGGCGTACCTCAGGCACCGATGGCGATCGTTGGCGACAGCGAAACTACCGGTACCCAGATTCACTTCAAGGCTTCCAGCGAAACCTTCAAGAACATTCACTTCAGCTGGGACATCCTGGCCAAGCGTATTCGTGAACTGTCCTTCCTCAACTCCGGTGTCGGCATCGTCCTCAAGGACGAGCGTAGCGGCAAGGAAGAGCTGTTCAAGTACGAAGGCGGCCTGCGTGCGTTCGTTGAATACCTGAACACCAACAAGACTGCGGTCAACCAGGTGTTTCACTTCAACATCCAGCGTGAAGACGGCATCGGCGTGGAAATCGCCCTGCAGTGGAACGACAGCTTCAACGAGAACCTGTTGTGCTTCACCAACAACATCCCGCAGCGCGACGGCGGCACTCACCTGGTGGGCTTCCGTTCTGCACTGACGCGTAACCTGAACAACTACATCGAGCAGGAAGGTTTGGCGAAGAAGCACAAAGTCGCCACCACCGGTGACGATGCCCGTGAAGGCCTGACCGCGATTATCTCGGTGAAGGTGCCGGATCCGAAGTTCAGCTCCCAGACCAAAGACAAGCTGGTGTCTTCCGAAGTGAAGACCGCGGTCGAACAGGAAATGGGCAAGTACTTCTCGGACTTCCTGCTGGAAAACCCGAACGAAGCCAAACTGGTTGTCGGCAAGATGATCGACGCCGCCCGTGCCCGTGAAGCGGCGCGCAAGGCCCGTGAGATGACCCGCCGCAAAGGCGCGCTGGACATCGCCGGCCTGCCGGGCAAACTGGCTGACTGCCAGGAAAAGGATCCTGCGCTGTCCGAACTGTACCTCGTGGAAGGTGACTCCGCGGGCGGCTCTGCCAAGCAGGGACGTAACCGCAAGACCCAGGCCATCCTGCCGCTGAAGGGCAAGATCCTCAACGTCGAGAAAGCACGTTTCGACAAGATGATCTCGTCCCAGGAAGTGGGCACCCTGATCACCGCACTGGGCTGCGGTATCGGTCGCGAAGAGTACAACATCGACAAGTTGCGCTATCACAACATCATCATCATGACCGATGCTGACGTCGACGGTTCGCACATCCGTACCCTGCTGCTGACCTTCTTCTTCCGTCAGTTGCCGGAGCTGATCGAGCGCGGCTACATCTACATCGCCCAGCCGCCGCTGTATAAGGTCAAGAAAGGCAAGCAAGAGCAATACATCAAAGACGACGACGCCATGGAAGAGTACATGACGCAGTCGGCCCTGGAAGATGCGAGCCTGCACCTGAACGAAGACGCCCCGGGCATTTCCGGCGAAGCGCTGGAACGTCTGGTGAACGACTTCCGCATGGTGATGAAGACCCTCAAGCGTCTGTCGCGCCTGTACCCGCAGGAGCTGACCGAGCACTTCATCTACCTGCCGGCCGTCAGCCTGGAAATGCTCGGCGACCACGCCAAGATGCAAGACTGGCTGGCCCAGTACGAAGTTCGTCTGCGCACCGTCGAGAAGTCCGGTCTGGTCTACAAGGCCAGCCTGCGTGAAGACCGCGAACGTGGCGTGTGGCTGCCAGAGGTCGAACTGATCTCCCACGGCCTGTCGAACTACGTCACCTTCAACCGCGACTTCTTCGGCAGCAACGACTACAAGACTGTCGTCACCCTCGGCGCTCAACTGAGCACCCTGCTCGACGACGGCGCGTACATCCAGCGTGGCGAGCGCAAGAAAGCGGTCACCGAGTTCAAGGAAGCCCTCGACTGGCTGATGGCCGAAAGCACCAAGCGCCACACCATCCAGCGATACAAAGGTCTGGGCGAAATGAACCCGGATCAGCTGTGGGAAACCACCATGGACCCAAGCGTGCGCCGCATGCTGAAAGTCACCATCGAAGACGCCATTGGCGCAGACCAGATCTTCAACACCCTGATGGGTGATGCGGTCGAACCTCGCCGTGACTTCATCGAGAGCAACGCTCTGGCGGTTTCCAACCTGGATTTCTGATCCCTTTCAGATTTCGGATGGAATTGAAGCCCCTGCTGACAGAGCGTCAACAGGGGCTTTTTGTTAGCAGATAAGTCCCTGCTGGCTGTGCAAAAGCAAAACAGTAACTATTGGAGTTGCACTCAATACTTAACGGCCAGCTGGGAGATTTTGAGATGAATGAGCGGCACGAGTCATTTGAAGAGCTGAAAATGACTGATCAGCAAGGTGCGGAATATTGGTCCGCACGGCGCTTGGCCAAGCTGCTTGAGTACTCAGAATATCGGCATTTTCTACCGGTTTTGGCCCGGGCCAAAGAAGCTTGTCAAAACAGTGGTCAGGAAGTCGAAGACCATTTCGAGGATTCGCTCGGAATGGTTTCTATTGGTTCTGGTGCTCAAAGGGAGTTACAGGATGTAAAGCTTTCGCGCTATGCCTGCTATCTAGTGGTCCAGAACGGAGATCCCTCCAAGCCGGTAATTGCTGCAGGGCAAACGTACTTCGCCGTTCAAACTCGTCGCCAGGAATTAGCTAATGATGGTTCGTTCCAGCAGTTGCGTGAAGACCAGAAACGGATTTTGTTACGTAATGAGCTAAGAGAGCACAATAAACAGCTCGTGGAGGTCGCGCAGCAAGCAGGTGTCGAGTCGGGTCTGGATTTCGCCATCTTCCAGAATCACGGTTATAAAGGTCTTTATGGTGGACTCGATCAGAAAGCGATCCACCAGCGCAAAGGTTTGAAGAAAACCCAGAAAATTCTTGATCACATGGGATCTACGGAGCTCGCCGCCAATCTATTCCGAGCAACACAAGCTGAAGATAAATTGGTTCGTGACAACGTTCATGGAAAAGGAAATGCCAACCAAGTGCACTTTGAGGTTGGCAGGAAAGTCAGGGAAACCATTGTTGAGCTGGGGGGCACCATGCCTGAGGACCTACCAGTCCCGGAAAGCAGCATCAAACAAATTGAATCAGCAGCGAAGAGGCTTAGAGATCCATCTTCGGATGAATGATTTAAAAATGAGAAGGTAAGGATCCCGCGGCCCCCTACTTATGGGGAGACTGCCGCCACACTCTCCAACCGATACCCATACCCATAAATCGTCAGCAACTGCCAACCCCGATCCGCCGTCAGCCCGAGCTTGTTGCGCAGGCGATAGATGTGGGTATCCAGTGGTCGCGACGAGGCCATTTCTTCGTGGGGCCAGAATCTTTCGTATAGATAGTCCCGTGACAGAGGTCGGCCGAGGTTACTGAACAGGCAATGCGCGAGCCGATACTCGCGCTCGGTCATCATGATTGGTTTGCCTTCGCGGGTGACGGTCAGCTCGGCGTCGTCGAACACCAGATCATTGAAACGCAGAACATTGGCCACGCTCGGGCGTTGATGGCTGTGCCGGCGCAGTACGGCGGTGACTCGAGCCTTCAACTCGTTTGGACGAAAAGGCTTGCTGACGTAATCGTCAGCCCCGGCGTTCAGGGCCTGAACGATATCGCTCTCACCATCGCGACTGGTCAACATGATGGCCGCCGGTGGCGCCTCCATGTGCTCGCGGGTCCAGCGCAGCAGCGCCAGGCCGGTGAGGTCGGGCAGTTGCCAGTCGAGGATCAGCAGGTCGAAGGTTTCCCGGCGCAGTTGCCGCAGCAGGTCTTCTCCGCGCTCGAAACTGTGCAGCGACCAGGGCTGTTCGCCGGCCTCGGCCATTTGTTGTAGGGTCTGCTCGACCCGGCGCAGTTCGGCGGGTTCATCGTCCAGTATCGCAACGCGCATACGCGGGATTCCTTGTCGCTTGGGTAATGGGTGGTCGACACCGGCGGTTCGACCAAAGCAGTGAAAGTAAGCGGCACACCATGGGGCGAGCCGCTATGATTCTTCGGGTCTACGTCCTCAGACCTGTCGCCTATGAAACCATTCAACCCGCCCTGCCCTGTTTTCCATGATTAACCGACGCCGCCACGAAAGCCGTGTGCAAAGTCAGGTTCAACGCCTGTTTCGGCAACTGGTGCGCGAGTGGGTGTGGATAAGTCTAGTGCTGTTGCCGCTGACTGCATTGTTGTCGTGGCGTGCTCAGGTCAATCTGCATGATCCGGCGCCAGTCGCCGGCGCGATGGTGTCGGTCGCTCTGGTGGCTTGCGTGCTGGGGTTGCTGCTGTGGCGACCGCGTCTGGCGATCTGGGTGACGCTCGGCGGGATTGCCTGCGTGCTGCTGACCAGTGCCGGCCTGGCTGAAATGCGGCGTTGGTGGTCGCCGACGCCTGCGGCGCTGGGCATGCTGTTCGGCTATCTGATCTGGAACTGGCGGCGCCTGAGTGTGGTTCTCACCTATTTCGGCTGGGAGCTGTCGCGGCTGGACAGTGAACCGAAGGTGTTTCCCGAACGCCGCCGGGCGCCCTTTTCCAGCGCTGACCGTTTGCAGGGACAGATCATGGCCCTTGAACAAGCCATGAGCCGCACCCGCGATACTCGCCGCTTCATCGCCGATGGGTTGGAGTATCTGCCGGTCGCAACGCTGATCAGCGATCCTCGAGGACAGGTCTTGTTGGGCAATCGCAAGGCCCGGAGCCTGTTCGATCATAATCTGGTGGGCGAAGACGTCCTCGATCAGCTGGCAAGCCTGGGTTATCCGGAGTTGTCCACAGAGCCGCGCCCACCTCTGTCTGAGCTGCCCCTGCTGGAATTCCGCGATCACAAAGAGCGCAGCCTGCGCCTGGAACGCGCCGCATTGTTGCCGGTGGACGGCGACACGCCGATTGGCTGGTTGTTGAGCCTGACCGACCTGAGCGCCGAGCGCGCCGCCGAAGAACAGCGCGGCGTGCTGTTGCGCTTTCTGTCCCATGACTTGCGAGCGCCGCATTCAGCGATCCTCGCCCTGCTCGACGTCCACCGGCATCAGGCTGGAACGGATTCACCGCTGTTCGAGCAGATCGAACGCCAGGTGCGTCGAGCGCTGGAACTCACCGATGGATTCGTTTTACTGGCCCGGGCCGAATCCGAGGCCTATCAGTTCCAGCCGAGTCTGTTTGCGATGCTGGTGATGGACGTACTGGACCAGGCACTGCCCATCGCCCAGCAAAAGCGTATCGAACTGCTGAACGATATGGATGAGCAATCCCAGGAACGTCTGGTGCTGGCGGACCAGGGCCTGCTGACCCGGGCGTTGTTCAATCTGCTGGAAAACGCGATCAAGTACAGCCCGGCCGGGTCTACGGTCAGGTTGTGCGTTCGATGCCACGATGACTGGCTGCATTGCGAACTGACCGATCAGGGCAAAGGTATCGGGGCTGAAGACCTGCCCGATCTGTTCAGCCAGTACCGCCGTTTTTCTTCGGCTCAAGGCATCGATGGCGTGGGATTGGGGCTGTCGATGGTCAAGGCTGTGGTGGATCACCATGGTGGGCGGATCGAATGCATCAGCGTCATCGATCAGGGCACCACATTCCGCCTTGAGCTGCCGCTGATCGCTGAAGAGCAGGCATAAAAAAACCGGCTATATCAGCCGGTTTTCTTACTTCCGAAAAAAACTTATGCACCTTTTACGGTGATTTATCAGCTTCAGAAATATATAAGTAAATCAGTCACTTAATCTTTGATTTCGACGCTTTTCCAACAATCCGTACACAGGTTATCCACAAAATCTCAGACAACCACCTGATCGTTGGCAGCAGGTGCCTGCGGAGCCGGTGGCAGCGAGCCCATTTCCCGTTGCGCCTGCTCGTTCCACGCTTGCACACGGTCGTTCAAATCGGCGATGGCGCGTGGGCCAGTGCCTTCGGCGTACATCGGCTCACCGATAACCACAGTGATCACACCCGGTTTTTTACCCCAACCGATTTTCGGCCAGAACTTGCCGGCATTGTGCGCAATCGGCAGCACCGGAAGCGCCGCATTCACCGCCAATGCGCTGCCACTGCGGGAGAACTTGCCGATGGTGCCGTGGGGAACGCGAGTGCCTTCAGGGAAGATCAGCACCCAGACATTGTCCTTGAGCAGCTCGTCACCCTTTGCCGCGACCTGCTTGAGCGCAGCTTTCGGGTTGTCGCGATCAATCGCGATCGGCCGCAGCATGGCCATGGCCCAGCCGAAGAATGGCACGTACAGCAATTCGCGCTTGAGCACCTGGCTCAAGGGCGAGAAATAAGCGGAGAGAAAGAATGTCTCCCAGGTGCTCTGGTGGTTCGATTGAATCACGCAGGGCCGGTCAGGCACGTTTTCCGCACCTTTGACTTCGTAACGGATACCGAGGAACACCTTGGTCAACCACAAGGCGCAACGGCACCAGTACACGTTGATGAAACGATAACGCGCCTTGAACGGCAGAAAGGGCGCGATAAAAAAGCTCAGGCTGCACCACAGCAGGGACGTGGTGCCCAGCAGCAGGTAAAAGAGGAAGATTCTGATGGCCTGCAGTATCGACATGGCGACGTTTACCGTTACGGGCGATGCCCGACTGTTCAAGCGCACTCCCGATCAATCCCTGGTCAGGAACTTCAGAAGTACTCTAGTTGTGGATAAGTTCTGCGGCAATCGCCGCCAGATCGTCAAAAATCAGGGTGCCGACCGGCAAGGTCTTGGCCTGAGTCTTTTCGCCTTTCCCGGTCTTTACCAAAACGGGCTGTGAATCGACGGCTTTGGCAGCCTCCAGGTCACCAAGGCTGTCGCCGACGAACCAGACATTCGTCAGCGCCACGTTGTAGTGCTGCGCGATGGTTTTCAACATTCCCGGTTTCGGCTTGCGGCAATCGCAACCCTCGTCCGGCCCATGCGGGCAATACACGATCAGCCCGACTTCACCGCCCTGCTCCGCCACCAGTTCGCGCAGGCGCGCGTGCATGGCATCGAGAGTGGCGAGGTCGTAGTAGCCGCGAGCAATGCCCGACTGGTTGGTGGCGACCGCCACCGTCCAGCCGGCCTTGCTCAACTGCGCAATCGCTTCGATCGAGCCGGGCAGCGGAATCCACTCCTCCACCGACTTGATGTAAGCGTCGGAGTCGTAATTGATCACTCCGTCCCGATCGAGAATCAGCAGTTTCAACAGCAATCCCTCAACCCAGCAGCGAAATGTCGGCAACGCCCAGGAACAGGCCACGCAGACGCGCCAGCAGCGCGTAACGGTTGGCCCGCACGTTGGCGTCTTCGGCATTCACCATCACGGCGTCGAAGAACGCGTCGACCGGCTCGCGCAGGGCAGCCAGACGCGCCAGCGATTCGTTGTACTGGCGCGCCGCGGCCATTGGCTGTACAGCCTGGTCCGCTTGCTGGATCGCCGAGTACAGCGAGAACTCGTTGGCGTTGTCAAAGTACTTGGCCTGAACGTCGGTCGGCACGGAGCCTTCCACTTTGCTCAGCAGGTTCGACACACGCTTGTTCACCGCCGCCAGCGCCGCCGCTTCCGGCAGTTTGCGGAAGGCCTGAACCGCTTGCACACGCTGGTCGAAGTCCAGCGCCGAACCCGGCTTCAGGGCACGTACCGACAGGTAGGTGGCGACATCCACGCCTTCGTCTTCGTAACGTGCACGCAGACGGTCGAAGATGAATTCCAGCACCGCGTCGTTCAGGCCGGCAGCCTTGACCTTGGCACCGAACGCATTCACGGCGAACGCCACGGCGTCGTTCAGGTCCAGATCCAGTTGTTTCTCGATCAGGATCCGCAGCACACCCAGTGCCGCACGGCGCAGGGCATACGGGTCTTTGCTGCCGGTCGGCAGCATGCCGATGCCGAAGATGCCGACCAGGGTGTCGAGCTTGTCGGCGATGGCCACGGCCGCACCGGTCAGGGTGGCAGGCAGTTCAGCGCCGGCACCGCGTGGCATGTACTGCTCGTTCAGCGCCAGGGCGACGTCTTCCGGCTCGCCGTCATTGAGGGCGTAGTAGTAGCCGGCGACACCTTGCATCTCCGGGAACTCGCCGACCATTTCGGTGGCCAGGTCGCACTTGGACAGCAAACCTGCACGGGCAGCCCACGAAGCGTTGCCGCCGATGCGTGCGGCGATGTACGCGGCCAGTTTCGAAACGCGCTCGGCCTTGTCGTAGACGCTGCCGAGTTTTTCCTGGAACACCACGTTCTGCAGGCGATCGTTGAACGCTTCGAGCTTCTGCTTCTTGTCCTGCTTGAAGAAAAACTCGGCGTCGGTCAGACGTGGGCGAACCACTTTCTCGTTACCGGCGACGATCTGCTGCGGGTCTTTGGATTCAATGTTGGCCACGGTAATGAAACGTGGCAGCAACTTGCCGTCGGCATCCAGCAGGCAGAAGTACTTCTGGTTGTCCTGCATGGTGGTGATCAGCGCTTCCTGCGGCACGTCGAGGAAACGTTCCTCGAACGAGCACACCAGCGGCACCGGCCACTCGACCAGCGCGGTCACTTCGTCGAGCAGCGCCGGCGGCACGATCGCGGTGCCTTCCTGACGGGTCGCCAGCTCTTCGGTGCGCTTGCTGATGATCTCGCGACGCTCGTTGGCGTCGGCCAGCACGTAAGCGGCGCGCAGGTCGGCCAGGTAGCTCGACGGCGAACCGATGCGCACGTTTTCCGGGTGGTGGAAACGGTGGCCACGGGATTCACGGCCAGCCTTCTGCGCGAGGATCGTGCAGTCGATGACCTGGTCGCCGAGCAGCATCACCAGCCACTGGGTCGGACGCACGAACTCTTCCTTGCGTGCACCCCAACGCATGCGTTTCGGGATCGGCAGGTCGTTCAGCGAGTCTTCGACGATGGTCGGCAGCAGGCTGGCGGTCGGTTTGCCGGCGATGTTCTGGCTGTAGCGCAGTTTCGGACCGCTCTGGTCGATTTCGCTCAGCTCGACGCCGCACTTCTTGGCAAAACCCAGTGCTGCTTGAGTCGGGTTGCCTTCGGCATCGAACGCGGCCTGACGTGGCGGGCCGTCGAGGTTGATGCTGCGATCCGGCTGCTGGGTGGCCAGCGCGGTGATCAGCACAGCCAGACGACGCGGCGCGGCGTAGACAGTCTTGGTCTCGTAGCTCAGGCCGGCGGCTTGCAGGCCCTTGTCGATACCGGCCAGGAACGCTTCGGCCAGGGTGTTCAGGGCTTTGGGTGGCAGTTCTTCGGTGCCCAGTTCAACCAGAAAATCTTGAGCACTCATTGTGCAGCCTCCAGCTTGGCCAGTACTTCGTCACGCAGGTCGGGGGTTGCCATCGGGAAGCCCAGCTTGGCGCGAGCCAGCAGGTAGGCTTGGGCGACGGAACGCGCCAGGGTGCGTACGCGCAGAATGTATTGCTGACGCGCGGTCACCGAGATCGCCCGGCGTGCATCCAGCAGGTTGAAGGTGTGCGAGGCCTTCAGGACCATTTCATAGCTCGGCAACGGCAGCGGCTGGTCGAGTTCGATCAGGCGCTTGGCTTCGCTTTCATAGAAGTCGAACAGTTCGAACAGCTTGTCGACGTTGGCGTGTTCGAAGTTGTAGGTGGATTGCTCCACTTCGTTCTGGTGGAACACGTCGCCGTAGGTCACTTTGCCGAACGGACCGTCAGCCCAGACCAGGTCGTAGACCGAGTCCACGCCCTGCAGGTACATGGCCAGACGCTCGAGACCGTAAGTGATCTCGCCGGTCACCGGGTAGCACTCGATGCCGCCCGCCTGCTGGAAGTAAGTGAACTGGGTCACTTCCATGCCGTTCAGCCAGACTTCCCAGCCCAGACCCCAGGCGCCGAGGGTCGGCGATTCCCAGTTGTCTTCGACGAAGCGGATGTCGTGGACCAGCGGGTCCAGGCCGACATGCTTGAGGGAGCCCAGGTACAGTTCCTGGAAATTGTCCGGGTTCGGCTTCAGGACTACCTGGAACTGGTAGTAGTGCTGCAGACGGTTCGGGTTTTCGCCGTAACGGCCGTCAGTCGGACGGCGGCTTGGCTGTACGTAAGCGGCGTTCCAGGTTTCCGGGCCGATGGCACGCAGGAATGTCGCGGTGTGGAAAGTGCCGGCGCCTACTTCCATATCGTAGGGCTGAAGTACCACACAACCTTGCTCGGCCCAGTATTGCTGGAGCGCGAGGATCAAGTCTTGGAAGGTACGCACGGCTGGCGTAGGCTGGCTCACGAAATTCACCTGTTTCTTGGGCTGCGATTTAAAGAGCGGGAGTATACCCGATTCAGTCGCACCTCCACCCCCTGGAGCCTTATGCCACGCTGCTTTTGGTGCAACGAAGATCCGCTGTACATGGCTTACCACGATCAGGAGTGGGGCACGCCGCTACGCGATGCGCAGGGATTGTTCGAGTTGCTTTTGCTCGAAGGGTTCCAGGCCGGGCTTTCGTGGATCACCGTGCTGCGTAAACGCGAGCGGTATCGCGAGGTGTTGTTCGGCTTCGACGTACAGCGCGTGGCGCAGATGAGCGACGCAGAAATCGATGAATTGATGCTCGATCCGGGGATCATCCGCAACCGCCTCAAGCTCAATGCCGCCCGGCGCAATGCCCAGGCGTGGCTGGCGCTGGAGGATCCGGTGGCCTTCCTCTGGTCGTTTGTGGATAACCGGCCGGTGATCAATCATTTCAAGGATCGCAGCGAAGTCCCGGCGATCACCCCGCAAGCCGTGGCCATGAGCAAAGGCCTGAAAAAGGCCGGTTTCACCTTCGTCGGTCCGACCATTTGCTATGCGCTGATGCAGGCCTCCGGCATGGTCATGGATCACACTCAGGACTGCGACCGCTACGCGCAGCTCGTCAACGCCGGTTAGAATGGCCGCCTCGCGCACAGCACAAGATCAGGAGTGACCTGTGGAAAAGTTTAAAGGCGCCATGCTGGTTGGCGCTCTGCGGCTGTTTGCCCTGCTTCCATGGCGGGCCGTGCAGGCCGTGGGTTCGGCGATCGGCTGGATCATGTGGAAAACCCCCAACCGTTCCCGCGATGTGGTGCGGATCAACCTCGCCAAATGTTTTCCACAGATGGATCCGGCCGAACGTGAGCGTCTGGTCGGCCAGAGCCTGAAAGACATCGGCAAGTCCCTGACCGAAAGCGCCTGCGCCTGGATCTGGCCGGCCCAGCGTTCCATCGACCTGGTGCGCGAAGTAGAAGGCCTCGACATCCTCAAGGATGCGCTGGCGTCGGGCAAAGGCGTGGTCGGCATCACCAGCCACCTGGGCAACTGGGAAGTGCTCAACCACTTCTATTGCAGCCAGTGCAAACCGATCATTTTCTATCGTCCGCCGAAGCTCAAGGCTGTGGATGAATTGCTGCGCAAGCAGCGGGTGCAGTTGGGCAACCGCGTGGCGGCGTCGACCAAGGAAGGCATCCTCAGCGTCATCAAGGAAGTGCGCAAGGGCGGTCAGGTGGGGATTCCGGCGGACCCGGAGCCGGCCGAATCCGCCGGGATCTTCGTGCCGTTCTTCGCCACCCAGGCCCTGACCAGCAAGTTCGTGCCGAACATGCTCGCCGGTGGCAAGGCCGTCGGGGTGTTCCTGCATGCCCTGCGTCTGCCGGACGGTTCTGGCTACAAGGTGATTCTGGAAGCCGCGCCGGAAGCGATGTACAGCACCGACACCGAAACGTCCTGCGCAGCGATGAGTCAGGTGGTCGAGCGTTATGTGGCGGCTTATCCGAGCCAGTACATGTGGAGCATGAAACGCTTCAAGAAGCGTCCGCCGGGCGAGGCGCGTTGGTACTGATCGGCGATGTGCAATTGTGGATAACCTGACAAAACGGGTTATCCACAGCCGTTACGGCTTTTGCCGATCCAGCTTCTTCCGAAACACCGTCATTTCCTTCTCCGCCTGCTTGTCGCCATGGGCCCGGGCTGCTTCCAGCCCCTGCTCCCACGCTTGGCGTGCAGCCGCCAGATCACCCAGTGCCAGTTGTGCCTTGCCCAACAGTTTCCACGCGGCCGAGTACTTCGGATCGAAGCCGACGCAACGCTGGAAATGCTCGGCCGCCTTCGCGTTCTCTCCCAGATCCAGATAACCCTTGCCCAGGCCGAAACGCAGCAGCGAGTTATCCACACCCTTGGCGAGCATTTTTTCCAGGGATTCGATCATCGGTCTCGCCTCTTGGTCGGTCAGAAGAAGCTCAATCCCACGTGGAACAGCTTCTCCACGTCGCGAATGTGCTTTTTATCCACAAGGAACAGAATCACGTGGTCGCCTGCGGCAATCACTGTGTCGTCATGGGCGATGATCACTTCTTCATCGCGGATGATCGCGCCGATGGTGGTCCCCGGTGGCAGGGCGATGTTTTCGATGGCCTTGCCGATGACCTTGCTCGACTTCGAATCACCATGGGCCACCGCTTCGATGGCTTCCGCCGCACCCCGGCGCAAGGAGTGCACGCTGACGATATCGCCGCGCCGCACGTGGGCCAGCAAGGTGCCGATGGTCGCCAGTTGCGGGCTGATGGCGATGTCGATGTCACCGCCCTGGATCAAGTCGACGTAGGCCGGGTTGTTGATGATCGTCATCACCTTCTTCGCGCCCAGACGCTTGGCCAGCAGCGACGACATGATGTTGGCTTCGTCATCGTTGGTCAGGGCGAGGAAGATGTCCGCGTCGGCGATGTTCTCTTCCAGTAGCAGGTCGCGATCTGAAGCGCTGCCCTGCAACACCACGGTGCTGTCGAGGGTATCGGAGAGATAACGGCAGCGCGCCGGGTTCATCTCGATGATCTTCACCTGGTAACGGCTTTCGATGGCCTCGGCCAGCCGCTCACCGATCTGCCCGCCGCCGGCAATGACGATGCGCTTGTAGGTTTCGTCGAGGCGGCGCATTTCGCTCATCACGGCGCGAATGTTCTCACGGGCGGCGATGAAGAAGACTTCGTCGTCGGCCTCGATCACCGTGTCGCCCTGAGGAAGAATCGGTCGGTCGCGGCGGAAAATCGCCGCCACTCGCGTTTCCACATTCGGCATGTGCTCGCGCAACTGGCGCAGTTGCTGACCCACCAGCGGCCCGCCGTAGTAAGCGCGCACCGCGACCAGTTGCGCCTGGCCCTCGGCGAAGTCGATCACCTGCAAGGCGCCAGGGTGCTGGATCAGGCGCTTGATGTAGTTGGTGACCACTTGCTCGGGGCTGATCAGCACGTCGACCGGGATCGCCTCGTTCTGGAACAGTTGCTCTTCGCGGGTCAGGTACGAGGCTTCGCGTACCCGGGCGATCTTGGTCGGGGTGTGGAACAGGGTGTGGGCAACCTGACAGGCGACCATGTTGGTTTCGTCGCTGTTGGTCACCGCCACCAGCATGTCGGCGTCGTCGGCTCCGGCCTGACGCAGAATGTTCGGCAACGAGCCACGGCCCTGCACGGTGCGGATATCGAGACGGTCGCCGAGGTCGCGCAGACGGTCGCCATCGGTGTCGACCACGGTGATGTCGTTGGCTTCGCTGGCCAGATGTTCAGCCAGCGAACCGCCGACCTGCCCTGCACCGAGGATGATGATTTTCAACCCGTCACTCCATTGAATCCGTTTAGCCGCGCGCGGCAGCGATCTTGATCAGCTTGGCGTAGTAGAACCCGTCATGCCCGCCCTGCTGGGCCAGCAATTGGCGACCATGGGGCTGCTTGATCCCGGCAGCGGTGGCCAGATCCAGTTCCCGGGCACCCGGCGTGCGCTCCAGGAATGCACCGATGACTTCGGTGTTCTCGGTCGGCAAGGTCGAGCAGGTGGCGTAGAGCAGGATGCCGCCCACTTCGAGGGTTTTCCACATGGCGTCGAGCAACTCGCCTTGCAGTTGCGCGAGGGCCGCGATGTCGTCGGCCTGACGGGTCAGCTTGATGTCCGGATGGCGGCGGATCACCCCGGTGGCCGAGCACGGCGCGTCGAGCAGGATGCGCTGGAACGGTTTGCCGTCCCACCATACCGCCGTGTCGCGACCGTCGGCGGCGATCAGTTCGGCGTTCAGGCCGAGGCGTTCGAGGTTTTCCTTCACCCGCACCAGACGCTTGGCTTCCAGGTCCACCGCGACCACGCCGGCCAGCGCCGGTTCGGCTTCGAGGATGTGGCAGGTCTTGCCGCCCGGTGCACAGCAGGCGTCCAGCACTCGCTGACCCGGTGCGAGATCGAGCAGGTCGGCGGCCAGTTGCGCGGCTTCGTCTTGCACGCTGATCCAGCCCTCGGCGAAACCCGGCAGGCTGCGCACGTCAGCGGCGGCGTCGAGGATGATGCCGTCGCGGCTGAAGGTGCACGGTTGCGCGGCGATGCCCGCTTCAATCAGCAGATCGAGGTAGGCGTCACGGCTGTGATGACGACGGTTGACCCGCAGAATCATCGGCGGATGCGCGTTGTTCGCCTCGCAGATGGCTTCCCACTGTTCAGGCCAGAAGGCCTTCAGGGATTTTTGCAGCCAGCGCGGGTGGGCGGTGCGCACTACCGGATCGCGCTCCAGTTCGGCGAAGATCGCCTCATGTTCGCGTTGGGCGTTGCGCAGTACGGCGTTGAGCAAGCCTTTCGCCCACGGCTTTTTCAGCTTGTCGGCGCAACCGACGGTTTCGCCGATGGCGGCGTGAGCCGGGACACGGGTGTAGAGCAACTGATAGAGACCGACCAGCAGCAGCGCCTCGACATCGGCGTCGGCAGCCTTGAACGGCTTCTGCAAAAGTTTTTCCGCCAGCGCCGACAAACGTGGCTGCCAGCGGGCGGTGCCGAACGCCAAGTCCTGAGTGAAGCCGCGATCGCGATCCTCGACCTTGTCCAGCTGCGTCGGCAGGGAGCTGTTGAGCGAAGCCTTGCCGCTCAGGACAGCGGCGAGTGCCTTGGCGGCGGCCAGACGCGGGTTCATTGCGCGTCCACCGCTGCGCCAAGCACCGTGCCGGTGGCGAATTTCTCACGACGGCTGTTGTACAGATCGCTGAAGTTCAGCGCCTTGCCGCCGGGCAATTGCAGGCGGGTCAGGCACAGCGCCTGTTCGCCACAGGCGACGAGCAGGCCGTCCTTGCTGGCGCCGAGGATGGTGCCCGGTGCGCCTTTGCCTTCGGCCAGTGTCGCCGCCAGCACTTTCAGCGCTTCGCCGTTGAGCGTGCTGTGGGTGATCGGCCATGGATTGAAGGCGCGGACCAGACGTTCCAGTTCGACGGCCGGACGGCTCCAGTCGATGCGCGCCTCGTCCTTGTTCAGTTTGTGCGCGTAGGTGGCGAGTTCATCGTTCTGCACTTCGCCTTCCAGGGTGCCAGCGGCCAGACCGGCAATCGCTTGCACGACGGCTGGCGGGCCCATTTCGGCGAGGCGGTCGTGGAGGCTGCCGCCGGTGTCTTCGGCGCTGATCGGGGTGACGACCTTGAGCAGCATCGGTCCGGTGTCCAGGCCCGCTTCCATGCGCATCACGGTCACGCCGCTTTCGGCGTCGCCTGCTTCGACGGCGCGCTGGATCGGCGCCGCACCGCGCCAGCGTGGCAGCAGGGAGGCATGGCTGTTGATGCAGCCCAGGCGCGGAATATCCAGCACCACTTGCGGCAGGATCAGGCCATAGGCGACCACCACCATCAAGTCAGGCTTGAGCGCTGCGAGCTCGGCCTGAGCGTCAGCGTTGCGCAGGGTCGGCGGCTGCAACACCTGGATATTGTTTTCCAGGGCGAGCTGTTTGACCGGGCTCGGCATCAGCTTTTGCCCACGACCGGCCGGACGATCCGGTTGGGTGTAGACCGCAACGATCTCGTAAGGGCTGTCCAGCAGGGCCTTGAGGTGTTCGGCGGCGAATTCCGGGGTGCCGGCAAAAACGATGCGCAGTGGCTCAGTCATGGGGGAGTCTCATAAAAAGAAAAAGGCTTGCCGCAGCAAGCCTTTGAAGAGGGGCATCAAGCGTTCTGGCGGTGCTGCTTTTCCAGTTTCTTCTTGATCCGGTCGCGTTTGAGCGTGGACAGGTAATCGACGAACAACTTGCCGTTGAGGTGGTCGCATTCGTGCTGGATGCACACGGCGAGCAGGCCTTCGGCGATCAGTTCGTAAGGCTTGCCGTCACGATCCAGAGCCTTGATCTTGACCTTCTGCGGGCGGTCGACGTTTTCGTAGAAACCCGGCACCGAGAGGCAGCCTTCCTGGTATTGCTCCATTTCGTCGGTCAGCGATTCGAACTCGGGGTTGATGAACACCCGCGGTTCGGTGCGGTCTTCGGAAAGGTCCATCACGACGATACGTTTGTGCACGTTGACCTGGGTCGCGGCAAGGCCGATGCCCGGCGCTTCATACATTGTTTCAAACATGTCATCGACCAGCTGACGCACTTCGTCGTCCACTACAGCCACAGGTTTGGCGATAGTGCGCAGACGCGGGTCCGGAAATTCGAGGATGTTCAAAATGGCCATAAGCTTGATTGCTGCACGTGTGAGGTAAAGTCGGGTCGATGGCCTGGCGGGTCCGAAGATGCAGGCTACCGTTGTGAAACGTAGCTCCTTGCTTTTAAGCATAGAGCAGGGAGCGAGCCACGGGGGCTCTGGCGTTTCACGCGAACGCACATAATAAAGGGATTCACCGCATGAGGAAATCACTACTCGCCCTGCTGTTTCTGGCCTCGGCCGGCACCGCGCACGGGCAAGTGCAACTCAAGGAAGGTTTTCCACAGCAATACACGGTGGTTTCAGGGGATACGCTCTGGGACATCTCCGGTAAATATTTGCGCGAACCCTGGCAGTGGCCGCAGCTGTGGCGGGCCAATCCGCAGATCGAAAACCCCAACCTGATCTATCCGGGCGACACGCTGACGCTCAGTTACGTCAACGGCCAGCCCCGCCTGACCCTCAATCGCGGGGCGTCGCGCGGCACCATCAAGCTGTCGCCACGGATCCGCAGCAGCCCGGTGGCCGAAGCGATCCCGAGCATTCCGCTCAAATCCATCAACAGCTTTCTGCTGAGCAACCGCATCGTCGACAAGGTCGAGGACTTCGACAAGGCGCCGTACATCGTTGCCGGCGATGCCGAGCGGGTGCTCAGCGGCACCGGCGACCGGATCTTCGCCCGAGGCCATTTCGATCCGAATCAGCCGGTCTACGGCATCTTCCGCCAGGGCAAGGTCTACACCGATCCGCAGAGCAAGGAGTTCCTGGGGATCAACGCCGACGACATCGGCGGCGGTGAGATCGTCGCCACCGAAGGCGACGTCGCCACCCTCGCCCTGCAACGCACGACCCAGGAAGTGCGCCTCGGCGACCGTTTGTTCAGCGGCGAAGAGCGTTCCATCAACTCGACCTTCATGCCCAGCGCGCCCACCACCGACATCAAAGGCCTGATCATCGATGTTCCGCGCGGCGTGACGCAGATCGGCGCGATGGACGTGGTGACGCTGAACAAGGGCAAACGTGACGGGCTGGCTGAAGGCAACGTGCTGGTGGTGATGAAAACAGGGGAAACCGTGCGTGACCGGATCACCGGCCAGCCGTTGAAAATCCCCGATGAACGCGCCGGATTGCTGATGGTGTTCCGCACCTACGACAAACTCAGCTACGGCCTTGTACTCAACGCATCGCGCTCGCTGGCGGTGCTGGACAAGGTGCGAAATCCTTAGCTGGCTTCACAAGTTACCAACAGACTTATCCACAGCTTGTTCCGAAAGGTTCGGGGCTTATAACGATCAAGGATGATCCATGATGATGCCTGTCTGTACGCCGGTTTCCCCTGCGGAACTGGAAGCGCGTTTGCGCCTGCACCGTTTGCCGGAAATCGGCCCGAAACGTTTTGCCCGGTTGCTCGAAGCGTTCGGCTCCGCCTCCAAGGCCATCAGTGCGCCGGCCAGTGCCTGGCGTTCACTGGGCTTGCCGGTGGCGAGCGCCGACGCTCGCCGTTGTCCTGAAGTGCGTGACGGCGCGAGCCGCGCATTGGCCTGGCTAGAGCGCCCGGGCCAGCATTTGCTGATGCTCGACCAGCCGGATTACCCGGCATTGCTGGCGCAGATTGCCGATCCGCCACCGCTGCTGTTTGTTGCCGGTGACCCGCTGACCCTGGAAAAACCGCAGCTGGCGATGGTCGGCAGTCGCCGCGCCTCACGTCCGGGCATGGACACCGCCACGGCGTTTGCCCGCAGCCTGGCCGGAGCCGGTTTCGTCATCACCAGTGGCCTGGCGTTGGGCATCGATGCCGCCGTGCATCAAGCCGCGCTCGACGTCGGCGGGCAAACCGTCGGTGTGCTGGGCACCGGCCTGGAAAAATTTTATCCACAGCGCAATCGGCGGCTGGCGGACACGATGATTGCCTCTGGCAGTGCGGTGATTTCGGAGTTTCCACTGGACGCCGGACCGACAGCGAGCAACTTCCCCAGGCGCAACCGGATCATCAGCGGTTTGTCCCTCGGCGTACTGGTGGTCGAGGCCAGTGTGGCCAGCGGTTCGTTGATCACCGCGCGACTGGCGGCGGAACAGGGTCGTGAGGTCTATGCGATTCCGGGCTCGATCCATCACCCCGGCGCGCGCGGTTGCCATCAACTGATCCGCGATGGTGCGGTGCTGGTGGAAACCATCGAGCACATCCTCGAGGCCCTGCGTGGCTGGCAGCACTTGTCGGTATCCACGACGACACCGGCTACGGACAATCCGTTGCTGCGCCTGCTGCACGCGGCGCCGCACACCAGCGAGGGCCTGGCCGACAGTAGTGGCTGGGCGTTGCCAAAAGTACTGGCGGCATTGACCGAACTGGAGATGGAGGGCCGCGCCGTGTGCGAAAACGGCCGCTGGTTTGCGCGGGTAAGCTAGGTTTTACATTGAAGATCGGTAAACTGCGCAAAACCTGTTTTCGGAGAGTTTTTCATGGTCAACAGTTGGCGTGTGCAACAAGCCGCACGAGAGATTCGCGCCGGGGCGGTGATTGCCTATCCAACCGAAGCCGTCTGGGGGCTGGGGTGCGATCCATGGAATGAAGAGGCGGTGGATCGCCTGTTGGCGATCAAGAACCGTTCGGTGGACAAGGGGTTGATTCTGGTCGCCGATAACATTCGCCAGTTCGATTTCCTGTTCGAGGATTTCCCCCAGGACTGGATCGATCGCATGGCCAGTACCTGGCCGGGGCCGAACACCTGGCTGGTGCCGCACCAGAACCTGTTGCCGGAGTGGGTGACCGGGGTGCATGACACCGTGGCTTTGCGGGTCAGCGATCATCCTCAAGTGCGGGACTTGTGCTCGCTGGTCGGACCGTTGATCTCGACCTCGGCCAATCCGCAAGGACGGCCGGCGGCGAAGAGTCGCTTGCGGGTCGAGCAGTATTTCCGTGGTCAGGTCGATCTGGTGCTGGGCGGAATGCTCGGTGGGCGCAAGAACCCGAGCCTGATTCGCGATCTGGCGACCGGCAAGGTTGTGCGCCCGTCCTGAAATCCGAAGAGCCTGGTGGCGGGGAGCTTGCTCCCCGCCACCATCGGTTTTATGGCAACAGAACAGTCGAACCCGTCGTGCGCCGCGCCGACAACTCGGTCTGCGCCTTCGCCGCATCCGCCAGTGCGTAACGCTGGCTGATATCCACTTTCAGCTTGCCGCTGGTGATCATCCCGAACAGCTCATCAGCCATACGCTGCAGGTTCTCGGCGTTGCTGGCGTAGGTCGCCAGCGTTGGCCGGGTCACGTACAGCGAACCCTTCGCCGCCAGAATCCCCAGGTTTACGCCGTCCACCGCGCCGGATGCGTTGCCGAAGCTCACCACCAGGCCACGGGGCGCTGCGCTGTCCAGCGAGGCCGGCCAGGTGTCCTTGCCGACGCCGTCGTAGACCACCGGGACTTTTTTCCCGTCGGTCAATTCCAGCACCCGCTGGGCGACGTTTTCGTGGCTGTAATCGATGGTTGCCCAGGCGCCATGGGCCTTGGCCAGTTCGGCTTTCGCTGGCGAGCTGACGGTGCCGATCAGTTTCACACCCAGCGCTTTCGCCCATTGGCAGGCCAGCAAACCGACGCCGCCGGCCGCTGCGTGGAACAGAATGGTTTCGCCGCCCTGCAGTTCATAAGTCTGACGCAGCAGGTACTGCACGGTCAGGCCCTTGAGCATCACGCCAGCAGCGGTTTCGAAGCTGATGGCGTCCGGCAGGTGCACCAGATTTGCTTCGGGCAAGACATGCACGTCGCTGTAGGCGCCCAGCGGGCCGCTGCCATAGGCCACACGGTCACCAACCTTGAACCGGGTGACGGCGCTGCCCACGGCCTCGACGATGCCTGCGCCTTCCGAGCCCACACCCGACGGCAATGCCGGTGGCGCGTACAGACCGCTGCGGTAGTAGGTATCGATGAAGTTCAGGCCGATGGCCTTGTTGCTCACGCGAACCTGCTGCGGGCCGGGCTCGGCAGGTTGATAGTCAACATACTCGAGCACTTCGGGGCCGCCATGGGCGCGGAACTGGATTCGCTTGGCCATCTGCCTACTCCTTGGGATGTTCTGAAAGGCCCCTATCGAACTCCCATGCTTGATCTTCGTCAACTGCGGCGTGCCGGCCTGCGATGGTATGCTACGCGCCCATTTGCGCGGGGCGCCGCGCAGTTACGCCCCGATCCAAGGTGATGCCATGACGACCCGCACCGACGCCGTAAAGGCCTATCTGCTCGACCTGCAAGACCGCATCTGCGCGGCGCTGGAATCTGAAGACGGCGGCACGCGCTTCGTCGAAGACGCCTGGACCCGTGCGGCCGGCGGTGGCGGTCGCACCCGGGTGATCGAGAACGGCACGGTGATCGAAAAGGGCGGCGTCAACTTTTCCCACGTCTTCGGCAGTGGCCTGCCACCGTCCGCCAGTGCCCATCGGCCGGAACTGGCCGGCCGCGGTTTTGAAGCCCTCGGCGTGTCGCTGGTGATCCACCCGCACAACCCGCATGTGCCGACGTCCCACGCCAACGTGCGCTTTTTCATCGCCGAGAAGGAAGGTGAAGAGCCGGTCTGGTGGTTCGGCGGTGGCTTCGACCTGACGCCGTACTACGGCAATGAAGAAGATTGCATCCACTGGCACCGCATTGCCGAGCAGGCCTGCGCGCCGTTCGGCCCTGATGTCTATCCGCGCTACAAGGCCTGGTGCGACACCTATTTCCACATCAAGCACCGCCACGAACCACGGGGCATCGGCGGTCTGTTCTTCGATGACCTGAACGAGTGGGACTTCGACACCAGCTTCGCCTTCATGCGCGCCATCGGCGATGCATATATCGACGCTTACCTGCCGATCGTGCAGCGCCGCAAGAACGATGCGTTCACCGCCAAGCAGCGCGAGTTCCAGGAATTCCGTCGCGGCCGCTACGTCGAGTTCAACCTGGTTTACGACCGTGGCACCCTGTTCGGTCTGCAATCGGGCGGGCGCACCGAGTCGATCCTCATGTCGCTGCCGCCGCAAGTGCGCTGGGCCTACGACTGGAAGGCCGAGCCGGGCAGCGAAGAAGCGCGCCTGACCGACTACTTCCTGCAAGATCGCGACTGGCTGGCCCAGGCCTGAGGATTTCTGATGGATCGTTACGTCGTTTTCGGTAACCCGATTGGCCACAGCAAGTCGCCGATGATTCACAAATTGTTCGCCGAGCAGACCGGGCAAAGCCTCGACTACAGCACCCTGCTGGCACCGCTGGACGATTTTTCCGGCTGCGCCACGGCGTTTTTCCAGGACGGTCGCGGCGCCAACGTGACCGTGCCGTTCAAGGAAGACGCCTATCGCCTGGCCAACAGCCTGACCGCTCGTGCCCAGCGCGCGGGTGCGGTGAACACCTTGAGCAAACTCGCCGACGGCAGCCTGCTCGGCGATAACACCGACGGTGCCGGGCTGGTGCGGGACCTGACGGTCAACGCCGGGTTCAGCCTCACCGGCAAACGCATTCTGCTGTTGGGTGCGGGCGGAGCGGTGCGCGGTGCGCTGGAGCCATTGCTGGCGGAGAAACCGGCCTCGGTGATCATCGCCAACCGCACGGTGGACAAGGCCGAGCTACTGGCCGAACTGTTCTGTGATCTGGGGCCGGTGTCGGCCAGCGGTTTCGACTGGCTGCGCGAGCCCGTGGACGTGATCATCAACGCCACCTCTGCCAGCCTCACCGGCGACGTGCCGCCGATTGCCGCGAGTCTGATCGAGCCGGGCAAGACCCTGTGCTACGACATGATGTACAGCAAGGAGCCGACCGCGTTCTGCCGCTGGGCCAGCGAGCACGGCGCGGGCGTGGTGATGGACGGGTTGGGCATGCTGGCCGAGCAGGCGGCGGAGGCGTTCTTCCTGTGGCGCGGAGTGCGTCCGGACACTGCGCCGGTTCTGGCGGAATTGCGTCGGCAGTTGGCGCTGTAAGGCACCTTCAGTCCTCGAAGCGGATCGGGCATTTCTCCGGCCCTTCGAGTTTGCGCAATTCCTCCACCACCTGCGGTCGCGCCTGACGCAAGGTCAGGCTGCGATCCTGGCGCAGCAGGCGCCGGGCCTCCTGATGCAGCATTTCCACACCTGAATAGTCGATGAAGTTGATCTGCTGCGCCTCGATCACCACCCGCGCGCCGTGCATCCGTTGCAGGCGCACTTGCAGGTAGTGGCTGGCGCCGAAAAAGATCGAGCCGCCGACCCGTAGCACATCGTCTTCGCCATCGCGCCAATGCTGCACTCTCGGCTGCGAAGTGCGCTTGAGGTAGAAAAACAGCGAGGCCAGCACACCGGCGTAAATCGCCGTCTGCAACTCCAGCAGCAAAGTGGCGACGCAGGTCAGGCCCATCACCACGAACTCTGCCCGGCTGACCCGCAACAGCGCACGAATGCCGCGATGATCCACCAGTCCCCAGGCGATCAACAGAATGCTGCCAGCCATGGCCGGAATCGGAATGTGCGCGATCAGCCCGGCACCGAAAATCGCGAACAACGCCACCCACAACGCCGAAAACACCCCGGCCAGCGGCGAACAGGCCCCGGCCTCATAGCTCAGCCCGGAACGGGTGAACGAGCCGGCGGACAATGATCCCGAAAAGAACGCCCCGACAATGTTCGAAAGACCCTGAGCGCGGACTTCCTGATTGGCATCGAGCAGCTGTTGCGAGCGTGCGGCAATCGAGCGGGCAATCGACAGGCTGGTGACCAACCCGAGCATACCCACCGCCACGGCGCTGGGCAGCAGGCGCAGGACCAGATCCATATCCAGCGGCAACCCGCTGAACGGCGGCAGACGCCCGACAAAAGCGCTGACCAACTGAACATGGCCGAACATCGCCGGCCACAGCCACACCACCAGGCTGCCGAGCACCAAGGTCATCAACAGCGTCGGCCAACGCGGCAGCCATTGTTTGAGCAGCGCACCGATCACCACTGTGGCGACACCGAGGGCCAGTGACGGTTTATCCACAGCCCCGAGATGACGCAGCAAATCCATCAGGCTGGCCAGCGCCGTCGCCTTGGCCGGCAGGTCCAGCCCCAGCAGGTTCGGCAACTGCCCGATGGCAATCACCACCGCCGCCCCGAGGGTGAAACCCAGCACCACCGAGTGCGAGACGAAATTCACCAGCGCGCCGAAGCGCAACAGGCCGAGCAACCACTGGAAAATCCCCGCGAGGAAGGTCAGCAGCAGGATAAGGGTGATGTAGTCCTGCGATGCCGGCACGGCCAGTGGGCTGACACTGGCGAACAGCACAATCGAAATCGCCGCCGTCGGCCCGCAGATCAGATGCCACGACGAGCCCCACAGGCAGGCGATCAGTACCGGGATGATCGCGGCATAGAGGCCGTATTCGGGTGGGAGACCGGCGATCAGGGCGTAGGCAATCGACTGGGGCAACGCGAGAATCGCGCCGCTGAGGCCGACGACCAGATCCCGCCCGACGCTGGCGCGGGTCTGCCGGGGCAGCCAGGTCAGGAAGGGGAACAGTGAGCGGCGGCTGGGGAGGGCCATGGTTCCTCTCGGTTTGCGGGAATGGTGCAAGGGTAACAGGGTGGTTTCGGAGTCGTTGTGTGTCAGTTGAATCCTTTCCCCTCACCCTAGCCCTCTCCCGGAGGGAGAGGGGACTGACCGAGGAGGATGGTCCATCTACATCGACCTGAAAAATCAAAGTCGAGCTCAGGATTTGAAAGGCGCGAAGATCGGCTCCCTTTCCCCCTCGCCCCCCTTGGGGGGAGAGGGCTGGGGTGAGGGGGGAAAAGATCTAGAGCGAACTCGGGAGTTCAGCACGCCGCGATCAAAGCTTGGCTTTGACGGCCGGCAACGCGTCTTTTCCATCCATGGTTTTCACACCATCGAGCCACTTGTCCAACACCGCCGGATTCGCCTTGATCCACGCCTTCACCGCATCGGCATTGCTGACCTTCTTGTTCACCACCTCGGCCATGATGCTGTTCTCCATCTCCTGAGTGAACGAAAGATTGGTCAGCAATTTACCCACATTCGGACAGGCCTCGGCGTAGCCCTTGCGGGTCAGGGTGTAGACGCTACCCGTGTCGCCGAAGTATTTCTCGCCGCCCTTGAGGTAATGCATTTTCAGCTGCACGTTCATCGGGTGCGGGGTCCAGCCGAGGAAGGTGACGAATTTCTGCTTCTTCACTGCCCGCGAGACTTCGGCCAGCATCGCCTGTTCGCTGGACTCGATCAGCTTCCACTGGCCGAGGTCGAAGTCGTTCTTCTTGATGATCTCTTGCAGTGAGATGTTCGCCGGCGCGCCGGAGCCGATGCCGTAGATTTTCTTCTCGAACTTGTCCGCGAATTTGTTCAGGTCGGAAAAGTTATGCACACCCGCATCCCACACGTAATCCGGTACGGCCAGGGTGAATTCGGTGCCGTCGAGGTTCTTCGCCAGTTGGGTGACGTCGCCGGTGGCCACGAACTTGTCGTAGAAGCCCTGCTGCGCCGGCATCCAGTTGCCGAGGAACACGTCGACCTGACCGTCCTTCAAGCCGCCGAAGGTGATCGGCACCGCGAGCGTGTCGACCTTGGCCTTATAGCCCATGCCATCCAGCAGAAACCCGGTGATGGCGTTGGTCGCGGCGATGTCGCTCCAGCCGGGGTCGGCCATTTTCACCGTGTCGCAGCTCTCGGCGAACGCGGATGCGCTGCCCAGTGCCAGCAGGCTGACCGTCACGATTGTGGATAACTTGACCATGGACTTCCCCTTAACGTTATTGGTTTTGGCAGGGTTGTGGATAACGGGCTTTGCGCTCCAGGTCATCGAGGTCGATGTGGTTGCGCATGTACTGCTGACTGGCATCCACCAGCGGCTGGTGGTCCCAGCTCTTCAGCTTGCCGAGGGTCAGCGCCCCGGCGACGAAGCGCCGGCGCCGCTGGCTTTCGAGCACCTTGCGGTGGATCGCCGGGATGTCCCACTTGGCCCGCGCTTCGGCGAGAAAATCGTCGAACAGCTGGCGATGTTGCGGTGATTGGCTGAGTTCTTCCTGCTCACGTGGATCGTTATCCACATCGAAGAGTAGGCAAGGGTCGGTTTCGCTGTAGATAAATTTGAAGGCGCCACGCCGGATCATCATCAGCGGGCTGACGGTGCCTTCGGCCATGTATTCGCCGAACACTTCGTCATGACCGCCCTGCCCTTGCAGGTGCGACACCAGCGAGCGGCCGTCCAGCGGCAGATTCGCTTCCAGGCTGCCACCTGCCAGTTCCACGAAGGTCGGCAACAGGTCGGCGGTGGACACTGCGGCGCCTACACGGCCTGCATTGAACTGACCGGGCGCACTTATCAACAGGGGCACCCGGGCGGCCATTTCGAACCAGTGCATTTTGTACCAGAGTCCACGCTCGCCGAGCATGTCGCCATGGTCGCCGGAGAACACGATGATGGTGTCGTCCGTCAGCCCGCATTCGTCGAGGGTTTGCAGGAGTTTGCCGACGTTGGCGTCGATATAGCTGCACGCACCGAAGTATGCCCGGCGCGCGTCGCGAATCTTATCCACAGGCAGCGGCTTGTTCCACAGGTCGTAGACCTTGAGCAAACGCTGGGAATGCGGGTCGAGTGAATGCTGATCCGGCGTTGTCGGAAGCGGGATATCCGCATCGTCGTACAAATCCCAGAACGCCTTGGGAATCGTGTACGGGTCGTGGGGGTGAGTCATCGACACGGTCAGGCAGAACGGCTGGTCGCCGTCCTCGCGGATATGATCGAACAGGTACTGCTGAGCCTTGAACACCACCTCTTCGTCGAAGTCGAGCTGGTTGGTACGCACGCACGGCCCGGCCTGCAACACCGAAGACATGTTGTGATACCAGCTCGGCCGCACATCGGGCTCATCCCAGTTCACTGCCCAGCCGTAGTCGGCCGGATAGATGTCGCTGGTCAGGCGCTCTTCGTAGCCGTGCAGTTGATCCGGCCCACAGAAATGCATCTTGCCCGACAGCGCGGTGCGATAGCCGAGGCGGCGCAGGTAATGGGCGTAGGTCGGAATGTCGGCGGGGAAATCGGCGGCATTGTCGTAGGCGCCGATCTTGCTCGGCAACTGGCCACTGACCAGGGTGAAACGCGACGGCGCGCACAGCGGGCTGTTGCAATAAGCGGCGTCGAACACCACGCCTTGTTCGGCGAGGCGGCTGAGGTTCGGCAGTTTGATCGGCGACGGGCCGTAGAACGGCAACATTGGCGCGGCCATTTGATCGGCCATGATGAAGAGAATGTTCTTGCGCTTCATGTGATCGCGGCATTCCATAGTGAATATTTATGCGACATTGCTGCGATCGAGCATGGATTCCCCGCAATATCCGGTAAAGCCCGCGCCGGACAATGACTAGGATAAGCACAGCTTATGTATGACGCCCTCGGTGATTTGTCCCTCGACCTGCTGCGCGCCTTCGAGGCAGCAGCCCGTCATCGCAGTTTTACCGCGGCGGCGGTGGAGCTTGGGACCACCCAGCCGGCGATCAGTCAGCAGATCAAACGGCTGGAGGAACAGCTGGGGACGCGACTGTTCGACCGGATCTACCGAGGTATCGAACTGACGGAGGTCGGTTCGATCCTTTTCGAGCAAGTCACCCTCGGTTTGCAGAATATCGACGCAGGATTGAGCGCGATCAGCGCACAACAGCAGCATGAAGTGCTGCAGGTCGCCACCGACTTCGCCTTCGCTGCGTACTGGCTGATGCCGCGTCTGCATCGTTTTCACGAAGCCAATCCGCAGGTCGATGTCAGCCTGGTCACCAGCGAGCGCAATCACAATATGCTGCGCCCGGATATCGACGTTGCCGTGCTGTTCGGCGACGGTCGCTTCAAACAGGGCGAAAGTCATTGGCTGTTCAGCGAAGAAGTGTTCCCGGTGTGCAGCCCGCAATTGCTCAAGGATCGCGCCCGGCCCCTGCCGGCCCAGGCCTTGCTGGAGTTTCCGCTGCTGCATCTGCGCGGCGAGAACAGCAGCAACTGGTTCGACTGGAGCGGCCTGTTCCGCGAACTCGGCATCAATACGCCGCCGGCGCCGGGGCAACTGCGTTTCGATAACTACACCTTGCTGATCCAGGCGGCGATTGGCGGTCAGGGTGTGGCCATCGGCTGGCGGCACCTTGTGGATAACTTGCTGGCGCAGGGTCTGTTGTGCCGGCCGATTGCCGAGACCACCCTCTCCCGCCTCGGTTATTACGTGGTGCTGCCGCAGCGCAAACGCCGAGGGGCGTTGATTCAGCAGTTTGTCGATTGGTTGATGGCCGAGCAGGCCAGCAGCGCGCAGTCGCTGACGGGAATGGAGTTGCCTTCGATCGCCGTTTGATCAGGTGTCCGACGCCGCGACAAAACTCACGTGCACGCCCAGCAGCCGTTCAGCCATCAACGCACTGCCCAGGCTACTCATGGCACCATAGAGCACCACTTTCACCACTGGGGTTTCGGCATTTTTCATGGCTGAGGTCCCTTTGTTTTCCCTTGTAGGGCGTGTGACATACGAGGGTTCGAACCGATTCAGAGGTTTTGCGATGCAGACGATCAAGGGTTATCACGCCCACGTTTATTACGACGCCAGCACGATCGAACAGGCGCGGGCGCTGTGTGAGCAGGCGGCGGCGTTGTTTCCATTGAAGATGGGCCGCGTGCATGAACGCCCGGTCGGCCCGCACCCGGACTGGAGCTGCCAACTGGCCTTCGGCCCGGAGCTGATCGGCGACGTATTGCCGTGGCTGGCGCTCAACCGCAAGGGGCTGGTGGTGTTCCTGCACCCGGACACCGGCGATGACTTGCTGGACCACACCGAGCACGCGATCTGGATGGGCGCGATGCGGCCGCTGGATCTGTCTATTTTTTAATCAGATGGTTTCTTCAGGCTCGCCTGGCAGATGTTCATCCAGATGCAGCCACGGCAACTGGCTGTCGGTCCAGATGTGCCGCTCGGCGGCGGCTTGTTCCGGGTGATCCAGCGTGGCGACCGTCAGATCGATGCTCTCGGGGCTGAGCAACGTCACCAGCGCCAGTTGCGCGCCGCAGTTCGGGCAGAAGAACCGTGCGCAACTCGTCGAGGAGTCGTAGCGCGAAGGTGTCCCGGCCAGCCACTGGAAGTTCGTCGCCGGCAGCGTGATCCAGGTGGTGACGATGCCACCGCTGACCCGCCGGCAGATCGAGCAATGACAGTGGGCGATGTCCTGCAGCGTTCCGCTGAACTGATAGCGGATATGTCCGCAATGGCAGCCGCCGCTGTGCAATTCACTCATCGTCCCGCCCTCCCGTTCCCGTGTTCATTGACTCTAGCCGCATCCGACGGCCGGTTGACCATTCGCCCAAAGCTTTCAGCGGCGAAAGGTAGCTGAAAGGTTCCCCGATTAGGATCGCCGCCACTACCGGCAACAGACCGGTTGGCCAACGTGTGTGATTGCTCGCACGTCAGGCCCAATTAACAACAACAATGGTGATTCTGATGTCCTCTGTTACCCGCCTCCTCGCTCCAACTCCGCCCGTACGTCTCGTGCTTCCCGTTCTGCGCTGATCTCGCCCGATCCGCTCACTTACCTAGCCGCGCTACGCCTGGAGTATTCCCATGCTGACTTTCCTTGGCTTCGCCATGGTCATCACGTTCATGTTCCTGATCATGACCAAGCGCCTGTCTGCGCTGATCGCTCTGATCATCATCCCGATCCTGTTCGCCCTGTTCGGTGGTTTCGCGCCGAAGATCGGCCCGATGATGCTCGAAGGTATTACCAAGCTTGCGCCGACCGGCGTGATGCTGATGTTCGCCATTCTGTATTTCGCCCTGATGATCGACTCCGGCCTGTTCGACCCGGCCGTGCGCAAGATCCTCAAACTGGTCAAGGGCGACCCGCTGAAAGTTTCGGTCGGCACCGCCGTACTGGCGCTCGTCGTTTCCCTCGATGGTGACGGCGCGACCACTTACATGATCTGCGTGGCCGCCATGCTGCCGCTCTACAGCCGCATCGGCATGAGCCCGCGGATCATGGCCGGTCTGATCATCCTCGCCGGCGGCGTGATGAACATGACCCCCTGGGGCGGCCCGACCGCCCGTGCCGCCAGTGCGCTGCACGTGGACCCGTCGGACATCTTCGTGCCAATGATCCCGGCGATGGCTGCCGGTGTGGTGGCGATCCTGATCATTGCCTACTTCTACGGCAAACGTGAACGTGCGCGTCTGGGTGAACTGCACCTGATCGGCGACGAAATCGATCACAGCGAAATCAGCGTGTCGCAATTCCCGGATGCCCGCCGTCCGAAGCTGATCTGGTTCAACGGTCTGCTGACCCTGGCGCTGATGTGCACCCTGATCGCCGGCCTGCTGCCGCTGCCGGTGCTGTTCATGGTGGCGTTCAGTATTGCAATGATCGTCAACTACCCTTGCCTGCAACAGCAGAAAGACCGCGTCGCGGCTCACGCCGGCAGCGTGCTGTCGGTGGTCAGTCTGATCTTCGCGGCAGGCATCTTCACCGGTATCCTGTCGGGCACCGGCATGGTAGATGCCATGTCGAAAAGCCTGCTGGCGGTGATCCCTGATTTCCTCGGCCCGTACCTGGCGGTGATCACGGCGCTGGTGAGCATGCCGTTCACGTTCTTCATGTCGAACGACGCGTTCTACTACGGCGTGTTGCCGGTGTTGTCCGAAGCGGCCAGCCATTACGGCATCACTGCGGTGGAAATGGCCCGTGCCTCGATTGTCGGCCAGCCGGTTCACCTGCTGAGCCCACTGGTGCCGTCGACGTATCTGCTGGTCGCACTGGCCGGGATCGAGTTCGGCGATCACCAACGTTTCACCCTGAAGTGGGCAGTGCTGGTTTGCCTGTGCATACTGGTCGCAGCCTTGCTGTTGGGGACTTTCCCGCTGTTCAGCACTTTGTAACGGCATCAACTCAACCAAACGCCAGCTGTCTGCTGGCGTCTTGGTTTAACACACGCTCAAAGGAATACACATGGAATGGCTGACCAACCCTGAGATCTGGGTTGCCTTCTTTACCCTGACCGCCCTGGAAATCGTTCTGGGCATCGATAACATCATCATGATTTCGATCCTGGTCAGCCGCATGCCCAAACACATGCAGCAGCGCACCCGGATCTTCGGTCTTGGCCTGGCCATGATCACGCGGATCCTGTTGTTGCTGTCGATCACCTGGGTCATGCGCCTGACCGCCGACCTGTTCGTGGTGTTCGGCCAGGGCATTTCCGGACGTGACCTGATCCTGTTCTTCGGTGGCCTGTTCCTGCTGTGGAAAAGCTCCCAGGAGATGTACCACGCGCTGGAAGGTGAAGACGAAAGCGACGACACGCCTGGCGGCAAGGGCGGCAACTTCCTCTACACCATCATCCAGATCGCGATCATCGACATCGTGTTCTCGCTGGACTCGGTGATCACTGCTGTCGGCATGGTGTCCCATGTGCCGGTCATGGTCGCGGCGATCATCGTGGCGGTGCTGGTGATGATGCTGGCCTCGGGCAAGATCAGCGAGTTCATCGACAAGCACCCGTCGCTGAAAATGCTCGCGTTGTCGTTCCTGCTGGTGGTCGGCACCGTGCTGATCGCCGAAGCGTTCGACGTGCATGTACCGAAGGGCTACGTCTACTTCGCCATGGCGTTCTCGCTGGCGGTCGAAGCGATCAACATCAAGCTGCGCGGCGCGATGGCCAAGAAGAAACAACAGCAGGATCCGGTGAAACTGCGCAAGGATATTCCGGGTCAGTAACCCGAACGCTGCGCAAAAGATCAAAGGGCCTTCGGGCCCTTTTTTCATGGCCGCATGAAGCTGTTTTCATGACGCTTTTGTTTCAATCCGCACTTTAGCTGTGCAATGCTGGCGCCCGGACCGTTAGCCAACTACAGCTTAAGAACAACACGTAGAAACCGCGCGGTATCGTCAACTTGCCCCTTTGGGGCGCTGCAACTACAGGGGGTCTGCATGCTCACCCTGCTCAATTTGCTTTCTGCCGTGGCCCTGCTGATCTGGGGCACGCACATCGTTCGAACCGGCATCCTGCGGGTGTACGGCGCCAATCTGCGCCATGTGATCGGCCAGAACATGTCCAGGCGCTGGCTGGCCTTCATCGCCGGTATCCTTGTGACCGCGATGGTGCAGAGCAGTAACGCCACCGCCATGCTCGTGACCTCCTTCGTCGGCCAGGGCCTGATGGCGTTGACCCCGGCCCTGGTGACCATGCTCGGGGCCGACGTCGGTACGGCGCTGATGGCGCGGGTGCTGACGTTCGATCTGTCGTGGCTGTCGCCGCTGCTGATTTTCCTCGGGGTGATTTTCTTTCTGTCGCGCAAGCAGACGCGGCTCGGGCAGATGGGCCGCGTGGCCATCGGGCTGGGGCTGATCATTCTGGCGCTGCAATTGATCGTCGAGGCCGCCGGGCCGATCACGCACGCAAAAGGTGTGAAGGTCATCTTCGCCTCGCTGACCGGCGACATTCTGCTCGACGCCCTGGTCGGCGCGTTGTTCGCGATGATTTCCTACTCAAGCCTCGCCGCCGTGCTGCTGACCGCGACGCTGGCCGGGGCCAATGTGATCAGCCTGCCGGTGGCGATCGGTCTGGTGATTGGCGCCAACATCGGCAGTGGCGTGCTGGCATTCATGAGCACCAGCATGCAGAACGCCGCCGGCCGGCAAGTGGCGCTGGGCAGCCTGTTGTACAAGCTGATCGGCCTGTTGCTGATCATTCCGGTGCTCGACCCGCTGGTGCACTGGATCGACAGCCTGGATTTCAGTCCGCAGGAAATGGTCATCGGCTTCCACCTGCTCTACAACACCGTGCGCTGCCTGATCCTGGTGCCAACCGTCGCGCCCATGGCGCGGCTGTGCGCCTGGCTGTTGCCGGAGCGCCCGGAGGTCAACGGCACCGCCAAGCCACGTCATCTCGACCCGACAGCGCTGGTCACGCCGAGCCTGGCGCTGGCCAACGCTGCCCGGGAAACCCTGCGCATGGGTGATCTGATCGACAACATGCTCGACGCGACCCTCGATGTACTGCGCGGCAAACAGACCGCCGTCACCATGGAAATGCGCAAGCTGACCGATGACGTCGAAGCGCTGTACAGCGCGATCAAGCTGTATCTGGCGCAAATGCCCCGTGAAGATCTTGGCGAGCAGGACAGTCGGCGCTGGGCGGAAATCATCGAGCTGGCGATCAACCTCAAACTTGCCAGCGACCTGATCGAACGCATGTTGCGCAAGGTGCAGCAGCAGAAGACCTCCCAGCGCCGCTCGTTTTCCGAGGACGGGCTGGAAGAACTGGCCGGGCTGCACAGCCAGTTGATCTCCAATCTGCGGCTGGGGCTGTCGGTGTTCCTCAGCGGTGACAAGGAAAGCGCCCGCCAGTTGCTGCGCGAGAAACGCCGCTTTCGCGCGCAGGAGCGGCGTCTGGCCCATGCGCATGTCAGCCGTTTGCAACGCAAGATCGTGCAAAGTATCGAGACCAGTTCGCTGCACCTGGAGTTGATTGCCGACATGAAACGCTTGAATTCGCTGTTCTGCAGCAGTGCCTACGTGGTGCTGGAAACCGCCGATACCGGAGCGCTCGAGACCGACGATATGGCGGACATCACGCATTCGCCTTGAACGTCTGGGGCTGTGGTCAGTCAGTAACTCAAGGTTCAGCCTCACGGCCGGACTGACCAACACGGATCTCCGATTCAGCTGTATGGAAGCTCGTTATGCGTTGCCTGTTGTTCGCTTGTCTGTTGCTCGGTTCCCTGCCCGCCCTCGCCCTGGATCGCTTTCAGGTCGAAGGCTATGCCCTGCCCAACGGCCTGCAATTGCTGCTCAAGCCCGGCACTGAACGCGGGCATGTGGCGATCAGGCTGGTGGTGGGCGTCGGTCTCGATGACTTCGACTGCAATGAGAAAGAACTGCCGCACCTGCTCGAACACCTGTTGTTCAGCGGCATCGACGCCACCGGCGAAGGTGGCCTCGAAGAGCGCATGCAGGCCCTCGGCGGCGACTGGAACGCCTTTACCAGCAACGCCGACACCACGTTCGTGATCGAAGCCCCGGCGAAAAACCAGCGCAAGGTCCTCGACCTGCTGCTGGATCTGCTGACCCAGACCCGCTTCGACGACAACGCGATCAACGCCGCCAAACGGGTGGTCGAGCGCGAGGACGGCGGGCATTACACCCGCCTGCAACGCTTTCTCGACCGCCAGGACCTGGGCCACACCGCGAGCAATCAACTGGCGGTCGAGCTGGGCCTGAAATGTCCGCAACGGGCCGAGGTCGACGGTCTGACCCGCGCGCAACTGGAGAAGGTGCGCAAGGCCTGGTACGCACCGAACAACATGACCCTGATCGTCGTTGGCGATCTCGACAAGCTGCTGCCGGCCTATCTGGAGCGGGCGTGGGGCGCGCTGGAAGCGGTCGACCCGAGCGAACACCGACCCTTGCCCGACATCCGCGCCAGCGCCGCCCATGAACGCACGATCACTCGCGGTTTCATCGGCAACAGCGCCAAGCTGCACTGGCTGGTGCCGGAGCCGGTGCTGGACGATCAGTACGACCAGACCTTCGACCTGCTCAAGGAGTACCTGGAGTGGGCGCTGTACCGCCAACTGCGCCTGAACCATGGTCTGTCCTACGGCCCGTGGGCCGAGCGCGAGGTGTTCGGCGGCGTCGGTTTCATGAGCCTGAACGCCGATCTGGATCGCGGTGATATCGCCGAAGCCGAGCAGGTGCTGGAAGACCTCAAGGCCGACCTGCTGAAAAACGGCCTCGACGCCGACACCTTCAATCGCCTCAAACAGGCGGCTATCGCCCATCAGGCCTGGGCCGTGCAGGGCAACAGTGCCATGGCCGACTATTACTGGAGCGCCCTGGGCGACTACGAGGACGGCCGTTTCGCCGACCCTGCCCTGGAACTGCAAGGCGTGACGCTGGAAGCGGCGAACAAGGCCATGCGCGAATTGCTGCTGCAGCCGGGATACCTGCGGATCGAGAAGCCCTTGCTCAGTGATGACGAGGTGCTGTGGCTGATTGCGGGCGGGCTGGGTGTACTGCTGCTGATTCTGTTCGGCTGGCGACTGCATCGTCGTCCCCCGGCCAAGCCGTGATCCCGTGGGTTTTTACTGATCGGCAGCCTCGCCACGGGGCCCGGCGGGCGGTACTCTGTCGAGGTTTTTTTCCTCGACTGTCGTGAACCGCCCAAATGCTCAAATTGACCCTCCTGATCCAGCGCATCCTCGAACTGATGAAGCGCTACCCCGGGGTCATTGCGCTCGGTGGTTTCATCTCCGGGGTCGGCAGTTTCATCCTGGTCGACCGGCAACAGGGGCTGGCGAGCTGGATCACCACGATCATGCTGCTGAGCTGGATCTGGCTGATGCTGGAAAACAGCCTGACCGAGCTGTTCACGCGGGTCTTCAAACGGGAAATCCCTCAGCCGCTGCTGCGTTACGCGACGCAGATGATCCACCAGGAAAGCCTGTTTTTCGTCCTGCCGTTCTTCTTCATCACCACCACCTGGAACAGCGGCCAACTGGTGTTCACCGGCCTGCTGTGCATCGCCGCGCTGATCTCGATCGTCGATCCGCTCTACTACAAATGGCTGGCGCCGCGGCGCTGGGCGTTCCTCGCGCTGCACACCCTGACCCTGTTCGCCGCCCTGCTCACCGCCTTGCCGGTGATCATGCACCTGACCACGTCGCAGAGCTTCAAATGGGCGCTGGGGACGGCCGTGGTGCTGTCGTTTCCGAGCCTGGCGTCGATCTTTCCGATCCGCACCGTACGCAATGCGCTGGCGATCCTCAGCATCACCATCGGTATCGGCGGCGTAGGCTGGGTCCTGCGTTCGTGGGTGCCGCCAGCGACACTGTGGATGACTGACGTGGCGATCAGCACCCAGTTGCAGGATCGCACCCCCGGCGCCAGCCTCGAACAAGTCAGCGCCGAGCAGATCCGTGGCGGTGGGCTCTACGCCTACACCGCGATCAACGCACCGCGCGGGCTCGATGAGCGGATTTACCACGTGTGGCAGTTCAACGGCAAAGAGGTCGACCGGATCGCCCTCGACATTCATGGCGGGCGCAAGGAAGGCTACCGGGCGTGGACCCACAAGCAGGTTTTCCCTGGCAACCCGGTCGGTGACTGGCAGGTGCGAGTGCTGACCGAAGACGGCCAGGTGATCGGCGTTCTGCGTTTCGAAGTCACGGACAGCACACCGACCAAAGAAAAGTAATCCGGTTCGTGCTATTACGTAGGTTCGCGAATTTAGCCGAACAAGCACGGAGCTTATGACCAGCAGCTCGATGACCGGTAATGCCCGACTGGACACCTCGATCACCCCTGCCCGCCTGCGGGTCACCGGGGACTGGACGCTTGCTCATTACGCCGAGCTCAAGCACCTGAGCGAAACGCTCCGCGGTCAGTACGACGCCAGCACTCCCATCGACCTCAACGGCCTCGGCGCCCTCGACACCGCCGGCGCTTCGCTGCTGGTGGAGCTGCTTGGCTCCGAGCGACTGGGCAAATCCGCCGAACACCCCGATTGCACGATTTCCACTGCCGACCGCGCGTTGCTGCAAACCGTGTATCGCTCGCTGACTGATTTCTGCGTACCGATCAAGGAACCGGAAATCAGCGTCAGCGTGCAGCTGCTGACGCGTATCGGCCGGGCTGTCGATACGGTCTGGCAAGACACCCTGCAACTGCTCGGCTTCGTCGGCCTGATCCTCGAAACCATCGCCCGCAGCCTGTTCCGGCCCAAGCGCTGGCGGATCACGCCGATGATCGCGCACATCGAACAGACCGGCCTCGACGCCGCGCCCATCGTGGCGCTGCTGACCTTTCTGGTCGGCGCCGTGGTGGCGTTCCTTGGGGCGACGGTGCTGGCCAGTTTCGGCGCCAGCGTGTTTACCGTGGATCTGGTGGGTTTCGCCTTCCTGCGCGAATTCGGCGTGTTGCTTACGGCGATCCTGATGGCCGGCCGCACCGCCAGTGCCTTTACCGCACAGATCGGCTCGATGAAGGCCAACGAGGAAATCGACGCCATTCGCACCCTCGGCCTCGACCCCATGGAGCTGCTGGTGGTGCCGCGCGTGCTGGCCTTGCTGGTGGCGCTGCCGATGCTGACCTTTCTGGCGATGATCTGCGGGATCATCGGTGGCGCCGTGGTCTGTGCGGTGTCGCTGGATATCTCGCCGGCGATGTTCCTGTCGCTGCTGCAAAGCGACATAGGGATTCAACATTTCCTGGTTGGCCTGGTCAAAGCTCCGATCTTCGCGTTCCTGATTGCCGCCATCGGTTGTCTGGAAGGCTTCAAGGTCAGCGGCAGCGCCGAATCGGTCGGCGCCCACACCACCTCCAGCGTGGTGCAATCGATCTTTGTGGTGATCGTGCTCGATGCGGTCGCCGCGCTGTTCTTCATGGAGATGGGCTGGTGAGTCGTCTACCCCGCATGCCGTCCGAGGCGGTGATCGAAGTCCGTGGCCTGTGCAATCGCTTCGGCAGCCAGAGCGTGCACGAGAACCTCGACCTGGACTTGTACAAAGGCGAGATCCTGGCCGTGGTCGGTGGTTCCGGCAGCGGTAAATCGGTGTTGCTGCGCAGCATCGTCGGTCTGCGTCGGCCCAGCGAAGGCAACGTGAAAGTGTTCGGCCAGAACCTGCCGAGCCTTTCCGAGCACGAGCGGTCGTTGGTCGAGCGGCGCTTCGGTGTGCTATTCCAGAAAGGTGCGCTGTTCTCCTCGCTGACGGTCACCGAGAACGTCGCCCTGCCCCTGATCGAACATGCCGGCCTGAGCCGCGAAGACGCCGAGCATCTGGCGGCGGTGAAACTGGCGCTGGCCGGGTTGCCGCTGTCGGCGGCGGATAAATACCCGTCGTCGCTGTCCGGCGGCATGATCAAACGGGCGGCGCTGGCCCGGGCGCTGGCGCTGGACCCGGACATCCTGTTTCTCGACGAACCCACCGCCGGCCTCGATCCGATTGGCGCGGCGCAGTTCGACCAATTGATCCTGACCCTGCGCGATGCGCTGGGCTTGAGCGTGTTTCTGGTGACCCACGACCTCGACACGCTCTACACCATCACCGACCGGGTGGCGGTGCTGGCGCAGAAGAAAGTGCTGGTGGCCGGTCCCATCGACGTGGTCTCGGAAACCGACGACGCGTGGATTCACGAATATTTCCACGGCCCTCGCGGCCGCTCGGCGCTGGACGCCGCCAAACTGCTCAACGAGGTCTGACATGGAAACCCGAGCCCATCATGTGTTGATCGGCCTGTTCACGGTGATTGTGGTGGCCGGTGCCCTGCTCTTCGGTCTGTGGCTGGCCAAGTCCAGCGTCGATACCGAGTTCAAGGATTACGAAATCGTCTTCAACGAGGCGGTCAGCGGCCTGTCCCGGGGCAGCCCGGTGCAGTACAGCGGGATCAAGGTCGGCGATGTGGTCAGTCTGCGGCTCGATCCGCAGGACCCGCGCCGGGTGCTGGCGCGGATTCGCCTCGGTGGCGACACGCCGGTCAAGGAAGACACCCTCGCCAAACTGGCGCTGGCCGGGATCACCGGCACGTCGATCATCCAGCTCAGCGGCGGCACGCCAGAGAGCCCGAAACTGCGCGGCAAGGACGGCAATCTGCCGACCATCGTCGCGTCGCCCTCGCCTATCTCACGGCTGCTCAATGACAGCAACGACCTGATGAGCGGGATCAGTACCCTGCTCAGCAACGCCAACCAGATGTTCTCCAGCGAAAACATCGAGCGCGTGAGCCAGACCCTGGCCCATCTGGAACAGACCACCGGTTCGATCAACGATCAGCGCGGCGATCTACGCCAGGCCATGCAGCAACTGGCGACCGTCGGCAAACAGGCCGGCAGCATGCTCGAACAAACGTCGTTGCTGATGCGCAACGCCAACGGTCTGCTCAACGATCAGGGCAAACAGGCTCTGGGCAGCGCCGAGCAGGCGATGAAGTCGCTGGAACAGAGCAGCGCCACCATCAACGGCTTGCTCAGCAAGAATCAGAATTCCCTCGACAGCGGCATGCAGGGCCTCAACGGCCTGGCGCCGGCGGTGCGTGAACTGCGTGAAACCCTGTCCTCGCTGCGGGCCATTTCCCAACGTCTGGAGGCCAACCCCAGCGGTTACCTGCTGGGCAGTGACAAGAACAAGGAGTTCACGCCATGAAGCTGACTCGCCTCGCCCTCCTCATCGCCGGCCTTTCGCTGATCAGCGCGTGCTCGATCCTGCCCAAGTCCGAACCGCTGGATGTCTACCGCCTACCGGCCGCACAGGCGCCCGCCTCGGCCAGTTCGGCGGCGACTCAGCACTGGTCGCTGCGTCTGAACAAATTGCAGGCCAGCGAAGCGCTCAATCGGCCGAGCATCGCAGTGATTCCCCAGGGGGACGTGATCAGCAGCTACAAGGCCTCGCGCTGGAGCGATCCGGCACCGGTGCTGGTGCGCAATCGGCTGCTCGATGGTTTCCAGCGTGACGGCCGGGTGTCGCTGTTGAGTACCGATGACAGCAACTTCCAGGCGGATCTGGAGCTGGGCGGCAGCCTGCAGGCGTTTCAGACCGAGTATCAGGGCACGCAGGCCAGCGTCGTGGTGCGGGTGGATGCGTTGCTGGTGCGCGGTTATGACCAGCGCATCCTCGCCAGCCGCCGCTTCGAAGAGCGCCAGCCACTGAATGATGTAAAAGTCCCGGCGGTGGTGGCCGGATTCGGTCAGGCCAGTGATCGGCTGACGGCGAAGGTGGTGGCGTGGGCGGTGGAACAAGGCCAGAAGGTCGTGCCGACCGCCCGGCCTTGAGTATCAGCCGAAGAACCAGTAGCAGACGCCGATAGCGCCGAGCACACCCGCCAGCTCGGCCAGCAGGGCGCAACCGACGGCATGCCGGGCGCGCTGGATGCCCACCGCGCCGAAGTACACCGCCAGCACGTAGAAGGTGGTCTCGGTGCTGCCCTGGATTGTCGCGGCCACCAGCGCCGGGAAGCTGTCGACGCCCGAGGTCTTCATCGTTTCGATCAGCATCGCCCGGGCGGCGCTGCCGGAGAACGGTTTGACCATCGCGGTCGGCAGCGCGTCGACGAACCGTGTGTCCCACCCTGCCCACTCCACCAGATGGCGAATGCCGTCGAGGCCGAAGTCCAGAGCGCCTGACGCGCGTAATACGCCGATCGCACAAAGCATCGCCACCAGATACGGCAGCAGGTTCTTCGCGACGTCGAAACCTTCCTTCGCACCTTCGACGAACGCTTCGTAAACCTTCACCTTGCGCAATGCACCGATCACCAGGAACAGCATGATCAGACCGAACAGCGTCAAGTTGCCGAGGATCGACGACAGGCCCGCCAGCGCGGTGGCCGACATCGTCGCCAGCAGCGCCATGAAGCCGCCGAGGATCAGCGCGCCGGGAATCAGGTAAGCCAGCACCACCGGGTCCCAGACCCGCAGGCGCTGCATGAACGCCACCGACAGGAAGCCGACGATGGTCGAGCAACTGGTGGCCAGCAGGATCGGCAGGAACACCAGCGTCGGGTCCGGCGCGCCTTGCTGGGCGCGGTACATGAAGATCGTCACCGGCAGCAGGGTCAGGGACGAAGCGTTGAGCACCAGGAACAGGATCTGCGCGTTGCTGGCGATGGTCGAGCTGGGGTTGAGCTCCTGCAGCGCCTTCATGGCCTTGAGGCCGATCGGCGTGGCGGCGTTGTCCAGGCCCAGGCCGTTGGCGGCGAAGTTCAGGGTGATAAGGCCGATGGCCGGATGCCCCGCCGGTACTTCCGGCATCAGTCGCAGGAACAGCGGGCCCAGGGCTTTGGCCAGCCACTCGACGATCCCGGCCTTCTCGGCGATGCGCAGGAAGCCCAGCCACAGGGTCAGCGTGCCGAACAGCAGCACCATGACCTCGACCGACAGCTTGGCCATGGCAAAAATGCTTTCCACCATCGCCGCGAAGATCCCGGCGTTGCCGCCGATCAGCCATTGCCCCAGCGCCGAAACGGCTGCCACGATGAAGAAGCCAAGCCACAGGCCATTAAGCATCAGTCAAATCCCCCGGAAGATGCGGCGAATGATAGCGGGGTCGCCAGAAACGACAAACCCCGGATTTCTCCGGGGTTTGTCAGGGTGCCTTGCGGGCGGGGATCAGTTCTTGGAAACGTCACCGGCCGGCAGTTTTTCCTTGCTGCGCCAGTGCGGCAGCGAGTTCCAGTAGCGCTGGCCTTTCGCGTCGTCGTACATGCCTTCCCAACGCGCGATAACCAGTACGGCGAGGGCGTTGCCGATTACGTTCAGGGCGGTACGCGCCATGTCCATCACACGGTCGACACCAGCGATGAACGCCAGGCCTTCCAGCGGAATACCGACGCTGCCCAGAGTGGCCAGCAGTACTACGAAGGACACGCCCGGCACGCCGGCGATACCTTTGGAGGTCACCATCAGGGTCAGGACCAGCAGCAGTTGCTGGCTGATCGACAGGTCGATGCCGTACAGCTGGGCAATGAAGATCGCCGCGATGGACTGGTACAGGGTCGAACCGTCGAGGTTGAACGAGTAACCGGTCGGCACCACGAAGCTGCAGATGGCTTTCGGTGCGCCGTAGGCTTCCATCTTCTCGATCACGCGTGGCAGCACGGTTTCCGAGGAAGCGGTGGAGTAAGCCAGGACCAGCTCATCCTTGAAGATGCGCATCAGCTTGATCACCGAGAAACCGAACATCTTGGCGATCAGGCCCAGAATCACGAAGGCGAAGAAGGCGATGGCGACGTAAACCAGGATCACCAGTTTGGCCAGCGGCAGCAGCGAGGCGAAACCGAAGTTGGCCACGGTCACCGCGATCAGAGCGAACACACCAATTGGCGCGTAGTTCATGATCATGTGGGTGACTTTGAACATGCTTTCCGAGACGCCCTGGAACATCTTCACCAGCGGCTCGCGCAGGTCCGACTGCAGGCTCGACAGACCGAGACCGAACAGCACGGAGAAGAAAATGATCGGCAGCATTTCGCCGCGGGCCATGGCCGCGAAGATGTTCGACGGGATCAGGTTGAGGATGGTCTCGATGAACGCGTGTTCATGCTGTACTTCGGCGGCGGTCGCCTGGTACTTGGAGATGTCCACGGTGCCCAGGGTGCTCATGTCGATGCCGGCACCCGGATGGAACAGGTTGGCCAGCAGCAGGCCGACGACGATGGCGATGGTGGTGACGATTTCGAAGTAGATGATGGTCTTCAGGCCGATGCGCCCGAGCTTCTTGGCGTCGCCCACGCCGGCGATGCCGACGATCAGGGAAGAGATGACGATCGGGATCACGATCATCTTGATCAGACGGATAAAGATATCGCCTGCCGGTTGCAGGACGTTGCTGATCCACCAGGCCTTCTCGGCACTGAAATGGTTGAGCAACGCACCGATTGCAATCCCCAATACCAGACCGATGAGGATCTGCCAGGCGAGGCTAAGCTTTGCCTTCTTCATTATCTTTACCCTTACTTGCGTTTGACTCAGGCACATGCAGGAACTGGAACGCTCTTTAGCGGAAAAGTTTGTGCATCTGCCTCCGTATAAGGTGCCCCGGGCCGCGTGTTTACGGCTCTCCGGCAGGCGAAAAAAGGCGCAACTATTCCGATGCAAGGTTGCGCCGTCTAATGCCGTAAACGCCTACCCTATGCCGAATCGGCATGAGCTTTTTTAAATGAAACTGGCGTCCCAACCGGTTCGAATACGACATTTCAGCAGGCATAAGTGCCGTGAACCGGCCATTACAGCGTAGGTTGGTTATTTTTTGAACGAGTGATTTCGACGAAAAATTTAGGAAAAAGCCTACGTTTGGAAACTAAAAGTCCGACTGGCTCAATCGACTCTTTCTCGATATACGGTCGCGACGAAACACCGCGAAACGCTTTTCGCGCGCAGTCTGAGCGATAAAAAGATGAGCAGAACGCTCTGGATCAATGTTTTGTCACTTTGAAAGCTCAGCGCAAGTCCGTCGAACCACCCCGGGTTGGCGAACTTGCGTCGCAGCTTTTACCCTGACCCGGCCCTTATCGCAGGCACTCCCTGTACCCGTAGGTCACTCCGACCCTGCAACAGTCAGAACGTCCCGGCCCCCTGGTCATGCGCCGGCCTTCCTCGGGCGGGCGCAATGGAAGGCAGCGCGTTGCTGCCCTCATGTTCAATACCAGTTCGGATCTTTCTTCAGCGTTTCCATCAACAGATCCTGCATGCCCTGATCGGGTTTGCCGAGGAAGCGGTAGGTGGCATGTCGCGTTGGCGACTTGTCGGCCGGCAGTCCTTCGGGCACATCGACCAGCATGGCGTAAGCGTGTTTCTTGTCGAAGCTGAACGCGACGATCAAGCGGTGGTTGAGGCACTTGTCCTGGGATTCGCAGAGCGGCCCGACCAGGTACTTGTCGCCGTCTTCAGTGACGGCATTCATCTGTTGGTCCGGCGTACCGGAAAGGTTCATCACCCATTCCGGCAGGCGTTCTTCCTTCTTCACCACGCCTTCCCAGGTTTCCCTGTAGTGCGGGTCCGAACTCAACAGTTCGTTGACCCGCGCCTGGCCATCATTGGCCGCCATCGCCATGGCACTGCCGCCCAGGAGCAGGGCGGCTGCCAGTGTCTTTAAAGCACTCATGGTCAACCTCGGCCGCGACGGCCAAAGAAGAACGAGGCGATGAACATCACCAGGAACACGACAAAGAGAATCTTGGCGATACCCGTGGCGGTGCCCGCGATACCACCGAAGCCCAGTACTGCAGCGATGATGGCAATGATCAGGAATGTGATTGCCCAGCTCAACATGGTGATTCTCCTTGTTTCTATTTAGGGGTGTTGCCGGTCTCGGCGCGGGGGCGCCCAGATTCGTTGATCAGAAAACCCAGCGTTCTTCGCGTGGTATGTCGCCCAGGGGTTGTGGCTGGTCGACATCCATCATGCGCATCGCGCCGCTATCGGCCTGGCTGCTGCTGACGGCGCTGAAGTGCGTTTGTGTCGCGTGCTGCATCGAAATCAGGGGTTCAGGTTGCTGACTCTGTTCCCAGCGCAGGTATTGCTGGCAAGCGATCAGAGTGATCAGCAGCGCAAGTGCGCCAAACAGGCCCTGCTGTAGATGCAGGGGCGAGATACGCATTTGGGCGGCACGTTGGCGAGTCATCCTGGGTTCCTCACTCTTATTCGGTTAGGGCAGTGCATATCTGCCCGGGCTGAGAGAGGTATTGCAGCCTGCATGCCAGCTTTTTTGTTTGAAAAAAGTCAATAAAATCAAATAGTTAAAGATGCGTAGAAAAATCCAGACGACGCATCCTGCACGATGGGTCCGCCACGGTCGTGCGTAATGCACGATTGTTTCGTAGGAGAAATCATTCTTTTTGAATTGAGAGCAGGGTGCGGATGTCAGAAAAGGACGCAGGCAAATGCATGAAAAACGCTGATTGCTTAAAAATTCAACAAATTCAGTGGATTAGCTGTGAGGGCAGGAGAGAGCTACCCTGCTATGACTGGAATCGATCAGAATCAACCATGCAACTTGCCCGATTTTTCCGGGACTAAACCAAGACATTCACTTATGGAGCGTAGGAAAAATGGAATCAGCCACTGAGCACCAAGGCCGCATTCTGCTGGTGGACGATGAATCCGCCATCCTGCGAACCTTCCGTTATTGCCTCGAAGACGAAGGTTATACCGTCGCCACCGCCAACAGCGCGGCCCAGGCTGACGCGCTGTTGCAGCGTCAAGTGTTCGATCTGTGCTTTCTCGATCTGCGTCTGGGCGAAGACAACGGCCTGGATGTATTGGCGCAGATGCGCATTCAGGCGCCGTGGATGCGCGTGGTGATCGTCACCGCTCATTCGGCCGTCGACACGGCGGTGGACGCGATTCAGGCGGGTGCCGCCGACTATCTGGTCAAGCCGTGCAGCCCTGACCAGTTGCGTCTGGCCACTGCCAAGCAGCTGGAAGTGCGCCAGCTCTCGGCGCGTCTGGAAGCCCTCGAAGGTGAGATCCGCAAACCCAGGGACGGTCTCGATTCCCACAGCCCGGCGATGAAAGTCGTACTGGAAACCGCGCGGCAAGTGGCGAGTACCGACGCCAATATCCTGATCCTTGGCGAGTCCGGCACCGGTAAAGGTGAACTGGCCCGGGCGATCCATGGCTGGAGCAAGCGCGAGAAGAAGTCCTGCGTCACCATCAATTGCCCGTCGCTGACCGCCGAACTGATGGAAAGCGAGTTGTTCGGCCACAGTCGCGGCGCGTTCACCGGGGCCAGCGAAAGTACCTTGGGCCGGGTCAATCAGGCGGATGGCGGTACGCTGTTTCTCGACGAGATCGGCGATTTTCCACTGACCTTGCAGCCAAAGTTGCTGCGTTTCATCCAGGACAAGGAATACGAGCGGGTAGGGGATCCCGTCACGCGTCGCGCCGACGTGCGCATCCTTGCGGCCACCAACCTCAACCTTGAAGACATGGTGCGCGACGGACGCTTCCGCGAAGACCTGCTCTATCGCCTGAACGTCATCACCCTGCATCTGCCGCCGCTGCGCGAACGCGCTGAAGACATTCTGACTCTGGCTGACCGATTCCTTGCTCGCTTCGTGAAGGAATACGCGCGGCCGGCCCGGGGTTTCAGTGACGAGGCGCGGGAAGCGCTGCTGGGTTACCGCTGGCCCGGCAACATCCGCGAGCTGCGCAACGTGGTCGAGCGGGCGAGCATCATCTGCCCGCAGGAGCGCGTGGAAATCAGCCACCTCGGCATGGCCGAGCAACCCGCCAACAATGCGCCTCGGGTCGGCGCGGCCCTGAGCCTCGACGAGTTGGAGAAGGCTCACATCGGCGCGGTACTGGCGACCGCCGGCACCCTCGACCAGGCGGCCAAGACCCTGGGGATCGACGCCTCGACCCTGTATCGCAAGCGCAAGCAGTACAACTTGTGAGCGTGCGCCGATGAAACTGGCGATGAAGTTGCGGACCCGCTTGTTCCTGAGCATTTCCGCGCTGATCACCGTGGCCTTGCTCGGGCTGATGCTCGGGCTGGTCAGCGTGATGCAAATGGCCGGGACTCAGGAGGCGTTGATCCGCAATAACTTCGTCACCCTTGATCTGGGGCTCAAGCTGCGCCAGACCCTGGGCGATCAACTGATCATGATGCTCGCCGAGAAGCCCGATCCAGCCGCCTTCGAAGCGTCGAAACAGCATTACTTCGAGCTGCTCGACGAAGGCATCGCTCAGGAGCAGAAAGGCGACGACCGTCAATACGGGTTCAGTCAGGCCAAGGCCGATTACCTGAGCTTTCTTCAGGCGTTCGACGTGTCCCGCAATCCGGGCGCGGCCCTGAGCGGCGGTGGCGACTTGCGCGAGCGCTTCAACACCCTGCGCAACGGTCTGATCGCCGAGCACAAGCACGCATTGGATAACATCAACGCCGTGCAACATGCCGCCCGCGACCGGGCGCTGCTGATCGCCGGCCTGCTCGGGTTGGTGGGGCTGGCGGTGTTGATCATCGGTTTCATTACCGCCCAGGGGATCGCTCGTCGGTTCGGTGCACCGATCGAGGCACTGGCGAAAGCAGCGGACAACATCGGCCAGGGCAATTTCGAAGTGACCCTGCCGGTGTCCTCGGCCATGGAAATCAACCTGCTGACCCGGCGTTTCGGGCTGATGGCCGAAGCGCTACGCGAGCATCAGGCGACCAATGTCGATGAACTGCTGGCCGGCCAGCAACGCTTGCAAGCCGTGCTCGACAGCATCGATGACGGCTTGCTGATGATTGACCGCCAGGGGCATCTGGAGCATTTGAACCCGGTGGCCCAGCGGCAACTGGGCTGGGACAGCGACCGGTTTGGCGAGGGCCTTGGCACTGCGCTTCAGCGTCCCGAACTGGATGCGCAGCTGCAACTGGTGCTGCGTGGCGGCACCCTTGAGCGTGCACCGGAAGATTTGAGCATCGAAGTTGATGGCGAGTCGCGACTGCTTACCTACAGCCTGACCCCGGTCAGCCACACTCAGGGGCATATCCTCGGCGCGGTGATGGTGCTGCACGACGTCACCGAGCAGCGGGCCTTCGAGCGGGTGCGCAGCGAATTCGTGTTGCGTGCATCACACGAACTGCGTACGCCGGTGACCGGCATGCACATGGCGTTCGGGCTGTTTCGTGAGCGGGCGAAGTTTCCGGCGGAATCCCGGGAGTCCGATCTGCTCGACACCGTCAATGAAGAGATGCAGCGCTTGATGCAGCTGATCAACGATCTGCTGAATTTTTCGCGCTATCAGAGCGGCCTGCAGAAACTCGCGCTGGCGCCGTGCTCCATCGAGGATTTGCTGGCCCAGGCGCAATCGCGTTTTGCCGACTCGGCAGCGCAGAAGGGCGTTGCATTGAACATTGAGGTGCAAGGCCCGCTACCGCGTTTGCAGGCTGACCAGGCCCAACTGGATCGAGTCCTGGACAACCTCATCGACAACGCGTTGCGCCATACCGCCCGCGACGGCCTGATCCGTTTGCAGGCGCGCCGGCATGGCGAGCGGGTGATCATCAGCGTCGAGGACAATGGCGAAGGTATTGCCTACGGCCAGCAAGGGCGGATCTTCGAACCGTTCGTTCAGGTCGGGCGCAAGAAGGGCGGGGCCGGGCTCGGGCTGGCGCTGTGCAAGGAAATCGTCCAGTTGCACGGCGGGCGGATGGGTGTCTATTCGCGACCGGGGCAGGGCACGCAGTTCTACATGGCGCTGGCGGTCTAGGCCTCGTCATCCATCCGGCGGCCGGCGAGACGCCGTCCTCGGGTGATCAGCTCGATGAATTGCACGGCGCTCAAGGCGTGAGCGAACAGCCAGCCCTGGCCGAACTTCACGCCTTCGCTGCTGAGCAGCGCCGCCTGGGACTCATACTCGATCCCTTCGGCGATCACTTTCAGATCCAGTGCCTGGGCCATGTGAATGATGTGCGGTGCCACGCCGCTGCTGGCGGCGTCATGGCCGAGCGCATCGATGAACGCCTTGTCGATTTTCAGGCAATCCACCGGCAGGGTTTGCAGGTAGGCGAGGCTGCAATAGCCGGTGCCGAAATCGTCGATCAGCACTTGGTGGCCGACATCGCGCAGCGCTTGCAGGTTTTCCCGGGCCACCACCACATCGATCAGGCCGCGCTCGGTCACTTCAAAGGCGATCTGCCGTGCCGCCACCCGGTGCAGCGTCAACAGCCGCGCCATGACCTGGCCGATACGCGGCACCATCACGTCGCACGCCGCCAGGTTCACCGAGATGTACAACTGCGGATTGGCCCGCAGTAATTGGCCCAGTTGTTCCAGCAGGCGCTGGAGGACGAAGTCGGTCATCTGGCGGATCTGTCCGGTGTTTTCCGCCATCGGGATAAACAGGTCGGGACTGGTCAGCGTGCCGTCCGGCCGGCGCCAGCGCAGCAAGGCTTCGGCGCCGACGCAGTTGCGGCTGTCGAGGTCGAAGATCGGTTGATACAGCACCTGCAATTCGCCACGGCGGATCGCGCCGTGCAGTTCGGCATCCAGCGATTGATGCTGACGCACCAGCCAGAACACGGTGAGCCCGACCAGCACGCCCAGCAGCAGACAGACCGGCACCATCCACCACCAAAGCTCGGGGATGTGCATGCCGGTGCGCGGGGTAATCAGCACCAACTGATATTCCGGGTTGTCGGTGGGCATGCGATAGATCAGATGGCTCTGGGTGACTTGCAGGGCGTCCAGACTCTTGGGAGGCCATGGCTCGGTGGGCGGCCATGTCTGTGGCACGCCGAGCACGGGAATCGCCCGGCTGCCATGGTCCAGCACCACCAGCAGGCTGCTGCCGGGGGACAGGTCGACCATGTCGGTCAGGTGCCCGCGTGAGGTGGCCACGCGAAAGTTGCCGCGCCCGAGCATCAGCGCCGCGCGATTTTCATCGGGTTCGGTGGTGGTGTTCAGCCAGTAGCTGTAGGTCGGGCCCTTGATGTCGGGCGGGCGCACGACCGACAGGCCTTCCTGACGCGGGCGGTTGGAGCAGATCCGCGAGGCGTCCATATAGGCGGCTTCATAGACGAAGCGATAGTTGAAGGTCACTTGCTGCAGCGTGGCGATCATCTCGTCGTCGCAGCTGCGCAGGGGCTGGGCCTCGAGGTCGTCGAGGCTTTCACGCAACTGGCCGAACAACTGTTCCAGTCGGGCCAGGAAGCGCTCCCCCTGGGCGTTCATTTCTTGGCTTTCGCTTTGTTCGACCTGATGCACGGCCACGAACAACCCGCCGGTGATCAGCAGACTCGCACTGAGGACAGCCGCCAGCATCGCCAGAAACCAGGGGCGATAAAACCAGCTACGCAGCGTCTCTCGGGTAGCAACCATCATGGATATCCGAAGAATTACCAATGAGTTATAGCTGCTGATTGCACTTTCGCCCTGACCGTCGGGCGGGCGTCATTATTTTGTCTGATTCAGCACCAGCAGCAAGGCTGCCGTTTGCGCATCCGGGGTGCCGTCGAAGCGGGAAGGGCGGAAGTGCATCTGGAAGGCTGCGAGTACATGGCGGGTCGCCACGTCCAGCTCGCCGTTCTGCGGCGTTGCGTAGCCCAGGCGTGCCAGTTGCGCCTGGAACCAACTGATGCTCGGTAACTCGACGTCGAACCTTACTTGCTGGCGGGCTACGGCGTGTTCATCGGGCCACAAGCCAAGACCTTCGGCGGCCAGGCGCTTCCACGGGAACAACGGGCCCGGATCAAGCTTGCGCAACGGTGCGATATCGCTGTGACCGATGATGTGGTCCGGGCTGATGCCGTTGCGTTTGCTGATGTCTTTGAGCAGCACGATCAGCGACTGCACCTGGGCTTCACTGTACGGATACCAAATGCGCCCGGTCGGAGTGTCCTTGAAGCCAGGGTTGACGATTTCGATGCCGATCGAGCTTGAGTTGAGCCAGGTACGACCCTGCCATTCGCTTTCGCCGGCATGCCAGGCGCGCAGGTTTTCGTCCATCAGCTTGTAGATCGTGCCGTTTTTGTCATCGCCGATCAGGTAGTGGCTGCTGACTTCACCGTGGGTCAGCAGTTGCAGCGAACGCTCGAGGGAGGCGGAGGTGTAATGCACGATCACAAACTGCGCGCGGCTGTCGTGATTGGCAGAAGGGTGGCTGGTGTCGTAGCGCGGGCCGCTGGCACAACCGGCCAGAACGAGCAGCGACGCGATGAGAGCAAGGAATTTCATGGCAGTACACGCAAGTCGATAATGCAACAGTGTAACGTACTGACTTGCGTGCGAACGGCAAAAGGGCTGATTTAAATGAAATGGAACAATTGTCTTCAGCCCAGCTCCACCCGGTTGCGGCCTGCGTTTTTGGCCCGGTACAACGCCTGATCGGCTCTTTTGAGCACCAGATCGCTGTGTTCTCCCGGCCTGAACGCCGCCAGCCCCATGGAAATAGTGATCGTGACTCGCTCACCCTTGAAGTGGAACGGGCAGGCCTCGATGGAGGCGCGCAGGGTTTCCAGCAGTTTGGCGCCGACGGCCGGCGGGGTTGCCGGTAGCAGCAGGACAAATTCCTCACCGCCGAAGCGGGCAATGAAATCGCTGCCGCGCAGGCGCTTGCGCAGCACCGTGGCGATGATCTTCAACACCTTGTCGCCGGCCAGATGCCCGTAGTTGTCGTTGATCCGTTTGAAGTGATCGAGGTCGAGCATCGCCAGGCTCAAGGTGTTGCCATGCTGCTGCCATTGGGCGATTTCGTGGTCGAGTCGCTCGCTCCAGGCGGCGCGGTTGGGCAGGCCGGTGAGCGGATCGTTCAGGGCTTTCTGGCGCTGCTCTTCGAGGTGTTCGCGGTAACCAAGGGCTTCCTGTTCCATGTGCGCCACGCGCTCGGCCAGGCTTTTCAGGCGTCCAGCCACTTCCTGTTCACGGGCGTCACGTTGTTTCTGGTGCTGGTCCATCGTGCCGAGCAGGCCTTCGAGATGGTTTTCCAGTACCTGCTTGAGGTCGTTCAGATCCGCCGCTTCCTGCACGCTGTTCTGCAGGCCATCGACCTGTTCACGGATCTGCGTGTCCATCGCCCGCGCCGCAGAGCTGTTGTCGGCGTGACCTTCGCTGGCGGCCTGCAGGTTGCTCTGGAACGCCTCGAGGCGTTCGTTGAGTTGTTGCAGATAGGCTTCGAACTCGTGCTGACCGCTGTCGGTGATGGCCAGCATCAAGGTCGCCAGATCGTCGAGGATCGGTAGCAACTCGTACCAGTTGAGGCCATGTTTCAGTCGATCGCGCATGGCCTCGGCTTGCGGGCGATGGCGTTCCGGCAAGGTCAGATCGTCCAGCAGGCCGATCAGCGTGTCTTCGATGTGTTTGGCCACCGAGCTGTAGGACGGTTCGGGCGAGTCCGGTAACGCGTAGAGAATGTCCTGCTCGGACTGCTCCGGATCGATGGCCGCCAATGCCTGCGCGATAGGCTCGGGCAAGGGCAGGCTGTCGAGGATGACCGGGAGCGGGTTGTCGCCGGGGTGGATCAGTTCGTCAGGGTTGAAGGCCGCCGGCATTGCCGGCGCGAAGACCGGAGGTGGCGTGAAGGCTTGCGGCTCGGGTTCTGGCTCTGGCTTGGCGGGTGCCGGTTCGCTGGGAGCCGGAACAACTTCTGTGAGGATCCGGGCAGGCTCGAAGGCAACCACCTCCGGCTCTGCAACAGGCTCCGGAGTTGAGAGTGGTGCTGGCGCTGAAGCTTGCAGTGGCGCGACCAGAGGTGCGGTGACCGGTGTTTCGATGACGGTCGCAATGGCTGCCGGTTCGACGATTGCGACAGGCGCTTCCGGCACTGGCGTGCTTTCAGGTGCAGCGGGTGGTTGCTCTGGCTGAGCGGCTGGAGAAGCCACGGCAGGCTGAGCCACAGGTGCAGGCGTTTCCTCGCTGTCGCGGCTGCCGAACAGGCGCTGCAACAGTCCCGGCCGTCCCGGTTCCGCCGGGGTCTCCAGTTGGCTCAGGGCCTTGCCCTGCAAGCCGCTGAGTTCGCTGAGCAGCAGCGGCATTTCCCGCGCCTGACTGACCCGGCCATCCAGCTGCTTGGCGAATTTCTTCAGTGGCTGGGCGACTTCCCGGGGCAGGGGCAGCGATTGCAGCTGAGTCACCAGCGAGTTCAGGGCAGTGCTGACCTGATTGATCCGGGTTTCACGACGCTGTTCGGAGTCGAGCACGGCTTTCTCAAGGCGCGGCAACAGGGCGGCGAGGCCGGCATCCATGTCGTCGGTGCGCACCACGTCGCGCATTTCTTTCATGCATTGATCGACCACGCGGTCGGTGCCTTCCGCCGCCAGCGTGCTGCGCACCAGGCCGCGGCGCAGCAGGTCGAGCCGGGCGTCCCATCGACGTTCGAGCTTTTCCTGTTGTTCGATGCTTTTGAGGTATTTCTCTTTCCAGCGCTGGGCTTCGTCGCTCATTCAGGCGTTCCGCGAGGGGCAGGACTCAACGCGGGCAATGCATCGGCCGTGAGCGAACCCGGCAGACGAATCTCTACCGCGACGGGCAGGTGATCGGAAATCGGTTGCGCCAGCACTTCGACTTTTTCCAGGGTCAGGGTCGGGCTGAGCAGAATATGGTCCAGGCAGCGCTGCGGGCGCCAGCTGGGGAACGTCGCTTCGAGTTGCGGGGCCAGCAGGCCGAGGTCGCGCAAGGGCGAGTGTTGGAGCAGGTCGCTTGCGTGGGTGTTCATGTCACCCATCAGGACCTGATGCTTGTAGCCGCCGATCAGCTCGCGAATGTAGGCCAGTTGCATCGTGCGTACCCGGGCGCCGAGCGCCAGGTGCATCATCACCACCACCAGCGCCTCGGGACCTTCGCCGAAACGTACCAGAATCGCCCCGCGACCTTTCGGCCCCGGCAGCGGGTGGTCTTCGATCGCCCACGGGCGCAGACGACTGAGCACACCGTTGCTGTGCTGGGCCAGTCGGCCGAGGTTGCGATTGAGTTGTTGATACCAGTACGGGAAGGCGCCGAGATGGGCCAGGTGTTCGACCTGATTGACGTAGCCTGAACGCAGGCTGCCGCCATCGGCTTCCTGCAGGGCGACCAGGTCGAAGTCGCCGAGCAGATTGCCGATCTTTTGCAGATTGCCGGAGCGCCCGGGGTGCGGCAGCAGATGCTGCCAGCTGCGGGTCAGGTAGTGCCGATAACGCTCGGTGCTGATGCCGACCTGGATGTTGAAGCTGAGCAGGCGCAAACGGCTGTCTGCGGGCAGGCCCGTGGACTCCAGGTGATGCTCGTTGACCTGCGGATCATGCAGGCCAACGAGACGTTCGGCTCCCCAGCGGCGCATGGCGATTGCCGCGCTTAGTTGGCGGCTGCCTTGTTGGTCGCTCGCTCTTTGGCGACCAGTTGGTCAGCCAGCTTCAGAGCTTCTTCGGCACCACCGGCGGAGCCGATGTCGAAACGGTATTTACCGTTGACGATCATGGTTGGAACGCCGGAGATTTCATACTTCTTGGCCAGTTCGCGAGCCTTGATGATCTGGCCCTTGATGGCGAAGGAGTCGAAGGTGGCCAGGAACTTGTCCTTATCTACGCCTTGGGTGGCGAGGAAGTCGGCCATGTCGTTCTTGTCGGTCAGCTTCTTGTGTTCTTTCTGGATCGCGTTGAAGACGGCAGCGTGAACGCTGTGCTCGACGCTCATGGCTTCCAGGGTCAGGAACATTTGACCGTGAGCGTCCCACGGGCCGCCGAACATGGCAGGAATGCGTACGAAGTTGACGTCGGAAGGCAGTTTTTCAACCCATGGATTGATCACGGGTTCGAAGGCGTAGCAGTGCGGGCAGCCGTACCAGAACAGCTCCACCACTTCGATCTTGCCAGGCACGGCAACCGGCACCGGATTGCTCAGTTCGACGTACGGGGCGGCAGGTGCTTCGGCGGCCTGGGCCGTCACGCCGAACAGGCTGGCAGCGACGAGGGCGGCGCTGATGATCAGATTACGCATGCTTTACTCCTGGGCAAATTGGGTCGCCTCGCGCGACCTGTTTTCAGACAGATCCTGGCGGGCATGAGTTCTGTAGTGTAACGGCAGCGGCCACAAAAAAGGGCGGCCAAAGCCACCCTTTTTATACTTCATGCAACGGATTAATCGAGCGTTAACGTGGCAGGCGTTGTCCTTCGCACGCAACGCTCGAATCACCATCGCAGTGACCTTAGTGCAGGCCTTGAATGTAGCTGGAGACCGCCGCGATGTCCTCGTCGCTCAGCTTGCGAGCGATGGTGCGCATGGTCATGGCATCACCGTCGTTGCTGCGGCCGACGGCAGGATCTTCCTTACGGAAATCGGTCAGTTGCTTGGCGATGTATTGAGCGTGTTGGCCACCCAGATGCGGGAAACCGGCGGCTGCGTTGCCAGCGCCGTTCGGCGAGTGGCAACCGGTGCAGGCTGGCAGGCCTTTTTCCAGGTTGCCGCCACGGAACAGGGCTTCACCGCGAGCGACGATCTTCGGATCGGCGGCGCCGACGCTGCCTTTCTGGCTGGCGAAGTAGGCGGCGATGTCGGACAGGTCCTGATCGCTCAGGTTGGTCAGTAGCCCGGTCATTTCCAGAACGGTGCGCTTGCCCGACTTGATGTCGTGCAACTGCTTGGTCAGGTAGCGTTCACCCTGTCCGGCCAGTTTTGGAAAGTTTGGCGCCATGCTGTTGCCATCCGGGCCATGGCAGGCCCCGCAAACGGCGGCTTTCGCCTGGCCTGCGGCGGCATCACCGGCAGCATGGGCGAAGCCTGAGATTCCCACGGTCAACAGCAGACTCACGATCAATTTGTTCATCAGCTAATCCAACTACGGCTAAGGGTTAAGAGTTATGGACCGGGTTTACTTCCGCTCATCCAGAGGATGATGGCCTGGTAATCCTCGGCACTGCAGTCCATGCACAAACCACGCGGCGGCATCGCCTTGAAACCCTGGGTCACGTGTTGCACCAGCGTCTCCATACCTTTCGCCAACCTCGGCGTCCAAGCTTCCTGATCGCCTCTTCTGGGCGCCATGGGGAGTTGGCCGGAATGACAGGCACCACAAACACGGTTGTACACTGCTTCCGGATCCTGTGTAGCCTGTGCGCTGTAAAGCGGCATCAAGACTCCGGCAGCCAGCAGCCATTTCGTCATAAAACGACCTTTTCAGGGTTGAGAGCGTTCTGCGTTCTAATGCGCAATCAAGGTCTGTCGCTCTCGTGAACTTCATCCTTCGCTGGGACAAAGCACACACAAAATCTGCGGCATTATATACTGGCGTCACTGAAACGGAAGCGACACCGCGTTCCGCGCCCAATCCCGGCGCCGCCCACATCGGAAATCCCATGCAACTCAAGAATCCCATCCTCGGCCTGTGCCAACAGTCCACGTTCATGCTCAGTGCCGCCAAAGTCGATCAGTGCCCCGACGACGAAGGCTTCGAAGTGGCGTTCGCCGGTCGTTCCAACGCCGGTAAATCCAGCGCGCTGAACACCCTGACTCACGCCAGCCTGGCGCGCACCTCGAAAACCCCGGGTCGCACACAGCTGTTGAACTTCTTCAAGCTAGACGATGAACGGCGTCTGGTCGACCTGCCGGGCTACGGTTATGCAAAAGTACCGATCCCGCTCAAGCAACACTGGCAGCGTCACCTCGAGGCTTACCTCGGTGGTCGCGAGAGTTTGAAGGGTTTGATTCTGATGATGGACATCCGTCATCCAATGACCGACTTCGACCTGCTGATGCTCGATTGGGCCGTTGCGGCCGGCATGCCGATGCACATTCTGCTGACCAAGGCCGACAAGCTGACCTACGGCGCAGCGAAGAACACGCTGCTCAAGGTGCAGTCGGAAATTCGTAAGGGTTGGGGTGATCTGGTGACAATCCAGCTGTTCTCCGCACCAAAACGCATGGGCCTGGAAGAGGCCTACACTGTGCTGGCGGGCTGGATGGAACTGGCAGACAAAGGCGCCGAAGCGGCGACCGAATAATCGGAATATAGAAAATTGGCTGTAGTGCGGTCAGGCAAGGCAAAAGTGTTAGTAAAAAGCGGAGTTTAGGGGACCTAAATGAGCATTTTTAGTAACGCTTTTAACGCAGCATGACCGCGCTACAGCCGATTTTGGGGCAAAAAAAGCCCCGGACTTCATATGGGGAGGGAGAAGTTCCGGGGTTCAAGTTCCGAACCGCTAGGGCGGGGTTCAGATATCTGCCAACACTTAACACAACATAGGAGCATCGAAGGGCTTCACCAGCCATTCAGTAACTCTGAGTGGCCTGTCGCAAGATTAGTTCAGATTCTTTTCAAAAAACTTTGGAATAAGCTCAAGAGCGATCAGAACTAAGCGTCATTCGATGCCTTTGCCGCGACGTCATGTCGCGGCAAAACCCCGTCCCAGAGGCCTCAGTGCGCCTCGTCCCAATTGTTGCCAACCCCGACTTCCACCAGTAACGGCACGTCCAGTTTCGCCGCTTCGCTCATGTGGACGCGAATTTCGTCGCGAACCTGATCGACCAGATCCTCGCGAACCTCCAGTACCAGTTCGTCGTGCACCTGCAGGATGACTTTGGCGTCCAGCCCCGAAGTGCTCAGCCAGTTATCCACCGCGACCATGGCTTTCTTGATGATGTCCGCTGCGGTGCCCTGCATCGGCGCGTTGATCGCCGTGCGTTCAGCGGCAGCGCGTTCCTGCGGCTTGTTGGAGTTGATGTCCGGCAGGTACAGACGACGGCCGAAGATCGTTTCCACGAAGCCTTGGTCTGCAGCCTGTGCACGGGTGCGATCCATGTATTCACGTACGCCCGGATAGCGCGCGAAGTAGGTGTCGATGTAGGCCTTGGCGGTCTTGGTGTCGACACCGATGTCCTTGCCCAGTTTCTGCGCGCCCATGCCGTAGATCAGGCCGAAGTTGATCGCCTTGGCGCCACGGCGCTGGTCGGATGTCACTTCGTTCAGCTCGACCTTGAACACTTCGGCCGCCGTGGCGGTGTGCACGTCCAGGTTGTTGCGGAAAGCGTTCATCAGGCCTTCGTCGCGGGACAGGTGCGCCATGATCCGCAATTCGATCTGCGAGTAGTCCGCCGCCAGCAGTTTGTAGCCTTTCGGCGCGACGAACGCCTGACGAATGCGTCGGCCTTCAGCGGTACGCACCGGAATGTTCTGCAGGTTCGGATCGCTCGACGACAAGCGGCCGGTCGACGCGACAGCCTGATGATACGAGGTGTGGATACGCCCGGTGCGCGGGTTGATCTGCTCCGGCAGGCGATCGGTGTAGGTGCTTTTCAGCTTGCTCATGGAACGGTGTTCCATCAGCACTTTTGGCAAGCGGTGATCGTCTTCGGCCAGTTTCGCCAGCACTTCTTCGGCGGTGGACGGCTGGCCCTTGGCGGTTTTCTTCAGCACCGGCAGGCCGAGTTTTTCGTAGAGGATCACGCCGAGTTGCTTCGGCGAGCCCAGGTTGAACTCTTCACCGGCGATTTCGAACGCTTCACGCTCCAGCGCGACCATCTTGTCGCCCAGCTCGATGCTCTGAACGCCGAGCAGTGCTGCGTCAACGAACGCGCCTTGACGCTCGATGCGCGCCAGCACCGGCACCAGCGGGATCTCGATGTCGGTCAGCACGCTGGCCAGGCTCGGGATGGCGCTGAGTTTTTCGAACAGCGTCTGGTGCAGGCGCAGGGTGACGTCGGCATCTTCGGCGGCATACGGCCCGGCCTGTTCCAGAGCGATCTGGTCGAAGGTCAGTTGCTTGGCGCCTTTGCCGGCGATGTCCTGGAAGCTCACGGTGGTGTGATCCAGGTACTTCTGCGCCAGGCTGTCCATGTCGTGACGGGTGGCGGTGGAGTTGAGCACGTAGGACTCAAGCATCGTGTCGAAGGCAATGCCGCGCACGGTGATGCCCTGGCTCTGATCGCCACCGATGGCGCAGTTGGCCAGGATGTTCATGTCGAACTTGGCGTGCTGGCCGACCTTGAGCTTGCTTGGGTCTTCCAGAATCGGCTTGAGCGCGCGCAACACGGTGTCACGATCCAGCTGCTCCGGCACGCCGATGTAGGAGTGGGTCAGCGGGATGTAGGCCGCTTCGTTGGCCTGCACCGCGAAGGACAGACCGACCAGTTGCGCCTGTTGGGCGTCGACGCCGGTGGTTTCGGTGTCGAAGGCAAACAGCTTGGCGTTCTTCAGTTTTTCCAGCCAGACGTCGAAACGGGCCTGATCGAGGATAGTTTCGTACGCGGCTTCAGCCGGAGCGACCGGCGTTTCTTCCGCAGGTGCGCTGAACAGATCGGCGGCCGGCTCAGGGGCAGCGGCGCTGCTCAGTTCCAGACGCTTGGCGTCGCGTTCCAGATCGTTGATCCAGCTCTTGAACTCCAGCAGGGTGTAGAGCTCAAGCAGTTGGGCCGGGTCTTCCGGGCCCATTTGCAGGTCGTCGAGGCCAATGTCCAGCGGCACGTCGACCTTGATGGTCGCCAGTTGATAGGAGAGGAAGGCCATCTCCTTGTGCTCTTCAAGCTTGGCCGGCAGGGTCTTGGCGCCGCGAATCGGCAGGGTCGGCACGATATCGAGCTGCGCGTAGAGCTCGGTCAGGCCGCCGTTGACGCCGACCAGCAGGCCGGACGCGGTTTTCGGCCCGATGCCGGGAACGCCGGGGATGTTGTCGGAAGAGTCGCCCATCAGGGCCAGATAATCGATGATCTGCTCCGGAGCGACGCCGAATTTCTCCTTCACGCCCTCCACGTCCATCGAACTACCGGACATGGTGTTGACCAAGGTAATGTGGCCGTCGACCAGTTGTGCCATGTCCTTGTCGCCGGTGGAGATGATCACCGGACGATTGGCGGCCGCGCTGCTGCGGGCCAGGGTGCCGATCACGTCATCGGCCTCGACGCCTTCGACGCACAGCAGCGGGAAGCCGAGGGCTTTCACGCTCTGGTGCAGCGGCTCGATCTGCACGCGCATGTCGTCGGGCATGCTCGGGCGGTTGGCCTTGTATTCGGCGTACATCTCATCGCGAAATGTCCCGCCCTTGGCGTCGAACACCACGGCGAACGGGCTGTCCGGATACTGCTTGCGCAGGCTCTTGAGCATGTTCAGCACGCCCTTGACCGCGCCGGTCGGCAGGCCTTTGGAGGTGGTCAGCGGTGGCAGCGCGTGAAAGGCGCGGTACAGGTAAGACGAACCGTCCACCAGGACGAGGGGGGCTTGGCTCATGAGCAGGATCAACCTTTTCGGCGGGTCCGGCGCTAGAATAGCGGGACCGTTGACGACAAAGGGACAAGGTTATCATGCGTACGTTAAATCGCTTGCTGCTGGTCAGTTTGATTGCAACCACGCCACTGGCCGCGATCGCGGCGGATGATGCGCCGTCAGCGGAACCGGAGGTCACCATCCGTACCGAAGGTGACAGGACCATCCAGGAGTACCGGCAGAACGGTTTCCTGTACGCGATCAAGGTGACTCAGAAGGGTTTCCCGCCCTATTTTCTGGTGCGCGCGGACGGTACTGATGCAAACTTCATCCGCTCGGACCAGCCGGATATGCTGATCCCCGCGTGGAAGATTTTCGAGTGGAAGTAGTTTCTTAATTTCAACCGGCGCCGACGCGATGGCGGCGCCAGAACTGAGCAGTTTTTAACCATGTCTGTGTTCACCCCCCTGGCTCGGCCCGAGCTGGAAACCTTTCTCGCCCCTTACGGGCTCGGCCGTCTGCTCGATTTCCAGGGGATCGCCGCCGGCAGCGAAAACACCAACTTCTTCATCAGCATGGAAAAGGGCGAGTTCGTCCTGACCCTGGTCGAGCGCGGCCCGGTGCAGGAAATGCCGTTCTTCATCGACCTGCTCGACGTCCTCCACGAAGCCGACCTGCCGGTGCCCTACGCGCTGCGCACCACTGACGGCGTGGCCCTGCGTGAGCTGAAAGGCAAGCCGGCGCTGTTGCAGCCGCGCCTGGCCGGCAAGCACATCAAGCAGGCCAACGCCCAGCATTGCGCGCAGGTCGGTAACTTGCAGGCGCACCTGCACCTGGCAACCCAGGGCAACAACATGATCAAACGCAAGACCGATCGTGGCCTGGACTGGATGCTGGAAGAGGGCACACAGTTTCTTTCGCACCTGAGCGACGCGCCGCGCGCTCTGCTGCAAACCGCGCTGGACGAAATCACGCAACAGAAAGACAAAATTCTCGCGCTGCCGCGGGCGAACATCCACGCCGACCTGTTCCGCGACAACGCGATGTTCGAAGGCACGCACCTGACCGGGCTGATCGACTTCTACAACGCCTGCTCCGGGCCGATGCTCTACGACGTGGCGATCGCCTTGAACGACTGGTGTTCGGACGATGATGGCCTGATCGACGGCCCGCGTGCGCGGGCCTTCCTCGGTGCCTACGCGGCACTGCGCCCGTTCACTGCGGCCGAGGCCGAGTTGTGGCCGACCATGCTGCGAGTGGCGTGCGTGCGGTTCTGGCTGTCGCGGTTGATTGCGGCGGAATCGTTCGCCGGGCAAGACGTGCTGATTCACGATCCGAAGGAGTTCGAGCAGCGTCTGGCGCAGCGTCAGCAGGTCAGCACACCGCTGCCGTTTGCCCTGTAAAAGAAAAAAACCGCAGCCTGTGCAGGCTGCGGTTTTTTTGTATTAGAGCGACTCCAGGCACCCTGCCAGATCATTCCCCAGCTTCTCCAGCACTTGCTCATAACCCTGAGCAGTTGCCGGCGTGTAGCCGCCCAACGCATCCAGCTCCGCCAGCTTCACCGGCAGGCCCGCCACCAGGGTTTCGGCCAAGCGTGGGCGCAACGGCGGCTCACTGAACACGCAAGTCTTGCCGACTTCCTGCAAGCGCGCACGCATCGCCGCGACATGCTGGGCGCCTGGCTGCACTTCCGCCGCAACGCTGAACACGCCGGTGTGTTTCAAGCCGTAGGCCTCTTCGAAGTAGTCGAAGGCTTCGTGGAAGACGAAGTAGGGTTTGCCTTCAACGCTGGCCAGGCGCTTCTTCAAACGCTGATCCAGCGCATCGAGACGCGCGTCGAACGCCTTGGCGTTGCTTTGATAGCGCTCGGCATTGGCCGGGTCGGCAGCGCTCAGGTCGGCGGCCATCTTGTCGGCAATAACCCGCGCGTTCACCGGCGATAGCCACAAATGCGCATCGAGAGTACCTGGGCGGTGATCATGATCATGCTCGTCGGCGTCTTCGGCGTGGGAGTGGCTGTCTTCGGCGAAGCGGCGCAGCTTCATGCCCGGCAGGTCCTGCACCGCGACGCTCGGCAGCGTACGACCATTCAGCACGCGAGGCAGGAAACCTTCCATGTCCGGGCCGATCCAGTACAGCAGGTCCACCGATTGCACCTTGCGCACGTCGGACGGGCGCAACGCATAGTTATGCGGCGAAGCCCCCGGTGGCAGCAGCACTTCGGGAATCGCCACGCCGTCCTGCACGGCGGCGGCAATCAATTGCAGCGGCTTGATGCTGGTGAGGACTCTGACTTCGGCCTGGGCCGAACCGATCAGCAGAAAACTGGCGACAAATGCCACAAAAACAGAAAAAAGTCGGGACACGATGACCACTCAAGGAGGCGAGAACGGGTAACATAATAACGTCTCTAACCAAACTCGTCGCCGCTCATGCCTATTACCCCGATTGCCAGCCGTCCCCACGACCACTCCCATTGCGTCCACAGCGCCCTGTCCGAGGCCGATGCCTTGTGTGCACAGAAAGGCCTGCGCCTGACCGCATTGCGTCGGCGGGTGCTGGAACTGGTCTGGCAGAGCCACAAGCCGCTGGGTGCCTACGACATTCTGGCGGTGCTCAGCGAGCAGGACGGCCGCCGCGCTGCGCCGCCGACCGTGTATCGCGCGCTGGATTTCCTGCTGGAAAACGGCCTGGTGCACCGCATCTCCTCGCTGAACGCCTTTGTCGGTTGCGTTCACCCGAAACATTCGCACCAGGGTCAGTTTTTGATCTGCCGCGAATGTCACGCGGCCATCGAGCTTGAGCAAAAAACCATCAGTGACGCCATCGTCCACAGCGCCAAAGACGTCGGCTTCATCGTCGAGGCCCAGACCGTCGAAGTGGTCGGTCTCTGCTCCGGTTGCCGGGGGGCTTGATGAGCGATGCGCTGATCCGTCTGGAGCAGGTGGCTGTCCGGTTTGCCGGGCAGAACGTGCTGGACAACATTCACCTGAGCGTCGAACCGGGGCAGATCGTCACCCTGATCGGCCCCAACGGCGCCGGCAAGACCACGCTGGTGCGCGCCGTGCTTGGGCTATTGAAGCCCGACAGCGGCAGCGTCTGGCGCAAGCCGAAACTGCGCATCGGCTACATGCCGCAAAAGCTGCACGTCGATCCGACCTTGCCGCTGTCGGTGCTGCGCTTTCTGCGGCTGGTGCCGGGTGTTGATCGCCCGCGTGCGCTGGCGGCACTCAAGGAAGTCGGCGCCGAGCACGTCATCGACAGCCCGGTGCAAAGCGTTTCCGGCGGCGAAATGCAGCGCGTGCTGCTGGCCCGGGCGCTGTTGCGCGAGCCGGAACTGCTGGTGCTCGACGAGCCGGTGCAAGGTGTCGATGTGGCCGGGCAAGCCGAGCTGTACAGCCTGATCACCCGCCTGCGCGACCGTCATGGCTGCGGCGTGTTGATGGTCTCCCACGACCTGCATCTGGTGATGAGCACCACCGACCAGGTGGTGTGCCTCAACCGTCACGTCTGCTGCTCCGGGCATCCCGAGCAGGTCAGTGGCGACCCGGCTTTCGTCGAGTTGTTCGGCAATCACGCGCCGAGCCTGGCGGTCTATCACCACCATCACGACCACGCCCACGACCTGCACGGTTCGGTGGTCAAAGGGCCTGTGACGGGCCAACCTCACGTTCACGGAGATAGCTGCAAGCATGGCTGATTTTCTGTTTTACGCCCTGCTTGCAGGTCTGGCGCTGGCGGTGGTCGCGGGGCCGCTGGGCTCGTTCGTGGTCTGGCGGCGCATGGCCTATTTCGGCGACACCCTGTCCCACGCCGCGCTGCTCGGCGTGGCGCTGGGCTTTCTGCTGGATGTCAGCCCGACCGTTGCTGTCACCGTGGGCTGCCTGCTGCTGGCGGTGCTGCTGGTAACCCTGCAACAGCGTCAGCCGCTGGCGTCCGACACGTTGCTGGGCATTCTTGCGCCGAGCACGCTCTCTCTCGGGCTGGTGGTACTAAGCTTCATGCATGAAGTGCGGATCGACCTGATGGCCTATCTGTTTGGCGATCTGTTGGCGATCAGTCCGACTGACCTTGCATGGATCCTCGGTGGCAGCGCGGCGGTGCTGGTGCTGCTGGTGACGCTGTGGCGGCCGCTGCTGGCGATCACCGTGCACGAAGAACTGGCCCGGGTCGAAGGCCTGCCGGTGGCCGGTTTGCGCATGGCGCTGATGCTGTTGATCGCGGTGGTGATCGCCGTGGCGATGAAAATCGTCGGTGTGCTGCTGATTACGTCGCTGTTGATCATCCCGGCAGCTGCGGCACAACGTCACGCCCGCTCGCCGGAGCAGATGGCACTGGGCGCGAGCCTGCTGGGCATGCTCGCCGTGTGTGGCGGGCTGGCGTTGTCCTGGTTCAAGGACACCCCGGCCGGCCCGTCAATCGTTGTGACGGCGGCCGCACTGTTTCTGCTGAGTTTTGTTCTGCCCCGTCGAGGGGTGTAGACTTGCTCGTTTTTTGCGCAAATAGAGAGTCGCAGGAATGAAGCCGTTCGCCTCCCGTTATCTGCTCCTTGTCGCATTTTCAGTGCTGCTGGGCGCCTGCCAAAGCACGCCGCCGGTGGCCGAAGCCCCCGATGCGCGGGCCACGGCCATCGCACAGCTGGAGCAAAGCCTGGCCAGCAGCGAACTGGCCACTGCCGAAGACCAATTGGCAGCCTTGCAGGCCGAAACGCCCAACGATCAGTCCCTTGAGCAATACCAGCGCCAGTTGGCCGAAGCCTATCTGCGCCGCAGCCAGATCGTCCTGCAGAAGGGCGATGTGAATGCTGCCGCAACTGCTTTGGCCCGCGCCCGCGCGCTGATGCCCAAGGCCCCGGCGCTGACCGGTGGCGTCAACGGTGCTATCACCGAAGCCCGCAAGGCTGAACTGGAGAAAGCCGAAGCGGCACTTCAGGCCGCCGAAGCCAAGCCGAAAGCCAAGGTGATCGATCCGACCGCCGAAAGCACCACGGTTGCGCTGAATATCACCGATAGCCGCAAACTTCGCCGTCAACTCGACGCGATCGCCGCCGATGTGGTGAATTACGACTGTGCGGTGAGCATTCAGGCGCCGCGCACCAATGATTACCCATGGCTGGCGACGTTGATCACCAAGCGCGTGAAGAAGCTCGATCCGGATTTCGATCTGCAGATCGAGAAACAGATCTTGCGCACAGTTCCGGCACAGATGGTCTTGAGCCCACGCAAACCTTGAATGACCGCAGCCTGCATTTCGCAGGCTGCGGTTTTTTTCAGGCCGGAATCGCCTTGGCCTTCGCTTCCCGATCCCAGACCCGATGCTGCCCGATCGCCGCAAAGAACGACTTGGTCAGCGCTTTCACATCCTTGCCCTCGATCAGCCCGGCATCCACCTCCAGCTTCAACACATCCAGTAACTGCCTGGCGTCGCCTTGCAGCGCAATTGCCTTCAGGTGTTTGTAAGCCTCCAGCAGGTAATGCAACGCCACGCCGTCACCACTCAACACCTTGACCGACGCCGCGCCACCCGGCACGAACACCGCGTCGAACGCCACCGAAGGCAAACCTTCCATCGACGCATCCACCGCCAGGCTTTTGCCATCGGCTGTCTTTACCGGCGCCGAGGTCGGGCCGAGCAATTTGGCATGCGCACCTTCTGCCGCCAGAGCCTTCTTCATCGCATCGATCGCTGCACCATCGACACCATTGGCCGCCAGAATCGCCACTTTTCGCGTCTTTATGTTCTCCGGCAACAGGTTGGCCTGACTCAGGGCCGGCGAGTGATCCAAAGATGTCTTGCGTACCTCGACCGTGCCTTTGGCCGGCGCTGGCAACCCAAGGTTGTGCGCCACGCGCTTGGCCAGTTCCAGGTCGATGTTGGCCAGAATCTCGTTCACTTCCCGGGCCCGAATGTGCTCCCGCTCAACCTTGCCCAGTTCGAAGCTGTAGGCCGAAATGATGTGTTCCTGTTCGTGCTTGCTCATGCTCTTGAAGAACAGCCGCGCCTGGGAGAAGTGATCGCTGAACGACTCGCTGCGCTGACGGATCTTGTTGGCGTCGATGCGTTCCGGGTAGCTTTCGAACCCGCCGTCCTGCGCGGCCGGTGGAGTTTCTTTCGGCCAGCCGCCATCAATCGAGTTCGGCTCGTAGGACGCGCGACCCTTGTCGATTACCGTGCGGTGCTGGGCATCGCGCTGGCCGTTGTGGAAGGGCGCGACCGGGCGATTGATCGGCAGCTCATGAAAGTTCGGCCCGCCGAGTCGGCTGATCTGTGTGTCGGTGTAGGAAAACAGCCGACCTTGCAGCAACGGGTCATTGGAGAAGTCGATGCCCGGCACGATATGGCCGGGGCAGAACGCGACCTGTTCGGTCTCGGCGAAGAAGTTGTCCGGGTTGCGGTTGAGGGTCATCTTGCCCAGCGGCGTGATCGGGACGATTTCCTCGGGAATCAGTTTGGTCGGGTCGAGGATGTCGAAATCGAAGTCGTGCTCGTTTTCCTCTTCGATGATTTGTACGCCAAGTTCCCATTCCGGGTAGTCCCCGGTCTCGATGGCCTCCCAGAGGTCGCGCCGATGGTAGTCAGTGTCTTTACCCGCCAGCTTCTGCGCTTCGTCCCACACCAGCGAACAGGTGCCGGCGGTGGGGCGCCAGTGGAATTTGACGAAGCGCGATTTGCCCTCGGCGTTGATCAGTCGGAAAGTGTGCACGCCGAAACCCTGCATGCTGCGCAGGCTTTTCGGGATGGCCCGGTCGGACATGGCCCAGATGACCATGTGCGCCGATTCCGGTACCAGCGACACGAAGTCCCAGAACGTGTCGTGAGCCGAGCCGCCGGTAGGCATTTCGTTGTGCGGCTCGGGTTTTACCGCGTGGACGAAGTCGGGAAACTTGATCGCGTCCTGAATGAAGAACACCGGCATGTTGTTGCCGACCAGGTCGAAATTGCCTTCGTCGGTAAAGAATTTCACGGCAAAACCACGCACGTCGCGCACGGTATCGCCGGAGCCGCGTGGACCTTGCACCGTGGAAAAGCGTACGAAAACCGGGGTTTTCTTCCCCGGATCCCGTAGGAAACCGGCCTTGGTCAGCGCCGAATGGTTCTCGTAGGTTTGAAAGAAACCATGTGCACCTGTGCCGCGGGCATGGACGATACGCTCGGGAATCCGCTCATGGTCAAAGTGCGTGATTTTCTCACGCATGATGAAGTCTTCGAGAAGCGACGGCCCACGGGGTCCGGCCTTCAAGGTGTTCTGGTTGTCCGCGACCTTCACGCCCTGATTGGTGCGCAGGGCCTGGCCGGTGGCGTCGGAGCGAAACTTTTCCAGGCTGTCGAGTTTGGCGTTGGTGTTGGCGCGATCCGGGGTGTTGGTCCCGGCCAGTTGGCTTTTGTCGGTGGCAGGCTTTTTGGTACTCATCAGACGTAAACTCCTCGTTTGACCCCGGTCGCGCCGGGGCTCTTGAGTGGTTCCCGGGCACGGTACCCGGAGTTTCAAGTCGCTTAACTAGTGACTGACGAGGGTTTTTGCCGTTCCTTTTTTATGACCTTTGATCGCGTTATTGCCAAATGAAAGGTTGAATGCGGAATAAATGCTAATAACCTCTATACGGACAGGCTAAAATGCGCGCCCGGCTAACCGCTGATCCTTTTCCAACGCGCCCCACAAGGTTCGCTACGTGATCGAGTTTCAAAACGTCCATAAGACTTACCGCGTCGCCGGTAAGGACATCACCGCGCTGCATCCGACCAGTCTCTCCATCGAGAACGGTCAGGTGTTCGGCCTGATTGGCCATTCCGGTGCGGGAAAAAGTACCCTGCTGCGTCTGATCAATCGCCTGGAAGAATCCAGTGGCGGCAAGATCATTGTCGACGGCGAAGAAGTCACCGCGCTGGACGCCAACGGCCTGCGCCGTTTCCGTCAGCAAGTCGGGATGATCTTCCAGCACTTCAACCTGCTGGCGTCCAAGACCGTGGCCGACAACGTCGCGCTGCCGCTGACCCTCGCCGGTGAACTGTCCCGCGCCGAGATCGACCAGCGTGTGGCCGAGTTGCTCAAGCGCGTCGGTTTGTCCGATCACGCGAAAAAATTCCCTGCGCAGTTGTCCGGTGGCCAGAAGCAGCGCGTCGGTATTGCCCGTGCCCTGGCGACCAAGCCGAAAATCCTGCTGTGCGACGAAGCCACCAGCGCCCTCGACCCGCAGACCACCGCGTCGGTGCTGCAACTGCTGGCCGAGATCAACCGTGAGCTGAAGCTGACCATCGTGCTGATCACCCACGAGATGGACGTGATCCGCCGTGTGTGCGATCAGGTGGCGGTGATGGACGCCGGCGCGATCGTCGAGCAAGGCTCGGTGGCCGACGTGTTCCTGCATCCGAAGCACCCGACCACCAAGCGTTTCGTCCAGGAAGACGAACAGATCGACGAAAGCGAGCAGCGCGATGACTTCGCTCACGTGCCGGGCCGCATCGTACGTCTGACCTTCCAGGGCGAAGCGACCTACGCGCCGTTACTCGGAACCGTCGCCCGGGAAACCGGTGTGGACTACAGCATCCTGGCCGGTCGTATCGACCGCATCAAAGACATTCCTTACGGGCAATTGACCCTCGCCGTCACCGGTGGCGACATGGACGCGGCGTTCGCCCGCTTCACCGCCGCTGACGTTCACATGGAGGTGTTGCGCTAATGGCAGACCTGATGAGTTTCTTCACCAATATCGACTGGTACGAAATCTGGCTGGCCACTGGCGACACCATGATGATGCTCGGCGGTTCGCTGCTGTTCACCGTGTTGCTCGGCCTGCCGCTGGGCGTGTTGCTGTTCCTGTGCAGCCCGCGTCAGTTGCTCGAAGCCAAAGGCGTGTACGCCTTGCTGTCGCTGGTGGTGAACATCCTGCGTTCGCTGCCGTTCATTATTCTGTTGATCGTGATGATCCCGTTCACCGTGCTGATCACCGGCACCTCACTGGGTGTGGCCGGTGCGATTCCGCCGTTGGTGGTGGGTGCAACGCCGTTCTTCGCGCGGTTGGTGGAAACCGCCCTGCGTGAAGTCGATCGCGGCATTATCGAAGCGACCCAGTCGATGGGCGCGACCACTCGGCAGATCATCATGAACGCCTTGTTGCCGGAGGCCCGTCCGGGCATCTTCGCGGCGATTACGGTGACGGCGATTACACTGGTTTCCTACACCGCAATGGCCGGTGTGGTCGGCGCCGGTGGCCTGGGTGACCTGGCGATTCGTTTCGGCTACCAGCGTTTCCAGACCGACGTGATGATCGTCACCGTGGTGTTGCTGCTGATTCTGGTGCAAGTGCTGCAAATGGCAGGCGACCGACTGGTCGTTCACTTTTCGCGCAAATAACCGGTTTTGTAATGACATGAGCCGGCCATTCGCTGGCAGGCGCCAGACGGGCGCCGTAAAAAGGAGTTAGCTGAATGAAAAAACTGATCGTTGCCCTGGCTGCCGTTGCAGCGTTCTCGGCCCACGCCGACGAAACCCTGACCGTTGCGGCCACCCCGGTGCCGCACGCGGAAATCCTCGAATTCGTGAAGCCGGTTCTGGCCAAAGAAGGCGTGGATCTGAAGGTCAAGGTCTTCACCGATTACATCCAGCCGAACGTGCAGGTGGCCGAGAAGCGTCTGGACGCCAACTTCTTCCAGCACCAGCCGTACCTCGATGAGTTCAACAAGGCCAAGGGCACCAGCCTGGTCGCCGTGACCGGCGTGCACCTGGAGCCGCTGGGCGCTTACTCCAGCAAGATCAAGAAGCTCGACGAGCTGCCAAGCGGCGCCAACGTGGTGATCCCGAACGACGCCACCAACGGCGGCCGTGCGCTGTTGCTGCTGGCCAAGGCTGGCGTGATCACCCTGAAGGATCCGACTAACATCCTGTCGACCGTCAAGGACATCGCCCAGAACCCGAAAGACCTGAAAATCCGTGAACTGGAAGCCGCGACCATCCCGCGCGTGCTGACTCAGGTCGACCTGGCGCTGATCAACACCAACTACGCGCTCGAAGCCAAGTTGGATCCGTCCAAGGACGCGCTGATCATCGAAGGCAACGACTCGCCTTACGTGAACATTCTGGTGTCCCGTGCGGACAACAAGGACAGCGACGCGATGAAGAAACTGGCCGCTGCCCTGCACAGCCCGGAAGTGAAGAAATTCATCACCGAGAAGTACAAAGGCGCGGTGTTGCCGGCGTTCTGATTGATATAGCTGCAACGAAAAAGGGGACGCCATGAGCGTCCCCTTTTTTGTGTCTTCGATTTGGGTTTTGTAGCGCATTTGAAATCGCGCCCTCACCCCAGCCCTCTCCCGGAGGGAGAGGGGGCCGATCGAGGTGTCTTGCGTCCTGCATCGACCTGAAAGATCTTGGCGATTATGGATTCAAAGCAATACGTTCAATTCGGTGTAGCTCGCCAATATCCCCCAATCAGTCCCCTCTCCCTCCGGGAGAGGGTTAGGGTGAGGGCAGGCTTTTGATCTTGGCTATTTGCGGTTCAACATCACCGGCAACTGCGCGACCAGTTTGGCGTTGTTCAACGGCGCCCGAATGAACCCGCGCTGTGTCCCGTCCGGCCCGATCACCGCAAGGTTTCCGCTGTGATCAACGGTGTAGTTCGGCTTGCTGGTGTCCGCCGGAATGAACGGAATGCTCACTGCGTTTGCCACCTTTTGCAGCTCCTCGATCGACTTCGGCGTCAGGCCGATGAACTGCGGATCGAAGTAGCCCAGGTACTGCTTCAACTGCGCAGGGTTATCGCGGTTCGGGTCGACGCTGACCAGCACGATCTGCAACTTGTCCACAGCATCCTTCGGCAGTTCGCTCTTGATCTGGCGCAGTTGGGCGAGGGTGGTCGGGCAGATGTCCGGGCAGAAGGTGTAGCCGAAGAACAGCAGGCTCCACTTGCCCTTGAGCTCGTTGACCGTGACCGGTTGGCCGTCCTGATTGGTCATCGTCACGTCCGGCAGGTTGCGGCTTTGCGGCAGCAGGATGATGCCGGCGTCGATCAGCGCCGTCGGGTCGCCCTGGCCCTTGCCGCTCAGCACTTTGTTGACGGTCAGGCCGAGGATCAGCGCGATCACGGCCACGAGGATGAAGACGGTTTTCTGGGTTCGAGTCATAGGTTCAACAGTAAGTAGTGGTCTACGAGCAGGGCGATGAACAGCAGAAACAAGTACCAGATAGAGTACTTGAAGGTGTTGATCGCCGCGTGCGGCCGAGTGCCACGGTACAGCACCACGGCCCATTGCAGAAACCTTGCGCCCAGGCCGAGGGCGCAGATCAGGTACAGCGCGCCGCTCATGTGGATCACGTACGGCAACAGGCTGACCGCCAGCAGGGCGAAGGTGTACAGCAGAATGTGCACCTTGGTGTAGTGCTCGCCGTGGGTGACCGGCAGCATCGGGATGTCGGCTTTCGCGTATTCCTCCTTGCGGTGGATCGCCAGCGCCCAGAAGTGCGGCGGGGTCCAGGCGAAGATGATCAACACCAGCAGCAACGGTTCGGCGCTGACGTGGCCGGTGGCGGCGGTCCAGCCAAGCAGCGGCGGTGCGGCGCCGGCGAGGCCGCCGATGACGATGTTCTGCGGCGTCGCGCGTTTGAGGAATCCGGTGTAGATCACCGCGTAGCCGAGCAGCGAGGCCAGGGTCAGCCACGCGGTCAGCGGATTGGTGAAGGTCAGCAGCAAGGCCTGGCCGAGCAGCGCCAGCACCAGTGCAAAGGTCAGTGCCGCCGTGGGCGAAACCCGGCCCTCGGCCAGCGGCCGTTTATGGGTGCGCGCCATGACGGCGTCGATGCGCCGATCCACCACATGATTGACCGCCGCCGCACCACCGGCACACAGCGCGATCCCCAGGTTGCCGAACACCAGCACCGTCCACGGCACGCCAGCGCGGGTCGCGAGGAACATGCCGACCAGCGAGGTGATCAGCATCAGCACCACAACTTTCGGTTTGGTCAGCTCCAGATAGTCTCGCCACAACGCCTGCGCGGGACGTTCGCCGATCAGAATCGCCATGGCGTCTCTCCTTTTATCGTGATGGGCGCGGCCGACTGTTTACGCGGGCTCAGGTGCCAGCGCGCAAGCATCGGTTGCTTGACCCGAACCAGACTGGTTCGCGCGTGATAGTTGACCAGCACCATGGTCAGCAGCAGTGCAGCGCCGCCGGCGTTGTGCGCCACGGCCACCGGCAGCGGCAGGTGAAACAGCACGTTGCTGATGCCGAGGGTGATCTGCGCAGCGAGGGCGATCAGCACCAGCCCGGCCAGCCGCGTCATGCCCACGACTTTCAGTTGCCACGCCAGTCCGAGCAGGACAATCGTCACCAGCAAGGCGCCGATGCGGTGGGTCAGGTGAATCGCCGTGCGCGCATCGCTGTCGAGTTGCCCGCCGAGGTAATTGGGGCCGATGTGTTGGGTCAGGTGAAAGCCGTTGGCGAAGTCCGCCGGCGGCAGCCATTGGCCGTGGCAGGTCGGGAAGTCGATGCAGGCCACCGCCGCGTAGTTGGAACTGACCCAGCCGCCGAGGGCGATCTGGCCGATCACCAATAGCAATCCGGCGGTGGCCCAATATTGCAGGCGCTTGGGTACGGTCAGTGCCGGCAACACGCCGGACAGTCTCAATGTCAGCAGAAACAGCAGGCTCAAGGTCGCGAAGCCTCCAAGCAAATGCCCGGTCACCACTTGCGGCCAGAGCTTGAGCGTCACCGTCCACATGCCGAACGCGGCCTGGGCGAACACCACCGCCAGCAGAAACAGCGGCAGCTTCAGCGGTTGCCCCGGATGACGGCGGTTAACCCAAGCGCGACCGGCCAGAATCGAGATCAACATGCCGAGGGTGCCGGCGAAGTAACGGTGGATCATCTCGTTCCAGCCTTTGTGCGCCTCCACGGGCGAGTCGGGGTAATGCAGTTCGGCATGGGCCAGTTGGGCTTCGCTTTTCGGCACGCTGATAAACCCGTAGCAGCCGGGCCAGTCCGGGCAGCCGAGACCGGCGTGAGTCAGGCGGGTGTAAGCGCCGAGCAGCACCACGATCAGCGCCAGCAGGGTGGCAAACAGCGCGAGGCGAAATCCAGGTTTGGCCATGACGATGCCCTTATCCGATGTTCGACAGTTTCAGCAGGTGGCGCAGGTCGTTGAGCAGATCCTTGCCCTTGACGCTCGGGTCGTAGCGCAGCACGAGATTGCCGTGGGGATCGATGATCCAAAGCTGTGGCGTGGTTTTGTCGCCGGTGGCTTTGCTGAACGCGGCGCTATCCAGTGGGTAACGTTGCAGCTGTGGATATTCGCGGCTCAGCTTGGCTTCGTAGTCGGCCGTCAGCGGTTGCGCGGCAGCGAGGGCATGGCTGGCGCGACCGGCATCGCGGCCGAGGCCGATCTGAATCTGCCGCGCCAGGTACACCAGTTGCTGGCAGTCCACCGCGCAGTCCTTCGGCGCGGTCACCAGCATCTGCCAGCGCTCTTCGTCAGCCGTTACGCCGAGGTCGGCACGGCTCTGGCCGTTGCCGATCAGTTCACCGTGATAGCTGCGACCGTCCGGCACCCAGAACTGCAGCTTGTACATGCCGGTGGCGAGGATCATCGGGCCGATCACGCCGAGCAGGATCAGCAGCAGTTGAATGCGGCCGCGACGGCGACTGGCCGGGGCTTTTGCTTCAGACATGCTGGGTGGATTCATGGCCGCTCCCATGGTGTTTCTCCTTTGCGTTGTGCCAGCCGAGATAGAGGTAAAGACCGAACAGGGCGGTGGCCATGGCGAACCACTGCACGGCGTAACCGAGGTGTTTTTCCGGGCCCATGGCAACCACCGGCCAGTCGACCTGATAGCTGGCGGGGCCGGGTTCTGCGCGTAATTCATAGGCGAAGCCGTCGCGCTCGAGGGTTTTCCACCATTTGGCGGGTTCGACGGCGGTGACGGTTTGCGGCCAGGTGCTGCTGACCGGGTCGGCGTGCAACTGGAAGGTCGCGCCGGGGGCGACATACACCCAGGCGTCGACATTCACGGCATCGGCCGGTGTCTTGAATTGCGGGGTAACGCGCCGGTCCGGCCACGGCAGCCAGCCACGATTGACCAGCAGCCACAGGCCGGTGCGCTGATCCTGAAACGGTTGCAGCAGCTCGACGCCGACCTTGCCGTCACGTTGACGGTTGTCCAGCAGCAGGCTGTGGGCGGCATCGAACTGGCCGTGCAGATGCACCCGGCGAAAGGCCGGATCGGTGCTGTGCACGAGCTCGGTGCTGGCCATCGGTTCGGCGGCGCGGCGTTCGGCGTAGCTGGCGAGCAGGGCGGTTTTCTCCGCGCCCCGGCCCAACTGCCAGAAACCCAGCGAAATCAGCAGCGGCAGCAGCAAGGCGACCACCAGCGTCGGCACGACGCCCGGCCGAAAGCGCTTCATGGCCGCGCCAGAAAAGCAGTGAATGCGACCGCTATACTTGATTGCATCGCCTGTACCCCCGGAGTCTTCCCATGCTCAAAGCAGCTATCGTCCTGATGCTGATTGCCACGGTGATCAGCCTGTTCAGCGGCCTGTTTTTCCTGGTCAAGGACGATAGCAGCTCGAATCGCCTGGTCATCGCCTTGAGTGTTCGGGTGGCATTGGCCGCTTGCACCGTCGGCTTGATTGCCTGGGGTTTCTACAGCGGCCAACTGGTGTCGCACGCGCCTTGGTAGCTCTGTCCTTCAGAGCACGTAAACGAAGATGAACAAGCCGATCCACACCACATCGACGAAGTGCCAGTACCAGCTCGCGGCTTCGAAGCCGAACTGGTGCTCGTTGTCGAAGTGGCCGCGCATGATCCGCATCAGCATCACGAACAGAATGATCGTGCCGATGGTCACGTGGGCGCCGTGGAACCCGGTGAGCATGAAGAACGTCGCGCCGTAGATGCCGGAACCGAGGGTCAGGCCCAGCTCGTGATAGGCGTGCATGTACTCCTCGGCCTGCAAGGCGAGGAAGCCGCAACCCAGCAGCACGGTGATCAACAGCCACAGCTTCAGCGCACCGCGATGACCTTTCTTCAGGGCGTGGTGAGCGATGGTGATGGTCACGCTGGAGCTCACCAGCAGGATGGTGTTGATCAGCGGCAGGCCCCACGGGCTGATGACTTCCTTGGGCGGCGGGAACAGTTTCGGATCCGGCGTGTGCAATAGCGGCCAGGTGAACTGGAAGTTCGGCCAGAGCATGTGGGCGATGCCTTTGGTACCTTCGCCGCCCAACGCCGGACCGGAAATGTGCCGCACATAGAACAGCGCGCCGAAGAAGGCGATGAAGAACATCACCTCGGAGAAGATGAACCAGCTCATGCCCCAGCGGAACGAGCGGTCCAGCTGCGGGCTGTACAACCCCGCGCGGCTTTCCTTGATCACTGTGCCGAACCAGCCGAACAGCATGTACGCCAGCAACAGGCCACCGACGAAAAAGATCAGCGGGCCGTGGGATTCAGGGCGCGCTGCCTTCAGATCGTTGAACCAGGTCGCCAGGCCGTACACCGTGGTGACCATGCCGATGGTCGCGACGATCGGCCATTTGCTCTGGGCCGGGACGTAATAGTGCTCATGAGTTGCCATTTATTGTTCTCCTTATCGGGCACGCTTAACCGCCAGTGTTTGCAGCCACCGGAGGATGTCGGGCGGTGATATCGAACAGCGTGTAGGACAGCGTCAGGTGCTTCACGTCCTTGGGCATGTCGCGGTCAACGATGAAACGCACCGGCATCTCGATCTGCTGACCGGGCTGCAGCACCTGCTGGGTAAAGCAAAAACATTCGGTCTTGTGGAAATACGCCGCCGCTTCGCTCGGGGCGATGCTCGGCACGGCCTGGGCGCTCATCGGTTTGTCGGTGGGATTGCGCGCGATGAAAATCATCTCGTTGACCGCGCCGGGGTTGGCCGTCAGTTCGTCATGCTTGGGATAGAAATCCCAAGGCATGTCGACATTGTTGGTCGACAGGAACTGCACCCGCACCTGCCGGGACTTGTCCACAACCTGCTCGCCTTCGTACTGCCCGGCAGTCTTGCCGTTGATGCCGAAGGCCTTACACATCACGTCGTAGATCGGCACCAGGGCAAAACCGAAGACAAACATCGCCACCACCACGCCGAGCAGTCGGGTCACCAGTTTCTTCAGCGATATCGAGTCAGCCATGGCGGCGGCCCTCAAGGGCTACGGGTTTCATTTCACTTCCGGCGGCGTGGTGAAGGTGTGATACGGCGCCGGCGACGGCACGCTCCACTCCAGACCTTCGGCGCCATCCCACGGTTTGGCCGGTGCCGGCTCGCCGCCACGGATGGTCTTGATCACGATGAACAGGAAGAAGATCTGCGTGGCGCCGAACATGAATGCGCCGATCGACGAGACCATGTTGAAGTCGGCGAACTGCAGGTTGTAGTCTGGAATCCGCCGTGGCATCCCCGCCAGTCCCACGAAGTGCATCGGGAAGAAGGTCATGTTCATGCCGACGAAGGACAGCCAGAAGTGCAGCTTGCCCAGGGTTTCGTCGTACATGTGGCCGGTCCATTTCGGCAGCCAGTAATAAGCCGAGGCGAAGATCCCGAAGATCGCCCCCGGCACCAGCACGTAGTGGAAGTGCGCGACCACGAAGTAGGTGTCCTGGTACTGGAAGTCCGCCGGGGCGATGGCCAGCATCAGCCCGGAGAAACCGCCGATGGAGAACAGGATCACGAACGCCACGGCAAACAGCATCGGCGTCTCGAAGGTCAGCGAGCCTTGCCACATGGTGCTGGCCCAGTTGAACACCTTCACCCCGGTCGGCACCGCGATCAGCATCGTCGCGTACATGAAGAACAACTCGCCCACCAGCGGAATGCCCACCACGAACATGTGGTGTGCCCAGACGATGAACGACAGGAACGCGATGCTCGCCGTGGCGTAGACCATCGAGGTGTAGCCGAACAGCGGCTTGCGCGAGAAGGTCGGGATGATCTGGCTGACGGCGCCGAAGGCCGGCAGGATCATGATGTACACCTCGGGGTGGCCGAAGAACCAGAACACGTGCTGGAACAGCACCGGGTCACCGCCACCGGCGGCACTGAAGAAACTGGTGCCGAAGTGGATGTCCATCAGCATCATCGTCACGCACCCGGCCAGTACCGGCATCACCGCGATCAGCAGGAACGCGGTGATCAGCCAGGTCCAGACGAACAGCGGCATTTTCATCAGCGTCATGCCGGGGGCGCGCAGGTTGAGGATGGTGGCGATCACGTTGATCGCGCCCATGATCGAACTGATCCCCATCAAGTGGATGGCGAAGATGAAGTAGGTCACGCTTTCCGGCGCATAAGTCGTGGACAGCGGCGCGTAGAAGGTCCAGCCGAAGTTCGGCCCGCCGCCGGCGGTGAACAGGGTCGAGACCAGCAGCAGGAACGCCGCCGGCAGCAGCCAGAAGCTGAAGTTGTTCATCCGTGGCAGCGCCATGTCCGGTGCGCCGATCATCAACGGGATCATCCAGTTGGCGAGGCCGACGAACGCCGGCATCACCGCACCGAACACCATCACCAGCCCGTGCATGGTGGTCATCTGGTTGAAGAACGCCGGTTCGACGATCTGCAGACCGGGCTGGAACAGCTCGGCACGGATCACCATGGCGAACGAGCCGCCGAGCAGGAACATGCAGAACGCGAACCACAGGTACAACGTGCCGATGTCCTTGTGGTTGGTGGTCAGCACCCAGCGCATCAGGCCTTTGGCGGGGCCGTGGGCGTGGTCGGCATGACCGTGGTCATCGATGACAGCGCTCATGGCCGGTCTCCTTCAAGTGAGTGGACTTGGCAGGCCGGGGCACCTTGCCCCGACCGGTTCACGAAGTACGCAATAGACCGGCTCATTTGCTTTCCGCCTGTTTCAGCTCCAGCACTTCTTTTGGCGTGACCATGTCGCCCTTGTTGTTGCCCCAGGCGTTACGTTCGTAGGTCACGACCGCTGCGATATCGACTTCCGAGAGTTGCTTGCCGAACGCCGCCATGGCGGTGCCCGGTTTGCCGAAGTACACGCGGTGCAGGTGATCGGCTTTCGGCCCGGTGGCAATCGGCGAGCCCTTGAGCGCCGGGAACATCGGCGGCAGGCCCTGGCCTTCGGCCTGGTGACAGGCTACGCAGGTGGTGTGGTAGATCTTGTCGCCGCGCTCCTTGAGCTCGTCGAGGGTCCATTCCTTGCTCGTCAGCTCTTTGAGCTGCGCAGCCTCGGCCTTGCGATCGGCGAGCCATTTTTCGTAGTCCGCTTTCTCTTTGACCTCGACCACGATCGGCATGAAGCCGTGATCCTTGCCGCACAGCTCGGCGCACTGGCCACGGTAGAGGCCGGGCTTGTCGATGCGCGTCCAGGCTTCATTGACGAACCCGGGGATCGCATCGCGCTTGACCGCGAAGGCCGGCACCCACCAGGAGTGGATCACGTCGGCAGAGGTGACGAGGAAACGCACCTTGGCCCCGGTCGGCAGCACCAGCGGCTTGTCGACCTCGAGCAGGTAATGCTCGCCCTTGGCTTCCTTGTTGTGGATCTGCTCGGCGGGCGTGGCCAGGTTGCTGAAGAACTCGACGTCCTGGCCCAGGTATTTGTAGTGCCACTTCCACTGATAACCGGTGATCTGGATATCGATATCCGGCTCACTGGTGTCGTACATGCGGATCAGGGTGGCGGTCGCCGGAACCGCCATCGCCACCAGGATCAGCAGCGGGACGACGGTCCAGAGAATCTCGACGGTGGTGCTTTCGTGGAATTTTGCGGCGACCTGCCCGGTAGAACGGCGGTGCACCATCATCGACCAGAACATGGCGCCGAAGACGATGATCCCGATCACCACACAGATCCAGAAAATGGTCATGTGCAGGTCGAATACTGCGTGACTGATTTCAGTCGCTCCAGGCGCCATATTCACAGTCCAGGCAGCGTGCACCGGGCTGAAAATCGACCACAACAGGAGGCCCATCCAGACGTGTGGATGTCGCATCATTGCGGGTTCCCCTTATCGTTCTTGTTATCCCGCCGGCTTTCGCCTGCGGCAAGGGAGCGGCTGCATCAGACTACGAACTTGAATCGCCGGGCCTTGCTGCGGGTGCAGTCGGGCGTCATCAGCTAACTCCATTCAATGGCGAGTATAGACAGCGGCTGAAAAATGCAATGCGCGGACGTCAATCGAGTGAAACAGCTGGCACTTGCGTTCCGGGGCACGAATGGAGAAGGATGCAGACGAGTGGTGGCAAACCGATATAACGCAGGTGTATCAAGGATGAAATAATTATGACAAATGCGTCTTAGCATTTTTCGTAAGCCAGCTAAGTTATGTCTTCCCTATTTCATTGCCTTGTTTCCTGGAGTTTTCATGAACACCGCCGCATTGCGCGAGCAGATCCACATAGCCCGACAACACGAGATTGAAACCGGAAAGCTGACCCGTCAGCTGGAAGCCCAACTGCAACACCTGCACCCGGCGATCCAGTTGCCGGAAACCGACGCCAATGGCGTGCTGACGCGTTTTGTCGCCGCCTACATCGACGAAGTGCCAGACCTGCTGGATGCAGCCAATGAAGTCGCCAGGGAAGCGGGAATCGAGTCACAGATCAAACCGGTGCTGAAAATCGCCGAACAGTACTTTCTCCAGCCGCCGGTCGGCCTGGACAGTCTGCTGGACGAAGCCTATCTGGCGCACCGCTTTGTCGAAGAGGTCAACGACCTGTACATCAAGCATTTCGGCCAGCCACTGATCCCCTTGGACATGACGGTCGCCAATCTGATTGCTCACCAGTTGCTCGGTGAGGAATTTGCCAATCAACTCGACGAAGTGGTGCACCACGCGGTGGACAGCATGCTCGACGACGACAGCTTTGCGCTGGAGTCGGTGGAAGCCTACCGCGAGAAACTCAGCAGCCCGGACACCGGTGCGGCGTGGAAACGCTGGCCGTGCATGAGCCGCCGTCTGGGCGTGGGCCTGGAACTGGATCAGCCTGCGGCTTGATCTCTGCGCAAACGATTGGGGGAACAGATTGCTCTGTTCCCCCAAATGTTTTCAGCCTGCCGCACCGATCCCGGTGGTGGTACGGATTCGTCCTTCAAGCCGTCGCTTCAATCCCCGCGACTCGATCAACAGCTTCGAACCCTTGGCCGCATTGGCCCGGCCCCACTCTTCCAGCAATTCCAGACACGAATGATCGATGTAGCTCAGGTTGTTGAGCGGCACGTGCACCGTCGTGCCCGCAGGAATGCTGCCCAGCACCTGAGTCAGCGCAGGCACCTTGAGAAACGTCGCCGCGCCCACCAGACGCAACTCCATTTCCCCGTCCTGCGGCAGATCGATCAGGCTGATCTTCAGCCGCGAAGCCTTGAACGCCAGTTTCACCAGGGTCAAACCGAAACCGATCAACACGCCGGTCAGCAGGTCGGTGAAGATGATCGCCAGCGCCGTCGCGGCGTAGGTGAACATTGGCATCCGGCCATACCGCCCCAGACCGCGAAAGGCTTTCAGATCCACCAGTTTGAAACCGGTGTAGACCAGCACCCCGGCCAGGCTCGCCACCGGAATGCTTTGCAGCACACTCGACAGCAACAACACGAAGGCCAGCAGCCACAGACCATGGAAAATCGTCGAGTAGCGCGTGGTGGCACCGGCCTGGACGTTGGCCGAGCTGCGCACGATCACCCCGGTCATCGGCAGCGCGCCGACCAGCCCGCAGAGCATGTTGCCGACCCCTTGTGCCGACAATTCGCGGTCGAAGTCCGAGCGCGGGCCGCTGTGCATGCGATCCACTGCGGCGGCGGAGAGCAGGGTTTCGGCGCTGGCGATGAAGGCCACGGCAAACGCGGCGATCAGCAGGGTCGGATCGGCCAGGCTCAGCAGATCCGCCGGTTTCAGCCAGTCGATGGCTTCTGCCAGGTTCGCCGGTACTTCAACCCGCTTCACTTGCAGCGCCAGCAACAGACTGGCGCCTGTCGCCAGCCCGACACCGAGCAGCGCGCCGGGAATGAAACGCAGTGAATGTGGACGGCATTTCTCCCACAGCCACATCACGGCGATGGTCGATAGCCCGAGCAACCCGGCCTGCCATCCAAACGACGGCAAGGCCTGGGCCACCGCACCGGGGAACGCTGTGAGGTTGTCCAGCCCCGAGGGCTTCGGCGCGGCATCCAGCATCACATGCACTTGCGAGAGCACAATCAGCACGCCGATCCCGGCGAGCATCCCGTAGACCACCGCTGGCGCCGTGACCCGAAACCAGCAACCGAGCTTCAGGCGCCCGGCCACCAGTTGCAGCAATCCCGCCAACAACAGGATCGGCCCGAGCATCTGGATCCCGTGCTGGCGCACCAGTTCGAACACCAACACCGCCAGACCCGCCGCCGGCCCGCTGACCTGCAACGGCGAACCCGCCAGCCAACCCACCACCAGCCCACCGATGATCCCGGTGATCAAACCTTTGGCCGGCGGCAGCCCCGAAGCAATCGCAATGCCCATGCACAGTGGCAGGGCGACCAGAAACACCACCACCGAAGCCAGCAGCTCCCGTGGCAACACAGCTTTCAATTGAGCCGCACGCATGATGACTCTCCCGAAGTTTTCTTCAGGCGTGGCGAAGCCTGGCCGCTGAAACAGCGACCGGCGTCAGACCACACGGATTTTTAGGAGGATTTAGAAGCGCGCTTTGGGCGTCGCCACCGGAATCGGATGGCTGCCATCGAGCGGCAGGAAGCGTCCCTGATCCGCGTCGTAAGCTTTGATTTCGCTGGTTTCGATGTTGTAGACCCAGCCATGGATGAACAGATGACCGTTCGCCATGCGCGAGGCTACCGAAGGATGGGTACGCAAGTGCTGCAGTTGGGCGATGACGTTTTCCTCGGTGAGGATCGGCATGCTTTCTTTTTCGTCGGTGCAGTTGCAGTTGTCATGCACCATGGTTTTCGCGACTTCGGCATGGCGCAGCCAGGCTTTGACTGTCGGCATCTTTTCCAGGCTGTCCGGATTGAGCACTGCGCGCATGGCGCCGCAATCGGAGTGGCCGCAAATGATGATGTGCTGCACGCCAAGCGCCAGTACCGCGTATTCGATGGCGGTGGAAACGCCACCGTTCATCTGGCCGTAGGGCGGAACGACGTTGCCGACGTTACGGGTCACGAACAGATCGCCGGGGGAGCTCTGGGTGATCAGTTCTGGGACGATGCGCGAGTCGGCGCAAGTGATGAACATCGCCCGTGGCGACTGGGCCGTGGCGAGTTTCTTGAAGAGTTCTTCCTGTTGCGGAAAGACCTCATGATGAAAATGCAAAAAGCCGTCAACGATATGTCGCAGCGCTGCATCGGCGGATTCCGCCCCAGGGACGGCTTGCGCCGACGCAGCCAACGGCTGTTTATCCTTGTCACTCATGATTCATCCTCTTTGGCGGATTCGGGGAGTCGTTCCCGTGTATTCCGGTATGAAGCCAGTGGCTGTTTAAAAACATCCGGGTCATCCCGACCCGTCAGTCACTCGATGAACAAGGTAACCGCCGAAACTTAACTCAAACTGAATCAAGCGCTCTAGAACGTGTGTTCCAGGTCACAAAAAACGTGACCAGCGTAACCGGGCAAGCAATTCCCTCCACTCAACCATAGGCCAATTGTCCCTAAATCAGCGCCATCTGGCGACCCGGCGGACAAAAGGCTGTGCAATCCAGATTGAAACCTTCGCGGTGATTGAGTCCCAGGCGTTTCAACGCCTTGGCGAAGCGTTGCGCGAGCAGGTCGGCGAACGGCCCTTCACCGCGCATCCGTGCGCCAAAACGGCTGTCGTACAGCTCGCCGCCACGACTCTGGCGGATCAGGCTCAGCACATGGGCGGCGCGCTGCGGGTAATGTGCTTCAAGCCATTCCTCGAACAGCGGCGCCACTTCCAGCGGCAGGCGCAGCATCATGTACGCGGCGCTCTGGGCACCGGCGGCGTGGGCTTCGGTCAGCAGGCTTTCGATTTCGCTGTCGTTGATCATCGGAATCATCGGCGAACACAGCACACCGACTGGAATCCCTGCTTCGCGCATCACCCGGATCGCCCGCAATCGGGCCTTGGGCGCGGCGGCCCGGGGTTCGAGAATGCGTTTGAGCTCATCGTCCAGGGTGGTGAGGCTGATCATCACCGCCACCAGCCGTTGCTGCGCCAGTTCGGTGAGCAGATCGAGGTCACGCAGGATCAGCGAGCCCTTGGTGACGATGGTCACCGGGTGCCGGTAGCGCAGCAATACTTCGAGGGTCTGGCGAGTGATTTTGTGTTCGCGTTCGATCGGTTGATACGGGTCGGTATTGGAGCCCAGATTGATCGGCGCACATTGATAGCCTTTTTTCCCAAGCTGCTCTTCCAGCACCTGGGCGGCGTTGGTCTTGGCGATCAGCTTCGTTTCGAAATCCAGCCCCGGCGACATGTCCCAATAGGCGTGACTCGGCCGCGCGTAGCAATAAATGCAGCCATGCTCGCAACCGCGATAGGGATTGATCGAGCGGTCGAAGGGCAAGTCCGGCGAGCTGTTGCGGGTGATGATGGTCTTCGCGGTTTCGAAGCGGACTTCGGTGCCCTGGGTCAGTGGCACTTCCTGATACCAGCCATCGTCTTCGGCCACCGAACGACTGGGTGCGAAGCGGTTGTGCGGGTTGGTCGCGGTGCCGCGACCGCGCGGGGGCAAGAGGCTGGTCATCACAGGTGTCCTTTGTCTGTATATACATACAGTATCCGCAAGGTGGCAGATGATCCACTACCGTTCGGCCGTCCATCAAGAAATCGCGCGGTTAGTTGTAAGTTTATTTAGATGTAAAGTTGTAGTTGCGAAAATTAAAGAAACATAAGTTGGCTGTTCGTTTACTGTTCAAGTTCGTAGTATTCACTCCGCTTCACAACACTTGATTATATAAAAGACAAAAGGAATTGATGATGTCGTTTTTTAATTCGCGCGGTATTTTTCTGCAATTGATGCAACCCGGCCCATCGGAGCCCAATACACTGGTTTCCATGGAACTTGCGCGTAAAGAGTTGGGTTGGGATGCCGAAGCCGGCGTACAGACTGAAATGCTGGTTGACCCGATTTTCGTCACCGCGACCTCCAGGGATGGCGGCCATACCTTCAGCATTGGCCGTCTGGAGCACGATGTGGATCGCGACGGTGAGATCGGTGAGCAGGATCGAGCCAAGCTGGTTGCCCTGGCCAAAGCCTATGCCAGTATTACCAATCCGTAACAACTATTGAATGAACAACCCCTGCATGATTGATCATGCAGGGGTTGTTGTGCTTAGTTGTGACTGGTTACTTGTCCAAGGTCGCCGGCTGATGTTGTAGTCATATCGTCGGTTCGTAACTTGGCAACATCTTTCGCAGTAATGGCGGAGGCCTTGTTACCCCAACTTCCACGAATAAAACTCACGACATCCGCCACTTCCTGATCCGACAGACGCCAGGCGAAGCCAGGCATGGTGAAGGTCGACGGAGCAGTGTGCGTCGCAGGCAGCGTGCCGCCCTTGAGCACGATGTGGATCAGCGACGTCGGGTCTTCCGATTGCAACACCGGGTTGCCCGCCAGCGCCGGGAACACCCGGGTGTAGCCGTGGCCATCGGTGCGGTGGCACGCCGCGCAGTTGTCGATGTACACCGACGCGCCACGCTGACTGTCATCACCGTTCCATAAAGCCTTGGCGGCTTTCTCGTCGTACTGATGTGGCTGGTCGGCAGGATCATTGGCCGGCAGCGACTTCAGGTATCGGGCGATCGCAGTCAGGTCGGCGTCGGTCATGTATTGCATGCTGTGGGTGACCACGTCGCTCATGCCGCCGAACACCGCACTGCGGTCGCTGCGGCCGGTCTTGAGGAACTGCACCAGTTGCTCCTCGCTCCAGCCGCCGAGGCCGTCCTTGTGGTCGCCGCGCAGGCTCTTGGCGATCCAGCCTTCCAGCGGCGCGCTGCCTGACAGAAAACTGCTGCCTTCGGCCGCGCTCAGGGATTTTTCCTGCATGGTCAGGGCCCGTGGCGTATGGCAGGCGCCGCAATGTCCGAGGCCTTCCACCAGATACGCCCCACGGCTGACGACGGCATCGTCCGACGCGGGTTTGTAGTCCTCGACCTTCGGCGCAAACAACCAGCGCCAGCCCATCAGCGGCCAGCGCATGCTCAATGGCCACGGGATGTCGCTGGCCTTGTTCTCCTGCGCCACCGGTGCAACGCCGTGCATGAAATAGGCGTAGAGCGCCTGCATATCATCCTGACTGACACGGGCGTAGGACGGGTACGGCATCGCCGGGTACAAGGTACTACCGTTTTTGGCGACGCCATGACGCACAGCCTGGTCGAACTCTTCGAAGCTGTAGCCGCCCAGCCCGGTGTTGTCCGGGGTGATGTTGGTCGAGTAGATCGTGCCGATCGGGGTTTCCATCGGCAGGCCACCGGCGAACGGCTTGCCGTCCTTGGCTGTATGGCAAGCCACGCAGTCACCGGCACGGGCGAGGTATTCACCTTTTTTGATCAAGGATTGATCAACTTCGGCGCCGTAAAGGGATGCGCTGCCGAGCAGCGCCAGGGTCGCGATAACGAGAGTTTTCATGGTCATCGCTCCTTAAGCCTGAACCAGCGGGCCGGGGTTTTTCAGGTATTGCTCGCGGATCGCTTTCGCCGACCAGTAGGTCAGCGCGGCGACCAGCCCGGTCGGGTTGTAACCCAGGCCCTGCGGGAATGCCGACGCGCCCGGGACAAACACGTTGTGCACGTCCCAGCTCTGCAAGTAGCGGTTCAGCGCGCTGGTCTTCGGATCGGTGCCCATGATCGCGCCACCGTTGAGGTGGGTGGTCTGGTACGACGCAGTGTTGAAGTGCTCACCGACTTTCTTGCCAAGCACGGCAATGGCTTTCGGGCCCATGGCTTGCGCGACCTTGCCCATTTTTTCGACCATGAAGCGGTTCATCTTGATGTCGTTTTCCTGCCAGTCGAAGGTCATCCGCAGCAGCGGCAGGCCGTAGGCATCGCGGTACACCGGGTCCAGATCGAGGTAGTTGCCACGGTAGGACTGATGCGCGCCGTGAGCGTCCATCGACACTTGGTGGGTGTAGTAATCGGCGGTCGCGCGTTTCCAGTCGCTGCCCCAGGCCGGGGTGCCCGGCGGGTTGGAGGTGCCGGCAATTGGACGGCTGCCGGCCTGGTTGACCCACATCGGCGAGCCCCCGACGAAACCGTGTGGCCCGTGGTCGAAGTTGTCGGCGTTGAAGTCGTCCAGCGCCACGCCGTTGCCGCCGGCGCCGATGAAGTTGTTGGTGTGGGTGTCCTTGTCGAAGAACGCCTTGATGGTCGCCATGTTCTGGTAGGCGAAGTTACGTCCGACCACGCCTTCGCCGCTGACCGGATCGTACGGTTTGCCGATGCCGGAGAGCAGCATCAGCCGTACGTTGTGCAACTGGAACGCGCCGAGGATCACCAGATCCGCCGGTTGCTCGATCTCGCGACCCTGGCCGTCGATGTAGGTGACGCCGGTGGCTTTGGTTTTCGTGCTGTCGAGGTTGACCCGCAGGACGTGGGCGTTGGGCCGCAGTTCGAAATTCGGCAGCGGTTTCAGCGCCGGCAGAATGTTCACGTTCGGCGAGGCCTTGGAATACATGTAGCAAACGTAGCCGCTGCAGAAGCCGCAGAAGTTGCACGGGCCCATCTGCGCGCCGTAAGGGTTGGTGTACGGCCCTGACGTATTCGCGGAAGGCAGGTTGTAGGGTTTGTAACCGACTTCGGTAGCCGCTTTGCCGAACAGTTGTGCGGAAACCGTGTTCTTCTGCGCTTCCAGCGGAAACGGGTTCGAACGATCCGGCGCGTATGGGTTACCGCCCTTGCCCTGGCCGACCAGTTGGCCTTTCACGGTCCAGGCCTGGCCGGAGGTGCCGAAGACTTTTTCGGCGAAATCGAAGAACGGTTCCAGTTCTTCATAGCTGACGCCGAAGTCCTGGATGGTCATGTCCTTGGGGATGAAGCTTTTGCCGTAACGCTCTTCGTAGTGGCTGCGCATGCGCAGCTCGATTGGATCGACACGAAAGTGCACGCCCGACCAGTGCAGCCCGGCGCCGCCCACGCCATTGCCCGGCAGGAACGCGCCCAACTGGCGGTTCGGCAGGGCGATGTCATTGACGCTGTGACGGATGGTGACGGTCTCTTTGGAGATGTCCTGGAAGAGTTTTTTCCGCACGCTGTAGGTGAGTTCGTCGATCACCTGGGGATAGTTGCCGTCAGGGTAGGTGTCCTGCATCGGCCCGCGTTCCAGCGCCAGCACGTTGAGACCGGCTTCGGTCAGCTCCTTGGCCATGATTGCGCCTGTCCAGCCGAAACCGACGATCACTGCGTCGACCTTCTTCATTACCGTTGCCATGCTCACGCCCTCTCGCCGCGAATCGAAACTGCCGGGAAGGGGTATTGCTCGTTGCGTTCCACCCAATCCATGAAATCGGCGCGGGCGCCGGGGAAGCCGATCATGGTCCAGCCGACCATGCCTTTATTGCCACCGTGGATCGGGTCGCAGAAGAACCCCTCCTTGGTGTTTTGCAGCAAAAGATTGAAGAAAATCTTCGCTGGAACGCTGTCGAATTGCGGTTTTCCGGCTTCCAGCTGCTTGAGCAGATCGTCTCGGGTAGCGCTGTCTTGCTCGGCAAATGTTTTGCCATTGAGGGATTTTGCCCACTGATCCGTGGCGGCGATGCCGAGGCGATAGATCTCTTTTGGCACCAGTTTGCTCTGCCAGCCCATCTCGGGCGCAGCGTCGGCATTGAACGGGCCTTGCATGTACCAGAGGGCACCGGCGGCGTACGGCGTGTTCATCTGGCGGTCGATGTATTCCGGTACGCCAGCCTCGAGAGCGCCAGGGCCCTGGGCATCGTTGGGGATCAGTTGCGCGACGGCGGCATTGATGAATGCCCACTCTTCGGCGGTGAAGTAGTTCGGCTGATAGACGCCCGCGTCAGCGCCGGCCGGTTTTGCCGGTGCCGCAGCCGGTGCGCTTTCCGGGGCGGCTTGCAGCACGCTGCTACCGAGTCCGGTGCCGGCGAGGGTGACCACCGGGATCAGGGTCAGGGATTTGCGCAAAAACTCACGCCGCGGGTTGTCTCGATCTTGATCAGACATGGGGTGCACCTCATCAGGCATTGATGGTTATCAGCCGCTTCTGGGGACGGCTTTTGAGTGGTCGGTTGCGACGTGGCCGGAAATGACCCGGAAAAGGGGGACGCGTCTGCAACATGATGTGACAAATGGTAGCAGCCTAACCAACCGGATGAATCGATTCAGCCGAAAAAAAGCCCGGATTTGCGACGAAGGATGTCCCTGGCTTCACGTTTCTTTGACAAACGCCTCACAGGGATTTGACTGGACAACCCTCAAGCTGCGGCCCTCACTGACGAATCCCACACGGTCACCACTCAGCATGTCCTTGAAGCGTTTTTCCTCTGCGATCTGTTTCTCGCTGCTTGCCCTGCTCGGCTCGATCCCGGCCCACGCCGCAGATGCGCCGGTTTCTCGTCCTCCGGAATGGGCGCAACCGGTCGAAGTGAAATACAACTTCTTTCAGATGTCGCCCACGCTTTATCGCAGTGCGCTGCCTGACGCCGGTGCCGTGCCGTTGCTGCAAAACCTGAAAGTGGCCACGGTCATCAACTTTCTGCCGGAAGCGGATTCGAGCTGGCTGAACGCTCCTGGCATCAATCAGGTGCAACTGCCGTATCGCACCAATCATGTCGATGACAGCGACGTGCTCAAGACCTTGCGCGCGATCCAGACCGCCGAAGCCAACGGCCCGGTGTTGATGCATTGCAAGCACGGCTCCGACCGCACCGGCCTGATGGCCGCGATGTACCGCATCGTGGTGCAGGGCTGGAGCAAGGAAGACGCCCTGAACGAAATGACCCAGGGCGGTTTCGGTGAAAGCGGTCACTTCAAGGACGGCGTTCGCTACGTCATGCAGGCTGATGTCGAGAAGCTGCGTACCGCGCTGGCCAATGGCGATTGCAGCACCAGTGCGTTCGCTACTTGCTCGATGAAGAGCTGGTTCCAGACCGTCAATCTGAAGTAACCCGTCGGATGATCGAACGGCCGGCACCCACGTCTTCACTGACTGGCCGGCCGACGAACGCTTCTACCGCTTCCAGCAAGGGGCGCCCGGCCCCGGGTGCAAAGAACGTTTCCCGGAACGCCCGGCCGGTCTGCGGCCTGAACACCCAGTCATGACTGAAGCGTTTGAACGCTTCTTGAGCCACCACCCCTGACCAGACATAGGCGTAAACCGAGGCGTCGTACTGGGTCACCATGTAATCGAAACCATTGGCGAACCGGTGACCGTCCGGTAGTTGCAGGTGAATCATCGTCCTCTGCACGTCGGCGCAAACCGCTTCGACAGAGCGCCCATCGCCGTGGGTCAGGTGCAGCTCGAAATCGATGATCGCGCCCATCAGCAGCAAGGCTTTTTGCCGGCTGGCGTGGGCCTGACTGGCCGTCAGGGCGGCGTCGACCCGTGAGGCACTCAGGCGCTCGCCGGTCTGGAAATGCGCGCCGAGCCACAGCACAAACTCTCGCGACTGACACCACTGCTCGAACAGTTGCCCGGAGAATTCCGCTGCCTCATGGCCCAGTTGCAGGATGCCGGACAGGGTGTGATGAGGTGAACGCGTCAGTACGTGCTGAAGGCAGTGGCCAAACTCATGAAAAAGTACCTGCAGGTCGTCGAGTTCGAGACGGTACGGATGGCTGTCAGTGGCCGGAGTGAAATTGCTGTAGAGCACAGCAATGGGGAGCGCCGGGCGCCCTTCGGCATTGATCCGGCGGTTGCGCAGCGTGGAGGTGCCGGCGAAATCCGCAGCGTTTTCGCGGTGAAACGGGTCGAGGTAGATGTAGCCGATGACCTGCTCGTGCTCGCTGATTTCCAGCAGCCGTACATCGTCATGCCAGTGCCTGCCGCCGATTTGCTCGACGATGCGGATCCCGAACATGCGCTCACAGAACAGACAGAGCCGGCGCAGGGTACCCTCGAGCGGGAAGTAATCACGCAGGTCGTCCAGCGCACCGGGAAACTGCTGCTGGCGCCATTGTTCGGCGAGAAAGTCTTCATCCCATGGCTGAATCCGGTCGATGCCGCGTTGCAACGCAAAGGCGGCCAGTTGTATGGCGTCCTGCTCGAGAGCCGGCGCCAACTGCGCAACCTGGTGCTGGAGAAAATCACTGACCCACGCTGTCGTCCCGGACATGGTTTTTGCCAGCGTCAGTTGCGCGGCGTTTTCGTGGCCCAGTAAACGGGCTTTCTGTTGGCGCAAGGCAAGCAACGCCGTCAGTACCGGGCCGTTATCGAAGCGGCCGGCCAACGGCCCCTGATCGGAGGCGCGGGTCGCGTAGGCCACACAGCATTCTTCCCGCAAGGCACGGTTCTCGGCGTACTTGAGGATGTGATTGCAGGTGTTCTGATCCAGACGGATCAGCCAGCCGTCATGGCCGGCCTCGCGTGCGGCGCGCGCCAGGCGATCCCTCATCGCCGGTGACAGACCCGCGAGCAGTGCAACGTCGTCGATACGTTTGCTCCAGGTCTCGGTCCAGCGTTCGAGGTGGGTCAAAAACACGGATTCCAGGCCGCCGATCTCAAGGTTCAACCGGGCCAGTTCCTGCTGTTGCTCAGTGGGAAGCTCGATGCCCGACTGCCTGAATTTGCGCAGTATCCGCGCCAGCACGATCTTGCGTGACTCATCGAAGTTGGCCGCGATCGAACTCCGCGCTAAACGCTGGTAGGCCTCGTATAACGGGCGATTGCGGGATTTTTCGGAACGATACTGATTGATTGCCAGATGCGCCTTGGCGCTTTCCACGAGCCACGTGGCATCGTCGGACCTGACCATCGACAACGTTTCGAGAATCGAGCGGACTTCATTGAGACGGGCATCCGCTTCATCGATGCTCAGCACCAGATCATCCCAGCCGGGGTGCTCGGCCTGACTGGCGATTACTTGCGCAATGATTTGTCGGTTGACGGCAATGATGCTGTTGATCGCCGGTAGCAGATGCTCGGTGCGAATATCCGGCCAGGGTGGCAGGGTCCAGTGTTGCAGGAGGGGATTGGAGTCAGGCATGGCAGCTTCCTTCGAGGCATGGCGGAAACGGCCAGCCTACGAAGCAAGTGCAGAGGACGGGTGTTAAGCCAATACCACCTTCCACCGGGATTCGGCAGAAGGTGGTTCTGGATCAGTGTTGCTCGTCGGGCTTCTTCTTCAGTTTCGGATTCGGGAAGAACTGCACCGCCTGAACCGTTTTGTCCGGGGCCGGCTTGAGCGCGCTGGTGTTGACCCGCGTGCCCAGCTCTTTTGGAACCGACAACCCTTGTGCGTTCAGCGTATCGCTATAGCCGCACGCTACGCATTCGCGGTGCGGGACATCGTCCTCGCTCCACATCATCAGCTTGTCCGGCTCGCTGCACGCCGGGCAGACGGCCCCGGCGATAAAGCGTTTTTTGGTTTTCACAGGTGCCTCACTCATGCTGCCGCGTCCTCACTCAGGCCGCTGTGGCGCAAGAGTGCGTCAATCGATGGCTCACGGCCACGGAAGTCGACGAACAGCACCATCGGCTCCTGCGAGCCGCCGCGGGCCAGGATCGCCTCGCGGAAGGCGCGACCGGTGTCGGCATTGAGCACGCCGTCTTCTTCGAACTTGGAGAAGGCATCTGCCGACAGCACTTCCGCCCATTTGTAGCTGTAGTAACCCGCTGCGTAACCGCCGGCGAAGATGTGCGCGAAGCTGTTCGGGAAGCGGTTGTAGGCCGGAGGGCGCATCACCGAGACTTCGTTGCGCACGCCTTCCAGCACCTGCGCGACGCTGCGACCGTCACCGTGGGTGGCGTGCAGTTCGAAGTCGAACAGCGAGAACTCCAGCTGACGCACCATCATCAGGCCGGACTGGAAGTTCTTCGCCGCGAGCATTTTTTCCAGCAGATCCTGCGGCAGCGGCTCGCCGGTTTCGTAGTGGCCGGAAATCAGCGCCAGGCCTTCCGGCTCCCAGCACCAGTTTTCCATGAACTGGCTCGGCAGCTCGACCGCATCCCACGCCACGCCGTTGATGCCCGATACGCCGGCATGCTCGACGCGGGTCAGCAGGTGATGCAGGCCGTGACCGAATTCGTGGAACAGGGTGGTCACTTCATCGTGGGTCAGCAGCGCAGGCTTGCCGCTGTCGGCCGGCGTGAAGTTGCACACAAGGTTGGCCACCGGGCTTTGCAGCACGCCGTCGAGGGTGCGGCGACGGTCGCGGGCGCCGTCCATCCACGCACCGCCGCGCTTGTTGGCGCGGGCGTAGAGGTCGAAGAAGAAGCGGCCGACGTGCTGGCCGTTTTCCTTGATCTCGAACAGGCGCACGTCCGGATGCCAGGTATCGAAGCCTTTCAGTTCGGCGATCTCGATACCGTAAAGACGTTGAACGATAGCGAACAGACCGCCCAGCACTTTGTCGATCGGGAAATAGGCGCGCAGGGTTTCCTGGGCGACGCTGTAGCGTTGTTCACGGAGTTTTTCACCGTAGAAACCGCTGTCCCAGCTTTGCAGATCGGCGCAGCCCTGTTCGGCGGCGTAAGCCTTGAGCTGTTGCAGATCCTGGGCAGCGAACGGTTTGCTGCGCTTGGCCAGGTCGCGCAGGAAGCTCAGCACCTGGTCGCTGGATTCGGCCATTTTGGTCGCCAGGCTCAGTTCGGAGAAACTGGAGAAACCGAGCAGTTTTGCCAGCTCCTGACGCAGGTCGAGGATTTCGCCCATCACCGGGCCGTTGTCGTTCTGGCCGGCGTTCGGGCCTTGATCCGACGCACGGGTGCAGTAGGCGGCGTAGACTTCTTCGCGCAGCGCACGGTCCTGGGCGTAGGTCATCACCGCGTAGTAGCTCGGGAATTCCAGGGTGATCAGCCAGCCGTCGAGGCCTTTGGCCTGTGCCGCAGCAGCCATTTGCGCCTTGGCCGAATCGGTCAGGCCGGCGAGGGCGGCTTCGTCGGTCAGGTGCTTGGTCCAGGCCTGGGTGGCGTCGAGCAACTGGTTGGAGAAGCGGCTGCCCAGCTCGGACAGCTTGCTCTGCACTTTGGCGTAGCGCTTCTGTTCGGCTTCCGGCAGGTCGATACCCGACAGGCGGAAATCGCGCAGGGCGTGTTCCAGGATAGTTTTCTGCGCCACGTCGAAACCGGCGGCTTCCGGGCTGTTTGCCAGGGCTTCATAGGCCTGGAACAGTTCGCGGTTCTGGCCCATCTCGGTGGAGTAGGCACTCAGGGCCGGCAGGCACGACTCGTAGGCTTCACGCAGTTCGGCGCTGTTGCACACGGCATTGAGGTGGCTGACCGGGCTCCAGGCAGCGCCCAGGCGATCATTGAGTTCGTCCATCGCCAGCACCAGCCCGGCCCAGGTCGGGTTCTGGCCCTGAGTCTTGAGGATCTCGGCGATGGCGGCGCGGTTGTCGGCCAGGATGGTTTCGATGGCCGGCTGCACGTGTTCGGCACGGATCGCGGAGAACGGCGGCAGGTCGTAGGACTGCAGAAGAGGGTTGTTCACGCTCACGGTTGGCACCTTGGCTGGAAGAAACATGCGCCCATCTTAATTACAATCGACACCCACCGCAGCTATCGGCGACAGAGAGAGAACTAATCGTGTCCCTTCGCAAGTACCAGAATCACACCCCACGCTTGAGCAAAGGCGCTTTTGTCGACGGCTCCGCGGTGGTGATCGGCGACGTCGAAATCGGCGAAGACAGCTCCGTGTGGCCGCTGACCGTGATCCGCGGCGACATGCACCGCATCCGCATCGGCGCGCGCACCAGCGTGCAGGATGGCTGTGTGTTGCACATCACCCACGCCGGCCCGTTCAATCCGGACGGCTTTCCGCTGCTGATCGGTGACGACGTGACCATCGCCCACAAGGTCATGCTGCATGGCTGCACCGTCGGCAGCCGCGTGCTGATCGGCATGGGCAGCATCGTCATGGACGGCGCGGTGGTCGAGGACGACGTGATCATCGGCGCCGGCAGCCTGGTGCCACCGGGCAAGCGCCTGGAAAGCGGTTTCCTGTACGTGGGCAGCCCGGTGAAACAGGTTCGCCCGCTGACCGACAAGGAAAACGCCTTTTTCACCTACAGCGCAGCGAACTACGTGAAGCTCAAGGACCTGCATCTGGCCGAAGGCTACGACCAGCTCTGACTTTTCTCTCTATTGCTCGGGATTTTTCATGCATTACCAGACCGTACTGTTCGACCTCGATGGCACCCTGACCGATCCGCGCGAGGGCATCACCCGCTCCATCCAGTTCGCCTTGAGCAAACTCGGTATTGATGAGCCGGACCTGACCAAGCTGGAACACTTCATCGGCCCGCCGCTGTTGCAGGCGTTCATGCAGTTTTATGGTTTTGATGAAGCCAAGGCGTGGGAGGCGGTGAATTTCTACCGCGAGCGTTTCAAGGTCACCGGGTTGTACGAGAACCGGGTGTTCGAGGGCGTCATGCCGTTGTTGGAAACCCTGAGTGGCCAAGGCCGGCAGCTGTATATCGCGACTTCAAAACCGTGGGTGTTCGCCCGGGAAATCGCTCGGCACTTCGATTTCGCCAAACACTTCAAAGTGATTTACGGCAGCGAGCTGGACGGCACCCGTACCAACAAGGTCGAGCTGATTGCCCACCTGATCGCAGAAGAAGGGCTGGATCCGGCCAATACGCTGATGGTCGGTGACCGCAAGCACGACCTGATCGGCGCCCGCAGCAACGGTCTGGATGCAGTGGCGGTGGGGTATGGTTTCGGCAGCCATGAAGAGCTGAGCGCCGAGGCGCCGGCTTATCACTTCGAAACCCTGGCCGAGTTGCATCAGGCGTTTCTGCAGCGCTGATCGTCAATCGGAGCGAAGGGCGGCCAGCTCACGCAGGGCTGTCTTTCGCTTGTCAGCCGGCAATCCGCCCAGTTTCTCCACCTGTGCATAGAACTTCAGCCAATCCCCGCCCACCTGCCTGAACAAGGCTGCAAACGCCGGCACCCACTGGTCATACAGCCCGAACGGCAACAACCGCGCATTGTTCAGCGGTGCATTGACCCAGGTGTCGTAGCGTTTGTCCCCGGCCCACTGGCTGTCGCGCATCGCCCGATAATCCCGGCGAAACCGTTCGAACTCGGCAGCCTTGTGTTCGCGCATGTGTTCGACGGGCATCGACTGGGCGTACAGCTTCTCCAGCCGGGTTCGGGTGTCGAGGATCAGTTGAATGAACTGGTCACGACGTTTGAGTTGAGCGTCATTTTCTGGCGGCAAGCCACGAAACGCCCGCCACTGCCGGGTGCCTTCCTGCTCGACGAAGGTCGCGTAAGACTCGTTGAACTCGGTGTCGTCCTTCACATAGAAACGTTGGTGGCCCAGCTCATGGAATATCAGCGTGGCCAAGCGTTCGTCACCCCAGCCCATCATCGAGTTGAGGATCGGGTCATTGAACCAGCCCAGGGTCGAATAGGCCTCGACGCCGCCAATCGACACGTCCATGCCTTGCAGGCGCTGAATCGCCGCCTCGCCCCGCGCCGCACTCTGGCTGTAGTAGCCGCGATAGGCCACGCAGCCGGCAATCGGGAAGCAATGGTTTTGCGGGCTCAGGGAAAACTCCGGGGTGGCGAACACGTTCCACACCACGTATGGGCGATGGATATCGGCGTACAGGCGATAGCTCTGGTTATCCGGCAGGTGCAGGTGTTGGCTGGCGAAGTCCCGGGCCTTCTGCGACTGGGCCAGGTGGGCACGCAGTGTGGCGTCCCGGCTCGGGTCGGCGATCACCTCGGCCACTGGCTCGCGCGCGCGCAGCAATTGCAGCTGACCACTGGCCAACTGACTGTAATAGCTGACGCTGGAACAACCGTTGAGCAGCAAAAGCAATGTGCTCGGAAACAAAACCCGCAAAACGCGATCAAGTAACCCAAGGCTTGGAAACGGCCTGATCACAATAAGAAATCCCCCGGAAAGTCTGATCGCAAGACTATCCCGCCCATTGGAGCTCCGCCATGCGCATGTTGATACTGACGGGAGGCCTGCTGACGCTGGCCGGTTGTGCCGGATTCGGAATGCCTTCGCCCGACCCCACGCAAGCCTGGATCGACCTGGATACACGGCAACAGGACACGGCGCTGCAAGCGCTGGAAGTCGACAAGAAGGCTGCCGTCGACAAACGTTACTTCGAAGTACAACCCGGCAGTCATGAACTGAAGGTGCGTTACCAGTTTCCGGTGGAGGCAACCAACATCGGCCCCGACGCGGAGCCCCTGTGGCGCGATTGCCAGTTGAACGTGACATTCAAGGACTTCAACGCCGGCCAGCGCTATCAGCTCCAGGCCGGCAATATCGGTTTCCGGCCTTGGGCCAAACTCTATGACCAGCAGCGCAACGTAGTCGGTCAGGGCAAACCGGCAGGCTGTCAGCGCACCTGATCGGCGTTATGCTGGATGTCCGAATTCACGGACATTCATCATGCGCAAGACGATGCTGTTACTGGTTGCCGGTTTACTCGCCGGTTGTCAGACGCCGATGCCTCCGGTCGATCCCAACATGGCCTGGGTCGAGTTCTCGACGCCGACCCCGGGCGGAAAACTGCTGATGGCCGAACGTCTCGACAAGCAGCGCCTGACTGACGGACGTTTTTTCCAGGTAACGCCCGGCAGCCATGAGTTACTGGTGCGTTTCGATTTCGAGGCGCCTGGTGGAGGCGGCGGTCTGTTGAACGACCCCGTGGAGCGCCTGTGCTACCTGACTATCCGCTTCGACCATTTCGAAGCGGGTCAGCGTTATGTGCTGGAGGGTCGCTCCCTGATGTTTACTCCCAGTGCCCGGCTGTATAACGCCAAGCGGGAAATTGTTGCCGAGGATCGCGACACCTATTGCGCCATCTAACCTGAATCAGCGGTCGTTCTTCTGGTAGATGATGGCCTTCGTACCGTTGTCGCAAGTGCCGACGATCATGGCGACGTCGTGCTTTTCGGCTTCCTCTTTGGAGACTATCTCCAGGGTGTAGGAAGGCACGGCATTCGCCTGGATCTTGATTTCGATCTCTTGCTTGAGTTCTTCGCAATCTTTTGGCGCCGCGAAGGCCGACGTTGCCAGCACGCCACAGATAACCGCCAAGGCAAAACGTTTCATGGTTGAAGCTCCTGGGAGCAGCGCGCACGAAGATGCGCGAAAGCTGCTGTCATTTATTCGACCACATTTTTGCCTGGCGGGTTCTGATTCGGCGCAAGTCAATCAACTGACCAGTGATGCATCCAGGCTGATCTTCGCGTTCAGCACCTTCGATACCGGACATCCTTCCTTGGCCTTGTTGCTCAGTTCCTCGAATTGCGCCTGGGTGGCACCTGGGATTTTCGCTTTGAGGATCAGCTTCACGGCGGTGATCGCGAAACCGCCCTCAACCTGATCGAGGGTGACTTCGGCCTGGGTGTCGATGCTTTCGGCCTTCAGCCCGGCGTCGCCGAGGATCATCGAGAACGCCATGGAGAAACAGCCGGCATGGGCGGCGCCGATCAGTTCTTCCGGGTTGGTGCCCTTGCCGCCTTCGAAGCGGGCCTTGAAGCCGTACGGCGCTTCCCGCAGGACGCCGGTTTCGGTGGAGATCGAGCCGATGCCGGTTTTCAGGTCACCTTCCCAATGTGCGGATGCCTTCTTCACGATAGCCATGTGTGCCTCCTCAAATCGGCGCGAAACGCCGCGCCATCAGGGTTTCTGCTTGCAAGGCTTCTGAGGATAGACGTCGGGACAAAGTTCAGCTCATCTGAATCGTTGACTTTTTTAGTAGGAAATTTCGGATCGGCTATTGAAACTCGGGTATATGCCCTTATTGCACAGAACACGCTTATGAATTGGGCAGGTTTGTGTTCGCCAAGAACAAACCTGCGCCCTCAATCGGAGATGCAGGTTTATGAAGCAACTGTCCGACGTAAAGTTTTCCACCCTCGATCTGGTGCCGGTGCGCGAGAACGGTAGCCCGGCCCAGTCGCTGCGCAACTCGCTGGATCTGGCGCAGCATGTCGAAAAATTCGGCTACACCCGATTCTGGGTCGCCGAGCACCACAACATGGACGGCATCGCCAGTTCTGCGACGTCGGTGTTGCTGGGCTATCTGGCCGGCGGCACGTCGACCATCCGTGTCGGCTCCGGTGGCGTGATGCTGCCCAACCACGCGCCGCTGGTGATTGCCGAGCAGTTCGGCACCCTTGAAAGCCTGTATCCGGGGCGGATCGACCTCGGCCTGGGCCGCGCGCCCGGCTCCGACCAGATGACCGCCCGAGCCCTGCGCCGTGAACGCTCCGGCAGTGCCGACGACTTCCCGGAAGACGTGGCCGAACTGGCGCGTTTCCTCGGTCCGCGTACGCCGGATCAGCGTGTGATCGCGATGCCGGGCACCGGCACCAACGTGCCGATCTGGCTGTTGGGTTCCAGCCTGTTCAGTGCGCAACTGGCCGGCGAGCGCGGTTTGCCCTACGCCTTTGCCTCACATTTCGCACCGCGCTTCATGCACGAGGCGATTCGCGTCTACCGCAACCACTTCAAGCCATCGGCGGTGCTCGACAAGCCGTACGTGATGCTCGGCGTGCCGCTGGTGGCCGCCGACACCGACGAGCAGGCCGATTACCTGGCGACCTCGGTGTACCAGCGAATTCTCGCGCTGATGCGTGGGCAAAGTCTGGTGCAGCGTCCGCCCGTGAAAACCATGGACGGCTTGTGGCTGCCCCACGAGCGTGAGGCGGTGGGCGATTTCCTCGGTCTGGCGATGGTCGGCAGCCCGCAGAAAATCCGCGCAAAACTTGAGGTGCTGATTGAACAGACTCAGGCGGATGAGCTGATTTTCACCTGCGACCTGTACGAACACGCCGATCGCCTGCATTCCTACGAATTGCTGGCGCAGGTGATGAAGGGCTGAAGTCCGATAGTTGTGCAAAAAAGATAGCCGGGCACAAAAAAGCCGACGCATTGCGTCGGCTTTTGCATTTCAGGCGCGATCAACCGCGCTTGTAGACGATTTCCTTGGTGCCGCCCTCGCATTTGCCGACGACCTTGCCGCCAGCCGCAGCACCTTTATCGACGATTTCCAGCGAATAACCGGAGACGTGTTTCGCATCCAGTTTTGCCGCGATCGCGGCTTTCACTTCTTCACAGGGCTTGCCGGCAGCAAACGCACCACCCGCAAGGCTCAACAAACCTACTGCCAACATGAACTTCTTCATCGGTCGCACTCCCTGGTCGGATTAAAAGAGGCGGGCATCGAGCGATCTACCCGATGCGCTCACCCTGTAGCGCTTTGCCATTCCTATGGCATTCGGCCAGCGCGCAAGTTCAGAAGCGTAGACCAAACTCAGCTGCTGGCAATCCGGAACCCGACTTTCAGGGTCACTTGAAAGTGGGCGGCCTTGTTGTCCTTGATGTGGCCACGGGTATCGACCACCTCAAACCATTCCAGATGCTTGATGCTCTTGCCGGCCTCGGCCAGCGCGTTGTTGATGGCGTCTTCGATGCTGCTGGGGGACGAACCGACCAGCTCGATTTTCTTGTAGGTGTGATGGTCACTCATGGCGATCTCCTGGACGTGTGGAATTGAGCCTAGCAGCGATTTGCAGTGTTGATTTCGTTCGCTTCGGGAAAGGCGAGTTCAGATTTTCTGCACTTTCCAGACCCCGTGAAGTCCCAAACAACACACGCCACTCATCACCAATGCAGGAGAGCCACCATGGCCAACACCTCGTTACGCAAAGCCTCGTTGCAAAGCATGGAAGCGGAGATCGAGAGTCTGCTCAAGTCGTTGGAAAGCCTGAAGGACGACGCTTCGGACGAGTCGCGCAAGACCCTCAAGGCGCTCAAGGGCAATGCCGAAAGCGCGCTGAAACACTCGCGCAGCCTGCTCAGCGATGCCTACGAAGAAGTCAAAGTCAAAACCCGCGAAACCGGGATCGCCACCCGTGATTATGCGCAGGAACATCCGTGGACGACCGCCGGTGTGGCGGTCGGTGCACTGGGTCTGCTGGCCGCTTATCTGCTGTTCAAGCGCGGTGAGTGATCCGCCTGGCGCAGCTCGTTCTTGAGCCACTGTGCCAATTGCCGGGCGCGCCCGTCCGCGGCGCGCTTGGGTAGCCACAACGCCAGTTGCGCCGGGGTTTCGCAGAAGCCCCATGGCGCGACCAGGCGACCGGCTTTCAAGTCTTCGGCCACCAAGGGTTCCGGCGCGATCGCCACGCCCAATCCGGCGACGGCCGCTTCCAGCAAGTAATACAGATGCTCGAAACCTTGCCCCAGCTTCAACGCCTTGGCGTCGAGGCCGGTTTGCTGCGCCCAGCTCGGCCAGGCTTGTGGGCGCGAGGTTGTGTGCAGCAAGGGTTCGCCGAGCAGGGCAGTGGGCGGCGCCGATTTCAGGTGCTGGTAGCCGCTGAACAGCGGGCTCATGACCGGGCCGATGCGTTCGCTGGCCAGCTCGTAGACTTGCATGTCCGCCGGCCATGGCGGTTCGGCGAACAGCAGCAAGGCATCGAGTCCCGGGCGGCGCGGATCGAGGTCGCCTTCTCCGGCCGACAGGTGCAGACGCAAGTCCGGCAGATCGGCATTCAGCCTTCCCAGTCGCGGAATGAACCAGCGCGCCAGCAGGCTGCCGGAGCAGCCGAGCACGAACGGCGCATCGGCGGTGCTTTGGGTCAGCTCGGCACAAACACTGCGCAAACGGTCGAACGCCTCGCCGCTGGCATCGCGCAGACGGATACCGGCATCTGTGAGTTTCAAGCCGCGACCGTCCTTGGCGAACAGGCTGACGCCCAGGTGCTCTTCAAGCACCTTGAGCTGGCGGCTGACCGCGCCGTGGGTGACGTGCAGCTGCTCGGCGGCCTGGCTGACGCTGTTCAGCCGGGCGGTGGCTTCGAAGGCGCGCAGGGCGTTCAGCGGGGGAAGGTCATGGCTCATGATATCTGTGAGTTTTCCTGACAGGTTGTGGCGATCTTATCGGTTTTCAGCCTGCAAGGTCAGGGGTAGAGTGAACGCCATTGTCTTCTCGTGAAATCCGCTGGAGCGAACCATGACCCAGACTTCGAACACCTCCGATCTGCGTAACGGCCCTGACGCCAACGGCCTGTTTGGCTCGTTCGGCGGCCGTTACGTTGCCGAAACCCTGATGCCGTTGATCCTCGATCTGGCCCGCGAGTACGAAGCGGCCAAGGAAGATCCGGCGTTCAAAGAGGAATTGGCCTACTTCCAGCGCGACTACGTCGGACGTCCGAGCCCGCTGTATTTCGCCGAGCGCCTGACCGAGTTCTGTGGTGGCGCCAAGATCTACCTCAAGCGCGAAGAGCTGAACCACACCGGCGCGCACAAGATCAACAACTGCATCGGCCAGATCCTGCTGGCGCGGCGCATGGGCAAGAAACGCATCATCGCCGAGACCGGCGCCGGCATGCACGGCGTGGCAACCGCCACCGTGGCTGCGCGCTTCGGTCTGGATTGCGTGATCTACATGGGCACCACTGACATCGAACGTCAGCAGGCCAACGTGTTCCGCATGAAGCTGCTGGGCGCCGAGGTGATCCCGGTGGTCGCCGGCACCGGCACCCTGAAAGACGCGATGAACGAAGCACTGCGTGACTGGGTGACCAACGTCGACAGCACCTTCTACCTGATCGGCACCGTGGCCGGTCCGCATCCTTACCCAGCTATGGTTCGCGACTTCCAGGCCGTGATCGGCAAGGAAACCCGCGAACAGCTGCAAGCTCAGGAAGGTCGTCTGCCGGACAGCCTGGTGGCGTGCATCGGCGGCGGTTCCAACGCCATGGGCCTGTTCCACCCGTTCCTCGACGACAAGAGCGTGGAAATCATCGGCGTCGAAGCCGCCGGTTACGGCATCGAGACCGGCAAGCACGCGGCCAGCCTCAACGGCGGCGTACCGGGTGTGTTGCACGGCAACCGAACCTTCCTGCTGCAGGACGACGATGGTCAGATCATCGACGCCCACTCGATTTCCGCCGGCCTCGACTATCCGGGCATTGGCCCGGAACACGCGTGGTTGCATGACATCGGCCGCGTCCAGTACACCTCGGTGACCGACGACGAAGCCCTTGCGGCATTCCACCAGTGCTGCCGTCTGGAAGGGATCATTCCGGCACTGGAAAGCGCCCATGCCCTGGCTGAAGTATTCAAACGCGCGCCGAAGCTGCCGAAGGATCACCTGATGGTGGTCAACCTGTCCGGCCGCGGTGACAAAGACATGCAGACCGTCATGCACCACATGGAAACTTCCAAGCAGGAGAAACACTGATGAGCCGCCTGCAAACCCGCTTTGCCGAACTCAAGGAACAGAACCGCGCCGCACTGGTGACCTTCGTCACCGCAGGTGATCCGGACTACGACACTTCGCTGGCGATCCTCAAGGGCCTGCCGAAAGCCGGTGCCGACGTTATCGAACTGGGCATGCCGTTCACCGACCCGATGGCCGACGGTCCGGCGATCCAGCTGGCGAACATCCGTGCTTTGGGTGCCAAACAGAACCTGATCAAAACCCTGCAAATGGTCCGCGAGTTCCGCAAGGACAACAGCGACACGCCGCTGGTACTGATGGGTTACTTCAACCCGATCCACAAGTTCGGTGTCGAACGCTTCATCGCCGAAGCCAAAGAGGCCGGCGTTGACGGCCTGATCGTGGTCGACATGCCGCCGGAGCACAACTCGGAGCTGTGCGACCCGGCCCAGGCTGCAGGCATCGACTTCATCCGCCTGACTACGCCGACCACGGATGATGCACGTCTGCCGAAAGTGTTGAACGGCAGCTCCGGGTTCGTTTACTACGTGTCGGTCGCCGGTGTGACCGGTGCCGGTGCGGCGACTCTGGAACACGTCGAGGAAGCGGTGGCGCGTCTGCGTCGTCATACCGACCTGCCGATCAGCATCGGTTTCGGTATCCGTACGCCGGAGCAGGCTGCGTCCATCGCGCGTCTGGCCGATGGCGTGGTGGTGGGGTCGGCGCTGATCGATCACATCGCCAACGCGACCACGCCGGACCAGGCCATCGACGGCGTACTGAGCCTGTGTTCGGCACTGTCCGAAGGCGTGCGTAAGGCCCGCGTCAGCTGAAGGTAAAGTTCCTGATACAGAGGAATTAGCACCTCGCGGCACAGACTAATCAAGCAAGACCGAGGGATTCAGAATCACGTTCTGAGTCCCTTTTTGCTGTTAGTGCAGTGAGGAAAATCCATGAAAATGCCGAAACGTCTGATTGCCAGTCTGGGCGTGCTGATGATCAGCGCGACGCCGCTGCTGGCCAGCGCTGACCCACGCGACGATCACGACCACGGCGGCCCGCAACAGGGTCAGTACGACAATCGCGGTGGCGATCACCATGATTGGCAAAGCAGCCACCGTGGCGGCCCGCCACCACACGACTTCGGGCCGGTGCGTCAGGTGATTCGTGACAATCACGGCTACTTCGTTCGCGGTGCACCTCCGCCTCCGGGTATTCGCCTGGAACGCGGCCGGCCGTTGCCGCACGGCTATTACGGCGAGCGGCTGGATGCTCGGGCGTTGGGACGTTTGCCGGTGTATCCGGGCTATGAATGGCGTCGGGCCGGTGGCGATATCGTGTTGATCGCGATCGGTACCGGGATCGTCTACGAAGTGTTGGATGGTGTTCTGTACTGATTTGCAGGCAATAAAAAAGACCGCAGCCTTTCACAGGCTGCGGTCTTTTGTTTTTCAGGGGCGTTGTTTTTCAGGGCAGCTCCAGGCCGCCCGAGGCTTTGTGCAGTTTGCGCAAATGCTCGCCGATTTGCTTCACGTTGGCCTCGTTGGCTGCAATCTCCGCTGCCCGCTTCGGTTCCAGCAGCGCTCGCACTTCCTTGTCCAGATCACCGCTCAGCACCAGTAGCTGTTTCTGGCGCTGACTGCTTTCGGCTTCCAGTCGGCTGAACTCGCTGGGTTGTGGCAGGCCATAACCACGAGAGTCGAGCAGTTCTGCCGGGCGACTGAGGAAGCCGCTGTTGGCGAGGATCTGCTGCAACGTTGCGTTGGCCTTGTCCATGCCGCCGTTTTCCAGTTCCCGGGCACCGAGGTAGCGTTGCTTGACCTCATCCTGGGCCAGCAGCAACTGGCGACGGAAGCTTGCCTGCTCCAACAGCAGCAATGCGGCGCTGGTGCGCAGGTCCGCGCGTTCGAACCATGGCCGCCGCTCTTCGGCAGACAGCGAAAGCCATTCCTCGACGCTGGCCTGCTTGATCGGCAATTGCTTCTTCAGCACCTCGAACATTGCCTGATAGCGATCGCGGAACGAGTCGAAGCGGTAACCCAGGCGCAACGCCTCTTTGGGATTGTCGAGCACGCTGGTATCCGCCAGGCCCCGGCCCTTGAGCACCTCCAACAGGCCGTTGGGCATGATGCTGTCGAGGCCGGTGAGCTGCGCATTGTTGCTACCGCTGCGCAGCAGTTTCAGGCTTTCCACCGCGCAGTTGTTGGACAGGAAGAAGTAATTGCCGTCGTAGCTCCAGTGCATTTCGGCGGCGTGTTCGACCACGTCTTCGATCTCGCTGCGGGACAGGTTCAGCGGCACCGAGGCGAGGCTGCGCAGTTCGGTCTTGGTGTATTCGTCGATCACCTGCGCCAACGGCAGGACGAACAGGCGCGAAGGGTATTTGCCGACCAGTCCGTCCCAGCTCGACAGCTGCACATCGCCGACGAATGCGCGGTAGGACAGCACCAGATGCTGGTCCAGATCCAGTCGACAATCCGGTCCGCGTGGCCGGCCCGGGGCGCAGATCACCAGGCGCAACATGCTGTGCCCCCAGCGGCTGACCCAGTTCTGGTTTGCTTCGGCCAGCAGGTAGTCGATGGCGTAGACCCGCTCCGGATCGACCTGGCCCAGCGGCTGTTTGGCAAAGTCGTTGCCGGCATTGAGGAAGGCGAAGGATTTGGCGCAGGAGTCCTTTTCCGGCGGCGCCCAGCCGAAGTGTTCCTTGTAATAGCGATACAGCGCCGGACGGCGGCAGGCGTAGCTCGGGTCGAGGAGGAAATACTCCATGTTGACCGCGACGAACTCCTTCGGACTGGAGATCTCGTACAGATCCGGGCTGCGGGCGATTTGCCGGTTGTGCTGTTCACGTTCGCCACGGCGGCCGACGTATTGCTGCCAGCCGGCGAGGTCGAGCAGGCGCGGGTCATCGCTGAGGGTGAAGCGCCGGTCATTCTGCCCCCGACACTCATCCGGCAGGCCGATCAGCCCGGCACTGTTGTTGCGGCGCGTGCAGCGCTGGATCAGCGTGCGTTCGGCGGCCGGCCACAGGCGTGCGCGGTCGTAGATATGGGTGATTTCGTGCAGCACCGTGGCCAGCAGTTCCTGCCGCACAGTGCCGTGGGGGCGATTGGTTTTTTGCGTGGCCGCGCTGCCGTCGGTGAGACTGGCGAGCAGTCTGCGGTTCAGGTCCAGCTCGGAGACGAGCGTCGCCTGGCCATAGGCATTGGCGGGCATGTCGTCGGTCCAGCCGACATCGATGCGTCGATCCAGGCGTTCGATGAAGCTGGGCGGCAGTTTCTGCATCGCTTCATCGAGCAACGCCTGGCTGGCCTGTTGTTGGGCGGGGCTCAGGCCGTCGGTCTTGAGCCGCAGTTGCAGGCTGGCGTGGGCGTTGCTGCCGATCAGCAGCAGCGCCCCGGCCAGCAGCCAGGCGCTGAGAGACTTCACAATGCGAGGATGGCTTCGGCGAGTACCTGATCACTGGCGTCGCGGGCTTCCGGCACGCGGGTGCGCAGGGTGTTGAGGGCGGCTTCCAGGTGCGCGCCACGGATATCTCCGTTGCTGGCGACGAAGCTGGCGGCGTCATCGTGGGCTTCGCGGATGATTTTCGAATCGCGGATCGAAGTGGTGGTATCGGAAGTGAAATCGATGGTGCGCTGGGAGGCACGAACGATGATGTTACTGGTGGCTACCAGGGTGTGCGCCTGGGCCATATCGGCCAACAACAACAGGCCAAGGGCGGCAGCAATCAGCGGGCTACGCATGGAACGACTCCGGAGGGGGCAAGAATAACTATTGGACGAGAATTGCCTGTGCCAGTTCAAGGTCGCTTACATGAAGTTTTGGCCGGGATTTGCGCAGGTAATGCAACGCGGATTCCAGCTGAGCGCCTCGCAACTGGCCGTCACTGGCAACGAATGCCGCCGCATCGTCGTGGGCGGCGAGCAGCAGTTTACGGTCGAAAGGCGCGGAAGACACCATGCTGGTGGCGTAACCGCTGACAACGGTGTTTTGCGTCGAGACGTCAAAGGCATCGACCGAGGTCGTCCAGCAAGCAGTGACCAGAACAGAAGGGATAAGCAGATTTGAAAGAAAACGCATGAGTCTCAGGTGCTGTTAGCGAGTCCCAAGGCTAGCGTAATGCCCGGGCCAGAGCCAGCGGCGAAACATCGGGACATGACTGGCATGTCCCTTCCAGCAATGCCGGCTCAGATCGCCAGAATGGCTTGTGCCAGTTGTGCGTCGGTCGCATTCAGTTGCGGGGCCTGATGGCGGATGAGGTCCAGAGCGCTCTCGAGTTTCACGCCGCGGATCTGGCCTTCGCTGGCAACGAAGCTGGCAGCGTCGTCACGGGCAGCGATCACGACTTTGTTGTCACGCAGCGAAGAGCTGACGTCGGAAGTCGCGTCCGAAGAGGACTTCAGCGCGCCAACAACGGCGTCGGTGGTCACGATGAAGCTGGTAGCGCTGGCATTGGCAGCCACGGCCAGCAGGGCGGCAGCGCTGAGCAGGCGAAGACGGGACATGGTGTAACTCCTCTGGAAATATCGTATTGAGAGGTGGCTTGGTGTCTGGGAAGTCAGACGCCAGTCGCACGGCATTCGCCACGTTCTGCCCGGATATTAGGCCTGTGTGGGAGGTTTCGCACAGAGGGCAAAATGCTAGCGCCAGAAGGGTTTCTCCAGTTCGTTCTGTCGATCGGCGTGGCTGAGGCCAAGATCAGCGAGATCCCGACCATCGAGTTGAGCCAGCAGGCGCCGCGTCCTGGCGCGCTCCAGGCCTTGCCAGAAACCTCTGAATAGCCGTCGTAGACGACCGAAGCGAGGAGAGCGTTCGACCGCGACTGCTGAAACATCCTGTAAGTGATTCATGACGTCTTCCTTTTGCCGATGGAGGCGGAAGGTCATGTTGAGCCGAATGCAATGAGCACGGCAGATACACCACAGTGAAATTGTACTGGTTCAGTTGTTTATTAATTAAAACTGTACCTGTCATTGATACAGGCCCCTGTACCGGATGTTTTCCGGGCCCAAAACGACAAGACCCGTCGCGGTTTCCCGCGACGGGTCTTGTGTGTTCAATTCGGGTTGCTGGCGGTGGGTCTAGCGACCAGAGCCAGCGACGCTACTTAGCGCCAGAACGGCTTGCTCAGCTCTTCGTAGCGTTGTGCTTCGCTAATCCCGGCGTCAGCCAGCAGACGCGAATCCAGACGAGCCAGTTGGTGGCGGCTGGAGATGCGGCGCTGCCACAACATCAGGTTGGCGATAACGCGCAGAGGCAGGGAAGCCTGGGTTTTTGCAGCTTTGTCTTCGAAGAACAGTTCGGAACTGAGTGTACGTTCCATGGTTGACATCCTTCCGCTTGTGGCGGGATCAGGTAGTGGTTTAACTGGTGCCCATGATCCTCTCGTTTGGCCAGACTCTCTAGATACAGTTCACCTGTATTGTGAGTGACCAGTTAACTGTTTATAGGGGGTGTACGGGTCAAAATTGCGCAAACTGTACCTGTCTGCGCCCATTTGGTGCATATTTACTCAATTCGGTGATTCGAGTAGGCAAAAGCCTTAGGAAAAGACCGGTACAGCAGTACAGTTTTTGACGGTAATGGAGGTTTTCAGAATCCCGCTGGCGAAACTGTGTTTGCGCCAGCGGAAAATCTGTGCGGATTACGCCTTCAGCATGCGTCCGGTTTCTTCCAGATTGATATGCCAGCTCAGGGCGTCGCGCAGAATGTGCGGGGTGTGACCGCCGATGGCGCAGGCCGTCGTGAAGTAATCGTTCAGCGCCTGGCGGTAGTCCGGGTGCACACAGTTGTCGATGATGACCCGGGCGCGTTCACGTGGCGCCAGGCCACGCAGGTCGGCCAGTCCCACCTCGGTCACCAGGATGTCGACGTCATGCTCGGTGTGGTCGACGTGGCTAACCATCGGCACCACGCTGGAAATCGCGCCGCCCTTGGCGATCGACTTGGTCACGAACACCGCCAGGTGTGCGTTGCGCGCGAAGTCACCCGAACCGCCAATGCCGTTCATCATCCGCGTGCCGCAGACGTGGGTGGAGTTGACGTTGCCATAGATGTCGAACTCGAGCGCCGTGTTGATGCCAATAATGCCCAGGCGACGAACCACTTCCGGATGGTTCGAGATCTCTTGCGGGCGCAGCACCAGTTTGTCCTTGTACTTCTCCAGGTTGCCGAAGACGTCGCTGTTGCGCCGCTCCGACAATGTGATCGAACTGCCCGAGGCAAAGCTCAGCTTGCCCGCATCGATCAGGTCGAAGGTCGAGTCCTGCAGCACTTCGGAGTACATGGTCAGGTCTTCGAACGGCGAGTCGATCAACCCGCACATCACCGCGTTGGCAATGTTGCCGATCCCGGCCTGCAGCGGGCCGAGCTTGTTGGTCATGCGTCCGGCATCGACTTCCTGTTTAAAGAAGGTGATCAGGTGATCGGCGATGGCTTTGGTGTCGACATCAGGCGCCGAGACGGTGGACGGCGAATCCGACTGCTGGGTGATCACGATCGCGACGATCTTCTCCGGAGGGATCGGGATCGCGGTGCTGCCGATGCGGTCGTCGACTTTTACCAGCGGGATGGGCGTGCGGGTCGGGCGATAGGTCGGGATATAGATGTCGTGCAGACCTTCGAGGTTGGCGTTGTGCGCCAGGTTGATCTCGACGATCACGTGTTTGGCGAAGATCGCGAAGCTCGCCGAGTTGCCCACCGAGGTGGTCGGCACGATGTGGCCCTGTTCGGTGATGGCCACGGCTTCGATCACGGCGATGTCCGGCAGCTTCAGTTGCTGGTTGCGCAGTTGCTCGACGGTTTCCGACAGGTGCTGGTCGATGAACATCACTTCGCCGGCGTTGATCGCCTTGCGCAAGGTGCTGTCGACCTGGAATGGCATGCGCCGTGACAGGACGCCGGCCTCGGTCAGTTGCTTATCGAGGTCGTTGCCCAGGCTGGCACCGGTCATCAGGCTGATCTTCAGCGGCGTGACCTTGGCTCGCTCGGCCAGTGCATGGGGAACGGCCTTGGCCTCGCCGGCGCGGGTGAAGCCGCTCATGCCGACGGTCATGCCGTCCTCAATCAGCGCAGCGGCGTCGGCGGCGCTCATCACTTTATCCAACAACGAAGGCAGGCGAATACGGTCACGGTACATGGATTATTTTCTCGGGCAGCGAGTAGCAGGATGCGCAGTCTAGTGAATTTCGCGGGCGCCTGTCCCGCTACCAAGGTCGCAAACGAGGCGTCTATTTAGCGGGTTTCAAGTAAAACACCGTTACCGGATCTGCAACAACGCGGCAAATTGTCCGACGTTTTTCGCAAACAAAAACGCCCCGACAAGTCGGGGCGTTCTGCATTGCCTGCGAGGGTTACTCGACTGCTTTGACCATGTCTTCGATGACTTTCTTCGCGTCGCCGAAGACCATCATGGTCTTGTCCAGGTAGAACAGTTCGTTGTCCAGACCGGCATAGCCGCTGGCCATCGAGCGCTTGTTGACGATGATGGTCTTGGCCTTGAACGCTTCGAGGATCGGCATGCCGGCAATCGGCGATTTCGGATCGTTCTTGGCAGCCGGGTTGACCACATCGTTGGCACCGAGCACCAGCACCACGTCGGCCTGGCCGAACTCGGAGTTGATGTCTTCCATCTCGAACACCTGGTCGTACGGCACTTCGGCCTCGGCCAGCAGTACGTTCATGTGGCCAGGCATCCGACCGGCCACCGGGTGAATCGCGTACTTCACGGTCACGCCGTGGTGGGTCAGCTTCTCGGTCAGCTCCTTCAGCGCATGCTGCGCACGGGCCACCGCCAGGCCGTAACCTGGCACGATGATCACGGTGTCGGCGTTGGTCAGCAGGAAGGTCGCGTCATCAGCCGAACCGGATTTCACCGGGCGAGCTTCTTTTTCACCGGCAGGGCCGGCGTCTGCTGTATTGCCAAAACCGCCTAGCAGTACATTAAAGAAGGAACGGTTCATCGCCTTGCACATGATGTACGAGAGGATCGCACCGCTCGAACCCACCAGGGAGCCGGCAATGATCAGCATCGAGTTGTTCAGCGAGAAACCGATACCCGCCGCCGCCCAGCCGGAATAGCTGTTGAGCATCGACACCACGACCGGCATGTCGGCACCGCCGATCGGGATGATGATCAGCACGCCCATGATGAAGGCCAAGGCCAGCATCAATGCGAATGCGGCGAGGTTGCCGGTCAGCATGAAGGTGATGCCGAGGATCAGCGTCGCCAGACCCAGTACCGCGTTCAGCTTGTGCTGACCGCTGAACTGTACCGGTGCGCCCTGGAACAGACGGAACTTGTACTTGCCCGACAGCTTGCCGAAGGCGATCACCGAACCGGAGAAGGTGATGGCACCAATGGCTGCGCCGAGGAACAGCTCCAGACGGTTACCCGCCGGGATCGAGTCGCCCAGTTGCTTGACGATGCCCAGCGACTGCGGCTCAACCACCGCAGCAATGGCGATGAACACCGCTGCCAGACCGATCATGCTGTGCATGAAAGCGACCAGTTCCGGCATCTTGGTCATTTCAACGCGCTTGGCCATGATCGAACCGGCGGTGCCGCCGATCAGCAGGCCGACGATCACATAGCCAATACCGGCAGTCGCCAACTCAGCACCGAGCTTATAGATGAGGCCGACAGTGGTGATGATTGCCAGTGCCATGCCGAGCATGCCGAACAGGTTGCCGCGACGCGACGTGGTCGGGTGCGACAGACCCTTGAGGGCCTGGATGAAGCAGATCGACGCGATCAGGTAGAGCGTCGTGACGAGGTTCATGCTCATTACTTAGGCGCCTCTTCTTTTACTTTCGGGGCTTTCTTCTTGAACATCTCAAGCATGCGGCGGGTGACCAGGAAGCCACCGAACACGTTGACCGCTGCCAGTGCCACGGCGAGGGTGCCCATGGTCTTGCCCAGCGGGGTGACGGTCAGTGCGGCGGCGAGCATGGCACCGACGATCACGATCGCCGAAATGGCGTTGGTCACCGCCATCAGCGGCGTGTGCAGCGCGGGTGTAACGTTCCAGACCACGTGGTAACCGACATAAATCGCCAGCACGAAGATGATCAGGTTGTAGATACCGGGGGAGATAAGCTCTTCCATCGTCTGAATCCCTGCTTAGGCGTTTTTGCGGATGACTTGGCCGTCGCGGCACATCAGGCACGCGGCGACGATGTCGTCTTCGAGGTTCACTTCGAACTGGCCTTCTTTGGTGAAGACCAGCTTCAGGAAGTCCAGCAGGTTGCGTGCGTACAGTGCTGAGGCATCTGCCGCGACTTCACCGGCGAGGTTGGTCGGGCCGACGATGGTCACCCCGTTCTCGATCACAACTTGATCGGCCACGGTCAGCGGGCAGTTGCCGCCCTGGGCTGCAGCGAGGTCGATGACCACCGAACCGGGTTTCATCTGCGCCACGGTGTCCGCGCTCAACAGTGTCGGAGCCTTGCGACCCGGGATCAGTGCGGTGGTGATGACAATGTCAGCCTGCTTCGCGCGTTCGTGCACGGCCTGGGCCTGACGCTGCATCCAGCTCGCCGGCATCGGACGTGCGTAACCGCCGACGCCGACCGCGCATTCGCGTTCTTCATCGGTCTCGTAAGGCACGTCGACGAACTTGGCGCCGAGGGATTCGATCTGTTCCTTCACGGCCGGACGTACGTCGGACGCTTCGATGACGGCACCCAGACGTTTCGCCGTGGCAATCGCCTGCAACCCGGCCACACCGGCACCCAGAATCAGCACGCGCGCCGCTTTCACGGTGCCCGCAGCGGTCATCAGCATCGGCATGAAGCGCGGATAGTAGTGAGCGGCCAGCAGAACCGATTTATAGCCGGCAATGTTCGCCTGGGACGACAGCACGTCGAGGCTCTGGGCCCGGGAGGTACGTGGTGCTGCTTCCAGGGCGAACGCGGTGATCCCGCACTCGGCCATTTTGGCGATGGTTTCATTGTTGAACGGATTGAGCATGCCCACCAGCACCGTGCCGCGCTTGATCAGCGCCAGTTCGGTGTCGCTGGGGGCGACCACTTTGAGAATCAGCTCTGCACCAAACGCATCGCTGGCACTGCCAATGGTCGCGCCTGCCGCTTCATAGGCACTGTCGACAACGCTGGCCTTGATGCCAGCGCCGCTTTGTACAGTGACCTTATGACCCTGGCCGATCAGCTTTTTGATGGTTTCCGGGGTTGCAGCAACCCGTGTTTCACCCGTCTGGGTTTCGAGAGGAACACCAATGTGCACGTCAAATCTCCTGCGTGATCTTATTGAGTAAACCCATGCACTACGGATGGTGCGACTGGGGCGGCCGATCAGCACGATCCCGCCAAATCAGGGCGGGGCGCGGCATTTTGCAGGCGAAGTTTATGCCCTTCAAGGGATTATGACGGGTGACGGAAAATTAACTACAAGTCATCCCGTGACCGAATGTCGCAGATGGCTGGCTGAATCCCTTGCAGGCCGTGCCTTGCAAGGAGTGTGGATGAATTTGAAGAATTTTCTCATCGGTGACGTGAATAGGTCGTAATGAGTCGCGAATGAAGGCTCAAAGCCACGTCGCCAGCCGCTTGTGGGACGTCTGTACGACTTTCGGATACAGTCTGTCGATTTGCGACAAATAGTTATATCTGTAGGGCTTTGAATATCCTGACTACGGGGTTAGCAATCGCTGAAAGCCTTTATCCTTCTAGGTTGTAGCTGTGTGCCTGGTTCACCAGCCAATCGCGAAATGCCTTGAGTGACGCGGATTCGACCTTTCGCTCCGGAATCATCAGGTAATACGCCTTGATGCTGGAGAGTGCGTTCGGGTTGGCAATCACCAGGCGTTTCTCGGCCAGTTCACGTTGAATCAGGAACGGTGGGATCAGCGCGATACCCATGTCGTGCATGGCCGCTTGGGCCAGCATGGAGAATAGCTCGTAGCGTGGGCCTGTCATGTCGCGGGGAATGTTCAGGTGCTGCGAGTTGAACCACTGCCGCCAGGCGTAGGGGCGGGTGGTTTGCTGGAGCAGAGGCAGATCGGCGATCTCTTCGGGTGTGAGACTGTTCTTGCTGCCGAGTAGGGCGGGACTGCACACCGGCATCGGATTTTCACCCATCAACCGGTGGGATTCCGTCCCCGACCAATCGGCATCGCCGAAATAGATGGCGGCATCGAAGTCGGTGTCGGCAAACAGGAACGGGCGGGTACGGTTGGTCAGGTTGACCGTTACTTCGGGGTGCTTGAGCTGGAAGTCCTTCAGTCTTGGCAGCAGCCATTGCGTGCCGAAGGTGGGCACCACAGCGAGCTCGATCACATTGGTACCCTGCTGACCCATCACCGAGAGGGTGTCGCGCTCCACGGCGTCGAGTTGAGTGGCAACCCGGCGGCTGTAGGAAAGACCTGCTTCCGTCAGCTTCACCCCGCGACGGGAGCGTCGGAACAGTTCGACGCTGAGGAAGTCCTCAAGGCTGGCGATCTGTCGGCAAATGGCGCCCTGGGTGAGAGAAAGTTCTTCGGCGGCCTTGGTAAAGCTCTCGTGACGGGCGGCGGCTTCAAAGCTGATCAGGGCGGTGGTGCTGGGTATCTTGCGGCGCATGTACGTCAACCTCACTAATACATCGCTCAATCGGCATTTCGCGACGTTTCGGAGTGAGAAATTAGCACAACAGGATGCGAAATCCTCGTTTGCCGGGATGACGAAGCGGGCCTAGGATCAATGCCACGTTAATTCACCCGATTTGCGAGGACTCACTCATGGGCGGTAAAGCTAGCTTCAACTGGATCGATCCCCTGCTGCTGGATCAACAGCTGACTGAAGAAGAACGCATGATCCGCGACACTGCCGAGCAATTCGCCCAGCAGAGCCTCGCGCCGCGCGTGCTCGAAGCCTTCCGCCATGAGAAGACTGACCCGGCGATCTTCCGTGAGATGGGTGAGGTCGGCCTGTTGGGCGCGACCATCCCCGAGCAGTATGGTGGCAGCGGTCTCAACTATGTCAGCTACGGCCTGATTGCTCGTGAAGTCGAGCGCGTTGACTCCGGCTACCGTTCGATGATGAGCGTGCAGTCTTCGCTGGTCATGGTGCCGATCAACGAGTTCGGTACCGAAGCACAGAAGCAGAAGTACCTGCCGAAACTGGCTTCCGGCGAATGGATCGGCTGTTTCGGTCTGACCGAGCCGAACCATGGTTCCGATCCGGGCGCGATGATTACTCGTGCACGCAAAGTGGATGGTGGCTACAGCCTGACCGGCGCCAAGATGTGGATCACCAACAGCCCGATCGCTGATGTGTTCGTGGTCTGGGCCAAGGACGACGCTGGGGACATCCGCGGCTTCGTGCTGGAGAAGGGCTGGAAAGGCCTGAGCGCTCCGGCGATTCACGGCAAGGTCGGCCTGCGAGCCTCGATCACCGGTGAAATCGTCATGGATAACGTGTTCGTGCCGGAAGAGAACATCTTCCCGGACGTACGTGGCCTGAAAGGTCCGTTCACCTGCCTCAACTCTGCACGTTATGGCATCTCCTGGGGCGCGCTGGGCGCGGCGGAGTTCTGCTGGCACACCGCTCGCCAGTACACCCTGGACCGTCAACAGTTCGGCCGCCCGTTGGCTGCGACTCAGTTGATCCAGAAGAAGCTCGCGGACATGCAAACCGAGATCACTCTGGCGCTGCAAGGCTGCCTGCGTCTGGGTCGCATGAAAGATGAAGGCACCGCTGCGGTTGAAATCACTTCGATCATGAAGCGCAACTCTTGCGGCAAGTCTCTGGATATCGCTCGTATGGCGCGTGACATGTTGGGCGGTAACGGGATCTCCGATGAGTTCGGGGTGGCCCGTCACTTGGTCAACCTGGAAGTGGTGAATACCTATGAAGGTACTCACGACGTTCATGCGCTGATCCTCGGTCGTGCACAGACCGGCCTGCAGGCGTTCTATTAATAGGAGAGCGACCATGGGCGCGCTGTCGCATCTGCGGGTACTGGATTTGTCGCGAGTGCTGGCCGGCCCATGGGCCGGGCAGATTCTTGCCGACCTTGGGGCGGAAGTGATCAAGGTCGAGCGCCCGGGCAATGGTGATGACACTCGTGCCTGGGGGCCGCCCTTTCTGAAAGACGCTTACGGCGAGAATACGTCGGAGGCGGCGTATTACCTGTCGGCCAACCGCAACAAACAATCGGTGACGATCGACTTCACGCGTCCCGAAGGTCAGAAACTTGTACGGGAGCTGGCAGCCAAGTCGGACATCCTGATCGAGAACTTCAAGGTCGGTGGGTTGGCGGCTTATGGTCTGGACTATGAGTCGCTGAAGGCGATCAATCCGGATCTGATCTATTGCTCGATCACTGGTTTTGGCCAGACCGGGCCGTATGCCAAGCGCGCGGGTTATGACTTCATGATTCAGGGGCTCGGCGGGCTGATGAGCCTCACCGGGCGACCTGAAGGTGATGAGGGCGCCGGGCCGGTGAAGGTCGGTGTGGCGCTCACGGATATTCTGACGGGGTTGTATTCGACTGTGGCGATCCTGGCGGCACTGGCTCACCGTGATCACGATGGCGGCGGTCAACACATCGATATGGCGTTGCTGGATGTGCAGGTGGCATGTCTGGCTAACCAGGCGATGAATTACCTGACGACGGGCAATGCACCGAAGCGGTTGGGGAATGCACATCCGAATATCGTGCCGTACCAGGATTTTCCTACGGCCGATGGCGACTTCATTCTTACCGTGGGCAATGACGGGCAGTTCCGCAAATTTGCAGAAGTGGCGGGGCAGCCGCAGTGGGCGGACGATCCGCGTTTCGCGACTAATAAGCTGCGGGTGGCGAACCGGGCGGTGCTGATTCCACTGATCCGCCAGGCGACGGTCTTCAAGACGACCGCCGAGTGGGTGGCTCAACTGGAGCAGGCGGGTGTGCCGTGCGGGCCGATCAATGATCTGTCGCAGGTGTTCGAGGATCCGCAGGTGAAATCCCGTGGGCTGGCGATTGAGCTGCCACATGCTCTGGCGGGGATGGTGCCGCAGGTGGCCAGTCCGATTCGGTTGTCTCGCACTCCTGTTGAGTACCGTCGTGCGCCTCCTTTGCTGGGCGAACATACGCTGGAGGTTTTGCAGCGGGTGCTGGGTCTGGGGGCTGGGGCGGTGGCTGCGATGAAAGAGGATGGGGTGCTTTGATGGCTTCCTCTATATAGAAGGGGTGGTATCTCTTTCTTCTATATAGAGGGAATCGGGTGCTTTTTTGACCTGTCGGCAAGTTATTGAAAGAAAAGCGAAATTAAGGGTTGACGGCAGATTCTGGAGGCCTATAATTCGCCCCACTTCCGGCGCAGTCGAAACGGAAAACTCCTTGAAACTC